>NZ_WOTG01000001.1 GCF_011516925.1 Acetobacter fabarum
CAATCTGCTCAAAACGCAGACCGGATGCCATCGCAAAAACCGTCAATCAAATCGCCAAAAGCCAGAAATTACCCGCCAAGCACATCAATCAACGGTTCTTCGATCCCTCCAGATGCCACGGCTCGCCCATTTTGATGCCAAGCTGTTTGGCTTCCGCTGTGCGGGCTATGGCGCACCCATCGTTGTTGGACAGTACGACAACCGGCCTGTGCTTCAGCTCCGGGTCAAAGGAGCGCTGGCAGGAGCAGTAGAAGCTGTTGCAGTCGATCAACCCGTACAGCATCAGGCTTTCTCGCGCACCACACTGGTGACGTTGGCCCAGATCTCCACATCACGCGCAGGATCAACCTGAAGTGGTGGATGCGTGTCATCACCCGATAGCAGCCACCATGTCTTGTCGCGCTTCTGCAACTCCGCCAGCAGCACGCGCCCGGCTGCCCAGGCAATGACCAGTTGGCCTGCCTGCGGAGAGCCCGCGGTATCGGCTATCAGAATATCCCCATCCAGAATACCGCGCCCTGCAAAGGTCGCGCCACGCACGCGCACCGGGTAGCGGCTGGGGTTTTTGAGGTCCAGAATCTGGGAAAGGTCTATCGGCCCTTCAACAGCATCTGCTGCCGGGCTGGCAAAACCGGTCGTACGATCTCCCGCATAGCGTGCGCTCATGCTTGTACCCTCCATTGAGAACGTATAGAGAACATATGAGGCATGAGAGTCAAGATTATTGGAGGGCAAAAGGTATGGATGAGAATTTCTGTGGGAATGAGAGCGATCTGAGAGATTGCACGCCTGTCTCGCCCGTAGCCCCATACCTGGGCGGCAAAAAGCTGCTGGCCAAAAAGATTGTTCCATTGCTCAGGAGCATACCGCACCGGGCTTATGTCGAGCCATTTGTAGGGATGGGTGGTGTATTTTTCCGCCGGAATTTTGTGTCGCCCTGCGAGGTGATCAATGACCTGAATGGAGATGTGGCCAATCTGTTCCGGGTGTTGAAGTGGCATTACGTACCGCTGATGGATGTGTTGAGGTGGCAGGTCACCAGCAGGGAAGACTTTGAACGTTTGCGTAAGAGCGACCCCATCATGCTGACGGACCTGCACAAGGCGGCCCGCTTTCTTTACCTTCAGCGCTTAGCGTTTGGCGGGAAAGTCAATGGGGCATTCGGGGTGGCTATCAATCCAGCTCGCTTTGATGTGCATAAGTTGGGGCAGATACTGGACGAGGCCCACCAGAGGTTAAGCCGAGTGGTGGTCGAGTGCTTGCCTTATACAGACGTAATTGCCCGGTATGACCGCCCGGACACGCTTTTCTATCTGGACCCGCCCTACTATGGGAACGAAAAGGACTACAATGCGCCGTTTGCTCGCTCCGAGTTCGTGGCGATGGCGGAGCAACTGGCCCAGATCAGGGGGCGTTTTGTCCTGTCATTGAACGACAGGCCAGAAGTACGGGACATATTCTCTGCGTTTCACGTAGAGGCGGTAGAGGTGAACTATTCGATCAGTCGAAGTGAAAAGGGCAGGGGGCGACGTGGCGAGGTAATTATCACGAATTAAATGCAGACTTACCGTCTACTTTTACCCAGAAGTTCTATCGGGTCGGGAAAATTATCGAATAAAATGTCCGCCCATTCCTGAGCCAACTCCCGTTTTCTCTCTCTATGTTCAGCCCGGTTGTATGCTGCCTCGACTTGGTTCCGCGTTGTATGCGCAAGCATTTGGTCAATAACGGCACGATCTTCTGGGTGCCGTTCATTCATGATCGATGAAAAGGAAGACCGGAAACCATGCGGCACGTGCCTTCCTGCATAGCCCGCTCTGTTCAGAAAATAGCCCAAAGCATTTTCTGACATGGCCCTATGAGCCCACCGCGCATTGGGGAAAACCATGGGGCCTCGGCCACTCAGGGTCCTCACTGCCTCTAATACCTCCAAGGCCTGACGAGAGAGCGGCACAACATGCGGACGACGCATTTTCATTCTGTCTGCCGGGATCGTCCAGGTATCGCCTTCCAACTCCGCCCAAGGCATTGCATGGACTTCTCCCGGGCGGACAGCCGTAAGTGCCAGAAACCGCAGAGCAAGCACTGTCACCGGATGAGCGGGAAGACTTTCTGCTATTCGCAACATCTCTTGTAATTCGGCTAAGTTAGTGATTGCCGGCATGCGCCCCTTTTTCAAAGGCGCCAGTGCTCCCTTAATTACGGCTGCTGGATCTGCATCGCCAAGGCCGCGGGCAATACCGTATGTAAAAATAGCAGATAACCTCTGCCTTACGCGCCGCGCTGTTTCTTTGGCATTGCTGCGCTCAATACCTTCAATGACTGCCAAAACCATTGGCGGCGTGATCTCTGTAATCGGAATATTGCCTAAAGATGGCCAGATGAACCTTTCTAGGCTTCTCTGAACTTGCTCAAGATGAACGGCACTCCAGTTGGAGCGGTTCATGTTCAACCAGCTTTCACCTACAGATTGTAAATGGTTCTGAGCGCACGCGGCTTCCGCGCGACGTTGCTTACGCGTGAGGGAAGGGTCTCTGGATAAGCGGATTTCTGCTTTTGCATCATCCCGAGCTTTTCTGGCTCCAGCCAGAGAAACCTCGGGGTATTTCCCAAAGGAGAGAAGCTTCTCTTTCCCTCCAATGCGATACTTCATTCTCCACAGTCGGCTACCATTAGGCTGGACCAACAAATACAGCCCTTCAGAGTCGGCCAGTTTGTAAGGCTTTTCCTGTGGTTTTGCTTTACGAGCAGCGGCATCAGTCAGCATGAACATCCCCGATACCCCCAGCATGGAGATGCTACCCCCAAATATACCCCCAGAATACCTGTCATTCCCCGTCTCCCGGCATCATTCCATGTCATAAGGCACAGAGTGACAAAGCGCAGTTTTCCGCGAGAAATGTCAACAGGCGTCATTCATTTTCAAGGGGGAGTGGAGGTCCGGGCGGGAATCGAACCCACATACGCGGATTTGCAGTCCGCTACATCACCATTCTGCCACCGGACCAACGGTGTATGGTGGGAGCGTTATGTCCTTTTCTTTCAAATTGGTCAAGCCGTTGTGTTGTGCCAATTTTAAAACAGTATGTCAGACAGACTCCTGCCCATGGTCGGCGCGGGTCAACCGGGTAGATGGCCAATCAGGAGTGTACGCAGCATGAATGCCCATACGGCCACCGCCATGCTTCAAGGAGAACAGTCAATGGATGCAACCCTGTATGCCCAAGCACGCAACCTGATGGTGGACGACCAGTTGCGCCCATCCGAGATTACCGATTCGCGTATTCTGGAGATCATGCGCCACCTCCCGCGTGAGCACTGTGTTCGCCCCGACCTGCGCAATGCGGCTTATGCAGATACCAGCCTGCCCTTGGCGCAGGGCCGTGTTTTGTCACAGCCCCTCCTGACTGCCCGCCTTGTGCAAGCGGCAGAACCAGTAACCGGGCAGCGTGTTCTGGTTGTGGGAGCCTCCACCGGTTACACCGCTGCCCTTTTTGCGCAGCTTGGCCTGCATGTGACCGCACTCGAATCCAATTCCGAACTGGCACAGATCGGGCAGGGATTCTGTCAGGCTCAGGCCCCGGATGTTGTCTGGCAGCAAGGTGCTCTGACCGAAGGGGCGGCAGACTCGGCACCGTATGACCTGATTTATTTTGATGGCTGCATTGCAACACTTCCTGATTTCTGTGACCGGCAGCTTTCCGCCAAAGGCCGCATTGTAGGTTTGCTACAAAGTGGGTCATCTCTCCCGGAAGCCTTTAGTGCGGTCAGGGAACCCGGATATTCCAAGCCATTCAGGCTGACACTCCTGTTTGAAGCGCAAGCGCCACTCCTGCCCGGTATGGTGCCTGAACACGCGTTCTCCTTTTAAAAAAAGGCACAGAAGGGCGTCTCATTTTCAATCCGTCACAAACTATAAAATGGAATTTAATCTCGCATCATGGCAAGGAACAGTGCCGCAAGCCTATTGCGGTAACTGCAAGCGGGAGCAGCCTCATGCGGCGTATTTGCGAAACCGGCCTGAGCCTGGCGGTCATACTGTGCGGCACAACCGCATGGGCGCAAAAATACGATGGAAGCGGCTCCCCCTCCTTTATCCCGCATACACTGCAGGAATCTCTGGCCGCCGCGTATCTGACCAATCCGACCCTGCAAGCGGCACGCGCTTCGCTCCGCGCCACGGACGAGAGTGTACCAACCGCCCTTGCAGGCTGGCACCCCACAGTAACCGGGCAGGTCGGCCTTTCTTACTATAACGGGATCAATGATTATCAGGGGGTCGGGCACCCCCGCACACACCAGTCCCTCCGCCGTTACGATACGCCGGGATATTCGGCGGGTGTTGCAATCAACCAGCCAATTTACACCGGGGGCAAAACCACAGCCGCTACGCATGAGGCCGTTAATCAGGTCATGGCCGCGCGTGCGCACCTGATTTCGGTTGAACAGCAGGTCTTCAAACAGGTCGTCAGTGCCTATGTGGGCGTGATTGAAGACGAACAGCTCCTGCAACTGAACATTAACAATGAACGGGTTTTGCAGCAGCAGCTACGCGCAACCAGTGAACGCTACAGGGTAGGGGAAATTACCCGGACCGACGTTGCTCAGGCGGAAGCCGCCTACGCGTCCGCACAAGCCGCACGCCAGCAGGCTGAGGGCACATTGCAGACTGCTCAGGCAACCTACATGCAGGTTATTGGCATGGCACCGCCCCCTAATCTGGTGCCGCCACAACCTTTGGTCCTGCCCGTTAAAAATGAGCAGACCGCCGCCGCACTGGCGGTCAGGAATAACCCCGATGTTATTCACGCACTTTTTACCGAGGCATCGCACAAAGATTCCGTGGGCGTTGCCATGGCTGCCATTCTCCCCAAAGTGTCCGCGACAATGGGGTATCAGCATCAGGTTAATCAGGCCCTGAACAACCAGATCAATGACAGTAAATACGCCGCCCTCAACTTCAATATCCCCATTTATCAGGGGGGATCGGAGTATGCGGCGGTCCGTCAGGCCAAGCAGCTTGCGCAGGAGGCACACCGGGAGGTGGACGTCCAGCGCCGTGCAGCGGCACAGGATGCGGTTTCCAACTGGCAGAAGCTGGTCACTTACCGGGCGTCCATCGCAAGCAATCGGGTCGCAATCAAGGCGGGTACCGTAGCACTGGGCGGGGTAGAGCGGCAGGCCATGGTTGGCACCAGCACAACCCTTTCCGTCCTGCAGCAGCAGGAGAGTCTGTTGCAGGCCCAGGTGGCCCTTGTGCAGAGCCTGAGCAACATGGTCCTGTCCTCTTACAACGTGGCAGCCGCCATTGGACGCCTGACTGCTGTTGATCTGAAGCTGAATGTTCCCCTTTATGATGACAAAGCATACTATAACGCGGTAAAGGATCGGTTATGGGGGTTGAACGATTACGCGCTCAACCAGCCGGGTCGATAATGTTAAGCCAGCAGTGGCAGGGATGTTTGTATGGTGTCGCCTCAGGACTCATCAGAAGAAACAGGTAAATCCGTAGCGGATACCCTGTCTTCCATTCGGCAGGTACTGCATGATGAGCACCTCTCGGCTACAGCAGAACATGCCCCGGAGCCGCAGGATGAACAGGACGACGATGTGCTTGTCCTCTCTCCGTCCATGATGGACTCTGCGCAGCAGGGGGAAAAAGAGGCTCCCGCTGCCCCCACCCGTACCACGGATACAGCTCAGGCAGCCGGCAAGGCCGACCTTGTGCAACCGCGGGCCGTGGATCATGATGAAGTATTATCTGTAACGGATCTCAGGCAGATCGAACTTAACAAAAAGGCTGAACATACCATGTCTGGTCCACTGCCCATCCCTTTGAATGACGAAACGGTTTCCGATACCGCCAACTCATTTGCCGTGCTGCAGAAAAGCCTGCAGGAAAAATATCTTAGAGAACATGAGGAGAGAAAAGTGGCTGTCACGCATGAAGGGTCTCTGACGGTTGAAGACATCGTGCGCCAGGAAGTGCGCGTTTTCCTCAAAAAATGGCTTGATGCCCATCTGGCAAGCATTGTGCAGGCTGCTGTACGCAAGGAAGTTGAACGCCTGACGCAGCGCGGTCTGTAAGGTTTTCTTCCCCTCCACCGGCTTGTAACCCTATGGGGGCAGGCCAATGGAGGGGAATCCTGTGGTCTGTTAATTGCTTTGCAAAGGCGGGGGCTAGATGCCTTCCGCCTTTTTTACGTGGTGTGGTTGGATAAATATGCTGAACAAGACTTTTGAGCCTGCACAAACAGAAAACCGGCTGTACGAACTGTGGGAAAGCAAGAAGGCTTTCTCTGCCCAGCCAGCAAGCGACAAAAAACCTTTTACCATCATGATCCCGCCACCTAACGTTACCGGCACCCTCCATATGGGCCATGCGTTGACCATGACCTTGCAGGATACCCTGATCCGCTGGAAACGCATGCAGGGGTTTGACACCCTTTGGCAGCCCGGCACGGACCACGCCGGCATTGCAACGCAAATGGTTGTCGAGCGCACACTGGCAGCCGAGGGCAAAACAACCCGGCAGGATATGGGCCGCGATGCCTTTATTGAGCGCGTGTGGCAGTGGAAGGAAGAATCCGGCGGGGGCATTACCCGCCAGCTGCGCCGCCTTGGTGCATCGCTCGACTGGTCGCGTGAGCGCTTTACCATGGATGAAGGCCTCTCCCGCGCAGTCAAGGAAGTCTTTGTTTCCCTCTACAAGGATGGTCTGATTTATCGGGACAGACGGCTGGTCAACTGGGACCCCGCATTCCGCTCCGCCATTTCTGATCTGGAGGTGGAAAGCAAGGATGTCGCGGGCAACCTATGGTACATCCGCTATCCGGTTGAAGGGCAGGGCGACGCAACCATTACTGTTGCCACCACTCGCCCCGAAACCATGCTGGGCGACACGGCCGTAGCTGTTCATCCCGAAGATGAACGTTACAAGAGCCTGATTGGCAAATTTGTTCGCCTGCCCCTGACAGGCCGCCTGATCCCGATTGTGGCGGACGAACATTCCGACCCGGAAAAAGGGACAGGTGCGGTCAAAATTACGCCTGCGCATGACTTTAATGACTTTGAAGTCGGCCGCAGGCACCAGCTCCCCATGCTCAGCATTCTGGACGAGCAGGCCCGCATTGTGCTGGACGAGATAGAAGAAGAACTCAGCGCGCAGGATGGTCTGGCCGACCCCGCCTTTGTTCGCTCACTTGCTGGCACCACGCGAGAAGAGGCACGCAAGATTATTGTCGCCAAGCTGGAAGAAACCGGCTGGCTGGAAAAAATTGAACCCCATCGCCATCAGGTTCCCCATGCGGAACGCGGGGGGGCTGTTATTGAGCCCCGCCTGACCACCCAGTGGTATTGCGATGCTGGCAAACTGGCGGGGCCTGCCATTGAGGCCATTACCTCTGGCCGGGCCAGCTTTATTCCCAAACAGTGGGAAAATACCTTTTTTGCATGGATGCGTGACATCCAGCCCTGGTGCATTTCCCGCCAGTTGTGGTGGGGGCACCGCATCCCCGCATGGTATGGGCCGGACGGCCATGTGTTTGTTGCCCATGACGGTGAGGACGCGCAGCAACAGGCTCAGGCGCATTACGGCAAGACAGAACCCCTGACACAGGACGAAGACGTACTGGATACGTGGTTCTCGTCTGCACTATGGCCGTTTTCAACGCTTGGCTGGCCGGACAAAACACCCGAACTCGACCGATATTACCCAACGGATGTTCTGGTAACCGGCTTCGACATCATTTTCTTCTGGGTCGCCAGAATGATGATGATGGGCCAGCACTTCATGCACGATGTGCCCTTCCGCAACATCTTCATCCACGGTCTGGTGCGCGATGAGCACGGACAGAAGATGTCCAAAAGCAAGGGCAACGGCATTGATCCGCTGGAGCTGATCGAGGATTACGGCGCAGACGCCATGCGCTTTACCATTTGCGCCCTGACCGGCATTGGGCGGGACGTCAAACTCGGCCGCAAACGGGTGGAAGACTATCGTTCCTTTATTACCAAACTCTGGAATGCCGCCCGCTTTTGCGAAATGAATGGCGTACGAGCCCCGGTCAACTTTGACCCCACACAGGTCCAATCCCCTCTGGGCCGCTGGATTCTGGCCGAAGCAGCAACCGCCATTGCCGAGGCAACCCGTGCGCTGGATGCCTATCGTTTTGATGAATACGCACTGACCTGCTACCGCTTTGTCTGGAACCGCTTCTGTGACTGGTTCTTGGAATTTGCCAAACCGGTCTTTAATTCCGCCAATGATCAGGAAGCAGTAGAAATCCGCGCCGTTGCAGGCCATGTGTTGGGCGTTATCCTGCGCCTGCTGCAACCTGTTGTGCCATTTGTAACAGATACACTGTGGCATGAATTCGGCTTTGGTGAAGAAGGCAGCCTGATAGCCGCGCAATGGCCTGAACCCATTGCCCCCACCGGCGCAGACGAAGCTGTGGCAGAATGCGAGCAGATCATTCGCCTGATTACGGAAATCCGCACCGTTCGGGCGGAAATGAACGTTCCGCCGTCACAGACTGCTCCTGTTCTTCTCAAGGATGCAGCACCACTAACGCTGGAACGCATTGGCCGGTGGCAGGAAGCCATTTGCCGCATGGCCCGCGTAACACAGACAAGCCCGCTTGCCGGGGATATTCCCAAAGGCTCTGCTCAGGCTGTTGTGGATGAAGCTACGGTCATTATCCCGCTGGAAGGGCTGATTGATCTGGCCGTTGAACGCGAGCGGCTAAAAAAAGAACTGTCCAAAGCGGAAGATGAAGTCGCCAAGACCGAAAAAAAGCTCGGGAACGAAAACTTTGTCAGCCGCGCCAAACCAGAAATCGTGCAGGAAATGCGCGATCGTCTGGAAAGCCAGCAGGGTGAATGCGTACGTCTTAAGGCGGCCCTGTCCCGCATAGCCTGAACAAACAGGCCCCACGAACCCAACATATTCGTGGGGCTACCGGACTGAAGGGGATCATACGCATGGCGGAAATAGCAGTGCTGGGGGGAGGTTGCTTCTGGTGCCTGGAAGCCGTTTATCGCCAGATGCGTGGCATAACCTCAGTTGTTCCCGGTTATGCAGGAGGCACGGTTTTACACCCCACATACCAGCAGGTCTGCTCCGGACAAACCGGGCATGCCGAGGTTGTACAGTTGGAGTGGGATCATTCCGTGCTGAATTACCGCCAGATACTGGACTGCTTTTTTACACTCCATGACCCCACAACTCTGAACAGACAGGGGCATGACGTTGGAAGCCAGTATCGGTCTGTCATTTTTTACACGTCCCCACAGCAGCGCGACATTGCTCAGGAAACCATAAGCAGCATCACAAATAGCAATTTATGGGGGGCAAAACCTGTGACCGAAGTGTTGCCACTGGATACATTCTGGCCAGCCGAACCCGAACATCATGATTACTATGCCAAGCACCCGTATGCCGGGTACTGTCAGGCTGTTATTGCGCCCAAAGTCACCAAAGCACGGCAGGCTCTGGGGGACATGATGTTACGAGCAGGGGAATAACTACTCGCGACTGTCATCTGGCAGAAAAAAACGGTCGCTCTCTTCATCATAATCGAACAGTTCTGCAAAACGGGTCCAGCCAATAATGGTCTGGAGCGTCTGCCGCGCATAATCGGGGGACATGCAGGCTTCCAGTTCGTCACGGAAGCGCTCGGCTTTAACGCTATGCGTCGGACGTTCATCCAGCAGGGCACAAATCATTTTTACTAGCGGCACATGGTGCCTGAGCGCATGGCCCATAATGGCTTTGCGTTCATCCAGATCACTCAATACAAAATGAACGCCCTCGTTGGTCAGCAGGATGTCTCCATCCTCCAACTCGGCCAAAGCCAGCAGTTCGAGAGATTCCCCAAGCGGGAACAGGTCATCCAGTTCAAGCTGCAATTTTTCTGCTAGAATCGGCAAATCTGCTCGCCCGTTCAGGGGGGGCGCGGCCAGAGCCTCCATCATGCCGATCATCATGGTGATGGACACAGGCACCAAAGCCCGGAACCCCGGAACCACGGAAGATGCCGCCGAGGAGCGGTGCATCAGATCTGCTTCCGAGATAATTGGCGCGCGCTGCGTCATCAGTGCATAAATATGATCGACCAACTGGCGGAAGCCCGCATCCTCCCGGTTCCGCGGATGAGGGAAGGGGACAGGCAACACATGGGCAATACGGCCGGGATTGGAAGATGAAATCACAATCCGGTCACACATCAACACGGCTTCTTCAATGTTGTGTGTCACAATCAGCATGCTCTGCACGGGCAGTTTGTTGTCTGACCAAAGTTCGACCAGATCGGTCCGCAGGTTTTCCGCGGTCAGAACATCCAGTGCGGAGAACGGTTCATCCATCAGCAGCAGGGCCGGGTTAACCACAAGTGCCCGGGCAAGCCCCACACGTTGCTGCATGCCCCCAGAAAGTTCCTTGGGCCATGCATTTTCGTACCCACCAAGGCCGATCAGGTCGATTGCACTTTCCACCAGCGGATCACGCTCGGCAGCGGGCACACCCTTTGCATCCAGGCCAAGAGCCACATTTTCTTCAATGGTCATCCACGGGAAAAGCGCAAAGGACTGAAAAACTATGGCAACATCGGGTGTTGGCCCTTTAAGAGGCTCCCCCTTCCACAACACCTCCCCCGAGGTAGGGGGGAGCAGCCCGGCAATAATCCGTAACAGCGTGGATTTACCCGATCCGGAACGCCCCAGCAGCCCAACAATTTCACCCGCATGGATCGTCAGGTTCACATCATCAAGCACCTGCACATCCGCAGTGCTATCCTTATGATAGAACTGCCGGACGTTGCGCAGCTCCGCCAGAACTGTCTGTTGCGGCGGAGTACGCCCAGGTTGAGAGGGAAAGACCATTTCAGGTTAATCCGTTCAATTCAGTTTCAGACGGCGAGAAACATAGTCAGACAAAGGGCGCCATAAAAAAGCGTTCAAGGCCATCATAAACAGGCACATGGCAACCGCGCCAAGGGCTACGGCACTGACATGCCCCCGTGCAGCGGCCATGGCCATAAAGCTGCCAAGACCGTGCACACTCAGCGTGGTCTGCCCCCACTGGAGCCATTCCACAGCAATGGCGGCATTCCATGCGCTGCTGGTTGCCGCCACAAGACCCGCCAGATAGTACGGTAAAATCCCGGGCAACAGTACCTTGCGCCACCACAGGCTACCTGTAACATTCAGGTTACGGGCCGCTTCCAGCAGGTCAGACGGGTAAGCACTCGCACCAGCCAGAACACCCAGAGCAATATACCACTGCGCACCCAGCACAATAAGCGGGGATTGCCAGAACGTGGGCACAAACGGACAAGCCACCAAACCAGCCGCCCATAATGGAAACAGCAGGTTGGCAGGAAAAACAGTGCAATACTGAATAAGCCGCTGCATCCGCCCGGCATAAGGTGATTTTAACCCCAGCCAGACACCAAGAGGGATCCAGATAAGGGATACCAGCCCCACCATAACAAAAACACGCAGCCCGGTTATGCCACCACACAGGATAACAGAAAAAAGAACAGGCAGACCGCAGGCTGCATACAGCAAGGGCCACGCCGTAACAGCAGCAAACAGCGCGACCACAACGGCTAAAGCCGCCACAAGCCAGCCACCCCACTGTGTGTTTCCGTCAACCGTATGTTCCTGCACATAACGCGCACCTATGGGCAGGCGGCTGAACCTGCGCGCGGCATTGACACAGAACAGCACACACAAACGAAACAGATGCGTACGCCGCAAAAGTTTAAGGAACCAAGGTTCCGCGAGGTGTGGCTCCCCAACCTTTCCAGGTTGAAAGCGCACCGCCCAGGCCGACAGCGGTCGGAACAGAATCTGGTCAAAAACAACAATAATCACCAGCATGCACGCAAGCGCTGCCAGCAAAGCGCCTACATTGCGCTCGCACGCCGCCTGCCGGACATAAGAGCCGATCCCTGCAAAAAGCCAGTTATGGCCATCCAGCACCACACTCTCGGCATATAATGCAGCAAACCAGCTCCCCCCCATGGACAACATGGTTTTACGCACCAGCGCAGGGATGGCAAAAGGCACTTCCAGCTGCCAGAACTTCTGCCACGATGTCAGCCCGAAGCAGCAGACCACATCTTCCAGTTCAGCAGGAACGCCATAAAACCGCTGGCATAGAACCAGCACCATGCCCCAGAACTGGCTGCACCAGATGGTCATGATCACCACCACCTCGGCACCCACAGCCTGTGTTGGCATGTGGCTTTGCACAAAGGGCAGAACAAGCAGCGGAATAGCCAGAACAGGAAAAGCCTGTCCGACATCCAGCAAAGGCAGCAGGCATTTCGCAGCCCAGCGGCTGCGGAAGATAAGCGCTACACACAACAAAGCCGAAACAAGGGACAAGCCCAGTCCAAGCAGCATGCGGCCTATGGTCTGCACCGCGTAGTCAGGCAGGTACACAAGCCCTAGCGGCAAGGCTTCCACAGCACCAGACAACACGGTGAGATTGGACGGAAGATACGCAACACATAACAGGATAACAGAAAAAACAAGAAACCCGGCAAGCCAGCTCCCATGCCTTTTGCCGCAGGATGCGGGCAGGGAGGAACATAACTCAGGAGAAAATGGAAATTCCTGCTGCCGGTCGCTCATGACGCTCCGGTTCCTGTACTGCCAAACCCTCCCGCCCCGCGCTCGGTTTCATCCAGATTGTCGCATTCAATCCAGGTTGCACGGATAACGGGCGCAATCACAGCCTGCGCAATACGCATGCCGGGCTCAACAACAAACGCTTCCTGCCCTGCGTTCATGACAATCACGCCGATCTCGCCACGATAATCTTCATCAATGGTTCCCGGCGCGTTTGGCAGGACAATTCCATGTTTAAGGGCCAGCCCGGAGCGGGGGCGCACCTGTAGTTCATACCCGGCGGGGAGGGCGATGCTCAACCCGGTTGGGACAAGCCCCCTCTGCCCGGGTTCAAGCCGCAGAGGAGCATCAAGAGCGGCCAGAAGGTCCATGCCCGCGGCACCCTGCGTGGCATATGCTGGCAGGGGAAGGTCCAGTCCATGAGAAAGTCGCCGAACCTTTATACCTACGGTACCGGACGTTTTTTCAGAGACGGACATGCACTACTCCTTGGATTTGAACCAGATATTGTATCAAGGTTATTCAGAAAGCCAGTCCGTTATACGCGCGGCAAGCTGTTTTGCCACGTCTGCCTTGCTCATTCTGGGCCAGTGTTCAACGTTACTGGCGGTTATCAGCACAACTTCGTTATTCACCCCACCCATATTGCCGGTCTGGGGGCTTACGTCATTCGCTACAATCCAGTCGCACTGCTTGCGCTGGCGCTTGGCGGTAGCGTGCGCGATGACATTTTCCGTCTCAGCCGCAAACCCCACCACCAGCCGGGGGCGGCCCGCACCCGGAGCGGAAAGTTCGGCCAGAATATCGGGGTTGGGCACAAGTTTTATGGCAGGGGCCGTATCAGAGCCGCCGGTCTTTTTTATTTTCTGCCCGGCTTCGTGCTCAGGCCGCCAGTCGGCCACCGCGGCAGTGCATACTGCCACATCAAACGGGCCGCTTCCCATAACAAGAGCCTGCATTTCCCGCGCGGTTTCGCACGCCAGATACATCACCCCGGCAGGAGCGGGAAGGGATACAGGGCCACTCACCAGAGTAACGCTTGCTCCCATGTCAGCCAGAGCCGAGGCAAGGGCAAAGCCCTGCTGGCCGGACGACCTGTTGGCAAGGTAACGCACGGGGTCCAGTGGCTCATGTGTTGGCCCCGCCGTAACCACTATACGGCACCCCGCCAGCGGTCCTGTCTGGCATTGCTGCTGGCGGAAAAAGGCCAGAACTGCATCTTTAATTTCAACAGGCTCAGGCATACGCCCCGGCCCAAACTCGCCACAGGCCATGGGGCCACTGGCAGGCGGCAGGATGCGCACACCCCGCTCGGCCAGCAATGCCACATTGGCCTGTGTTGCGGGGTGCTCCCACATGCGCACGTTCATGGCAGGCACGGCCATAACTGGGGCATCTGTTGCAAGGAGCAACGCCCCGGCAAGGTCATCCGCCAGACCACTGGCCATGCGCGCCAGCAAATTAGCCGATGCCGGGCACACAAGCACCAGATCCGCCGAGCGTGAAAGGGCGATGTGCCCCATTTCCTGCTCAGCAGTCAGGGAGAACAGGTCCGTGTGCACCGGCTGCCCGCTTAGAGCCTGTAAGGTGAGAGGCGTTACAAACTGGCTCCCCCCTTCGGTCAGCACGCACCGGACCTGCATGCCTTCAACCTGTAGCAGACGCACCAGTTCCGGAACTTTGAAAGCGGCAATACTACCGCCAACAATCAGCAGAACCGAGCGGGCAGGGGAGGAAGCAGACATGCCGGATCAGATACGCCAGCCGGAATGGATAGCCGCAATCCCGCCAGACAGGGACTGATAACGCACATGGGACAGACCAGCTTCACGGAACATGTCCGCCAGTGTTTCCTGATCCGGGAACATGCGTATGCTTTCCGCCAGATACTGGTAACTTTCGCGGTCCTTGGCGACCATCCCGCCCATGGCAGGCAACACCTTGAAGGACCACGCGTCGTAAATGGGAGCCAGCGCGGCAACCTGCACACGCGAGAACTCCAGACATAAAAAGCGCCCACCGGGCTTGAGCACGCGGCGCGCCTCGCGGATCACGGCTAGCTTGTCCGTGCAGTTACGCAAACCGAAGGCAATGGAAACGCGATCCACAGACATATCGCGCACAGGAATAGCCTCGGCATCCACAACGCAGAAGGAAAGATCGGACACCAGACCACGGTTGAGCGCCCGGTCGCGCCCGACAGAGAGCATGCTACGGTTGATGTCGGTCATAACAACAGGACCGCCACCGGCCTTGAGCCAGCCGAACGAAATATCGCCCGTACCACCAGCGAGGTCGAGCAGTGTCAGGCCGGGCTGGGGGCCGAGTTCCGTTACGAATATGCGCTTCCATATTCGGTGGATACCCAGCGACATGATGTCGTTCATCACGTCGTATTGTCCGGCTACGCTGTCGAACACGCCGCGGACGAGGTTTTTCTTTTCTTCCTTCCTGACGGAGCGGAAGCCAAAATCCGTTTCTTCCACAGTTACGTCAGAAGGAGCGGGGGAGGGCGCAAAAGAGTTGTCGGTCATGGGTTTCCTCTATACCCTGCTTTATAGCCATGCCGGAACTCCCCGAAGTAGAAACCGTGATGCGCGGCATGCAGATAGCCCTGCAAGATCGCGTTATTGAACAGACCATTATCCGTCGCCATGACCTGAGATGGCGGATTCCTGCCGATTTTTCACAGCAGGTTACGGGGTCCACAATCCTGAGCTTTTATCGGCGGGGCAAATATATTCTTATCCGCCTGTCCTGTGGCCAGTCGATTGTGCTGCATCTGGGCATGTCAGGACGGGTGCTACTCGATTCTCCCCAAACGCCCCAACTGCACGAACATGTGGTTTTTATAACCGATGACGGCAAACGCTGCGGATACATAGACCCGCGCCGTTTTGGCATGCTGGACCTTGTTCCCACCCACGAAGAAGACACCTACCGTGCTTTTGTAAAAATGGGGCCGGAACCATTGGGCAACCAGTTCAGCCCACAAACCCTGCTGGACGCGGGCAAGGGGCGACGCACCGCCATAAAGCCCTTCCTGCTTGACCAGCATGTGGTGGCCGGGCTGGGCAATATTTATGTGTGTGAGGCCCTTTACCGTGCAGGCATCGCGCCAACCATGCCGACCTGCGACCTCAAACCCAAAGCAGCGGGGGCACTGGTCCGCGCCATCCGCGCCGTTCTGCAAGATGCCATCGCCGCAGGTGGGTCCAGCCTGAAGGACTACGTGCGCCCAGAGGGCGGGCTCGGCTACTTCCAGCACGCATGGCAGGTTTACGGCAAAAAGAACCAGCCGTGCCCCAAGTGCCCGGGCACTCCCAAATGCGCCGGTGTGCAGCATATGACACAAGCCGGCCGCACGACGTTTTTCTGCCCGCAACATCAGAAAAACGGGTAAAATTCGAGCGTTTGGACCGGAACATGCTTGACTGAAAGCGCATGCGTGCATTACAGCACCGCTTACTCTTTGTGCTGATGGGCCATTGCGGCGCGTTGGCACCTTACTTTTTCTTAGTGCTGGACAGAATAGAAACCCATGGCGAATATCGCTTCGGCGCGTAAGCGCATCCGGCAGACCGCGAAGCGGACTGCCCGTAACACGGCCCGCAAATCCCGCATGCGCACTTTCATCAAGAAAGTGGAAACCGCGATTGAATCCGGGGATCAGGCAGCCGCTCGTGAAGCCCTGCGCGTTGCACAGCCGGAAATCCAGCGTGCAGCCAGCAAAGGCGTTGCACACCACAACACGGTTGCCCGCAAGATTTCCCGCCTGTCTGCCCGTATCAAGGCGCTGGCAGCAGCGTAATCAAGCGATCGGGCGCTCTGTATGGAGCGCCTATGCGATTGTTTGCAGCAAAGCCGAATCATCAGGCCGATGGTTCGGCTTTGCTTTTTGTATGTGGCCATTCCCTGCCACAATCCTGCCCTGCGACCGGGAAATGCTTTTTCGTTGCCCGCGGGCATGACACTGCTTTATCTTGGTTGGAATACCCTTGAGCAAGCCAGACCAAAAAGAGTATCCACGGTCCTGCTGAGGCAAGGTATATGCATCAGGATAAACTAGCGCCGGCAGCCTGCTGTTAGAGCACGGAAGCCGTTGAATTTTTGCGCAGCACATGCGCCTTTAATGACCGCTCGGGAGCAAAAATGACAATCGGAGTGGACGATGACGAAAGCGCCTTTTCCCGACTGGAAGACAATAAAGGGCTTGCGGAATCGTGGCTGCGTATCTGTGGCCGCCTGAAAGGTGAGGTCGGGGAGGTTGAATACCGCACCTGGCTAACCCAGATTGCCCTCGGGCCGATTGATGGCGACGAAATTACGCTCCTTCTGCCCACCCGCTTTTTGCGCGACTGGGTCCGTAGCCAGTACGGAGACCGCCTGAACGAGCTGTGGCATAACGAGATTCCCTCCATTCGGCGGGTTGAATTGCAGGTTGCCCGCCCGGGTGACCCGGCTCCGCTACCCGTCACTGAAGTTGCCGCCGCACCAGCAAGTGCCGCTCCCCTCCCCACGGAAGATAACAGCCCGGCAAGCCGCCCTGTTGCCGAAGTGCGCAGCGACCTTGTAACCGCGCTGGACAGCCGATTTACGTTTGACACGTTCGTTGTCGGCAAACCCAACGAATTTGCCTATGCCTGCGCACGCAGGGTGGCTGAAAAACCCTCCAGCGTTGGCTTTAATCCGCTCTTCCTGTACGGCGGGGTCGGCTTGGGTAAAACGCACCTCATGCACGCCATTGGTGCGGAACTGGTTAAAAGCGGCAATGTCTCGGTGGCCTATATGTCTGCCGAAAAGTTCATGTACCGCTTTATTGCGGCCATTCGCTCCCAGTCCACGATCGAATTCAAGGAGCAGCTTCGCTCCGTGGATGTCCTGATGATCGACGATCTTCAGTTCCTGATCGGTAAGGACAATACTCAGGAAGAGTTCTTCCATACGTTTAACGCTCTGGTGGATGCCGGGCGGCAGATTGTGGTTTCCGCCGACAAGTCTCCTTCGGACCTGTCCGGGCTGGAGGATAGGCTCCGCACCCGTCTGGGCTGTGGCATGGTGGCAGATATTCACGCCACAACATTTGAACTGCGCATTTCCATTCTGGAAGCCAAAGCAGCTGCATCCGGTGTGGTGGTTCCCGCAAAGGTGCTTGAGTTCCTTGCACACAAGATCACATCCAATGTGCGTGAACTTGAAGGCGCACTGAACCGCCTGATCGCCCATGCCAACCTGTTTGGCCGGCCGGTCACGCTTGAAGCCACGCAGGATGTGCTGCACGATATTCTCAAGGCCCACGACCGGCGTGTGACCATTGAGGAAATCCAGAAAAAAGTGGCTGAACACTGGAATATCCGCTTAACGGACATGTCCTCCGCCCGCCGTGCGCGTAACGTGGCACGCCCGCGCCAGGTGGCCATGTATCTGGCCAAACAGTTGACCAGCCGCTCGCTACCCGAAATTGGCCGCAAGTTTGGTAATCGTGACCACACCACAGTCATGCACGCGGTTAATCGCGTAACGGAACTGATGGAACGTGACGCAGCATTTGCAGAAGATGTGGAACTGATGCGCCGCATGCTGGAGAGCTAGAACCAGCACCTTCAAAAAGATTGACGGATAAACGCGGCCTGTTAGTTTTAGAATGGATAAGACGGGTTCCATCTCCGCTCAGGAGTGCAGAACTTGCTGTGCAGGAAAGAGGGATACATGAAGTTTTCGGCAGAGCGCGCAACGCTCCTTAAAGCGTTGGCTCATATCCAGAGCGTGGCGGAAAAACGTAACACCATTCCCATTCTCGCAAACGTGCTCATGCAGGCTACAAACGGGCAGCTATGCCTGAAGGCCACCGACATGGAAATCGAGGTGGTTGAAACCGTACCAGCCACCATCACGCGGGAAGGGGCCACGACTGCTCCGGCATCCGTGCTGTACGAAATCGTGCGTAAGCTGCCTGATGGCGTTGAAGTTGAGCTCGACCAGACAGACAGCGACGGCCAGCTTCACCTGCGTGCAGGCCGCTATGCCACCCACCTGAATGTGCTGAGCGTTGACGATTTTCCGTCCATGGGGGCAGGGGACTTCCCGCACAAGTTTCAGTTGAATGGTGCTGTTCTGCGTTCGCTGATCGACCGCACGCGCTTTGCCATTTCCACGGAAGAAACGCGCTATTACCTGAACGGCATTTTCCTGCATGCCGCAGACATTGACGGCAAACCGCTACTCCGCGCCGTTGCCACGGACGGCCACCGTCTGGCACGGGTAGAAGCAGAAATGCCCGCAGGTGCCGCAGGCATGCCCGGCGTAATCATCCCGCGTAAAACCGTAGCAGAACTGCGCAAGCTGATTGATGAAGCACCGGAAGACATTGCCGTTGCTCTTTCTGAAACCAGAATTCAGTTCACGGTTGGGCCGATCACCCTGACCTCCAAACTGATAGACGGCACCTTCCCCGAATACGAACGTGTTATTCCGCGCAATAACACGCGTATTTTGCGCGTTGGCAAAAAAGACTTCTCGGATGCCGTGGCGCGTGTGGCCGCCATTAGCCAGGAACGCTCCCGCCCGGTTAAGCTGATGCTCGAACCCGGCCTGCTGACCCTCTCCGCCAGCAGCGCAGAGCAGGGAACCGCCAAGGAAGAACTGGACGACAACCGGATTTCCTATGATGCTGAATCGCTGGAAATAGGCTTTCAGGCCCGCTACCTGAACGATATTACCGATCAGGTGGAAAAAGAGGTCGAGTTCTGCTTTGCGGATAGCGCATCCCCCACCATTGTCCGGGATGTAGATAGCCCGTCCGCCTTGTATGTTCTGATGCCGATGCGCGTGTGACAAGCGCCGCACCACGCCTGCACACATCACCCACCTTGTTCGCCAGCAAGGTGGGGCAACCTTCCACACGGTTACAACTGGCCAGACTGACCCTCTGCCGCTTTCGGAACTACGACCAGCTCACCCTTTGCCCCCAGGCCCCCATTGTTGTGCTGACGGGGGAAAACGGCAGCGGGAAAACCAACCTGCTCGAAGCGGCCTCGCTCCTCACACCCGGTCGCGGCCTGCGCGGCGCATCCCTTGGCCAGTTTGGCCAGAATGGAAGTGCCCATTGGGGGATTTCCTCCCAAATTATGGTTGACGGCGACCCCATGGAACTTGGCACGGGGCTTCAGCCCGGGACCGATACCCCACGCCGCATTTTTCTGCTCAACGGCAAACCCCTTCGCAACCAGAACACGTGGGAAAACCCTCTGGCCGCTGTATGGCTAACCCCACAGATGGACCGGCTGTTCAGCGAAAGCGCATCTGGCCGGAGGCGTTTTCTGGATCGGCTGGTCATGGCCGCTTATCCCCACCATGCGCGCGAACTGGCAGCGTATGACCGCGCCATGAGCCAGAGAAACCGCCTGCTGCAAACCCGCGCCAATGAACCCGTCTGGTTATCCGGGCTGGAGGCCGCCATGGCGCGGCATGGAGCATCGGTCACTGCGGCACGGAATGAGACCGTCCGCCAGATCAACCTCTATGCCCAGCAGGATATGGATGCCTTTCCTGCGGTGCAGATCAAACTGCTCTGCGCCATAGCGGACAAGCTTGAGCAGCATCCTGCCTTGCATGTGGAAGATTGGCTCAAGGAACAACTCACCACATCGCGCATGATGGACCGAGAAAAAGGGCGCACCAGTCTTGGTGTGCATAAGAGCGACTTCGCACTTACCGACCTTAAAAAACAGCTCCCGGCAGCACTGGCCAGCACCGGCCAACAAAAATCTCTACTCATCGGACTTATTCTGGCCCATGCCCGTCTGGTTAGCGACCACAGAGGAACGGCCCCGCTATTACTGCTGGATGAACCTCTGGTCCATCTGGACGAACAGCGCCGGTTATCTTTGCAAAAAATTCTACAAAATTTTCAAAGTACTGTGCTCATAACCGGCACGGACCAAGCACCGTTTGCGCCATTGCAGGGACATGCCGAGTTTGCAACGCTCCGGCAGGGCGCTTTTTTGTCGATCTGCTGACAAAAGGGGCCTTCGGGCGCTGGTCGCAATGCCATGGGCGGAGTATAAGACCACAATGGCTTCCATTCTTTTTTTGCGGAGTGCAGCATTCTTATGACAGACCTCTCTCAGCCTACGCCATCTGCTGGTACCGAAGAGTATGATGCCGCGTCTATCTCTGTGCTGAAGGGGCTTGATGCTGTCCGCAAACGGCCCGGAATGTACATCGGTGATACTGATGATGGTTCCGGCCTGCACCACATGGCATTCGAGATCATTGATAACGCGGTGGACGAGGCGCAGGCCGGGTTTGCATCGCGCTGTGTTCTCACCCTTAATGCAGACGGCAGTGTAACTGTTCGTGATAACGGGCGCGGCATTCCAACCGATATGCACCATGAGGAAGGCATCAGTGCCGCCGAAGTGGTGCTGACCCGCCTGCATGCAGGCGGCAAGTTCAACCAGAACTCCTACAAGGTTTCTGGCGGGCTGCATGGCGTGGGTGCTGCCGTTGTAAACGCGCTTTCGGAATGGATGGAAGTGCGCATCTGGCGCAATGGTCATGAACACTGCATCCGCTTCCATGATGGTGAGCGCGATGCCCCGCTTGAGGTTGTTGGCCCGTCGGCTGAAGAATCCGGCACACAGGTCACTTTCAAGCCCAGCCTGCAGACCTTCCCCAAGATCGAGTTCGACTTTACCATTCTCGAACGCCGGCTCCGCGAACTGGCATTTTTGAACTCGGGCTTGGAAATTGTTCTACGGGACGCCCGCGTTACCCCTGTGCGGGAAGAAACATTCTACTATGAGGGCGGGCTGGAAGCTTTTGTAAACTGGCTTGACCGTTCACGCACATCCCTGATCACCCCGCCAATTACCGGCAGTCTGGAAAACCCGGATAATGGGATCAAGGTCGAGTTTGCACTGAGCTGGAATGACAGTTTTCATGAAACCATGCTCTGCTTCACCAACAACATTCCTCAAAGGGATGGTGGGGCGCATCTGGCAGGTTTCCGCCAGGCTCTGACCCGCGTTGTTGGCAAATATGCTGAAAGCATTGCCAAAAAAGACGCCCAGTCCCTTCAGGGTGAAGATATGCGTGAAGGCTTAACCGCCGTTCTGTCGGTTAAAGTGCCGGACCCCAAATTTTCGTCCCAGACCAAAGACAAGCTGGTTTCCTCCGAAGTGCAGCCTGTGGTGCATGCGGCTGCGGCCGATATTATTGCCCACTGGTTTGAAACCCACCCCAAGGAAGCAAAGACTGTTGTTTCCAAGGTGCTGGACGCTGCATCGGCCCGTGAGGCCGCACGCAAGGCGCGCGAACTGACACGCCGCAAAGGCATTCTGGATGTTTCGTCCCTTCCGGGTAAGCTGGCCGATTGTCAGGCCCGCGACCCCGCCAAAGCTGAACTGTTTATTGTGGAAGGGGATTCCGCAGGCGGCACGGCAAAACAGGGCAGGGACAGGCGCTTTCAGGCTATTCTGCCGCTCAAAGGTAAAATCCTGAACGTCGAACGTGCCCGTTTTGACCGCATGCTTGGCTCGGCTGAAATTGGCACGCTGATTACCGCTCTGGGCACGGGCATTGGCCGTGGGGAAGTCGATCAGGGTGGTTTTTCCATAGAAAAGCTCCGTTACCATCGCATTGTCATCATGACTGACGCTGACGTGGACGGATCCCACATTCGTACCCTGCTGCTGACCTTCTTCTTCCGCCAGATGCCTGAACTGATCGAACGCGGTTACCTCTACATTGCCCAGCCCCCCCTATACCGGGCCAAGCGCGGGAATGAAGAAACCTACCTGAAGGATGATGCGGCACTGGAGCAATATCTGCTGGATAAAGCGCTCAGCAATGCAAGCTTTGTCTATGCCGATGGCCGCACGGTCAGCAATACGGAGCTGGAGGCTGATCTGCCGTTTATCCGGCAGGCATGTCAGGCTATTTCCCGCATTTCCACACGCATTCCCGCGTGGATTGTCGAGCAGGTTGCTCTTGCTGGTGCGCTCAGCGCTGACCTTGAACAGCTCCAGCAGCGCATGCCCGCACTCCAGCAGCGGCTGGATGCGGCGTCTCCCTCCACCGAGCGGGGGTGGAAGGCCGTTGCCAGCGTGGATGGTGTAGAACTCGCACGCAATGTACGAGGCGTTGGGGAAATGTACCGCATAGACCCTGCCACACTGGCAGGCGCGGATGCACGCTGGCTGACAGCCCAACTGGCACGGTTGCAGAAAGACTTTGAAACCGGCGTTGTGCTGAAGTTTGAAACCACGGAACACCGCCTGAACGGGCCGTCTGACCTGTTTACGCGCCTGCTTGCACAGGGCCGCCGTGGCCTTGCCATTAACCGCTTTAAAGGTCTTGGCGAAATGAACGATGCACAGCTTTGGGAAACCACACTGGACCCCGCCATGCGTACCCTTTTGCAGGTACGCGTTGGGGACGTGGAAGAAGCCGGAGATGTGTTTACAACCCTGATGGGCGATGTGGTTGAGCCACGCCGTGACTTTATTGTGGGTAACGCGCTTAAGGTCGCCAATCTGGACGTCTAAGACGTCCCACCTACTTACAAAAAAGACGCCATGGCCTGCATGCCATGGCGTCTTTTTTTATGCGCAATGCCTGCGGCTGTTACTGCCCTTTGATCAGGCTATCTATGGCCCGGAATTGCTTGAGCAAGGCGGGCAACTGGCTGATGGGCAACATGTTCGGCCCATCACTCGGCGCTTTATCCGGGTCTTCATGCGTTTCTATGAACAGTGCGGCTACACCAATGGCCAATGCTGCGCGGGAAAGAATGGGAGCAAATTCACGCTGCCCACCACTTGCAGTCCCCATGCCACCCGGCTGCTGCACCGAATGTGTCGCATCAAACACCACAGGGAAGCCAGTCTGGGCCATAATCGGTAGGCCCCGCATATCATTCACCAGCGTATTGTAGCCAAAGCTGGTCCCACGCTCGCACAGCAGCACACGCTGGTTACCGGTTGAAGCAACCTTGGCGGCAACGTGCTGCATGTCCCACGGGGCAAGAAACTGCCCTTTTTTAATATTGACTGCCGCACCGGTTTTGCCCGCTGCCAGAAGCAGATCAGTCTGCCGGCACAAAAAAGCAGGAATTTGCAGCACATCCACGGCTTCCGCCACCGGAGCGCATTGCTCTGCCGTATGCACATCTGTCAGAACCGGCAGAGCATATGTCTGGCGAATATCAGCCAGAATAGCCAGCCCGTCCTTTAGCCCAACCCCTCGTGTACTGGAGAGGCTGGTACGGTTGGCTTTGTCAAACGAGCTTTTATAAATCAGCCCCACACCAGTAGCCTGACAGATCTCTTTAAGAGCTGCGGCTGTTTCCATGGCATGGGCAGCCGATTCAATCTGGCATGGTCCTGCGATCAGCACAAAAGGCAAATTATTCCCAATACTTAGCCCACCAATTTCAACTGGTGCGCCAGTGGCCGGGATCATGCCTGTTTTGCCTTGGCAACAGCAGCCCCCACAAACCCGGCGAACAGGGGATGCGGCGCAAAGGGGCGGGATTTAAGTTCAGGGTGATACTGCACGGCAATAAACCATGGGTGATCAGGGTATTCGACCACTTCTGGCAGAATACCATCTGGGGACAGGCCGGAAAAACGCAGACCCGCTTTTTCAAGCTGATCCTTATAATGGATATTCACTTCATACCGATGGCGATGACGTTCGCGAATGGTGTTGGTTCCGTAAGCTTCCGCAACACGGGAGCCGGGCACCAGAGTAGCCGGGTAAGCTCCCAGACGCATGGTGCCGCCCAGTTCCCCGCCTTCACTCCGGCGCAAACGTTCATTGCCACGTGCCCACTCGGTCATCAGGCCGACCAGCGGCTCTTCTGTCCGGCCGAATTCGGTGGAGGATGCATCGCTCAAACCGGCAAGATTGCGGGCACATTCAATAACCGCCATCTGCATGCCAAAACAGATGCCAAGGAACGGAATGCCTTTTTCGCGCGCATAACGAATGGCTTCAATTTTACCCTGAGAACCACGCTCGCCAAAACCACCGGGCACCAGAATGGCATCTGCATGGCCCAGTTTTTCTTCCAGCGTGGCAGGATTTTTTTCAAACTGCTCAGAATCAATCCAGTCGAGTGACACTTTAACCCGGTGAGCAATCCCCCCATGCAACATGGCCTCATTCAGGGATTTGTAGCTATCGAGCAGGGCTGTGTATTTACCCACCACAGCCACGCGCACTTCCCCTGCGGGGTGGCGCAGGGCGTCCACAATGTTCTGCCAGTTGGAAAGATCGGGCTCTTCAGCATACGGCAGGTCAAAGTAGCGCAGAACTTCCGTATCCATCCCTTCCGCATGGTAGGAGAGGGGACAGGCGTAAATCGTATCCACATCCCGTGCGGCAATAACTGCTTCGGGGCGAACGTTACAGAAGTTTGCAATCTTGCGGCGCTCGGTCGGGGGGATCGGGCGATCACAGCGGCAGAGCAGGATTTGCGGCTGAAGGCCTACGTTCTGCAATTCCTTGACCGAATGCTGGGTCGGCTTTGTTTTAAGCTCCCCGGCAGAAGGAATCCACGGCAGCAGTGTCAGATGGACCACCATGGTCTGGTCCATGCCCAGATCATTCCGCAACTGGCGAATGGCTTCAAGGAACGGCAGGCTTTCAATATCCCCTACGGTTCCGCCAATTTCGACCAGAACAAAGTCCAGATCATCCGTGTTGGCAACCACCACGTCCTTAATGGCATCTGTAATATGGGGGATAACCTGCACGGTGGCCCCCAGATAATCTCCACGCCGCTCACGCACGATCACGTCAGAGTAAATGCGCCCGGTTGTCGCGTTGTCCTCTTTCGTGGCGTTAACACCTGTAAAACGCTCGTAGTGGCCGAGGTCGAGGTCCGTTTCCGCTCCGTCATCAGTTACGAACACCTCACCATGCTGGTAAGGGCTCATGGTGCCGGGGTCCACGTTCAGGTAGGGGTCCAGCTTGCGCAGGCGGACCTTGTAGCCACGCGCCTGCAAAAGCGCTGCGAGAGCGGCTGAAGCAATGCCCTTGCCTAGAGAGGACACCACACCACCAGTAATAAAGACAAAGCGTGTCATGAGCAGAATTCCTACACGGACTGGAGCGGGTGGAGAAGGATAAACAAACACAATCCACCGCATGCATTGCTGCATGCGGGGGACAAAAACTCATAACCTTCTCTGCAAACCAACCGGATATCAGAGAAGGATGTCAGCATTTTTCAGGGCTTGGGAGCCGCAGGGGGCGCCTGAGTCTGGACTGCGGGCGGAGCCGTAGTTGCCACGGGGGCGGTTTCCGCCGGGGGCTGGGCCAGAATGTCGTGCCCGGCACCGGTTACGCCACCTTTATAGAGCATGGCGAGCAGGAGAGAAAGCAGCATGAACAGCCCTGCCAGAACGGCCGTTGTGCGGGTCAGCAGGTTGGCCGTCCCGCGGCCGGACATAAAGGCGCCCATACCCTGACTGTTACCAATACCAAGGCCGCCACCTTCGCTCCGCTGAATCAGCACAACGCCAATCAGAGCAATGGTGACACAGAAATGCAGGATCAGCAGGGCTGTCGTCATGTCGGGTTCCAGATCAAAGCAGCAATGTCAGGCAGCGGATGCTGCGTTGACAATAGAAAGAAATGCATCCGCCTTAAGGCTCGCGCCACCAACCAGTGCGCCCGCAACCTCGGGAATGGAAAGAACGGAAACAGCATTCCCAGCGTTTACGGACCCTCCATACAGGATTTTGATAGTTTTTCCAGCCTCACCAAACTGTCGGACCAATTCGGCACACAGGAAAGACATGGTCTGAGCTATCTGGTCGGTTGTCGCGGCAAGCCCCGTCCCAATGGCCCAGATGGGTTCGTAAGCCACAATACCGGCAAAACCATCGGGAAGCGAGCCCTTGATCTGCCAGCCAAGCACATCTTCGTACTCACCGCTCTCACGCTGATCTTCCGTCTCGCCAATACAGACAATCGGGGTCAGGCCCGCCTTGGTAGCAGCCACGGCTTTTTCACGTACGGTTTCGTCCAGCTCACCGTGTTCCTGCCGCCGCTCTGAATGACCGAGAATCACGTAGCTGACGCCAAGGTCTGCCAGCATGGTGGGAGAAATATCGCCCGTATGCGCTCCGGCAGCATCCTTATGGCAATCCTGCGCACCAAGGCCGATAGGGGAGGCATCCAGCGCTGGCTGCACAAGTGCCAGCTGCGTAAAGGGGGGGCAGACAACCACATCCGGCGCAGTAGCGGGCAGGCCGCTTACCAGCGCCTGTACCAGCGCCTGTGCGTCCTGGCGTGTACCATTCATTTTCCAATTGCCGACAATAATCTGCCTGCTCATACCCTTCCTCCAGTTCCTGTGCTGCCACGCGCTGCATGTGCGTCTGCCATGGCACTGTTGACAACAGGCTAAACCATACACGCACACTCAGGCGCAAGAGAGGGTTTATACCTTATTGCTGCCCCACAACGGTTAAGTCTGGTCAAGCGGCACACCTCCGCTTATGGTGCCGCCCCAAGATGTGCTGCAATCAGCATAAACCATTTATGATGAGCTGTGGATCCATAGGGTCATGATTTCCTACCTGCGCCGAGTACTTGTTGAATCGTGGCTGGGCCGCGTTGTTGCCATTGTTATTTTTCTGGCCTTTGTCAGCTGGGGTATTGGCGACGTTATTGGCTTCATGAGCGAAGAGACGGATGTGGTGGCCCGGGTTGGCCAGCACCGCATACCCACGCGTGACCTAGCCATGGCCCTGCGCTCTGAAATGCCGACAATCACCCAGCAGATGGGGGTCAAAGACCCTTCTGCCCTGTCTCCCATCATGCAGGGGCAGATTGCGCGCCAGATTTTGCAACGCCTGATTGCACAGGCCGAACTGCTTGAGGCCGCTCGCCAGCTTAAAATCATTGTGCCGGATTCCGCCATCAGGGAAGAAGTGTTTTCCCTCCCTTACTTCAAAGGGCCTACTGGCCAGTTTGACCGCGCCGTGTTCAACCAGCGCCTGAGTGCGCAGGGGTTAAGTGAACAGCAGGTGCTGGACATGATCCGCGACGACCTGACCGTACGCACCCTGCTGCAACCCATGGCGCAGGGAAGCCGGGTCTCCAACATCCTGCTCAAAACTCTGGTCGATTACGGCGCAACCACGCGCATGGTGGACCTGATCAGCATTCCCGTTGCAGCGCAGCCGGCCCCTCCCGCGCCGGATACGGCAACCTTGCAGCGCTATTATACGAACCATGTGTGGCTTTTTGGCACCCCGGAATTGCGGCATGCACGCATTGTGGTCCTGTCCCCCCAAACCGTGGCGGATACGATTACAATCGATGATACGCAGCTCAAGCGCGCGTATGATGCACAAAGCAGCCACTACAACATGCCAGAAACCCGCGATATTCAGCTGATCACAGCCACATCCGAATCTGACGCCCAGAAAATTGCCGATGCATGGAAGCTCAAAGGGAGCTGGCAGGCTGCGCAAGGTGCCGTCAAAGGCGCTGCATCGGTGGAAATGCCGGGCGCTCGCCCCACGACCATTCCTTCTGACGTACTCAAGCAGGTTTTGTTTCAGGCACCGCAAGGGCAGGTTACGGGGCCGGTTAAAACCGAAATGGGCTGGTCTGTTTTCCGCGTGACCAAAATCCTGCCCGCGCACAGCACCTCCTTTGCAGATGCCCGGCAGGAAATTTTGCAGCAATACCGGACTGCGGCCGCACCGTCTGTTGTGACCGAACGCCGCCGGCAGTTGCAGGACGCCATTGCTGGCAAAGGGCTGGACGCCATTCCGGATACAATTGGTGCCGCTGCCATTTCCGGCTCACTGGACGCGCAGGGCAATACGGCAGAAAAACAGCCTGCTCCGATTCCGGCTTCGGGCAAGCTGCGCGATGCCATTGTGCATCAGGTCTTTGCCCAGAAAGCCGGAGATCCGCCTAATCTGCTCGAAGGCCCGGATAACAGCTGGTTTGCAGTTGAGGTTGATTCCATAACACCCGCTACCCCCCGCTCGTTTGGGCAGGCAAAAGGCGACGTGCTGGCTGCATGGCAGGCCGATACCCGCCACCACACGGCAGACCAGCAGGCAACGGCCTTGTTTCTGGCAGCCCGCCAGAAGGGAAGCATTGCGGGCCAGACGGCCTCTGGCATTCAGGTTGCCCGTGACATTCCATTTTCCTTCACCAACCCCGGCAAGGCCCTGCCGCCCGAAATTGCCAGCTACATCCCCCGTATGAAGGCGGGGCAGGCGGTTATGGCTGAAAATGCAGATACTTTTTTTGTCGCTGTGGTGACCAAGGTTTTTGTACCCAATCCTCCGGCACCCATTGATGTTCTGCAAAAGCTGAAAAACAACCTGACACAGGCCTATGGTGATGATCTGGCGGCCAGCTATGTGCAGGACCTTAACAAGCGGCTGCCCCCGCACATTAACAACGCCGCCATTCAGGCGGCCCTGTCTGCCGCCGGATTTGGGGGACCAGTCCAGTGAACCCGGGCATGAAGGCGCACACGGCGGCATCCCCCAGTAAACAGGACTGCATTGCGGCATGGGAAGCGGGCAGGGGTTCCATTATTTATTCTGTGGAACCTGCCGACCTGCTGACCCCGGTCTCTGCCTATATGCGGCTGGCACATCTGGAAGGTGGTACAGGGCAATATACCTTGCTGCTGGAAAGTGTGGAGGGCGGCGTCACCCGCGGTCGCTACTCCGTTATTGCCCTGCGGCCAGATCTGGTATGGACTTGCCATAACGGCAAGGTCAGCACCAGCACATGCCATAACGGCCTGCCCGCAAAAGCTGTACCAGACGAAGGTACTGCACCACTGGCCAGCCTGCGTGCCCTGATCCACGCGTCCCGCATGGACCTCCCGCCCGAACTCCCCCCCATGATTGGTGGCCTATTCGGGTATCTGGGGTACGACATGGTACGCCAGATGGAACACCTACCAGACGCACCACCAGACGACCTGAACCTGCCAGAATCCATTCTGATGCGCCCTAGTCTGTTTGCTGTTTTTGATACGGTAACGGACGAGCTTATTCTGGCGACCCCCGTCCGCCCCAATGCGGCCGACACGGCACCAGAAGCATGGGAGCGCGCTCAGGCATTGCTCCAACGTGCAAGAAACTGCCTGAGCGGGGCACTCCCATCGGTAGACATTCCGGCGAATGTTCCAGCGTTTACCGAACCTACGTCCACGTTCACACATAACGATTTTTGCGCCGCCATCACACGTATTCAGGACTATATTGCTGCAGGCGATGCGTTTCAGGTTGTGCCAAGCCAGCGTTTTTCAACAGCTTTTGCGCTGCCGTCACTCTCCCTCTACCGTGCGCTCCGGCGCATAAATCCAGCTCCTTTCCTGTTCCATCTGGATTTTGGGGGCTTCTCTCTGGTCGGGTCATCCCCCGAGATCCTTGTGCGGCTCAGAGACGGCAAAATGACTGTGCGGCCTTTGGCGGGAACACGCCCGCGCGGCAAAACCGCGGCTGAGGATCTGGCACTTGAGCAGGATCTTCTGGCCGACCAGAAGGAAATCGCCGAGCATCTGATGCTGATTGACCTAGGCCGGAATGATGTCGGGCGCGTATGCTCCCCCGGCTCCGTGAAGGTCACAGAGCGGTTTGTGATCGAGCGGTTCAGCCACGTCATGCATATTTCCTCCAATGTGGAGGGCACGCTCAAGTCTGATCTGGAAGCGCTGGACGCCTTGGTTGCGGCTTTTCCCGCAGGAACCCTGACCGGCGCCCCCAAAATCCGCGCCATGGAAATTATTGACGAGGTCGAACGGACCCGCCGCGCCACCTATGCCGGCTGCATAGGTTATTTTGGTGCTGGGGGGGATATGGACACCTGCATTGGCCTGCGCATGGCCGTTGTCAAAGACGGTGCCATGCACGTGCAGGCAGGTTGTGGGGTTGTGGCGGATAGTGTGCCGGAATCAGAGTATGAGGAAACCCAGCACAAAGCCCGCGCCGTGTTCCGCGCAGCCGAGGAAGCCTTGATAATGGCACGGACAGGCCGCGGGTAAACCGCGCCTTTCCGACACGTCATTTGACCCGTGCGCACGAAAAGGTCATCATTCCGCCATGATCCTACTGATCGACAATTATGACAGCTTTACCTTCAACCTGGTCCACTATCTGGGCGAACTGGGTGAGGAGTGCGACGTCCGCCGGAACGATACGCTCAGCGTAGCAGAAGCCATGGCTCTTGCCCCGGACGCCATTGTTCTGTCCCCCGGGCCCTGTTCCCCGAACGAGGCAGGGATCTGCTGTGATCTGATAGCCGCCGCTGCTGGCAAGATACCCGTTTTTGGTGTCTGCCTTGGTCACCAGTCCATCGGGCAGGTGTTTGGGGCGCAGGTTGTGCGCTCTCCAACCCCCATGCACGGCAAGATCAGCCCTGTTTTTCATAACGGGACGGACGTTTTTGAAGGGCTCCCCAGCCCGTTCAATGCGACCCGTTACCACAGCCTGACCCTTGAACCTTCCAGCATCCCAGATGACTTGGAAGTTACGGCATGGACCGCCGATGGGGTGATTATGGGCGTACGGCACAAGCAGCACCCCATCTCGGGCGTACAGTTCCACCCCGAGAGCATTGCGTCCGAACATGGGCATGATCTGCTCCGCAATTTTCTGACCCACGCACGGGCATGGACAGCGGGCCTGCTCCATGCCTGAGTCCGCCACTACGATTGGCAGCACGGAAGACCCTGCATTTTTTTCCGGAGTTCTGCACGCTCTTGCACAGCGTAAAAGCCTGAGTGCTGCGCAGGCCGAAGCCGCGTTTGGCAGCATTATGGATGGCCATGTTCCACCCGAACGGATTGCCGCTTTTTTAATGGCATTGCGCGTGCGCGGGGAAACACAGGATGAGCTTTTTGGCGCTGTAACTGCCCTGCGGCAGCGGATGTACCCTGTCCCCAACGCTCCCGACAACACGATTGATGTCTGTGGCACGGGGGGGGATAATTACGGCACGCTGAATGTTTCCACCGCCGTTGCCTTTGTGCTGGCAGCGCTTGGGGTGCCCGTAGCCAAACATGGCAACAGAGCCATTTCCTCCCTCGCCGGAGCGTCCGACGTGCTGGCGGCTCTGTGCGTGCCATTGTCTTCCAACGCAGAGGTTCTTGCCGAACAGCTTGCGCGCCACCATGTGGTATTTATGGCTGCACCGCACCACCACCCGGCCATGCGGCATGCGGCGGGTGCCAGAAAAGTGCTGGCGCTGCCCACGCTGTTCAATCTGGTTGGTCCCATGGTTAATCCGGCTGGTGTCAAACGCCAGCTTATGGGGGTTTTTTCCACCCAGTGGCTCCGTCCCGTTACGGAAGTGCTGGCCCGTCTGGGGTCGGAATGTGTGTGGACGGTCTGCGGCCAGCCGCAGGACGGGCAGGGCGGGATAGACGAAATAACACTGGCAGGCCCCACGCAGGCTGTAGCGCTTGAAAACGGGCAGATTCAGTCCCACCTGATTGAGCCGGACATGGCGGGCCTGCCTTACGCCCCCGTATCCGCCATTAAAGGGGGCGATGCCCAGCATAACGCGCAGGCGCTGGAAGCACTCCTGCGTGGCGCACACGGGGCGTACCGTGATACGGTTCTGTTGAACGCGGCATTTGCGCTGCATGTTGCCGGTCAACAGACTGTCCTGCACAATGGCCGGATTGACCCAGCCAGCCTCAGGAACAGTGTGGCAACCGCCGCACGCTCACTCGACAACGGCACTGCCCTTGCGGTGCTTAATGGTTTACGTGCATCACGTTCGGATGCACACGCCGGAGACATGACAGGACAATCATGAACGATACATCCTCCACGTCCACTGTAGCTTCCGCTGCCGTCACACCTGACTGCAAAGTAGATGAACTGCCAGATGTTCTGGCCCGCATCTGTGCGCGGACACGGCTGGAAGTGGAACATCGCTCCACGCTGCACCCCTTAAAGGAAGTTGTAGCCAAAGCGCAGGAAACCAAGGAAGCACCTCGGGGCTTCGGTCGTGCGCTCAAGGAAAAAGCCGCTGACCGCGCCGTGGGCCTGATTGCCGAGATCAAGAAGGCATCTCCTTCTGCGGGTATCTTGCAGGAAGAATACGACCCCGCGCGGATCGCCCTAGCCTACGAACAGGCCGGAGCTGCCTGCATTTCCGTGCTAACGGAAAGCTCATGCTTCCACGGTGCAAACGAGGATCTGGCAACAGCCCGGGCCGCCTGTGCGCTGCCAGTCCTGCGCAAGGACTTTATTCTCGACCCGTGGCAGGTTTACGAAAGCCGGATGATCGGTGCTGACTGCATCTTGCTGATCATGTCCATTCTGACAGATGAAATGGCGCTGGAACTGGTTGATCACGCCAAGGGTCTGGATATGGACGTTCTGGTGGAAGTGCATGATGAGGACGAACTGAACCGCGCACTGGCGCTGGACACGTTCCTGATCGGTATTAACAACCGTAACCTCAAGACCCTGACAACAGACATCAACACCACCAGCCAGCTTGCCCCTCTGGTGCCGCCTGACCGGATTATCATCTCCGAAAGCGGGATTAAAACACACGAAGAAATTGCCCAGCTTGCCTCTATTGGGGTCACGGGCTTTCTGGTCGGTGAAACGCTGCTCCGCCAGCCAGACCCCGGAGCTGCTGCACGCACATTGCTCGGACTGAAGTAACAGTGCGCGAACAGCCCCTGACCCATCTGGATTCATCCGGGCATGCCCGGATGGTGGATGTATCCGATAAGGACGAGACATTCCGCAAGGCCATTGCGGCAGCAGAAGTGCATATGCAGCGCCACACGCTGGATCTGATTGTCTCGGGCTCCATGCCCAAAGGGGATGTGCTGGCAACAGCCCGGATTGCGGGGATTATGGCCGCAAAAAAAACGGCTGATGTTATCCCCCTCTGCCACCCGTTGCGCCTGACATCTGTCACGCTTGATCTTGTCGCTACAGATGACAAAATCGAGATCACTGCGGCTGTTACAACAAAAGACGCAACCGGAGTGGAAATGGAGGCGTTGACTGCGGTATCTGTCGCGGCCCTCACACTCTATGACATGTGCAAGGCCGTTGACCGTAGCATGCGCATCGACAATATCCGGCTACAGCACAAAAGCGGTGGCAGATCAGGAGAATATAACGCCAAATAACCAAGGTGCCCTGATCAGACGGCATTTTTTTATGCAAAAAACACGATAAAATGCTCGAACCGACCAGTCCCCTGGCCGCCAAGACATTACGTTATAAGACGCATTTACCTATGTATCGTAGAGGGTCCATACATGGAAACAACATCTGAGCAGGTCGGCGCAGTCGGTGGCAACGGCCCATCACTGACCCGGGAGCAGTTTCTAACAGCTTATCACGACATGCTGCTGATCCGCCGGTTTGAAGAAAAAGCCGGACAGCTTTACGGCATGGGGCTGATCGGGGGGTTCTGTCACCTTTACATCGGGCAGGAAGCCGTTGTGGTTGGCATACAGATGTGCCTCAAGGACGGGGACAAGCTGATCACCTCCTACCGCGACCATGGGCAGATGCTTGTCGCAGGTATGACCCCGCGGGGCGTTATGGCTGAGTTGACCGGCCGCGCCACGGGCTATTCGCATGGCAAGGGCGGTTCCATGCACATGTTCTCGCGCGAGAAGAACTTTTATGGCGGGCATGGTATTGTTGGTGCACAGGTAGCACTTGGCATTGGTTTGGCCTTCGCCAACAAATATCGCGGCACGGATGAAGTTTCTGTTGCGTATTTTGGGGATGGCGCAGCCGGGCAGGGGCAGGTTTATGAAAGCTTCAACCTGGCCGCCCTGCACAAGCTGCCCTGTATTTTTGTCATCGAAAACAACAAATACGGCATGGGCACTGCAATCGAGCGGGCTTCGGCTTCCCATAACCTGTACAAAAATGGTGAGCCTTGGGGCATTCCCGGCGTGCAGGTGGATGGCATGGATGTTGCTGCTGTGCATGCCGCCGCAGCTCAGGCCGTAGCACACTGCCGCGCGGGCAAAGGCCCTTACATTCTGGAAATGATGACCTACCGCTACCGTGGTCATTCCATGTCCGACCCGGCCAAATACCGCACGCGTGAGGAGGTTGATCTGGTCCGCAAGACGCGTGACCCGATTGAACACGTCAAGCATATCCTTCTGGACGCCGGGGTTGAGGAAGCCACGCTCAAAGCCATGGAAGCCGAAATTAAAGCCGTCGTGAACGACTCAGCCGAATTCGCGCAGACCAGCCCGGAACCTGACCCTTCTGAACTTTATACGGACGTTGTGCTGGAGGCCTGAGCAGATTATGGCGACTAAAATTTTAATGCCCGCCCTTTCCCCCACCATGACAGAAGGCAAAATTGCCCGCTGGCTGAAAAAGGAAGGGGACACCATTACCACCGGTGACGTACTGGCCGAGATCGAAACCGACAAGGCCACAATGGAAATTGAAGCCATTGAAGACGGCATTCTTGGTCGTGTGCTGATCAACGAAGGGGTTGAAGGTGTTGCCGTCAACACCCCCATAGCCATTGTGGTTGAAGACGGTGAAGCCGTGCCCGAAACCGATACCGTAAGCGATGCGCCCACCACCAGCGCTCCCGCACCGGCAGCCGCCAGCACGGCATCCCCCGCAACCGCGCCCGCAACACCCCTGAGCCCGACCGAACCAGAGCAGGACTGGGGTGAAACGCGGGAAATTACCGTGCGTGAAGCCCTGCGCGATGCCATGGCAGCAGAACTGCGCCGCGATGAAGACGTGTTCCTGCTCGGTGAGGAAGTCGCCGAGTACCAGGGGGCTTACAAAATCTCGCAGGGGTTATTGCAGGAGTTTGGCGAAAAACGCGTGCTGGACATGCCCATTACCGAGCATGGCTTTACCGGCATGGCCGTTGGCGCAGCCCTGACCGGGCTTAAACCTGTTGTCGAGTTCATGACCATGAACTTTGCCATGCAGGCCATTGACCACATTATCAACTCCGCTGCCAAAACGCTGTATATGTCCGGCGGGCAGATGGGGTGCCCCATTGTGTTCCGCGGCCCTAACGGCGCTGCCGCACGCGTGGGTGCCCAGCATTCGCAGTGCTACGCAAGTTGGTACGGCCATGTGCCAGGGCTTAAAGTTGTTGCCCCGTGGTCCGCAGCAGACGCCAAGGGGCTGCTGCGCGCTGCTATCCGTGACCCGAACCCGGTGATCGTGCTGGAAAATGAGATTCTTTACGGGCAGAAGTTCCCTTGCCCGATTGATGAAGATTTCATTCTGCCCATTGGCAAGGCAAAGATCGAACGGGCTGGCACCGATGTCACCATTGTTGCTTTCTCCATTGCCGTAGGTACAGCGCTGGATGCGGCGGCCGAACTTGCCAAGCAGGGGATTGAGGCCGAAGTGATCAACCTGCGCAGCATTCGCCCGCTGGATACAGCCACAATTGTCAACAGCGTGAAAAAGACCAGCCGCCTTGTCACGGTGGAAGAGGGCTGGCCGTTTGCTGGCATTGGCTCCGAAGTGGCCATGCAGGTTATTGAACATGCCTTTGACTGGCTGGATGCCCCCCCCGTGCGCGTTGCCGGTGAAGATGTGCCCATGCCATTTGCAGCCAATCTGGAAAAACTGGCCCTTCCACAGTCTGAGCACGTGGTTAAAGCCGTGCGCAGCCTGATCTGAGGTGATGAAAGATGGCAATTGAAATTCTGATGCCCGCCCTCTCTCCCACCATGACAGAGGGTAAGATTGCCCGCTGGCTGAAAAAAGAGGGCGATACGGTTAACAATGGCGATGTGCTGGCCGAGATCGAAACCGACAAGGCCACAATGGAAGTAGAAGCCATTGAAGATGGCATTTTTGGCCGCATCCTTGTTCCCGAAGGGACCGAGGGGGTTGCGGTCAATACGCCCATCGCCATTATGGTGGAAGAAGGGGAGGCTGTGCCGGACTCTGCCGCACCGCCCGCCACCAGCGCAGCACCTGCGCCAGCCCCCGCACAGGCGGGTGCTGTAGCACCAGCCAGTGCACCGGTTGCCCCGGCGGCTGCATTGCAGGCCTCGCGCCCGGCCAACCGCATTGTTGCCTCCCCGCTGGCTCGCCGCATTGCCGCTGCAAAAAATGTGGACCTGTCCACGCTCAAGGGAACAGGGCCTAACGGGCGCATTGTCAAACGCGATGTGGAAGCGGCTGCCGCACAGCCAGCGGCCGCTCCCAAACCCGGCCAGCAGGCAAATGCACCTCTTCCCACGGGCGCAAGCCGTACGGTGCCGCACACCACCATGCGCAAGGTGATTGCCCGCCGGTTGAGTGAATCCAAGGCGACCATTCCGCACTTTTATGTTTCCATGGATGTGGAGCTTGATGCGCTTATGGCATTACGCTCACAGCTCAATGCCCTGTCTCATGATGAAGGGCAGGACGCGTTCAAGTTGTCGGTTAATGATATGCTGATCAAGGCAGCGGCTCTTGCGCTCAAGCAGGTGCCCGAAGTCAACGCCTCCTTTACGGAAGACGCCATGATCTTGCATGAAGATGCGGATATTTCCGTGGCGGTTTCCCTTGATGATGGGCTGATTACCCCCATTGTGCGGGCTGCTGACCGCAAAAGCCTCAAGCAGATCAGTCAGGAAGCCAAATCTCTGGTTTCCCGCGCCAGAGCAGGCAAGCTGAAGCCCGAAGAGTTTCAGGGCGGTACGTTCTCCATTTCCAATATGGGGATGTTCGGCGTCAAGGAATTCGCAGCTATTGTGACCCCCCCGCAGGCCGCCATTCTGGCCATTGCTGCTGGCAAACGGCAGCCTGTTGTGAGTGGTGACGAGATTAAAGTGGCAACAGTCATGACTGTAACACTCTCGGTCGATCACCGCGCGGTGGATGGGGCCATGGCCGCCAAATGGCTCTCGGCCTTCCGTAACATTGTGCAGGCACCTCTGGCTCTTGTTCTGTAACGCAGCCTTTTGCGGGAGAAATTTGGCATCATGAGCCAGACAGATTTTGATGTGATCGTCATTGGTGGCGGGCCGGGTGGGTATGTTGCCGCTCTGCGCGCTGCCCAGCTTAAACTCTCCGTTGCGGTGGTTGAAGCCCAGCATCTTGGTGGCATCTGCCTTAACTGGGGGTGCATCCCCACCAAGGCGCTGCTTCGGGCATCGGAAATCAATCATCTGCTACACGACCTGCCGGCCTATGGGTTTAAGGCCGATGGTGTAAGCTTTGATTTTAAAAAAATTGTTGCCCGCTCCCGGGCTGTCTCCAAGCAGTTGTCCGCAGGGGTTGCGCATCTGCTTAAAAAGGCCAAGGTTCCGGTTTTTGACGGCCACGGCAAGCTGGATGGCACATTGGCCAACGGTCGCCGCAAAGTGCTCGTCAGCAAGGATGGGGCAGCCCCCACCACGCTCACCGCCCAGCACGTTATTCTGGCAACTGGTGCACGCGCACGAGTGCTGCCGGGGCTGGAGCCGGATGGTCAATTCATCTGGTCCTACAAGGAAGCCCTTGTGCCAGAAACCATGCCCAAAAGCCTTGTGGTTATTGGTTCTGGCGCTATTGGCACCGAGTTTGCATCCTTCTACCGCAACATGGGTGCGGACGTAACGCTGGTGGAAGTTGCCGAGCGCATTCTGCCCGTAGAAGATGTGGAAATAAGCCAGCTTGCACGCAAAGCCTTTGAAAAACAGGGCATTCGGGTGCTGACCAGCGCCAAGATCGGCACGTTGCAGAAAACGGCAACCGGGGTCAGCATTCCCGTTACCGTCAATGGTAAAGCCGATACATTGGTTGCCGAACGGGTTATTTCTGCCGTTGGTATTGTTGGCAATGTGGAAAAAATCGGGCTGGAAGGGACCAAAATCCAGGTCGATCGGACGCATGTGGTCACAGATGCGCTTTGCCGCACGGGCGAACCCGGCGTGTACGCTATTGGCGATCTGGCCGGTGCGCCATGGCTTGCCCACAAGGCCAGCCATGAAGCCGTGATGTGTGTAGAAGCCATTGCGGGCAGAAAAGTCCACCCAATCGACCCGACCAAAATACCCGGCTGCACCTACTGCCGCCCGCAAATTGCCTCCGTTGGTTACACGGAAGCAAAGGCGCTGGAAGCTGGTTACAAGGTACGTGTTGGCCGCTTCCCGCTTATTGCCAATGGTAAAGCCCTTGCCATGGGTGAACCGGACGGGCTGATCAAAACGGTTTTTGATGCCCAGACTGGCGAGCTGCTTGGCGCGCACATGATTGGCGCGGAAGTGACTGAAATGATTCAGGGTTACGTTATTGCCCGCACAGGGGAACTGACGGAAGCGGAACTGGCTGAAACCATTTTCCCGCACCCCACCATTTCTGAATCCATGCATGAGGCCGTTCTTGCGGCCTATGATGGCGCTTTGCACTTTTAGTCTTTTGTTTTCAAAAGGGTAGGGCATCAATCTCGCGGGTTTGATGCCCCATTCCCGGTTATCGCCTCTCCAACACCTTGACGTGCATGCAGGGGCATTCCAGTTCTATCTGCACTCTTTGGGTATAAATGGGCGAAGTCATGTCTACTCGTGTCGAGATTGATCATCGAAAAGGTGGGACAAGCCGGATACGGCACCCCGAAAAAGCCCATCGGCCGGACAACCCTATTGCCCGCAAGCCGGAGTGGATACGGGTTAGAGCACCCAACCACCCGACTTACCACGAAACACGAACCCTCATGCGTGACAACAAGCTGGTCACTGTGTGTGAGGAGGCCGCATGCCCCAACATAGGGGAGTGCTGGTCACAGCGCCATGCCACCATGATGATCATGGGGGAAATCTGCACCCGTGCGTGTGCATTCTGCAATGTCAGCACCGGCTTGCCTCATGCTCTGGATGAAGGCGAGCCTGAACGCGTGGCAGAAGCCGTAGCCAAGCTGGGCCTGCGCCATGTGGTGATCACTTCTGTTGACCGGGATGACCTGGCCGATGGGGGAGCGCAGCATTTTGCGCGTGTCATTGCTGCCATACGCGCGACATCCCCCGACACGACCATTGAAATCCTGACACCGGATTTTTTGCGTAAAGACAAGGCTCTGGAAGTGGTTGTTAAAGCCCGCCCGGACGTGTTCAACCATAATCTGGAAACCGTGCCACGCCTTTACCCCACCATCCGGCCCGGCGCGCGGTATTACCAGTCCATGCGCCTGCTGGACCGGGTCAAGCAGCTTGATCCTTCCATTTTCACCAAATCAGGGCTGATGCTGGGTTTGGGGGAAGAAAAAATGGAACTCGCTCAGGTCATGGATGATCTGCGCATTGCTGATGTGGATTTTATCACAATGGGGCAGTATTTGCAGCCCACGGTCAAGCACGCTGCCGTTGCGCGCTTTGTAACACCGGAAGAATTCGAGGAATACGGCACCATGGCGCGCGTAAAAGGGTTTTTGCAGGTCAGTTCCAGCCCCCTTACGCGCTCTTCCTACCATGCCGACACAGATTTTGCGCAGCTGCGCGAAGCACGCAACAAGCGCCTGAAGGAGGCTCTGTAATGCCTAAACACGCAGAGACGCGTGTTCTGCCCTATCGCCCCGACCAGATTTTTGATCTGGTTGCGGACGTTGCACACTACCCCGCCTTTTTACCCTGGTGTGTTGCCGCACGCTTGCGCAGCCGCACCGAAACAGAACTTGTTGCCGACCTGACCATAGGCTTTGGTCCGTTCAGGGAGAGTTTTACCTCCCGTGTGACACTGGACCGTCCGTCCACCATTACCGTGCGTTACGAGCGCGGGCCGTTCCGCTACCTGCGTAATGTGTGGAAGTTCACGCCCCATGCCAATGGCTGTCAGGTCGACTTTTTTGTCGATTTCGAGTTTAACTCCCGCATTCTGCAAGCGGCTATTGGTGTAGTCTTTACCGAGGCAACCCGTCTTATGGTTTCCGCTTTTATCAAGCGTGCCAAAGAGGTTTATGGCCCTCCCGTACTACAGGCTGGCACCGCCACTCCAGCCGCTCTTTCAGGCCAGAAAACAGCAACCTGAACCATACCACCATCACGCAGAACCCAGAGTTTGAACACGGGGGACAACCGCATGCCCATACTGTTTTATCTGCTTCTGCTTGGTGGAACACTGGCACCAGTTGCACAGACTATGGCAGACACACTGCCAAAACAAACAGAGCGCACAGCCCCTACGGATCAGCCTCACGGCGGGAACGTAACAGCGGATGCGTTAAACGCTCAAAGTCTGGCGCATATACAGCGCACCCAGCCTGCCCAACCGGCCGCCACTCCTACATTGCCAGATGGTACCATAGCCAAAGGCACAGGGGTTATGGCACCGGATTTACAGGAAGCTCCTGTTTATAACCCGGCAGACAGACGATAACCCGTTACAGATGAACCAAGCGGGCAGAAACAAGCCTTAAAGCGTGCAACACTGCCTGCTCGCGCACCTGTACCCGATCCCCGGAGAATATCTGCTGGTCTGCGCGTGTTGGGCCTCCACGCAGCGCCGTGGCAAACCAGACCAGCCCCACAGGCTTGTCCACGCTCCCGCCTCCTGGCCCCGCAATACCGGAAATAGACACAGCCACACCGGCACTGGAGCAGGCGTTCAACGCGCCCTCAGCCATCTGCTCTACCGTTTGTGCACTCACCGCGCCATGGGCAGCTAATGTGCTGGCCTGTACGCCCAGCACTGCCTGCTTCATGCCGTTGGAGTAGGTGACAAAGCCACCTTCGGTCACATCTGATGACCCGGCAAAATGCGTTAATGCCCCCGCGACCAGCCCGCCCGTGCAGCTTTCAGCCGTAACAACCCGCAGTTCTGCTGCGCGCAACAGAGCCAGAACACGTTCGGCTTCGGCCAGAACCGCAGGGCCATATCCTTCTGTCTGTTCGCGCATGTTCAACCCTTTTTAGTTCCGTGCCGCCCATACTTTGCGTAGTGCGTGCACACAGCCTGCACTGGCAACCCCGGCCAGCACATCATCCCCCATAACGCCAATGGCATCATGCCGTCTGTCCAGCGTGCCTATGGGGCCGGGCTTGGTAATATCAAACACGCGGAACAGCCCAAACGCCACAATGGGCCATAACAACCGGTGCGTGGCTTTGGTTGCTTCCTCGCTCTGGTCACTATCGGGTAAACAGGCCAACAGGGCGATCCACATACCCGCCACTTCATCAATCACAATCCAGCTGTGGTCTTCCCCTTTGCCCGCCCGTGCTGTGGCCCACCACCCCACAACGGTTGCCGCTACAGCAGCACAGGCCAGCGTGCGGGGCCGCTTTAGCAAGGGTAGCCCGACCAGCAAGGCGGCAAAGGAGCCAACGGTGCCGGGGGCACGGGGGGACAGGCCACAGCCTCCAAATGTTGCGATCAAACGGGCAGGGGTCATTCTGGTGTTCCCAATGCTTTGTAAACAATCATGTTTTCCCATACGCGCTGCACGTAATTACGTGTTTCGGCATAGGGAATGTTTTCCACCCAGTCGATCATCTGCTCCATTTGCCCCCCATTATGGGCGGGATCGCCTGCCGTGGTCAGCCATTTGGCCAACCGGGTAGGCCCTCCATTATAGGCGGCAGCCATATAAGGCACTATGGGGCCAAACCGATCCTGCAAATGGAGCAGGTAGGCCGTACCCAGTTGCATGTTGTTTTGTGCATCCCGCAGCCCCACAGCCGTAGCGGCAGATGGTGCCACCCCGGCAGCCCGCACCATATCCGCCGCAGTAGAAGGCTTGATCTGCATAAGGCCGATTGCATTGGATGGGCTTACGGCATCGGGGTTAAAGCTGCTCTCCTGCCGCATGAGGCCCATAACAAAATCTTGGGGCAAACTGCTCTGTGGCGGCGTGTAGGGCAGGGGCCAGCCCGAACGCAGCATAAACACACCATCCCGCCCGGCATGGCGTGCTACGGTAACGGCAATATCGGGCACCCCCAGACGCAACGCCAGAGACGAAAGCGCCTGACGTTGCGGTGTTTGTGTGACCTGTTTTTCAAACAGGTTCAAAAAATCGCGCGTATGGTCTTTATCCCCCATAGCTGCCAGCCGAAGAGCCGCCAGCAGCAGGTCATTGCCTGTTGGTAGTGTCTCTTCAGAAGACGGGGGCAGTGCGTTATCCGCACTCCTGAGGTTTTGCACGATCAGTGCAGGCACCTGTTCCGGTTCCAGCAGGGCATTGGCCTGACCTGCCAGCGTTGCTGCTGCCATTTGACCGTAATAGGTGCCGGGGTAAGCGCTAGCACGCGTCCAGTCCGCCTGAGCCGAGGCCATATTGCCTACAGAAGCCCGGGCACGGCCAAGCCAGTAAAACCCACGGCTGCGCGTAATGAGCGACGAAGATTCTGTAAGCTGACGAAAGAAGTCCTCTGCGGTTGCGGCATCATGCTGCATACGCAGAGCAATCCACCCGCTCAGGAACACAGCGTCCAAACGGCTTTCACCCTGGGCGATTGTGTCATTCGCCACGGCAAAGGCATCCCCAGCCCGATTCTGCTGGATCAGCTCACGAGCCAGCCCATCCCGCTCGCGCCAGAACAGCTTGGAGCGGGTTGTCCGTTCGGCCTCAACGGCTCCTGCTTTCCATAGAGTAACGGCTTCGTCATAGCGCTGCTGCTTGCGCAGCCAGCGGGCCAGATCCAGCACAAGCCACGGGTCGGCACGCGCGGAAGAGGGTAGGGCATCAAACTGGGATTGTGCCGTTGGGTCATTGTTTCTTAATGCCAGCCGGGCCTGCGCCAACGGCTGCCTGCTGGCGGAAAGATAAGGCAAGGTTTGCTGGGCAGCATTGACCAGACCAGACCGTTCCTCCCGGTCAAAACGTAACCATGAACTCTGGGGGGTAAGGCTTGCCCCAAACGTGCTGGCCAACGTAGTTGCTGCTACAGGTGTGTCGTTCCCATTGGTCCATGCGGTTACGGCCTCGGCCGCAAGCTGCTGCTGGAGGGGTTTATCATCTGGTAGTTGCGTAGCGCACTGCACCAATGCCGGGGCATAAGTCAGTTTTTGGCTGTGGCACAAACGGGCCAGCACCTGTGTATCTGTCTCGTTTGCCAGAGCCTGTTGCATACGCAGGACCAGCACTGACCAGCGTGGCCACACACTGCCGGATTGTAAAAAATCGGCATAATCCTGAGCACTTGCATGTGCAGGCCCGACAAGACGGAGCCATGTATCCAGCCGATCGTTCAGGTTACCTACCGGCAAGGCATTGCGGGTGGGCGCACCATCACTTGCTCCGGCACTCTCCTCAGGTGCGGATACCTGCTGGGCAGATGGACCGGAGCAGGCGGTCAGGGAAAACCCGACCAGAGATACTGCGGCAACAAGCTGCCGCCGCCATGAAGGGTAAGAACGGGTCATACCCGAAATTCAACGGGTTTTTTGCAATTTAGCAAGTTCTTTTGTCAGGCAGGGGCGGCCTGCCTGACACACTTGCGTCAGGCTTAGGACAGGTGGCCCCAAACCTCTCCACCGCCACTAACAATCAGTTCTACGGCAACGCCCAGCACAACCAGCAGCCCCACCCACGAAATCCACTTATAACGCTCAAGCAGCCGCGCAATCAGGGAGGCCGCAAGACCCATGAGCACAACAGACAGGGCCAGCCCCATGACCAGAATACCGGGGTGTTCACGTGCAGCCCCGGCCACGGCCAGCACGTTATCCAGACTCATGGACAAATCAGCGATCAGGATTTTGATAATGGCCGAACGCAGGCTGCCCGGTGCGCTACCCGCTGCCCCATCAGCAGTATTGGCGTGCTGCATTTCGCGGTACATGCGCCAGCAGACCCATAGCAGGAGCAGGCCGCCGGCCAGTGTCAGGCCGACAATGCTCAACAGCTTGACCGCGACAAGTGCCAAAAGCACCCTGATGACCGCAGCCAGCCCCACACCGGCCCAAATGGCCTTGCGCCGCTGTGCCCCGCCAAGGGAGCGTACGGCCATACCAATGACAACTGCGTTGTCCCCGGCCAGAGTCACATCAATCAGCACAACCTGCAAGAGGGCGGCAACTGCCGGAAAACTGGCAGAATCAAATAGGTTGGCCACAATAACTCCGATTCCAGAACACGCATTGAATGGCGCGAATTTCTGGCACACGGCAGAAAATGTCAAAGTTTTCCGCATTGCGGGCAGACGACATGCGCGAAATCCGCTAGAGAGGCGCCACCTGTCTGACGTTTAAACTGTTCTGGTTAAGGAATTCGCGTTATGGTGCCGCGCTATACCCGCCCCGTCATGGCCGCAATCTGGTCCCCTGAAAACCGCTATCGAATCTGGTTCGAGATCGAAGCTCTGGCCTGTGAAGCCATGGCAGAATACGGGACGGTCCCCAAGGAAGCCGCCAAAGTGGTCCGCGAAAAAGGCAATGCCGCCATGGCTGCTTTTTGCGATGCAGACCTCGCCCGGATTGACGAGATCGAAGCCGAAACACGGCATGACGTTATTGCGTTCCTGACATGGCTGGCAGAAAAAGTTGGCCCCGAAAGCCGGTTTGTCCATCTGGGCATGACCTCATCGGACGTGCTGGACACCTGCCTTGCCGTGCAGCTTGTGCAGGCCACCGACCTGCTGCTCAAGGATCTGGACGAAACTCTGGCCGCCCTTAAGGCACGTGCGTTTGAACACAAACACACCCTGACCATTGGCCGCAGCCACGGCATTCATGCTGAGCCCACGTCTTTCGGTCTCAAGATTGCTGGCCATTACGCCGAGTTCGCCCGGAACAGAACCCGCCTTGAAACCGCACGGGCCGAAATTGCCACCTGTGCCATTTCCGGCGCTGTAGGCACATACGCCCATCTTGACCCGCGTGTGGAAGCTTACGTGGCCGAACGCCTTGGCCTGCAGGCCGAAGCGGTTTCCACCCAGGTTATCCCGCGTGACCGCCATGCGGCATTCTTCTGCGCTCTTGGCGTTATTGCCAGCGGCATTGAACGGCTTGCAACGGAAGTCCGCCACCTGCAACGCTCCGAAGTCCGCGAAGCGGAGGAATTCTTCCATCCGGGGCAGAAGGGCTCTTCCGCCATGCCGCACAAGCGCAACCCCGTGCTGACCGAAAACCTGACCGGCCTTGCCCGTCTGGTGCGCGCAGCGGTTATTCCGGCACTGGAAAACGTGGCTCTGTGGCACGAACGTGACATCAGCCACTCCTCGGTCGAGCGCAACATCTGCCCCGATGCCACCATCGGGCTGGACTTTGCCCTGGCCCGCCTGTCCGGCATGATCTCCAAGCTTGTGGTGTACCCCGACCGCATGGCTGCGAATATCGAAAGCCTTGGCGGCGTGGTCCATTCGGGCGAAGTTCTGCTGGCACTGGCAAAAGCAGGCCTGTCGCGCGAAGATGCCTACCGTATTGTCCAGCGCAACGCGATGGCAACATGGACCAAGCTGGGCACGCCCGAAGGCAAAACGTTCCGCGAAAATCTGGCTGATGATGCCGAAATTTCGGGCCGCATTCCCGCCGATGTGCTGGATGCCGCCATGGACAGCCGCCAGCACCTGAAGGCACTGGACTTCCAGTTTGAAAAAATCTTCGGTGAAACTGGCCCAAAACAGTAACCGCCAGCCCGGTTTGCACAGGCTGTATCCTCCACGCGGGAAGCCTGCTATGAACACGGGAGCAATAAAGGGGTGAACCACCAGTCTGGTTCCCCCGTTTTTTGGGGCGGTCACCCAACCGCCCGCACACATTTCGACAGGTAAGGATCATTATGGCCCGTCGCCGCCAGCTTTATGAAGGTAAAGCCAAAATCCTCTTTGAAGGTCCGGAACCGGGGACCCTTGTGCAATACTTCAAGGACGATGCCACGGCTGGCAATGGTGCCAAAAGCGGTGTGATTACCGGCAAAGGTGTGCTCAACAACCGCATTAGCGAACACCTGATGCTGCGCTTGCAGGAAATCGGCATCCCCACCCACTTTATCCGCCGCATCAACATGCGTGAGCAGCTGGTAAAGGAAGTGGAGATTATCCCGCTTGAGGTGGTCATCCGCAATGTTGCCGCTGGCAGCATTTCCAAGCGCTTCAACATCCCCGAAGGCCAGCGCCTGCCGCGCCCGATTGTTGAGTTCTATTACAAGAACGATGAACTCGGTGACCCGCTGGTATCGGAAGATCACATTATTGCATTTGGCTGGGCCTGCCCGCACGATCTGGAAGATATTACGGGCATGTCCATGCGCGTGAACGACTTCCTCTGCGGCCTGTTCAGCGGCATTGGCATCCAGCTCGTGGACTTCAAACTCGAGTTCGGCCGGTGCTGGGAAGGCGAGGACATGCGTATTGTTCTTGCTGACGAAATTTCGCCTGATAACTGCCGCTTGTGGGACCTTCACACAAACGAAAAGCTCGACAAGGATCGCTTCCGCCGCGATCTGGGCAACGTGAAGGAAGCTTATCAGGAAGTTGCACGCCGCATGGGCATCCTGCCGGAAAACGGCGCCGGGGGTGACATGAAAGGCCCAGAAACAGTTCAGTAACCCCTACGGGTACTTTGGGAGTTTGAGAATGAAAGTACGTGTAACCGTCATGCTTAAGGACGGCGTTCTGGACCCGCAGGGAAAGGCCATTGGTCACGCACTGCACACACTGGGCTTTGAAGGCGTGCAGGATGTGCGCGTTGGCAAGGTCATAGAGCTGGAACTGCATGGTGTAAAAGCAGAAGAAGCGCACGAAAAAGCGGGCGAAATGGCCCGCAACCTGCTCGCCAACCTGGTTATCGAGGACTACTCGGTAGAGGTTGTGGCATGAAGCGCCTCGCCCTGATCGCCCTTGCCGGTGTGCTGGCGGTCCCCACTCTGGCACATGCCCAGCGGCTGGCCCCCATGAAGGCGGGTGCACTTGGCAAGATGTGCTCCAGTTCGGCCTCACGCACCGCGTGCGATGCCTATCTGAGCGGCCTGACCGATGGCGTGACCCTTGCCCAGATCAACGCGCACAATACGGGCGATGCCTCCGCCCCCACGGGCTTTTGTGTGCCGGCAAGCGAAGACATTGCCGCCATCCGCACCAAGGTGCTCACCTGGCTGAAAGCGCATTCCGACTCTCTGGGCAAACCAGTGGGCGAGAGCGTTTTTACCGCCCTGCATGACTCTTATCCGTGTGACGTGAAAAAATGAAAGCAGCGATTGTCGTATTTCCCGGCACGAACCGGGAACGAGATATGGCCATTGCCCTGCGGCGCGTAACCGGGCAGGCCCCTCGCATGATCTGGCACCATGAGACAGATCTGAGCGGTGTGGATCTGGTCGTGCTGCCCGGTGGCTTCAGCTATGGTGACTACCTGCGTTGCGGCGCAATGGCCGCACATTCCCCCATCATGGGGGCCGTGCGCGACTTTGCCGCCAAAGGCGGGCATATTCTGGGCGTGTGCAACGGCTTCCAGATCCTGACCGAGAGCAACCTGCTCCCCGGCGCACTCCTGCGGAATGCGGACCTGCGGTTCCTTTCGCAGGACTGCCATCTGCGCGTGGAGGTTGAAGGCACTCCCTTTACCCGGCGCTGGAAAAAGGGCGACATCTTCCGCACGCCGCTGGCACATGGGGATGGCAACTACACAGCCGATGCCCAGACCCTTGCCGTGCTTGAAGGCGAAGGCCGCGTTGCATTCCGCTACGCCGATGCCAAGGGCCGTGTGTGCGCGGATGACAGAACAAGCAACCCCAACGGCAGCGTGAACAGCATTGCCGGTGTTCTGAGCGAAAACAAACGTATTTGCGGCATGATGCCCCACCCCGAGGATCTGGTTGATCCGCTGATGGGGGGCGAGGATGGTCTGCCGCTGTTTGAAGGTCTGGTGGAGGCTCTGGTCCGGTGAATAAGCCTGTAACCGTTGATGAATCCCTGGCGCGTGAATTCGGCCTGACGGGCGAAGAATACGGCCGTGTTCTGTCTATCATGGGCCGTAAGCCCAGCCTGACGGAACTGGGTGTTTTTTCCGTCATGTGGTCGGAGCACTGCTCCTACAAATCCTCCCGCAAATGGCTGCGTGGCCTGCCCACCAAAGCCCCTTGGGTTATCCATGGGCCGGGTGAAAACGCAGGTGTTGTGGATATCGGGCAGGGTTATGCCGCCATCTTCAAGATGGAAAGCCATAACCACCCTTCCTTTATCGAACCCTATCAGGGGGCAGCTACAGGCGTTGGCGGCATTCTGCGTGACGTGTTCACCATGGGTGCGCGCCCCATTTCCAACCTGAACGCCCTGCGTTTTGGCAGCCCGGAAAACCCCATTACCCGCCGGATTGTGGATGGCGTAGTGCGTGGAATTGGCGGCTATGGCAACTGCGTGGGTGTGCCGACAGTCGGGGGGGAAATCAACTTCCACCCGGCATATGATGGCAACCCGCTTGTTAACGCCATGACCGTGGGCATTGCCCGGCAGGACCGTATTTTCCTGTCCGCAGCAGCCGGTGTTGGCAACCCTGTTGTCTATGTTGGTTCACGCACAGGGCGGGACGGGATCCATGGTGCCACCATGTCCTCCGCCGAGTTTGATGAAGACGCGCTTTCTAAGCGCCCGACCGTGCAGGTTGGCGACCCCTTCATTGAAAAACTGCTGATCGAAGCCTGTCTGGAACTGATGGCAACAGATGCCATTGTTGCCATTCAGGACATGGGTGCAGCAGGCCTGACCTCTTCCGCCGTGGAAATGGCTGGCAAGGGCGGCGTGGGTATCGAGCTTGACCTGGATGCAGTGCCCCAGCGCGAACCCAACATGACCGCATATGAGATGATGCTTTCTGAAAGTCAGGAACGCATGCTCATGGTCCTGCGCCCTGACCGGACAGAACTGGCACGCCAGATTTTTGAAAAGTGGGAGCTGGACTTTGCCATTATCGGTCACCTGACCGAAACCGGCCATATTGTCATCAAGCACAAAGGCCAGCTTGAGGCTGACATTCCGCTTGAACCTCTGGCGGATGAAGCGCCGGTTTATGACCGTCCTTCCATCGCCCCGGAAAAACCCGCAGAGCTGGGCAGTGTTCACGCACCGCTCTCGCTCGATGCCATGCTGCTCCAGCTTGTAGCCTCGCCCGATCTTGCGTCGCGCGCATGGGTCTGGAACCAGTATGACAGCACCGTTGGGGGCCAGACCGTCCGCCGCCCCGGCGCTGCGGATGCCGCCATTGTTAAGGTGGAAGATACGCAGCTCGGTCTTGCACTGACAACGGATTGCACGCCGCGCTACTGTCAGGCGGACCCGCGCACAGGTGGCGCACAGGCCGTGGCTGAAGCATGGCGCAATATTACGGCAACCGGCGCACGCCCTCTGGCGGTGACGGACAACCTGAACTTCGGCAACCCTGAAAAGCCGGAGATCATGGGCCAGTTCATTGCGGCCCTCGAGGGTATGGGAGAGGCCTGCAAGGTTCTCGACTTCCCCATCGTGAGCGGTAACGTCTCCCTGTATAACGAAACCCGTATGCCCGACGGCACAACTCAGGCCATTCTGCCAACTCCCGCTATTGGTGGGCTTGGTGTGCTTGATGATGTGTCCTCTGCCGTGGGTCTTGGTATGCAACCTGACAGTGACCTGGTGCTGATTGGCGCGACCAAGGGTGAACTTGGCCAGTCCATCTGGCTGCGCGAGATTCTGGGGCGTGAAGAAGGCGCACCACCAACGGTTGATCTGGCAGCAGAAAAGCGGAACGGGGATTTTGTTCGGGCCGAAATTCAGGCAGGCCAGATTAGCGCATGCCACGATATTGCCGATGGCGGTATTCTGGTTGCCGCAGCCGAAATGGTCATGGCATCCGGCACAGGTTGCGAACTGGAAAGCCCGGATTCCGGCATCCGCCCGGAAGCCTTCTGGTTTGGCGAGGATCAGGCCCGTTACCTTGTGTGCGTTGCTGATGGCCAGTCTTTTTGTGCCAAAGCCGCACAGGCTGGGGTGCCTGCACGTCTGATGGGTCGCTCCGGTGGAAATGATTTGATTCTTCCCAGCGGCGTCACCATATCTGCAGCACGCCTTAAATCAGCGCATGAAACCTTTTTTCCTGCACTGATGGACCAATAGGGAAGGGACAGCACCATGGCCATGTCCGCCACAGAACTTGAAGCTTATATTCTGAAGGCGTTCCCCGATGCCCAGATCAGGATTGATGATCTGGCGGGAGATGGGGATCACTATTCCTGTTCAATTGTAAGCGAAGCTTTTCGTGATGTTCCGCGCGTAAGGCAGCATCAGCTCGTTTACAATGCGCTGGAAGGACACATGGGGGGCAAGCTGCATGCGCTGGCCCTCCGTACATCTGCTCCCTGACCAGAACCCGGCTTCCATACGACCAAGGACAACAGACAGATGACTGATTCCATCAAACAGACCATCCAGCAGGATATTGATTCCAACCCTGTCATGCTTTTCATGAAGGGGGATGCCGATTTCCCACAGTGTGGCTTTTCTGCCCGGGTAGTGCAGATTCTGCAGCAGATTGGTGTGCCGTTCAAAGCCGCCAATGTTCTGGCAGATTCCGCGCTGCGTCAGGGCATTAAGGACTATTCCAACTGGCCCACCATTCCCCAGCTTTACGTCAAAGGTGAGTTTGTTGGTGGGTGCGACATTGTGACCGAAATGTACCAGACCGGTGAACTGCAAAAACTGTTGCAGGAAAAAAACATCGCCTGCAACGCATCCGCCTGAATTATAGGTTGTCAGCCTGCAATTGCTTTGTATAGTTTCAGGCAGACATAAGATCAGGGGGCTAAGGTTAATGACGCGAGTTCCGTTTGTACGCGGGCTTTTTGCTCTGGCCGGTATCGGTCTGAGTGTAATGGCCACCAGTTCTTCAGTGCATGCGGAACGCGTTCTTTCCGATCTGGAAGCCAGCAAGTTAACCTTTGCCTCCCTGACCGCTCCCCCTCCTGTTGTGCATGTTCGCCATGTTGTGCGCCATGCGACCACAACAAACCATGCCTCGCACAAGGTCATTCTGGCCTCTGCTCCGCATGGTAAAATGGTGCATCTGGTTAGCTACCACCCTAGCGCGCATACCGTGGTACACAGCAACAAGCACCACCACCGTACCTGATTACCGTCTGGCTTTATACAGGTTCTGCACTTTGGGCAGAATAACCTGCTCCTGACTTACATCTGACGGATAATATCTTCCAGCCACTCCATCTGGCCTTGTGCGTCCAGCATAAACAGGTCAAAGCGCAGGTTTTCATATTGCCAATAGGGGTGGCTCTGTAGCAGGCACTCCGCAGCCCTGTACAACCGCCGGGACTGTGTTACGGAAAGACATTCCGCAGCTCCCCGCAATGTCTGCCGTTGTTTAACTTCAACAAAACAGATGGTTGCACCATTTTGGGCAACAATATCTATCTCGCCCCTGCGTGTTTTTGCTCTTTGGAGCAGAATGCTCCAGCCTGCTGCGCGCAACCTTTGACAGACAGCCTCTTCCGCCGCCAGACCTCTCTTATAAGACTCATACCCTCTGGCCCGCTTTGCGGCAGAGGCAGGCACCTGTTGTGCAGAACACTTATTCGCTATGTTGTGGACGTCAGCCGCTTGTTGTGAAAGCCTTCTCTCCACCATGTTTTTTGATCTCCAGTTTTCCACAACAGCCTTTATAGTTGCGTGTATGCGCCTGAGCCTTGTTACGGGCGTAAGTTTGCATATTCTGCTCACAAAACGGAATACAGCATCCGCCATCGGGTGGATTGGCGTATGTGTTCTCATGCCGTTTCTGGGGACAGCTCTCTACCTCATGTTCGGGATCAACCGTGTCACCCGCCTTGCCAAAAAGCTGGTGGGGGACCGAACGGCACACAGACCGGATGGTGCGGACCTTTCCTCATGGAACAGGGAACTTGATGGCCAGTTTGCACCTCTGGCACTGATGGTGGGCAAACTGACAACCCGCCCCGTTGTGGGCAATAACAGTATTACCTGCCTGCATGATGGCGATGGTGCATACCCGCATATGCTGGACGCCATAGAAAAAGCGACCAGAAGCATTCTGCTATGTTCGTATATTTTCCGGCATGATGCCAGTGGCCAGTTATTTGCAGACAGGCTGATTGCCGCACATAAAAGGGGCGTCAATGTCCGTGTACTGGTGGACGGTATTGGCAGCGGATATTTTTTATCCCCCATCTACCGTTACCTGAAAAGGGAAGGGGTGCCCTGTGCACGCTTCATGCATTCGCTCCTTCCATGGCGGATGCCGTTCCTTAATCTACGAAACCACCGGAAAATTCTGGTTGTGGATGGCAGCGTTGGGTTTATGGGGGGGCTCAACATCGCCGATAATAATCTGGTCGCGCGCAAACCCCGGCACCCTGTGTCCGATACGCATTTCCGGATTGAAGGGCCTGTTGTGCACCAATTGGCACAGGTTGCAGCATGGGACTGGTATTTTACAACCGGAGAGCAGCTAAACCGGGATCTCTTTTTACAGGAACATGCCAGTAAGGGGAGTTCTCTGGCCCGGATTGTCACGGCAGGCCCAGACACGGATCTGGAAAAAATTGAATACACCATGCTGCAGGCCATTACGCTTTCCCGCAAAAGCATACGGCTGATGACCCCCTATTTTTTACCGGGAGCGCGCTTTTTATCCGAACTTGGGCTGGCAGCCTTACGCGGCGTGCAGGTGGATATTATTATCCCGCTCCGCAGCAACCACCGCCCGCTGGACTGGGCCTGTGCGGCCAATATATCCCCTCTGCTCGATACAGGGGCACGGGTCTGGCACGCCAACCCGCCCTTTAATCATTCCAAACTCATGGTGGTGGATAAGGCGTGGTCTTTTGTTGGCAGTTCCAACCTTGATATTCGCAGCCTGCGCCTGAACTTTGAGATCAATATGGAGACATATGACGTCACCATGGCGGAAATCATGGATGACTTCATATGCCAGCACCGTAACCACCGGCTAACGCATTATGATCTGGACAACCGGAACTTCCCCACCCGCATAAGGGATTCCTTTGCCAGACTGTTCATGCCTTACCTGTAAGCACTTGCCTGTGTGCGCCGACCAATTTCTGGCTGGAGAGTGACCGCTATTGGCCGGTGATCCGAGGCAAAAACAGGCAGGACCTGTGCATCAGAACACACCATGCCTTCCACCAGGCAGCGGTCCAGACGAATGGGGAGCAGGTCAACCATACGGTGCGTTGGGGCTTTAGGCCCTACATCGGCAAACCCCGGCACAAGGGTTGGCCCCACCAGATTAAAATCCCCCAGAATAGCGCAGGGCGCAGAAAGCAGGGATGCAATCCGCCGTAGCTGCCTGCGGTTAAGCATCTGCCCATGCGAAAGATGGACATTAGCCAAGGAAAACTGGGGATAATCTATTATCTGGGCATGCCGTTTGACAATTGGCCCGGATGGAATGGTGCATGCCCGTGGTGGGCGCGCAAAAGGCAGGCGGCTCCAGCAGGCTACACCGTGAATACGCCCCGGCAGGGGGGAGCGGGCATAATGGCCACCAATTACATCTGGCAGCACGTCTATTTCCACCGTGGCTTCCTGCATGAGCAGGATGTCCGGCTGTTCCGCTTCAATCAGGGCGGCCACATCATGCACAGTCGCCCCTGTACGGCGGAGCAGGTTCCAACTGATAATACGGACCCCGGGCGTATCATTGGCAGCTACATGCCTGCGCCGCCCTTTGGATGCAAGCTCAACAAACCGGGCCAGACGGCGCTTCATGGTACCATGTTCCTTGTATCATCCAATGGTGGCCGTGCCTGTTCGCCCTGCGCAAATTCCATGGTGAGCGTAAAACCAATAGCAAGCAGAACCGGCCCCAGAAAAATACCTACGCCCCCAAAAGCCAGCAACCCACCAATAACCCCTAGCACGGTCAGCAGATAAGGCAGCTTGGACCCGCGTGCGATAAACAGCGGACGGATCAGATGGTCCGCGCCGGAAATAAATGCAACACCATACACAATAAGCAAAATACCTTTGAGCTGGTGATGCGTTGCAAACAGCCACACGGCAGCCGGTATCCATACCAGTGGCGCACCAACCGGGAATACGGCCAGAAAGGCTGCAATCCCGCCCAGAATAACCGGCTCGGCCACTCCAAAAAACCACAGCCCGAAGCCGGTTAGAATACCCTGAATAATGGCGGTACCCAGAATACCATACACGGTACCGCGCACCGTACTGGCAATGATGGACAGATGCCGCCCGGCCTGTGGCCCGGCAATCCGCAGGATAACAGCCTGCAAAGTATCCCACAGGATGGAGCCACTGATCCAGAAAAAGAAGGAAATGAACAAAGCCGTTACAAGGTGCAGCGCTCCGCTGGCCATCTGCATGAGCACACTGAGAACAGACTGGATAATGCCCCCCGCATACGGCCGCAGTTCGGCCGCAGCAAGCCCGAGGTTACGGCTCCATAATGCCCAGCGGTGATGAATATCCGGCCCAAAAACAGGCAAATTATCCAGCCAGCGCGGCAGGGGGGGCAACTGGTTGACCTGCCCGAACAGAGTAGTCAACTGTGCGGCCCAGCGCGGGCCAGACGCCACACAGGCCGATGCTAAAAGTGCAAGCGGGAACACCACGCATACAGCGCACAGAACCGTCATGATCAGGCTGGCCGCATTGGCCCCCATGCTCCGCCGCAAATACTGGAAAAGAGGCCAGGTGGTATAGGTCAGCACCCCCGCCCAAAGCAGGGCAGAGGAAAAAGGAACCAGCACGGCTATGCAGCCATATGCAATTCCTGCCAGCAGTAAAAACCGGAGAATACGTTCAGCCGTCAATGTGTGACCATATGTCATGCGCGCAACAAACCACCGAACGCCTTAATTTTGTGTTCCGCTTACAAGAACATGGCGTATCCGCTTTATGGTATGGCGCATTCCGCACCGAGTTTCCAGTCGGTTCGGATAAAGGCTTTGTGCTGCTCCCTTCACATATCATAACCCATTTGCCAGTTCCGAAGGACTATGTGATCGTTGTTGCCCTGTTAAAAAAACTCCATGAGGCTTTTGGTCATGTCTCCTCTCATTCCCGGCAGTCTGCTCCCCGCACTTGCGAAGGACACCACAATCCGTTTTTTGGATGCCTCAACGCCTTTGCCGGGAGAGACATTTGACCCCCAGGCTGAGTTCAGAGCTGGCCATATTCCGGGCAGCCAGTATTTTGACATCTCTATTTTTTCCGATCCACAGAGCACTCTGCCGCATACCGTGCCGTCTGCTGCACGCTTTGCCCATCTGTTCGGGCAGATGGGCATTACACCGCAAACCCATGTTGTTTTTTACGATCAGGGCAATGTGGCTTCTGCCTGCCGGGCTTGGTGGATGGCACGGTTGTTCGGGCATGAAAAAACCCAGATCATCCATGGCGGCCTCAACGCATGGCAGCAGCAGAACCTGCCCGTGGAACAAGGGGAGGGCGCATCGCACGCTCCACAGGTCTATTACCCCAGAACAGAATATTCCCGTCTGGCCGGTCTTGGGGACATGCTGGAACATGTCCGGCTACAAAACCGCCCCATACTGGATGCCCGGAGTGCTGCGCGGTTTTATGGCACAGCGCCAGAACCACGTGCCGGCGTAAAATCCGGGCACATGCCCGGTGCGTGCAATATTCCTTACAAAACCGTGCTGGACGAAGCTGGCTTGTTCCTTCCCGCCACGCAGTTGCAAGCCCTGTTTGTGCAAGCAGGAGTTTCTGCCACCACGCACCCCATTACCACGTGCGGCTCCGGCATGACCGCCGCGGTTCTGAACGTTGCGCTGGCACTGGCCGGTTTTCCCTCCAACGCGCTTTATGACGGCTCCTGGGCCGAATGGGGCAGCACACCCGATATGCCGATCACAAACGGACAAAACCCATGACAGACCGCAACAGTGTTGATGCCGGATGGCACAAACTTGGCACATCCCTGACCCATACAGGCAGGGCGACCCCATCCGAGGCAGGTACATACGTCAACCCGCCGCTGGAACGGGGGTCCACCGTGCTCTTTCCCTCGCTCAAGAGCATGAACCGCAAGGGGCAGGAACGTTATGACCACACCAGTATTTACGGTGCCATGGGTTCTCCCACCCAGCATGAGCTGGAAAAACTGATTGCACGTATAGAAGGTGGCACAGACTGCCAGATTGTCAGCTCTGGTCTGGCAGCATGCACCACACCTTTGCTGGCTTTTTTAAAAGCCGGTGATCACTGCCTGCTGGCAGACAGCGTTTATGGCCCAACCCGCCGCTTTGCTGAAAATATGCTCAGGCGTTTTGGTGTGGATATTTCCTACTTTCCTCCCTGTGCCAGCCGCGCCGAGGTGGAAGAGTATATTCAACCCAACACCCGCATTATTTTTACCGAAAGCCCGGGCAGCCATACATTTGAAGTGCAGGACATTCCCATGCTGGCCGAAGTTGCCCACCAGCATGGTGCACGCCTTTTTCTGGACAACACATGGGGGTTTGGCATTTTTGCCCCGTTTGAACATGGCGTGGATGTTTCCATTCAGGCGCTGACCAAATACCCCTCCGGCCACTCCGATGTTATTGCCGGGGCTATCACCGTAGCGGATCAGGCAAGCTGGCATATCCTGCGCGATGCCTCCATCCAGCTTGGTCAGGTTGCCGGGCCGGATGAATGCTGGCTTACCCTGCGCGGCCTGCGCACAATGGGGGTGCGTCTGGCGCAGCAGGCCCGCAGCGCCCTACAGGTTGCCACATGGCTTAAACAGCGTCCCGAAGTGGCACAGGTCCTGCACCCCGCACTGCCAGACTGCCCGGGCCATAACTTGTGGAAGCGTGACTTTACAGGAGCAGGTTGCCTGTTTGGCGTGGTCCTGAACGCCCCCTACACATGCCAGAACATGGAACGCATGATTAACGCCATGCGTCTGTTTGGTATTGGTGCGTCCTGGGGGGGATATGAAAGTCTGGTACTCCCGACCACGGGGGGCATAACCCGGAGTTTTGGCGCAGAACAGCCAGAATCCCCTGCTTTCAGGCTACAGATCGGTCTGGAGAATGCACAGGACCTGATTGATGATCTGGATCAGGCTTTTAACGCGCTGCACCACACAGCGTAGGCCTTACGAAGCGGCGCGGGCGCGGAATGTAGCAGCCTCGGCAATATGCTGTGGCTCTACATCTGCCGCAGCAGCCAGGTCGGCAATGGTTCTGGCAACCCGTAGCAGACGGGTGTAGCCACGCGCAGAAAAACGGAACCGCTCCGCCACAGCCTGCGCCAGTCCCTGTGCGTCCTTGGTAAGCGAGAGACTATTCAGCGCTGCCTCGGCATTTTTTTGCACACCCTGCCGTTCCGTCTGGCGCATTCTGGCTTGCGTCACGCGCTGGGCAACAGTTGCTGTGCTCTCCCCATCCGCCTGCGTCATATAACCAAGAGGTTCATACGGCTGCATGGCAACATGCAGATCAATACGGTCCATGAGCGGGCCGGACAGCCGCCCCAGATAATCCGCTCCACAACGGGGCGCTTTGCTGCATTCGCGCGGTGCATCGCCCAGATACCCGCACCGGCAGGGGTTCATGGCGGCAATCAGCTGGAAGCGGGCAGGGTAGGTGACATGCACGGCGGCACGCGCGATGCTGACCTGCCCTGTTTCCAGCGGCTGACGCAAAGCCTCAAGTGCTGCGCGCGAAAATTCGGGCAATTCATCCAAAAATAGCACACCATGATGCGCCAGACTAATTTCGCCCGGTCTGGCGCGGGCACCACCACCCACCAGAGCTGGCAGGCTGGCAGAATGGTGTGGGTCTCTAACAGGTGGCCTGCGGATGGGCCTGCCATCCGGCAATAACCCGGCCGCACTGTAAATACGTGAAACAGCGAGACTTTCCGATGGCAGCAGATCAGGCAATAACCCACGCAACCGCGCCGCCAGCATGGATTTACCAGCACCGGGCGGGCCGGAGAGCAGGAGGGAGTGCCCACCAGCAGCCGCAATCTCCAATGCCCGACGCCCGATTTCCATCCCCTTGATGTCCGCAAGGTCAGGTTCAACACCGGCAGAGGGGGGCTCAGGGCTGGAAAAAACCGGAGCACTGAGGATTTGCAGACCTGTAAAATGATTGATCAGCGCCAGCAGGTCCGGGGCTGCGAGAATGGCAATATCACCACCGCACAGGGCCTCTTCCCCCTGCGGGGCGGGGCATACAAGCCCCAGCCCCATGGAGGCCGCCTCCAAGGAAGCCGAAAGCACGCCCGAAACAGGGTTAAGCCGCCCATCAAGCGAAAGTTCGCCAAGGGCTGCATAACGGCCCACTTCCTCCGCAGGAATCACCCCCATGGCAGCCAGCAGGGCCAGCGCAATAGGCAGGTCAAAATGCGACCCTTCCTTGGGGAGATCCGCGGGAACAAGATTAACAAGAATACGCTTTGCGGGAAGCGCTAACCCTATGGCCGTCAAGGCGGCCCGAACGCGCTCGCGCGCTTCACCCACCGCTTTGTCGGGCAGACCCACAACCAGAAATGCGGGTAAACCGGAGGATACCTGCACCTCAACCCATACGGGCCTGGCCTCGATACCCGAAAAAGCAAAACTGCGGATGCGGGAATAGATCATTCCCGCGCTCCGCAGCCCATGCTTAGCGACCCTTGTAAATCAGGCGGGCACGAACCGTGCCATCAAGTTCACGCAGGGCTTTGAGCAGACGATCGTCCAGATCGGTATCCCCACCCGTATCGGCTTCGATCACCACATAACCGATCTCTCCATCGGTCTGGAGGAACTGAGCCGTTACGTTGCAGGTTTCGCGCAGGAAGATTTCATTCAGCTTCATCATAACACCGGGGATGTTATGGTGTGCATGCATGAAGCGCGTGCCACGCGGGCTTTGCGGCAGCTGAACACCGGGGAAGTTGACCGCACCAAAAGTGGAGCCAACGTCCGAATATTCCACCAGCTTGCGCGCCACTTCCACGCCAATGCGTTCCTGAGCTTCCGCCGTGGAACCACCGATATGGGGGGTGAGAATAACGTTATCCAGCCCCATGATCGGGGTAGACAGCAGATCACCCGGGCCTTTGGGCTCTTTGGGGTAAACGTCAATGGCGGCACCCAGCAGATGCCCGCTTTCCAGCGCCTTGGACAGCGCATCCAGATCAACAACATTGCCGCGGGCATTGTTGATGAGGAAGGAGCCCTTCTTCATCTTGCTGATCTGCTCTGCGCCCATCAGGTTTGCCGTGGTTGGCAGCTGAGGCACGTGCAGGCTGACCACATCACTCTGGGCCAGCAGGTCATCCAGCGTGTCTACCGGCAGAGCGTTGCCGTGGCCGAGTTTGTCCACCACATCGTAATAGACAACCCGCATGCCAAAGGCTTCCGCCAGAACGGAAAGCTGCGAGCCAATGGAGCCGTAACCCACAATACCAAGGGTTTTGCCACGCACTTCCCAGCTATTGGCAGCAGATTTGGTCCACTCACCTTTATGGCATTCAACCGAGCGAGGGAAAATCCGACGCATCAGCATCACAATTTCCCCCATGACCAGTTCGGCCACGGAGCGTGTGTTGCTGTACGGTGCGTTAAAAACCGGAATCCCGTTCAGGCGTGCGGTTTCAAGATCAACCTGGTTGGTGCCGATGCAAAAGCAGCCAATGGCCATCAGGCGATCAGCGCCTTCAAGCACTTCCTTGGTCAGCTGCGTACGCGAGCGGATGCCAACAATATGCACACCTTCCAGCGCTTTTTTGAGCGCATCGCCCTCAAGCGCGCCTTTGTGGCGTACGACATTCTCGTAACCACAGGCCTTGAGGAGGGCGACGGCACTATCGTGGATACCCTCCAGCAGAAGAATACGGATCTTGTCCTTGGAGAGGGACAGGTGCGTGCTCGTGCTCATATTGGACTGACCATCGCTGTTGTACCGAAGCGCAGACCTATCGCAAAACAGGGGCAGTGCATAGTCTGGGCCACCAGATTTGGCACTATTCCCACCAATAAATCTTGTTAATCCGCCTGCAGAATGCGCACTGCCTCGCGGTGCAGGGCAGGGGAACCGGCCGCCAGAACCGTGCGATCTCCATCCATCCGCAGGGGGGATCCATCCCATGCGCTCATAACGCCGCCAGCACCCTGCACAATGGGCACAAGTGCGCCCCAGTCCCAGGGATTCATGTCACATTCGGCAATCAGATCAATCTGGCCCAGAGCAAGCAGCCCATAGGCGTAACAATCCCCACCCCATGTCATGCGGCGGGCCTGTTGCTTGAGCATTTTCCAACGGTCATGCGGGGCCAGTTCCAGCATTTCGGGCGATGTGCACGACATTTCAGCCTCAGCCAGCGCAACATCCTGCCGGGTGTGGGCCTGCCCCCCCAAGGAGGAAGTAAACACGGTTGCACGCCCCTTTACCCCAACCCAGCGCTCGCCCAGAACCGGCTGGTCCAGAATGCCAAGCACGGGCTCCCCTTTGTAAAAAAGGGCAATCAGGGTGCCAAAGAGCGGGCGCCCGGTTACAAATGCCCGCGTGCCATCCACCGGGTCCAGCAGCCACTGGTAATCCGCCTGAGCGTTGTCCTGCCCAAACTCTTCACCAAACACACCATGCTCTGGCAGGCGTTCTGCCAGAATAGCCCGCATGACCCGTTCTGCCGTCCTGTCCGCGACCGTAACCGGGCTTGCATCTTTTTTGCTCTCCACCCCCACACCGCGCCTGAACCATGGCCGAACAACGCTCCGCGCCGTATCCGCCAGCATGGTTGCCACATCCACAAACTGGTCTGTTATCTGCGGGATCATCAGGGTGCTCCTGTTACTGGGGTGGGGGCAGGGGTATGCAATGTGTGCAAATAGCTGATCACATCCGCCCTGTCCTGCGGGTCAGGCAGACCTGCAAAAGACATGCGCGTACCGGGTGCGTATCTGGCAGGAGCCATAAGCCAGTCAGATAATTTCTGATCATCCCATATCTGCGTTGCATGCTGGCGCAACGCTGCGGAATAGGCGTAGCCGGGAAGCGTGGCGATATTCCGCCCCACAACACCAGCCAGAACAGGGCCTGCATTGCCTTCGCTCCCAAGGGCAAAACCATGGCACTGGGCACAAATACGCCCGGCCAGTAGCGTGCCGTGGGCCAGACTGGCACGCGGCATGTAAGGCTCAATAGAAACCGCCCGCAGGTCCGGCAGACGAAAAACCGGGGCTGCAGGGGCCGTGTCCGGCACAATAGAGCGTGCCGCCACCAGAGCACCGCCCATGGCCACCACACTTATCAGCACCGAAACCGCCACCCTATTCAGGAACCTGCCATCCATCCGCACTTCTGCTCCTGCTGATCACTGGTTGCGTTTGCATTGCAGCTTTTCTAGACTGCGCGGCGCTTTTCCACGCCTATAAGCCGCGCTGTATTCTGGAGCAAGCTGATCATGCCGCCCCTTGTTGTCATACCCGCCAGACTTGCCTCAACAAGGCTGCCCGGCAAGCCCCTGGCGGATATTGCTGGGTTGCCCATGATCGTGCATGTGCTTAACGCCGCACTCAAGGCCGAAATTGGTCCGGTTGTGGTTGCCGCAGCTGAACCCGAAATCTGTGATGTTGTTACCAACGCGGGCGGGACAGCCGTACTGACCAACCCAGACCTGCCTTCCGGCTCGGACCGGGTCTGGCAGGCCGTGCAGACGCTGGACCCACAAGGGCAATACTCCACCATCATCAACCTGCAAGGGGACCTACCCACACTGGCACCAGATGCCCTGCATACGGTATGCGGGGTCATGGATAATCCTGCGTTTGATATTGGAACGCTTGTCGCCCCCGTTAGTACGGAAGAAGAGGCAACAGCCCCTTCTGTTGTCAAGGTTGCATGCCACTTTGCGCAGGCCGCACACCATGCGGTCGCCCTCTATTTTTCCCGCCAGCCCATTCCCTCAGGGCCGGGGCCTCTATGGCACCATGTCGGGATTTACGCATGGCGGCGGGCAGCTCTGGCCCGCTTTGTCCAGCTTCCTCCATCTGGTCTGGAACAGCGTGAAAGTCTGGAACAGCTCCGAGCACTGGAGGATGGTATGCGTATTGGCTGCGCACGTCTTGCAATCGCGCCCTTTGGGGTTGATACACCACAGGATCTGGAACGGGCACGCCGCCTGCTTGGAGCTTAAAGGCCATGATGGACAAAGTTATAGCCTTTCAGGGCATGCACGGTGCGTATTCCGACATGGCCTGCCGCGCAGCGCGGCCCGGCTGGACCACCCTGCCATGCCACAGCTTTGCAGATGCCATAGATGCAGTACATGCAGGCAAGGCCGAGCAGGCCATGCTGGCATGCGAAAACAGTCTGGCAGGCCGTGTGCCCGACATCCATTCGCTCCTGCCCGCAGCGGGGCTGCATATTATTGGTGAGCACTTCCAGCGTGTTGAACACTGCCTGCTGGTAGTGCCCGGCACCCGCATGGAGCAGATCCGCCGAGTACATACACACCCTGTGGCCATGGCCCAGATCCGCAATCTGCTCAAAAACAATAATCTGACGCCCGTAACCGAGTTTGATACGGCAGGTGCTGCAGAACTGGTCGCACTTTGGCAAAAGCCCGAAGAGGCCGCCGTAGCCTCCGCCCTTGCTGCGGAACTGTATGGGCTGGAAATCCTGCAGCGGAATGTGGAAGACGCCTCCCACAACACGACACGGTTCTATATTACCGCGCGCACACCGCAGGTGCCCACACCACAGACACCCCATGTCATGACCACGCTGCTCTTTAGTGTGCAAAACAGCCCCGGCGCTCTGTATAAGGTGCTTGGGGGGTTTGCCACCAATGGTGTCAACATGACCCGGCTGGAAAGCTACATGTCGGGCGAAACATTTGCCGCTACACGCTTTTTGATGGATGTAGAGGGCCACCCCGGCGATTCCCGTCTAGGCAAAGCCTTGGCAGAACTTGAATTTTTTTCCAAAAACGCCACAATTCTAGGCGTCTATCAACAATCGCCGTTCAGGCACCAGGCTTCCACCCAAGGGCAGGACACCCCGCGTTCCGCTCCAGCAGATGCCATTCCAGGATAAGTGACCGCTCCATGCCTCATACATTCTTCTCCGGCTCCATTACTGCACTCATCACCCCCATGAACCGGGACGGAAGCCTGGACTTTGATTCGTTTGAAAAACTGGTGGACTGGCAGATCAAGGAAGGCACCGCAGGCCTGTGTGCCGTAGGCACAACGGGGGAAAGTCCAACCCTGTCGCACACGGAACACCACGCTGTTGTTGAACGCACCATAAAAGTTGCCAACGGCCGCGTGCCGGTTATTGCCGGGGCGGGTTCCAACAGCACGTCCGAAGCGGTTGATCTGGCACGCCATGCAGAGCAGGCCGGGGCGGCCGCCGCCCTTGTTGTGGCTCCGTATTACAACAAGCCTACGCAGGAAGGCCTGTACCGGCACTTCATGGCCGTGGCAGATGCTGTTTCCATCCCGGTGATTTTGTACAACATTCCCGGCCGCTCCATTATTGACATCAATGTGGAAACAACGGCCCGTCTAGCAAAGCACGGCAATATTGTTGGGGTAAAGGATGCAACAGCAAACCTGTTCCGCCCTCTGCAGGTACGCCGGGCAGTGGACAAGCCCTTTAACCAGCTCTCGGGCGAAGATGGCACAGCAGTCGCTTTTCTCGCAGCCGGTGGGGATGGCTGCATTAGTGTGACATCCAACATCGCTCCCGCCCTGTGTGCTGCCGTGCAGAGCGCATGGAAAGCAGGGAAGACGCAGGAAGCCATTGCCATTCAGGACCGGCTGACCCCATTGCATGACACCCTGTTCTGCGAGAGCAATCCCGCTCCAGCCAAATACGCCGCAAGCCTGCTGGGCCTTGCGGGGGAAACCTGCCGCCTGCCACTGGCTCCCCTGAGCGATGAATCACGCCACAAAGTCCGGCAGGCTCTGGTTGATGTCGGGTTGCTGGGCTGATCATGTCCGCAAAGTCCAGCAAAAGCACCATGATCTCGCACGGCATGGTCGCACAGAACCGCAAGGCCCGTTTTAACTACACCATCAAGGAAACGGTTGAGGCCGGGCTTGTACTTAAAGGGCCGGAAGTAAAAAGCCTGCGCTTGGGCCGCGCAACAATTGGCGAGGCCTTTGCTGGTGAGCGTAACGGTGAACTCTGGCTGTTTAACAGTTACATCCCTGAATATCAGGGGGGAGTGCTGTCCCGCTTTGATTCGCGCGCGCCCCGCAAGCTGCTTATGCACCGCAAGCAGGCCCAGAAGTTTATGGGGGCCATTGCCAAGCAGGGGGCAACCCTTGTTCCGCTGGATATCCACTTCAACGACCGCGGACTAGCCAAGGTCACCCTTGGTCTGGGCGTTGGTAAAAAGAGTGTAGACAAGCGCCAGACCGTAGCAGACCGGGACTGGCAGCGCGACAAGGCCCGCCTGATCCGCAACAAGGGGAAGGGCGACTACTAACCCGCTCCGACTGTTACATACGCACAGCTCTGCGCAACTTTGTCAGACACAAACGGTCATAAAAAAAGCCTCGGTTATAAAACCGAGGCTTTTTTCTTACTTACCGCTAAAAAGCAGTGCCTCAGGCAGAGGTCACTTCAGCAGCTTCCGGACCCTTCTGGCCCTGAACAACTTTAACGTTCACGCCCTGACCTTCATTCAGGCCCGGCAGACCGGAACGTTCCAGAGCAGAAGCGTGGATGAAGATGTCCTTGCCGCCGCCTTCAGGCGTGATGAAGCCAAAGCCTTTAACAGCGTTGTACCACTTAACGGTACCGCGCGTATCTTCAGCATCAGACAGGTCAGGAGCGGGGCGAGCAGCAGGGCGCGCACCAAAGCCAGGGCGACCACCAGCAGGGCTACGCGGACGTTCCGGCTGAGCCGTGCTTTCATCAACAGAGATGACTTCGGCAACCTGGCGACCCTTGGGGCCCTGACCAATGCGCACAACCAGCGTAGCGCCGGGGTTTACACCCTGAACACCAGCCTGAGACAACGCGTTGGCGTGCAGGAACACATCGCCCGATCCATCAGCGAGTTCGACAAAGCCGAAGCCTTTTTCGCCATTGAACCACTTAACGGATGCACCCACTTCCGGGCCGGAAGCGATAACCTGCGGACCGCCAGCGGGGCGACGCGGAGCAAACCCACCACGGTCACCACCACCATAAGAGGGGCGTTCACCGAAAGAAGGCATCGACATATAATTGTCGTCATCAAATCCGCCGCGGCGAGGAGAACGGGGGCTGCGGTCGGTCCTGTTACTTTTCAACGGTCTTGATCCTGGAGTGCGGAGAAGATGGAAACTTCTCCGGATATTGAAAAACGGGCAAACTGCCAGAATGGGTTGACAGGATTACGTGCTTTGAACAAAAAGCCCATCATTCCCCCTCCTGAATATTGCAAACATGCCCAACGCATGCGTAGCACAGTCATGAGTGTGCTGCTACAGCAAAGCATGAAAACCGCGCCTGCTTCACGCACTTTTCTTCGTATCACAAAGTTGTGATACCGAAGCCTTTCCATCCCGCCAGAATACCCCCTCGCACCGCCACAACTGATGCGCGCATGACATAATTCCGTAACGCTGCGGTGAGCAACCTTATCGATTATCCAGCCAAGTTTAAAAAGCAGGCATGAACGTCATACGCAGAATCGAACACGATCTGCGCTATGCTCCCACACATCCCAAGCGGCAGCGCGGACGCCTTATATAGAGTGAGGTGCACATAACGCACCGCGCGCTTTACATCAGGCTGTCTGGCAAGTTGGACCATTCGCTTAAATAAGTAGGCGCATAATGCAGGCAACCCGCCTGCAATTCAGGCTTTATGTTTAATTAGAACTCACAGGGTAACGCTATCTCGTCATAAATCGTGCCTATTTTTTAATCAGAAGATTTATTTTTGTGCATAAATTCCTATCAAACCGTGCGTTTCTGTGTTTTTTTCGTCACTACCCTATCAACCTGCCCGTTTATGAGGCGAAAGACCTCTCTTTCCTATAGCGCGGTAAGGAGTTTCGCCCTTACTCTCAAAATCAGAAAGAGCCACCGGGTTTTGATGTAGGGGATACAGAACTTATGCTGCGCCAGTCGGAAACACAGAACGTCTGTCAGATCATCCCGTTCCAGATGGAAATCATGTGTCGCCACCGCGACTATCTGGACCGCTGGATTGCGGCCAGCCAGCCCATGGGCATTTGTGATGCCGATATTTTCCCAGCCGAAGAAAAACAGGCTGGCGTTTCATCCGGTTACGTCCTGGTGTGGGTGCGCGAAACATCAAACCCGGCCTACAAGGTTTATTCCCGCGGCAACCGCTGGATTGTCATGGACGCCGTGCGTGACAACACTCTGGGCCAGTTTGCCTCTTTTGCCGATGCCCTGAACATGATCCGCCCCGTTCTGCCGATCAAACAGGATATTGTTGCCGCCTAAACGCCCCCAAGCCATTTTCTGGTGCTTTTCCGCCGCTATTCCCTTACCGGGGTGGCGGTTTTTCTTTATCCTGTGCCTGATAAAATGCCCGATGGAAGCAGATATTTCCATTTGAGGGATTGCCACTGCACTTTGCCGTGCGGCAAGGACAGGGCAGACATCTTGCTGTCCCGACTGATCCAGAGGAACCCGAAATGACATCCCTGACACTCGCCTATCCTGAGTCCACCATTCATGAGGCGACGGCGGCCACCATCATTCGGGTTCTCGAGGCCAACGATATTGAGCCCGAAATTGTAACCGGCCCCAAGCAGGCTCTGGCCGATCTGCTGCACAAAGGGGAAATCGACATCTATGTTGCCGCATGGCTGCCGGATGAGGATTCCGTTCTCCTTGGCGCTGGCACCACGCAACTGGGCCGGCTGTTCCAGCCCGAAGCTTGCTGCTGCATTTCGGACGAGAACAGCACCCTCACATCCCTGAGCGATCTGGCGCAGGCAGGGCAGGGCATTGCCCGCACGATTGTAACGCCCCAGTCCCTTGCCAAACGCATGGAACAGGTTTTGCGCACCTACAATCTGGCAGAGGCAGGCTTTACCCTTGAGGTGCTCCCGGATGAAGAAGCTCTGGCAAGGCTGAATGCCGCCCTTGCCGCCGAGCAGCCCAGCCTTCTGCCCCTGTTCCAGCCCTGTTTTCTGTTCCATCAGGGGGGGCTGCGTATTCTGAATGACCCCCACAAAGCCATGGGCGGGGAGATGGAAGCAACCCTTCTGCTCCGCGATGGCCTGCGCGATGAGCTGGAAACAGATCTGGTGGACGAACTGGATGAGCTGATGCTGAGCGCCAAAATCATCAGCGCCATGGACTACGCCATGCGGGTGGAAGGCATGAGCGCGGATGAAGCTGCCGAAGCATGGCAGCGCGGTAAGCTTCTGCCACGCTAAAAAGGTGCCGGTCCATGACACACAACACAGCCGCAGATGACCGCGATGCCGGGCTAGCCGCCCAGTACGAGGCATACCCATACCCGGAGCGCGACCCACAGGACGAAAACCGCCGGCTGCTCATTGGCAGCCCTAGCCACCTGCGAGAAGTAGATTACTGGGTTTTTGGCGCACAACGCCCCCGCAGTCAGGCATTGCGGGTGCTGGTGGCCGGGTGCGGCACGGGCGATGGGGCAATTATGCTGGCAACGCAGCTGGCACGGGTTGCGCGCCCGGCGGAAGTTGTTTGTCTGGACCGTTCAGAAAAAGCTCTTTCCATTGCGCAGGCCCGGGCCAAAGCCCGCTCACTGGACAATATCCGGTTCGTTCAGGGCTCCCTGACCGAGCTGGAATCGCTTGAACTGGGACTATTCGATTATATTGATTGCTGCGGCGTACTGCACCATCTGCCAGACCCGGTCGCGGCACTCCAGACTCTGGAACGCCACCTTGCCCCCCATGGCGGCATGGGGCTGATGGTTTATGCGCCCTATGGCCGTACCGGCGTGTACATGGTGCAGGACGCACTGGAAAAACTGGCACCACTCGCGCACTCACCACAGGAGCGGCTGGACGTGGCCCGCCGCGTCATGCGCACCCTGCCAGCAACAGCATGGCTGCACCAGAACGGTAATTTTGGGGATCATCTTTCTGGCGGGGATGCAGGGCTTTACGATCTGCTCCTCAACCCCAGAGACCGCTCTTACACCATTACCGATTTTTTGGCCCTGCTGGATCAGGCCGGACTTGAACCCACGGCTCTTATGGAACCAGCACGGTACGACCCGGGCCTCTTTTTGCCCGACCCACGCCTGCGTGCACGCCTGTCCACCCTGCCTTGGCAGACTCAGGCCGCCATTGCCGAGGACCTTACTGGCAACATGGCAACGCATGTTGCCTATGTCGTACGCAAACACACAGCCCCCGAAAAACCTGATCCACTGAACCCAGAGGCAGTGCCGATCATGCGCGAAATTCCGGGCGCAGAACTGGCCAAGCAGATGACACCCGATAACATGCTGCCCTTCCACTTTGGTACGCTTGTTGTGCCTATTCCGCTCCCGCCCCAGACCCGTGGTATTCTCCCCCTGATTGATGGAGAACGAACCGTGGGTGAACTGGCGGAGATTTTGGCCACACGCGGCGTGAGCGCAGAAAAGTTCAAGCATGTCTGGCAGGAAAGCTTTGGCATTCTGGAACGGCTGAATCGTGTTCTGCTCCGCTCTCCAGCCTGAACGTATGTGAGCACATAACTTTACCCGTCACATACGCTCACACTCTTGCATTACCACTATCGCCAGCACTACCGGCCTGCGCGCACCGCACCGTTTTGCTCCAAGCTGGGCTGGTTTGCCTGAACCCTGCGCACAAAACCGTGCTGCAGCACGAGCAAAACCTTTGCAATTCCGTGGGTTGTGCCGCTCCTTCTGGTCTGGCGTATTGTGCCCTGTTAACACAGGCCCTATTCTGCCCGCACTTTTGCCTGCCGGAAGGGCAGAACCACTGGGCAGCATGCGGCCACCACGGCACAGATGGCCCGCTTTTTGCCGCGTTCTTTCCTTCCATTCCTTGCAATATGTCCGCCTTTGGGCGTCGTTTTTGAAACAGTGAGTATCATGGCCGTTTACGCATTTACTTTTCCCGGGCAAGGCAGCCAGTCCGTTGGCATGGGGCAGGAGCTTGCTGAAGCTTTTCCCGCCGCACGTGCAGTTTTTCAGGAAGTTGACGATGCTCTAGGCGAACATCTGTCAAAAACGATTTTTGAAGGTCCGATAGAAACCCTGACCAGCACCGAAAATGCCCAGCCTGCACTCATGGCTGTTTCCATGGCAGTTCTGCGCGTAATGGAACAGGATGGTGGGCTGGATCTGGCGGGCCGCGTAAGCCTGCTTGCCGGGCACTCACTGGGCGAATACGCAGCTCTGGCGGCTGGTCGGGCTTTTGATGTTGCACAGGCAGCCCGGCTGCTGCGCCTGCGCGGGCAGGCCATGCAACGCGCAGTCCCCGCCGGGGAAGGCGGCATGGCCGCACTTATTGGTGTCACGCTGGCTCAGGCGGAAGAGGTCTGCACCCGCACGAGTGAGAGCGGCAGCACGGAAATTGCCAACGACAATGGCGGCGGCCAGATTGTAATTTCGGGCAAAATGGCCGGGATTGATGCCGCCATTGCCATAGCAAAGGAAATGGGGATCAAGCGTGCGGTCAAACTTCCCGTTTCTGCTCCATTCCATTCCTCGCTCATGAAGCCCGCTGAGGACGCCATGGCCGAAGCACTGGCCAAGGCAGATATTGCAGCACCGGTTGTGCCCGTGATCGCCAATGTGACCGCAGAACGTGAAACTGATGCAGACACGATTCGCAACAACCTGGTCCAGCAGGTAACCGGGCGTGTCCGCTGGCGTGAAAGCGTGGCCACAATGACCGGTCTGGGCGTTGATACGTTTGTAGAAATCGGGGCAGGCAAGGTTCTGTCCGGTCTGGTACGACGCATTGACCCCGAAGTTTCGACCCTTTCCATCGGCACCCCGGCGGATATCGAAACCTTTCTGAAATCCCTCTAAAGCAGGTTTAACAACATGTTCCGACTGGATGGAAAAACCGCACTCGTAACAGGTGCTTCCGGTGGCATTGGCAGCGCCATTGCCAAAATACTGCATGCTCAGGGCGCCAAAGTTGTTCTGTCTGGCACGCGTGAAGCCGTTATTCGCGAACTGGCGGAAGAACTGGGGGAAGGGGCGTTTTATGCCGCTGCCAACCTGAGCGAGCCATCAGAAGCAGATGCCCTGATTGCAAAAGCAGAAGAAGTTGCCGGCGCACCGCTGGATATTCTGGTCAACAACGCAGGCCTTACGCGTGACACGCTTGCCCTGCGCATGAAGGACGAGGACTGGAATCAGGTTCTTAATGTTGATCTGGCAGCCCCATTCCGCCTTTGCCGGGCCACACTTAAGGGTATGCTGCGCCGCCGGGCAGGCCGCATTGTCAATATTGCCTCTGTTATTGGCACAACCGGCAATGCCGGGCAGGCCAATTATGCCGCAGCCAAGGCTGGCATGGTGGGCATGAGCAAATCTCTGGCGCAGGAAGCAGGCTCGCGCGGGGTCACGGTCAACGTGGTGGCTCCGGGCTTTATTGTCACCCCCATGACGGACGTGCTGCCAGACGCACAGAAGGAAAAGCTCCTGTCCTCCATTCCGCTTGCGCGCCTTGGTCAGCCGGAAGATGTTGCGTCTGCCGTGCTGTATCTGGCATCGGACGAAGCGCGGTGGGTAACTGGCGCTACACTGCATGTTAACGGCGGCATGGTGATGGCCTGAGCACACGAAAAGCATATGCACCGCTAGAACAGGTGGTGCAAAATGCTTTAAGATGTGCCACACATGCAGCGCAACCACGCTGTTTTGGGCTTGCGACAGATGTATTTGTCCGGTTTGCCTTGGCGTGGAGAGATAAAACGTGCTAATCGCGCGCAACACCTTACTGCTGGACCGGAATGGGGCGGGCATCTACCCACCTGGTTCTCTACCAGCGACAAGGTCCATCGCGGATTAAACACCTGAACAACCTGCCATTTTCGGCAGGCAGGCATATGGGATAGAAAGACAGATGAGCGAAATCGCTGATAAGGTTAAGAAAATCGTGGTCGAGCATCTCGGCGTCGAGGAAAGCAAGGTCACTCCGGAAGCGTCTTTCATTGACGATCTGGGCGCTGACAGCCTTGACACCGTTGAGCTGGTGATGGCGTTTGAAGAAGCCTTCAATGTCGAAATCCCTGAAGATGCCGCTGAAAAAATCACCACGGTGAAAGACGCCATCGACTATATCGAAAAGCAGAAAGCCGCCTGATTTCAGGCCATCTGCCTTAAATTACAGGGTTATGGTCCCTCAGATGGCTGAGGGACCAGATATGTGTCGAATGGGGAGCGGGCTGGTTTGTTGCTTTCGGCCGGAATGAATTCTGGACGGAGACGCGTTGTCGTCACCGGCATGGGCATCGTCGGGCCTCTCGGCCTCGGTGTCGAAAACGTATGGTCACGTCTGATCGCAGGCGAGAGCGGGATTGGTGAAATCACGCAGTTCGATGCGAGTGATCTACCTGCACAGGTTGCAGGGGAGGTCCCGAACGGACCGCGGGAGGAAGGTAAACTCACGCTATCCGAGTGGGTGCCAACCAAAGACCAGCGCAAGATGGACCGCTTTATCCATATGGGCTTGGTTGCCGCAACGGAAGCGGTTGAGGATTCCGGCTGGAAACCTCAGACCGAAGAAGAAAAATGCCGCACCGGTGTTATGATCGGTTCTGGCATTGGCGGCCTGCAAACCATCTATGACGCCTCCATTACCGTGCATGAAGGACGTGCAAAGCGGCTGTCGCCGTTTTTCATTCCTTCTGCCCTGATCAATCTTGTATCCGGGCACGTTTCCATCAAATACGGTTTTCAGGGGCCCAACCATTCGGTTGTAACCGCCTGCGCAACCGGGGTTCATGCCATTGGTGACGCAGCCCGTCTGATCATGTTTGGCGATGCTGACGTTATGGTTGCCGGTGGGGCTGAAGCCACGGTTTGCCCGCTGGGTATTGCCGGGTTCTGCTCTGCGCGCGCCCTTTCCACCGGCTTTAACGCAACACCGCAGCAGGCTTCCCGCCCGTGGGACAAAGACCGTGATGGCTTTGTCATGGGCGAAGGCTCGGGCATTGTTGTGCTTGAAGAATATGAGCACGCCAAAGCCCGTGGTGCCAAAATCTATGGTGAAGTCATCGGTTACGGCATGTCCGGCGATGCGTACCATATTACGGCACCCTCGGAAGGGCATTACGGTGCTTACCGCGCCATGCGCTCTGCCCTGCAAAGTGCAGGCCTGACCACGGCCGACATCAACTACGTGAATGCTCATGGCACCTCGACCATGGCAGATGATCTTGAGTTGGAAGCTGTGGAACGTCTGTTTGGCGATGACGCCAAAAAGCTGGCCATGTCTTCCACCAAATCTGCTACGGGGCATCTGCTCGGGGCGGCTGGCGCTGTGGAGGCAATTTTCTCCATTCTTGCCATCCGGGATAACGTGGCACCGCCCACGCTTAACCTGGACAGCCCCTCGCGCGAGAGCGTGATCGACCGCGTGGCGCATACAGCGCAGCAGCGTCCGATCAACATTGCCCTGTCCAACAGCTTTGGGTTTGGCGGGACAAATGCCAGCCTGATCGTGCGTGGCGTCTAAGCGTAAAAAAACATCTTCTCCTCCTTCCGGCCACAGTAAACTTTCCTGTTTTCTCAAGTGGTCTGGAGGAGGCGTTTTTGTTCTTGCGGCCGGCATGGGGCTTACCGCCTTTTTAGGCTGGCAAAGCTATACCTGCCCCGGACCGTTATCCACTGATCAGGATATTGTGGTCCCGCACGGCAACTATGCCACGACCTTATCTTCCCTACAAAATGCTGGCGTTGTTCCCACAAACTGGTGGAGCGGTCGCGTTTTTTTAAGTGCTGTTGCCCTGACCCGCCGGGATGGACAACTTCATGCGGCGGAATTGCACTTCCCCGCCTATGCCTCCATTGCACAGACATTATGGATTTTGCGGCATGGGAAGCCTGTCCAGCATAAGCTGACCATCCCCGAAGGGCTGACAGCATGGCAGATTCAAGCTCTGGTCCAAGCTGCGCCGTTATTAACGGGAGATACTCCTCTACCTGAGGAAGGAAGCACTCTCCCGCAGACCTATACGTACCTGCGCAACAGTTCGCGCAAGGACCTGCTGGCCCATATGCAAACCAGCATGGCGCAGACATTAAAACAGGTCTGGGCAGAAAGAGAGAGCGGTTTACCGCTTGGCAACCCGCAAGAGCTGGTTACGCTGGCGTCTGTTATTGAAAAAGAAACAGCCCTGCCAGATGAACGGCCATCGGTCGCCCGTGTCTTTTACAACCGCCTGCAAAAGAACATGAAACTGCAGACGGACCCTACGGTAATCTACGCCATAACGCAGGGGAAACCACCGCTGGACCGGCCCTTAACTCACACGGACCTCCAGACGGCCAGCCCTTACAACACCTATGTTTATACTGGCCTGCCACCGGGGCCGATCTGCTCCCCCGGCAAAGCTGCGCTGGAGGCTGCGGCTCACCCTGCAAAAGGCGATATGCTGTATTTTGTGGCAAATGGAGCGGGCGGACATAATTTTGCGGCCACGCTGGGTGACCACAACCATAATGTTTTGCTGTTACGCAAACAAAAAACCAGCCACTAATACCGCAAGGCGTAAAGTGGCTGGTGCAATCTGCACAAATATGTTGTTAGCGGGAGCCTGAACGGGCAGGGGAAAGGTTTTCCTGCACAATCCCGCCGCTTGGAGCGGTTGCACCCGTGCTGTCACTATCAATGGCATCCGTTGTCGCGGCTGCACGAGGGGCTGTTGTGGTGGCAGTCTGCGCTCTGCGGGCATAACGCATCAGAATACTGCGCAGGGGGTCTGCATCCGGGTTGTTCACGCGCATGCTCACAACAATATCTTCCGGGCCAACGCTTTGTTTGTAATACGCCCGGTTTTCATCACTGTTAACAGTCAGTTTGCTCCCACCGAGGGATGCCCCGGCAAAAACGCCCTGAGACTTCTGTGCCACCAGAATATCCGTATTGCTGGCCCCAGCATTGGAACTGGCAACAGCAGAACTCATATTGGCAAAAGAAGCACCCGCATTGGTACCAAACTGGAACTGGCTGTCCAGCAGAGCCTGAAGGCCACGATCCGTCATGATGAAGAAAACGATCTGGGAACTCTGCACGCCAAACTGGATGCCAAAGGAAGCAGAACTCAGTTTGTAAAAGGCGGGGTCAGACCAGGAACCACGCGCATCTTTTGCCAGCAGCACGCATTCCCCATGTGCACCGCCAAATGCAATGGACATCCGGAACATGGACGGGCAGACCATAACCGCACGCGCCTTGGCCAGATTGCTCACCAAGGCGCTCTGGCCGGTTGCGCCCAGAAAAATATCCTGCACAGTCAAGGCTGCTTTATCAACAGTAGCCTGCGCAGTATCCGCTGCCTGCGCACACGCCCCCACGCCGGGAGCCAGCACGGTTGCGGCCAGAACCAGAGAAACTGAAGACAGCCGTTTAAATAAATGCATTCCGGGTTTCTCCACGATAAGTCCGGTAAATTAGCGTTTAAAAAAGCATGCTTTTGTGGCGCGAGAAAGGCCAGTTTTTGTTTTGTTTTTATTCCAGCGGAATAGACACAGCCTTGGCCAGTACAGGGCCAATATGCGGGTTGGCTGCCAGAATGGTCGCCCCACCTGTTAACCCGCCATTTTGCAGGAAGGGGGAAACAACTGCCCCGGCTTCGGCCAGCAGGGGCAGGGCGGCGGCCACGTCCCACAGGTTGATAACAATTTCAATGTATCCATCAAGCCGGCCGCTGGCCACATCGGCCAGTGCCAGCGCGCCACACCCGCCAGAACGGGGCATGGTGCCCAGCTCCATAATGGCATCCATCTTGTCCATGAACACGGGTTTGGGCACGCGGCCACTCCACCCCATTTCGATCATGGAGCGGGCAGGGTCTTTTATGGGGGAAGCCTTGATGGGCTTCCCGTTCAAAAATGCTCCGTACCCACGTAATGCCGTATAAACCTCGCCCAATGCCGGGGCATCTATAACACCGGCCACGGGTTCGTCCCCGTCCATCAGGCCGAGGGAAACACACCACCGGCAGCGGCCACGGGCGTAATTGGACGTACCATCAATCGGGTCCACAACCCAGCGCAGGCTCCCTGTGCGGCTTACGCCACCTTCCTCCCCCTGAAAGCCATCTTCGGGAAAAAGAGCCTGCATGCGCTGTGCAATAAAGGCCTCGACTGCACCATCTGTTTCCGTCAGCCAGTCCTGTGCGGACTTCAGCTCCCCCTGCGGTCCGCCCGGCGGTGGCCGCATGGACATGGCCAGGCGGGCGGCATCATGCACAACAGCCCGGGCGGCTTCCAGTCGGTAGGCTAGGGCGGGGCTGGGGAGGGCTGGCATGGAAATGGCTACTCCAACAAAAATTCACATGTAGCCACCATACCGCCAAGCCCGTGGCAGGGCGACCCGCTTTATGCGCCATCCGTTTGCATGTCTGATATTTTTATAAACAGCTTTTGTGGCGGCCCATCTATGGCAGCAATCACCCGAACTGCACGACCTTGCGGCAATACCTCTTAACGGTACAGCTCTTTAGCCCAGCGCCTGTGCAACCAGAGCCAGCTTGATGGATTTTTACGGATCCATTCTTCTAAGCGGTTATTCACCATCTGCACCAGTATCTGCAAATCCTGCCGTTTATCCCCTGTATCGGGGAGTTCCAGAGGCGCTTCCACAACAATACGCAAGCGGGCAGGCCCCAGACGTTCCACATAACCGGGAATAACCGGGCAGCGGTAACGTAACGCCATGGCGGCAAGGGCTGGGGCTGTCATGCTCGGGCGATTGAAAAATGTGGCTTCAATCCCGTCGTTCATTTTCTGGTCCACCAGCATGCCCACACGCCCTCCGCCAGACACATAGGCCAAGGCTCCACGAGCGCCCTTTGCCCCTTTGGCAAAAAGGGGAACAGGCGTATCGCCCATGGCTTTGTTCCGCAGCGAACGGAGCAGGGCATCAACCAGCGGGTTAGCCGCAGCACGGTAAAACGATGCAAAAGGCGTGCCATGCCGCGCCACGGCAGGGGGCAGCATTTCCCAGTTACCAATATGGCCTGATACAAACAGAACAGGCCCACCCCGCAACGCCTGCTGCGCCAGATGTTCCGCTCCCCGCACCTCAAACCCCGGCCCTGCGGGAGTGTTCTCCTGCAAGGCAGAAAGATGCGGCAGTTCGCCTATGGTCCGGCCCAGATTTTCCCACACACCGCGCACAATGCGCTTGTGGTCCTGTTGATCCAGTTCCGGCATGGCCAGTTCCAGATTACGCCTGATAATCCGCGATGTAGGAAGCCACGGGCCAAGAGCACGGCAAAACAGGCCAAGCAGACTGGAAGAATGGTCAGGCCGCAAACGCTCCAGCAGCCACAGCAGCGCAAATGCTACCCATGCTTCCAGCCGGTACCGTACGGCCATGCTCCGGGCCTTCATGCCGGGGCGGCCAGAAACATATCCAGCAGGCGTTCAGGCACTGTTGGGTCCTGCCAGACAAGCCGCACACCGACCTCAGCCACATTTTTACGAAAATCGGGGGGCAGGCGCATGGCATCCTTGGGGGTTGTAACAAGTTGTGCGTCCAGCCCGTTGGCCAATGCCAGAAGCCGCTCTATATCACGCCGTTTATACGCGTAATGGTCGGGGTAAGGAAGGGCGCGGGCAAGGCTTAAACCAGCCCCTTGCAAACCCTTAAAAAACTTCTCCGGCCGGCCTATGCCCGCAAACGCCACACATGGGCGGTGCACAACGCTTGGTGGAATAGCACACTGTTCCAGATCAGCCCATAAAACGGGCAGGGCAGCCGTATGCTCAACGGCTCCGGTCTGGTCCGCCCCTATCACCAGCAGCGCATCGGCTCGGGCCAGAGCATCCCCGACCCTCTCACGCAGTGGGCCTGCGGGGAGGATGCGCCCATTCCCAAACCCCACGGCCCCATCAATGACCAGAAGCGAGAAGGTTTTCTGCAAAGACGGGTTTTGAAACCCATCATCCATAATCAGGCAATCTGCCCCGGCCTGCACGGCATGGCGTGCGGTAACACTACGGTCCCCACCAACCCAGACAGGGCAATACTCCGCCAGCAATAACGGCTCATCTCCCACCTGCCGCGCAGTGTGCCGGGCAGGGTTAACCCGGATGCCATTGGCCTCACGCCCACCGTAACCACGCGTCAACACATGCGGGTTACGCCCCCGCGCGCTCAGGCGCTGCACCAGATCAATAACCACCGTGGTTTTGCCCACGCCCCCCACACTCACATTGCCGCAGCACAGGACCGGCACGGGAGCCTGCCAGCCCGGCCTGCGCATTCTGCGGCGCGCAATACCCGCAACACCCCAAGCCAGGGGCGCGAGCAGCGTGGGCCAGAAGCGGGCCTGAGGATTGCCCCAGAATGCAGGAGGGGTCAGCCTTACCATATGAGTTCCAGAATCTGGTGGGCCAGATCATCGGGCAGGGTTGCGTTAACCGTTGCCACGGCCTGTGCCTGTTGTGCCAGCACAGCCCGCTCCTCAGGGCAGGAAAGCATCCTTACAACCCATGCGGCCAGAGACTGCTCATCGTGCACAACCTGCACGCACTCATGCAGTGCCTGATAGGCCTCCTCAAAATTATGGACCTGCGGGCCTGTTACTACAGCACAGCCAAGGCGTGCGGGCTCAAACGGGTTATGTCCTCCACCGGGGCAGACCGGTAGGCTGTTACCAATAAAGGTGCAATCCCCCAGCCTGAAGAATAGTCCCAGTTCGCCCAGCGTATCACACACCCAAAAAGCATCTCGTTCTGTGGGGAGGGCATTCTGCGCCCGCCTTGGCGCTGAGTTTAAACGGGATGCGATGTCTGCCCCGCGCTCGGGGTGACGCGGCACAATAATGCTCAGCAAGCTGGGGTATGTCTGGCGAATAATGTGTGCTGCACGCGCTATGACCTCCTCCTCCCCCGCATGGGTGGAGGCGGCTACAAATACGGGGCGTTCCCCTATAACTACCCGCAAATCGGCCAGAACCTGAGCATCCACAGGCAAAGGAGGAGCCGCGGTTTTCAGGTCTCCCGGAGAGAGTTGTGAGTTCGCTCCCAAAGACCGCAGGCGCTGTGCATCCTCCTCCGTCCGGGCAGAAACCCATGCAAATGGGGCCAGCATGCGCTGCGCAACACCGGGCACACGCTGCCAGAACCGGAAGGACGATGCAGACATCCGCCCGTTGACCAGCACTACAGGCAGGTTACGGGCGTGGCATGCCCCCAGTACCGTGGGCCACAACTCACTCTCGGTAAAAACAGCGGCCTGTGGTGCCCAATGGTTTAAAAACCGCTGGCACCACCTTGGCACATCCAAGGGCATGAACTGGTGCACAACCCGGTCGTGCGCAAAGCGCTGCGCCACAATGGTGCTGGCTGTAACCGTGCCCGTTGTCACCAGTACAGTAATATGTGCGTTCTGCCGCAAACAAGCCTGCACCAGCGGCAGAATAGACAAAGCCTCTCCCACACTGGCGGCATGAAACCACAAAAGTTTGCCAGACGGGCGAGGGCAGGTGGCAAAACCCATTTTTTCGCGCACCCGCCCAGCAACTTCCTTCCCCTTGCTCTGCCGCCAGCGCAGATAAAGCGGAAGAGCTGGTGCCAGCAACGCCCCCACACCTTTCCATATATGCGAAGGGCATGTGACCTGCGGCCGGAGAGCAATATGCCCGGCGGCTGCGTGCTGCTGCTCCACCTGAGCCTGCTCCATAAGGTTGTTCATGTGGGTTTGCAGGTTAAAGGCCGGATCCTGCATCTGGCAATCCGGGGTAGGCCACAAAGGTGCACCACTCACAAACACACCGCGCCCAAAGGGAAGGGGGAAAAACATTTTATCCCATGATTTAAGCCGTATGGCCCGGCAGGATGCCCCCATGGGAATAACAGGTTTGCCCACCAGCCGCGCCAGCGCTTCGGCCCCCTGCTGTGTCTGCCTACGTGGCCCACATGGCCCATCGGGGGTAATGGCAACCAGACAGCCATGCAGCAGGCTGGCGCGCATACGTAGCATGGCCGCAGCGCCCCCCTTGCTTTTACCTCTTGTATTTGATGAACCGGCTATGGACCAGATCCGCCACGGCGCAACCACATCGGCTATCACCCGGCCATCGCTATTGCGGCTCACCAGAACCCGCAGATGCACTGCGGGATTCTGGCGCTCAGCCCACCACCACAGGGCGGGAGTTAGGGGCAGTACCTCGTGCCAGAAAGCCACAACGGCTGTCCGCCCCTCCTGACTGGTCAGGTAAAGGTAGGATTGCGGGTCAATTTTAAAGGTCCATCGCGTGGTCCGCAATGCGAACCCGAGGTAGGCCCGGATGGCCCCCACAACAATGGATCGAAAAAGCCCGCTTGCACTCTTCCACACCCGTGGCACAGCCATACTCTCAGGGAGTCAGGAACCGCCTGAATGCAAATCCTTCCGGGCGTTCGTTCAGAACGGACGGCTGGTAAGCAACCGTTATCCGCTCATGCGCCTGCTGCCACACCGCCAGATCGCTCTGCTCGGGAATAACAAGCTGGCTAACACCACAGCGGAGCAGGAACTCATACTGATCCGGCAGAAAATGCCCCGTTACACGCACGGCACCGGCAAAATGCAGATGCTCGCGCAAGGAGCGGGCCTGTGTAAATGCCCGTCCATCCCGGAAAATAGGAAAGTTCAGGCTGACAAGGTCAAGGCGGGGCAGGGCTTCCTTTAGGTCGCTCACCCGCTCGTCAGGCTTGAGCACAATGCCCAGACGCCCTTTGCCATTCCGCCCAAGCCCTTCGGACAACCGGGAAAGAGGCAGCAGAATGTCGCCATCAGGTAGGGGCTGGCCATCCTCAACCAGCGTCCATCCATCCTGTACAATCTGACCGTTCTCAAGCAGTGGCATAAGCTGCGTCCTTGAATGGCGCGGCGCCTAGGCGGCGGCAGGTTTCAATAAAACGTTCGCCCGGCTTGCGCTGGACCAGATAGGTATCAACAATTCTGGCAATTGCATCAACCGTTTCATCCTCAGACATGGCCGAGCCAATAATCTGGCCGATGGAAGCATCTTCCCCGCTATTACCGCCCAGAGTGATCTGGAACGCTTCTTCCCCACGTTTATCAACACCCAGAATACCAATATGCCCGGCGTGGTGATGACCGCAGGCATTGATGCAGCCTGAAATATTAAGCCGCAGCGCGCCAATTTCCTGCTGCAGGGCAGCGTTGGAGAAGCGCTGGCTCAGCTTCTGGGCAATGGGGATGGAACGGGCATTGGCCAGTGCGCAGTAATCCAGCCCCGGGCAGGCAATAATATCGGTTATCATGCCGATATTGGCCGTGCCCAGACCATTGGCGCTTAGCACCTGCCACAGCGCGAACAGGCTATCCTTGCGCACATGCCCCAGCACCACGTTCTGCAGGTGTGTGATCCGCAGTTCGCCGAAGCTGTACTGGTCCGCCAGATCTGCCAGCAGGTCCATCTGGGCAGATGTAACATCCCCCGGAATACCGCCAGCAGGCTTGCACGAAATGGTTACACTGCAATACCCGTCCTGCTGGTGCGGGTGGGTATTGGTGCCTACCCATGCGGCAAAGGCGGGGTCCACCTTGGTCTGGGCTGCCAGCTGGGCAGTACCGGCAGAGGCATCCTCAAACACTGGAGTAGCAAAGCGGGCGCGAATGGCAGCCACGACCTCGGGCTGCAAACGGTACCGGCTGCGATCCATGGCCATGAACTCGGCATTGACCTCATCACGGAACGCGCCAAGGCCCAGAGCCTGCACAAGGATTTTAATCCGGGCCTTGTAAATGTTATCGCGCCGCCCATACGCATTATAGACGCGCAGAACAGCTTCCAGGTACGCGATCAGGTCTTCTTCTGGCAGGTCATCGCGCAGTTTTACGCCAATAACCGGGGTACGCCCCAGACCGCCGCCAACATAGACCTCGAATACCGCGCGCCCATTTTCCCCCTTACGTGCGAGCAGCCCGATGTCATGAAAACGGGCGGCAACACGGTCCTGCGCACTGCCCGAAATGGCAATTTTGAATTTACGCGGCAAAAACGTAAATTCGGGGTGCAGGGTGGACCACTGGCGCAGAATTTCCGCATGTACGCGCGGGTCCAGAACTTCATCACGGGCAGCACCGGCAAACTGGTCGGATGTGACGTTGCGGATGCAGTTCCCGCTGGTCTGGATGGCGTGCATTTCCGCGTCAGCCAGAATATTCAGAATATCAGGCGTATCTTCCAGCCGGATCCAGTTGAACTGGATATTCTGGCGCGTGGTAAAGTGCCCGTAATCCCGGTCATACCGCCGGGCAATATGAGCCAGCGTGCGCATCTGGTTGGCACTGACAATACCGTAGGGAATAGCCACCCGCAGCATGTAGGCATGCAGTTGCAGGTAAAGGCCGTTCATCAGGCGCAGGGGTTTGAACTCATCTTCGCTCAGGGCGCCAGAAATCCGGCGTTGCACCTGATCACGGAACTGTTCGACCCGCTGTTTGAGGAATGTCCGGTCAACCGCGTCATACGCATACCGGCCGACGTCTGCTGGGGGCTGGGGAGAGTGGGGCATGGTTTTGGTCCGTCGGGTTTTATTCAGGAGCCACTTGCAGCAGCGGGGGCGGGCTGCCAGAGGGGCGTAAATTCAGCATGAACACTCGGGCCCGCGGCACGGATACGCTCGCGCGTAGTGCGGGGGCGCGGGCCGTGCGCGGTCTCTTCCACCTGCACACCGTAAACCCCCACCACATTATCCGCCCCTGCACGGGCATTTTGGGAACGTAGCAGGTCTTCCATTCCATCATTGGGGAACAGGCATGCCTGACCAATGGTCAACTGCCATTTTCCCTGCGCATCCAGCCAGACAATCCGGCCATCAAGCAGACGGTTAGCTGTAACAACACTACAACCTTCAGTATCACGACGATTATTCCTGCGATCCACGCTCATACCTTTCCGCGTATTCCACGACAGAAAATTACATAAATTTTCGTCTTTATCAACATATCACGCATCAGACGCGTATCATGCACACAAAAGTCCCTGACGGAACAGGCGGGAACGGCTGATGTCCAGCGCGACCCCCTGCACCTGCACATCGGCCTCATCCACCGGGCGGTAAAACGGCACAACCCGCTCCCCAAGCTGGAGCGTATAATGCCTGTAGCCATTCCGCGTACCCCGGGGGGCTGCGTAAATGCTCAGCACATCCTGTTCGGAGGCCGGCTTTTGTATGTTCATTTCATACGGGCGGATCATGGCAACGGCAGGGCCGTCTGTCACACCCTCGGGAACGGCAAAAGGCAGGACCAGCGCGTCATCCGGGATCATGCGGCCATGCCGGACTTCCCCGGGGAAAGACACGGCTTCCCCCAGAAACTCCATCACAAATTCAGTCGCGGGCTGCTCATCCAGATCCATGGGGGAGGCATCCTGCACAATTCTGCCGGACTGCATGACCACAATACGGTCCGCCACCTCAAGGGCTTCTTCCTGATCATGCGTGACCAGAATGGTGGTCAGGCCCAGCGTATCGTGCAGTTCACGCAGCCATGTCCGGATAGAACGGCGCACAATGGGGTCCAGCGCACCAAAAGGTTCGTCCAGCAGCAGAACGCGCGGCCCTGTTGCTAGCGCGCGCGCGAGCGCCACACGCTGCCGCTGGCCACCCGACAGCTTGGCAGGGTGCTTGCCCCCCATGCCCTGCAATTGCATCAGTTCCAGCAGTTCTTCCACCCGCTGGGCAATCTGGGCGCGGGCAGGGCGCTCCGCACGAGGTTGCACATCCAGCCCAAAGGCAATGTTGCGCGCGACCGTCATATGCGGGAACAGGGCATAGTTCTGGAACACAAACCCCATGCGGCCCGCACGGTCCTTTACGCTGGTCATGGGGCTATCATCCAGCAGGATGGACCCACTGCTGCAGTTGTCCAGCCCGGCTATGGCGCGCAGCAAGGTTGTTTTACCAGCCCCCGAAGGCCCGACCAGAGCAACAAACGCACCATCGGGCACTTTGAGAGACACGTTATCCAGCAATGGCTGCCGCGCGCCCGGAACCAGACGAACCAGATTGCAGACCTCAATACTCACGCCTTTTTCTCCTGCAATCTTGCAAGCCATTCCGGTGCGGACCTGAGCAGAACCGCACTCATGGCCATAAGCGCCAGCAGAGCGGCCATGGTAAAGGCCGCGACTGACTGGTAGCCGTTATAAAGATTTTCAATATGCAACGGCATGGTTTCCGTCTCACCCGGTATATGGCCAGACACGACTGATACCGCCCCGAATTCCCCCAGAGCACGGGCAGTTGTCAGCAACACGCCGGAAAGCAGAGCCCCGCGTACACCCGGCAGGGTGACATGCCACAGAACCTGCCAGAACCCGGCTCCCGCCAGAACAGCGGCTTCCTCCGCATCACGCCCCTGCACCTCCATAACCGGCATGACCGTGCGCACGACATAAGGCAGCGTTACAAACAATGTGGCCAGAATAATACCCGGCACGGCAAAAGCGATATGGATATTCCATCGCTCCAACAGCGGCCCAAACCACCCTTGGGCACCAAACAGCAGCAACCAGACAAGCCCCGAAACAACGGGCGAAATGCTCAGCGGCAGTTCCACCAGAATTTGCAGGAACTGCCGCCCCGGAAAGCGGAACTTGACCAGCACCCACGCTGCCAGAATACCGAAGAGGGTATTGAGTACAACAGCCACAACACTCACGCGCAGTGTCAGCCAGATAGCAGCCTGTGCATCGGGGTCCGACAACGTGGCCAGAGAGGCCCCAACGCCATCCTTGAGCGCTTCGGTCAACACCAGTGCCGGGGGAGTCACAAGCACGACAAGAATAAAAAGCCAGCTTGCAGCCCATACCACATAACGGGTCATGCTGGTTCACTCCACACGGCAAAGCGACGGCGCACACCACCGATCAGTGCGAGCGAAAGAAGTGAGACGCACAACAGCACAAGGGCAATGGCGGTAGCACCCGGATAATCAAACTCCTGCAACCTGACCACGATCAGCAGAGGTGCGATTTCGCTTTTAAACGGCTGGTTACCCGCAATAAAAATAACGGACCCGTATTCCCCAATGCCACGGGCAAAAGCCAGACCAAACCCGGTTATGAGCGCGGGCAAGACGGGGGCGGCAATAATGCGCACAAAAATCTGCCATGGCCTTGCCCCCAGCAGATGTGCGGCTTCCTCAAGTTCCTGCGGCAGGTTGCGCAGGACCGGTTCCACTGCACGCACCACAAAGGGCAGCCCCACGAACATAAGCGCCAGCACAATGCCAGCCTTGTTATAGGAAACACTGACCCCGAAAACCGCCAGCAGGGACCCCAGCCACCCGTGCGGCCCATAGAGCGTTGCAAGCGTAATGCCTGAAACAGCCGTAGGCAGGGCCAGCGGCAGGTCGATCAGCGCATCTGCCAGACGGTGCCCCGGCAGGTTACCCCGCGCCAGAGCCCAGGCCAGCAGCAGCCCACATGGTATGTTGCATGCTGCGGCAATAGCCGCGCACGAAAAACTCGTCCACAATGCCGCCAGCATGCGACTGTCATGCAAGGCAGACAGCATGGAGCCGGTGCCACCCTGCCACGGATAAACCAGCAGGGTAGAAAGGGGCAGGATGATGAAAAAGCCCGTCCACGCCAATGTTAGCGTGAGCGACAGCCTGTAGCCGGGCAGGGCAGAGCCGCCAGCCCTAAAAAAAGCAAGACGCGACAGAGTCATGACATGGCACTCATATATCTGCCTGCCCACCTTTTAAAAATCGTACCTTACAGGCGAACAAGAGCGCCTGAAAAGTGGCCGCCACGACCTTTATGCCGCAGCGGCCATTCTTGCTTTAATATCAGGACCGTGCGCGGGCACTACCACCGGAACGCACACTGCCTTCCACGAAGGAAACAAGCTGGGAGACCGCTTTTTCCACGCTCCCATTGCCGGTTGCCACACGCAGGGCAGGGGCCTGTGGGGCTTCATACGGAGCATCAATGCCCGTAAAGCCGCTAATTTTCCCTGCACGGGCCGCAGCATACAGGCCTTTGGGGTCACGCTGTTCGCAGGTGCCCAGATCGGCATCCACAAACACTTCCTCAAACCCTTCACCAATAATCTGGCGAGCCAGCTCGCGGTCCGAGCGCAGGGGGGAAATCAGGGCAACCAGCACCACCTGCCCGGCATCGCGCAGAATACGCGCGACCTCTGCCGCACGGCGCACGTTTTCGGTCCGGTCGGCTTCGGTAAAGCCAAGGTCCTTGCACAGCCCTGCACGCAGCGTGTCCCCGTCCAGCACGCTTACGTCCACACCTGCGGCAAACAGAGCATTTTCTGCAGCCCGTGCCAGCGTGCTTTTACCCGCACCCGACAGCCCGGTAAGCCAGAACACACTGCCTTTGTGGCCCTTAACGCGCTGGCGGTCCTGCGTGGTCACAGCACTGGCACTTGGGTGAATGGCTTTATCGCCCACGGCAATTTCTGCCGGGCCAATAAGGGGAGCCCCCCCTACAATACGCTGCTGCAGGTCCACCAGAACACCACGCCCGTCCGGCGTGCCCGGTGCAAAGGCATCGAACTGAATGTTCTCTGCTGCGGCAAGCGTGATTTCAGCAAAGCCTTCGGGTGGCACTTCCGTGCCGGGGTGCATGGTCAGGTCGTCCAGATTAACAACAGACTCAATGCTGGTCACGGTCACCGCATGTTCGGCCGTGGCCAGCCGCAGGCGGAAGCTCTCGCCCACACGCAAAGGCTCCTGCCGCAGCCAGAACAGACGGGTCCGCACGCGTGATGCCTGAGTGGGCGGGGTATCCACATGGTGCAGCAGATCGCCCCGATCGGGAATAACGTCCGGCTCCAGCGTAACCGCAATGGACTGGCCTGCCGAAGCACTCACATGCGGGGCAGTGTGCCAGCCTTCAATCGAGGCAATGCGGGCAGGGGTTTTCTGGGTGCCAATAACAACCGTATCACCCACACGCACCCGACCGCGCTCAATACGGCCAGCCACGTAACGCTTATCCCCAAAGCGATAAACGTCCTGCACGGGCAGGCGCAGCGCCAGTTCCGAGCGGGAAGCGGGCGTGGGCACGCGTGCCAGTGCTTCGGTCAGGGTTGGGCCGTTGTACCAGGGCATGCGGTCGGAGCGGCTGGCAATGTTGTCCCCATCCCGGGCGGAGGCGGGAACAAAATAGGCGGCTTCCAGCCCCAGCTTGCCCAGAAGTTCGTTAACCGAAACCTCAACAGCTTCAACCTTGGCCTGATCGAACTCAAGCAGGTCCACCTTGTTGAGCAGAACAATAACATGCCTGATCCCGATCAGGTGCAGCAGCATGGCGTGGCGGCGGGTCTGCTCACGTGCACCTTCCACGGCATCCACCACCAGCACGGCGGCCTCTGCATCGGCCGCACCGGTAATCATGTTCCGCAGGAACTGGCGGTGGCCGGGAGCATCCACAATAACGTATTCGCGCGAACCAAGCCGGAAGGGAATGCGCGTGGAATCAACCGTAACGCCCTGATCACGCTCGATCTGCAAGGAATCGAGCAGGAAGCTCCATTCAATCTTCAGGCCGCGCTTTTTGGAGGATTCAATGATCTGGGCAACCTTGCCGTCCTGCAGGTTATCCGTGTCATGCAAAAGACGCCCGATAAGCGTGGATTTGCCGTGGTCAACATGCCCCACGATAACGATAGGGGTTGCGGCATCCTGAGAGGAAGAAATCGTATCACTCATTTTCGTTTTTTCCGATCCACGCTCTATCAGAGATAACCAGCGACGCGCAGGCGTTCAAAGGCATCTTCGGATTCATGATCCATGGCCCGGCCCGAACGCTCAGACGTTTTGGTTGTTTCCAGCTCTGCAATAACTTCTGCCAGAGTTGCGGCATTGCTTTCCACGGGGGAGGTAATGTCCGCATCGCCCAGAGAGCGGTAACGCTTGCCGTTTTTGGCAAAATACAGGTCAACCAGCGGAATGCCTTCACGCTCGATGTAACGCCAGATGTCAATCTCGCGCCAGGATAGGAGCGGATGCACGCGGATATGCATGCCTTCCTCGTGCGGGGTGGCATACTGGTCCCAGAATTCGGGCGGCTGGTTGCGAATATCCCATTTATGGCTTGCACCACGCGGGCTGAACACGCGTTCCTTCGCACGGGTACCCTGCTCATCACGGCGGATACCGGCAATAACACCCTGCAATTTGTGCTTTTCGATCATGGCGGCAAGGCCAGCGGTCTTGCGGGCAGCAGAACGGGCAGCAGGCGGCAGGGAGGGGTCCATTTCCTCTACCGGCGGGCAGTCACCCAGAAGCAGGTCCAGTTCCCATTTTTTGGTATATTCGTCCCGGAACTGGTACATTTCGGGGAATTTTTTACCCGTATCCACATGCATGACAGGGAAGGGGACGCGCCCGAGGAACGCCTTTTTGGCCAGCCAGACCATAACATTGGAGTCCTTCCCCAATGACCACAGCATGGCAAGCGGCTTTAGCTTACGATAAGCCTCCCGCAGAATAAAAACGCTCTGAGCTTCCAGTTGATCAAGATGATCCATGTTCCACGACCCTGTAGTTTTAACGGGTAAGGCTGATGTTTTAGAATGCGGTACGGCAGGTTATCCTACGACGTGAATCCCACATTCGGTTTTGTTCAGGCCAGACCAGCGGCCTGACCGGGCATCTTCATGCCCATCCACCGGACGCGTGCATGGCGCACACCCAATGGATAAATATCCCTCGGCCACCAGCGGGTGCGGTGGCAAGGCGCGGCGCTGCATTTCTGCAGCAATATCCTGCGCACTCCAGAAGGCCAGCGGATTAATGCGGATCTGGCCATCGCCACGTTCTTCCACAATCTCCATTGCCGCGCGTGTGGCGGCTTGCCCACGCTTGCGGCCGGTTACCAGCACGTCGTACGGCAAGGAGGCAACATTCAGCGGCTCTACCTTGCGCAGTTTGCAGCAGGCATCGGGGTCAAAGGCCCAGAGCTCTCCCGTTGGGTCACGATCGCTGACCTGTTCGGGGGACGGGCCAATATCCTCAACATTACTCAACCCCAACACATCGGCCAGTTCGCGCCGGTATGCGAGTGTCTGGGGGAAGTGCTTGCCCGTATTAAGGAACAGCACCTTCATGTCGCGTTCAGCCTCCGCTACAAAGGCGAGCAGCAGGGCGGATTCCGCGCCAAAGGACGACATAACCGCCAGCCGGTCACCCAGCAGAGCATGGGCCGTGCGCAGCAGACGAACGGGGTCATCCTGCACGGCACGCAACTGCTCGATAACACCTGTATTGTCAGAAGACAAAATATCCACAACCCATCACAGTGAATGACAGAACCTTATATAACTACTCCTTATAGATATATTTCCGCAAAAACAACATATAAAAATAGACAATCCTCCCCATCACGCACCACATTGCACTATTTTATTTTGTGCAATTTTTGCTCCAAGCCCGCTCCGGGACGCTAACCAGACAACGCACCATCAACTTGCAACCACGGCTTATTCACCAGCAAGGGCGAGGGCATTGTCTGGGCGCTTGATATGGCCAAATCTCGGCCAGAACACCGCCAACAACCACTGAATGCCTCTCAATCCATCGGAACGATCACTTATCAGGGTAGAGTTAAGCTAAAAGACAGGATACTCGACGCCAAATTCCGGGTTTTCAGGCCCATCTGATGCGCATACATGAACACCACAAACGATCCGCAGCATCCCATTTGCGCACCCATTTTTGTTGGCATAATATATCTTATGCGACATTTGGCTGCGCGCACAAAATTGGACAATCCCATTTTGCAGGGCGGAAATATCCTTCCTGCCATAGCCTCACTCCGCATCATCCTGCACCGGAAAGTCATCACAGGCATAAGCTGCTGGAATTGCGAGGTTGCGATTGCCCAAAATGGAACAAAAAGACCAGATCCACAGCCCCCTCCCGCACTGATGCCCCTCCTCCCCTCGTTAGGGCTGATTTTTTCGCCACAGTTTATCTTGAGAAGCAGATTCAAAATGCGTGCAGGATTACCCATCCCATGGGATTGCTCCGCATCTTCCTGTCCTGAGTTTCCAATGTGGTTCAGGCTTTCAATATCCTTTGACCACATCAGCCTCAAACACCTGCAAAACAGGAAAATACCAGACTTAATAAAGCCTAAACGTGTGGATATAATAGACCAGTCCGTTCAATACTTCATTGACGATAACAATTTGTATGGATCGTGCGCGCCTGCGCTCCCGGTCTGTGGCACGGACAATAAACGCCCCTTCTTCCGAGACGCGCCCTTCGACCTCCAGCTTGGCTCCCTTTCTCGCGGTCTTGAGCCAATGATCAATCTTATGGCCGTTTTCGTGGAGCACCCGGCCAATCACATCCTCCGCTTCTTTTGCCGATGCGAAGCATGAGACAGCCGGTCGTTTTTCCACGGTAAAGCGATATGCGATGCGCTCATCCGTCAGAGCAACATGGTTGGACAGCACATAACCACCCGCCCCCAAGTGGTTGAGCGGTTCCAGATCAATCTCTTTTCCCGCTTCCACTTCAGGATCATTCTGGAAACTAAACAGGACCGCACACCAGAATGCCCACAGGTTGGGCAAATCACCCCAGTCAGGCGGATCTGTAACCTTAGCTGTCGGGTCTATACCCAGCACAACCGAACTGACCCGCTGCAAGTCCTCTTTGCTGTATGCCAGCAATGTCTTTAATTCGTGAACTGTCTGAACTTTAAACGTCAGATCCCGCGTGTACGGTTCATCGTGAATAACATCGTACAGCGTTTCACCAAAAGTATCGGCATCTTCACCAAATGCACTCGCACCAAGGTTTTTCAGGCGCGGGAACATATCAAGAATATCGTCATCGGTGTGATGCGATAATACTATTGTGGTGCATGGCCTTAACCATGGCTCAAGTTCTATGTCCATGGCTCTTAACCTACAAGCTGGGCAAATCGGGTAATATCGATGTTCCCGCCCGACACAAGCACACCCACACGCCGCCCCTGCCATTGCGGGGCTGCTGCAAGGGCCGCTGCCGGAGCAAGGCAGCCAGTGGGTTCCACTATGATTTTCATCCGCTCTGCCAGCAGGCGCATGGTGGCGGCCAAAGCGGCATCATCTACCGTCACAATGTCGCGGACATAGCGCTGCATGAGTGCAAATGTTATGTCACCCACGCTTGTTGTTTGCGCGCCATCCGCAATTGTACGCGGTGCGGCAATTTTTACGATATGCCCCGCAGCCATGGATTGCCGGGCATCATCCCCCGCTGCAGGCTCCACCCCTATTACCGCACAATCGGGTGCCACTTCATGCGCGACAAGCGCGCAGCCCGAGGCCAGACCACCGCCCCCAACAGGCACGAACAAGGCATCCAGCGGTCCTGTTTCCTCCATAAGTTCCAGTGCTGCCGTGCCCTGCCCGGCAATAATGTCCGGGTGATTGAAAGATGGCAGCAGCGTTCCACCCCGTTCGGCCACAAGGCGTGCCGCAATTTCTTCCCGGTCCTGGGAATAGCGGTCATAGGTCACAACCTCCGCGCCGTAGCCCCGCGTTGCGGCCAGTTTTACGGCGGGGGCATCTTCGGGCATGACAATTACGGCAGGCACTCCGGCCTCACGCGCGGCGCAGGCTATGGCCTGAGCATGGTTGCCAGACGAAAACGCAATAATGCCTTTCTGCCGCACATCTTCGGGTAGAGCCAAAATCGCGTTTGTGGCCCCCCGAAACTTGAAGGCCCCAACCCGCTGGAAATTCTCAGCCTTGAAGAACAGTTCAACACCGCTCAGCGCATTCAGGTAGCGTGACCTCAGAACTGGTGTGCGATGAGCCTGCCCTTTGATCCGGGCCGAAGCCGCAACCACGTCACTGAAAGTCGGCAGAACTGTCATCTTCAATTTTCCGGTTTCATCGCCCGCAATGCGCATACGCGGGGTAGTTGGAGACGACGCTTACCTAGCACAGATATGTCCCCACCGTTATGCCCCAAAACAGGTTCTGGCGACAGATTTCGCCTAAAAACACCCCTGCCTACAGCAGTCATTCCATTGCGTGCTGCTGCTTGATAAGGTCCAGCAAAGCATCTGCGGCACGGCTCCGGTAACGCTCCTTATGCCGCAGACCGTAAAATGAGCGGGGTTTCACGTCCTGCGGCACAGCATGGAGCGTGCCCGCCAGCAACGCAGGCGCGACAACCAGCGAGGACAACGCCCCTATCCCTGCCCCGGCTTCTATGGCTGTACGGACTGCTTCGTTCGAGGGAAGAACGAGGCTTATGGTCATATCCTGCGGCGCAACCCCGAACTGTGCGAGGTAGTCCTCCAATGCCGCACGGGTGCCAGATCCCTCCTCCCGCATGACCCACTGCGCGGCGCAAAGCCAGTCCCGACTGATTTTGTGGGGAAGCTCCGCATCAGCCTGAATAATTGTCAGGTGGTCTTCCCCTATTGGCCATTGCGCCAGAGCGGGGTCGTCCACCAGACCTTCAACAACTCCAAGTTCCGCGTCTCCATCCCGCACACGGGCTGCGGCGTCCAGAGTGTTACTGATTGCCAGTTCCACCTCAATATCGGGGTAAAGCCGACGGAATGTGACCAGAATGGGCGGCAACCAGTAAGCAGCAATGGTCTGGCTGGCTACAAGGCGCAGTTTGCCCCGTTTAAGCCCGCCCACCTCCTCCAGCACGGCTTGCGCCATAGTAGCGCGGGCCAGAACCGCACGGGCTTCGGGCAGAAACAGACGCCCGGCTTCTGTCAGCGCTATTCCACGCCCCACCCGGTGGAACAGCTTGACACCATGGCGCTCTTCCAATGCTGCAATGGCGGCGGATACGGCTGACTGCGTCACGTGCAAGGCACGGCTGGCAGCCGTAACGTGCTCCCGCTCGGCTACCGCCACAAAAATACGGAGTTGCTCCAGTGTCATGCCGTATTGCCTAACATAACCAATCATTATTTACGATCAGAATAACAAAAACTATGAGTTGGATTGATGGATTGGGTTTTTCCTAAAGTTCTGGTGGACAGAAGGAAAAACACCATGACAGCACACCCCGCCCCCAACTGTATGCGTCCCCTCAAGCTTATTAGTTTCTTACGCGCATCCGGGCCGGGTGTTCTGCTCTGCCTGCTGGTTTCGGGGCTGGCCATATGTCTTGAAGCAGCGGAAACATATCTGCTGGGCAAAGCCTGGCTGGAAAGCCTTAATCTGGCTCTTTTGCTCGGGGTATTGATCAGAGCAATCAAAACGCCCGGCCCCATATGGACAGGGGGGATCAGACTATGCGCCAGACCTCTACTAAACGTAGCTATTGTCTGTCTGGGCGCGTCCTTCAGCCTGCATGCCGTTTTTTCCGCCGGTCCCGCGCTGCTTTTGGGAGTAATGGGGATTGTCTTATTCAGCGTGGTTTTTACGCTGCTCATTGGCCGCGCAATGGGGTTGCCCACACATCAGCTCCTGCTGGTTGCCTGCGGTAACGCCATTTGTGGAAACTCCGCCATAATGGCCGCAGCCCCCGTTATTGGCGCAAAGGAGGAGGATATAGGCACCACCATTGCCTTTACCGCCGCAGGCGGGCTGGTGGTGGTATTGGGCCTGCCGTTGCTGGCACCAGCCTTGCTGGGCAGCCCCAATGCACAGGGCGTTCTGGCTGGGTTAACCGTTTACGCTGTGCCACAGGTTGTTGCCGCAGCAGCGCCTTTTGGCCAGACGGCACTCCATGTTGGCACACTGGTCAAGCTTATGCGTGTGCTCATGCTGGGGCCGGTCTGCCTTGCCCTCGCTGTGTTTTGTGCAAAACCAAGCCAGACCCGGCAGGCCACCACGCATGGAGCCTCCATTCCCCGGCTGGTGCCTTGGTATATTACCGGCTTTGCCGCCATGATGACCGCCCGTTCCTGCAATCTGGTACCAGATGCAGTACTCGCGCCCCTGAGCACTACCGCCACCTGCCTGACCACCATGGCCATGGCAGCACTGGGCCTGAGCGTGGAGTTACGGTCTGCACTGCACGCGGGCAGGCGACTAGCCCTGAGCGTATTTTTTTCTCTGCTCGGGCTGGTCGGGGCCAGCCTGATTCTGGTCAGGCTTCTGTTTGGAGCATAAGCCTGACCGAAATATTTACACTGCCTTACGGCCTACAGCCCCAGTTCGCTCAGGCCGGGATGCCCGTCCGGCCTACGGCCTTTGGGCCAGAGGAACAGGCGGTCCGCACTGGCAATGGCCAGATCGTTAATGGAGGCATGCCGGTTCTGCATCAGTCCGGCGGCATCAAACTCCCAGTTTTCATTGCCATAAGACCGAAACCACTGCCCCGCCGCGTTATGCCATTCATAGGCAAAACGCACGGCAATACGGTTATCCTTGAAGGCCCAGACCTCCTTGATCAGCCTGTAATCCAGTTCCTCCGTCCATTTACGGGCCAGAAAAGCAATAATTTCTGCCCGGCCATGCACAAAGTCGGTCCGGTTGCGCCATATGCTCTGCGGTGTGTAAGCCAGAGCCACTTTTTCCGGCTCCTGAGAGTTCCATGCATCTTCGGCCATGCGGGCCTTGGATGCAGCACTTATGGCATCAAACGGTGGGAACGGAGGGCGGGACATCTGCCTTAAACCTTAATCAGTTACCCTGACGCGGATTATCCTGCCGGAACAGAACCCATTCCTCAATCACGCGGCCATCTGGCAGGTGGCAGTAACCGACCTGCCCTTTGTCGGTCATTTCCATCTTCAGTTCACCGCCTTTTTTCACGCAGTAAACAGAGGCCGGGTTAGGCATGCGCAAAAGCCCGACCCCACGGCCCGAGCGCTCCTGCGGGTAATGTTGTTCACACGCACCCAGCGTTCCCAGCGCACCCACGGCCAGCACCAGCCCTACAACCGAGTTCTTTTTTGTCATCTTGTTCACCCTTGGGTTTTGTATTCAAACGAACTTGGCGCCACTATGGAAGCACTTTGTGCCTGTTGTGAAGTGTGAAGATGGGGCGCGCATACGGGCACCTTTTGCCTCTCTGCTAAAAACTGGCTTTGACGGTACAAACACGATATGCTGCATTGCACTTCCCTCTAGCATATCTGGTTCGGTTCACATTCCATGCCTGATGGTTCGCCCTCCTTTTCCCGCCCTGCCACTCCAGCAATGGACATCCGCCATGACTGGAGCGTTGCCGAAGTGCAGGCGCTGCTTGACCTCCCGTTCCCGGAACTGATGTTTCAGGCACAAGCCATACACCGTGCGACATTTGATCCGACTGAGATACAGATCTCCACCCTTCTGTCGATCAAGACAGGTGGCTGCCCGGAAGATTGCGCCTATTGCCCCCAGAGCGCCCTGCACGAAGATGGCGTAAAAGCTGAAAAGCTTATGGCCATTGAAAACGTGCTGGCCGAAGCAAAAAAAGCCAAGGCCGCAGGGGCCAGCCGCTTTTGCATGGGCGCGGCATGGCGAACCCCCAAAGAACGGGACATGGAAACAGTCTGCGCCATGATTGAAGGCGTTAAAGAACTGGGGATGGAAACCTGCGTAACGCTTGGAATGCTTGATGATTCCCAGGCCCAGCGGCTCAAGCAGGCTGGTCTGGATTTTTACAACCATAATATCGACACCTCGCCCGAATATTATGGCCAGATCATCACCACCCGCACTTATCAGGAACGGCTGGATACTCTCTCCAATGTGCGCGATGCAGGGATCAATGTCTGCTGTGGCGGCATTGTCGGCATGGGCGAGAACGAGACGGACCGCGCGGGCCTGATTGCCGCACTTGCCAACATGCCCGCCCACCCCGAAAGCGTACCCATCAATCTGCTGGTCCGCGTGGAAGGCACCCCGCTTGCCAAGGCAGATGAAGTCCGGCCTCTGGACTTTGTGCGCATGATCGCGGCAGCCCGCATTACCATGCCCAAAAGCCGCGTACGCCTTGCCGCAGGGCGTGAGAACATGAATGATGAAACACAGACCCTGTGTTTTCTGGCCGGCGCCAACTCCATTTTCTATGGCGAACGGCTGCTGACCACCCCCAACCCGCAGGCACAGCGTGACCGTGCCCTGCTGGACAGCCTGGGCATGCATACGATCGGGATTGGCCTGTAAGACTTTACAAATGGTTTACTCGGTCAAGGAAATCTTTCTTACCCTGCAAGGTGAAGGCGGGCAGGCAGGGCGCGTGGCCGTGTTCTGCCGCTTTACTGGCTGCAACCTGTGGTCCGGCCGGGAAGAAGACCGGGCTCAGGCCATTTGCCAGTTTTGCGATACGGACTTTATTGGCACCAATGGGACCGGGGGCGGCCGGTTCCACAATGCAGCAGAACTGGCCGCACGCATTGCCGGGTTCTGGCCTGCATCCGCCTCTCCCGGGCGCCCCCTTGTGGTATTTACCGGGGGAGAACCGCTGCTCCAGCTTGATGCCCCGCTTATTGCCGCCATGCACGACAAAGGCTTTGCAATTGCGGTGGAAAGTAACGGCACCATGCTGGCCCCTGAAGGGATCGACTGGCTGTGCATCAGCCCCAAGGCGGGCGCACCACTTGCACAAACCAGCGGGGCCGAACTCAAGCTGGTTTACCCCCAGCCCGGGCTTGATCCGGCGGATCTGGCTGGGTTGGATTTTGCCAATTTCTGGCTCCAGCCCATGGATGGCCCGGAGCAGGCAGCCAATACGCAGGCCGCTATTGCCTACTGCCTGCAAAACCCCAGATGGGCATTATCCCTGCAAACCCACAAGCTGACGGGAATACCCTGATCATGCCCCTGTCCTCCAAGGAACAGACCGAATCCGCCCTTGTGCTTTTTTCCGGCGGGCAGGATTCCGCAACCTGTCTGGCGTGGGCTCTGGCGCGCTTCAAACATGTGGAAACCGTGGGCTTTGATTACGGCCAGCGCCACGCCATTGAACTGGAATGCCGCCAGAGCATACGCGAAGGCCTTGCAGCCCTGAACCCGCAATGGAAGGAGCGCCTGGGGCCAGACCATACGCTCCCCCTGCATGCCCTGAATGATATTTCCGATACGGCGCTCACACGCGATGCCGAAATTGCCATGACCCAGAACGGCCTGCCCAATACATTTGTGCCCGGCCGTAACCTGATCTTTTTAACGTTTTCTGCGGCTCTCGCAGCCCGCAGGAGCATGCGCCACATTGTAACCGGTGTGTGCGAAACTGATTATTCCGGCTACCCCGACTGCCGCGATGACACCATAAAGGCCCTGCAGGTTGCCCTTAATCTGGGTATGGACAGCCGCTACGTCCTGCACACACCCCTGATGTGGCTTGACAAGGCCGAAACCTGGACGTTAGCAGACGAACTGGGCGGGGAACCTCTGGTGACACTCATCAACCATGAGAGCCATACCTGCTACATGGGGGACCGTACCGTGCGCCACGCATGGGGGTATGGCTGTGGTACCTGCCCCGCCTGCCAGCTCCGCCGCGCAGGATGGGAAGCTTACATAGCAGAAGACCAACATGCCTGACCTTGTTTTTACACGCCGCTTCGCCATGGGCCACCGTCTTATTCACGGTGCCAGCGAAAGCTGCGCCCTGCCCCATGGTCACAACGAATTTGTCACCGTAAGGCTTGAACCCACCGGCCCCGCCCGGTTGGATGGGCGCGGGAACATGCCTGTCTCTTTTCAAAAAGCCAAGCAGACCTGGCACCGCTTTGTGGATGAACGACTGGACCACGCGCTCCAGCTTGCCGGGGACGACCCGCTTCTGGCGTGGTTTAAAGCACATGAGCCCGCACGCGCTGCACGTATTGTGGTGACCCCCGGAGACCCGACCACCGAGTTGATGGTTTGCCTGCTCATGGCCAAGATCAACGCCTTCCTGCTGGCTGAAGGAGGCGTTTTACGCTGCTCGGAACTCAGTATTGAGGAAACACCCACCAACACAGTCAGCTTTGCAGGCAACCCGGCTGACTTTATCCCCCACACCAGCTTACAGCAGAACTGGTGGAACCGGGCGGATATGAGCATAGCCGACTAACACCGCAGCTTTTAAGCTCTCCATCCCCCACAGAAACAGCATGCGGGGGATGGGCGCAGTTTACTGGGTCAGGCCAAGCACCTGCGTTGTCTTATCAAAAATTTCCTCACACATGTCGGGATGCCGGGAGAGTTTCTGCCCGAATGAGGGGATGATCTCGCGCAGCTTATCCGTCCATTCCGGCATTTTGGTGGGGAAGCATTTTTGCAGAACATTCAGCATGATCGGGGCCGCAGTGGATGCGCCCGGAGATGCCCCCAGCAATGCGGCAACGGAGCCGTCCTCGCTGGCAATGACTTCTGTACCAAATTGCAGAACACCGCCTTTGGCAGCGTCCTTTTTGATAATCTGCACCCGCTGGCCTGCAACAACCAGTTCCCAGTCCTTGGCCTGCGCGTTGGGAATAAAGTCCTGCAAGGCTTTAATCCGCGCCCCCTGTGTCTGCATGACCTGCTCGATCAGGTATTTGGTCAGGGCCCAGTTATCCCGCGCAACGGCCAGCATGGGGCCAATATTATCCGCCCGCACCGAGAGCGGCAGATCCATAAGGGAGCCCTGCTTCAAAAAGCGTGTGGAAAAGCCAGCATACGGGCCAAATAGCAGCGCCGGATTGCCGTCAATCATGCGTGTATCAAGGTGCGGCACGGACATGGGTGGGGCGCCGACCGATGCCTTGCCATAAATCTTGGCATGGTGCTGGGCGATCAGGTCCGGGTTGGTGCAGCGCAGGAACTGCCCACTGACCGGAAAACCACCAATGCCACGCGCTTCGGGTATGCCTGTTTTTTGCAGCAGGGAAAGGGCTCCCCCGCCACTGCCGATAAAGACAAAGCGGGCATTGACCTCACGCTGGGTATTTTGTCGCAGGTCACGTATTTTCAGCCGCCAGCCATCACTGCCATTGCGGGTAATGTCGCTTACTTCGTGCTGCGTATGCAGCGTGCAGGCCGGGGTGCTGGCAAGGTAGGTAAACAGCAGGCGGGTCAATGCACCAAAGTTGACATCCGTCCCCTTGAGGCTACGGGTCAGAGCCAGCTTCTGCCCGGCAGGGCGGTCCCGCATGATCAGCGGTGCCCACTGTGTGATCTGGGCCGTATCTTCCGTGTATTCCATACCGGAGAACAGCGGATGCTGGGAAAGTACCTCGTAGCGTTTGCGCAGGAAGGCTACGTTGTCCTCACCCCATACAAAGCTCATATGCGGGACGGGCGTTAAAAAGTTTTTGGCGGAAACAATAATCTGGCGTTCTACCAGATAGGACCAGAACTGGCGGGAAATCTGGAACTGTTCGTTTACCCCCACGGCCTTGGAAATATCCACCGTGCCATCGGCCCCCTGCGGGGTGTAATTCAGTTCGCACAGAGCGGAATGGCCGGTCCCTGCATTATTCCACGCGTTGGAGCTTTCTTCCGCAACGCTGCCCAGACGCTCAAAAACGCTGATGCTCCATTCCGGCTGGAGCTGACGCAGCAATGTCCCAAGCGTAGCGCTCATGACGCCGCCGCCGATCAGAACAACATCAACAGAAGAAGCGGTATCGGTCGTGGTGGAACTCATTATGGTCTCCGCGTTATCAGCCTCGCCCGCCGCCGCGTCTGCGCATGGAAACGGGGCCAAAGATAATAAGCCGGAATGCCCCTACTCCTCCCTGCTTGCAAGGCTTTACAGAGCGTTCACAGCCATATTGTTAAATGCAGTATAGGCACATTCCGCCCAAAACGCCTTTTCATCTCTGCGAGAGCAGGCAGCCATGCATGAACTTTATCTACCGCCCCGGCGTTCGTGCAATACGATGCCTGCACCACCACTCAGGCGAACATAAAGACGGATACAGCGCATATGAGCAGCATTATCAAACATGGTAGCGCCCATTGGGAAGGTGCAATCAAAACCGGTAAGGGTACCGTTTCCACCCAGAGTGGTGCGCTAAACCAGCAGCCTTACGGTTTTAATACCCGCTTTGAAGGGCAACCCGGCACAAACCCTGAAGAACTTCTGGGCGCTGCCCATGCGGCCTGTTTTTCCATGGCCCTGTCGCTCATTCTGGGGGATGCGGGGCTCACTGCCACCAGCATTGATACTCAGGCAGACGTCAGCCTGAGCAAAAAGGATGGGGGCTTTGAAATTACGTCCATCGCCCTGACCCTCAAGGCCAAAGTGCCCAACGCAACACAGCAGCAATTTGCAGAGCTGGCCAACAAAGCCAAGGAAGGCTGCCCTGTTTCCAAGCTCTTCAGGGCACCCATTACGCTGGATGCCACCCTGATCGGGTAGGAGGCGTTAGCCCCCTACCTGCCCACGGTGGCGGAGCAGATGGTCCGCAAGCACGCAGGCCATCATGGCTTCCCCCACGGGAACAGCCCGAATACCCACGCACGGATCATGCCGGCCTTTGGTAATAACCTGTGTTTCCACCCCATCTCTGGTAATGGAGGGCACGGGGGTTAGCATGGAACTGGTGGGTTTGACGGCAAAGCGGGCCACTACGGGCTGACCGCTGGAAATACCCCCCAGCACGCCCCCGGCATGGTTGGAGCCAAACTCCAGCGTGCCGTTGCGCATGAACAGGGCATCGGCATTTTCTGGCCCCGTTAGGGAGGCAGAGGCAAAACCATCGCCTATTTCCACCCCTTTAACGGCGTTAATGCTCATGAACGCTGCGGCAATATCCGCATCAAGCTTGCCGTAAATGGGGGCACCCAGTCCGGCAGGCACACCTTCGGCCACAATCTCGATCACGGCACCAATGGATGAGCCATCCTTGCGGATGGCTGCCAGATACGCCGCCCAGTCTTCCACCACTCCGGGGTCGGGAGCAAAGAAGGGGTTACGCTCCACCTCCGCCCAGTCCCAGCGGGTGCGGTCAATATCCTTGGGGCCAAGCTGGACCAAAGCCCCGCGTACACGCACGCCATCCCCCAGCACCTTGCGGGCAACAGCCCCCGCAGCAACGCGGCAAGCCGTCTCCCGCGCGGAAGAGCGGCCACCACCACGATAATCGCGGATACCGTATTTCAGGTCATAAACAAGGTCTGCGTGGCCGGGGCGATAGGTCTGGGCGATATCCCCATAATCGCGCGAACGCTGGTCCGTGTTTTCGATCATCAGGGAGATGGGGGTCCCCGTTGTCTGCCCTTCAAACACACCGGACAGAATACGAACCTGGTCAGGCTCCTGCCGCTGCGTGGTAAAAGCCGACTGCCCAGGCCGCCTGCGGTCGAGAAAAGGCTGAATATCAGCTTCGCTCAATGCAATGCGTGGTGGGCAACCATCAATAACACAGCCAATCGCGGGGCCATGGCTTTCGCCCCACGTTGTAACCCGGAACATATGCCCGAAAGTATTGTAGGACACGGCTGTGTTTAGTCTCCAGCAACAGAAATATCGGGAGCGGTCGGGTTTTTCATGCCTACAATATTATAACCACAGTCCACATGGTGCACCTCACCCGTAACACCGCGGGACAGGTCGGAGAGCATATAAAGCCCTGCCCCGCCCACTTCTTCAAGCATCACATTACGCTCGAGCGGTGCGTTGTACTGGTTCCACTTCAGAATATACCGGAAGTCCCCAATACCGCTGGCGGCAAGCGTTTTAACCGGCCCGGCGGAAACAGCATTCACGCGAATACCATCCGACCCGAGATCCGCAGCCATGTAACGCACGGAAGCCTCAAGCGCTGCCTTGGCCACACCCATAACGTTGTAATGCGGCATAACACGCTCCGCACCCAGATAGCTGAGCGTCAGCAGCGAGCCGCCGTTCTTCATCAGCCCTGCGGCACGGCGTGCAACTGCCGTGAAGGAGTAGCACGAAATATCCAGCGCGGTCAGGAATGCGGCACGGGGGGTGTCCACATAGCGCCCGCGCAGGAACTGCTTGTCTGCCCAGCCAATGGCATGAACAACAAAGTCAAGCTCGCCCCATTCACGTTCGATCGTGGCAAATGTTTCGTCTATGGCGGCATCATCGGTCACGTCGCATGGCAGAACCAGCTTGGCACCAACACTTTCTGCCAAAGGCTGTACGCGCTTGCCCAACGCCTCGCCCTGATAGGTAAATGCCAGTTCGCCCCCCTGTGCGGCCACTGCGGATGCAATGCCCCATGCAAGAGAGCGGTCATTGGCAACACCCATCACCAGACCTTTTTTGCCCTTCATCAGCGTACCTTTTGCGGGCAGCTCGGCGTTGGGAGAAGACATGTGGGAACCTCAACCTACTTGTTTCGGAAAAAATTCTGGGTTTTCTGTAGGCGTGGTCGCATACACCGGCGCGTGAAACAAGCCCAAACACGCATGGACACGCTTTAAACTCGTATCCGGCAGGAGTATGGAATCACACAGGAAAGCGCGCGCAGCCCCTTTCCATGACATTTAGACAAGAGTCCGAACCATGCCGGAAACAGACCCAGCCGCCCCCACTGTCCCCTTTGTTGATCATCCCCTGATCGACCTGAGTGCAGACCCGTTCGCACTCTTTGACGCATGGATGCAAGACGCCGAAAAATCAGAACCCTGTGACCCCAATGCCATGGTGCTCGCCACGGCCACAGCCGATGGCCGCCCCTCCGCACGGATTGTTCTGCTTAAAGGGCATGACCACAGGGGCTTTGTCTTTTACACCAACATGTTCAGCCGTAAGGGGCGCGAGCTTGAGGCCAACCCCAGTGCGGCCCTGCTGTTCCATTGGAAGAGCCTGCGCCGCCAGATCCGAATCGAAGGGAACATAACACCGGTCTCCCCTGAAGAAGCTGATGCCTATTTTGCGAGTCGGAGCCGTATGTCCCAACTTGGGGCCATTGCCTCCGACCAGTCCCGCCCGCTGGCCGACCGTGACATTTTTGAACAGCGCCTGAAAAACGCAGAAAAGGAATTTGGCAACGGCCCCATTCCCCGCCCCACGAACTGGTCTGGCTACCGGGTCAGCCCGCAGCATTTTGAATTCTGGCAGGAACGCCCATACCGCCTGCATGATCGGGCCATATGGGAACACCACGGGAACGGATGGGACGTAACGCGGTTATATCCATAAGCGATCACGCCGAATCTTTGCACCCTTCAGCGCGCCGCGCGCACAGATATTTAAAGGAGCGACACAATGAAAGACGTCCGCAAAATTCTGCTTCCACTCCCCAGCACGTCCAATGCCGAGGCCGCTCTGGTACGTGGCGGCAATTTTGCCCGCCGCTTTGGCGCGCACCTTGCCGTCCTGCACGTACGCCCCGATGGGCGGGACATAGCTCCACTGGCCGGTGAGGGCATGTCCGGCGCCATGGTGGAAGACCTGATGCGCTCGGCTGACCACGAAAGTGCTCGCCATGCCCATGACGTGCACACACTGTTCGAGCGTTACACCGCCGCCAACCCCGACATAAAGGTTGTGCCCCTGCACAGCGCCTACCCCGATGATGCCCCAAGCATCAGCTTTACCGTGGTCCGTGGTGCGGAAAGCGAGATCATTCCCGCGCAGGCTCGCCTGTCGGACTTTACTCTGGTGCCACACCCCGATTCCGGTGATGAGGTATCCTCTTCCGAAACACTACACGCCGTTCTGTTTGATAGCGGACGCCCCGTGGTAATGGCCCCCCGTACCGCTCCGGTCGGGCTGATCAAGCGTGTCTGTATTGGCTGGAATGGCACGGCTGAGTCCTCCTCCGCCCTGCGTGGTGCCTTGGCCTGGGCACAAACGGCCGAAGCCGTGCGGGTGCTGCATTGCGGGGACTACCAACGCCGCGGCCCCAGCGCAAAAGACGTGGTGGAGTATCTGGCAGCCCACGGCATCAAGGCCGATGCCGTTGAGTTTCAGCCTGTCGAGCGTGATGTCGGGAAAGGGCTGCTGGCAGCCTGCCGCGAGTTTGATGCCGATATGCTGGCTATGGGAGCTTATTCACACTCCCGCCTGCGCCAGCTCATTCTGGGGGGTGTTACCCGCCACGTGCTGGAAAGCGCTGACATTACAGTGCTGATGAGCCGCTAGACCGCTCCTGTGTAAAGCAGCCTACCCTCCTCACCCCGCATGGGGAGGGTCAGGGAGTTCGAAGCTCATGCCGTCCCATGCAGCTTCAACCCCGGGGGGAAGGTGTTCACACATCCATCCCCAGTCCATTTCTGCTCCCATATGGGTCAGAATAACGCGCTCTGGCTGAATCAGGGCTTTCCATTCCAACACCCGGTCGAGCCAGGCATGCGCGCCATGGGGCGTTTTTTGAAAACAGTCCACCATCCATGTACGGACGCCACGCAGACACGCGACAGACTGTTCGGGCAATTCCACCACATCCGTACTATAGGCAAACGTCCCACACCGTAGTCCCGTAGACGTGACGTAACCATGGTTCTGTTCGAACAGGGTAAAGGCGTATCCGCCAATATTGACCTGTTCTCCCCACAGAATGGGTTGGGCATCCAGCACCGCCCGAAAAAAATACGGCGTTGTGTGGGGTTTGAAAACGTAAGCAAACCGTTCCTGCAACTCCCCCAGCACTTCTGCGGTACCGTATGCGGTAATGGCCTTGCCAATCTGGCGGTTAATGCCCCTTAACTCGTCCAGACCAGAAACATGGTCCGCATGAGTATGGGTGTAGATTACGTTCTCAAACGCGCTAATACCATGTGCAAGCAACTGGGCGCGCAGGTCTGGCCCGGTATCGACCAGAACGCCGCATCCATCTTCCATCCGCAAAAAAATGGATGCACGGCTACGCCTGTTGCGGGGTTCAGCCGGGTCGCACGCGCCCCACTGGCCATGCCCGTCTGGCCCACCGAGTGCAGGCACGCCAGATGACCCACCACACCCAAGCACACTGACCTTCATACCCGGCTTACTCCCGCTTTAACGCACCTTACGAAACAACCTCTGGAAGTTCCGCGTTGTCTGCTCGGCAAATGCAGCCACATCCATCCCCCGCTCCTGCGCAATGCGGCGCGCCGTATGCGCCACAAAAGCAGGCTGGTTCCGTTTACCCCGCTGCGGCACAGGGGCCAGATAGGGGGCATCTGTTTCCACCAGAATACGCTCTATGGGCAGGTCACGCGCAACACTGCGGATTTCCTCACATTTGGGGAAGGTCGCAATACCGGAAAAACTGACATACCCACCAAGGGCCACCACCCGGCTGGCCAGCTCGGGGCCAGAGGCAAAGCAGTGGAGCAGGATGGGAAAAGCACCTTGAGCGCTCTCATCCTCCAGAATGGCCGCCACATCCGCATCAGCCTGCCGAGCGTGGATGATAACGGGGATCTCCAGCGCACGGGCAGCCTGAATATGCCTGCGAAAGCTCTCCTGCTGGAGCGGACGAACACCTTCCTGCCCATGGAAGTAGTCCAGCCCTGTCTCCCCTATGCCAATCACTTCGGGGGTGTCGGCCAGTGTTACAATATCCTGCACCTGCGGTACCGGGGCTTCTTCCACATGGTCGGGGTGCGTGCCAATTGTGCACCATATCCGCATATCCGGGCGGGCAAACTGCGTCAGGCGCTTCTGCTCCCCCGCATTGGACAGGCGTGTGCCAATGGTAACCATGCCGCCCAGCCCCGCCTCTTGGGCGGCATCAAGCAGGGCGGGCAGTTCCTCGTCCGAAAAATGATCAAGATGGCAATGGGAGTCGATCAGCCCGGGCATGGTGACATCGCTCATGACTGTTCCGGCTCAACATAACGGGGGAAGATACCCTGCGGGGCGGGCAATTGCCGCCCACCGGGCAGAGCCACCTCAAGGGCTGCGAAGGTCCGCTCGTCCTGCGTCACACCAAGCTGGTCGAGCATACGGGCCATGCTGTCCGGCATAAAGGGCTGGAGTACGGTGGCAATTCCACGCAGGGCATCCAGCAGAACACGCAGCACATCCGCCATGCGCTCCACATCGGTCTTGCGCAGCGCCCATGGGGCCTGATGGTCGATATAGGCGTTACAGGCGCGAATGACCTTCCACACATCTTCCAGCGCATCGGTGAGCGCACAGCGCTCAAACTGCGCGGCCAGCAGTTGCGGCAGAACCACAACCTGCCCCAGAAGCTTTTCATCCTCTTCCGTCAGCGTCCGGCGTTCTGGCAGAATACCGCCACAGTTCCGCGCGACCAGAGAGAGGGTCCGCTGCGCCAGATTACCCAGATCGTTGGCAAGCTCCACGTTATTGCGTGTGATCAGCGCCTTGCGGGACAGATCGCTATCCCCGCCAAAGGGGACTTCCCGCAGTACAAAAAAGCGAACTGCATCCAGCCCGAACTCTGCAACCAGTTCCCTAGGGTCCACCACGTTGCCCAAAGACTTGCTCATCTTCTGGCCCTCAATGGTCCACCAGCCGTTGGCAAAAACCTTTTTAGGCAGTTCAATACCCGCAGCCATAAGGAAGGCTGGCCAGTAAATGGCATGGAAGCGTGCAATATCCTTACCCACAAGGTGCAGGCTGGCAGGCCAGTATGCCATGCGGGGGGCATCTGCATCCGGATAGCCCAGCGCACTCAGGTAATTGGCCAGCGCATCAAACCACACATACATGACGTGCTGCTCATCACCGGGAACGGGAATACCCCATTTAAAGCTGGTACGGCTGATGGACAGGTTACGCAGGCCCTGTTTGACAAAACTGATGATCTCGTTGCGCGCACCATGCGGGCCTAAAAACTCAGGATGCTGCTCATACAGTTCGAGCAGACGGTCCTGATAATCGGACAGACGGAAGAAGTAGGATGGCTCCTTGACCCACTCTACCGGCGCGCCGGTAGGGGCAACCTTTTTGCCGTCCGGCCCTGCGACCAGTTCATCTTCGCCGTAAAAACATTCATCACGCAGGGCGTACCAGCCCTCGTACGCATCCAGATAAATGGCGCCGTTATCCGCAACCTTGCGCCACAGGGCCTGCGCGCTGGCAATGTGCCGGGGCTCGGTCGTGCGGATAAAATCATCATAGGAAATGGCCATGGCATCGGCCATGGCGCGGAAATTGGCCGAAACGTTATCCGCAAATTCCTTGGGGGCAACGCCTGCCGCCTGCGCGGCCTGCTCCACTTTTTGCCCGTGCTCGTCCGTGCCCGTCAGAAAAAAGACATCATCCCCCGCCAGACGATGAAAACGCGCCATAACGTCCGCTGCAATGGACGTGTAGGCGTGGCCGATATGCGGTGCTCCGTTCACGTAATAAATGGGGGTAGTCACATAGAAACGACGGGTCATTCTGGGCTCGCAATCGTCATGGCTTCAATTAGGGCTTCCTGTTTATCCAGATTAAAGCGTTCCGTCTCGGTGTGAACGCGCATAATCTGCTCCCATGCAGCAGCAAGGGCCATACACTGGCGGTTTCCTGCCTTTGCAGCCTGGCGTGCCGTGCTTTGCAACTGGTCCGCCAACAGGGCAAAGAAAAGGCTGAAACCGTAATCCTTGCGTAAAACGGCCTCTGCAATTTCGTAACCCCGCAGGGGGAGCACTCCCTGTAACACCTCGGCAACCAGAGCGGCCATGTTACCGCCTGTGTCTGCCAACAATGCCACAGCCTTGCCCGGCGCTCCATGTGATTGTGACACAATCCGTGCAAAATCCTGCGTGGGCAGGTCCGGCCACAAAAGATGGAGCACACGCTGCATAGCCGCATCTGGCAGGGGAGAAAGCTCGAGCCTGCGGCACCGGCTACGGATGGTTGGCAACAGCCGCCCCGGTGCGGAACTGGTCAGAATCAGCACAGTGGCGGGCGGGGGCTCCTCCAGAATTTTCAGCACAGCGTTAGCCGCGCTGCGGTTCATCCATTCCGCGCCATCCACAATAACAACACGCCAGCCCCCTTCGGCTGCCGTCCGGCGCAAAAAAGCGTTAATCGGGCGCACATCATCGGCAACAATTTCCTGCCGGTAGCGCTGCTTTTTTTCATCATACCCGCGCTCCACTACCAGCAGGTCGGCATGACTGGCGGCAGAAATACGGCGGGCAACCGGGTTGTCCGCTTCCATGCCACCCAGCAGGATACGGGCCAGGGTAAAAGCAAACGTAGCCTTGCCAACACCGGGCGGCCCGCTCACCAACCAGGCGTGGGGCATACGGCCTTTGGCAAGAGAACCCCTGAACAATGCCAGTTCAGCCTCATGCCCCTGCAACTGAAGCGAAGCTATGCGGGGGGACAGGCCGGACGCATCAGACATGGGGCAATCTGGGCAAAATTTCCTTCATGATCAGGCTGCTCACGGCCTCCTGACTATGATTGGCGGTTGTAATGCACTTTACGCGCTCAGGCTGCTGGTCCGCTATTGCCATAAACCCTGCGGCAATACGGGCGTGGAAGGCTTCATCTGCCTTTTCGTAGCGGTCTGTGGGTACTCCGCGTACAGCCAGCCTCTGCCGTGTGATCTCCCTTGGTGCCTGCAGCAGAAAGGTCATATCCGGCATCAGGCCCAGCTGGGCCTGCAACGCGGCGATCAGGTCCAGAACAGCAGGCTGCCCCTCCGCCCGGCCGTAGCCCTGATACGCCATGGTCGAGTCCGTAAAACGGTCACACAGCACAATCTGCCCTTCTGCCAGAGCAGGGCGGATAACCGTATCCACATGGTCAAACCGTGCGGCAAAATGCGTCAGTATCTCGGCACGGAGGGACAGGGGGTTTTTGCCAAACAGCAGTAGCTGCCGCAAGTCTTCCGCACCAGCGGAACCGCCCGGTTCCCGCGTAGCCAGCACCCTGTACCCGTACGATTGCAGGGCATCCCTGAGCAGGCGGAGCTGCGTGGACTTGCCAACGCCCTCCCCGCCTTCAAGCGTTATGAACAGACCAGACTGCATGGCTTAAAGGTGCAGCCGTCGGGCCGCCCGGCCAAGCAGGCCAAGAGCAGGCACCGCCTGCCCTGCCACAAGCGGAATACTGGCTTTTCTGCCGCCGGGCAGAACCACGCTCAACTGCCCGACAACCTGCCCTTCGCTTACAGGGGCAATAAGTGGCCTGTCATAGTCTATGGCCACATGCGTGCTGTTTTTCCAGCCATGTGGCAGCAGCATCTTGAACTCCTGAGCAGCAACCAGAGGTACGGTCTGGCTCGCCCCCATCCAGACAGGGGCCTGCTCTACGATCTCACCTTTGTTGATGATCTGGGCGGTTTCAAAATTCGCAAATGCCCAGCCCATCAGGCGCTCGCCTTCGCGCCCGCGGGCGCCATCACTCGGCAGGCCGTTAATAGCCATGACAACCCGCCGCCCATCCCGCTCGGAAGAGGCGCACAGGCCAAACCCACCAGCGTCCGTGTGGCCGGTTTTAAGGCCATCAGCCAGACCTTTGACCACCAGACTGTTGCGATTTTCCTGATGAATTTTGTTAAAAACGAACTCTTTTTCCGAAAAGAAATGATAATATTCGGGAAAATCATGGATCAGGCGCAACGCCAGATACGCCACATCCCGCGCGGACATGTAATGATTTTCCGCAGGCCAGCCGGTTGCGTTCATGAAGTGCGAATTGGTCAGCCCCAGCTTGGCGGCCGTATCATTCATCAGCGTAACAAACTGTTCCTGAGAACCGGAAATCCCTTCGGAGAGCACAATGCACGCATCATTGCCGGACTGGATAACCATGCCCTGAATAAGGTCCTGCACCGCAACGCTCTGCCCCAGCGGGACGAACATTTTAGACCCCTGCATGCGCCAGGCGCGCTCGCTAACCGGCAGCATCTGGTCGAGCTTGAGCCGCCCTGCGCGCAGCATGCCAAATGTGACATAAGCCGTCATCATCTTGGTCAGGGAAGAGGGCGGCATGCGCTCATCCGCATTTTTTTCCAGCACGGCAGCACCGCTGCCATAATCCAGAATACAGGCCCAGCGCGCCATTGTATCCACCGGCCCTACGGGCGTGGTGGCTGGCGTTTCGGGCACGGTAGCGGCGGGTGCCTCGGGCGCGGCCGAAGGGGCAGCCCCGTGCCGGGGGCGCGCCACCGCACCCCCTACAAAGCTACCAGAAAAAAGGGCAGCGCCCCCTGCGAGTAAAAACCGTCGAGTCTGCAAAGCTATTCCCTATTCGACGACGATGTGAGAACCATTAAAACCATTTGCCAGCGCCCGCTTAAGGGCTGCGTCTGCGGCACTTATAGTCGCAAACGGCCCCTGCCGGACAGCCCACATCATGCTTTGGCCAGACATAACGGGCCTGACCACACCACCATGGCCGCCAGCCTGCATGACCGCAGCGGAGCGGGATGTAAAATCCATTGTCTCTACCCAAAGCATGCCCGGAGCCGCATAACCCTGCGCATAAGCCACCGGCAGATCCGCCAGCTTTACGCCAGTGGATTCAGGGGTACTCTCTACCCCACCACCAACGGCCACGACCGAAACACCGCCATTCCCGCCAAGGCTGGACTGAACAACCTGCTCGCGCGGCGCTGCCGCAATTTGCAGGGCAACCCCACCGGGCAGGGTTTCCGCCAACTGGCGGCTGGCAACTTCATCTTCCACAATCCGAACCTGTGCTGGCGTTGCCCCCATGCCAAGCAGATTGGCCGCCTGCGTGGACAAAGCCAGCGCACGGCCCATTTGCGCAGGGCCACGGTCGTTTACCCTTACACGCACCTGCCGCCCGTTTTCCAGATTGGTCACGGTAACAATGGCAGGCAACTGGAGTGTGGGGTGGCTGGCCGTCATTGTGGCCATGCTGCGCACCTCACCATCGGCGGTCAGCTCCCCTTCACGCCCATCCTGACGTATGGCAAGGCCGGTTCCCTGCCAGGCAAACTCTTCCCGCGGGTAAAACCACTGGCCCGGCACATGCCATGCGGCCCCAACCGTATAATGCACATCCGAATGGGGTATAGGTGCCGGAGTACACGACGCCAGCAGCAGACAGCCCCAGAAAACGACTTTTTTCACGTTATGGCATCACCCAGAAGCCCTACGGCCAATGCATAAAAATCTGATGGATTGTACCGTCGGATCACGTTGAAATTGTGGTAAACAATAAAGGCCTCGCCCCCCGGCCCATCAGGGCGGATCACCGCCCCCTCCTGCACGGAGGCATCAAACTCTCCAGCACGGGGCCTTACTCCGTGCTGCTCCCACCATGCAAGCGGTCTTACGTGGTTGCGGCCAAGAAGGGACTGCTCCAGAGCATCGGGCAGTACAACGCCCTCCCCCCATGGCTGCCCGGCCTGCCAGCCACACCGGGCCAGATAGTTGGCAATGGAGGCAAAAACATCGCCCTCATTATGCCAGATATCCGCCCGCCCACCTGCGGGGTAACTGGCCGCGTAACGCATATAGGCACTGGGCATAAACTGCGGCTGCCCCATGGCCCCCGCATAACTGCCGAGCATATGGGCCGGGGCCACTCCGGCCTGTTCCACCACATGGAGCGCCTTGAGCAGTTCGGTGCGGAAAAAGCTGGCGCGGCGGCCATCATACGCCAGCGTTGCCAGCGCATCGATCACCGAGAACGTACCCATGCGGGTGCCATATGCGGATTCCAGCCCCCATATGCCCGCAATAGCGCCCTGAGCAACACCGTAAAGCCTGCTGATCCGCCCCAGCAGCTCTGCACGCTGCTGAATGGCGGCAAGACCATCATTCAGTTTTTTCTCGCTCAGAACGCGGTCTTTGTACTGCGCCCATGTCAGGGTGAATTCCGGCTGATGCCTGTCCGCCTGCAAAACCTTGGGGTTCGGGGCATGCAACGGCGCCAGCGCCTGCGCAACCACGGAGGCAGAAACACCCTGCCCCACAGCCTCCCGCCTGACCCCGGCCAGAAACGCAGCATAGCTGCCGGTCGCACCCTGCGCTGCATTGCGCGCACAAACAGGTGAGGCCACCAGCAAAGCGCCCCCCCCAAGCAAAAGTTTTCTACGTAACATGAGGCACGATCCGCTTTGCAGACGACACAGGCAAACACACTATCCTGCTTTTGCATGCCTGTCAGGCCGTGTTGTCCGCTTTAATCCATGCCAGAACTCCGGCTAACCATATGCAATGCCGGTTTTTGTACGCATCCCCCAAAACTTGACAGGAGACGCGTAAAAGAGCCTGTTGCCGCAGGTTCTGTGCGCAAGCCGGACCACATCTGCCGTGTTGGAGAGCAGGCTCCGTTGTGCTTGACCATTTTCTGGAACTGACTGCCACACAACCTCTTTTGCAGGTTCTGATTGTTATTCTGGCAACTTTTGTGCTGGAGGACGCGGCAACCGTTGTTACGGCCATTCAGGTTCATCTCCACACAATCAGTATTCCCGTTGCTCTGGGCGCCCTGTACGCGGGCATTGTTCTGGGCGATGTGGGGCTTTACGCTCTGGGCGCGTTAGCCGCCAAATGGCCCCCCGCACAGCGTTGGGTTAACGTTCCCTCTGCCCAGACACAGCAGGCATGGCTGAGCAGGAACCTGTTTGTGGTTGTATTTGTCAGCCGGTTTATTCCGGGCACACGCCTGCCCCTTTATACGGCCTGTGGTTTTTTCCGGGCCGGGCTGGCTGTTTTTACAGCGGCCACCTTCTGCGCCACCCTGTTGTGGACAACAGCACTCTTTATGCTCTCTCTGCGTGTGGGGGGGGCACTTCTGGCCCATCTTGGCGCATGGCGCTGGGTTGGCGTGGCCGGCTTTGTAGCCGCCATCATTCTGGTGGGGCGGCTTGTTGCGCGCACCCAAAAACACAAGATATGACCTTATCCATGCCCCCCTCCCAGCAAGACAAGCAACCTAACCCTCTCTCACTCTTCGAGTTCTGGCCGCGCTGGGTATTTTACACACCCGTTGTGGCTTACTGGATCCTGCTTGGCCTGCGCTACAGGGATGTCACACTCCCCACCGCCGCCAACCCCCGTATAACCACCGGTGGCCTGTGCGGGGAAAAGAAAAGCGACCTGCTGGACATGGCTGGCCCATATGCCACCCAATGGATTGCGCCATACGCAACGTTAACCACTGGCGAGAACGATCTGGCCAAGGCCACGCAGGCCATGCACGCCAAGGAGCTGGCATTCCCTGTTGTTGTCAAACCCGACATCGGGTGCAACGGCACGGGGGTCAAGCTGGTACATACGCAGGAGGAACTGGCACAGGTCTGTGCATCCTTCCCGCGCAATGTGGAACTTGTTATTCAAAAACTGATCACATGGCCGCATGAAGCCGGGCTGTTTTACATCCGCCACCCGGATGAACCCACAGGCCGCCTGACATCCCTGACATACAAGGACATCCCCTTCCTGATCGGCAATGGCCGGAATACCGTTCTGGAACTGCTCAAACAGGACGCCCGCACCAGCAAGGTACTGCATATTTACACCCCGCGCCTGCAGCACCGCCTGCACACCATTCCCGAGCAGGGGGAAAGGATTGATCTGGTTTTTGCAGGCAATCACTGCAAAGGGGCGGTTTTTCGCAATGGCATAGCCGACATTACGCCGGAACTGACCCAGCGGATCGACCAGATCATGCAGGATATTCCCGACTTTTATTTCGGGCGCATTGACCTGAAATTCCGGTGTGAGGAAGACCTCGCCCGCGGCGAGAATTTTGAGATCATAGAAATCAACGGTGTTGGCGCGGAAGCCATCCATATCTGGGATGCCAGAACGACCCTGCGCGAGGCCTATGCAGCACAGTTCCTGCATTACGGAGAAAGCTACCGCATAGGGGCCAAAAACAAGGCCGCAGGCTGGAAACCCACAAACCTGTGGTACGGGTTACGCCTGTGGCGCGAACAGAAAAAACTGCTGGCGTCCTACCCGCTTAATGACTGAGCGCATCCTGCGCCATTGTAGCCCGGTGCTCCTGCGCCAGACGGGAATGACGCCGCCCGTAAAAGCGGTAGCACCCCCACCCACACAACGCATAAACCGCCAACAATAGAGCGGGTACGGGGTCCCCCCCCATAAGGGACAACACCATTTCCCAACAGAGCGGAGCAACCATAAACCCGCAGAACACCATGCCGAGCAACGGCACATACCCAACCCATACGCCGCGCAGCACAAACCCGCCAAACGGCACAACAAAAGCGCGCTTATAGTCCGGAGCCGTATTGCGCATCCATATTACGGTAAAGCAGACAATGCCAAACGCTGTTGCCGTGCCCAGACTGACCAGATCACCAATAATATCAATTGGTAGAACGGCAGTCGCCAGAGCGACCACACTCCCCAGCATGATGCTGCCAAGCCATGGCGTGTGGTAACGCGTGTGCAAACGCGCAAAAACGGAAAACAGCAAGCCATCTTCAGCCATGGCAAAAAAGATTCGGCTCTGGGCGTATAACAGACCCATCAGTACCGAACACAGGCCAATGACCGCGCCAATTTTAACAAATAGGGCAAGCCACGGCTGATGCATGGCATTAACCGCAATAGCCAGTGGGTCCGCCACATCCAGCGTCTGCCATGGCACAACACCTATCAGCACGGCAGCCACCACCATATATACCGCCGTGCACACCACCAGTGACAGCACAATCCCCACCGGCACGTCCCGCCTGGGGTTTTTGGCTTCGGCCGCTGCGGTAGAAACGGCCTCAAACCCGACATAAGCAAAAAAGATAACCGACGCCGCCCGGAAAATACCGGGAACACCGTAGCGAAAACCACCCTGATACGCAGGAATGAACGGCGTCCAGTAGGCCGGGTGCATTTGCCACACACCCAGAGCCACAAAAACCGCCAGCACACCCACCTTAAGCACCACAATGAGTGAATTGATTTTAAAGGATTCCCGCACGCCCACGACCAGAAGCCCGGTCACGATCGCAATGGACAAGGCTCCCAGCAGGTCACATTGCCAATGGCCTGCAATATGCCGGTTAAGACCTAGAGAAACCACTTCCAGAGTTGTGGTGTGCAAAGCAGACGGAATATGCACCCCCAGATCTTCCAGCAGACTGGCAGCATACCCTGAAAAACCGGCAGCAACACCCGCGCAGGAAATGCCGTATTCCATCAACAGCAGCCAGCCAACGCCCCATGCCCACCCTTCCCCCATGGATACGTAAGCATACGTGTAGGCTGACCCCGATACCGGCATAACAGATGCCAGCTCCGCATAGGACAGAGCCGTAAAAAGGCAGGCAATACCCGCAATAATAAAAGACAGCAGAATGGAGGGGCCAGCGTAATTGGCGGCGGCAGTTCCGGTCATGACGTAAATACCCGCACCAATGGTTGAGCCCACGCCCAGCATGGTCAACTGCAATGGTCCCAGCGTTTTTTTCAGGCGCTGCTGTCCGTTTTCCAGCTCTATTCTGGCCAGTGACTTGCGCAGCAAGGGAGCACGCACCCGTTTCATCCCGCCCACCACTTACCGTGCGAAATGGAAGATCAGAAACGCAGTCCCGCCAACCACCATGCAGTACCATGCAAAAGGTGACATCGCCCAACTGTCATGCTTACGGAAATAGCGCATCAGAAAAGCCGTACTCGCCAGAGCAGTTACCCCCGACACAACCGCCGCCAACAGGGCAATGTGCATCTGGGCCGGGTCGATGGGGGTGTGGCGCATTTTAAAGGCTTCGCGCACTGTTGCGGCAATAATGACCGGCTGAGCCATAAGGAACGAAAAACGCGCCGCTGCATCATGGTGCAGTCCGCGCAGCAGCCCCCCGCAAATGGTTGCGCCCGAACGCGACAGGCCGGGAAAAAAAGCAAAGCACTGGAAAAAACCAATAAACAGCGCATCGTGCGATGTCAGGCTGGCCAGATACCGGACATCCTTGCGGACGACACGGTTCCGCAGTTTTTCCACCACCAGCAGCAGCACCCCGTTAAGGAACAGGAATAATGCGGCAGAGGAAGCAGAACCAAACACACTGCGCAACCAGTGCTCGAACAGACCACCAACAATAACCGCAGGCACAGTTGCCAGACAGATCAGCCACAGGATATGCAGGCTTTCCAGCTGGATACGGTGCCCGAACGCCCCAAACGCCCCTTTGCCCAAGGCCAGCCAGTCCTGCCAGAAAAAAATCAGCAGGGCGACGGATGTCCCCATATGCAGCATGACCAGAAATGGCAGAAAGGTCGGGTCATGCAGATCATACGACCAGTGCAGCAAAGACGGCAGGACAACAGCATGCCCAAGACTGCTGACAGGAAAAAGCTCTGTAGCGCCCTGTAGCAGCGCCATGATAAGTGCCTGAAAAAGGGACATGTAAGTTTAGCGTTCCAAACGGTCTGTTATCTGACTGCTGTCCTTGCACCATGCGCCTAAGTGCTGCAAGGATTTCGTCCTGTTTAACTTTTTGCGCAAGCACACTTTTTGATAAGGGCCTGAGCCAACCATGAGCCGACAAAACCACATAGGCGCTATTATTTGCAGCACTCTGGTTCTGGCTGCGGCAGCAGGGTTTGGCATGTACGCGATTAATACCCAGAAAACACCGGGCAAATCATCCTACGAACTTACAGCCCGCTTTGTTTCTGCCAACGGTCTGGCGCGCGGGGCAGATGTGGATATTGCCGGGGTCAAGGTTGGTCGCGTGTCCAGCATTGTGCTCGACCCGGCATCCCAGATGGCCATTGTCCGCTTCCGGCTGGATAGCGCACTCCACCTGCCAACCGACAGCACCCTGACCATTGGCAGCGGCACCCTCTCCTCCGAAAATGCGCTGATGATCGAGCCGGGAAAAGCTACAACCCTCGCCCAGTCCGGGCAGGTAATGACCCACACACTTGAACCCTCAAGCCTTGAACAGCAGGTAAGCAACTACATTTTTGGCGCGGGCAATCTGGAGCAGTAAGCCAATTGCCTCCAACCAATCAGTTTTTTCAAAAAAATCTGACAAGATGGATTGACGCCCCCCCCGGGAACAGATACATAACCGCCACCAACCAATGGCGGCGTAGCTCAGTGGTAGAGCAGGGGAATCATAATCCCTTGGTCGGAGGTTCAAATCCTTCCGCCGCTACCAAATTCCCTAAAAATCAAAACGTTAACTTTACCTTTTGGTCAAACAGACCAAACAGGCATTGTTATACCTGTGCTTGGCATCTGCACACGGAAGCAAACCTGCTCCACCCTGCTCCACATACGTGGTCAGCAGGGCGAATGCAGGGTAGCAAAGCTCCGGAATTAACCTTCGGACAGTTCGGGCTGCGGCTCGCTCGACAGGTCCTTGACCTCGGCCACAGCTTCGTTCTCGGTTTCTGCCTGATCGTCTTCCTCGTCCTCAGACGCATTGGACGTAACACGCTGCTGGCGGGCAGCCTGACGTTCCGCACGCTCCTGCTGGCTTTGCTGCGCAGCCTGCGCCATGGCGTTGAGAATACGGAAATAATGTTCGGCATGCTGGAAATAGGCTTCAGCCGCCACGCGGTCACCGCTCCCCGTTGCATCACGGCCGAGCTGGAGATATTTTTCAAAAAGCTGCTGTGCTGTGCCTCTGACCCGTACATCGGGGCCATGACTGTCAAAAACATGATTCCGGTTCATTGGAATCTGGCCATTCAACTGCCTGGACGCTCCATTGCTCCCGTTGGAGCGATGGTGTCTGGTACGCATCCGTTTTACATTCATGGGTTTATCACAGTGCTTTCCTGTTCATGGCACTTTGCATGAAGAAACAGTCCGATACAAAAGGCATGTTCCTGAATGAAGGCCGAATTGTTTTTTCGGAATGGGCTTTTGGCGGCAATCTGTTTTTATTGCCGGAAGAAAGGCCCTTACCGCTCATCCACCGAGGCAGATCTGGCTAATCTGAATACTGCCGCAGGACTGAGCCAGACGACAATAACAACGCACAACCACAAAGCCAACCGGTTTTTTTATATTCCGGCTTATGGCAGCCCTTAACGCAGCACAACGCAGCGGGCTATTCCGGCCAGATCGGCCAGTACACGCACTACACCCAACCCGTTCTGCGCGGCTATGCCCCGCAGAGCCTGCTCCTGCCCTACCCCGATTTCAAAAATACCAACCCCGCCATCACGCAGCAACAAAGGTAGTCGGGCACACAGGTCGCGGTAGGCGTCCAGGCCATCACTCCCGCCATCCAATGCCCGCACGGGCTCATGCGCCCTTACCTCTTCCATCAGCCCGTCAAGGTCTGGTGTGGGAATGTAGGGCGGATTGCTGAACACAACATCAAACCGGGTCTGGGGGGCCAGTGCATCTCCCCACCGGGCTGCCATAACCAGCGCACGATCAACCATATTGCAGCGCCGGGCATTGGCATGGGCCAGACTGGCGGCAGCCGGATTAACATCCACCCCAATACCCCAAGCCTGCCGGTACTCTGCCAGAGCCGCTAACAGAATGCAGCCAGACCCCGTCCCCAAGTCCAGAAACGACAAAGGCGCATTGCGGTCCGGGTAAGCGTCCAGCAGGGCGGTAATCAGGGTTTCTGTGTCCCCCCTTGGCACAAGGGACGCCGGAGAGACTGCCAGATCAAGGCTCCAGAACCCTTTGCTACCCGTAATATAAGCAAACGGCTCGTGCCTTGCCCGGCGGGTAACCCAGTCCAAAAACGGTTCGGTAGCGACCTCTTCACGCGGGGAAAGACCCAACAGCGCCTCGGGCGTTATGCCCAGAGCATGCTGCAAGAGCAGACGTGCTTCCCGCCGGGGGTTTTCCACCCCCGCGTCACGCAAAAGTTGCGCACCACTGACCAGCAGGTCGTGTAGAGACTGGTGGTGCACGGTTTTTTCTGCTTTGCTCGAACACGTCATTTCAACAAATCACCCGACCCAATATCCATGTCTACTTCACGCTTTTCATTCACTCTCCCGACTGCTGTGCTGCTGAGCGCCATAAGCCTGCTGGCTGTGGCGGTGCCCTTGCGCCCGGCTCTGGCTGGCGAGTTTACGGTAACGGATGGAAAAGCTGACATGGAAATTTCCGAAGTCTCACGCATTTATCTGGACGGCAAGCTCGTATCCGAGTTCCGGCTTGATGATGCCACGCGGCACAAAACTGTGCGTATCCCTACCCCACTGGGCCGTGTGGACCACACCTATACATTGTGCGGGGAAATTACCATTCGCACCGCGGATGGCCGGACAGAAACGCACGAAGTGAGCAGTAACGGTATTTTGCACAATCCCGATGGCCACCACTTTTATGCTTTTGGCTCATACGGATTTAAGGATTTCTTTCTACTGGACCCACAGGCTCCGCAGGTGGCAGAGCGGCTCCCCGGTCGGGGCGAAGTCTGCTCCGCCCCGATTAGCTGAAAACGCTAGAACCCCGCATCCGCCAGAAGAGCGGCCTGCTCTTCCTGCGCAAGCGCATCCACAAACTCATCCAGTTCGCCCAGCATAACGCGATCAATTTTATACAGGGTCAGGTTGATCCGGTGGTCCGTAACCCGACCTTGCGGAAAGTTGTACGTGCGTATCCGCTCGGACCGATCCCCCGTACCAACCTGAGAGCGCCGGTCCGCCGCACGATTGGCATGAGCCTGCTCCCGCTCGCGCTCGTACAGACGGGCCCTCAGGATCTTCATCGCTTTGGCACGGTTCTTGTGCTGGCTTTTTTCCTCCTGCATGGACACAACAATGTTGGTCGGCAGATGGGTAATCCGCACCGCACTTTCAGTTTTGTTAACGTGCTGCCCACCAGCCCCTGACGCCCGAAAAACGTCTATGCGCAGTTCGCTTTCGTTAATGGTTACATCCACCTCTTCCGCCTCTGGCAGAACAGCCACCGTAACCGTGGATGTGTGAATACGCCCCTGCGCTTCTGTTGCGGGAACGCGCTGCACCCTGTGCACACCAGATTCGTATTTAAGCCGCGCAAAAACACTTTTGCCGTTAATTTCGGCAATGCCACAGCGCAGGCCACCGAGTTCGCTCTCGTCATAATCCATAACGGTAAAGCGCCACCCCTTGAGGTCCGCATACCGCCGGTACAGATCGAACAATTCAGCCGCAAACAGAGCCGCTTCATCCCCACCAGCGGCGGGGCGCACTTCCAGAATGGCGCTGCGCTCGTCCGCTACGTCCTTGGGGAGCAGTGCCAGCCGCACTTCGCGCTGCAACCTTGGCAACTGCTCACGCAGTTCTGCCAGTTCTTCCCCCGCCAGTTCCTGCATTTCCGGGTCGGCCATAAGGGCCTCTGCCTGAGCAATACCCTTTTCTGTTGCACGCAGGCCGTTAATGCAGCTTACAACCGGCTCAATTTCCGCATATTCGCGCGATGCCTGAGTAAAGGCATCCCCACTCAGGCCACTCGCCAGAAGCGCTTCCAGTTCAAGCGCGCGACTGGCAATCCGGTCCAGCCGTTCATCAAGGTTCATTACGCAAAAATGCTCCGCGCATCAGAGAGAAGCGCCTGTGTCGCCACTTCGTTTTCCTGCCCGGTTTCCATGCTTTTGACACGGAACACACCGCGGGCCAGTTCATCCTCGCCCAGAAACAGCACATGGCTTGCGTTCTGCTTGCCTGCCCGTTCCATACGCTTACGCAGCGAGCCCTTGTAGCCGATTTCGGTCCGCACGCCCTGCTGGCGCAATGCCTGCAAAATCTGGCACACGGCTTTTTCATCCGGCGAGCCTACCGGAATCAGCACCACGGAACGCGGGGCCAAGGGAGCCTCTTCAAGCAGCATGGCAAGGCGTTCCACCCCGGCGGCCCAGCCAATGGCGGGCACTTCCGGGCCACCCATCTGCTTGACCAGACCATCATACCGCCCACCGGCCAGCACCGTACCCTGCGAGCCAAGGCGGTTGGTTACAAATTCAAACGTCGTGTGGTTGTAGTAATCCAACCCACGGACAATGGCGGGGTTAACCGTGTAAGCAATACCAAAGAGGTCGAGCTTGTGGCGCAGTTCCTCCCAGAATGTCCGGGCCTCTGGGGTCAGGAATTCTTCCATCAAGGGCGCGTTGACCACGAGCTCACGGTCGCCCTGATCTTTGCTGTCGAGAATACGCAGTGGGTTTTTTTCAAGCCGGATGCGGCTATCTTCAGACAATCTGGCGCTATGGGCGGAAAAATACGTTACAAGCGCCTGCCGCCATGCATCCCTGCTGGCTGCATCACCCAGCGTATTCAACTCAAGTGTTACGTACTGGGCAACACCCAGTGCTTCAAGCACGGCATAACCCAGAGCTATGGCTTCCGCATCAGCCAGAGGTTCGGCCGCGCCCAGCAATTCTGCACCAATCTGGTGGAACTGGCGGTAACGCCCTTTTTGTGGCCGCTCATGCCGGAACATGGGCCCCGTATAAAACACCTTCTGGGGGAGTGACTGGGTGAGCGCATTGGTCACCAGCGCACGGCAGACGGCAGCCGTACCTTCTGGCCGCAGGGTTAGGCTATCCCCATCACGGTCATTGAAGGAATACATTTCCTTGGAAACCACGTCCGATGTATCGCCCAAAGAGCGGGAGAATACGCGGGTTTCTTCAAAAATGGGGGTAGACCACTCATCAAACCCGTAGAGCCCGGCAATATGGCGTGCGGTATTGACCACGCGCGCATGGCGGCGTTGCTCTTCTCCAATAAGATCGTGCGTTCCTCTTACGGGCTGAATGCTGCTCACGGCCTGTTTTTCCTGATTGGAGCGGCACCTTGCGGGCTGCTCCCTGATCTTTGTCTATTGGGCAAATAAAACCCGCCACAGCCCCGAACATGCCCGGAGCGCGTGGCGGGTGATAGGCGAACTTAGTTGGCGGACGCCATATCCGGCAGTTCTGGGGTAGCCCCTTCCTGCTTTGCGCGGGCTTCTTCTGCCTCAATGGCAGCCACGCGCTCTTCAACCAGATCAACAACATGGTTGATCATGTCATCCGCAGCAATTGTATGGTCCTGCTTACCGGCGGAATAGACCATATGGCGGCCAGAACCGCCCCCGGTCACCCCAAGGTCGGTCATAAGGGCTTCACCCGGACCATTGACCACGCAACCGATGATGGAAAGCGTAAGTGGGGTTTTGATATGGGCCAGACGATCTTCAAGAGTCTGCACCGTTTCCACCACATTAAAGCCCTGACGTGCGCAGGACGGGCAGGAAATAATTTTAACCCCACGGTGCCGCAGGCCAAGGGATTTAAGAATATCCCACCCGACCAGCACTTCTTCTTCCGGGGCGGCAGACAGGGAAACACGCATGGTGTCGCCCACGCCAGCCCAGAGCAGGTTACCCAGCCCGATGGAGGACTTGACCGTACCTGCGCGCTTGCTACCGGCTTCGGTAATGCCAATGTGCAGCGGGTAATCGCACGCATCTGCCAGTTGCTGGTAAGCCGCAACGGCCATGAACACGTCCGATGCCTTTACGCTGATCTTGAATTCACGGAAGTCATGATCTTCCAGAATCTTGGCGTGTTCGAGCGCGCTTTCCACCAGTGCTTCGGGGTTGGGCTCACCATACTTTTCCAGAAGGTGCTTTTCCAGCGATCCGGCATTAACGCCAATACGAATGGAACAGCCGTAATCCTTGGCAGCCTGCACCACCTCACGCACACGCTCGGCACTGCCGATATTGCCCGGGTTAATACGCAGGCAGGCAGCCCCGGCCTTGGCGGCCTCAATAGCGCGTTTGTAGTGGAAGTGAATATCGGCCACGATCGGCACGTTCACTTCCCTTACGATTTCCGCCAGTGCTGCCGTGCTATCCTCATCCGGGCAGGAAACACGAACAATATCCACCCCGGCCAGTTCGGCACGACGAATCTGCTCGATGGTCGCCTGTGCATCGCTGGTCAGGGTATTGGTCATGGTCTGGACGGAAATCGGGGCATCACCACCGACGGCTACCTTGCCGACGTGGATCTGCCGAGATTTCCGACGCTCGATATGCTGGTAAGGCCGGTAGCCGCTCATCTTGCATCCTTTTGTCGAAACGACAGTTGGGGGAGGTCTGGCCGCAGTTCGGCGCTGCGGTGTCTCCCGCTCTAGGTTTGGTGCTTTCCTGCCAAAATCAAGTCCGGTTGGCTACACATAAAGCATGGAAAGAGCCATTCAGTGCGCGCCAGCCCCATTCAACTGGCGGGCATTCAGGTCATCCGCACTTGGTTCGGCAGGCGGTGGTGCCTCACGGTGCGGTGGTGGTTTGGCCATCTCTACCGCAGGCTGGGCAACACGCCCTGCTCCATTTTCTGGTGCTACGGGCGCATCAGCCGCAGGCGTTGCACCCGTGCTGGTTCTGGTAGGCACAGCCGCCACCGCAGCAGGTGACGGCACAACCACTGGTGCTCCTGTGGCACTTACTCCCCCACCGGCCTGGACCTGCTGAACCACTTCCGGCGTTAGGGCAATGTGCCGCAGAACCGCACCATTCCGCCCCAATGGCGGGGTTGTCATGTCCCCTTGGGCAAAAGCTACACCGCCTGCATTGCCAACAGTCAGGCTGTACGGCCCGTTATCGGCAGGAACAGTCCAGACATCACCGGGTTGCAGAATATGGTCGTACACGACCTTGCCTGCCGCATTCCTGACCTGCACCCAGCTTGGAGCCTGCGCCTTAAGCATAAGAGGCGCATCCGCACTGGCACTGGCACTGGCACTGGCACTGGCACTGGCCGTTTCTGGCACACTGGCAGCAGGCGGCTCAACCGTAGGAGGAACGGCGGGCACTTCCCCTGCAACCGGCTTATCCGGTTGTGGTGCCACCGATGCGTCCGCCACACCGGGCGCATTAACTGGTGCGGGCGCATCTGCCCCTGTAGGCACCACTGGCGTACTCTGTGCCGGTGCAGGCTGGGCCGCCGGCAAGGGAGGAAGCTGTGCCATGTTGTGATCAGGCAGGATAGAAGCAACCTGTGGCGAGGGCGCATTCTTTGCACTCTCACCAGGCATCAGGGTTGCAACGGGCGGCACGCGTTCGGGCACAGGTGGGGCATGCCCCACAAAACAGTACCACCCCACATAGCTTGCCAGAATAACGACCAACCCAAGGGAAATACTAACGGCAGGCGGCAGGCGGCGATCTGGCGGCGGATCGGGAAAATCCAGATCCGGCTTGCGCGTACCCAGCCGCCCTTCCTGACGATAAAGCTTGAGCATCTGGTCGGGATTGAACCCGAGAGCCTGCCCATATGCCCGCAAAAAGCCCAGAGCATAGACCTCTGCTGGTAATACGCTGGCATTCCCATTTTCCAGCGCCTCCAAGTAAACGCTGCGAATCCGCAGCCAGGCCGCAACATCCCCGATGCTCCAGCCAAGCTGCTCGCGGCGTTTACGCAAAGCTTCGCCTACCCCCAGCGCCTCCACATCGGGAAGCGGAGGCAAAGGCGAGCCTTGCTCTTGATCGGAACCTTGGGCGTATTCAGCCATCCGCATCCATACGACGTTGTTGACGTACCAAAGCCACAGTCGCCTGTTCCACCAGATCGTCAATGATCTGCGCCACAGGCTGGACTGACGTTACCATACCAACAGACTGGCCTGCCATAACAGACCCCTGTTCAACATCGCCGTCAATAACCGCACGGCGCAGCGCACCAGCCCAGAAATGTTCAATTTCCAGCTGGGCTGCCTCACGCGTGAGTTCCCCCGACTGAAAGCGGCGGATCACATCGGCCTGATGGGTAACAAACTGCCGCCCGCCCTCGTTACCAAGGGCACGTACGGGAATAACCGGAAAACGGTCATCCAGCTGCACGGACGTTACGGCATCCCGCGCGGCGGCACGCACGAACGCTTTTTTGAACTTTTCGTGAGCAATGCTTTCTTCCGCCGCGGCAAAGCGCGTACCCAGCTGCCCCCCCGAAGCCCCAAGCTCCAGATAAGACACCAGAGCATCCCCGCGCCCCAGACCACCGGCCACAAAAACCGGAACACTCTGAATATGCGGCAGAATTTCCTGCGCCAGAACGGTCAGCGAAACAGGGCCAACATGCCCGCCTGCTTCCGCCCCTTCAATTACCAGCGCGTCCACGCCCATTTTGACCAGACGCTTGGCCAGAACCAACGCCGGGGAGAAGGCAATAACCTTTGCCCCGCCGTCCTTGATGGCCTTGATGGCCGCACCAGGTGGAATGCCACCAGCCAGCACAATATGGCCAACGCCTGCATCCAGACAGACCTGTACCAGCTCGGTCAGCTGCGGGTGCATGGTTATCAGGTTTACGCCAAACGGGCGGTCGGTCAGGGCACGGGTTGCCTGAATTTCCTCCGCCAGACGCGCAGGTTCCATAGCCCCGCAGGCAATAACGCCAAACCCGCCTGCGTTGGAAATGGCGGACACAAGATTGCGCTCGCTCACCCAGGACATGGCCCCGCCAAGAATGGCGTACTGTGTTCCCAAAAAGTCGGTCCCACGCCGCCACAACGCATCCAGCCGCTTGCGCGCGCGTTGCAGTTCGGGCTGGGTTGGGGCGTCGGTCACGGCAACCGTGTTGTTCTGCTCAGACATTATCCAGCCCATATGCGGTATGCAGGGCCCGCACGGCAAGCTCTGCGTATTCCGCCGCCACCAGCACCGAAATCTTGATTTCGCTGGTGGAAATGGCCTGAATATTAATCGAGCGTTCCGAAAGTGTGCGGAACATGGTGCTGGCCACACCGGCATGCGAGCGCATACCCGTGCCAACAACGCTGATTTTAACAATATCCGGGTCTGTTGCCAGTTCTTCGTACTGCACGGAGTCCCGGACACTTTCCAGCACATTGATCGCCTGCGGCAGGTCGCTCTTGCTTGTTGTGAAGGTCATGTTGGTGGTGCCGTCTGCGCCTGTGCTCTGCACAATCATGTCCACATTCACATGCGCTTCGCTCATGGGACCAAAAATTGCTGCGGCAATGCCAGGGCGGTCCGGAATGCGCCGGACCGACAGCTTGGCTTCATCACGCGAGTAGGCAATGCCGGTAACCAGTTTCTTTTCCACGATTTCGTCCTCATCCACCACCAAAGACCCGGGAAGGTGCCCTTCCATAACTGCCGGACCATCTGCAAAGCTGGAAAGCACCTGCACCCGCACCCCTTCGCGCATGGCAAGCCCTACACTGCGGGTTTGCAGCACCTTGGCACCGACTGATGCCAGCTCCAGCATTTCCTCATAGGTAATTTTATCAAGCTTGCGCGCTTTGGGCACAATACGGGGGTCGGTTGTGTAAATCCCGTCCACGTCCGTATAAATATCGCACCGGTCCGCCTTGATTGCCGCGGCAAGAGCTACGGCCGAGGTATCGGACCCGCCACGCCCAAGGGTGGAAACACGCCCGTCTGGCGCAACGCCCTGAAAGCCCGCAACAACCGGCACCATACCCTCGGCCATGCAGCCAAGCAGCTTTGTGCCATCAATTGTATCCAGACTGGCCTTGCCATGTGCCGAATCGGTCAGAATGGGAACCTGCCACCCCGCGAACGAGCGTGAAGGCACACCGAGCTTTTGCAGCGCAATGGCCAGCAGGCCGCTGGTCACCTGCTCACCCGTGGCCACGATGGAATCGTATTCCTTGGGGTCATGCAGGGGAGAGAGGGACTGGCAGAAACCGACAAGCCTGTTTGTCTCCCCCGCCATGGCGGAAACGACAACAAGAACATCACATCCTGCGTCTTTCTGTTTTTTGACGCGCTCGGCCACGGCTCGAATACGATCAAGGTCGCCGACAGACGTTCCGCCGAATTTCATGACAATCCGGGGTGCGGAACCGGACATAGCTTTATTCTCCACCAGACAAGCCGCAGAACATGCCACCAGCTCCAGTTCGACCCCAGCTTTGCCAGAAAAGACGAACAGGAATGGTTGCACAGCTTTACAAGGCGCGTCACATAACCTTCCCGGCCCCCTTTCGTCCAGCGGGGAGACCAGCAGGAAAGGATTTTGTTGCATGAACGCCACCACTCCACACGCGCCCTCATCCGTCTCTGATGAAGAAATCGCACGGTTTAGCGCCCTTGCGGAGCAGTGGTGGAATCCTTCCGGCCCCATGCGCCCACTGCACGCCATGAATGCGTTGCGCATAGACTGGGCAAGCCGCCACCTGCCCCTGCGTGGCCGCACCACACGCCGCGCAAAAATTCTGGACATCGGATGTGGCGCAGGGCTTGCGAGTGAAGCCCTGGCCAAAGCAGGCTATGACGTACTGGGGCTGGATGCATCAGCCAACGGTATTGCCGCCGCCAAGGAGCATCTGGCCACCTGCCCGCTGCCCGAACATGCGGGGCCACTGCACTACCGCAATGGCAGTGCCGAAGACCTTGTGGCTGAAGGCTGCGAGTTTGACGCGGTTGTGGCGTTAGAAATTATCGAGCATGTCACTGATCCTGCAGCATTTATGGACATGCTGGCCCAGCTTGCAGGGCCAAAGGGCACGGTCATTGTTTCCACCATGAACCGCACCCTGCGCTCCCTTGCGGTTGGCAAGATTGGCGCCGAGTATATTCTGCGCCTGCTGCCCGTGGGCACACACGAATGGCGCAAGTTCATCCAGCCATCCGAACTGGGCCAGTATGCCCGTGCGGCGGGCCTGCGCATGACCGCCATAGCAGGCATGGCACCCGGCCCAATGGGCTGGAAGGAAACCCGCGACCTTGGCATCAACTACATCGCGGCGTTTACAAAATACTGATTTTAAAATTTTTTATGGTCTGGAGGCTTACAGTCACTCCAGACCAGCCCCCTATTTGACTGAATCGGGAATTTTGCACACAGGCCCCATGGCGGGGCCATTGTAGCGGGTCCATGTCTGGGTTTCGCCAAAAATAGGCAGCCCTATATAGCCACGCAGCTTGAGCACATCAGGTTGCGCCAGCCAGATTTGAGAATCATAGAGATGCCCCGTATCGGGGTCCAGAATATGCCCGGCCCAGCGCCCTGCATTACTTTCGCCCATAGGACGAAAATCCGTTAACATCAGCAGGTTACACTCGGATTTGCCATCATGCCCACGGGGTACATCCGTACCATCGTAACGCAGGCCAACCAGATGGCCGCACAGATTTTGCCCGCAGTGGTCAATTTTAAACACGCCGTCATGGTCCTGACTAAGCCAGTACCCTGTTAAGGTGGCGGCGTTCGACACCGGCGGTTCTGCGGCAGATGAAGGTACAGCGTGCGCACCAGCCAGCAAAATGGCCAGCAGGGCAGCAAACCCCACCTTGGCTTTATGCACTGCGCCGCACGTTCTGTTCTTTGTCATATCTGCCTCTCCCTCAAGCGGGCGGCGGTCTGGCTTGCCCGCCTAGCCCTCCAAGATGTGGGGGATCACCTTCTTACGCACCACCCCCATTTGTATATGGTCAGCCCAGACATTCAACTATCCGTATCCCGCACCCAGGGCACGTTTTGGAACGCAACCCCTTCTTCTTCCAGCTCTTCTTTCTGGGACTGGGACATTTCACCGTAAATCCCGCGTTCGGGGGCTTCGCCATAATGAATGCGCAAGGCTTCATCGGCAAATCGATTGCCCATGTTTTCACAATTCTCTTCAATTGTGCGCCGTACGTCACGCAGGGCACTCAGCATGGCATCCGGCAGGCCGGGAGGTATCTGGCCTGCTGCGGGCGCCGGGGGCGCTGCCATATCTGGTGTGGGGGTGGGATCACTTTGTGGCAAACGCTCAGGCGCACGCCCCACAATGGCCGGAGCCATGGGGGCCTGATCCACGCTGGACGTGCCACATTCGGGGCAGTTTAAAAGGTTCTTCTGCCTGAGCATGGCAAATGTACTGCTGTCTTTGTACCAGCCTTCAAACACATGGTCATGGGCGCAACGCAGACGATAGCAGATCATAGTGTATTACCCTGGCAGATACCCTTTGGTCGTTATGAATACTCAGCCCAGCCCGAGCAGGCCATTCAGCTGGCCCGTACGTTCAAGCCGCATCAGGTCATCACACCCGCCAAGGGCTTTGCCATCCACAAAGGTCTGGGGCACGGTTGTCTGCCCACCGGACAGGTTTATGGCCTCGTCCCGCTCGGGCGTGCCACGTGGGGCATTGATCTCGGTAAACGGAATGTTTTTGCTCTCCAGCAGGGCAACTGCACGCATGCAGTAGGGGCAACCGGGCTGGGTATAGATTTTGATTTCAGGCATAGATTGTCCTTACTGGTTCCGGGTTATGGATTCAATCAGCTTTTGCCGGGCCATGTTATGGGCTTCATGCGCCTTGTCTAGCCGGGTTGGTCAATATCCACCTCCGGGCGGGCGGGCACGACCCCGGCCACCAGCAGGCTGACACTGCGCGCACCCGCCTGTAACAGGGCATTGGTGCAGGCTGTAGCAGTCGCGCCTGTTGTAAGCAGGTCATCGACCAGCACAATATCACGCCCCCGCACCCTGTGTGCACGCGTGCGACGGACACTCATGGCCTGAGCAACCTCATCCCGCCGCGCCTGACGGGAAAAGGACGCCAGAGGCACCGTGGAGCGGACACGAACCAGAGCATCGGGCAGGCAATGCAGGCCGCCCAGTTTGGCCACACCGTGCGCCAGCAACGCTGCCTGATTATAACGCCGCCTGAACAACCGCCAGCGATGCACGGGTACGGGCACCACCAGCGCATCACCACACACAATATCCTGCCCTATCCGCACCATCTGCTGGGCCAGAAAAGATGTGTTTTCCGTCTGATCGGCATATTTAAGCTTTAAAATCAGCTCCCTTGCCACGCTTTCATAAATAAAAGCCGCACGGGCCTGCCCCCATACGGGAGGATGCCGCTCGCATGCCGGGCACAGATCATTCACTCCCAGCATTGCGGCACTTACCTGCGGTACAGCACACGCCTTGCAAAATGGCGCAACAACAACCCGCACATGCGCAAAACAGGAGGCGCAAAGCAGGCCATGCTGCGCAACATCCGCCCCACAATGCAGGCAGGCTGGCGGGTAAAGAACCCCCAACCCCATTTGCCCAAGGGCGCGCAGTTGCGCCACAACGCGCGCGCCTAGCATAAACACAGGTTTGTCATGGCTGGCGGCTTGGCAAAAAGTGTGGATACGCGCACATCTGCCTTTATGAATACACCTGTTATTTTTGACCGCAAAGCCGTCAGGCAGCACAGGGACCGTGCGGCACGCAGGCTGGATGGCATTATGCCTGTGCTGGACATTACCGCCGACCTGCTGCTCGACCGACTGGACGATATGGTGCGCAGTTTTTCCGCGGCACTGGATATAGGCGGGCGTGGTGCCATTAGCCCGCGCCTTGCTGCGCGGGGCATTGCCACTACCAGCATGGACCTCTCCCCCAGACTCGTCACCCGCTCCGGAGAAATGCGTGTTTGTGCGGATGAGGAATGGCTGCCGTTTGCCCCGCATAGCTTTGATCTGGTCATTGCCAATCTGTCCCTACACTGGGTGAACGACCTGCCCGGTGTTTTTGCCCAGATCCGGCATGTTCTGCGGCCCGATGGGCTTTTTCTGGCCAGCATGCCCATACTCCCCACATTGCGCCCCCTGCGCACGGCGCTGGAAGCCGCCGAACTGGCGGTGTGCGATGGCGTATCGCCCCGTGTATCACCTTTTCCCACGCAGCAGAGCTGTGCGCAGCTTATGCAGCGGGCCGGATTTGCCCTACCTGTTATTGATACCGAATGTCTGGACCTGCGCTACCGCTCGCTCAGCGCGCTTATGGCCGACCTGCGTGCTGCGGGTGAGACAAATGCCCTGACCCAGCGTACACGCACCATACCACCACGCATGATGTTTGCTGCTGCCGCAGCCGAGCTGGAAAAAACGGGGGCAGACAGCTTTGCCATGCCCCTGCATATGGCTGTTTTATCCGGCTGGGCACCGGCTCCAACCCAACCTGTACCCTTACAGCCCGGTCAGTTCCAGCACTCCCTGCATGATGCCCTGAACCCGCAGGAACCATCCGCTTAATCTCGCCCCCACAACCCAGCCGGGCCGAGATTAGCCCCCGGTTACGCTCATATGCCTTTGCGGGCCGGATACAGCACCTGTCTGCCCATCCAGCAGAAAATCATGCCCTACGGGTTTGCGGGCTATGGCCTGCTGTATGGCCACTTCCAGTGCAGCATCTGTTGCCCCCTCGCGCATGAGGTGGCGCAGGTCCACCCCCTCCTCCTGCCCAAGGCAGGTATAAAGCTGCCCGGTGCAGGAAAGGCGGACGCGGTTGCAGGTCGCGCAAAAATTGTGGCTCATGGGCGTAATAAAGCCCAGACGCTGCCCGGTTTGCGCCACCCGCACGTAACGCGCGGGCCCTCCGGTCTGGTAGGCCAGAGGCTCTAACGTCCAGCGTTGAGACAGGCTCCGCCGTACCGCGTCGAGCGAGAGGTACTGCGCGGCACGGTCTTCCCCTGTTTCCCCCATCGGCATCGTTTCTATCAGGCAGAGGTCGGCCCCGATTTCTCCGCACCAGGCGAGCAGGGCATCAAACTCATCATCATTCACACCCGCCATGGCCACGGTGTTAATACGCACGGCCAGCCCTTCTGCACGGGCAGCGCGGATACCTTCCAGCGTTGCGGCCAGCCTGCCCCGGCGGGTCAGCTTGGCAAAACGTTGCTCGTCCAGAGAATCCAGACTGACATTCACACGCCGGACTCCAGCCTGCGCCAGAATGGGAGCGTAATGCGCCAACTGGCTGCCATTGGTGGTTAGTGTCAGCTCATCCAGCCGCCCCGCCTGCTCTGGGTGGCGCAGCCATGTCCCAAGTTCCTTGAAGAAAAGCCCGATGTCACGCCGCACAAGGGGCTCGCCCCCCGTAATGCGCAGCCTGCGTACGCCATGGAGCACAAAGACCCGGCTCAGACGCAGAAGTTCCTCAAAATCCAGAACATCCGCCCGTGGCAAAAACGACATCTGTTCGGACATGCAGTACACACACCGCATGTCGCATCTGTCGGTTACAGAAAGACGGAGGTAGGAAATCCGCCTTCCGGCGGGGTCCGTTAAAGAGGACAACATAGGTACACTTTATATCAGAAACCTCGACGGCTTTAAATGCAAAAGAGCACCCCGGCGCAGCAGAAACAGCACCCTGCTCTTAAAAAACATACGGCCCGCTTTAAGCGGGCCGTATGCAGCAGGCAAGTTGAAAAAACGGAGGTTAGTGCCCCGCGTTGTTACCTGAAAAGTCAGGTTTGGAGAGGCCGGAGTGCTCAAGCTGCTCCACCAGAGCATCCTTCAGCCGTTCCAGTCCTGCGCTGTCGCGCCCTTCTGCACGGGCAACCAGCACCGCCTGCGTGTTGGATGCCCGCAGCAGCCACCAGCCATCGGTTGTGTTAACACGCACGCCATCAATTTCGGACACGTCAGCGCCAGCTTTACGCAGGCGTTCGGCAACTTCCTCAATCACCTTGAACTTGCGGTGGTCATCACAGTCAAAGCGGACTTCCGGCGTGGAAAGCGTTGCAGGCAGGGCCTCACGGAATGCGGCAAGCGATTCTGTGGACCGCGCTACAATGCCAAGCACACGCACACCGGCGTAAAGTGCATCATCAAACCCGTACCATTTATCGGCAAAGAAGATGTGCCCGGACATTTCGCCCGCCAGCGGGGAGCCGGTTTCCGCCATTTTGGACTTAATGAGCGAATGCCCCGTACGCCACATGAGCGGTTTGCCGCCAGCGCGTGCGACCTCATCAAACAGCACCTGACTGGCTTTGACGTCGGCAATAATGGTTGCCCCGGAATGGCTTTTGAGCACATCCCGCGCCAGCAGAACCAGAATCTGGTCGCCCCACAAAATCTCGCCCTTATTGTCCACCAGCCCGATTCGGTCTGCATCCCCATCAAAGGCAATGCCCAGATCGGCGTGGTTGTCCTTTACCGCGGCAATAAGCTGCTCAAGGTTTTTGGCAACCGTGGGGTCCGGGTGGTGGGCAGGGAATGTGCCATCAATGGCGGCATTGAGCACAATATGCTCGCCCGGCAGGGCCGCGACCATTTTTTCCAGCACTTCGCCTGCGGAGCTGTTGCCGTTGTCCCAGACAATTTTGAGCTTACGCGTGCCGCCGTCATAATCCTTTACAAGGCGTTTGACGTAGTCATCACGCACATCAATCGTGCGTACGGTGCCCTGTTCTGCCGCGACCACATTCCCCTTAGCCGACAGATCCCCGAGTTCACGGATCTGGGCACCAAAGAACGGCTTGCCCGCCAGCATCATTTTAAAGCCATTATAGTTGGGCGGGTTGTGGCTACCCGTCACCATAATGGCACCATCCGCATTAAGCGTGGCTGATGCATAATACAGCATGGGGGTAGGCCCACGCCCAACGCGGGTTACGTCCAGACCACACTCCAGAGCTCCTTTTACAAGGGCTTCTTCCAGCATGGGGGAAGACAGGCGGCCATCATACCCGACCACCAGCGTTTTGCCGCCATTACGGCGGACAAGGCTGCCAAATGTGCGGCCGATGGCAAACGCATCTTCAGCGCTCAGTGTTTTGCCAACAATGCCGCGAATATCGTATTCCCGCAGGCTTGTTGCTTCAAAGTCATGCGCAAAAGACATTAGTTCTGCCCCTCATACTTCTTGAGGAATTCGCGCACGCCTTCAGCCAGTTCAGGGCGTTCGAGCGCAAAGGCGATCTGGGCTTCCAGAAAGCCGAGCTTGTTACCGCAATCGTAACGCACGCCTTCATACCGCAGGCCATTGAACGGCACGTGACCAATGGTTTTGGCCATGGCATCTGTCAGCTGCACTTCACCACCAGCACCTTTTTCCAGCTTGGCCAGATGCGGCATGACATCAGGGGTCAGGATATAACGCCCGATAATGGACAGGTTGGACGGCGCATCCTCAGGTTTGGGTTTTTCAACCAGCCCTTTAACTTCCACAAGGCGGCCATCATCCTTGCCAATGTCCAGAATACCGTAGCGGTTGGTATGCTCACGCGGCACTTCGGACACGGCAACCACGTTGCCCCCGGTTTCGTAATAGGCTTCAGCCAGCTGCTTCAGGCAGCCTTTCTGCGACATCACCATGTCGTCAGGAAGCAGGATGGCAAACGGATCGTTGCCAATAAAGGAGCGCGCACACCAGATGGCATGCCCGAGCCCCAGCGGCTCCTGCTGGCGCACGGCAATAAGCGAGCCGGCCTGAATGCTGCTGGGTTCCAGCGCCTCCAGACAATCAACCTTGTTGCGTTCCTTGAGCGTGCTTTCCAGCTCATAGGCAATATCGAAATAGTCGATCAGGGAATCTTTGCCGCGGCCGGTAATAAGGCAGAATTCCTCAATGCCTGCGGCGCGTGCTTCATCAATTGCGTACTGGATAAGGGGTTTGTCCACGACCGGCAGCATTTCTTTTGGCATGGCCTTGGTGGCAGGCAAAAAGCGCGTTCCCAGCCCCGCAACTGGCAGGACTGCTTTACGTAAAGGCTTGGGATTGGACACGAATATAACACCTTTAAATCAAGTTAAACCTGAGACCATCCGACCTGACCTGGCCAAAGCATGGAGGCATCCACCCCAATACCCGCCTGCGCCGGAAAAAGATCAAGGCGGCCGACAGTGCTAGCTGACATTGTGCCTTGTATCCGTGGCCGATTGCATAGTCTTTTTTACATAATCACAACCATGCTTCTACACCGCAACAGACCGCAAAAGAACGGCGTGAATATGACAACTTCCGCCTAATTTGCAGAAAAAACGCGTGCAAACGAAAAAAAACGGCTCAAGGCGTCAGCCTTTTGCCGTCCATAACATAACATTTTGTCATGAAAGAAAATGGTGCGGTCGAGAAGACTCGAACTTCCACGAGGTTTCCCCCACAAGCACCTCAAGCTTGCGCGTCTACCATTCCGCCACGACCGCACGTGACAAACGGTATCAAAAAAGGCGATACCGTGTGTTAGGAAGCCCTATAACCGAACCATAAGCAGGCGGCAATGACCAAAGAACAAATTTTATGGGAAATAAGCAAAAAACTGGTGCCTTACCCTGCGGCCCTGAGCAGAATGGAACAGATTGCCAAAGACATAAGGGCGGGAGAGGCCGCCGAGCGCGTATGGCTGCTTGAACACCCCCCCCTGTACACATCCGGCACATCTGCCAAGGCGGAGGACCTGTTCAACCCAGCAGGGTACCCCACCTACCATGCCGGCCGGGGCGGACAGTGGACCTACCACGGGCCGGGCCAACGCACGGCCTATGTCATGCTTGACCTGCAACGCGCCCATGGCAACACCCCCGCGCGCGACCTGCGGGCCTATGTGCAGGCGCTGGAAGCGTGGATTATTACCGCACTCGCCAGTTTTGGCCTGCGTGGAGAAGTGCGGGAAGGCCGGGTGGGCGTGTGGGTTACCAACCCGCAGACAGGGATAGAAGAAAAAATTGCGGCCATAGGTGTCCGCGTCTCCCGCTGGGTAAGCTGGCATGGCGTAGCCATTAATCTGGCCCCTGCCCTGCCTGACTTTGATGGCATTGTACCTTGCGGGATTCGGGAATACGGCGTGACCAGTTTTGAAAAACTGGGCATCAAAGCCAGTATGCAGGACCTGGACCTTGCTCTGGCAGCAGCGTGGCACACCGTATTTGGCAGCACGCCATCTGCCCTGACACCTGTTGAGCTGGCACCTAGTCCAGTCGAATTTGCGTAAGCTTGCGCTGCGCATCCAGAATACGCACGTCATACAGGCTTAAAACGCCCTGTTCGTCCCTGAACCGGAGCGTGACCAACCCCTGCGAGGGATTATCCGCTCTGGTCAGCGAAATCTGGACAAGGCCGCGCTGCTGCTGAACGTCGGAAACCATAACCGGGCCAGACAGGCGCACCGGGTTGCTCAACAACATTCCCAACGCACTATGGCCCAGCCCGATATGAGTGACCGACCCATTAGCTGCATCCGTAAACACGGCTGAACGCTCGGATGCTTTGAGTTCCATCTCATGCGGGGTGGTAAAGCGCATGTCCAGGTAACCGGGGCGGTAGGTGATCAGCCCGCTGCCACTGGCACCATTGGGCCATATTTGCGTAAACGGTGCATCCTGCAGGTTAACCGTGCGGAAATATGCCTCCACCCGGTTGACCGTGGCGTTTTGTGGCCCTCCCCCCACCTGCTGCGTTGCACAGGCGGCAAGCACAAGTGGCGCAAGGGCAAACAGGGAACGACGGCTGAAGACCCCCTTGCTCATACAGTTGCCTCTTCTTCCGCCGGGGTGCGCAGGGTTAGCGCCAGTGCGTGCAGGCCATCGGCCAGTTCGGGGGCCAGCAGGTCATGCACCTTGCGTGAGCGTGCAACGCGACTCATGCCTTCAAACACAGGTGAGACAATATAAAGGCGGAAGTGCGTTTCCGTCGCACCGGCATTGGGGCCGCGCGTCTGCTCCACATGGTGGGCATGGCGGTGGCTTTCGTCCTGTATGTCCAATCTGGTCGGAAAAAGCGCTGTTTCCAGCACTTTGCGTACCCGCACGGCGCGCGTGGCACCCGATATGGAGGATGATGTTGGGCCTGAAAGACTGGTCATATGGCAACTCACCTCTTGCGACCAAAGCATTTGCAACGCAAATAACGATGAATGATGAAGCGAAGGAACACCCGTCCCCGCGCGTTTGATCCTGATCCCAACGCGCCGCAGCGCTGCTGCGACATGCCGGACTGCACAAGCCCGGCAGGATACCGCGCGCCCCGCTCCCGCGATAGCCTGAACCAGTATTATTGGTTCTGTCTGGAGCATGTGCGTGAATACAATGCACGATGGGACTATTACAAAGGCATGTCTCCCGGCCAGATAGAAGCACATCTGCGGGCCGATATAAGCTGGGACCGGCCAACATGGACGTTTGGCCAGGGTCCGGGCCAGAGCAAACGCACCATGCCGAACGAAGAAGATATTCTGGACCCGCTGGACATACTGGGCCAGAACCGCCGCGCCCGCGCCGACCGGGCCCGCGCACAGGCCGAACCACGGATTCCTGCCCATCTGCGCGAACCACTCGCCGTTCTGGGGCTGGACTGGCCGGTTACGCTGGCAAATGCCAAAACGCATTACCGCGCCCTTGCCCGCAAACATCACCCTGATACCAATCAGGGGGACCTTGCGGCTGAGGAACGTCTGAAAAAGATCAACGTTGCCTTTACTATTGTGAAGGCACATCTGCAGACGGAAGAACTCGAAAAAGCAGGCTGATCATGTATCCTGCTCCGGTATGCCCGCCGGTTTTGTTTTGAACCCCTTACGATCAGACGGATAATCATGACGGATTCCAGCCCCCAGACAGCAGCTCTTGATCTTCCGCCCATTTCGGCGGTTTCCGTACCGGATACGGAAGTCAGCGTCCGTGAGGTATTCGGGATCGATTCCGACCTGAAGGTTCCCGCCTTCTCCCTGCGTACCGAGCATGTCCCCCCGATTGATACGGCCTACCTGTTTGACCACGATACAACGCTGGCCATTCTGGCAGGCTTTGCCTTTAACCGCCGCGTTATGGTGCAGGGCTTCCATGGTACGGGCAAATCCTCCCATGTGGAGCAGATTGCAGCGCGCCTGAACTGGCCGTGTATCCGCATCAATCTGGACAGCCACGTTTCGCGCATAGATCTGGTGGGCAAGGATGCCATTGTGGTCAAGGATGGCCAGCAGGTCACCGAGTTTCAGGAAGGGCTGCTGCCATGGTGCCTGCAACGCCCCTGCGCACTGGTGTTTGATGAATACGATGCCGGGCGGCCGGATGTCATGTTCGTTATCCAGCGTATTCTGGAAGTCGAGGGCAAGCTGACCCTGCTTGACCAGAACCGCGTCATTACCCCCAACCCGTGGTTCCGCCTGTTTGCCACGGCCAACACTGTGGGGCTGGGCGATACTACTGGCCTGTACCATGGCACCCAGCAGATCAATCAGGGGCAGATGGACCGCTGGAACATTGTAACCTCGCTCAACTACCTGCCCCATGCGCAGGAAGTCGGCATTGTCTGCTCCCGTCTGGGCATTGCGGCGGACGACAAGGCCGAGCGTGAAAAAATTGGCAATATGGTGGCTCTGGCCGGGCTGACGCGCGCAGGCTTCATGGCGGGGGATCTGTCCACCGTCATGTCCCCCCGTTCGGTTATCGCGTGGGCAGAAAATGACCTTATTTTCAAGGATCTGGCTTTTGCCTTCCGCGTAACATTCCTCAACAAGTGTGACGAGGCCGAGCGCGGCATGGTGGCGGAATATTACCAGCGTTGTTTTAACAGCAGCCCCCTGCCCAAGCGCCCTGCCTGACAAAAATAATCTAACAGACAGGGGGCGTTATGGCTGATCAGGCAAGCAACACGGGCAACCCGTCCATCCGCCTCTCCCGCGAGGAGGCGGAAAAACGGGCCGATGCCTTTAAACAGGCAACCGAGGCAACGCTACGCGCCCTTGGCGGGCGGAAGGAGACCAATGTCTCCTTCCATAGCGGCAACATGCCCATGGCCCCGATCAGTCTGGGGGAGAAAATTCGCCTCTCCTCCCCCTCCCTCAACCTGAATGAGGAAGAAGCACAGCGCCTGCGTGGTGCGGCAGACGCACAGGCCCTGCGGCTGAAACACCACGATTTTGACCTGCACGCCGCACGCCGACCGGCAGACACCATTGCCCGCGAAGTGTATGACGCACTGGAGCAGGCCCGTGTGGAAGCCGTAGGGGCCCGCCACATGAAAGGCGTTGCCGCCAACCTGCGCCACAGGCTGGAGCAGGAAATCCGCGCTGCTGGTCTGGATCATATGACCGATGCCGCCCAGCTTTCCCCCGTTGTAGGGCTGGAACTTCTGGCACGTGAAAAGCTGACAGGCGAACCCCTGCCCGAATCAGCCCGTGCCATTATGGAGCAGTGGAAGCAGAGCCTGCCCGAAGATGCACTGGCCGCACTGGACACGCTGGCCGCTGACCAGGATAGCCAGAAAGCTTACTCCCGCACGGCCCGCAAACTGCTCGCCGCCTGCGCACTAACCGATGACGACTCCCTCTCTGATCAGGAGGAAGAGGACGAAAACTCGGGCAATGCGCCAGACACCAACGAGGATGAAAGCGAACAGCCCCCCCCCGAGCAGGAGGACGAAACCTCCGGCGCGGCACCGGATATGTCCGATGCGGTGTCCGAACCCCAGCTTATGGCGGGCAGTGCGGATGCAGCCGACAATACCCCAGAGGTAGAGCAGGAATCCGGCTCTGCCGAAGGCACGGGGGATGCCGCAGGACCGGGCAACCGTAAAGAGATAGAACCGGGCCAGACCGCCAAAGGCTACCACGCCTACACCACCAGTTTTGATGAAGAAATTCTGGCCGAAAACCTGTGCGACCCCGAGGAACTCTCCCGCCTGCGGCACCAGCTGGACCTGCAATTAGCCACGCTGCACGGAGTTGTCTCCCGTCTGGCCAACCGGCTCCAGCGCCGCCTTATGGCGCAGCAGACCCGCTCCTGGTCGTTTGATCTGGAAGAAGGCATGCTGGATGCAGGCAGGCTGTCGCGCATTGTGGTCAATCCGCGCCTGTCTCTTTCCTACAAGCAGGAAAAAGACACGGAGTTCCGCGATACAGTGGTCACGCTGCTGATCGACAATTCCGGCTCCATGCGCGGTCGCCCCATTTCCGTTGCCGCATCCTGCGGGGATATTCTGGCACGCACGCTTGAACGCTGCGGTGTAAAAGTGGAAATTCTGGGCTTTACCACCCGCGCATGGAAAGGCGGGCAAAGCCGCGAACTCTGGGTACAGAACAACAAGCCCGAAAACCCCGGCCGCCTGAACGACCTGCGCCACATTGTTTACAAAGGTGCGGACACACCGTGGCGGCGCGCACGCACCAATCTGGGCCTGATGCTGCGTGAAGGGCTGCTGAAGGAAAACATAGACGGCGAGGCCCTGCTCTGGGCATGGCGACGTATTAAAAGCCGGCCCGAGGCCCGCAAGATTCTTATGGTGATCTCGGACGGCGCTCCAGTGGATGACAGCACACTGTCCGTCAACCCGGCCTCCTATCTGGAGGACCACCTGCGCGAGGTGATCGGCATGATTGAAAACCGCAGCCCGGTGGAACTGAGCGCCATAGGTATTGGCCATGACGTGACCCGCTATTATCAGCGGGCCGTTACCATTACCGATGCGGAGGAACTGGGCGGAACCATGCTCCAGTCCCTTTCCGCCCTGTTTGATGAAAAGCGGATGCGCAAGCGGGCTTAAGCCTGCGGCGTATCCGCCAGTTCTTTCATCATCTTCGCATGCGCCAAGCGTACTTCCGTAAAGGAATGTATGGCGTCAAGCAGAATAGCAATATCTGCCTTGGTCGTGCGGTGGTTAACCAGTGCCACACGAATAGCCAGCACACCCCCGATCCGGGTGGTGGATGGCGCGACTACGCCGCTCAGTTGCAGGTCCTTGACCAGTTCCCCATTCAAACGGTCAAGGTCCTCCACATCAGGTGCCGCCACACGGAAACACACAACATTCAGCGTTACAGGTGCCAGCAGTTGCAACTGGGCCGTGGCCTGCACCTGCCGTGCCAGTTCCTGCGCCAGTGCACAGGACTGGGTTACTACCTGCCCCAGCTTTTGGGTGCCAAACCCTGCCAGCGCAAACCAGACCTTGAGTGCCCGAAACCCGCGTGAGAGATCCGGCCCCAGATCACAAAACCATGGGGCACCCGCAGCAAGCCCCCTATCCTCGCGTGAGAGATATGCGAGGGATTGCGCAAAAGCCGCCGCCTGCCTGCCCGGCTCACGCACCAGCACGCAGCCTGCATCGTATGGAACCTGTGCCCATTTATGAAAATCAAAGGCCAGACTATCGGCCCGTTCCAGACCAGCAAGCAAAGGGGCCAGGTCAGGTGCAAGCTTTGCCAGCGCACCAAAAGCCCCATCCACATGGAACCAGAGCCCCTCCCGCGCAGCCAGATCGGCCAGTGCATTCAGCGGGTCAATGCTGCCCGTATCCACTGTTCCTGCCGTACCAACGACCAGAAACGGCTCAAACCCGGCGGCCCTGTCCTGCACAATCATGCGCTCAAGGGCTGCCAGATCCATACGGAATGCGCTGTCCATTGGCACACGGCGCAAGGCCTGCTCGCCCAGTCCTGCCATATCAAACGCACGGGCTACGCAACCATGTGCGCTCTCACCCGCATAACCCACCAGCCTACGGCCACCAACACCCTGCTGCCGCAGGTCCTGCCCTCCGCTCACATTGCGGGTGGCGGTCAGGATGGCAATAAAGTTGGCCATGGAGGAGCCGGTTACCAGCAGCCCCGTGGCTTCGCGGGAAAAACCGAACATTTCCGCGGCCCAGCGGATAACCATCCGCTCGACTTCTACAGGTGCATGATCACGCCCGCCCAGATTGGCGTTTAGCCCTGCGGCCAGCATATCCGCCAGCATACCCTGTGCGGTGCCCCCCCCATGCACCCAGCCCATAAAGCGTGGGTGCCGGTTGCCCACGGCATAGGGCTGCACGGTTTGTGTAAACTGCTCGTACAGTGCCCCCAGTTCCTGCCCACTGGCAGGGAGCGGGGCATCCCTGAACCCCTCGCGCACAGAAGCAGGCATAGGTTGCCAGACGGGGCCTTGCGAGACATGGCGGATATTTTCCAGCATATCATCCAGCATCTGGTGCCCCTGAGCTTTCAGTTCTTCCCAGTCTTCAGGATCCAGACCCGCCACAACCTTGCTCTCCTCTTGCATAATATCAACAAATGCGCCCTCGCCAGACTGCTACGCTGGCGTTGTGGATGCATGATCGTGCTCCTGACTGAGCCGGGCAAACCTGCGGGCCAGCACGGCACAGACAAAAAGCTGAATCTGGTGATACAGCATGAGCGGCAGAACAATAACCCCCACGGAGGCAGGCGGGAACAGAACGTTGGCCATGGGCACACCAGATGCCAGCGTTTTTTTGGAGCCGCAGAACACTACGGCAATTTCGTCCTTCAGGGGCAGACCAATCAGGCGGCCGCCAAAAATGGTCAGGCCCAACACGCTGAACAGCAGAACTGAATCCGCAATGGCAATCATGCCCAGCTCGGCCATGGGCAGGCGGTGCCATAGCCCCTGCATGACTGCATCGCTAAAAGCCGCATAAACAACGACCAGAACCGAACCCCGGTCGGAAAAAGACAGGATTTTCTTGTTCCGGTGCGCCCATGCCCCAAGCCATGGCTGCAACACCTGCCCCAGAATAAACGGAAGCAGAAGCTGGTAAACAATATCCAGCGGGTTACCTGTGGTCTGGCCGTGCTGGCTCAGCACCAGCCCCACCAGCACGGGGGTAATAAAAATACCAAACACGTTGGACGCCGTGGCCGCACACACGGCGGCAGGCACGTTACCCCCCGCGATGGAGGTAAACGCAATGGAGGACTGTACCGTGGAAGGCAGGCAGCACAGGAACAGCACACCCATCCATATATCCGGCTGCAACAGACCGGGGAACAGGGCATGTGCTGCCAGCCCCAAAAGCGGAAACAGGACAAACGTGCAGCTCAGGATAAGCAGGTGCAGCTTCCATGCCACCATACCATCCAGCACGGCCTTGCGTGACAGGCGCGCACCTTGCAAAAAAAACATGAGCGCAATCAGCCCGACAGACAGCCAGTGAAAAACCGGCACCGCGGCCCCATGGCACGGCACAAGCGTTGCCAGCAGAACAGAGGCCAGCAGCCCCAGCAAAAAGGGGTCAATTTTCAAAAAGCGCACGGTTGGGGCTCTTCCATGATAATCTTGTTGCCTGCAATTTTTACTTACGGCACCTTCATGATGAAATGAAGCAGAACTCTCCTTTTTCCCTCCATCTTCTCGGGGTCGTGAGTCTTTGCACCATCGCCACCGCAGAAACCGCCCTAGCCGCCCCTCCCACCGCATGCGCAACCGTAAGCGCCAGCGCGGAGGAAGACACACCCAAAGGCCTGATTTACCATGACCTGAGCGTACGCGCCCCCAGCGGCACAACCAGCCTGCATGTTAAAAAACTGGTCTTTACCGGTCAGGCATCCAGCCCGGAAGCCACGCAGGATCTGGCGCAGGCAGCATCCCTGCTGCTGGTTTCCGCCATGACCGGGCACCACAATGCAGCCTGCACCCAGTGGCTTATGGAACAGGGCAGACTGGTGACCAGCAGCCTCCAGTCCGGCGGGCATTATGACCTGACATGGAACAACGCCACGGTTGAACAGGGTGCAGCACACGTCAACGCCACAATGGCGCACTACCAGATTCAGGGTGCCGCCACCCCGCGGACCAGTGCAGCAACCCTGAGCATGAGCGGGTTATCCTTCCACAACGTGCTTAACCAGCAACTGCTGCCCACTGAGGCCCATGCGGCGTTTTCGCTCCCCACATCGGAACTGCCAGCACTTATGAGCGCCATAGGCGGGCGGAGTACTGCAGCCCCCGCTGTGCACGCCACCATAAGCAGCTTTGAAGCATCCGAAGGCACGGTCAAACTTCAGGGGCATGGTCAGGCCACGCTAACAGGGGATGTTGCAGCCACATCCGCCTCCGGACATCTGGAAATTTCCAATCTGGAGGAACTGATAGAAAAAGCCCGCGCTGCACATCAGATGAAACTGGCCGCAGGCCTTGTGCTGGGCAGGCTGGTCAGCCACCGCGCGGGCGAGCAGAATACGTGGGACACCACATGGGAAGGTGGCGTTCTTACAGTTAACGGTTTTCCCCTACCCATCAAATAACCACACCCTCCGTACGGGCTGTTCCGTGCGGAGGGCACTGGGCACTCAACTGGTGGGGTATTCCGTCAGGCCATTTCACGCTCACACAGGTTAGCAAGTTCACGCAGCACCTTACGGGCAAGGTCAATCCGCTGCACGTTGGTCAATTCCCGCACAACAGCCATTTTATGGTCTGGCCGCAGACGGACCACCCCATCTTTCCAGCGGCCCATCCACTGCACAAGGCCACCGGGGTTGGCAAAGCTGTTGTTGCGGAACTGGAGCACCATACCCTTGGGGCCAGCCTCCACCCGCTCCACGCCCGTCTGCCTGCAAAGTCTTTTAAGATCAACAATATCGAGCAGGTTTTTAACTTCCTCGGGAACCGTGCCAAAACGGTCCACCAGTTCTGCCTCCATAGCCTCCAGCTCAGCATCAGACGCCAGAGCACTGATTCTACGGTAAAGTCCCAGACGCACTGGCAGGTCAGGCACATATGCATCGGGGATAAGGACGGGCAGCCCCATAACAATATTGGGGGTCCAGTCCCGGTCGTTTTCCGTACTCCGCCCCTTGTCGCTACGCAGGTCGGCTACGGCGTCTTCCAGCATCTGCTGGTACAACTCAATGCCCACCTCACGCACATGGCCGGACTGCTGGTCCCCCAGCAGGTTGCCCGCACCACGCAGGTCCAGATCGTGCGAGGCCAGCGTAAAGCCAGCACCCAGTGTGTCGAGCGTCTGCATGACCTCAAGCCGCTTTTCCGCCGAAGCGGACAATGTGTGTGTCTGCGGCCATGTGAGGTACGCGTAGCCACGCTGCTTGCCACGCCCCACACGCCCACGGAGCTGGTAAAGCTGGCCAAGGCCAAACATATCGGCCCGGTGGATGATCAACGTGTTAACCGCAGGCATATCCAGCCCGCTTTCCACAATATTGGTGGAGAGCAGGATGTCGTATTGCCCATCGGAGAACTCGGTCATCACCCGTTCCAGCTCCGTGGGGGACAGGCGGCCGTGGGCCTGTACCAGCCGGGCATCGGGTACAATGCTGCTCAGGCGTTCAGCCAGCTGGTCCAGGTCTTCAATTCTGGGGGCTACGCAAAAAATCTGCCCGCCGCGGAAGCGCTCACGCTGAATGGCCTCGCGGATTACCACGCTGTCAAACGGCATAATGAAGGTCCGCACGGCAAGGCGGTCCGTAGGCGGCGTTGCAATAAGGCTCATCTCCCGCACACCGGAGAGCGAGAGCTGGAGTGTGCGGGGCAAAGGTGTGGCGGAGAGGGTGAGCACATGCACATCCTCACGCAGGGCCTTCAGCTTTTCCTTATGCGAGACGCCAAAGTGCTGCTCTTCATCAATAATCAGCAGTTCGAGGGCTGCGAACTTGATTGTCTTGGCCAGCAGAGCATGGGTGCCGATCACCACATTCACGCTACCATCGGCCAGCCCCTTGCGGACCTCCGTGGCTTCCTTGCCTGTTACCATGCGTGAAAGCTGGGCCACCTTGATGGGGAAGCCCTCAAAACGCGCGGCAAAAGTACGGTAGTGCTGGCGGGCCAGCAGGGTGGTGGGCACAACCACGGCCACCTGCCCGCCGGACATGGCGGCAACAAACGCAGCCCGCAGGGCAACCTCAGTTTTGCCAAAGCCCACATCCCCACACACCAGCCGGTCCATGGGGCGGCCGGAGGACATATCCTCCAGCACATCGGTAATGGCACGGGACTGGTCCTCTGTTTCCACAAAGGGGAAGCGGGCACAGAACTCGTCCCACATTCCTTCGGGCGGGAGCAGTTCAGGCGCCTCCTTGAGCGCTCGGGCCGCTGCGGTGCGAATAAGCTCACCCGCCATATCGCGGATGCGGCTTTTCATCTGCGATTTGCGGTTCTGCCAGGCGACCCCGCCCAGACGGTCGAGCGATACCCCGGCCTGATCCGAGCCAAACCGGCTGAGCAGTTCAATATTTTCTACCGGCAGGTAGAGCTTTTCCCCACCATCGTACAACAGGCGCAGGCAGTCATGCGGGGCCACGCCTACGCTCACTGTTTCCAGCCCGTCATACCGGCCTATGCCGTAGTCCTGATGAACAATCAGATCCCCCGCAGACAGTTCACTGGCCTCGGCAATCAGTTCATCTGCGCGGCGGCGGCGGCGTGGTGGGCGGCCTATGCGCTCGCCCAGCAGGTCCTGCTCGGATACAAACGCCACATCCTCGGCCACAAACCCACGTTCCAACCCAAGGGTCAGCAGCCCTACGGGGCCAGCCTTGGCCTTGCTCGCCTGCTCCCATGTCTCAAACGTATCTGTCGCCACACCGTGTTCACGCAGCAGCACGCCAATCCGCTCGCGCGAGCCTTTGCTCCATGCGGCCACATAGGTCCGGCGTTTAACCTGCGCCCATTCCCGCACCTGCTCGCCCAGCAGGGTAAACACCTGCTCGCGCTGCGCACCCGGCACGATCTTGGAGAACATTTTTCCCGGTCTGCCGCCCACATCCATGCCCTCCGCACCATCAGGCTGCGCATAGGGGCTGAATGCCACGGCAGGCAGGCGGGCAATGGAGGCTTCCCACCCTTTAAGGTCCATGTAGAGCAGGTGTGGTGGTAACGGGCGGTAAGGTGTTTCCCCCTCCCGCACCGGCATTTTGCGGGCTTGATAATGGTCGGCAATCATATCCAGCCGGGCGGCCAGAACGTCTTCCACCTGATAATCGAGCGAGAGTGCGGCACCGGGTAGGTAGTCGAACAGGGTTTCCATCTGCTCATGGAACAGAGGCAGCCAATGTTCGATTCCGGGGTAGCGCCGTCCGTCGGAAATATGTTCGTACAGGGGGTCGGACGCCGCGGCGGGGCCAAACGCATCCCGCCAGCCGGTGCGGAACAGGGAAATACTGGCCGCATCGAGCGAAAATTCCGAAACCGGGCAGAGCACCAACCCGTCCCGCTTGTCGGTCGAGCGCTGGGTGCCGGGGTCGAAGGCGCGGATGTTCTCCACCTCATCCCCAAACAGATCAAGGCGTACAGGCTCGGGCGCACCTGCGGGGTACAGGTCAAAAATACCGCCGCGTGTTGCAAATTCCCCTGCCTCCATCACCGTATCGGTACGGGTGTAGCCATTGGCGATCAGCAGTTCGATCAGCAGGGACTGGTCAAGGCTTTCCCCCGTGCGGATAGTGAGAGACTGCCCCTTGAAGGTCTTGCGCGGAGCCACGCGCTGGATTGCGCCGTTAACCGTGGTCAGCACAAGGCGCGGCTTACCCCCCGAGGGTTCGAGCAGGCGGGTCAGTGTGGCCACCCGTTCGGCCACGATTGTCGGGTTGGGCGAAACCCGGTCGTATGGCAGGCAGTCCCATGCGGGAAAACGCAGCACGTCCACATCGGCCGCAACAAAAGCCAGCGTTTCGGCCAGCCGCGCCATGGAGGCATCGTTGCGGGCTATGTGCAGCAAAGGCCCCTTATGCTCACGCGCGCGCCGGGCAAGCAAAAGGGCATCGTACCCCTCCGGCACGCCCCAAATAGTGGCAATCCGACGGTCTGGTGCTGCACCTGTGTTTGCTGTCATAGGCCCTGTTTCTCTTGTCCTGCCTGCTCTTCCCTTACGGAAAGAAAATTTTATTTTCCGCACCTTGCGCGGCATGCCTCAACCATGCGCCGCAACATGGGGGTTGCTTTTTCCTCCGGCAAGGGCAGACGGCCAAACAGCCAGTCGGTCAGGTCGGGGTCGGGCATTTCGAGTATGGATTCCATGTCCGCCAGTTCTGCGGCGTTCAGGCTATCCGCTGTATCCTCCACAAAACCACCGATCAGAATATCGGTCTCAAACGTGCCGCGATGGTTGGCACGGAACTTGAGCCGCCGACGGCGGGCCGCCAGAGGTTCTTCCTCCCCGGCAGGTGCATTGGAGGGAAGCGTGTGCGAAGACGTTGTAAAATTGTGTTGCATGGCGTTGCTGTCCTATACCGGGGCTGTTCCTGTCTGTCAGCCTGCAAACAGAGGCCTGTATACCGTCCGTGTCCAGCCCCCCATCCTTCACATCCGCTTCGGTTCCGCAATGGGCAAACGTGCCTGCCCTGCAGGCCCTGACCGCCCCGCTCGACAGCCTGAGCGGCGTTAATGTCGCCCGCTCGCGGCTTTTGGCCAGAATTGCCGGTGGGTCCCGGGTCACGGACCTGCTGTTCTGCCTGCCCGAAAGTGTAACGGACAGGCGGCTGCGCCCATCTGTGGCACAACTCAGGGCTGACACAATTGCAACAGTTTGCGGCACGGTGCAGGACCTGCGCGCCCCTGCCCCGCGCACACGCCAACCGTGGCGGGCCACACTCTCGGACGGGACCGGGCTGCTGGAAATTGCTTTTTTCTCCCCATGGCAGGCCAAACAGGCCACCACCGGAGCGGAGATTGCCGTATCGGGCAAAATCGAACGGTTTGGTGAGCGGCTGTGCATGACCTCGCCCGACTACCTGCTTCCCGCCCGCCAGATTGAGCGCATCCCCCTGCTGGACCCGGTCTGGCCGCTGACTGCGGGCCTGTTTGCCGGGCAGGTCCGCCAAGCCATGACCACAGCGCTGGCCCTGCTCCCTCCGGACCTGCCCGAATGGCATGACCCAGCCCTGATTGCACAAAAAAACTGGCCCGATTTTGTCACCGCTCTCACATGGATGCACAGGCCAGACAGTATTCCCGACAGCCACATAGGCACCAACTGGCAGGCAGAACGCTCCCGCGCACAGACCCGTCTGGCCTGTGACGAACTCCTGGCCGACCAGCTTGCCATGCGTATTGCCCAGCAGGCCATCCGTAGCCGCCCCGGCCGTAGCATGCAGGGCAATGGGCACCTGCAACAACAGGCTCTTGCCGCCTTTGGGCACCCGCTCACACACGGGCAGGCGCATGTGCTGCGCCAGATAGAGGCCGATATGGCCGCCCCCCACCGCATGAGCAGGCTCCTGCAAGGTGATGTGGGGGCAGGCAAAACACTGGTTGCCCTGCTGGCCATGCTCCGGGCGGTGGAGGCTGGCGCGCAGGCCGCCATTATGGCCCCGACCGAAATTCTGGCCCGCCAGCATGCTGCAACTTTTACGCGCCTGTCCCCCGTGCCGGTTGCGTTTTTATGCAGTTCGGTCAAAGGCAAGGCCCGCAAGCAGGCTCTGGCAGATATGGCGGACGGCACAGCCAAGCTGGTGGTCGGCACCCATGCGCTGGTGCAGGAGAGCGTAAAATTTGCAGACCTCGGGCTGGCCGTAGTGGATGAGCAGCACCGCTTTGGCGTGGACCAGCGCCTGACACTGGTAGAAAAAGGCCACAAGGCGGATATGCTGGTCATGACCGCAACCCCCATACCGCGCACCCTGCTGCTCACCCAGTTTGGGGATATGCAGGTCAGCCGTCTGGAGGGCAAACCATCTGGCCGCAAGCCTATCCGCACCTCCCTGCACAGCCTGAGCACCATGGACGATGTGCTTGACGGCATTAGCCGCGCCCTTGATGCCGGGGCACAGATATTCTGGGTCTGCCCGCTTGTGTCCGAGAGCGAAGCGCTCGACATTGCGGCAGCCGAAGCCCGGCAGGCCGCTCTGATCGACCGGTTTGGTGATCTGGTGGGCATCGCCCACGGGCGGCAGGACACAAACACGCGCGAACAGGCCCTGCAGGATTTTGCCAACGGCCGCACCCGTATTCTGGTCGCCACAACCGTAATCGAAGTCGGGGTGGATGTGCCCAGTGCAACCATCATGGTCATTGAGCATGCCGAACGCTTTGGCCTTGCCCAGCTCCACCAGTTGCGCGGGCGCGTGGGCCGGGGGGCCAAGGCCTCTTACTGCCTGATGCTGCATGATGCCGGACTGGGGCAGACAGCCCGCCGCCGACTAGCCTGCCTGCGCGAGACGGAAGATGGTTTTTTGATCGCGGATGAGGACTTTCGCCTACGCGGCGGGGGGGAAGCGACAGGCCGCAGGCAGTCGGGCCTACCCGAATACCGCATGGCCCCGGAAATTCTGGTTGACCTGCTGCTCGACACCGCCCACGCCGAAGCCCAGCGTATTCTGCCCGACACAGGGGCCAGACCAACCGGCACCTATCGGCTCCCGGCCTCGGCCCGTGTGCTGCTTACCCTTTTTGGCAAGGCGGATGCCTCCCGCATTTTTAGCGGCGGTTAAGGCGCACCCACCACGCGGGCAAGCGGTGCGCCACCGCTGGCATCACACGCCTGTGGTGGCCTCCAGCCATGCCCGGACCTGCCCTTCCGGGTCCGCGTGCTGGGTAAAGGCGGATACGGCCGAAACGCAATCCGCCCCGGCGGCAAGGCACAGCGGCGCACGCTCCAGCGTTATGCCGCCAATGGCAACCAGTGGCATGGTGCCGATACGCTGCTTCCACTCATGCAGTTTGTCCACACCTTGCGGGCCGAACGCCATTTTTTTGAGCCGGGTTTCCCATATCGGCCCCAGCGCCACATAGTCGGGGGTCAGGCCCAGAGCACGCTCCAGTTCCTCCGGGCAATGCGTGCTTATGCCCACGCGCAGGCCTGCTTTGCGAATAGCCGGCATGTCTGCCGTATCCAGATCTTCCTGCCCCAGATGGATGTAGGAAATTCCCTCCTCCAGCGCGAGCTGCCAAAAGTCGTTCAGCACCAGACAAACGTCATGCTCTGCCGCGTATGTGCGCGCCAGACGAACCTGTGCGCGCAGTTCCTCCTCCGGCAGGTCCTTGAGCCGTAGCTGAATAAAACGCGCACCCGCAGCGCCAAGGCGCTTGACCCACTGGGCGTGATCCACAACCGGGTAGAACTTCTGTGGTAGTGCGCTCATCCCAAAAATGCCTTTCCTGCAACGGGGGTGGATGGGGCAGCCATATCGCGCGCTTCCATCGGGTCGGCCATACGTGCCAGCATACCGGCCTGCACAGCCAGACCAAAAGCCTGCGCCATGCGCACAGGGTCCCCCGCCTTGGCTACGGCAGTGTTGATCAGCACGGCATCATACCCCAGTTCCAACGCCTGAGCGGCGTGGGAGGGCACACCAATACCTGCATCCACCACCAGCGGCACGGAGGGAAAATGTGCCCGCATGGCCCGCAGGCCAAACAGGTTGTTCAACCCCTTGCCCGAGCCTATGGGCGCCCCCCACGGCATAAGCACCTCGCACCCTGCGGCTAGCAGACGCTCGGCCACCACAAGGTCTTCCGTGGTGTAGGGGAAAACCTTAAAGCCTTCCTCGTTCAAAATCCGTGCGGCTTCCACCAGCCCGAACACGTCGGGCTGGAGTGTATCGGCCTCACCGATCACCTCAAGCTTGATCCAGTCCGTGCCAAACACCTCGCGCGCCATGTGCGCGGTTGTTACGGCCTCCTTGACCGTGTGGCACCCTGCCGTGTTGGGCAGAACGGGCACACCCAGCTCATGCACCAAAGACCAGAACGCCTGCCCGGCCCGCTCCCCCGCGGACTCGCGGCGCAGGGATACGGTCAACACCCCCGGACGCGCGGCCAGAACGGCATCGCGCAGGATTTCGGGGGATGGGTACTGCGCTGTGCCCAGCATAAGGGCGGAGGAGAGTGCCTGCCCGTAAAATAACGCCGTCATGCTTTTTACCCCCCCTGCATGGGGGCGACAATTTCCACCCGCGCACCGGCTGCGAGTGCTGCACGCTCGCGCTCGGTTTTTGGCACAAACTGCCCATTCAGCGCGGTGGCAATCCGTGCACCGGCGTATCCCAGCTCATCAATTAACCCTGCCAGGGTTGTGGCGGACACGTCCTGTGCCTCGTCATTGACGGTTATTTTCATCGGGCATTACTCCTTGGGGTTTAGGACCCAAAAACCAGATCTGCGGCCTCCCGTGCCCGAGCGGGGGAGAGCAGAAAACCATGGCGGTACATGCCATTAACATAAATATGCTGCCCCTGCCGCACCACACGGGGCATGTTATCGGGGTAGGATGGGCGCAGGCCTGTTCCCATTTCCAGAATTTCCGCTTCGGCAAAGCCGGGGTGCAGGGTCCATGCGGAATTGAGCAGCTCCATCATGGAGCGTACGGTCATGCCGCCTGCATTCTCACTTTCCACCATGGTCGCACCGACCATGAACACATGGTTATCACGCGGCACAATGTAAACCGGAATACGTGGGTGCAGCATGCGCACGGGGCGGTGCAGAATAACATCCGGGCAATGGAGCAGCAGCATTTCGCCACGAACACCGCGCAGGTGGTCGAGTTGATCCCTTACCCTCAGGCCCGTGCAGTCCACCACCCAGTCAAACCCGGCCTCATCCGGGGCTGGCTCGGGAGCCACCAGAACCTGCCCCCCCATCTGCTCCAGCGCATGGGCCAGTGCAGGCAGAGCCTTGCGTGGGTCCACATGCCCTTCATCCGCAAAAAACAGGCCTTTTTGAAAACGCCCGGCAAGGTCCGGCTCCAACCGTGCAATGTCAGCCTCACCCACGGTTTCGTAGTGCGAAGTACGCCGCCCGAAGCGGGCCAGTTCACCCACATCACGCGCGGGGGCCAGCACCAGACTGCCCTGCCGCACAACACCGGGAACATGGGTTGCCCACCAGTCCACCGAATCGACCGACTGGGCAGTAACTTCCGCCGGGGCCGATTCCGCCTCACACCATGGGGCCAGCATGCCGCCCGCCATCCACGATGCACCAGCCCCGACCCGCTCCGCGCAGTCATACAGGGTTACAACCCCGCCACGCTCCGCGAGTGTTACGGCGGCGGTCAGCCCCGCCACACCAGCACCTTTTACCAGAATGCGCGGTTTGCCGTTCATAAGCCCTGCTTTCCACTTCCTGACTGATATGCGCGCCTTAATGCGATACCTGCGTGTTATAACATACTCGGCGTAACTTTTAGCGCACCGCTCCAGCGTCTGCCATTCACAAAAAACGAACCAGCAGCACCATAAGCAGACAACACTCCGTAACCGCCGTTACAATCCAGCGCACACCCATATAACCCGGCGGCACCCAGCCGCGCCGCCATGCCGCGCGCTCGGCCACGGCAACAAGCGCGAATGCAACTATCAACACGGCAATCCCGCCCAATGGTTGCCACATAAACCCCGTGCAGGCTGCAACCCAGCCCAGCAGGGCGGGCACAACACCCACCAGCAGACGCACATGGTCCGTGCGTGCAGCAGATGCCACAATAATGGTGCGTTCCATCTCCAGCGCCTGCCCCCAGTGCACCGCACCAATAAAGGAAAGGGAGATGGCCCCGTAAAACAGCTCGGCCATGAGCAGGTTGGGCACGGGAATGCGGGAATCGTAAAACACTATGGCGCATGTGCATAAGACATAGGGCACAACCCCTGCCAGCATCAGAACCACACCCAGAAACGGAAGCTTCTTCATAGGGGAACAGACACCCTTTTCTCTGTATTTTCTTGTTCTCAGTGTTGACAGAAAAGCCCAAGACGCTGCCACTAGCAACCGCGTGGGGAAAAGCTCCATGCAGGTTGCGTCATAGATCAAGAATAAGAAACGACGGCACCGGCCCCAGCCAGTGCCACTGACAAGCAGGAACAAACACCATGAGCGCCATTGTTGACATTATCGCCCGTGAAATTCTGGATAGCCGTGGCAACCCCACCGTGGAAGTGGACGTGGAACTGGCATCCGGTGCCAAAGGCCGCGCGGCTGTTCCCTCTGGCGCGTCAACCGGCGCACATGAAGCCGTGGAACTGCGCGATGGTGATGCACGGCGCTATGGTGGCAAAGGCGTGCTCCGCGCCATTGAAAACATTGAGAGCGAAATCCTGCCCACCTTGCAGGGTGCAGAATCCTCTGACCAGATCGACATCGACAACGCCATGATTGATCTGGATGGCACACCCAACAAAAGCCGCATGGGGGCCAACGCCATTCTGGGTGTCTCACTCGCTGTGGCCAAGGCAACGGCGGCAGAGCAGGAAGTGCCCCTGTACCGCTATGTTGGCGGGTCTTTTGCCCACATCCTGCCTGTTCCCATGATGAACATTGTCAACGGTGGCCAGCACGCGGACAACCCGATCGACATTCAGGAATTCATGATCCAGCCCGTGGGTGCGCCAACCGTTGCGGACGCCATTCGCTGGGGGTCTGAAATTTTTGCCCAGCTCAAAAAAGCGCTGAGCGCTGCGGGCCTGAACACCAATGTCGGTGATGAAGGTGGCTTTGCCCCGGCCCTTAAATCTGCTGATGAAGCACTGGGCTTTATTACCCGCGCCGTGGAAGCCGCAGGCTACCGCCCCGGGCAGGACGTAACCTTTGCACTGGACTGCGCCAGCACGGAATTCTTCAAAAACGGCCAGTACGTCATGGAAGGTGAAGGCAAGAGCCTCGATTCCGCAGGCATGGCCGCTTATCTGGAAGATCTGGTCAACCGCTACCCGATTGTTTCCATTGAAGACGGCATGGCCGAAGATGACTGGGAAGGCTGGGCACTGCTGACGCAGACACTGGGCAAAAAAGTGCAGCTCGTCGGCGATGACCTCTTTGTAACCAACCCCGAACGCCTCAGCCGCGGGATCAAGGCTGGCATTGCCAACTCCCTGCTGGTCAAGGTCAACCAGATTGGCACACTGACCGAAACCCTTCAGGCCGTGGAAATGGCCCACCGGGCGGGCTACACCGCCGTTATGAGCCACCGCTCGGGTGAGACGGAAGATTCCACCATTGCCGATCTGGCCGTTGCAACCAACTGCGGGCAGATCAAAACCGGCTCGCTCTCCCGCTCCGACCGGACGGCCAAATACAACCAGCTCATCCGTATTGAGCAGGAACTGGTTACAGCCGCCCAGTATGCAGGCCGTACGATCCTTAAAAACAGCTAAAAACTGTGGCGCGGGTAGCCTGTTCTGCCCCTGTGCCACGCCAGATCAGGCCGGTCCCTTTTGGGGCCGGCTTTTTTTGTATGCAACGCCCTTCCCCATCTGGCGTAACATGGGCTACAGATTACTCTGTATTCATGTCTCTTGGTAACCACGACTCTGGCAAGGAGCTGACCAAAAGTGCAGATTGGCCGTTTCTTTCGCCGCGTTGTACGCGCCGTGGTGCCACCTTTGGCGTTTTTAAGCATTGCCGGTTACTTTGGCTGGAACGCCACACAGGGCGACCACGGCATGCAGGCCTACCAGCAGCAGCTTGGCCTGCTTGAACAGGCCAAACAGGCCCGTACAGATGCGCAGGCCGAACAGAACGCATGGAAGCGCCGCGTCAATGGCCTGCGTGAAAACACGCTGGATACAGATATTCTGGATGAACGCGCCCGTGCCATGCTGAACATGGCCAACCGCAATGATGTGGTTATCCCCTACGACCGGCGCGATCCGCTTTTTTAAGCCGACCCAACATATATCCAAGCCGGGTTAACCGGGCGTGAGCCTGTATGCCCGCATAAAAAAACGGCGCTCGATGGCGCCGTTTTTTTATAAGATACCGATCTGGCCAGAATTACTTAATTTTGGCTTCACGGAATACGACGTGCTTGCGTGCAACCGGGTCGTACTTCTTCAGTTCCATTTTACCCGTGTGAGCGCGGGCATTTTTCTTGGTCACATAGAAGTAACCGGTGTCAGCCGTCGAGACGAGACGGATCTTGATGACGTTGGTCTTGGCCATGACTTCCTCAGCAGAACATATTTACAGAGCCGGTCCATACGGCTCCGGCGGTGTTCAAGTTGCGGCAAAATGCGCATACAAAGGCAAAAGGTCAAGCTTTCTTACATCAATATGGCGCCACGGACGCCAAAAGGAGACGAATTCATGCTGGATGTGGCAACCGCGCGGGCCAGAATTCTGGAAAATCTGCTGCCGTGCGGGCAGGAAACCGTCGCCCTGAGTGCTGCATGCGGCCGTATTCTGGCCCAGGACGTGCATGCACGCAGGGCTAACCCACCGGTCTGTGTGTCTGCAATGGACGGATACGCCGTAAGAGCGGCAGATACCCGGCCCGGCGCTGTATTGCAGATTATAGACGAGGCCCCCGCAGGCAGGCCGTCTGCCCGCACCGTGGCTGCGGGTGAGTGTATCCGGCTGTTTACGGGAAGCCAGATACCAGCCGGGGCAGATGCCATTATTATTCAGGAAAACACCCAGCGAGCAGGCCAGCAGATCACGCTAACGCAGGCTGCCACGGCAGGGCAGTTTATTCGCCGGCAGGGGCAGGATTTTGCCCAAGGTGCCGTGCTGTTGAGCGCAGGCAGCAGACTCGGCCCGCGGGATATAGGCCTGGCAGCCGCTGGCGGGCTGGTCTGGCTACCAGTGTTCCGCCGCCCCCGTGTGGGGATTCTGGCGACGGGGGACGAAATTCTCCTGCCCGGTGATACTGCTCCGCCTGATGGTATTTTCAATTCAGCATCCTTCATGCTGGCAGCCCTGTTGGGGCAGAACGGGGCAGACTCCATTGTGCTGCCCGTTGCGCGTGACAACGCCACATCGCTCTCCAACGCATTTGCTCATACCCGTGATCTGGACATGCTAATCACCATTGGCGGCGCCAGTGTAGGTGCTTACGATCTAGTGCGCCCGACGCTGGAAAAAGCCGGGCTTGTCCAGAACTTCTGGAAAATTGCCATGCGCCCGGGTAAGCCGCTCATGTCTGGCACACTCCACGGCATGCCTGTGCTTGGCCTGCCCGGCAACCCTGTGGCAGCACTGGTTTGCAGTCTGGTGTTTGTGCTGCCAGCCCTGCACAAGCTCATGGGCATTGCCGTGGCCGACACCATGCCAACCCAGACCGCACTCCTGGGTTCAGATGTGCCCGAAAATGACCAACGCCAGGATTTTTTGCGCGCCACACTCCAGACCACGCAGGAAGGCCAGCTTGTTGCCACCCCGTTTGGGCCGCAGGATTCTGCACAGTTGAACATTCTGTCCAAAAGTCAGGCGCTGATTATACGCCCTCCCCACGACCCCGCCCAAAAAGCAGGCACAGCGTGCCAGATTATGCCCCTGCCCTGATTTTAATATTGACAAAAACAAGAACTTACATAGAACAAACCATAAGATTGATGTTCCATTACAAACAGACAGCTCGAGGTGCGACATGCTGACCCGAAAACAGCACAAGCTTCTTCTTTTTATTGATTCGCACCTCAAGCAGACCGGCTTTTCCCCCTCTTTTGACGAAATGCGTGAGGCCATGGGCCTGCGCTCCAAGTCCGGCATCCACCGCCTGATTTCGGGGCTGGAAGAACGCGGCTTTCTGCGCCGCCACCACCACCGCGCCCGCGCGCTGGAAGTCATCCAGCTCCCCGAAATGGAAGAGGAACTGCCAACCAACGTCATCCGTGGCAGTTTTACCCGGCAAAAGCAGGACCCTGTTAAAATCCCGCTTTATGGCCGCATTGCCGCCGGGCTGCCGATTGAAGCACTGGCAGATACGTCCAACTCCCTCTCCATCCCCGCGGACATGCTGGGGTCAGGGGATTATTACGCGCTGGAAGTGGCCGGGGATTCCATGATCGAAGCCGGGATTCTGGATGGCGATCAGGTCATTATCAAAAAATCGGATCAGGCCGAAAACGGGCAGATTATCGTTGCCCTGATTGACGGGCAGGAAGTCACACTCAAACGCCTGCGCCGCAAAGGCAACATGATTGCCCTTGAGCCCGCCAATGCCCGCTACGAAACCCGCATTGTTCCCGCTGAACGGCTGGTTATTCAGGGCCATCTGGCCGGTTTGATCCGCCAGTACTAATCACCAATGGCCACGCCTGATTAGGACGTGGCCTTTGTGCTTTTCCTGCCTGTAAACACTCACATGCCGTTAAGGCCTTGTGCAAACGGCCTCCCACGCCGGGAATGTGGCGGCCGCCTCTGCCACGGAAGCGGGAGAAAGTGCTGGCATATGCCCTACTTCTGCCAGAATACGGACCTTGCCCAGTTGCGCAATGGTGCGGCTATTAGCCGGATTAGGCGGGCCATTCAGCACAACCCCCGCTACGGCTACGCCCCGGTTACGCAATGCCTGTAGGCTAAGCAGTGTATGGTTGAGTGTGCCCAACCCGCTGCGGGCCACCAGCACAACCGGCAGCCCCCATATTGCGGCCAGGTCCAGCATCATCAATTCATCCGTTGCGGGGACCATCACCCCACCAGCACCTTCCACCACCAGCAGCCTGCCATCTTCAACTTCAGGCAACGCAAGCTGGGCGCGGCTTACATGCGCGCCCTCCGCCTCGGCTGCAGCCTGAGGGGAAAGCGAAGCCTGAAACGCCCCAGCGGGGGGCAAACACTCAGCCCCCTGCGCAAGATGGGCAACGGTGATGGTATCTCCTGCCTCATCTGCCAGACCACTTTGCAGGGGTTTCCAGTATATGGCCTGCCAGCGCCGGACCAGACAGGCGGAAACAAGGGTTTTACCCACCCCCGTATCCGTACCCGTAACAAACACCCCCGCAACCGGCGGCTTGCGAAAACAGCCATAGGCCAGTTGCCACGTTATGGCGGCCCCGGAGTGGTCCAGCCTACGCGCAACCCGCCGGAGTGCTGCCGCCCCCATTGGTTTACGCCCGGCCTGCGGAACAGAAGCCCCCGTTGCCTTGAGGTGCCTGACAAACTCCAGACCGGAGCCAAAAGCCTGCACACAGCTCTCGCTCTCCCACAGACCTGCGAACAGCCATGGCGTCCATGCCTGTATCTGCCCGGCCTGCGGGTAATGCGGTGTGGCGGGTTGCACACCTTCGCTCGCACAGGCGGCTTTCCACTCCGCGAATGTCCCGTCCAGCAGGGTAGAAACCGCCAGCACGCCACCCGGCGCCAAAAGCCCGCCCAGCCGCTCCATCACCTGCTCAGGCTGCTCCAGCCATTGCATGACCAGATTACCGCAGACCACATCAAACGGGCCTTCAACCGTGGGGTTGGCGGCGTCCATAAGTTTGAACTCGGTCCGCGGGATGGCGCGACGGCTGGCGCGTTCGAGCATTTGCGGGGCAAAATCGGTTGCGACAATCTGTGCTTCCGGCCAGTTCCGGGCCAACCGTTCAGTCAGCAGGCCGGTGCCACACCCTATTTCCAGAATACGGGTTGGTTTTCTGCCGTCCAGCGCACGGACAAGCCGTGCGGCAAGGCTGTGGGCGGCAAGGCGTTGCACCGTTGCTGCGCTATCATACCCTTCGGCTCGGTCAAAGCTGCGGCGTATCCGCTCCCTGTGCTGCGGGTCTGTCATTGTACGTCCTGTTCCATTGTCCTGCGCACAGCCTGTAGGAACGTCACACAGGCTGACACATCCGTTTGCGGGAGCAGGTGCCCGCCGTCCACCCACTGCACGGCTGCGCACCCGGCAAAACTCTGCTCCGTCATGGCGGGGGTGGCTACCGGGTCCTGCCGGGCAGCCAGAATATCGTATTGACCGGCCTTGGCTGCCAGTGCGGGCCGGGCATCGCCTGCCAGCAGCAGGTCCAGCCCGTCGCGCAGATTAGGCACACATGGCACCACTCTGGAGCCTGATGCGCCACAAAGATTGTAAAAATCGGCCAGAACTTTTTCCGGCGTGTTTGACAGTCCTTTGAGCATGCGCTGCAAAACCCGGGCAGGCACGCCAGAGGCAAAGCTCTCCCGCGCAGCAAAGGCGGCAAAGGCGTTAATCCCCACCAACCGATCCGTGGGGGAGAGCGCCATATGCTCGGCCAGCCACAAAAAACCCAGCGAGTGGCCAATCCCCAGCAATGCCTCCCCCGGCACCTGCACGGCCTGCAATAATTGCGCAGCAAGCATTGGGGATGCGGGGGCTGAACCTTCCAGAAAACCGAGGTCCAGAATCAGCGCATCCGTCCACCCCAGAGCGTCCACCACCGGTGCCCAGAACTCCGGACCAAACCCCCAGCCGTGCACAAATACGGGTTTAACCGGGCTCATGCGCCAAGGCTCCATGCTCCTGCAAAATGCCATTTTGCGCCGCAGCACTGATAATGGCGGCAGCCAGAGCGTGCATCTGCTCCTGCGTATGGTGAGCGTGAAAAACAACCCGCAGGCGGCAACCACCCGGTGGCACCGTTGGCGGGCGAATGGCAACCGCCAGAAAACCAGCCTGCTCAACAGCCTGCGCCAGTGCAAGCGCCGTTTGCTCCGCCCCCACCACAACGGGAACAATCTGGGTCGTGGAAGGGCCAACCTCCAGCCCGGCCTGCCCCATGCGCTGCCTGAAGCCACAGGCAAGCTCCGCCACATGTGTGCGGGCCTCTTCCATATCGGGCAGAAGGTCCAGTGCGGCATCCACCGCCCCAAGCACCATGGCCGAAGGAGCCGTGGAATAAATAAAGCCAGAAGCCGTGTTATCCAGCCAACGGCATACCGCATCGGATGCCGCGACAAAGGCCCCCATTCCGCCCAGCGCCTTGCTGAAAGTTCCAACAACAAGGTCCGCCTGCCCATTGGCAAGCCCCTTGCCCTGCGTGCCCAGAATACCCGTGGCGTGGGCTTCATCCACACACAAAAAAGCATTGTGCCGCTGGGTTATGGCACGGAGCTGGGCCATATCCGCCCGGTCCCCGTCCATGCTGAACACGCTCTCGGTCAGGACAATTTTCAGCCCTGCCCCTGCATCCTGTGCCAGAAGAGCATCCAGATGCGCCATATCGTTATGCCTGAAGCGTTTGGGCGTTACCCCTGAGGCAGCACACCCATGGTAGAGGCTGGCATGGATGAACTTGTCCGCCACAATAACGGCCCGCGCCCCCATAACCTGAGCAGAAAAACGGGCAAGAGCAGGCACCACGGATGCATTGGCCTGCCAGCCGGAGGAAAATATGCGGGCCGCTTCCATGCCTTTAAGCGTAGCCAGCCGCTGCTCCAGCGCCATGGTCTGGGGTGGAGTGCCCGTAACAAGGCGTGAAGCCCCGCTCCCACTCCCTTCTGCCTGCCCCCATGCAATGGCCCGCTCAAGCAGGCGCGGGTGGGTGCGCAGGCCCAGATAATCATTGGACGAAAAATCAACCAGAACAGCACCCGTATCGGGGCGCTGCAAAAGGCCGGAGCCTGCCGCATGCCATTGTTTGCAGGAGCGCATACGCCCCTGCTCCGCAAAACCGGCCAGCCCCTGCTGGAAAAGATTGTCAAACCGCGTCATGACATCTGTGGTGCCGGAGCCAGCCCTCCGGGTCAATCATCTACAGGAACACCACAGCATGTCCGCACCCGCCTCCATGCCCGACTGGTACCAGCAGGGCCTGCCCCATATCTGGCTTCCCTACAGCCAGATGCAAACAGCCTCCCCACCTTTGGCGGCACGGAGCACGCAGGGCAGCCACATCACCCTGACCGATGGACGCGTGCTGGTGGATGGTGTTGCCGCATGGTGGACAGCCTGCCACGGCTATAACCACCCCCATATCCGCCAGGCTGTTACGGAGCAGCTCGGGACCATGCCCCATGTGATGTTTGGTGGCATGGTGCATGAACCCGCCTTGCGCCTTGCCAGCAGATTATGCGCGCTACTGCCCGACGATCTGGAGCGGGTGTTTTTTACCGATTCCGGCTCGGTCGCGGTGGAGGTCGCCATGAAAATGGCTATCCAGTACCGGCTGAACAGGGGCGAACGCCAGCGCACCCGATTACTGGCCTTTCGGGGCGGCTACCACGGGGACACACTGGCCACCATGGCCATATGTGACCCCGAAGAAGGCATGCACCACCTGTACGGCCCCGCATTGACCGAGCACGTTATAGCCCCCCTGCCAGTAGATGCCCCCAGCACGCAGGCTTTTATGGCGCTCCTTGCACGCCATGCGCATGAACTGGCGGGGATTATCATGGAACCACTGGTGCAGGGGGCCGGGGGCATGCTTTTCCATGCGCCAGAAGTCCTGCGCACAGTCCGCAAGGCAGCGGACCGCTATGACGTACTGCTGATTCTGGACGAAATTTTTACAGGGTTTGGCCGTACCGGCACCCTGTTTGCCTGCGAGCAGGCCGGCATTACGCCAGACATCATCACCCTGTCCAAAGCCCTTACGGGCGGCACCATGGCCCTGGCCGCGACCGTTGCACGGCGGCATGTGTTTGAGGCATTCCTGTCCGATAACCCCGAGCATGCCCTGATGCATGGCCCCACCTTTATGGCCAACCCGCTGGCCTGCGCCTGCGCCAATGCGGCCCTAGACCTGTTTGAAACAGAACCACGGCTGGAACAGGTTGCCACGATCAATGCGATCATGACCGAAGCACTGGAACCATGCCGCACGCTCCCCGGTGTGCGGGACGTGCGCACACTTGGTGCCATTGGCGTTGTGGAGCTGGAAACACTGGGCAACCCGGACAGGCTGCGCCAGAAGCTGATCGCACACGGCGCGTGGATACGGCCTTTCAGGAATATTGTGTACCTGACCCCGGCCTTTACCATAACCGAGGCAGACCTGCGGTTCCTGTGCCGCACAATCCATACCGTGCTGGCAGGATAAGCCCGGCTTATACGCCGGGCAGGAAGGGGCACGCTCAGGCGGTCGGGTTATTCATCCATGCGCGGGCGGCCTCTTCATCCGTCTCGCGCGCATCGACCCAGATAGTACGGCCATCGTCATATTCTTCGCGCTTCCAGAATGGTGCGCCGGTTTTTAGCCTGTCGATCAAAAAGGAGGTGGCCGTAAGTGCCGCACCCCGGTGCGCAGCCCCGGCCCCAACAAAAACAATGCCCGCCCCTACCTCCAGCCGCCCTACGCGGTGAATTACGGTGCAGCCTGTCAGGTCAAACCGTGCCTGTGCTTCCTGCGCCAGCGCATGCAGGGTTGCTTCGGTCATGCCCGGATAGTGTTCAAGCGTCATGGCGCGGAGTCCCTGCCCGCCACGCACCTGCCCGACAAACAGCCCCACCCCACCTGTAAGCGGAGAAAGCGCACTCAGGCGCTCAGCCTCCACCCCTACGTCAAACGGAGCGGCCTGCACCGCAACATGCACCACCATGGCCCGCTCAGCCCCCCGTCATGGGTGGGAAAAAGGCAACTTCATCCCCCGGCGTAACCAGTTGCTCAAATGTGCTGAGTGTTCTGTTCACGGCAACGCGCAGTTTGGGCTGGTCCGCCAATGCCTGTGCAATGGTGGGGTTTGCCCCTTCAATCTGGGTACGCAGGGCGGCAACCGTGACCCCGGATGCGGGTATGGTCACGCTCAGGCTTTCCTGACCGATCTGCTCACGAAGTGCTGCAAAAAACAAAACTGTTACCCGGTCTGCCATAATCCGCCTTACCAACCTTTTACCTTACCAGCAGGTCCTGCGCACCGCTTGCGCTGCGGAACCTGCCTGACATCAATGCACAGGCAGCCTCAGGCGGCTGGGTGTGCCAATGGTGCTGATGGAACCATCCGAATGAACAAGGGTTGTTGTGCCATCCCCATTGGGAATTTCAATAGGTGCAGGCACGGGCTTGCCTGCGTTTGCGGGTTGCGCACTGGTGTGTCCCAGTTCTGGCGCAGCGTACCGGGTCGGGCTGACAACCCCTTTGTGGATGCTCTCCTGCTCGCCCAGACTGATTTCCTGCCCATCTGGCAGTTGTGGGCCTGTAGCTGGCAGTTCTGCGCCTTGCTGGCTGCTCATGCGGCCTTTGGCGACATCTTCCAGCGTTGGCAGCGGGTCTGGCGGGCCGGGCCATATATTGCCCCCCTGAGGCAGAATAGGCACTTCCTTGGTAGCCTGCCCCTGCACACGCCGCATGTTCAGGTCCGAACCAGCCGGGGCATTGGGGTTTTCCCCGGGTAGGGAGATGGTGTCGGACATGACTTTTTCAAAGCCAGCACATCCGCTCATCATCACGCACACTCCAAGAAGAGCGGCTTTTCGCATACCCAGACTCCGCATTCCGCCAGTATTGTCTGCCATAGGACCAATGCTGCCCATTCTGGCGCAAAGGCTACTACAGATCGACGTGCTGCAAACCCTTGGTCAGATAATCCCAGCCGGTAATCATTGTGAGCACACCGGCAATCCAGAGCAGTATCGCGCCAATCAGGGCAACAGGTAGCCAGGGGATACCCAGCAGCGCGCCCGTTCCATCCCCCGCCAGCAAAAAGCCTATGGCGGTCATCTGGAATCCGGTTTTCCATTTTGCCAGCCGGGTTACGGGCAGGCTGGCGCGCCGCTCGGCCAGATACTCACGCATGCCAGATACCAGAATTTCGCGGCACAGAATGATAATGGCAGGCCACAGGCTAAGGTATGGCAGGCGCAAAAAGCCCGCCAGCACCATAAGGCAGGCCCCTACCAGCAGTTTGTCCGCTATGGAATCAAACATACGCCCGAAATCGGATAGCTGATGCCGCGAGCGCGCCAGCTTGCCATCAAAATAATCGGTAATACCGGCCAGTATGAACAGCAGACAGGCCAACGCATCTGCCTGCGGCGTTCCCCATGCGGCAAATCCAACCACGATGGGAATGGCCACAATGCGCGAAAGTGTCAGGACGTTGGGCAGGTCTGTCAGCATTGCGGTGCATGCTAGCGCATTTTCCACCAAACTGGAATGGTTTGACCTATCGCAAAGTCGTCACCCATCCACAATTTGGTTGCAGGGCTGCCATCGGCACGCAAAAAAGTGCTTACCCCGTTTAGTCTGGTGACCAACCGGGGTGAAAATGCCCGTAAACCACCCGGGCCAGCTCCCGACTAACCCCCGGAGCCGCCTCCAGTGCCTCCAGCCCCGCCTGCTTGACCGCCCGGGCCGAGCCAAAGGTGTTGAGCAGCATTTTTTTGCGCGCAGGGCCAATGCCGGGAATGTCATCCAGCTCAGATGTCACAAGTGCCTTGGAACGCCCCGAGCGATGCGTGGTAATGGCAAAACGGTGCGCCTCATCCCGCAGCCTTTGCAGGTAATACAGAACCGGGTCGCGTAGGGGGAGCTGGAAAGGCTCCGTATGGTCGATATAAAACCACTCCCGCCCTGCATCCCGGTCCGGCCCTTTGGCAATCCCCACGAGCTTGACGCCTGTGACACCCAGCTCATCCAGCACGGCTCGCACGGCGGAATACTGGCCTGCGCCACCATCTATCAGCAGCACATCGGGCCAGTTGGAGGTATCTCCATCCTCCGCTTCCCGCAGGGCACGGCCAAAGCGGCGCTCCAGCACTTCACGCATCATGGCAAAGTCATCCCCCGGTGTGATGGGGCCTTTAATACGGAATTTGCGGTACGCCTTGCGGTTGAACCCTTCCGGGCCGCCCACAATCATCACCCCATAGGCATGCGCGCCCTGAATATGGCTGTTGTCATACACCTCTATGCGTTCAGGCGGGGCATCCAGCGCAAACACATCCGCAACGCCCTGAAGCAGCTTGGCCTGCCCTGCTGTTTCGGCCAGCCTGCGGTTGAGCGCATCCCGCGCGTTGGTTACGGCGTGATCGACCACCTGTTTTTTCTCACCGCGTTGCGGGTTGAGAATCTCCACCTTTTTGCCGCGCCGTAGGGCAAGGGCCTCGGCCATGAGCGGGCTTTCCGCCAGAGCATGGTTGACCAGAATCTGCGCCGGGCAAGGTTTGTCGTCATAAAACTGGACGATAAAAGCGGAAAGAATATCAGCCGGGGCCTCATCCTGCGCATGAGCCGGAAAAAACGAACGGCTGCCATTGTTGCGCCCGCCACGCACAAAAAAGACCTGAATGCAGGTCTGCCCGGCCTCCTGCCATAGCCCGAACACGTCCGCATCCTGCAAGGACGCGGGATTGATCACGCTAGACTCCTGCATTTGCGCCAGCGCGCGAATACGGTCGCGCAGCACGGCCGCGCGCTCGAAATCCATCTCCTCCGCCGCACGGTTCATGTCCGCGCCCAGTGTCTCACGCAATGCGGTGTCCTTGCCGGACAGAAAATCCCGCGCCTGTTCCACCAATTGCCCGTAAGCCTGCTGGTCTATGCGCTCCACGCACGGAGCGGAACAGCGTTTGATCTGGAACAGGAGGCACGGCCTGCTGCGGCTGTTAAAAACGGAATCCGCACAAGAGCGCAGCAAAAACACCCGCTGGATCAGGTTCAGCGTCTGGTTGACCGCCCATGCGGAGGCAAAAGGCCCCCACAGGCTGGCCCCCTTGACCGCCTTGCCCCGATGCTTGGCAATCTGGGGGAATGCCTGCCCATCGGTCAGCATCAGCCACGGGTAGCTCTTGTCATCACGCAGGAGGATATTGAAGCGGGGCTTCATCCGCTTGATGTAATTGGCCTCCAGCAGCAGGGCTTCGGCCTCGGTATGGGTTGTCACGATCTCCATGGAGGCGGTTTCCGACACCATGCGCCGCAGGCGTTCGGGCAGACGGCCAACCTGCGTATAGGACGTGACACGTTTTTTGAGCGAGAGCGCCTTGCCCACATACAGCACCTCCCCCTTGCTCCCGAGCATGCGGTAAACGCCAGGGGCAAAGGGCATGGTGCGCAGGGCATGGCGAATGACCTCCACCCCCTTGGCCGGAAGGTCAGGCTGGGCGTTGGTCTGGGCCTCCGCGTTATCCTGTGGCGAATTTTGTGCAGTCATCTGGCGCTCTTTGGGGGGCGATCAATTTCATCCACCGTTTTTGTGGATAAGTCTGTGGACGATGGGGGGCGGAAAGGGTGCAAACCGCAGATTTTCAGCCCTTCCAACGGATTGCATATTTTTTAATCAAACACATCATGCCATTGATTTAAAAGGATTTTACTCCTGAGCACCCTTAACCCATCTTTGCTTTTTTGAACTCTTTGTTGAAAATAGGGCGTGTCAAGAGGAATAGTGGACAAAATTTTCAGTCCGCAGCGTGGGCTGTAGTCCCGCTTTGTTCTGCCACCTGCTCCGCCTTTTCCAGCAGCCGCAAAAAATTCTCCCCCCAGAAGGCCGCTATCTCGCTTCGGTCATACCCCCTGCGCAGCAGCTCGGCGGTAATGTTGGCACCCTGCGTTGCATCCTGCCAGTCCGCCAGTGCGCCGCCGCCATCAAAATCGGAGGAAATCCCGACATAAGCGGGGCCAAGCCTGCGCACCACATAGTCAATATGGTCCACAAGGTCAGCAACACCAGCAGAACGCCGCCCCTCCTCCGGTTTGGGTTTGAGGAAGGCCGGCATGGCGGTTATCTGGATCAGCCCGCCGCTGGCCCCGAGTGCATCAAGCTGTTCATCATCCAGATTGCGCGGATGATCGCACAATGTGCGCACGCAGGAATGGCTGGCAACAACCGGTGTGGCCGAAGCCGCAACAGCCTGCAACATGGTCTGCTTGGAGGCGTGGGACACATCCACCAGCAGACCAAGCCTGTTCATCTCCCGCACGGCCTCACGCCCAAGGGTGGAAAGCCCGCCGTGTTTTTGCGGTGTATCCCCCAGACTGGGGCGATGGATGGCCGCATCCGCCAGAGCGTTATGCCCGTTATGGGTCAGGGTAACGTACCGCGCGCCGCGCTGGGCAAATGCGCCAAGCAGAGCCGGGTCCTCGCCCATGCCATAACCATTTTCCACAGCGGGAATAACCGCGATCACACCTTGGGCGTGAGCTGCCCGAATATCAGCCACGCGGGAGCACACCCGGGCCGTAACCCCATTATGGGTGCCCTGCATGGTGTTGATGGCGTCCAGCATGGCCAGACATTCCTGCTGCACCTGTGCGTGCGCCTGCGCTGTAACCGGCCCCTGTGCCGTGTAGGCTACAAAGCAGCCTGCCGACATACCGCCACGCTGCATTTTGGGCAGATCCACCTTGCGCTGGGGGGTGTCCTCAAACGCATCGGCCCGGTCAGGCCATGGAATGTCGATATGGCTATCGAGTGTCAGGAGGGCGCGGTGCAGGGCTACGGCATCCTGCGGGGGGGCTGGCTGGGGGCGTTGGGTATCCATGCTTCTAATATCATGGTGTGGTTGCCAGAAATTGCAAGACTCCTCCCACCCCTGTGTGCATGGAGGTGTCTGTCTTTTTGCTTGCCCTCCCCCACACAATACGCCATGCCCTGCCCATGCGACTTGTGACATGGAACATCAATTCCCTCCGCCTGCGTATGCCGCTGCTGGAAAAACTGACCACCGCCTTGCAACCAGACGTTGTCTGCCTGCAGGAAACAAAGGTGACAGACGAACTTTTCCCGCATGAGAGCGTGCGTGCCCTTGGGTTTGAACACCTGCACTACAAGGGCATGAAGGGGTATAACGGCGTGGCCATTCTCTCACGCCTGCCGCTCAGCCCGGTTGTGGACACGCCAACATGGTACGCTCAGGAAGACTGCCGCCATGTTGCTGCCACCGTTCATGCACCGGGGGGGGACATCACTCTGCATGATTTTTACGTCCCCGCAGGCGGGGATGAACCGGACCCGGAAACCAACCCAAAGTTTGCCCACAAGCTTGCCTTTGTGGACGAAGCCACACAGTGGTTTGCTCAGCAAAAACCAGCCCGTACGGTGCTGGTAGGCGACCTGAACATTGCCCCCCTTGAGCATGATGTGTGGAGCCACAAGCAACTGCTGAAAATTGTCAGCCACACACCACCGGAAACCCAGCGCCTGACCCAATGGCAGCAGACCGGCTTTGTGGATGCCATGCGCCGCTTTGTACCCCCCACCGACAAGCTGTACACATGGTGGTCTTACCGTAACAAGGACTGGCGCAAGTCCAACCGGGGCCGCAGGCTGGACCACATATGGGTCACCCCCGATCTGGTGCCGGAACTGGCCAGCATGTCCGTGCTGGAAGAGGCCAGAGACTGGCCATCCCCCTCCGACCATGTGCCTGTGGTCATGGACATTCACCCTCAATCCTGAACAAAAGCAGGCTCAGGGGGCTATTATATTCATGCCCTCTTAGTGCTCGCACGATGCGCCTGCCCGCCGCCCGACCAAGGCCGCCTGCCGGTTCTGAAGAACCGGCAGGGGGTCTGCCTGTACCAACCTTGGCGGCATGCAATGCACGCGTAAAAAACAGCGCAACACACGCGAGTAAACACATGCGCAAGGGGCCGATAAGCTGACCAAGAACCATGCACGGCAAGCATAAATTTAAATTGTGCGGCAATGTCGTTTTATGCCAGAAGTGCCACTATTATTTTACAAACAGGCAACTTCTTTCACTCAAAAAAGGTCGCGATGTCTATTTTTGATAATAGAGGCATTCTATGCCATATATATAAAAAATTATTACATAAATACTACTCAAATGACCTATGGATAGATTTGAAAATAAATGCAAAGAAGGAAACTGTAGATTACATATTAAATAATATGGGTCGTGCCATTATCTCCAAAGACCGTTACTCTTTGCTAAAATACGCTTTCCAACATGCCGACAAAGAAGGACTAATACTTGAATTTGGCGTCGAAAAAGGGGCCTCAATCAATTACTTAGCCTCCCTTACCCAGCAGACGGTCCACGGGTTCGATTCTTTTGAAGGCCTCCCGACCGACTGGAAAGGCACGATGGAAACAAAAGGAGCGTTCGATATGAACAAGGCTCCCCCCAAAGTGCGCCCTAATGTTCAGCTCCACATTGGCTGGTTTGATGACGTTATTCCTGTTTTTCTAAAACAGACAGACAACAGCATAGCCTATATGCATGTTGATTGTGACACGTACGAATCAACAAAAATCCTGCTGGATCTAACCAAAGACAGAATAAAAACCGGAACCGTAATAGTATTCGATGAATATTTTAACTACCCCGGATGGAAAGAAAACGAATTCAAGGCTTTTCAGGAATTTGTTGCCGACACAAAAATAAAATACGAATACATCGGCTTTTCATCAGAAAAAGGGCACGTCGCGGTCAGGATCATTTAAGATCCGGGCCTATTCCACGCGACTGCATACATTCGCTCGCTGCCTTTAAAAGCCTATCGTCACTCACAACAGTCCCCCTTGCAGAGCCCGCCTTGTGAGTGACGCATACTTTGCTGCCTGAAAACGCTCCGGCGCAGCCAATACAGCCCCGCCAGAGGCCCCATGGGCCGCAAATACCCCCACCTAGTAGCGATACTGCCAGACCAGCCCCACACTGCTCCCCGGGTCGTTTTCGGGCGTAGTAAAGCCCGTTACGGAGCCACCCGTGCCTACCGTGGTGTTGAGCTTAAGATGGTTTGTCAGGTCCACCTGCACCTGCGCCTGCGTGCCGGAGCCAGAGGTCGCCTGCTTGGCACCTACGTAAACACCTTTCATGACATATTTGCCGGCCTCCACGCTGGTACCACCATTACCAACGCCTGAACCGCCGCCAACGGCCAGCCTGTCCAGATGTAGGGTTTTACGCAAGGTGCCCATGGGGTCAAAGGTGGTCAGCCCGGTCAGGGTTGCCAGCGCCGTGCCCACCTCCACCATCTGGGTGGAAGAAAGCGAGCGGGCATCCGTACCAAACAGCAGCATGGCCAGCACCTGATCCTGCGGCAGGGAGGGTATGGAATCAAAGCTGATCTTGGGAGCGCTGGCATAGCCCCCTACCTTCAGCATGGCTGTCTGGCCTTCCACCGCCCGGTCGGCTTCAAAATCAAGCGTTGGGTCAAGCTTGTGTCCAACGCCCGAACCATTAAAGCCGACCCGGCCCTTGGTGAAGTTGAGCGAGATCCCCGCCAGATCAAAATTACCGCGCTTGAGGTCAAACCCACCGGTTACAACGGGGGCCTGTGCCGTGCCCGTTACATTCAGGCGGCCTGCCATTTCCGCATCCAGCCCGTGCCCGCGCACAAAAAACTTGCCCGGAGATGTCAGCTTAAGGTCCAGCCCGATAACCGACTGGTGCGTGGAGGCGGCCATGGCTTCCTCCACCCGCTTTTTTTCCTCGCCGGGGCGTATGATGTCCAGGCGCGCGACAGAGGCCGGGAGCGAATTGGGAATATTGATTTCCACGCGCCGCAGATCGACCCCACCGCTCACATCCATGCGGGTTTGTACCTGCCCGCGCACGGTTATGTCGGCATTGAGCACCGCAGTCAGCAGGTCACTTGTAACCGGGCGTGCGTCCTTGGCAAACAGATGCAGGTCTATGGGCATGCCCGGCATGGCAACACCCACAAAGCCATTTGCACCCAATGTGCCATCCCCTGCTTTTGCGCTGAGTGTCTGAATAACAATGCGGTCCCGCGCCCCGACCACACGACCGTTAATGGCGCTCAGATGGAACCCCTGCGCAAAATCCTGAAAATCTGCATTAATCAGGTCAACCGCCCCCATAATGGCGGGAGAGGCCGGCGTGCCACGCACCTGCAGGGCCAGCTGCACCTTGCCCTGCGCCTGCCGGGCCTGCGCGCCAAGTATGCCGTTGCCGATGCTCAGGTCCAGATTGCCATTGGCCCGCAAATCCAGCGGCCCCGTTTTGGACAGGGGCGCACTGCCACGCACCTGCAGGCCCATTTTGCTTCCGGCAGATGCATCAAGCTGCACCTGTGCCTGCGTGCGGGCAAAAGTGGCCGTACCCTCCACCTCCATTGCAGGAACGGAGGCCGCAGCAGAACTATCTGCCATACGCAGGTTGCTGCCCCTGACCTGCACCTTGCCTTCTGGCTTATCCAGCGCGCCAGAGAGTTTGGCGTTCAGAGACACCACACCCGTGGCGTTCAGGTCCGGCATAAACGGGTGTGCCAGTGCCGGGGTTACATTGCGAATATCCGCCGTAACCGACAGGCTGGGCTTTATCCGCCCGGCCACATCCAGCGTAGCAGGCTGGCTACCCGGCGTGGTCAGTACCGCTCGCAGGCGGTCGATTCCCAGCGTATCCCCAAACGAGACAAGCACAGGCGCTTGCAGGCGCAGGGTTTCCTGCTTTGCCGTGGCGTTCAGCTTCTGGAGTTTAAGCTGTTTGTCCGGCAGATTCAGCACAGCCTGTGTGTTCAGCATCAGGGGGCTGTTCATCCAGCTAGCAGGCCCCACCTGCGCGGCCAGCACCATGCCTGTATCCGGCCCTTTTGCACTCAGCTGCGCCTGCCCGCTTACCCCGGCGGCGGCCAGCCCGCCAAGGCGCAGGGTCAGGTCTGGCGTGGGATGAGCAACCGGGTCGGTTATGGAACCCGCCAGCGCAATCGACCCCACCTTGAATGTGGGGGTCTGCACATTCCCCTTGAGCTTGAGGGCCACAACCGGCTTGTCCTCGGCAGTGGTGGTATTGACCGATGCGGCCAGTGAGCCCGCTATTTTCTGGCCAACCAGAGGGCTGTAATCCGCCAGCCGGCCAATTGTCAGGTCCAGGTTCCCCTGTGGCACCACCTCTTTAGGGGCAAGTGTAAGCGCGCCTTCCCCTTTGGTGCTGTTCCAGGCCAGTTTTTGCAGGTCAAGGTGGCGCGTGCCATCGGCTGCCTGCCCAAATGCCACAGCCAGCTGCGCGGGCGCGCGGTCCAGCGTGCCCTCCAGAGCAAGTGTGCCCTGAGGAGCCACTGGCAGGTGGGCAACCGAGGCATCCAGCGCCAAAGCTCCCTTGGGCATTGAGGCAGTACCCAGATTGGCCTTTGCCCCCAATGTGGCAACAAAGTCCTGCAATGGCCCCTTGAGGGCGAGCACAATACTGGTATCCCCCCGCAAGGTAGGGGCCAGTTTTTCCAGCGCGGGCAGGCCGATATTGGCCGTTATATCCACATTGCGGCCAGTCTGCACATGGCCCTGCACCTTGGCGTCCAGCGCCTGCCCCGACAGGGTGAGCGAGGACAGGTCAATCTGCTGCCCGGCAGCCATACCCGCCTGCGCTGGCAACGGGTGCATGGCTGCGGCAAGGGCCAAATGCCCATCCGGGCCAATAAGCCCGGCAGCCTGCGCCTGCCCGCCCGTTATGGCCAGTTGGCCGCCGGTCGCCAGATGTGTCTCGCCCTGCGGGTCGCGGGAGCGGTCAAACTGGGCATTCAGGCTTGCATGCCCGCGCAGAGGCACGCCTGCAGCCTCCCCCACGGGGAGCAGGTCAGGCACGTTCAGGCTGAGTGTGCCACGCTGTGGTGCTGCTGCCTGCAAAGAACCCGACAGGGCAATAACAGGATGTTCAAGGGTAAAGACCACCGGCAACCCCGGCACGGCTGGCTTGGCCACAACATCCAGCTTGAGCGGGGCTGCCGCCAGCAATGTGGGCGCTTTACCCGGCAGGCGCAGCCCATCGGCCGTGAGCATCAGGTGGAGTTGTTCGGCCAGTGCAGCAGCATTACCGCCTTCCCCCGCAAAGCGGACACGCAGAGTACCCACCTGCACGCCAGAAGCGGCAAGCTGGTCCACATCCAGTTGCGCCGTGCCATGGGGAGCCGCCATTTTGCCATTCAGCCGGGCAGCAAGGCGCACGGCCTGCCACCCGATCTCGGACGTAAGAGAAAGCTGGGGTGACTGGGCCGAAACCTCCAGCTGGGCCATTTGCTGCGCAAGCAGGTCCAGCGTACCACGTGCCTGCGCGCTTACTGCTCCGGCGGAGGCCGAAAACGCCAGAGTATTGGCCGTAACCGGCCCCTGCATATCCAGCTTGAGCGCTATGGGGGTCAGTTGCGGCATGCCCAGCTGGGTTGCCACAAACCCACCATTTGCGCCTTCGCTCGCATTCAGGTGCAGGGCCAGCTTGCCCCTCCCCGTTGCCGTGGACAGGCTGATCTGCCCGGTCTGGTCCAGCCGTGTAACCTGTATGGCAATGTCGGAACGGGGGAGTTTTGGCAGGCTCAGCCCGTTAATAACCGGGTCAATATTGGCAAGCTTGCCATGCCCACTCACCCGGAAACTGGCTGCCTGCCCGGCAAGGGGCGCGCCCACATTAATCTGCCCGACCTCCAGCTTGCGAATATCCACCCCCATACGCAGGGCAGAAGGGGAGGACGAGGTCGGCTGGGCAGGCTGTGGAGTTGGGTCGGACACAGGCAGGCGCGGAATATCCAGCACACTTGCACTAAACACATAAATGCGGGCCTGCCGCCACACCATGGCCATGGGCGACCAGTCAAACCGCACGTCATGCAGTGTTAGCCACGCTCCCTGCCGGTCATGGATCGCCAGCGTTTTAACACGCAGGTTATCGGGAAAACGGCCAGACAGCCCATCCAGCGTAACCATGCCCCCGGTCAGGGATGCGGTCTGGCGCACCAGCATCCGCCGCCCCGGCCCCGTATTGGCACCTATGAGCAGAACGGTTGTCGCCAATGCGCCAATACCAGCCAGCGAGCCTGCGGTTATCAGCGCAAAACGGCCTGCGCGCCGCCACAGGCTGCGCGGTGGTGGAGGTGTGGGTGCGTTCGGGGGGGCGGGTGTGGCTTCTGGCATCAGAATGTTTCCCCCAGCCCGATGTACAAGTCCCACGAATCCCCACGTGGCGCACGGTTAAGCGGCACGGCCACATCCAGCCGGACCGGACCAATAGGCGTGTAATACCGCACACCACCACCAGCACCCACACGCAGGGTTCCGGTAAAGGGCATGCTGTTGCTCCCCACCTGCCCGGCATCCGCAAAAGCGGCCAGCCCAAAGCTCTTGAACAGGCGCTGCCTGTATTCCACCGTTCCCGCATCCAGCGAGGTGCCACCAATGGCATATTTGGTGTGGCCATATTGCGGCCCAACGCCCTGCCAGCGATAACCACGCACCGTAGCACTCCCCCCCGCGTACATGCGCTGGTCAGGCGGAATGTCCCACGTGCCTGCACCCTGAATACTGCCAATAGTTCCACGGAACGCCAGAATACTCCGCCCCGGGCGGCTTATACCCAGCTTGTGCAGGTCCACGTAAGTGGAGGCTGTTGCATTCATGATTGTAAAGAACGATGTACCCGCCTCCTTGCTCCCCAGAGAGACCGAGGGGGTCACGTTAATGCTCGCACGCACGCCATGTGTTGCGGGCTCTATGGGGTTGCCCACCCCGGTATTGTCATACATGCCTGAAAGCGGTGCCGAGAGAATGGTATAACTGCGCGAAACGCCGAACTGCTCAATTCTTTCCTGCTCTGCGGCCAGGCCAAAATTGCCGTTCCAGTTCTTGGCCAGCGGGCGGGTTATGCCCCCGCGCAACAGCAATGCCGTCTGCCGGTAGGACCAGAAGAGCTGCCGCAGGCCTTCTATGCGGGCATTCAGGTTCTGTTTGCTTTCCAGAAAGTCAGGTTTGAAAAAATCTGCATACACATCATACCCCAGCCCCTGCTGGGCAGACCCGCCAAGGCCGGTGATCAGGGCTGTCAGGCGCAGGCGCTCGGCATTGCCGAGCAGGTTGTTGTGGGTCCACATGGCCCCCACGCGGGCGCCAAGGTCCGTGGAGTACCCGAGTTCTGCCCCAATGGAGTGGCGCTTGCCTTCCTGAAAGGAAAAATCCAGCGGCATGGTGCCATTAACCGCCTTGTTGGAGGCATCCCTGACCGTAACATTGGAAAAAACACCCAAGGTGGTCAGGTCCTGCCGTGCGGCTTCTATGCGGGATGGCTGGTACAGCTCCCCTTCATGCACGGTCAGCCGCCTGCGCACGAACGACTGATGCACCCGCTTGAGTCCTTCCAGGTTGATCCTGCCAATATCCAGTATGGGACCGGGAACAACAGGGTACACAATATCCACTGTTTTGGTGCCCGGGCGCAGGTAGGCCATGGGCTTGTCAACCTGTGCCAGTGCGTGCCCGCTCTCACGCAAAGCATCCATCAGGCGGCCACCTGCGGCCAGCACATCTGCGGCTATGGCAGGCTGGCCGGTATGCAGGCCAAACGCTTTTTGCTGTTCGGGGGTAAGTTGCGGGGCAACGCCAGTGGCACTTTCCACCAGCTTGACCGAACCAAGGTGGAAAAGCGGACCTTTATCAACCTTAACGGTAATATCCACCTTGTCATGCTCGGGCACGGTCCCAATCCATGATGCCAGAGCGTTGGACATCCCATCCATGGCAATGCCCTGCTTGCCATTGCGGAGCATGATATGCACCGTGCTGTCGTAATACCCGCAGCTTTCCAGCGCGCCGCGCAGGCGGTCATATTCGTTGCGCACGCGCCCGGCCAGCGCAAACGGGCCAACCGCCCGCGTGGATTGCAGGCTTAACAGGTCGGACGAAGCCTTGAGCGCGGTATCCAGATCGCTCTGCCCGGTTGGGTCGAGGTTTGTCACATAGGGCTGTGGGTCTGCTGCCCGCGCGCCACATGTTAAAACGCTCCACAGCGCCGCTCCAGCCAGAAGCCGATTCGCGGTACCAGTAAACCTGCCAAGTATGTTGCGATTGTAAACGGCCACTCTGTCCTGTCTGTCTGTTGCTGCATGTAGGCTATGTGGCCCGTTATCGGGGCTTATTTTTACATGTTTCTCCCGGCCTACAAGCATACCATGACAAAAATTAGGTATTCCGCCAAAAAAAACCTTCTCACACGGTGGATTGTCCCCTCCCCCCTCTTCGCGGTATGAGAACGCATGTTTATGTGTTTCTTCCACATTGCTGCCCGCTCCTTGGCCCAACCGGCCAGCCTCTGGCAGAAGCAGGACCATGCGCACCAAGCCTGACCAACCTACGCAGTCCCTGCCCCTGGGCACGCCTGCCACCGCTCCGATCTCTCCCCTTCCGTCATGGGTAGATATGCTGTTCCGCCGTGCGGGGCAGGCCCGCTCGGCCATACGTCTGGCCGGACTGCTGGTATGGGTGCCGCTTTCCGTCGGGTTTGAAGCCTGCCTGCTGCCCGTGCCCGGCACGGCCAAAATCCGCTGGACGCGGGTTATCTGGGGTGTGCTGTGCCGCATTATTGGCCTGCATATTACCGTTGTGGGCAAACGGGTGGGCACGGTTGGGGGCATCAAGGCCCGCAAACGGGGTGAGCGGCCTGTTATCTATATTTCCAACCACATGTCATGGCTGGATGTGCCCGTGCTGGGCACGCTGCTGCCGTCTGTTTTTGTGGCCAAAGGAGATATTGAAAAATGGCCGGTCATGGGGCTTATCTCCCATATTGGCCGCACCATTTTTGTCAGCCGCCAGCGCAGCACCACCGGGCGCGAACGCGACCAGATGATCCAGCGTATGGTGAACGGGGATAATCTGGTCCTCTTCCCCGAGGGCACATCCTCCGATGGGTCGCGCGTTCTACCGTTCATGTCCGCTTTTTTTGCCATTGCCAAGCTACCCAAGCTCAAGGATGGCATGGACAAGAGCCTGCTGCCTGTAACCTACGAGCCCGGCATGGTGCCCCTTATACAACCCGTCTCCCTTGTTTATGACGAGCTGGAGGGCCTGCCGATCAGCCGGTTCCGCCGCCCTGTTTTCTCATGGTACGGGGATATGGATCTGGGCCCGCATGTCTGGCAGCTTTTGCAGTGGAAGCGCTCGCGCGTAACCGTTGTGCTACACGAACCACTGGACCCCGACCTGTTCCCCAGCCGCAAGGCGCTGGCGCAGGCCGCATGGAAAGCCGTGGCCGATGGCTGCGCCGACCTACGGCAGAACCGTGAGCCACGTGTGCAGCCCGGCCGGTTCAATGCGGCATCCCTGCCCGCCAATTTTTTACCCGCGCATGTGAAGAAAACAAAACTGCTGCTTGACAGAACGGCCTCATTTTTTGCTTCATTGAAAAAGAGGACATAACCAGCGCGGCCGCCCCAAAACGGCCGACATATTGTTCACGGCGGGAGGCCACTCTGTCCGGCACGGCATGGCTCTTATTACGCACCATTCCTGACCACGCCCTTCCAAGCCGTGAGAAAAGAGGCTTGACCTGCGCCCCCGCACGCCTGATGTCCTCTTTCCGCCGCATGGAATGGGCCAGCGGTAGAGCGGAGTGGCAGCCATTATGACCCGAACCCCCGACCAAACAGCACCGTCACGCGCCCTGCATGTGATTACATGGGGCTGCCAGATGAACGTGTATGACAGTGCACGCATGGGGGATGTGCTGCGCCCATTGGGCTACCAGCCGGTGGATACGCCCGATACGGCAGATATGATCATCCTTAACACCTGCCATATCCGTGACCGTGCGGCGGAAAAGGTTTTTTCCGAACTCGGCCGCCTGCGGCTGATCAAGGAAGCCCGTAAGGCGGAAGGCCAGCAGACCATTATTGCCGTGGCCGGGTGTGTGGCGCAGGCCGAAGGACAGGAAATTCTGGCCCGCGCGCCATACGTGGACATCGTTCTTGGCCCACAGACATACCACCGCCTGCCAGAAATGGTGGCCCGCGCGGCCCGTGCGGGGAATGCCGTTATTGAAACCGACTTCCCCACCGAACAGAAATTCGACTTCCTGCCCGAAGCCGAAGCCCCGCAGACACCGGGGAATTACACAGCCTTCCTGACCATTCAGGAAGGGTGCGACAAGTTCTGCTCCTTCTGCGTGGTCCCTTACACCCGCGGGGCGGAAAGCAGCCGCAGCGTGCTGTCCGTTCTGGCCGAAGCCCGCCGCATGGCCCAAAGCGGCGTGCGCGAGATCAGCCTGCTGGGGCAGAACGTCAACGCCTATCACGGCGAAGGCCCTGATGGCACGGTATGGGACCTGACCCGTCTGGCCTATGCGCTGGCGGAAATTCCCGGTCTGTCCCGCATCCGCTACACCACATCCCACCCGCGGGACATGAACGATGCGCTGATCGCAGCCCACCGCGACCTGCCAGAGCTCATGCCGTTCCTCCACCTGCCCGTACAGTCCGGCTCCGACCGTATTCTGCGCGCCATGAACCGTGGCCACACGGCAGATGAGTACCGCGACCTTGTGCATCGCCTGCGCGCGGCCAAGCCGGACCTTGCCCTGTCCTCCGACTTTATTATCGGCCACCCGGGCGAGACGGATGAGGATTTTGAAGCCACCATGCAGCTTGTGCGCGATGTGGGGTTTGCGCTGGCCTATTCCTTTAAATACTCCCCCCGCCCCGGCACCCCGGCAGCGGGCGCGCCCCTGCAGGTGCCCGAGGACGTAAAGGATGCCCGCCTGCAAGCCCTGCAGAAACTCCTGCGCGAACAGCAGGATGCGTTTAACGCATCCATGGTTGGCAAGACCGTGCCCGTCCTGTTTACTGGCAAAGGGCGCAAGCCCGGGCAGATTGCAGGACGCTCACCCTGGCTCCAGCCGGTCCATGTGATCGGCCCTGACCGCCTGATCGGCCAGACGGTGCCAGTCCGCATAACAGAACGCCTGACAAACTCGCTGGGCGGTATTCTGGAAGAGGAGAATGTATACGCTTGAACACCACGCGCACGTCCCCCCCTCCTTCCGTCGCGGTTGCGGAGCTGGCTCAGCCCGTAACCCTGCAATTTGAAAACAACGCGCTGCTTGCCCGACTGGTCGGAGACCACGACAGGCACCTGCGCTGCCTGGAAGAAGGGCTGGAAGTGGACGTTGCGCGACGCGGCAACCGCATTTCCATCCGGGGTCTGCCAGAAACCACATCCCTTGCCCGCACGACCCTGAGCCTGCTGTACCAGAAACTGGCAGCAGGCGAGACCATAGACATCAGCGCAGTAGAGGCGGCCATACGCATGTCCAGAGTACATGAAAGCAGACCTACCCTCCCCCTGTCTGTTGCTCCGGCAACGCCCTTTGCCAATCAGGACCCCACACTGCCCGTTATCCGGCTGCGGCAGGGCAACATAGAGCCCCGCTCCCCCGGACAAGCCAGCTACATGCGCGCCCTTGCCACCAAGGAGCTTGTGTTTGGCATTGGCCCTGCGGGTACGGGCAAAACCTATCTTGCCGTGGCTCAGGCGGTCTCCCTCCTGCTGGCAGGCTCCATTGACCGGATCATTCTCTCCCGCCCTGCGGTGGAAGCGGGCGAACGGCTCGGCTTTCTGCCCGGGGACATGAAGGACAAGATCGACCCCTACCTCCGCCCTCTCTATGACGCACTGCACGACATGCTCCCCGGTGATCAGGTCATGCGCCGCATGAGTGCGGGTGAGATTGAAGTCGCCCCCCTTGCCTTCATGCGCGGGCGCACGCTCTCGCACGCATATGTTATTCTGGACGAAGCCCAGAACACCACCATCGCGCAGATGAAGATGTTCCTGACCCGCCTGGGGCCGGGCTCACGCATGGTTGTAACGGGGGATCTGACCCAGATTGACCTGCCGCATGACACACCCTCGGGCCTGCAGGATGCGGTAGATACGCTTGAAAACGTCAAGGGAATTACCATTTGCCGTTTTGAAGCGGCTGATGTTGTGCGACACAAGCTGGTCGCGCGCATTATTGAAGCTTATGATGCAAAAACGACGACGGCTGATAAAAAAGGGCACTCCCGCCACAAGGGCCGTCAGGAGAACAATGGAACCGCGAAGTAGCCTTGGCCCTGTCCTGACGCAGGACGTGGCCGACCCTGTGGATACGGACCCGTATCCAACAGGGTTTCATGATGAGTTGACGCAGGATGGCCCGGATGTGCTTATCCGGGATACACGCTGGCGCTCCTACGCCCCCGCACCCGAAAAAACCGTGCGCCGCGCCTTGGCGGCCTGCGCGCAGTATGGGCTTGAACCCGGCAGTGTTGTGCTGGCAAGCGACCGGGAGGTGCGGCTGCTCAACGGCAGGCACCGGGGCAAGCATAAACCCACCAACGTACTGACCTTTGAACCCCCACCCGGCTATGGCGGGGGGGATATTATTCTGGCGCTGGAAACGGTTGTGCGTGAGGCCCGCAAGGCTGGTCGGCCAGTCAGCCACCATCTGGCGCATCTGGTTGTGCATGGCAGCCTGCATCTGGCTGGGTATGACCACCACCACCCAGGCGAAGCACGGGAAATGGAAATGCTGGAATCCCGCCTGCTTTCCCGCATGAAAGTGCCTAACCCGTGGAAGACCCGGTCATGAGCGAACACGATACGTCAGCCGAGCGGGCGGAGCCTTCCGGGCGAAGCCTGTTTTCGTTTTTTCATCGCAAAAAGCCTACGGGCGGGTTGCGCAGTTCTATTGCCGCCCTTGTGCAGCAGGCCGCCGAAGCAGGGGATGAGAGCGCCCCGGACGGCGAAAAACCCGAACTGGACCGGCAGGAACGTGCGCTCATCGCCAATATCCTGCGCCTGCGCAATATTTCGGCCGATGACGTAATGGTGCCCCGAGCCGATATTGTGGCCATGCCGGTTTCCATCTCTCTGGACGAGGCCCTGGCCATGATGCGGCGCGAAAACCACTCGCGCATGCCCGTGTACCGCGACCAGCTTGATGACATTGTTGGCATGATCCACGTAAAGGATCTTATTGCCTATGTGGGCACCAGCGAGGCGTTCAATCTGGAACCCCTGCTCCGCCAGCCCCTGTTTATTGCCCCGCAGATTCCCGTGCTGGACCTGCTGTTGCAAATGCGCCAGCGCCACATGCACCTTGCCCTTGTTATTGATGAATACGGCGGCATTGATGGTCTGGTAACGATTGAAGACCTGATCGAAACCATTGTGGGCGATATTTCCGACGAGCATGATGAACCCGAGGCGGTGCTGATTACCCCCCGCCCCGATGGGTCATATGACGTGGATGCCCGCTGCCCGGTGGAAGAGTTCGAGCAAAAAATTGGCCCGATTCTGACCGATAGCGAAAAAGAAGCCGAAATCGAGACCATTGGTGGCCTTGTCTTTCGTATGGCCGGGCATGTGCCCACACGCGGCGAGGTGCTGACGCACGAAAACGGTTATCTGTTCCGCGTGCTTGATGCGGATGCACGGCATATCCGCCGGGTACGGGTGCGCAAGCTGGGTAGCGAGGGAGAAAACCCCTCCAATCCACCGGCGCAGGCAGGTCTGCCTGCAACAACAGGTTGACGGCAGTTCTTTCTGCCGCCATCCCTGTTCGCAGCATTTTGGTCCATTGATCGGGAAGGCTTGGTTCCTCATGTCCTTTACACGTCGTTCTTTTCTTGTCGCTACGGGCGCCGCCCTTACCGCCAGTTCACTCCCCGGGCTGGCTTTTGCGGCCGATGCAGCCGATACGCGCTTTACCCCGCGCGTGCTGGGCAACCCCAACGCCAAGGTGGTGGTGGAGGAATGGTTCTCCCTGACCTGCATCCACTGTGCGCATTTTGCGGAAGAAACCTTCCCGCAGGTTAAGAAAAACCTGATCGATACGGGCAAAATCCGTTACGTTTTTCATGACTTCCCCACCGACCAGCTTGCAACACTTGCTGCCATGGTCGCACGCTCCCTGCCCGAAGAACGGTACGAGCCCTTCTGCTCGGCCGTGCTCTCCAGCCTGGATCGCTGGGCGTACAACAACGAGGCCGATCACAAGGCCGAGCTGCAAAAAATGGCGGCCTTTGCCGGCATGCCACCCGAAACGTTTGAAAAAGCGGTAACGGACCAGAAGCTGCTCCAGTTCATCATGACCGAGCAGAGCGAAGCGCAGGACAAATACAACATTGAGTCCACCCCCACCTTCCGCTTCAACAACAAGGAGCAGGTGTCCAGCGCCCTCTCCTACGACGACTTTGTTAAATATCTGAACAAGGCAAGCTGACTGTTTTTTAACAGTCAGCCCTCCCGACCAGAAAAACACAGATCTGTATGACGGTTCGTTTTGTTCGCCTCCGCATTGTGGGGTTCAAAAGCTTTGCCGACCCCATAACCGTGGAACTGCTCCCCGGTCTGACCGGCGTTGTTGGCCCTAACGGATGCGGCAAATCCAACGTGGTGGAAGCACTCCGTTGGGTTATGGGGGAATCCTCCGCCCGCTCCCTGCGTGGGGGGGAAATGGATGACCTTATTTTTGCAGGCACAGCCGGGCGTCCGGCCCGCTCGCTGGCGGAAGTCACCGTAACGCTGGAAGGCACAAAGGGCTTTGGCCCCGCAGCCTTTGCCGATCTGGATGAACTCCAGATTACCCGCCGGGCAGAACGCGGTGCCGGGAGCGATTACCGCATTAACGGCCGCCCCGTTCGCGCAAGGGATGTACAGACCCTGTTTGCCGATCTGGCATCTGGTGCGCGCTCCTCCGCCATGGTCAGTCAGGGCCGGGTGGCCATGCTGGTCGGTGCCCGCCCGGAAGAGCGGCGCAGCATTCTGGAAGAAGCCGCAGGCATTACCGGCCTGCATGCCCGCCGGCACGAAGCCGAGATCAAGCTCCGCGCAACCGAAGGCAACCTGACCCGCGCGGAAGACCGCCGTGTGCAGTTGACCGAACGGCTGAGTGGTCTGGCCGAACAGTCGCGCGAGGCCACGCGCTACCGCGAAATTTCAGCGGCCCTGCGGGACGCGGAAACCGAGCTGCTGGCAGTCCTGCACGCACGGGCCAGACTGGCCGTGGAGCGCGCGGCAAATGCCGCCGTGCAGGCCCGCAAAACCCTGACGACACATGAAGAAGCGGCCGAAACCGCTGTTCTGGCCGAATTTGAAGCCACCAAAGCCCTCCCCGCGCTGCGTGAGAAAGCCGATGCCGCCCGCACGGCACTGGAACGCTGCCGTGTTCTGGCAGAAGGCGTGGTCAAGGAAGAAGAACGCGCAGCCGCTCAGGCGCAAGCCGCAGCCGAACTGCTGCAACAGCACGAGGCCGATGCACAGGCCGCACAGACCCGCCTGCAGGACGTGCTGGACACGCTCGAACGCCTTAAGGCGGATATGGCCGAAGTGCTGACCGCCCAGACATCGCTCCCCACCCGCACGGCCGAGGCCGAGCAGCAGATACAACAACTGGGCACCCAGCAGACCGAAACCGAACAGGCCCTTGCCAGCCTGACAGCCGAGCTGAGTGCAGCCCGCGCAGGCAAGGAACGGGCCGAAGACAGCCTGAACAACGCCCGCACACGGCACGAGCGGGTTGCCCTCGCACTCAACACCATTCAGGCTGAACTGGCGGAACTGGAAAGCCAGCTTCCCTCCGAGCAGGCACTGGCTACGGCGCAGGAGCAGGCAGAGCAGGCCGCACAGGCCCAGCAGGCAGCCAAAGCCGCGCAGGAGGAAGCCGAGCGCCTTTGTGCGCAATGCAATATTGACCTCTCCATTGCCAAAAATAATGCACAGGCTGCACAGGCCGCTCAAAACGAGCAACAAAAAGCCCTGCAACAGGCCCGACAACGCCTGACAGCCCTGCAGGCTGAACTGCATGGGGCCGAAAAGCGCCATGCCGAAGCGCTGGAGGCGCTCATCAGCCCCGATGTGCTGGATGCGCTCCAAACCAGCACCCAGCAAGCAGCCGCCACGCTGGAACAGGCCACGCAAACGCAGGAAAAAGCCGAGGCCGAACGCCGCGCCGCCAGCACCGCCTTTACCGAGGCCAGTCGCGCTGCGCAGGAGGCCGAAGCACACCAGCGCAGTGCTGCCGAAGCCCTGCGCACGGCCAGCACCACGCAGCAACGCGCACAGCACGAAGCACAGACCCTTACGCGGGAACTGGACAAGGTGCGGGCCGAAGCCATTGCTGACACGGTTCTGGACAGCGCCCGACAGGCACGCACCCAGCAGGAAAATGCGCTGGCCCAGACCGGGGCCGAGCTGGAGCAGGCCGAACACACGCTAAGTGTGCATAAGGCCCAGTACGCAACAGCCCAGGAGCAGCAGACCACACTCCAGACCGAACTGACCCGCCTGCAGGCACAGGCCGAAGGGCTGGATCAGGCTCTGGGGCAGGATAGTGCTGTGGCGGAAAACCCGGTTTCCGCCCAGATTACCGTTCCCGAAGAATACGAAAACGCTCTGGCTGCCGCTTTGGCGGAAGGGCTGGACGCACCCGCAGCCCCCGATGCCCCCCAAGGCTGGCGGCACCTCCCGCCTGAATCCCTGCCTGCCCTGCCCGGCGGCGCACAGCCGCTCAAAAACCACATTACAGCACCGCCGGAGCTGGACAGGGTCCTGCTTTGTACCGGGCTGCTGCCCGAAGGTGCGGATGGGCGAGCGCTTCAGCCCTTGCTGGCTCCGGGGCAATGTCTGGTCTCCACCGCAGGGGATCTATGGCGGTGGGACGGGTTTTACACTCAGGCAGGGGGAACCAGCACGGCCGCGCGCAGGCTGGCCCAACGCCGTGTTCTGCGCGAAACCCAAAGCCGTCTGAGCGTGCTGCAGGCCGACCTGCCCGCCATACAGGCAAGCGTTGCAAGCTGTGCTGCCGCAGTACAGGCCAATGAAGACCTGCTCAGGCAACTGCGCAGCAGCCGCAACACGCAGGAACAAGCACTCCAGAAGGCCCGCGCGCATGAGACCGAAACAGAGCGCCGCCATGCCTCCTACCGCGCAAGGCTGGATGCCACACTCCCCCAGCATGAGCGCGCACAGGCTGCTCTAGCCGAAGCCGAGACCACACTCAGCAATGCCCGGCTCGCGCATGAGAGCCTGCCATCCTTACAGGATACCCAGCGTGCCCTCGCCACCACGCGTGAGAGAAACACCGCAGCACAAACCGCCGAGCAGCAGGCGCATGCTGCCTTCAAACAGGCACAGGCGGCCCTGCAAACGGCCCGGGACAAACTAGCCCGCGCCGAACAGCAGCATGCCTCCGCCACAACGCGGCTGGAAACGCTCACCCCCGAGCTTGAACGCCTGCGCCATAATCTGGCAACGGAATCCACAACTGTTGCAGAAATGGAAGATAAACTGGCCTCTGCCCAGTCCATGCAGCAGGCCCAGAATGCCCTGCACGCAGCACAGGAAAAGCTGAACGCCGCCAACACAGCCCTACAGGCTGCAACCCAGACCACCTTGCAGGCCGATGCGCAGATGGCCGCAACTGCGCAGACCAGCCGTGCATTGCACGAGCAGGCCCTTACCCTGCGCAGCCGTCTGGCGGGGCTGGCCCCACGGCAGGCCGAACTGCACAGCGAACACACAGACACCCAGCAGAACCTGCTTGCAGCACAAGCCGCGCTGGAAGCCGCCTGCGCCGCAGTGCCAGAAGATGCACAGGCCAGACTGGACAACCTGCACGCCCAGAAAACCGACCTGCTGGGCAAGCTTGATGCCGCGCGCGAACTCCGTGCAGCCCTGCAGGCCGAATCCACCACGCTGGCAGACCGGATTAACACGCTCAACACCGCACAGGCCGAGTGGAGCGCGCGTGAGGGCCTTGCCCGGACAGACACCACAAATGCCCTCCAGCGGTTGGAAGCGGCGCGGGCCAACCACAACAAGGTGGCCGAACTCCCCACGGCGGCACAACAGCAAAAAGCCAGCACATTGGCGGCACTGGAAGATGCCGAGGAACACTTTGCCCAGACCGACCGCCTACGGGCCGAAGCCGAAGCAGCCCTGACCACTGCCCACGAACTGCGCCGCAAAACAGAAGGCGAACTGGCCACCGCGCGTGAAAACCAGCTGAAGGCGGAAGGCAAGAGCGAACAGGCTCAGGCCATTCTGGACCAGTTGCTGGTGGAAACCCCTAACCCGCCCAGACAACCCGTTTCCGACCTGACAGAAGGGGCCGAAACCTCCCTGCGCCGCAAGATTGCCCGCCTGACCCGCGAGCGGGACGATATGGGGCCGGTCAACCTGCGGGCGGAACTGGAAGCGGAGGAAGCCTCCACCCAGGCCCAGACCCTTGGGGCGGAAATGAGTGATCTGGAGGAAGCCATAAACCGCCTGCGCGGCTCCATAGGCTCGCTTAACAAGGAAGGGCGTGAGCGGCTTATGGCGGTGTTCACACAGGTAGACCAGCATTTTCAGTCCCTGTTTACCCGTATGTTTGGCGGTGGGCGCGCCCATCTGGGCCTTGTCGGGAGCGATGACCCGCTGGAAGCCGGGCTGGAAATCTATGCCCAGCCACCGGGCAAAAAGCTGGCCACACTTTCGCTCCTGTCCGGAGGTGAACAAGCTTTAACCGCGCTTTCCTTGATTTTTGCGGTGTTCCGCTGTAACCCTGCTCCGATATGCGTACTGGACGAAGTGGATGCCCCACTGGATGACGCCAATGTGGGCCGCTTTAGCGCCCTGCTGGGCGACATGGTTGCAGAAGCCGGTACGCGTTTTCTGGTCGTGACACACCACCAGCTCACCATGGCCCATATGGACCAGCTTTTTGGTGTAACCATGCAGGAACGCGGAGTAAGCCGCGTTCTTTCTGTTGATCTGGCTAAAGCGGCCTCTATGGTCGGTCAGAAGGACAAGGAACCCACTGATGTCACATCCTGAAAAGGGAGCTGACATATCTGTTTGCTGCGGTGCCACCACCTCGCACAGGTGTTTGAAAAAAATTGCCTTTGCAGCAACCCTATGCGCTGCATCCGTAGCCGTGCTGGCCATCCACCACACCAAAACCAGTGGTATTATGGCGCGCATTCACCACGGGCTTATTGTTTGTGCCAGTAATACGGGCACACAGAGCGTGGCACAGGCCGCGACCATTTCGTCCATGGGGAGGCCCGGCATGGTACGTTTGAGCCTGACCAGTGGTGCAGACGGGCAGGTTGCCGTAGAACCGGGCAGCAGCACGCTTGCGACCATTCTGGACACGGCCAGCCACTCCAACACCCTGCTGATGCTTGACCTGCATGGAGCAGACCCCAAGGAAGTAGCGCATGAGGTCAGCAAGGCCCATATGCGTGACCGGGTGATTTTTGTACCAGCCGATTACAAAAGCACCGCAGCAGCCCTAAAAGCCGATTCCAAGGTTATGGTGGCCATTCCCATAAACTCCGAGCGGGATGCCTATAACGCGCACCGCATGGCCGGGCGCCATCCCTACGCGGCCTATCTTTCCCCCACTGCGGCACCCAGCCTGTTCTCTCTGGTTCACCGCGATGCCGAAGCCATTATTACCGACACCCCTTCGGCTAAAATATCTACGGCGGATTTTCTGGCAAACAGGCCGGTTGATATTGTTATTACCCACCAGCCGTACCAGTTGACCACATCCCTTACGGTGCCCGGGTCTTCCACCACACATTCCGAATAACATCTGCCCCTAACCTTTTGCTCCTTGCAAAACCGGATAGTGGGTCGGCTTGCGTTTTAAACGCCCCAACAAAAAAGCCCCTGCCCTTTTTACAGGAGCAGGGGCCTTGTGGCCGTTGGATGCAACCCGCTTACGCGGGAAGCATTGAGCCTGTTTCAATAAACCGCTGGTGCCAGGACAGGGCTTCGGTCAGCAGGTGTGGTGTATGCTTGCCGAAGGACTCCTTGCATGCACGGTCCAGATAATCCTGCAACATCGGGCGGTAATCCGGATGTGCGCATTTTTCGATAATGGTCTGGGCGCGCTTGACGGGCGAAAGCCCACGCAAATCGGCCAGCCCCTGCTCGGTCACAAAAATCTGGGTGTCCTGCATGATGTGGTCCACATGGGCTGCCATGGGCACAATGGCAGAAATTTTGCCACCCTTGGCTGTGGACGGTGACAGGAAGATGGACAGGTAGGCGTTGCGGGCAAAATCCCCCGAACCCCCAATACCATTCATCATCTTGGAACCCATGACGCGGGTGGAGTTAACGTTACCGTAAATATCCGCCTCGATCATGCCGTTCATGGCAATACAGCCTAGCTGGCGGATAACGCCCGTGCTGTTGCTGATGTCCTGCTGGCGCAGGATGATCTTGGAGCGGAAGAAGTCCATCCGGTTGTTGATCTCTTCCGCCGCTTCGGGGCTGAGAGAGAACGAGGTTGCCGAGGCAATACGCATACGCCCCGAATCCAGCATGGCGAGCATGCCATCCTGAATAACTTCGCTAAAGCCAACCAGATTTTCGAACGGCCCTTCGTTCAGGCCATCAAGCACGGCATTGGCAACGTTGCCAACACCGGACTGCAACGGCAGCAGGGAGGGCGGCAGGCGGTTCTGTTTGACTTCGTGCTCAAAAAAATCAAGCAGGTAGCCCGCAATAGCTTTTGCTGTGCCATCTGGCGCGGCAAAAGGTGCGTTACGGTCGCTGTCATTCGTGCGGACGATGGCCTGAATCTTGGCCGGATCAACCTTGAGGAAGGTGCGGCCAATGCGCTGGTCCGCACGGGAGAGCGGGATAATATCACGCGGGGCGGCACCATAGCTGTTGCCATCCCAGACGTCATGCGTGCCTTCCAGCCCCGGATTTTGCCATTCGTTGACTTCGATAATGACCTTGTCGGCCAGATCGAGAAAAGCCTGCGAATTGCCCACGGAGGAGGTCGGTACAATGCCGCCTTCTTCCGTAATGGCGGTAGCTTCCACCACGGCAACATCGAACTTGCCGTAATTGCCCTGAGCCGCACGCAGGGCCACCTGCCCGAGATGGTTATCAAAATAATCCGTCTCGCCAGCATTAATGCGGTTGCGCATGGCCGGGTCGGTGTTGAACGGGGAGCGGAAGTAAACACCGTTCACCTTGCCCAGCTCGCCATCAAGCTGCGGGCCGGTGGATGCGCCCGTAATCAGGCTGATCCGGTGTTCCTGCCCATTATTATGGGCGGCTTCCATCTGATGGGCCAGGGCCATGGGCACGGCCTTGGGGTAGCCTGCGCCAGTAAAACCGCTGGTGCCCACTACGTCACCGTTTCGGATCAGCTTTGCCGCGGCCTCTGCCGGGCAAACCTTGCTACGCAGCGCGACGTTCCGAATGCGCTCTGTCATGAGAGGCCTTCCTGTTTTTTCTTCTCAAACTGTTCCGAACATACAAAAGCTGCAAACCACCACAGAGTTCCTGCGCCACGCCCCGGTCCGGAGCTGTGCGCCATCTGGCAATGGCCCTGCCCTGCTTTCGCATTTTCAGGCTTGTTTCCGCCCCTGAAAGTTCTTGCACCCTATGCGCAAACAGAAGCCTCTGGCGCGTCACATACTTGTGCATGTGTATGCCCCCTTCAAAAAAAACTTGCCAGCACCGTTCCTGTTTTCGCTCGAAAAGCCTACATGAAGGTTAGGAAAGAACGGGTATGGATGGCATGTTCACGGATACCAGGCATGACGAAAACGTGAAGAACGCAATGCGAAAAGGACTCCGCATTGTGGGCGATGTGCATGGGGATCTGGAAGCATTCCGCCATGCCGTGGCCACGGATCGTTTTATCATCCAGCTGGGTGATCTGGTGGATTACGGGCCAGATAGCGCGGGTGTTCTGCGCCTGATGCTCCAGGTCCAGCGCGAGGGGCGCGGCCTGTTCCTTATTGGTAACCACGACCGCAAACTCGGCCGTGCGCTTATGGGCAAGAAGCTCCGCTCCTCCCCCCATCTGGATGAAACACTGGCCCAGTTGAGTGCACCAGATAACGTGGATGTCCTGCATGACGTGCTGCCAGCACTGGAGCAGGCTCCGGCATGGCTGGTCATGGGGCGGACCATTTTTGTGCACGGTGCGTTTGAGCCACACATGCTGAACGAGCCACCGCCCCCACCGCTGGGCCGCGTAACCTACCTGCTCTCACGCGCACTGTTTGGCGAAACAACGAGCCGCGTGCAGGCCGATGGTTACCCCGAACGCACGCTTAACTGGGTCAACCACATTCCCAACGGCTACACGGTTTACTGTGGCCACGACCAGCGTTCGACCAATGGCTGCCCCCTGACCATACCCGGCCGGGCTGGCGGGCGCGCCATATTTGTGGATACGGGTGCAGGCAAAGGCGGACATCTGGCGTGGGTGGACCTGCCTTACCCGCCTGTGGAAGAAAAACTTTTTGTCTGTTAACGTCAGGGCGTTACGCGTTTATAACGCTCCCATAATGTTCTTTTCCAGCAGCCAGAGACCTTGATCACCGTGACAAATCAGCCGTGCCCCCCGGAAGCCCTGCAGGACCTCCGCCGCAGCATAGACAATATTGACGCAGCTCTTGTGGCCATGCTGGCAGAACGCTTCCGCTGCACCAAGGCCGTGGGGGCACTCAAGGCTCTCCACAAGCTCCCCCCCGCGGACCCCGCGCGTGAGACTCAGCAGATCGCGCGCCTGCGCCGCCTTGCGGAAGATGCACATCTTGACCCCGACTTTGCGGAGAAGTTCCTCAACTTCATCATCCACGAGGTGATCCGCCACCATGAAGCCATCGCGCTTGAATCGGCTCCTCACCCCTCCTCCCCATAACATCATGTGATCTTATGCCCGCTCTCCCCACACCCCGCCGCCTGATTCTGCTCCGTCATGCGGAAGCGGTGCCACCTGATCCGGGCAATTTTTCTGTCGAGTCAGACATGGCGCGTCCCTTGACCCACAATGGCGAGCACGCCGCCATACGGTGCGGGATGTGGCTCCACCAGAACGGGCTGGCCCCCGATGCGGTCCTGTGCAGTCCGGCGGTAAGAACGCAGCAGACCCTTGCAGGCGTGCAGAGCGCTCTCCCCCCCGCCAGCCCAGACACCGTGTTGTTGTGCCCCGAAATCTATGAGGCGGCACTTGGCGCGTTAAGCAATGCGCTCCGGCAGGCTCCCCCACAGGCCCGTACGGTTCTGCTGGTCGGGCATAATCCCGGTATTTCAGAGTTTGCGCGCTGGCTGGATAGCAGGAACGAAAAGCTCGATCAGGGATTCGCTCCGGCCTCTCTCGCGGTCTTCGAGATGATCGGAAGCGACCTTGTTCCGGACCCGACCACTTGGGCAAACTGCGACAGCATGAGCCTTACATTGCACACATTCACGCGACCCTGAGAGAAAAAACCCCGGTTTTCTGCCGGTGTGCACGCGTGATAACGCGCGGTTTATCGGGATGAACCTTTTTGTTTGCTCCTGAATGGGAGACAACACTCAAACAGCAGGCCGCAGCCGCGACCGTGACCCCATTATGCAAAAGGAAACACCATGAGCGTGTCGCAGAACGAGGGTAAGCAGTCCACCGCTACCATTTCGATCGGTGGCAAAACCGCCGAGATGCCCGTACTTTCTGGCAACCTTGGACCGGATGTTATTGATATTCGTAAACTGCCCTCAGAACTGGGCGTGTTTACGTTTGACCCCGGTTACGGCGAAACGGCCTCCTGCAACAGCAAGATCACCTTTATTGATGGCGATAAGGGCGTTCTGCTACACCGTGGCTACCCCATTGCCCAGCTGGCGGAAAATGCTTCCTACGAAGAGGTGATCTACCTCCTGCTCAATGGCGAACTGCCCAACAAGACGCAGTACGATACTTTTTCCACCACGCTGACAAACCACACCCTGCTCCATGAGCAGATCCGTAACTTCTTTAACGGTTTCCGGCGTGACGCCCACCCCATGGCCATTCTGTGTGGCACGGTTGGCGCTCTTTCTGCCTTTTACCCCGATGCCAGCGACATCGCCATTCCCGAAAACCGGGAACTGGCTGCCATGCGTCTGATTGCCAAAATCCCGACCATTGCGGCCTGGGCTTACAAGTACACGCAGGGCGATGCCTTTATTTACCCGCGGAATGACCTGAACTACGCGGAAAACTTTTTGTCCATGATGTTCGCGCGCATGTCCGAACCCTACAAGGTCAACCCCGTTCTGGCCCGCGCCATGAACCGGATCCTGATCCTGCATGCAGATCATGAGCAGAACGCTTCCACCTCCACCGTGCGTCTGGCAGGCTCCACCGGGGCCAACCCGTTTGCCTGTATTGCCGCAGGTATTGCCGCCCTGTGGGGACCTGCTCATGGTGGGGCCAATGAAGCCGTACTGAAAATGCTGGCCCATATTGGCAAAAAAGAAAACATTCCGGCCTTTATCGCTCAGGTCAAAGACAAGAACAGTGGCGTCAAGCTCATGGGCTTTGGCCACCGCGTTTACAAGAACTTCGACCCGCGCGCCAAAATCATGCAGCAGACCTGCCACGAAGTTCTCAAGGAACTGGGCATCAAGGATGATCCGCTGCTTGATCTGGCTGTTGAGCTGGAAAACATTGCGCTCAGCGACGACTACTTTGTGCAGCGCAAGCTCTACCCCAACGTGGACTTCTATTCCGGCATTATCCTCAAGGCCATGGGCATTCCCACCAGCATGTTCACCGTGCTGTTTGCGGTTGCCCGCACCACCGGTTGGGTAAGCCAGTGGAAAGAAATGATTGAGGAACCGGGCCAGCGCATCAGCCGCCCGCGCCAGTTGTATCTGGGTGCTACTGAGCGGGATTTTGTCCCCTTCAGCAAGCGCTAAAAGCTGACTGCCCTGTTGTTTGTAAAAAACTGGTCCGTGGTAACGCGGGCCAGTTTTTTTTGCGTCAGTCAAAACCAGATAAATACTGTGCCGTTATCAGCCATAAAAAAAGCGGATGCTCATTGACCATGAGCATCCGCCAGAACTGTCTGGTGCTACCGGCCTACACTTGCTGGCCGGTAAAAATCGGTTATTCAGCCGCAGTTGCACCCGGCTGTCGGGCCATCATCCTTGCGGACCATATGGTGGTCAATCCATTCGGAAACCAGCATACGCGCTTCGCTCAGGGACGATTCGGGGTGGTGGATACGGTAAAGGGTGGTACAGGCGTTAAACGCGGTTACGTCTGCCGTACCCACTTCGCGTAGTTCCGTGTAAGCCGTGATGACGGCCCGCTCGCATTTCCGTGCGATCCGACTTGCTTCTATAGCCACGACATTTACCCTTAACTGATAACCAATCTCAACTCGCGCAATTAAACGCCACATCCAGCCCCAACGCAAGGATTAAGTTCCATTTTACTTTACACATAAAATCACAACCTGCTTATATTCGCCGTTTTTCTGTATTGTGCATAAATCCTCCCTTTTCCGGCTAAAACTACGCAGCAAATCACATATATCAGGCAGATGGGCATGGATTTTCGGCCCGGCTAGCGGTATGCCAATCCAGCTTTAACCACCATAACTTCAAGGAATCTGCCATGATGTCGCCAGCAGGCATTGCCTCTCCCACCGGAGAGACCAGCGAATGGGATCGTGATGCCGCCCTCACCACCGCACGCCTGCTGCTTGAAATCAAGGCAGTCAATTTCCGCCCTGAAGACCCCTACACCCTGACATCTGGCTGGAAGTCCCCTGTTTATATTGACTGCCGGCGGATTATTTTCTTCCCCCGCGCACGCGCAAAAATTGTGGAACTGGGCGTAGAAAAAATTGGCCGTCACGTTGGTTACGAAAGCCTGGAAGCCATTGTAGGGGGCGAAACAGCCGGTATTCCATTTGCCGCATGGATGGCTGATCGCATGCTGCTGCCCATGGCCTATGTGCGCAAAAAGCCCAAAGGTTTTGGCCGCAACGCCCAGATTGAAGGCGACGTGCCCGAAAACATGCGGACCCTGCTGGTGGAAGACCTGACCACGGATGGCGCATCCAAGGTGCAGTTTGCCAATGCCCTGCGCAACGCAGGCGCCATTGTGAACCACGCCTTTGTGGTGTTCTACTACGGCGTTTTCCCCGGTGCCCAGCAGACGCTGACAGACATGAACGTAGCCCTGCACTCCCTGTGCACATGGTGGGATGTGCTTGAAGCCTGCGCGAGCCGCCCTTACTTTTCCGAAGAAGCGGCATCTGAAGTCCGCCGCTTTCTGGAAGACCCCTGTGGCTGGTCCGCCCGCCGTGGCGGCGTAGGCAGCCTTGAAGAAGCCGCCGCGTTCAAGGCACGCAAGGACAAATAACACCGTGCAGACGACTGGCCCCGCACTGACTGGTCCCTACCGTGTTCTGGCGTTTGATTCAGGCATTGGTGGATTAGGCATTGTGCGGGCCATTCGGGCACATGCTCCGTCGGTCAAGGTGGACTATCTGGCCGACACCGCCGTTTTTCCCTACGGTGAGCAGGATGATGCGGTCCTGACCCAACGCATTATCTCCCTTCTTTCCCACGCGGTTGAACGCCTGCGGCCTCAGGCAGTTGTTATTGCCTGCAACACGGCCAGCACTCTGGCGCTGGATGCCTTGCGCACCACATGCCCCAGCCTGCCGTTTATTGGCTGTGTGCCCCCCATCCGGTGGGCGGCACGCCAGACAGAAACCGGCGTTATTGGCCTGCTGGCCACCCGGGCAACCATCCGCCGCCCCTACCTGTCCCGTCTGCACACGCTTTATGCGCCGGAATGCACGCTCATCGCCCATGCGGCACCACATCTGGCAAGCTATGCCGAACAGGTTTTTCGCGGGCGCTCCGTACCTGATGATCTTGTTTATAAAGATATTGAAGGTCTGCTCAGCCACCCGGACTCTGCACGGCTTGATGCCGTGGGCCTAGGGTGCACCCATTACACTTTCATGCTTGATCAGCTACGCAGGATAGCCCCACCAGGTATGGTATGGCTGGACCCGGCAGATGCCGTTGCGCGGCAGACCTGCACGGTTTTGCAAACCCTGCCCCCCATGCCCGGTTTAGGCACACAGCCAGAGCAGGCGTGGTTTACGGCCATGCCAACCGACGCAGACGCCCTACGCGTGCATCTGCCTGCTTTTGGTTTTAACCAGATTACATTATGGCCCGAGCAGGCAAGCCAGCAACGCGCCTGCACGGCCTGAACGCCGGAGGCTAGCTCTGGCGGGCAGATAAAGGCCGTTTCAGCATTACAATCAGCATTTTTGCCGATCCTGCCAAAACGGCCACAGGCCAGCTTAGCTGGCGCGGCTGGCGGAATAACTCGCGGTTTCGAGCAACAGGGCTTTAAGGTCATTGTCAGGGAAGCCCTGCAACGCCTGACGGGCCAATGCGGCGTATTCTTCCGCCTTGGCCAAGGTCACGCCAATTGCATTGGTCTGGGCGATAAGAGCCAGTGCGGCATCCAGATCTTCTGGCTGCTGTTCGCACTCCTCAATCACACGCCGCCAGAATACACGGTCCTGCTCGCTGCCTGCCTCGTATGCTGCCAGCACCGGCAGTGTAACCTTGCCTTCCTTGAAGTCGTCCCCGACCTCTTTACCCAGCACGGCCTGATCTGCCGAGTAGTCCAGCGCATCGTCCACAAGCTGGAACGCCATGCCCAGATTGGCACCGTACACACGCAGGGCTTCACGGTCGGCGGGGGTTACATCCCCTATGACAGCACCAGATTCGCATGCGGCGGCAAACAGCGCCGCTGTTTTGCCATAAATAACCTGAAGATACTGCTCAACAGAGGTGGAAAGGTCATTCTGCGTGGTCATCTGCATAACCTCGCCTTCCGCCAGCGTAGCCGATGCAGCGGAGAGAATCGCCATGACATCCAGCGAAGCATCAGCCGTAAGGATCTGGAACGACCGGGCGAACAGGAAGTCCCCCACCAGCACGGAAGCCTTGTTGCCAAAAATGGCGTTGGCACTGGCCAGACCGCGCCGTAGCTGGCTGTCGTCCACAACATCATCATGCAGCAGTGTTGCTGTATGAATGAACTCGACACAGGCGGCAATTTCCACATGCCGCATGCGCCCGTCCTGATTGTTGTAGCCACACAGCCGCGCAGAGGCGAGCGTGAGCAGTGGCCGCAGCCTCTTGCCGCCAGCGGCCACAAGATGCGCAGCTAACTGCGGAATAAGCGCTACGGAGCTTTGCATGCGGTCCACAATGACCTGATTACATGCCTGCATATCCGCAGCGAGATAATCAGCCAGCGCCTTAAGGCCAGCTTCCCCTGGTTTACTCACAGAAACTCCAGATCCATCCTGGCTCGCGGCACTGTCCATTTCCGACAGACTGACTGCAACACCCAAATGCTATTCCCCCAGCCTCGGGATGAGTTGACGTCCTCTTATATGCGAGGCACCTGAAAAACGGTCAAGCACCAACACATTCAAGCCAGCCAGATACAGCGATGCAGCAAGCCCCATCTCTCCACCTTCCACCGACCTCGCAAGGCACTCTTTTGCGTGGACGTATCGCTTACAGCCAGTTCCAGCAAGGCTACCGCACAGGGCTTGAGCCCATTCTGATGGCTGCGGCCGTAGCCGCACGCCCGGGCCAGCACGTGCTCGAAATCGGCTGTGGAGCCGGTGCAGGGCTGTTATGCCTGATGCACCGCGTACCAGACCTGCACGGAACAGGGGTGGAGAAAGACTCCGAAACAGCGGCACTGGCCCGTACCAACCTGCTCGCCAACAAAAAAGTGCAAGCGTCGGTAATTACAGCATCTTTCCCCGAAGGGGTGCCTGAGTTCCTGCGGTTTGACCACTGCATGACCAACCCGCCATGGCATGCCCCAACAGGCACAGCCTCGCCCGAGCCGCGCCGGGACCTTGCCCGCAGGATGGACATGCAGACCCTGCCACTCTGGATTAAGGGAGCCGCTGCCGTTTTGCGCCACAAAGGCAGCCTGACGCTCGCACTCCCCACAGCCCTGACCGACAGGGCCATAGCGGAGCTGAGCGCCCATGGTTTTGGGGGTGTCACCCTTTACCCCTTCTGGCCCAAAACAGGCCGGGAGGCACGCATCCTGCTTATTCAGGCCAAACTGGGCGTTAAAAGCCCCGCCCGCGTGCTGTCTGGCCTGACACTACACGAAGCGGACGGAGCCTTTACCCCTCAGGCGCGTGATGTGCTGGAAAACGGCACGGCCCTGCCGGGCCTGTAAACCCGCTCCATCCGCCCGATATTACGAGAAGACAGAGCTTTCAAACGCTTCTTCCCACGTGCCCAGCGTGGAGGCACGGCTGTATTCAGTCGCGCGGTTTTCAAAGAAGTTGGCGTGTTCGACCGCATTGAGCATATCGTCCAGCCAGGGCAGCGGGTTGGTGGTCGTGTTGTAAACCGGATCCAGCCCAAGCTGGGTCAGGCGGCGGTCAGCAATAAAGTGGATGTAGGTTTTAACCTGTGCGGCATCCAGCCCTTCTACCGGCCCCATTTCAAACGCCAGATCAATAAAGGCCTCTTCGTGCTCCACAATGGTTTTGCAGATTTCGGTCAGTTCCTGCCGCAGCCTGTCAGTCCAGATATGCGGGTTTTCCTGAATGAACACGCGGAACAGGCGGATAATGGACAGGCAGTGCAGGGTTTCGTCCCGCACCGACCAGGACACGATCTGCCCCATGCCCTTGAGCTTGTTAAAGCGCGGGAAGTTAAGCAGGATGGCAAAGGAAGCAAACAGCTGTAGCCCTTCGGTAAACGCACCAAAAGCTGCCAGTGTTTTTGCGATTTCATGCTTGCTGTCCACATTGAAGGACTGCATGTAATCGTATTTATCCTTCATTTCCTTGTACTTAAGGAATGCGGAATATTCTTCCTCGGGCATGCCGAGCGTATCCAGCAGGTGGCTGTAGGCTGCAATATGGATGGTCTCGATATTGGAAAAGGCCGAGAGCATCATCAGCACTTCAGTCGGTTTGAAAACCCGGCTGTAGTGCTTCATGTAACAGTTGTTCACTTCCACATCCGACTGGGTGAAGAAGCGAAAAATCTGGGTCACAAGGTGGCGCTCGCTCTCGTTGAGCACGCGGTGCCAGTCTTTTACGTCATCAGCCAGAGGCACTTCTTCGGGCAGCCAGTGTACGCGCTGCTGAGTCAGCCACGCATCATACGCCCACGGGTACCGAAACGGCTTGTACACCGGGTTGGCTGTTAGCAGGTCAAAACGTTCTTCCTGCGGCTGCTCGCCAGCTTTATGCTCGCTCATGATGCCTCCATCGGGCGGCACCACCCGGGAGGCCGCCTCTCGACTTTTTTACAAAACTGATGCGGACCAGCCTGCCCTTACTGGCAGGCCAGGCATTCGTCATAATTGTTGCCACCGGCGGCCTGCTCTGCGGCAGCCTGTTCGGCAACACCTGCCCCCAGTACCTCGGACTTGGCGAGCACGTTGCTCACCGTATCCGCCCGCTGGATGGACAGGCTGCGGCAGTAGTAGAGGGACTTCAGCCCCTTCTTCCATGCCTGAAAATGAATCTGGTTGAGGTCGCGCTTATGCACGTCCGCGGGCAGGAACAGGTTGACCGACTGCGCCTGGCAGATAAAGGGCTGCCGGTCGGCCGCATGTTCCACCACCCAGCGCTGGTCCAGCTCGAACGCGGTTTTAAACACGTCCTTTTCCTGCTGGGTCAAAAAGTCCAGATGCTGCACGCTGCCTTTGCTGGTGGTAATGGAGGACCACACCTCCGGCGTGTCCTGCCCTTTTTCCACCAGCAGCTTCAGCAGGTGCCGGTTGCGTACCGTAAAGGAGCCGGAAAGGGTTTTCTGCAAGAACACATTGGCAGCAATGGGCTCAATACCCGGGCTGGCATTCCCCGCAATGATGGAAATGGACGCCGTGGGCGCAATAGCCATCTTGTTGGAAAAACGCTCCTGGATCCCGTATTCCTCGGCATCGGGGCAAGGGCCCCGCAGCTCGGCCAGATGGCGGGAGGCGGCATCGGCCTGTGCGCGAATGTGCTTGAATATCTTGCGGTTCCAGACCTTGGCGATCACGCTTTCAAACGGCACGTTCTTGGCCTGGAGGAAGGAGTGGAACCCCATAACCCCCAGCCCTACGGAACGCTCACGCATGGCTGCGTATTTGGCCCGCTCCATGTCCTCTGGCGCACGGTCGATGAAGTCCTGCAGAACATTGTCGAGGAAGATCATCACATCCTCGATGAACTGGGGATTATCCGACCATTCATCCCATGTCTCAAGGTTGAGGGAGGACAGGCAGCACACTGCCGTACGTGCCTTGCCGTGATGGTCTATGCCCGTTGGCAGCGTAATTTCGGAGCACAGGTTGGAGGTCTTGACTTCCAGCCCCGCGAGTTTGTGGTGCTCGGGGCGGGCGTTGTTCACATGGTCGGAGTAAACAATATAGGGCTCGCCCTGTTCCATGCGTGCGGTCAGGATACGAATCCACAACCCGCGCGCTGAAATCTTGCGGATAACCGAGTTATCCTTGGGGGAGAGCAGCGCCCATTCGTCATCCGCTTCCACCGCGCGCATGAATGCGTCAGAGACCAGAATACCGTGGTGGAGATTGAGCGCCTTGCGGTTGGGGTCCCCCCCTGTGGGGCGACGGAGTTCTATGAACTCCTCAATCTCGGGGTGCCAGACCGGCAGATAGACCGCAGCCGACCCACGACGCAAAGACCCCTGAGAAATAGCCAGTGTCAGGCTGTCCATCACGCGGATGAAGGGAATAACCCCCGAGGTTTTGCCGTTGCGGCCCACGTTCTCGCCAATGGAGCGCAGGTTGCCCCAGTAGGAGCCAATGCCCCCACCCTTGCTGGCCAGCCACACATTCTCGTTCCACAGATCGACAATGCCTTTGAGGCTGTCATTGGCTTCGTTCAGAAAGCACGAAATAGGCAGACCGCGCGTTGTGCCACCATTGGACAGCACCGGGGTTGCGGGCATGAACCAGTGGCGGCTGATATAGTCGTAAATACGCTGGGCATGCTCCGCATCCGCCCCGTAATAGGACGCCACACGCCCGAACAGGTCCTGATAGCTCTCATCAGGCAGCAGGTAGCGGTTATCAAGCGTGGCTTTGCCAAAGGGGGTCAGCAGCGCATCGCGCGAGCGGTCAACACGCACCTGATGGTGCCCGGGGAGCTGCACCATATCCTGCATCTGCTCAGCGCCGAACAGGTCCGGTTCTTCAGCCGAGCCTGATACTCCTGAATGGGAACGACGAACGTCATTCTCATGCACGTCAATCAGACTCATGGCGCTTACTCTCCGGTTTTTGCGAACGATCATGTTGGTATGTGGCTGATGCCGCCGCATACACCATATATCGCGCTTCTTACCCTACTTTGCCCCCATATCTAGGATTTTTTTTGCCCGGAATGCGTGATTTTAGACTTGCTTATCCAAAAAATGGCTGATTCTTCCCGCTTCCTCAAAGGTGTCTTTTTTCAGCCTCCCCGGATCAGCCCGGACTGCTCCATAAGACTGCGCGAGGTGGTGATTCCATCTGCCACCGCCAAAGCCGCCGCCAGAGCGCGCCGCCCGGCCACCGCGTCCACCACAACAGGCGCTCCCTGCACGCACGACGCCACAAAAGCCTGATGCTCCGCGAACAGCGAATCATGCTCAGCCCAGCTTATGCCCTCACGCCGGAATCCACCGGTGCCCGGCAGGGGTAGCCCCCGCTCGCGCCCGATCATGCTTAGCTCACGTTTCACAAAATCAGCCGACAGATACCCTTCCTCGGAAAAAAGGCGCATCCGCCGCTCGGTCTTGAGCGATATGCGGCTTGCGGTAATGCTGGCCACGCACCCGTTTTCGAACCGCACCCGCGCATTCGCAATATCCTCATGCGCGGAACTGACCGCAGCTCCCAGCGCATCCACCTGTGCAATCGGGCTGTCCACAAGGGCCAGAACCAGGTCCAGATCATGGATCATCAGGTCCAGAATAACCGACACGTCTGTTCCGCGCGGTTTGTATGGGGCAATGCGCGTGGCCTCTATATAGAGCGGGCGGGTTATGCGCGCGCTTATGGCGGCGTGCTCGGCGGAATAACGCAGCAAATGCCCAACCTGACAGACCAGCCCGCTCTGCTGCGCCAGCGTTACCAGCATGTCTGCCTGTTCCAGCGTAGCCGCTACCGGTTTTTCCACCAGCACATGCCGCCCTGCCCGCAGGGCCTGCACGGCCAGCTCAAAATGAAACTCTGCCGGGGCTGCCACCACCACCGCATCGGACTGGGCTAGCAGGCTATCCACATCCGCCATAACCGGGCACCCGGCCTCGTGCGCGACCAGCTGGGCGCGGGCGGGGTCAGGGTCAAACAGGCCGGACAGGCTCTCCCCCGGCACATCACGTATTTTCAGGGCGTGGTACCGTCCAAAATGCCCTGCCCCAATAACCCCTACGCGCAGCGTTGTGCTCATGTGTTACAGCCCCTGCCTGATCTGGCCTGTGTTTTGCTTCCTCCAAGGGGTAGCAGCCCCACCCCCGAATGCAAACAAGGCCCGCTCCTGCCCATGCGCTACCTGCCATGCCCACCCACCCCATATTACGGCTGGGTGATGCGCCTGAGCCACGCAGAATGAGCGAAAAAGCAAAGCATTCCACCCATAAGCACGCGAACGGGTTGCATCTGTCAGGGTTGAGCGGCATGTTCCGGGCAGCAAAACTGCAAGCGATCAGGTAAGAATGTATTACAGCCGCCTCAAACTGGCCTCGGTACTGGGCGTATGCCTTTTAGGCCTGCTGCTGTGCCTGCCCAACGGCATGCGCAAGCCGCTCCCTTCCATACCATGGCGACAGATCCACCTTGGACTGGATCTGCGGGGTGGTTCCTACCTGCTCATGCAGGTGGATCTGCAAAGCCTGACCCATGACAGGTTGCAAACCCTCTCGGAAAACACGCGTGATGCGCTGCTGAACGCGCATCTGGGCTACCAGAACATTGCGGTGGATGCCGCCAAAGGCACCATATCGTTCATGCCGCGCTCCGCCGCGGAAACCGAGGCAGACATAGCGGCCCTGAACGCCCTGCCCCGTGCAGTGCCCAACGAGTTCAGCGTCAGCAAGCGTGAAGATGGCAGCATAGCCCTTGTTCTGGCTCCCGAATCCATTCGCACCCGTGCGCGTGAAGCCGTAACCCAGTCCATTGAGATCGTGCGCCGCCGTATTGACGGAACGGGGGCTGTTGACCCCGAAATTACCCGCCAGGGTGATGACCGCATTGTTGTGGAACTGCCCGGCATTAGTGACCCTGAGCGGATCAAGGCACTGCTGGGCACCACAGCCAAGATGAGCTTCCATCTGGTCGATGCCAACCCGCTGCACGCAACCTACCCGCCGCAGGGTGTCAGCCTTTTGCCAATGGCCGACCCGGCTGAGGGTGGCCCCCTCCCCGTTTTTGACCATGTGGATGTTGATGGCTCGGACCTGACCAACGCCGGCGCGGTCATTGACCAGCAGAGCGGCAAATGGGCGGTCAGCTTCTCTTTCGATTCGATAGGCACGCATGCTTTTGCTGCTGTTTCGCAGGCCAATGTTGGCAAGCGATTCGCCATTGTGCTGGATAACAAGATTATCGAAGCACCCGTGATCATGAGCCCCATAACAGGCGGCAATGGCCAGATTACCGGCGGGTTTGATGCACAAAAGGCAACCGACCTTGCCCTTATGCTGCGCGCAGGCGCCCTGCCCGCCCCGCTGAGCGTTATTGAGCAGCGCTCCATTGGCCCATCACTGGGGGCGGATTCCATTCGCGCGGGCATGATCAGCCTCGGTGTCGGCTTTATTATGGTCGTGGCCTTTATGGTGCTGTTCTACGGCCGTTTTGGCTGGTACGCGGACTTTGCCCTGCTGGCCAACCTTGTGCTCATGGTGGCCATTCTCTCGCTCTTTGAGGCAACACTCACCCTGCCCGGCATGGCGGGCATGCTGCTCACACTGGGTATGGCGGTGGACGCCAACATTCTGATCAACGAACGCATACGCGAGGAAATTGCCCGCGGGCGCACCCCGCTGGCAGCCATGCAGACAGGGTTTGAAAAAGCGACCTCCACCATTATCGACAGTAACGCCACGGCCCTGCTGGCCCATGTGATGCTGTTTGTTTTTGGCACAGGTCCGGTCCGTGGGTTTGCACTCACCATTACCATTGGCATTGTGACCACCCTGTTCACCACCCTGCTGCTCTCCCGCATGCTCATGGCCCGCTGGTACGCGCGTACGCGCCCCACCAGCCTGCCTGTTTGAAGAACGAGGCGCTACTTATGCTCGGACGTCCTCTCCTGCGTTTTGTCCGCAAGGATACGCACATCAACTTCATGCGCGGCCGCTTCATGGGGCTGATTGTCTCGGCCGTGCTTTCGATCGCATCGCTTGTTCTGTTCTTCCATCCCGGCCTTACGCTGGGTCTGGATTTTCGGGGGGGGATTGTGGTGGAAGCCCAGACCCCCGGCCCGGCTGATTTTGCCAAAATCCGCGCGGCTCTGGCCGAGCATGGGGTATCGCACGCCTCCTTCCAGTCCTTCGGGGCTGCCAATGATGTTCTGATCCGGCTGGATGCGGGCTCCGAGCAGGATACGCAGACCATTGTGGACAAGGTGCGCCACACCGTGGCCGAATCCCTGCCCGGCACCACCATCCTGCGGGCCGATGCGGTCGGGGCTTCGGTTTCGGCCGAGCTGTTCCGCAACGGTATGCTGGCTCTGGCTCTCAGCCTTGCCATGATTCTGGGTTACATCTGGTTCCGGTTCGAGTGGGAGTTCGCCCTGAGTGCGGTCATTACACTCGTACTCGACCTGACCAAGACCGTGGGCTTTCTGGTCCTGACCGGCTTTGAGTTCGATCTGGTTATGGTTGCCGCAATCCTGACCATTCTGGGCTACTCCACCAACGACAAGGTGGTGGTTTATGACCGTGTGCGTGAGAACCTGCGCAAATACCGCACCATGCCGCTGATCGACCTGATCAACCTTTCGATCAACGAAACACTCAACCGCACGCTGGGCACGTCCTCCACGGTCTTTCTGGCATCCCTGCCGCTGGCCCTGTGGGGAGGCGCCACGTTGTCCGGTTTTGCGTGGACCATGCTGTTTGGCATTGTTGTTGGCACGTCCTCCTCCATCTTTATCGCAGCACCTCTGCTGCTGTTCATGGGGGAAGGTCGCCTCAAGCGCGGCGCCAAAAGTGGCAAGGCTACAGCCCCATCGGCCTGAAGCCCCACGACAATTACGCCTGACACAAAAAAACGGAGCAGTCTGACTGCTCCGTTTTTTTACGCCTTAATGGCGGGAGAGTGGAACGGGCACACCGTTGGGTAACACCAGCATGCTGTTCCCTAATGGAGCAGGTTCATCAATGGTTGCCAGAAAGGCCTCCACCTTAAGCCCTGCCACCTTGAGCGTATTGCTGCCCGGATGGTCCCGAAAAACCAGAATGGCGGCCAGCGCCTCCCGGTCGGCTGTAACGATCTGTACAATCTGCGGCAGGCTCAGGCCGCCACTCATCAACTGCCCGCGCGCCATGCCATTGGCTATGGCGTAACTATACAGCAACGTGCTGGGCGTTTGCTCCACCTTGAGCTGATACGGCACACTCTGGCACCCCGCCACGCCAACAAGGGCAAGCAGGGCGGCAAACGGAGGCGCTTTATAAAAAAAGCGGAATACAGAGGGCTTCATGGTTGAGAGCCTACTCCATATTCCGCCTGTCGAAAACACAGCGCTTGCCCCCGGCCAAGCCTTTAGCCCTGCTGCGTGTTCCGCGCGGCAAGTTCATCACGGATCTGGGTCAGCAGGATTTCCGTCTGGGTTGGTGCGGGCGGTGCTGCGGGCTTGGCTTCCTCACGCACATGCAGGCGGGTCAGGGCTTTGACCATCCAGAAAATGGCCATAGCCACGATCAGGAACTGGATAACAGCGTTCACGAACAGGCCGAGGTTAAGCGTAACCGCGCCAGCTTTTTGCGCGGCGTCCAGCGTTGCTTCATGCGGGCCTTTAAGGGTGACAAACAGGTTGGAAAAATCAATCCCGCCGACCAGCAGACCAATAACGGGGTTGAACACATCCTTGACCAGGCTGTTCACAATCCCTGTAAACGCCGCACCAATGACCACACCAACAGCCAGATCAACCACATTGCCGCGCATGATGAAGGAGCGGAACTCGCCCACCCAGCCCGGTGTACGCACGTGGGCCTTAAGATCAGTTTTAAGATCAACCATAAATTCGGTGTCCTGTTTAAAAGGTTTTCTGCAAAGATACTGTTCTGTATCCGTGTGGCTGGCTATTTCTCAAGCGTTATTATTGGAATAACCAAAAATCTTTGCCATATCTGCCCCCGCCGCGCCGTATATTGGTACAGACTATTCAGGACGTTACCCCGCATTGGGCTGTGGCCTTAACGCCAGTTGCAGGCAAAAGGTGCATAATCAACGGTTGATCCTGCTGCCGCATACCGTTATATGCACGGCAATTCGGCCCGGTCGGTATCGGGCCTTCGTCTGCTGTAAAGAAAGACCTGTCCCATGAAGTCCGGCATTCACCCCGAATACCACGAAATCACCGTCATCATGACCGACGGCACGGAATACACCACCCGCTCCTGCTACGGCAAAGCCGGTGACACCATCCGTCTGGACATTGACACCAAGTCCCATCCGGCGTGGACCGGCGTGCAGCGCATCATGGACACCGGGGGCCAGGTCGCCAAGTTCAACAAGCGCTTTGCTGGGATCGGCACCCGTTCCAAAGGCTGATTTTTCTAGCCTTACCGTGTGCTTTTGGCCCCGCCCTCTTGAAAAAGGAGGCGGGGCTTTCCACGTTTGGAGCATGGCTGATGCCCCACGGGGGTTAGCCAGAAAGACCTGCCACACAGGCCGCCTTATGGGGCCTGCTGCACGGCAGAACCTTGCTGAACGAGGAGGTTCCACATGACTTACGATTTTGCACCCCTATTCCGTACCGCCATCGGCTTTGACCGGCTGGCACAGGTAATGGACACCGCAGCCCGCAGCACGGGCACCCCCAGCTACCCCCCCTATGACATTGCCAAGACCGGGAGCGACAGTTACGCCCTGACCATGGCCGTAGCAGGCTTTGCCCCGGATGATATTGAACTGCTGGTGCAGGACAGCACGCTTGTTGTCTCCGGCCGGGTCAGCGCCCCACAGGACGAGGGCGAAGTGCTGCACCGCGGCATTGCCCGCCGCGCCTTTGAACGCCGCTTTGCGCTGGCAGACCATGTTGAGGTTACAGGGGCGGATATGAATAACGGTCTGCTCCGCATCAGTGTACGCCAGATTGTGCCTGAAGCGCTCAAGCCACGGCGTATTCCTGTTAATGCAGGCCAGACGGAAGGGCCACATGGCGTGGCTAAGGCGCCCACGCCACCTCAACAGGCCCATACTCCCTTTGCGTCCACGTCCACGCTGGCAACACCTGCCTCCCCCCGAAACCAGAGCGTGCCAAACGCGGCCTGAACCCGCCTTGCAGCCCCAAAAGGGAGTGGAACTCCGGTTCCGCTCCCTTTTGTTGTATTTTTGCAGCTTGACCTGAACGGGCTGCTCCCTCCATATCGGGGGCATAGATGCGCGTCGGCAGGCACGCAGGCTTCGGAAGAGGTTCCAGGCCGTCAATTTACCGGTGCCTGCGTGAGCGCCGCCCGACGACAGGATAGAAGCCAAATGACGACCTTACCCTTGATGCCAAAAGCAACCGCTGTGTGGCTGATCGAAAAGACCGCGCTCAGCTTTGAACAGATTGCCGCTTTTTGTGGGATGCACCCGCTGGAAGTGCAGGCCATTGCCGATGGTGAAGTCGCTCAGGGCATTGTTGGCTACGACCCCGTTGCCAACCACCAGCTTGCACTTGAAGAAATCCGCCGTTGCGAAGCAACACCTACGGCGCGGCTTAAAATTCTGGCCACCAACAACCCCGTGCGCCGCCGCTCCAAGGGTGCGCGTTACACGCCGGTTGCCAAGCGCCATGACCGTCCGGATGGTATTGCCTTCCTGCTGCGCAACTACCCGCAGCTGAGCGAACAGCAGATTGTAAAACTGCTTGGCACCACCAAGGACACCATTGCCAAGGTGCGCGACAAGCAACACTGGAACACACCCAACATCAAACCGCGTGACCCGGTGACCGTTGGCCTGTGCAGCCAGACAGACCTGAACGCAGCCGTAGCCGACGCCAATGCCCGGCTTGAGCGCGAAGGGGCGGAAATTCCCGTACCTGCACTGGATGCAGGTGATCTTGATTTTTCTGCTGAATAAAATCCTGCCGGATTTATCTGCCGCTTTTACATGTGCGGCAGATAAATCCGCACTGCGTTTTTAGCCCGCCAGCCGTTCAATTTCTTCCTTGATCCTGAGCTTTTGCAGCTTCAGGCACATCAGAACGCGCTCATCCGGTCTGGGCCTGCCCCCTTCGGAAGCAATCTTCTGGTCAATATGGGAATGGCGGTGTTTGAGAGACTCTATCCTTGCTAGGCGCGCCATGGCTGCCTCCATTCGGTTAGTGACTCTTTTACGCTAGCGTACAGACGGCCAGAAATTTCATGTTAATTTCATATTCCACTGCATGCCGATATGCGCTGTGCACATGGAACTTTTTCCCGTTTGCGCAAGCTGGTCGCGCAATGCATGGTTGGTAAAGAGCGCCATAAATGCAACAACGGAGTAATCCGATTGAATGCACGAGTCAGATGCACACAGGGAGAACCAGCGCCATGATGCAAGACCGCGAGTCACTACTGGGGCAGCTTCTTGAGCTGCGAAGCGAGCATCGTGATCTGGATACGGTCATCAACAGAATGACCAATGAGACAACCTTTATCGACCAGTTGTACCTTCAGCGGCTGAAAAAACGGAAATTACTGCTCAAAGACCGCATAACACGGGTTGAAAGCCAGCTGATACCCGACAATATTGCCTGACTTTGCAACAGGACCAGCATTAGCAAGACCGGATACCCTACCCCTGTGAACACAACAGCCCCCCAGACCACCACCTCCCACGCAGCAGATAACAGCGCAGCGGCCGCGCCCCCCAAGGTTGGCATTATCATGGGCAGCCAGTCAGACTGGGAAACCATGCGCCATGCCGATGCCATTCTGAACACGCTGGAAATCCCGCACGAAACCCGCATTGTCTCTGCCCACCGTACACCGGACCGGCTGGCGGAATACGCCCGTACGGCGGCGGATCGGGGGTTGTCTGTTATTATCGCCGGGGCTGGGGGCGCAGCCCACCTGCCCGGCATGTGCGCGGCATGGACCCGCCTGCCCGTGCTGGGTGTGCCTGTGGAATCCCGCGCACTCAAAGGCATGGACAGCCTGCTCTCCATTGTGCAGATGCCCGGTGGCGTACCCGTTGGCACACTGGCCATTGGCTCGGCCGGGGCCAAGAACGCAGCCTTGCTGGCGGCCTCCATTCTGGCCCTGCAAAACCCCGAACTGGCCGCACGGCTGGAAGCATGGCGCGCGGTACAGACCGCATCGGTTGCCGATACACCCGTGACAGAAAACGAATGACCCATACACACGCAGCTCTGGCCCCCAATGCCGTTATTGGCATTGTGGGGGGGGGGCAGCTTGGCCGCATGTCTGCTGTTGCAGCCTCCCGGCTGGGCTATAAAACGCATATTCTTGCTCAGGACGCACATGGCCCGGCCGCACAGGTTTGCAGCGCCATAACCCTTGGTGCGTATGATGACCCCGCAGCACTGGACGCTTTTGCCAAAGCGGTTGATGTGGTCACCTTCGAGTTTGAAAACATTAGTGCCGATGCACTGGACCGGCTGAGCAGGCACTGCCCTGTGCGCCCGTCGGGCAATATCCTGCGCATCAGCCAGGACCGGCTGGCGGAAAAAACCTTTCTGGCAGAAGCCGGGGTACCACTGGCACCGTGGCATGCGGTAACGGACCATGCCTCCCTGCACGCAGCGGCAGACCGGCTGGGCTTTCCACTTATCCTCAAAACCACCCGCAACGGGTATGATGGCAAGGGCCAGCGCCGTGTGCAAAGTGCTGCGGAACTGGATGAAGCCTTTGCTGCACTCGCGCCGCACCCGCTGGTGGCCGAAGGCATGGTCGATTTTGCCTGCGAACTGAGCGTTATGGTCGCCCGCGGCACAGATGGCACAACCCGGTGCTTTGACACGGTTCTCAACCACCACTGGCACGGCATTCTGGACCTGACACTCGCCCCGGCCCCCGTGCCTGAAAGCGTTGCGGCAGAAGCCGGCCGGCTGGCCGCCCTTATTGCCGAGCGGTTTGATCTGGTTGGCATTATGGGCGTGGAGATGTTCCTTGTGCGTGATGGCTCACTCATGGTGAACGAGGTCGCACCTCGCCCCCATAATTCGGGCCACTGGACTATGGATGCCTGCGCGCAGGACCAGTTTGACATGCACATCCGCGCAGTTGCGGGCCTGCCCCTGCCCCACGCCACCCGCCATTCGGATGCGGTGATGAAAAACCTTGTAGGCCCCGAAGATATGGCCCTGTGGCCCGCCATTTTGGCTAATCCGGGCCATATCCCGCATCTGTACGGCAAAAAAGAGGCCCGTGAAGGGCGCAAGATGGGGCATGTGAATATTCTGTTCCCCTACGGCGCACTCCCCGGGGACTGGGGCATACAGGCAGCTCTTGGCCCGCTGGCAACCAAGTGTGCCTCCCCCCCACCTGCGGGCGAAGACTGAACACCCCCACGGCCTGAGCAGAAGAGGCGCGGCTACAGCAGCCCTGCTTCCTTCATGCTCAGGACCCGCTCCCGGCCTACAATCAGGTGGTCCGCCACGTGCAGCCCTACAACGCGGGCGGCGGCAATGATCTGCGCAGTCATGCTCATATCCTCGGCAGAGGGCATAACATCGCCGCTTGGGTGGTTGTGCACCAGCACAAAACCACCCGCCCGCAAAGCCAGTGCGCGCCTGACAATCTCACGCGGGTAAACGGGAGCATGGTCCACCGTACCGCGCCCCATAACCTCCTCCCCCACAAGCCGATTGGCTGCATCAAGGAACACTACGCGCATCTGCTCGGTTTTTTCATGCGCCATAAGGGCAGACAGATACGCATTCAGGGCCGGGCGTTCGAGCAGTACACTCCCCTGCTGCAAACGCGCACGGTGCAGGCGGAACGCACTCTCACGCGCAAGAATTAACAACACGCGCGCAGCTTCGGGGAGCAGGCTTACACTCCCCTCGTGCTGTGCCGCTGCCGCCAGCACGGCAGAGAGGGTTGCGTATTCCCCCATCAAAGCTTCAGCCTGCTCAATGGCCTGTGCTTGGGCCATACCTGCCGCCCCAAGCAATGCGGCAAGGCATTGCCTGTCATCCCGCCCTACGGCTTTAGCCTGAGGCAGCCCCGGCACCAGCCCTTCTGGCGGCCTTGTTAAAAAAGCCATGCCATCGGCCATGCCCGGTGGAGTATGGGGGCGGCTCACCAGTCTGCTGCCATCTGGCGTGCACTTGCCCATGCACTCGCCCCAACCACCATATGGTCATGCACGCTAACCGCAAGCAAAGGCGCAGCTTTGCGCAGGCTCGCAACAAAAGGCGTGCAATTCTGGAGCAAGGTTTGCACGTCCTGCCCCGGTTCGGCCAGATACACGCTCACAATCGCACTGGCCTGCACCTCCAGCGCGCGTTGCAGAACATGGGCCACAGCCTGCTGCACACGCTCTGCTTCGACTTTTGCGGTTGGCATGGCCCATACCAGTTGCTCGTCCGCCAGCAGGGTATTGCGGCTATCCAGCAGCAGCATGCGCATCTGCGGCCGCTCCGCCGTGCGCAAAACCGTGTTGCAATACAGCAAAAGACTGTCCCAATCGCCCAGATAGGCACGGTTACTGCCGCCATCGCGCACCAGACAGGCTGCCACATCCGGCAACTGTGCGCACAAGGCTGCGGCACCGCGTGGTGCCCCCGCCCCCTGCAACACCGCAGACGCGGAATCGAGCACAGCGGAAAAAGACCCGAACTGGTTGATCAGGCTTTTGGCCAAGGGTTTGGTATCGCGCCGGGGGACGCCGTAAAACAGCAGCATTTCCAGCAATTCGTAATCAGCCAGCCCGCCCGCACCGTGGGCCAGCACCCGCTGGCGCATACGTTTGCGATGCCCCACAGGCCCGGTTGATGCAAACACGCTCCCCCCTTCCTGAACGGAAGAAGCCGGGGGCGGTGGCATCTTTGTTTTCGCCATCCTATTGCTCCGATTGGCCTGAGGCGGACATCACTATATAAGAGAATGGTGACGACATTCGAGCCCCCTTCTCACCCCACCTCCGATGCTGCTCCGCAGAGCGGCTCCTCCTACCTTGCGCGCCTGAACCCGGAGCAACGCGCGGCCATTGAGACAACAGATGGCCCGCTGCTGGTTCTGGCTGGTGCAGGAACCGGCAAAACCCGTGTGCTAACCACACGTTTTGCCCATGTCCTGCTGACCGAGCGCGCAAAGCCGTGGCAGATACTGGCGGTAACCTTTACCAACAAGGCTGCGCGGGAAATGCGCGAGCGTGTTGCCCTGCTCCTTGGTGCACCGGCAGAGGGGCTGTGGCTTGGCACCTTCCATGCCCTGTGCGCACGCATGCTGCGCCGCCACGCGGAATATGTGGGGCTGACCCAGAGCTTTACCATTCTGGACACGGACGACCAGCTCCGCCTGCTCAAGCAGGTTATGGAACCCTGGCAGATTGACACCAAACGCTGGCCCGCCCCCGGCCTGCTTGGGGTTATCCAGCGCTGGAAGGACCGGGGGTTAACGCCTGCGCGTGTCACCCCGTCCGAAGATACGGACTTTGCCAATCATCACGCCCGCGCCATTTACGAGGCTTATCAGGCCCGCCTGATACAGCTCAACGCCTGCGACTTTGGCGATCTGATGCTCCACGTGACCGAAATCCTGCGGACCCGCCCCGATGTGCTGGCCCAGTACCACCGGTTGTTCCGCTATATTCTGGTCGATGAGTATCAGGATACCAACACCGTGCAGTATCTGTGGCTGCGCCTGCTGGCCAAACAGGCCGATGGCACGGCCAATATCTGCTGCGTGGGGGATGATGACCAGTCCATCTACTCCTGGCGTGGTGCGGAAGTGGAAAACATTCTGCGGTTTGAAAAAGATTTTCCCGGCGCAAAAATTGTCCGGCTGGAACGGAACTACCGCTCGACCCGCCACATTCTGGGTGCCGCCGCGGGGCTGATCGCCCATAACGGGGAACGGCTGGGCAAAACCCTGCGCTCGGGGCGGGATGACCCCTCGGATGGGGAAAAAGTGCTGGTCACCAGCGTATGGGATTCAGACGCCGAGGCCCGCAGCGTGTGCGACATAGCCGAGCGCCTGCACCACAAGGGGCAGTCTCTGGCGGAAATGGCCATTCTGGTCCGTGCCGGGTTCCAGACCCGTGCATTTGAGGAGCGGCTTGTACAGACCGGCCTGCCCTACCGCATTGTTGGTGGTGTGCGCTTTTACGAGCGAGCCGAAATCCGCGATGCACTGGCCTATATGCGCGTGGTCAGCCAACCGGCGGATGATCTGGCGTTCGAGCGGATCATCAACGTGCCCAAGCGCGGCGTTGGCCCGGCCAGCCTGCAAAAACTGCGCGAGGCGGCCCGCTTTGCCAATACTCCGGTGAGTGTTGCAACCCAGACCATGCTCGAAACCGGCCAGCTCAAGGGCAAAATGGCCGACCAGTTGCGCACACTCACCAATGCCCTGAACACCACGCGAGATATTCTGGGCCGTGAAGGACACGTGCTGGCCGTTGAACACCTGCTGGAAGAGAGCGGCTACCTTGAAATGTGGCGCCTTGACCGCTCGCCCGAAGCCCCCGGGCGGCTGGAAAACCTGAAGGAACTTGTGCGCGCTCTGGCCGATTTTGGCACGCTTGGCGAGTTTTTGGAGCATGTCTCCCTTGTCATGGAGACGGACGAAAAAGCGCAGGATGCCAAACTCTCGATCATGACACTCCACGGAGCCAAAGGGCTGGAGTTTGATACGGTGTTCCTCCCCGGTTGGGAGGAAGGGGTTTTTCCCTCCCAGCGCACGCTGGATGAAGGCGGGCTTAAAGGGCTGGAGGAGGAACGGCGTCTGGCCTATGTGGGCATTACCCGTGCACGCAAACAGGCCATGATCTTCCATGCCGGGAGCCGGCGCATTTACGCCAACTGGCAGCCTTCCATGCCCAGCCGCTTTCTGGATGAACTGCCAGAGGAGCACATCAGCCGCAAAAACGAAGGCGGCTCCGCCCGCCGCGGCCTGTTTGCCGAACAGAGCCTGTTTGACAGCGGCCCCGTTGTGGCCCGCCGCAAACGCCCGCCCGAAGCGGAACCAGCCTTTGAGCTGGGGCAGCAGGTCCGCCACCCCCGTTTTGGTGTGGGCATCGTTATTGCGGCTGACCGCAACCATCTGGAAATCGCGTTTGAAGACGCGAGCACAAAACGACTTCTTTCCTCCTTTATCGAGAAACTATAATGGCCCCCACACCCCGCCGCCACGCTACAAGCCTGGAAACCATTTCTGTCACCGTACCCGAAGCTGCGGTGGAAGCTTACGAAAACGCCATTGGCAGCGTCTGCACCACGGTTGGTATTTTTGAGGCCAACCCCGAAGGCACTCAGTGGCGGGTTGAGGGCGTAAAAGACACGGGCCACCGTGAGGACGAACTGACACTGGCCCTTATGCTGGCCGAACTGACCAGTGGCGTATCCGCCCCGCTGGAACGCGCGGCAACCGAAGCCGAAGGCTGGCTTGCCCGCACTTATGAGGCTTTTCCCGAACAGAAGGTGGGCAAACGCTTTGTGGTGCGCGGCACCCATCTGCCCGATGCCCCCGAGGCAACCCGCATTGTGCTCACGCTGGATGCAGGCGTGGCTTTTGGCTCGGGCGAGCATGGTTCCACCCGTGGCTGCCTGCGCGCACTGGAACGCATTGCCCACCGCCACCCCCGCCGTATTCTGGACCTTGGCTGTGGCACGGGTATTCTGGCCATGGCCGCAGCAGCCCTTTTGCACCAGAAGGTGCTGGCGGTGGATATTGAGCCGTGGTCGGTCCGTGTTTCCGCCCAGAATGCGCGGCGTAACCGGCTGAACCGTGCCCTTACCTGCCGCCTTGGCAATGGCTGGCAAACGCCCGCCATCCGCAAGAACGCACCGTATGATCTGGTTTTTGCCAATATTCTGGCCCGCCCGCTGTGCCTTATGGCCAAGGATCTGGCACAGGCACTGGCCCCCGGCGGCACGGTTATTCTGGCAGGCCTGCTGCAAACGCAAATCCGCATGGTGCTGGCGGCCCACCGCAGGCAGGGGCTGGTGCTTGAGCAGGTCCTGACCGAAGGGGACTGGGCAACCCTGATCCTGCGCCGCCCCGGCGGCTCTTGCCCCGCCTGATCTTTTGCCACACCTTTGCGCAGGGCAGCCTATGCCTGGGCTATCCTGCGCCAAACCTTAGCCCCAAATCTGCGGAGTAGTACCTTGGCTTCCTTATCCATGAGCAGACTCACCTCGCTACGTGCCGCATTGCGCCAGAACGGGCTGGATGGCGTGATTATTCCACATGGTGATGAGTTCCTGGGGGAGTACACCCCGGCCTGCGCACAGCGGCTGGCATGGATAAGCGGTTTTACCGGCAGCGCAGGCACAGCCATTGTGCTGGCAGACAAGGCCGCCGTTTTTTCCGATGGTCGCTACATCACACAAATGGACCAGCAGGTGGATGGCACGTGCTGGGAGCGTGTGCATGGCGGGCAGGTGCCCCCCGCCACATGGCTGGCCGCCAACGCCCGGCCCGATGCCAGCATTGGCTACGACCCACGCATTATGAGTGCCGCGGAACTGGCCCCCTACCTGCAACATGAGCAGCTTTGCCTTACCCCCACCGCGCATAATCTGGTGGATGCACTCTGGCAGGACCGCCCTGCCCTGCCAGCTGGCCCCGCGTTTATACACCCCCTGCGTTATGCGGGTGAAAGTTCGGCCAGCAAACGCGAGCGCATTGCGCATGACCTGCGCCATCTGGGGCAGGATGCCGCCGTGCTGAGCGATTCAGCCTCCATTGCCTGGCTGCTCAATATCCGTGGGGCGGATATTCCCTGCACCCCCGTTGTGCTGGCTTTTACCATTATCCACGCCGATGCAAGTGTTGACCTGATTATCCAGCCCGACAAAATTCCCGCAGACGTGCGCGCATGGCTGGGGGCGGAGGTGCGTATCCATGCCCCCGCAGAGCTGGAGCAGGTGCTGGCCTCATTGGCCGGGCGCACCGTGGGGGTAGACCCGGCAAGCAATGCCGTGTGGTTTACACAAACACTGGGCCGCCATAACGCAACCGTTGCCACCACACCCGACCCGTGCCTGCTGCCCAAAGCCTGCAAAAACCCGGTTGAGCAGCAGGGCATGCGCGCAGCCCACCTGCGCGATGGCGTGGCCCTGTGCCGCTTTTTGCACTGGATGGACACCCACGCCACCACCACAACCGAACTGGATGCCGCCAAACAGCTCGCCACATTCCGGCGGGCTGCGGCAGACTATGTGGAGGACTCGTTTACGGCCATTTCAGGCACGGGGCCAAACGGGGCCGTTATCCATTACAGCGTAACCCCGCAAAGCAACCGCGCCATAGCCGCCAATGACGTTTACCTGATCGACAGCGGTGGCCAGTACCCCGATGGCACAACCGATGTCACCCGCACGCTCTGGTGTGGCCCCAACACACCCCCGCCAGCGCTAAAAGCCGCGTTTACCCGCGTACTCAAGGGCAACCTGCGCCTTGGCCATGCGCGCTTCCCCACGGGCACAAAAGGCCACGCGCTGGATGCACTGGCACGGTACGACCTGTGGCAGGCCGGGCTGGATTTTGACCACGGGACAGGCCATGGCGTTGGCAGCTTTTTATCGGTGCATGAAGGGCCTGCCCGTATTTCCAAGGCCGTTTCCGCCATTGCGTTGCAGGCGGGCATGGTCCTGTCCAACGAGCCGGGTTTTTACCTGCCCGGTGCTTACGGTATCCGGCTGGAAACCCTTGTTCTGGTCCGCCCGGCCGAAGTTGCAGACTCCACGCGGTCTTTTCTGGAGTTTGAAACCCTGACCCTGGCCCCGTTCGACCGGAAACTGATCGACCTCTCCCTTATGGGGAAAGCAGATACCGCCCTGCTGGATAGCTACCATGCAGAAATCTTGCACCAGATTGGCCCGCACCTGCCCGCAGATGCAAAAAATTGGCTGCAAACAGCCTGTGCGCCTCTCAATAAGGCGTGATAGCAGGCTCTAGCCACCAATGGTCACGTAAATGGGAATCGCCTGAGCGCCCAAAGAGGCGCAGAACAGGCACCGAAGTTGAAAGGGAGCTTCTCAGAATGACAGCACATAGCAAGACCATTCCCGCCACACTTATTCCCGGTGATGGCATTGGCCCTGAAATTGTTGAATCGGTTATAGAAATTCTGGACGCGGTTGACGCCCCGTTTGTATGGGACCGTCAGCTGGCCGGCATGGCTGGTGTAGATGCGGTTAACGACCCACTGCCCAAGCAGACCATTGAGAGCATCCGCCGTACGGGCCTTGCCCTTAAAGGCCCGCTGACCACACCAGTTGGTGGTGGCTTCAAGTCCATCAATGTGACACTCCGGCAGGAATTCGGCCTGTTCGCCAACCTGCGCCCCACCAAGACCATTGTCCCCGGTGGCCGGTTTGAGGACATTGACCTCGTTCTCTTCCGTGAGAACCTGGAAGGCTATTATGCCGCCATGGAGCACTACATTCCCGTGGGTGAAGACCCCAAGGGTATTGCTCTGAGCTCCGGCTTTACCTCCCGCGCGGAATGCCGCCGGATTGTCAAATACGCCTTTGATTATGCCGTAAAAAACAACCGCAAGACGGTTACAATCGTGCATAAGGCCAACATCCTCAAGCTGCTGACTGGCCTCTTCCTTGAAGAAGGGCGCAAGGTTGCCGAGGAATACAAAGGCCGCATCGCCTTTAACGAACGGATTGTAGACGCCTGCGCCATGCAGCTCGTCATCAACCCATGGCAGTTTGATGTGGTTGTGACCACCAACCTGTTCGGGGACATCCTGTCCGACCTGACCGCTGGTCTGGTGGGTGGTCTGGGCATGGCACCGGGCGCGAATATTGGCGAAAAAGCCGCCGTGTTTGAAGCCGTCCATGGCTCTGCACCCGACATTGCTGGCAAAGGCATTGCCAACCCGCTGGCACTGCTGCTGGCTGCGGTTATGATGCTGCGCCATGTTGGCCACGACAAGCAGGCTGACCGGATTGATGCCGCGATCAAAAAAGTGATCACCGAAGGCGGCGTCCGCACCAAGGATCTGGGCGGCAATGCCACATCCAAGGAACTGACGGCAGCCCTCAAGCAGGGTCTGGCCTAAGTTACAGGCCACCTCCTCCGCCACGGGCAGGCCCGGTAGCGGAGGGTGACCACAAGGGGATGCTACGGCATCCCCTTTTTTTATGGCAGTTCCATAGGCTGCGCGCAGGCCAGAAGCTGGAGACTGAGCAAAGCGTGGTCAAATATTTCCTGCTGCTGGGGGGGCATCTGCGCGACCTGCCTGCCAAGCCAGCGGGCGGTTATGGCTGCCTGCCGGGTTACCACCACACCATCATCCTGCTCCCAGTGCCGCAGAAAAGCCCGGAACGCCTGTTGCACATTGCGCGGCGTGGTGGGGGCCAGAGCAAGCTCGCGCAGCAGAATAACATGCATTCCGCTCACCATGCCCGAGAACTGCTGGCGGGCAAATGCTTTGCGCTGCGGCAGGGCAATACCCTGGGCATTACGCACAATCCGCACCAGACTATCCGCATTACCCGACAACCATTGATAAACCGAAACCCGGTTATTAGCAGAGGCCAGCTCCCGCAGTTGCCTGCTGGTCCAGCGTGCCGTGCGCTGCATGTGGGAATCGGGGCGGAACGGTAGAACCGTGCGATACGTCCACCCCGCCACCAGCACAGCCCCCAAAAATGCCAATGCGGTATTGAGGAACGAAACCTCATCATACCGCCCCTGATTATTCGGCCCCATAAGAACAGGCAGAAACATGTTGAACGAAAACGCATAGCCCGCCGTAGCCGGGTTGCGCGCGGCAAGCCCGCCAATAACCATGGGCACCATAAGCAGCAGTACCAGCAGTTCGGGCGTGCTGAGCGCGGGTAGCACCAGCGTTACGTAAATCCCGGCGACAAGCACACACCACACAGCCCCCCGAAAGAACGGAGCCGAAGCTACAACCGGGTTTTCCCGCGTGGCCAGCAGGCCGTATACAAGTGCCAGCAGCGACATAAAAGTTGGCCCTGCGGGCCATGCCGTGACCTCCCATAGCAACCAGCCAACCAGAATACCCGCACAGGCGCGCACACCGTTTTCCACCGCTTCCAGCGTATGCCTGCGCGACCGGATACGAAACCGGAAATGGTCCCCCCGCCGGTGGGTCAGGCAGGCCTGCACGTGCTCGTCAATACTGCGCTCATCCTTGCGGATGGATGTTGGCACCTTGCTGGCAGGCAGTAGCTTAAGGGTCGCCAGCCCTTCTGCCCGGGCCAGCATAACCAGCAGCCCCGCCAGTGCGGCACGGGCATGGTCGGCCATATGGCCATACCCCCCGGCTTCCAGCGCATCGTATTCAATACGACTGCCTGCAGCAGTCAGTTCGCCCAGCAGAGGGCTCTGGTCCAGTTCGGTTGTCGGGTGCCCTTCTACCAGACAGGTCACGCGCTTGCGCACCAGTGCCTGTGCGCTTTCCAGCCGGGTTTTAAGCCGGGCGCGCGCATGGGCCTGCAAGCCGGGCATAAACAGCAGGGCCAGCAGGGCCTCGCACACTACACCCAGCACAATATACGTGCCGCGCGCCATGGCGATGTCAAACACCTGATCTGGCTGCATAATGGCCCCGGTGGCCACAATGGCGGAGGTAAAGCCGGTCAGGACCAAGCCGTAGGCTTTATACCCTTCCAAAAACGTGGCCATGCCACAGCATAGGCCAATCCAGCAGGCCAGCACGCCAAAAAACAGGGCAGGACTTTGCGGAAAAGCGGCAATAAGCCCCACCGCCACACAACAGCCCAGAATTGTACCCGCAATACGCCAGCGCGCCTTGGATAAGCTCTCCCCCCGGGAGGACTGCGCAACCACCCACACGGTCAGCGGTGCCCATTGGGGGCTGTCCAGCTCCATGGCCATGGCGATAACAAGGGACAACCCGGCAGCAAGGGCCGAGCGCACAGCAAAGGCGACATCCCCGTAGGATGGGGCAACGAGCCATTTAAGCTTGCCCGCCCATTGCGCGCTCAAAGCCTGCCACGCAGCCAGCAGCTGCATGCCCCCCCACCGATGGACAACGGGCATGCCTGCGTCTGGGTCCATATTGCTCATGGTGTGTTGTACTCAGCCAGCCGGAAAAACCGCACGATGTTCAGGTCGCCCGCATAAGTCCAAGCGTTTGTTCTGATCACATCATAAGCAGAATTTATGATGAACCCACAATCCGCTAAACGGTATAAATACTGTCCAGTTCCAAAGTGCTGGCAACATGCCACAGACGGGTGAGTAGCGCGGTGGAGTTAGGCTGGTTCAGCCTAAGCACGCCAACATCTGGCGCTGGGGACGGGTCCAACCTGCACACCTGCAATGGTGGCATAAGGCCCGTACGTTCAGGCAAGGCGGATATGGGCATAATGCCCGCAACCTTGCCTGCCATGATTTCCGCGTGCAGCAGTTCCAGCACGTTGGTTTCCAGCATAACCTGCGGCACCACGCCAGCCTGTGCAAAACAGGCATCCACCAGTTGCCTGCTGTGCATGTTGCGGTTGAGCAGCCCCAGCGGCAGGGTAGCCGCCTCTGCCCAGCCACACCTGTGCTCCGCCGGCAATGGAATGGAAGGGGCTGCAATAAGCACGTAATGCTCGGCGTACAGGCGCTGGACCTCAAACGGTCCATCCTTGGGCACCTGCTCCAGATACATTAACCCCAGCTGAATACGCTGCTCCCTGAGCTGATGCAGGATTTCCGCATTGGGATAAACGGTGACCTCAACCCGCAGAGCGGGCACGGCGCTGCGAAAATGCTCCAGCAGCAGAGGCACAACCTGCACCCCCTGAGGCATAACACCAATGGAGACAAACCCGCCCGCCACATCCTGTGCAAAAGCGGCCTCCTGCCGCAGGCTGTCCAGATCCGCCAAGGTCTGGCGGGCCCAGATCAGCACACGCTGGCCTTCCTCCGTCAGCCCGAAAAACCGGCGGTTGCGGTTGATGATGGTAATGCCCAGCTCGTTTTCCAACTGCCTGATTGCAGAGGAAAGTGCGGGCTGGGACACCCCACACGCCTGTGCTGCGCGCGAAAAATGGCGGTGCTGGTCCAGCGCGATCAGGTAACTGAGTTGCCGCAAAAACACCTGTACGCGCGCCCCTTAGCCGATTTCGATCCCGATCTGCTTAATGTCGTGGAACTTGATGTCGGGGTTCTGTTCTTCTGTCCGGCGCATCATAAAGCCCGACGTTGCGAGAAAAACAGGGTCATCATCCAGATCATCCGCCATGGCAGAGCGGTTGGAGGCGGCAAATGCCTCAATTTTATCCCGCGGTCCGGTTATCCAGCGGGCAAGGGAGAATGGCGTGGAATCAAACCCGATGCCCACGCCGTATTCCGCCCGCAGCCGGGCCTGCAACACATCAAGCTGAAGTGTGCCCACCACACCCACAATGGGGGGCGCGCCATCCTGCGGCCTGAAGAGCTGCACGACCCCTTCCTCCGCCAGTTGCACCAGAGCCTGTTTGAGCTTTTTGGCCTTCATGGCGTCATCAAGGCGCACGCGGCGCAGGATTTCGGGGGCAAAATGGGGAACACCGGTAAAGCGGATGTCCTCCCCCTCGGTCAGTGTGTCACCAATACGCAGGGTGCCGTGGTTGGGAATGCCCACAACGTCGCCCGCAAAGGCTTCTTCCGCCAGATGCCGGTCCTGCGCAAAAAAGAACTGGGGCGTGTGCACGGCAAAGCTTTTGCCCGTGCGCGTGTGTTTGAGCCGCATACCCCGCGTTAAACGACCGGAGCATATGCGCGCAAAGGCAATGCGGTCACGGTGGTTGGGGTCCATGTTGGCCTGAATTTTGAACACCAGAGCCGTCATGCCCGGCTCATCCGCCGTAACTGTGCGGTTTTCTGCCGCCTGCGCACGGGGGGATGGACCAAAGGCCACAAGCGCGTCCAACAGGTCGGTTACGCCGATTTCCTTGATCGCACTCCCGAAAAACACGGGGGTCAGGTGCCCGGCGTCGAACGAAGCACGGTCAAACTCCGGCAGAGCGGCCTCGGCCAGTTCCAGTTCCTCACGCATCTGCACCAGACGGGCATCATCCTCCGCCAGCGGTGTGAGCGTGTTGAGCTTGCCATTCAGCAGGTCATACGTGCCAACAAACGTGGCCGCACGGCCAACCGGCCAGGTGGCGGGGCATGTATCGAGTGCTAGGGAGGAGGCAATTTCGTCCAGCAGGGCAAAGGGGTCCTGTGCCTCGCGGTCCATCTTGTTGATGAAGGTTACAATGGGAATATCGCGCAGGCGGCAGATTTCGAACAGCTTGCGTGTCCGGTCTTCTATCCCCTTAGCAGCGTCAATCACCATAACGGCCGAGTCAACGGCGGTGAGGGTCCGGTACGTATCTTCGGAGAAGTCTTCATGGCCCGGCGTGTCGAGCAGGTTGAACACGCACCCGCCGTAATCAAACGTCATGACCGAACTGACAACCGAAATACCACGGTCGCGCTCAATGGCCATCCAGTCCGAACGTGTGCGGCGGCGCTCGCCTTTGGCCCGCACGTTCCCCGCCAGCTGAATGGCACCACCCGCGCGCAGAATACGCTCGGTCAGTGTGGTTTTACCGGCGTCGGGGTGCGAGATGATCGCAAACGTACGACGGCGGACAATTTCCTTACCCAGTTCAGGATTGGCGGTATCAGACATAAATCAGTTCCGGGGCTTCTGGCATGAATAAAAACGGCAAACGCCGGATGGAGAGTAACCCCTCCACCCGGCGTCCACAGGTCGAACCGGAGTTCCCGATTAACGGGAGTAGAATTCGACCACCAGGTTCGGTTCCATCTGCACCGGATACGGCACATCGGAAAGCTGCGGGCCACGCAGGAACGTGCCCTTCATCTGGCGATGATCCACTTCCATGTATTCCGGCACGTCACGCTCAGCGGACTGAGTTGCATCCAGAACGATGGCAAGCTGCTTGGACTTTTCACGCACTTCGATCACGTCACCATCCTTAACGATGTAGGACGGGATGTTCAGCTTGCGGCCGTTGACCAGAATGTGGCCATGGCTGATGAACTGACGTGCAGCAAACGGCGTGATCGCGAACTTCATGCGGTAGATCACCGCGTCCAGACGACGTTCGAGCAGGTTGATCAGGTTTTCAGACGTATCGCCCTTACGACGCACGGCTTCCTGATAGTAGCGGCGGAACTGCTTTTCCGTGATGTTGCCGTAGTAGCCCTTGAGCTTCTGCTTGGCCATCAGCTGCACGGAGAAGTCAGAAGGCTTGCCCTTGCGGCGCTGACCGTGCTGACCCGGACCGTATTCACGACGGTTAACGGGGGACTTTGCACGGCCCCACAGGTTTACGCCAAGGCGGCGGTTGATTTTGTACTTGCTCTCAAGGCGCTTGCTCATAGTGCGCTCTTCATCTCTCAACAGGCGGGCTGGGAGAAACAGCCCGTCATTACACCGGTAGTCTCCGTCCACCACGGATCGGAGCGGGCGCACACCGCATTACCAGCAAAAAGACGCTGGCCGGTCTGTCCACATTCCCGGCAATGGTCGCAGGGTTTACGAGAACGTCACCGGCCTGTCAACAAAAGCCATGTGGGTGGGGTGCAGGAAGCGTCTGTAGCCGTTTTTATTTTGTATTAACACGCGGCAACATACTATCAGGACAGCACTACTCTTCACTCTGGTACGCAAGGATATACTCCATGCCATTTGCACACAAATGGGCCCTCTTTGTCGGATTGGGCGTTGCGCTGGTCATACTGGGCTTTGTTGCCTGCCTTGATGCGGTGTCTGTTACCCTCGCCAGCACCATGTTTATTGGTGGCCTGCTTATTTTTGCCGGGATCATGCAGGGCGTGCATGCTCTTGCGGTCAAGGACTGGGGGGGCTTTCTGTTTTCCCTGCTCTGCGGCGGGCTTTATATTATTGCCGGCGCCCTGCTGATCAAGGAGCCTGTCTCCGGCTCCGTGGCCATTACGGTGTTTGCCTCGGTCTGCTTTGTTGTGGTGGGCGTTCTGCGCTCGGTCATGGCGCTCCAGTACCGTGGGCTGCCAGGCTGGGGCATTATTCTGGGCAGCGGGCTGATCAGCCTTGTGGTGGGTATTTGCCTGTACCTTAGCCTGCCCTGGTCCGGCCTGTGGCTGATTGGCACCTTTATTGCCGTTGAACTGATAGCAAGCGGCATTGGCTGGGTGCAGTTCGGGCTTGCTCTGCGCCAGAGCAACCTGCGCTAAAGCGCCTGAGCGCACCCAAAGAGGCGGGCGGCTTACGCCTTGCCTGCCTCTTTATCGTCTGATGCCTCTGCATCGGGCTTTTCCGGCGGCATAAGGGCCAGCACATCCCCCTCGGGGGCAAGCAGGGCTCTGGCCGCCAGACCATCCTCATCCATAGCGGCTATTTTCTGCCTTGGCAGGAGCGATGTCGGGCGCTCCCCTGCCTCGCGCTTGCGCAGAATTGTTTCTATATTCTGCATGACCACCGGGTAGTCATCTACCAGACGGCGGAAACGCGATGCCTTGATCGCCATGAAGTGCCCGAACTGCACGGCCCGCACATTGCCAACACAACGCCAACGCTGGAGGGCTTCCTGCGCGCCTAGCAGGTCCCCTGCCCCGTACAGTTCATCCACCCCGGCCACATGCGCCTCCACCAGCCCGGCACTGATAAAATAGACGTAGCGCATCTTCTGCCCCTTGCGGCACAGCAGTTCCTGCGGTGCAACAAAGCGCAGGGATGTGGTGGTCGCCAGATCATGCAGTTCCGCGCCCGGGAGCCCACGGAATACGGCTGCATTTTTAATCCGGTCCTCAATCCCGCTCCGCAGGTCAAAGCTCAGGCGCTTGTTCAGGCGGTGCCTGCGGCGCTCCAGTTCCTTGAGCAGCTCACGGTTCAGTTCATCACTGATCAGGGATTCCGCGAGCAGGGTGTCGTATTCCTCCCCTTCCAGACGCAGGGATATCTGGCGGAAAATACGGTTTTCCAGTGCCTCGGCGTAGCCATGGTAATGCAGGCGCAAGGTTTCGAGCGCCTCATCCAGCAGCTTGCGCTGGCGGGAGAGCACCTCGGCCACAATTTCCCCAATACGGCTGCCCAGCGTGGGTTCGAGTCGTTCACGCATGAAGCGGGTCAGCGAGATGGAAATAAAGTGCGCCACCATCAGCATTTCAAACCGCTCGGCCATGCACAGCATCAGCGGCCGGTCCCAGCGCAGGTAATTATGCACCCACTGCGCCAGATCAAACCGGAAGGAAGGGCTAAGCCGCCGCCGTAGCGCGCGCACATACCCCAGACGCCCTTCCAGCCTTGCCCCATCAATTGCCGCTTCGGACGAACGCAGCAACGTTTCCATCACCCGGCGGGACAACCCCTGCATACGGAACAGGTCCAGCAGTAAGGAGCGTTCCTGACTGGCTATGGTGATCAGGGCCAGATTAACGCGCTGGGTATCCGACAAAGCCTGATCGAATACATTGGCGGCCTGTTCCTCCTCCGAGCGGCGCTCGATCTGGTCCAGCACGGGGCGCGTGGCATCTGCGCTAAAGCCGAGTTCGCTCCCCAGTTCCTCCGCCCGCTCACGCACATTCCCCAGACCAATGCCCAGCACCTGATGGCGCATGGCCTCGTCAATGGGAGAAAGCTGGTCGAGCTTCAAAAACAGAACAAGCGAGCGCAATGTGGTGCCATTGACCAACAGGGTGATCAGCACAAAACCGGTGGCGATAATACCAATAAAGTGGGCAATGGGCGTTGCCACATGCTCGTTCTCTGTCACGGCCAGAGCAAGCGCCAGCGTAATGGCCCCACGCAGCCCACCCCAGACCATGGTTACCTTGAACGGTGTTGGTACGGGGGGAGAAAGGCGCGACCACGCCAGAAGCGGCAGCATGCCAAACACCACGGCTGCACGCGCGGTAAGCCCGGCCACACTGGCGATCAGGATCAGCACCCAGTCCCAGCGGGTCATGCCCACCAGCAGGTGCGGCACCAGCATGGACGCCAGCACAAACACCAAGGACCCTGCCCAGAACACCAGTTGCTGCCAGAGCTGGTTAAGGAACAGCCATGTCTGTGGCCGCACGGTGGATGGCCCGTAAACTGAGAGCGTCAACCCCGCAGCCGCAGTGGCCACCACGCCGGACACCCCGAGAAACTCGTCTGAAATAATATAAACAACATAGGGGAGCGCAACGCTGAGCGTAATTTCGGCAGCGGAACTGCCAATGGCCGACATCATGGCCAATGTCAGCCGCCCACACAGCACCCCAACCACCACAGCCCCGGCAAAGGAGACAACGAACGAAACAACCGCCTCCCCCGGATGGATGGCGCGGTGCAGCGTAACCGTTGGCAGCAGAATGGAAAAAATGGAAATGGCGGCAGCGTCATTGAGCAGCGCTTCCCCTTCCACCAGCCGGGTCAGGCGGGTGGAGGCCCCAATATCGCGGAAAATCCCGGCCACGGCGGACGGGTCCGTGGTAGCCACAATGGAGCCAAGCAGCAGGCAGACCACAAGCGGCATGCCCGCAAAGGGCATAAGGGCAAAACCAATAAGGGCGGTGGAGAGCGCCACTGCCACAACGGCCAGCAGCAGCACGGTTGCGGCCTCATGCGCCAGACGCCGCACATCAATGGCCAGCGCGCCCTGAAAAACCAGCACGGGCAGGAAAATAAGCAGGAACGACTCACTGCTTATGGGAAAATCCAGCAGGGTTTCGGCTATGCCACTCAGAGCAGAGGCATAAGACGTACGCAGCGCAAAATCTGCCAGCGAACCAATAATAATGCCGACAATAGCCAGCAGAACGGTTTCGGAAAGTTCAAGCTTGCGGGCAATGGGCTGTACCGCACTCACCACAACCAGCAAAAGCGCAATAACAAGCAGTATCGCAGCCAGCCCTGTTACCGCCATACTCATGCCCCTTTTACTGCCAAAACCTGTCTGATTCCTTCCTTGCTAACACAATGATAAGGCAAGGAAATGGCAGACTCTGCTCTTTGGCTCCGCTTTTAACAGGCCCGAGGCAACCATGCCACACCCGCAAGCACAGGTCAGGAACATGCACACAGCGCATGACTATGTATTTTGCGGAACCTACAGGCCCCACGAGGCATGAGTGTAACCCACACCCGGCAAGACTTTTCTGGCACAAGGATTGAGAGTATGCTCCACACCATGAAAACACCCTCGCGCTCCTGCACCCGGCTTGCCATGCTTGTGTTGATGCTCACAGGTCTTTCGGCCTGTGCGGAAGACCCCAATGCGCATTACTACCATGCCCGCACCCATAAGGGGCAGGCAGCACCAGACTGGTACAGGCCGCCAGCCACGCCGCAAAACACCTTCAAATACAAAAAAGCGCCAATGCTCTATGAAAAACAGGCCGTTGGCTCCCCACAAGGCATCCAATATGACCGATAATGACAAGACGGAGAAAGTTGTGCGTCTGGGCATTATTGCCGGGGCTATCATGGTTGGCATTATTGTCCTGACCACCATGTATTCCGGCTTTGCCGCCCTTATGACCGGCCAACCCATGCCCGGGCAGCCCGCCCAGACCATGGGCCAGAATGCACCCCGCTAAAAAGTCACCCTCTTTTTACTGTCGGCTTGCAGGGGGGCTGCTGGCAGGGCTGCTGGGCTCCCCCATTCCCCATGGAATATGCGCGAGCCCTCCGGCACCTCCCCCCGAACTCCCCCTGCCCGAACATGCAGGTGGAACGCTCCGGCTGGTTGCCTCTGCTTCTGGCGGCACACTGGACCCCCAGATCAACTACACTGGCAAATACATAAACCTTTTTGCCAATGTGTATGATGGGCTCACCACTTTTCGTAAGGTTACAGGCCCTGCGGGTAAGGAGGTCGTGCCCGATCTGGCAGAAACCCTGCCAGCCCCGCAGGATGGCGGGTTGCGTTACACGTTTACGCTGCGCCCCAACATTGCCTTCTCCAACGGCCAGCCCGTGACCACGGCGGATGTTGTTGCCTCCTTCCAGCGCCTTTTCCGTATTGGTGCGCCAACAGCGGGGGCGTTTTATGGCGCTCTTGTCGGAGCGGATGCCTGCCTGCGTACCCCCGCACACTGCACACTCGAACATGGAATAGAAGCCGATGCAGCCACCCGGCGCATAACCTTCCATCTGACCCACCCCGATACCGAGTTCCTGCAAAAACTGGCCTTTACCCACGCCGTTATTCTGCCAGCCAGCACCCCCGACCACGATACAGGCAATACCCCCCTGCCCGGCACCGGCCCCTACCGGCTGGAAGCCTACAACCCCAACAATTTTCTGTATCTTGCCCGCAATCCCGCATTCCATGTCTGGAACCCGCAGGCACAGCCCGCAGGCTACCCGGACCGGATTGAATATACCTTTGGCATTCCCGAAGAGGCCGCCGTAACTGCGGTGGAAAACGGGCAGTATGACTGGATGGCCGATACCATCCCCCTGGACCGGCTGGGGGAACTTGGCAGCCACTTTGCGGGGCGGACGCATGTCATGCGCCACCCTTCGATCTACTTTTTACCCATGAACATGCATGAACCCCCTTTTACGGACATAAGGGTGCGTCAGGCTGTTAATTATGCTCTCAACCGCAAAGCGCTGGTTATTCTGTACGGTGGACCGGGTATTGCCCGCCCGTTATGCGGGCTTGTTCCGTCTGCTCTGGATGTTGCGGGGCAGAACTGCGCCTATACACGCGGGGCATCACCCACCGCACCGGCACAGCAATGGTCCGCGCCAGACATGCAGGTAGCGCGTAATCTGGTCCGCGCAAGTGGCACTGCGGGGCAGAAAGTTACGCTGGTTGTGGACAATACCAGCGCAGACATGGCCATGGGTGCCTGGGTGCGTGACATGCTGCAATCCCTTGGTTATCAGGCCATGTTGCGCCCCATAAGCAGCAGCCTGCATCTGCCCTATATCCAGAATACGGATAACCATGTGCAAATCTCGCTCACGAGCTGGTCAGCCGATTACCCCTCGGCCTCCAACTTTGTGGACGCGCTCTTCGGGTGTGAGAATTTTCACCCCCATTCCGACAGCTCGATTAACATACCCGGGTTTTGTGACCCCCATGCCCAGTCTGTCATGGAGCGAGCCAAAACGGATACCAGCCTGAGCACAACCCAGCGCGACCAGCTCTGGATGGAAGCCAACAGGCTGATCATGGAGCAGGCACCCGCCGCTCCCATGATTGAAAAAGACAACGTGGTGCTGACATCCGCCCGTGTTCGGAACTTTTTTTATACCGAGGTCAATCAGATCCTGTTCTCTCAGGTCTGGCTGCATTAACCACCGGGGCGGTTATCCACAGAATCTGTGGATGAAATATAGGACAAGTCTGGAATGAGCGCGGGATAACCCCCGCATATGGCTCACTCCCCGCCAAGCCGCCGCAAAACACGGGCACGGATCTGCTCAGGGAGCGGCACGTAATCAAGCTGCCCGGTTACGGCCTCCCCACCAACCAGCCCCCAGCGGAAAAAGCGCCGTACGGCCTGCCCCTGATTATCGGCGGTGGCCGTGGCCGGGAACAATACATAGGTGGTGGTAATAATGGGCCAGCTTTGCGCCCCTTCCACATCACTCAGGGCGGCGGTCAGGTCGGCCTCATCCCATTGTGCGGACTGGGCTGCCTGCGCAAAGCTTGTGGCGGAGGGGCTTACAAAAAAACCATCATGGTTCTGCATCTGCACAAGAGCCAGATGGTTGCGTGCGGCATAGGCATATTCAAGGTAGCCTATGCTGCCTGCCGTATTCTGCACATACGCGGCAATGCCGTCATTACCACGCGCGCCAGCACCTACCGGCCATGCCACGGATGTGCCCTTGCCCACGCCATTTTTCCACTCGGGGGATACATGAGCCAGATAATCTGTAAAAACATAGGTCGTGCCCGAGCCATCCGCCCGGTGCAAAGGGGCAATAACCTGATCTGGCAGCTTAACTCCGGGGTTAAGGGCGGCAATCCGGGCATCGTTCCACTGGGTTATGGTGCCTGCGTAAATGGCAGCCAGCACAGGCCCGCTCAGGCGCAGGGCACCATCCGCCACACCGGGAACATTGGCCGTTACCACCACACCGCCAATAGCTGTGGGCACCTGCACCAGCCCGCCAGCCACCAGACGCGCATGACCCATTGGGGCATCGGATGCCCCAAAATCCACCGTACCGGCCAGAATCTGGTTCTGCCCGGCCCCCGAACCTATGGTCTGGTAGTTCACCCGCACGTCCACGCCAGAAGGAGCCGCCGCGGACCATGCCTGATACAGCGGCGCGGCAAAGCTGGAGCCTGCCCCTGTAATTTCGTCCGCCCGTGCGGCATACGGCAGGGCAAACCCGCCGCATAGCAGCACAGCGGCAAAACCAGCCTTAACCCAACGGCTTACATGGGCGGGGGAATAACATGCCATGACCTGCTCCTTCTACCGCAGCCTGCCCTTAGCGCAGGACAGCCCCGGTTGCTTTGCTGACAGCAGCCACAATACGCTCGGATACAGCTTCGAGTTCGGCATCTGTCAGGCTTTTCTCGGTAGGCTGGAGTGTTACCTCCACCCCGACCGAGCGTGTGCCTTCCGCCACATGCGGCCCTGTATAAATGTCAAACAGGCTGACATCGGCCACAAGCTGGCGGTCCGCACCACGTACTGCGCGCAACACGCTTTCCACTGGAATGTCCTGCGCAAGCACAAACGCGAAGTCACGCCGCACCGGCTGGAAGGCGGATAGAACAGGCGCGCTTTTCTTCTTCTTTTTGGGCTGAGGCACGCCTTCGACAAACACTTCGAAGGCCACAACCGGCACATCAATCCCCGCAGCCTGAAGTACGGAAGGATGCAACTCACCAAAATACGCCAGAATGTTTTTGGGCCCCTGCCGCAGCACACCCGAACGGCCGGGATGGTACCATGCCGGGGCGTCCGCCGTGGTGGTTATGGCATCGGGGTTAACCCCAAACTGCCGCAACACCTCCAACGCATCCGCCTTGGCGGCCCAGAGCGACACCGCATGCCCGGGCACACCGGGGTAACGTTGCGTGGAACCCGAGCGCACACCCGCTGCCAGCGTCTGCTGTGCGGACTGCGCAAAGGCCGGACCAATCTCAAACAGTCCAATATCCCCCCACCCGCGCACACTGTTGTGCCGGATGGCCGCCACCAGATTAACCAGCGGGGTCGGGCGCATCTGGTCCAGATCAGAGGCAATGGGGTTTAGCAGGCGCAGGCTTTCCGGCGCGCCGCCAAAATGCATGGCCTCCTCGTGCGAGACAAAGGAGAAGCCCACAGTCTCAGTCAGGCCACGGGCGGCCAGAACGCGGCGTGCCAGCGCAAAACGGGCCTGTGCGGGAGTAAGCGATGCACCGGGCACCACGCTGATGGGGGGCAGCGGCACAGCGGGAACAGCGTCCAGCCCTTTAAGGCGCAGAACCTCTTCCACCAGATCGCTCTCGGCTTCAATGCCTGCAACGCCCTGTGCTGCAAGGGCTGCCACATCGGCGGGCAGGTCCTTGCCCTGCGACAGAACAGGGGCCTGTGCCACATCATTCCGCCAGGAAGGTACGCCCAGTTCCACCTGCCCGGCGGTCCGCTCGCGCACTTCAAAGCCCAGCTTTTCCAGCAGGCTGACGCTCTCATCAGCCGGCACGTCCAGCCCGCCAAGGTCGCGCACCCGGTCAAAGCGCAGCGTTGCCGTGCGCTGCCATGCGGGCTGCTCCCCGGCGGAGACAACCTCACTGGCTTCCCCCCCACACAGGTCAATAATCATGCGGGTGGCCGCTTCCAGAGCGGCTATGGGGAGTGCCTGATCCACACCGCGCTCAAAGCGGTAGCTCGAATCAGACGACAGGCCGAGCCTGCGGCTGCTCAGGGCCACACGCACGGGGTCAAACAGGGCACATTCCACAAACACATCCGTTGTGGCTTCAGTAGCGCCTGTGGCTTCCCCGCCCATAATCCCGGCAAGGGACTGCACACCATTCTGGTCCGCAATAACGCAGTCTTCCGCCGTTACGGTGCAATCCTGCCCGTCCAGCGTGCGGAAGGTTTCCCCCGCGCCACGGCACAGGGTCAGCCTGCCACCGGCAATTGTGTTCGCATCGAACACATGCAGCGGGCGCCCAAGGTCGAAACAGAAGTAGTTGGTAATATCCACCAGTGCGGAAATGGGGCGCAGGCCAATGCTTTCCAGCCGGTTACGCAGCCATTCCGGGCTGGGTCCGTTCCTGACCCCACGGATGGTCCGCCCCAGCACCCACGGGCAGGCCTCGGGGTAGGTAATGGCCCATTCCACGGGGGAGGCAAACGTACCTTCCACCGTTTCGGCCAGCCACGGGCGCAGCGTGCCAAGCCCGGCAGCAGCCAGATCGCGCGCAATACCGCGCACACCCAGTGCATCGCCCCGGTTGGGGGTTATGGCAATGTCGATCACCACATCATCCAGCCCGGCAAAATCGGGGTAGGACTGGCCGGGCAGCGTGTCGGCTGGCAGCTCGGCAATGCCGCTGGTTTCTTCCCCCAGCCCCAGTTCACGCAGGGAGCAGAGCATGCCGCCGCTGAGTTCGCCCCGGACCTTGCCTGCCTTGATGGTAATATCCAGCCCCGGCACGTAAGCGCCCGGCGGTGCAAAGATAACCGCCAGATCCTTGCGGGCATTGGGGGCACCGCACACCACCTGCACATCCGAAAAGCCGGGACCGGCATCCACCCGGCAAACCTGCAGGCGGTCAGCATTGGGGTGGGGCTGGGCGTCCAGAATACGCGCAGTCAGGAACGGTTCGAGAGCGGCGCCCTTGTTCTCGACACTTTCCACCTCCAGGCCAATCTGGTTGAGCATGGCGCATATTTCGGCCAGCGTTGCCTGTGTTTCCAGGTGCTCATACAGCCATGACAGCGTGAATTTCATACTCTCACACCCCTTCGTGCAGCAGTGCGGGTGCGAGCGGGTCTGCCCCGTAATGTCGCAGCCAGCGGATATCGCTTTCATAGAACGAGCGCAGGTCGGGGATGCCGTTCTTCAGCATCGCCAGGCGCTCGACCCCCATACCAAAGGCAAAACCCTGCCATACGCGCGGGTCCAGCCCACAATTGGCCAGAACACGGGCATGGACCATGCCTGCGCCCAGCACTTCCAGCCAGTCTTCCCCGGCCCCGATTTCACCCGTTTTGCGCGACCAGCCAATATCCACTTCCAAAGATGGCTCGGTAAACGGGAAGTAGGATGAGCGAAAACGCACCGGCAGAGACGGCTTGCCAAAAAATGCACGCAAAAACTCGATCAGGCAGCCCTTGAGGTGCCCAAGAGTAATGCCCTGCCCCACAACCAGACCTTCGCACTGGTGGAACATGGGGGAATGCGTTGCATCGTGGTCAGCGCGGTAGGTCCGGCCGGGCGCAATAATGCGGATAGGCGGCTTTTGCCCCAGCATGGTGCGGATCTGCACGCCCGAGGTCTGGGTCCGCAGGACGCGGGTTACATCCAGCCCCGGCGCAGGCGGGAGGTAAAACGTGTCGTGGTCAGTCCGGGCGGGGTGATGGTCAGGCGTGTTCAGGGCCGAAAAGTTGTGCCAGTCAGTCTCGATATCCGGCCCTTCAGCAACCTGGAAACCCATGACACCAAAAATGGCCGTCATTTCCTCGATCGTGCGGCTGATCGGGTGGATGTAGCCTGCGGCCTCTGCCGGCGGGGGTACGGTTACGTCCAGTTTTTCGGCAATCAGGCGGGCCTGCAGGGCAGCGGCTTCCAGCTCCTTGCCGCGGGCTTCTACCGCCTGGGTCAGCTCATCACGCAGGCGGTTCAGGGCAACGCCCCGCGCCTTGCGCTCATCGGGCTGCATTTTCCCCAACGCCTTGAGCAGACCGGTCAGGCGGCCGGATTTGCCCAGAGTGCCAACGCGCACGGCATCCCATGCCCGCAGGTCTGTGGCACCAGCCAGTTCGGACAGGACATCCTGCCGAAGAGTTTCTAGATCGTCGCTCATGGAACCCCGCGCTGAGGAAAAAATACTACCCGGCGGATACAATCTCCCGCTCCGGGAGAAAAGCCCTTAGGCCCAAAAACCATCCGCCAAAAAGCAAAAAGGCCGCCCGGTAAGGGACGGCCTTCTTGTATACCGGATCTGTCAGAACCGGCAATCAGGCTGCCAGAGCGGCCTGTGCCTTCTTGACGATTTCGGCAAAGGTTGCTGCGTCATCAAATGCGATGGCGGCCAGAACCTTACGGTCAATCTCGATCCCTGCCTTGGCCAGACCGTTAATGAAACGGCTGTAGGTCAGGCCGTGTTCACGCACAGCGGCGTTAATACGCTGGATCCACAGAGCGCGGAATTCACGCTTCTTGTTGCGGCGGTCGCGATATGCGTACTGGAGCGCCTTTTCAACGCGTTCCAGAGCAATGCGGTAGTTGGTGGAAGACCGGCCGCGGTAACCCTTGGACAGTTCCAGAACTTTTTTGTGGCGAGCGAGTGTGGTTACACCGCGTTTAACACGTGCCATATCTTAGATGCTCCTTACAGCCCGTAGGGGGCCCACTGCTTAACCGTACGGCCGTCCTGCGGCTGAAGAACCTGCGTGCCGCGAGCGGAGCGCTTCATCTTCTGGGTACGCTTGATCATGCCGTGACGCTTACCGCACGGGCCGGAGAGCACCTTGCCGGTCGCGGTGATCTTGAACCGCTTCTTGACCGACGATTTGGTCTTCATTTTGGGCATTTCATTACTCCTGAAATACGCTGGACATAACCGCCCTACCCCCGAAGGAATAAAGTGGCTTCTGCACGGCCGGGCATGCCCCACAGGCCCGGACGCGTGCGCGAATGCGCTTCCTTAAAAGAAAGGGGGGCAGCTTTCAAGCCTTTGCTTGCAACAAATCTGCTCCACAAGGGGCAACCGATTCTTCGACCGGTCGGATTCTGTGCAGCGTAAAGCGCCTGTTCCGCATACATATATAAGGTATGCCCCTCTACTTGCCCGAGCAAAATGCATGCCGCACATGCAAATTTTCACCTGTCTATATTTTATAGAATATAGATAATAACCAAAAAAGGCCGATTTTTGTAATATTCTTGCGATATAGATAAATCATATACACTTTGTCGTGTAATAACGCGGCTTCTATGCGTTTATCTGTGACAGAAATCCAGATAAGATTGATCTCAATCAACGACAGACCGCAGATGCTGTTCCTCTGGCTGTGTTGGGCAGACTTGATCCATCTGCCCGCCAGACGGGACGTTTACACATAAGGTGGGGATTAGAGTGATCAAACGTCTTTTAGCAGGAGCAGCCGCCATTGGTGCCGTGGGTGGCCTGGGTTTTCTTTATTACGCCTGGTACCCCCCCATAGAACCCGTGGAACCCCCTGACCGCAGCAGTTTTTCTGCCGAGCAGATCGAACGTGGCCGTATTGTTGCCGCCGAAGGATACTGCGCAGAGTGCCATACCCGCACAGACATGGGCGGTGGGCCGGAACTGGCTGGCGATTACAAGATGGAGACCCCGTTTGGTGCCATCTATTCTTCCAATATTACCCCAGACCCCGAAACCGGCATAGGCAACTGGTCGGAAGAAGCCTTCCAACGCACCATGCACCTTGGGGTTTCCCGCAAGGGGGTCCACCTTATTCCGGCCTTCCCGTTTGATCATTTTACCAAAATGACCGAGCAGGATGTCTCCGACCTTTATGCTTATCTGATGACACGCCCTGCCGTGCACATGACGCACCGCACCAACGAGCTGCCCTTCCCGCTCAGCCTGCGTATTCTGCAGGCCGGCTGGAAGCTGCTGTACTTCACCCCCGGCGTGTACAAACCCGACCCGCGGCATGATGCCTTGTGGAACCGTGGAGCTTACCTGTCTGAAGGTAACGCCCATTGCGGCGCATGCCATACCCCACGTGACTTCATGGGGGCGGAAAAGAAGAGCGCCCCGTACGACGGCGCAGTGGTGGACAACTGGATTGCCCCCCCACTGAACGAGCATAACCCGACCCCCACCACATGGACGGAAGACGAGCTGTTCCAGTACCTGCGTTATGGGGTGGCACCGCTCCATGGGCCTGCTGGTGGCCCCATGTCCCCCGTGCCGCACCGCTTCCTCTCCACCGTACCGGAAGAAGATGTACACGCCATCGCGCATTATTTTGCCGATGTGGACCATGCCGCCGAGCGTGAAAAGCACGACAAGGCCGCCCTTGCCCGCGCCATGGAACAGTCCAAGATCGACCTGATCGGCCCGACCGTGGACCCCGACGCCAAGCTTTATCAGGGTGCATGTGCGGCCTGCCATTACAATGCAGCCCCTTCCCCCGTACTGGGCCGCCCCGATCTGGCGCTGAACAACGCGCTTTGGCTGGATGAACCCACCAACCTCTATCAGGTCATCCTGCATGGGCTGACAGCGGAAGAAGGCCAGTCCGGCGTAGCCATGCCCAGCTTCTACAATGCCCTGTCCGATCAGGATATGGCGCGGATTGCCGCTTACCTGCGCCGCACCCGCACCACCCTGCCACCATGGACGGATCTGGAAAAGAAAGCAGCCGCAGTGCGCAAGACCATTACCACCATTCCTGTCAATTCATCGCACTAAGACGGACCACGGAGCACGAGATGGTAAAATTCAAACTCAATGGCCGTGACGTTTCTGTCGATGTGCCGGACGACACCCCCCTGCTGTGGGCGCTGCGTGATGATCTGGACCTGACAGGCACAAAGTTTGGCTGTGGCGTAGGCCAGTGTGGTGCCTGCACCGTTCTGGTTGGTGGCCGGGCAACCCGTTCCTGCATTACTCCGCTCAGTTCGCTGGAAGGGGCTGATGTTACCACCATTGAAGGGCTGGACCCCAATGGCAAACATGCCGTGCAGGAAGCATGGAAGGACATTCAGGTTCCGCAGTGCGGGTACTGCCAGTCTGGCCAGATCATGCAGGCCGTTAGCCTGTTAAAGGACTACCCGGACCCCACGGATGAGGAAATTGATGGTGTTATGGGCGGCAGCCTGTGCCGCTGCATGACCTATGTCCGTATTCGCAAAGCCATTAAAAAAGCAGCTGCCGCCCTGCGCAAGGAGGAGGCATCCAATGGGTAAGCTCGAACGTATTGCCGCACAGCAGGACCGGGCTGCGGGCCGTGGACCTTCGCGCCGCAGTTTTCTGCTCACCGCAGCAGGTTCTGCCTTTCTGTTCGGGTTTGCCCGTCAGGGCAAGGCAGCGCAGGTTTACCCGCAGGGCGCACCGGAAGCCCTGAAGGAAGCCGCCGCCTTTGAACCCACGATCTGGTGCTCCATTGCCCCCGATGGCTGGGTGAATGTGAACATCATCCGTGCGGAAATGGGCCAGCATATTGGCACGGCCCTTGCCCGCATTATTGCGGATGAAATGGAAGCCGACTGGAACAAGGTCCGCATTACCTATGTGGATACAGACCCCAAATGGGGCCTTATGGTAACAGGTGGCTCCTGGTCCGTGTGGATGACGTGGGACCAGTTCCGTCAGGCCGGGGCTGCTGCGCGCACGGTCATGGTGGAACAGGGTGCTAAACTGCTGGGGGTTTCCCCCGCTGCCTGTATTGCCCGCAACGGGCAGGTTATTGCTGGCGGCCGGTCGATCAGCTACGGCGATATTGTCAGCCGTGCGCACCCGACCAAAACCTACACGCCAGAAGAAATGGCCAAGCTGCCGCTCAAGCCTGCATCCGAGCACCGGCTGATTGGCAAGGATGTCAAGGCGCTGGATATTCCATCCAAAACCAACGGCACCGCCATTTACGGCATAGACGCCAAGCTTGAGGGCATGGTGTACGCCCGCCCCAAACTGCCGCCCACGCGCTATGGCTCCAAAGTTGTCTCGGTGGATGACAGCGAGGCCAAAAAGGTCAAGGGGTACATCCGCTACATTGTGCTCGAAGACCCGTCCGATACCGTACCGGGCTGGGTTGCGGTTCTGGCCTCCTCCTACCCTGCGGCCATCCGCGCAACGGATGCGCTCAAGGTTGTCTGGACCCCGGGCAAGACCGCCAACGTAACCGAGCAGGATATTCTGGACTACGGCCGCAAGCAGATTGCAAACAAAGCCGGTGGTTCGTGCGTGTTCAACGACCCCGGCGTGGACGAAACATTCGCCAAGGCCACCAAGGTGGTGGAGCAGACCTATACCTGCTCCTCCGTACTGCATTACCAGCTTGAACCCATGAACGCGCTGGCCCGCCAGCACGAAGGCAAGTGGGAAGTGCATTGCGGCAACCAGTGGCAGACCCTGTTCCTGCCCGTTATTGCCAAAGCGCTCCAGGTGCCTGAATCCGAAGTGGTCATGCGCAGCTACCTGCTGGGTGGGGGCTTTGGCCGCCGCCTGAACGGGGACTACGCAGTGCCTGCTGCCCTTATTTCCAAGGCCATCGGGGGCAAGCCGGTCAAGCTGATCTTTACCCGCTCGGATGACGTGCTGTTTGACTCCATCCGTTCCCCCTCCGTGCAGACGGTCCGCGCAGCACTGGGGCAGGACGGCGCAATTACTGCGTGGCAGCACCATGCCTCCGCTGGCTGGCCAACCCGTGTTATGGCCAGCGCATTCATGGAAAAAGGCGCGGACGGCAAACCCTATGACCAGTTTGCCATTGCAGGTGCCGACCACTGGTACGATGTCGGCCCCATGCTGGTGCGCGCGCTGGACAATGAACTGGCAAGCGAAACCTTCCGCCCCGGCTGGCTGCGTTCGGTCAGTTCCGGCTGGACCCCATGGGCGCATGAGAGCTTTTTGGACGAAATTGCCTATGCCCGTAAGCTGGACCCGGTGGACTACCGCCTGAGCCTGCTGGACAGCAAAGGCCGCAATGCAGGCAGCGCCCCCAACTCCGTGGGTGGGGCCAGCCGTCAGGCCAATGTGCTCAGGCATCTGGTGGAAAAATGTGGCTATGGCAAGGTTTCCCTGCCTGCGGATACAGCCATTGGCATTGCCACCACCTTTGGGCAGGAACGCGCCATGCCAACATGGACGGCTGGTGCCGTGCAGGTGCATGTTGACCGCAAGACAGGCGTTGTAACCTGCCAGAAAATCTGGCTGGTGCTGGATGCTGGCACAATTATCGACCCCGACGGGGCCGCTGCCCAGACCGAGGGCGGTGCCCTGTGGGGGCTGAGCATGGCCCTGTTTGAAGGAACGGAAATTGTGGACGGCAACGTGCGCGACCGTAACCTGAACACCTACACCCCCCTGCGCATTGCGGATGTGCCTGAAATGGATGTTGAGTTCCTGCCCAGCACGGAAAAGCCCATGGGTCTGGGTGAGCCGGGCGTTACAACCATTGCACCTGCCGTGGGCAACGCCATTTTCAATGCAGTAGGTGTGCGCCTGCGCCACCTGCCCATCCGCCCGGCGGATGTGCTGAAAGCGCTGAAGGAAAAAGGGAACGCCTGAAGCACCGGGCTTTCCACACTTTAAAAAAGCCGGTCCTCCACACGGGGGGACCGGCTTTTTTGTGCCTGAGCACCTGCATTCCACCAGACAGCCGAACCATGTAGGCTGCTCTTTGCAAGAAAACAGCAGGAAAAACCGATATGTCTGTCAGTGTACGAAAAATACTCCTGCTGGGAGCCTTGCCGTTTGCCTTAGCAAGTGCTGGGCCGACCTCTGCGCTTTGTGCACCAGCCAGAACACAGGCCATTACATGGCAGACTTATACAAACGGACGTTTTGGGTATCAGATATGCTACCCGTCTCACCTCTTCACGCCGCAGGGGGAAGCTGGGAATGGAGACGGCCAGCATTTTCTGGCCAAAGATGGCGGTGACCTTCTGGTTTACGGCTCCTTCGCCCCTGAAACTCTCGAGGAGGAAATTTCCTATATCGCCGAAGGAAAGCGCAATATCACCTACAGGACCATTCACCGGGACTGCGCCGTTCTTTCGGGTGATATAGATGAAAAATCAGAATTTTACGCCAAGATATTCTGGAAAAAACATCAGTTCTCAAATTTTGAACTGAGATACCCAAAAGCCGAAAAAGCCCGTTACCAACAGATTATTGAACATCTTGTTGGCTGTTTTTACCCCGGCGTGGTGGACTACTGAACACTTTATATCTCACCCCCCCAAACCAGCCTGTAACCCACAGGCTGGGGGCACAGACAACCGGGCCTGATCAGGCAGATACGGCAGCAGCCGAGCGCATGGCGCGGGCCATGGCTTCAACCCCGTTACCGCGATTGGTGGACAAAGCCTGTACCAACCCCAGATCACGCAGGAAGCCGGGGTCCGTTGCCTGAATTTCCTCCCGCGTGCGACCAGAATACACACGCAGCAGAAGTGCCACCAACCCGCTGACAATGGCGGCATCGGACAGGCCCGCAAAGTAGAGCCTGCCATCAGCTTCCTTTGCCTCCAGCCAGACCTGGCTCTGGCAACCGGGCACACGGTGCGCATCATTGCACCATTCTGGTGGGAATGGTGGCAACTTGCGCCCCATTTCTATGATGTACTGGTAGCGTTCCATCCAGTCATCAAACACGTCCAGTTCGTCGCCAATGGCTTCGATGGCTTCTGCCGCAGTGTCTTCCTGCGGCGTTACAAAAGGTGCTTCCATTACAAAATAAACCTGCTCAGATCGCCCTTGCGGGCCAGTGGGGCCACCTTGTCCCGCACCATGGCGCCATCCACAACAACATTTTCGCCCCCACGCTCGGGTGCGGTGAAGGAAATATCTTCCAGCAGTTTTTCCAGCACTGTTGCAAGCCTGCGCGCGCCTATATTTTCCACCCGTTCGTTAATGTCCGCAGCCAGTTCGGCCAGCGCATCCACGGCATCATTGGCAAAGGTCAGGTTTACACCTTCGGTTTTCATCAAGGCGGAATACTGTTTGAGCAGGGAGTGTTCCGGGTCGGTGAGAATACGCCGCAGATCATCGCGTGAGAGGGGTTGCAGTTCCACACGAATAGGCAGACGCCCCTGCAATTCCGGCAGCAGGTCGGACGGTTTGGCCAGATGGAACGCACCAGAAGCAATAAACAGGATATGGTCGGTTTTGACCGGCCCGTGCTTGGTGGAAACGGTCGTGCCTTCAATAAGGGGCAGCAGGTCGCGCTGCACCCCCTCGCGCGAGACATCGCCCCCCTTTACTCCGCTCTCGGATGAACGGGCACAGACCTTGTCGATCTCATCCAGAAAAACAATGCCGTTGTTCTGCACATGGGCTACAGCCTCACGCGTTAAGCTCTCGCTATCCAGCAGACGCTCGACCTCCTCCCGCTGCAACTGTTTGCGGGCATCGGAAATCCGGAGTTTTTTCTGCTTGGGGGCGCGGTTCATAAACCCTTTCATCATATCGCCAATGTTGATCACGCTCCCCGGCATCATACCCGGCATGTCTGCCGGGCCTGTGGGGGCGGGATCGGTTATGGCAATGTCAATTTCCTTATCCTCAAGCTGACCGCTGCGCAGCATGGTGCGGAACTTGCTTTTGGTATCGGCCGAGGAGCCATCACCTGCCAGTACGTTGACAATCCGCTCATCCGCCGCCTGAGCTGCCTGCTCTTCCACATCCTTGCGACGCATGTCCTTGAGCATGACAATGGCAGCATCCACCAGATCGCGCACAATGCTATCCACGTCCCGGCCAACATAGCCGACCTCGGTAAACTTTGTGGCTTCCACCTTAAGGAAGGGTGCCTGCGCCAGTTTGGCCAGCCTGCGGGCAATTTCGGTTTTGCCGCAGCCGGTCGGGCCGATCATGAGGATGTTCTTGGGAACAACCTCCTCCCGCATGGCTTCTGGCAGTTGCGCCCTGCGCCAGCGATTGCGCATGGCAATGGCAACCGCACGTTTGGCATCGCCCTGCCCTACAATGTAGCGATCAAGCTCGGCAACAATATCACGCGGGGAAAGATGGGGGGCTTGCATCAGGCTTTGTCTCCCGCCGTTTTGGCATCCAGCGTTTCTATCCGCACGGAGTGGTTGGTATAGACGCAGATATCGCCTGCAATCTTCATGGCGCGGGTTACAATTTCCTCCGCCCCCAGCCCTTCTACCGTCAGCAGTGCCCGCGCTGCCGAAAGGGCGTAGTTCCCGCCCGAACCAATGGCAATAATACCGTCCTCGGGTTCAAGCACATCCCCATTGCCGGTCAGGGTAAAGGAGTGTTCTGCATCGGCCACGGCCATCATGGCCTCCAGCCTGCGCAGGTAGCGGTCCGTGCGCCAGTCCTTTGCCAGCTCCACACAGGCGCGCTCCAGCTGGTTTGGGTAGCGCTCCAGCTTGGCTTCCAGCCGCTCCAGCAGGGTAAAGGCATCTGCTGTAGCACCGGCAAACCCTGCCAGAATGGTGCCGGAAGGGCCAATGCGCCGGACCTTGCGGGCGTTGCCCTTGATCACGGTGCTGCCCAGTGTCACCTGGCCATCCCCCGCCATGGCAACCTGCGCGCCACGGCGCACACAAAGAATGGTGGTCCCGTGCCAGCCGACGGGATCATGCGAAGACGAAGCAGAATGAAAACTATCCATAACACCAAGAAATAGGCGTTCTGGCGCAGGACACAAGGGGGTGGGCTATGCTGCCAGCATAGCCCTTACATCTCCCAGTAACGCATCACGCGTGTAAGGCTTGTGCAAAACGGCAACCCCTTCTGGCAGCACGCCAAAATCCGCATAGCCGGTAACAAACAGAACCGGCAGGTCTGCACGCACATCGTGGATGCGTCGTGCGGCCTCGCCCCCGTTCATGCCCGGCATCATCACATCCATGACCACAAGGGCAATGCCGGGGGTGGACTGCACTTTTTCCACGGCTTCGGCGCCACTTGCCGCCTCCATGACCTCATACCCAGCACGGCGCAAAAAGCCGCTGGTTACCGCGCGCACACCCGGTTCATCATCCACGACCAGAATGGTGCTGCCTGCCCCGTTTTCTGGCAGAACACGCGCTATGGTCTGCACCGTGTTGGCTGGCACGGCGGGAATGGCAGCGGCCATTTCCTGATCCATGGCGGGGAACCATAGCTCAACGGACGTCCCACCACCGGGGGCACTATCCACCCGCACTTCTCCCCCGCAATGGCTGATAAAGCCATAGATCATGGACAGGCCAAGCCCCATGCCCTGCCCTGTTCCCTTGGTGGTAAAGAACGGGTCAAAAATACGGGCGCGTATGTCCTCCGTCATGCCAATGCCGCGATCGGTCACCTGCACAACCACCCATGCACCGGCATGCTCACGCCCCACATGCCGCCCCAGCAGGCGCGCAACCTGACGGACAGAAACGCAGGTTTCTCCCCCTTCCGACTGGGCATCCAGCGCATTGACACACAGGCTGAAGACCGCCAGTTCAAGCTGCACGGCATCTGTCCAGACCGGGGGCAGCGGCTCTTGAGGGATATTGAAGCGCACGCTGCTAAAGCGGCTCATGCCCTCCAGACGGGATGCATCCAGCGCGCCGCGGATTTCCTCGGGCACCTTCCCCTGCTTCATGAAGGTCTGGAGGTTTTCCAGCACATCATGCATATCCACCCGCTGGCAGACCAGATGCCTCGGGCGGCTGAAGTCCAGCAGCTTGCGGGTAAGCACCGCGCCACGCCGGGCGGCTTCCATGGCGTTCTCATACAGCCGGACGACCGAGGCCTCCTTTGGAGGTTCAAGGTCCTGCACCAGTTCCAGAGAACCCTGAATAGCCGTGAGCAGGTTGTTGAAGTCATGCGCAATGCCACCGGCCAATGTGCCAATGGCCTGCATTTTTTGCGCCTGCCGCAGCCGTTGCTCCAGACTTAAAAGCTCGCTCACATCCCGGTCGATCAGAATGGAATAATCCGAGAGCATGGAGGACTGTACAGGAGTGTTGCGCAGGCTATCCAGCCTGACGCGCGTCAGGTCATGCCAGCGGGCCGGGCCATCCTGTGCCGGAAGCTGGAGCACCTGCTGGTCGCGCCCGGTCTGGGCAAGCTGACCCTGTGCTTCCTTCAGGCTTTCCAGCCGTGGGCCATCCACCAGATCCTCTTCGCGCTGGCCAATGCACTGCGCAACCGTGTGGCCCAGCTGGCTTGCCATCTGCTGGTTAAGCCGCACAAAGCAGCCCGCCTGATCCTTGACTGCAAGACCAAAGGGCAGGTTATCCAGCAACCCGCGCAGAAGCAGGCGTTCGCACTCCAGCTCTTTTTCCAGAAAATACCGCGCAGCCGCCTGCCCGACCATGGACAGCAGGGTTTCATCATCCCACGGCTTATACGCAAAAAAGGAAATCTGGCCCCGGTTAAGGGCTGCTTCCACGGCGGAAATATCCGCATACCCCGTGAGCAGGATAGCCCCCGCCGCAGACAGGTCACGCGCATGGGCCAAAAAGACATCACCCGTCATGCCCGGCATGCGCTGGTCGGAAACAATAACAGCAACACCGGGGTTACTGCGCAGGCGCTCAAGCCCTTCCTCCCCCGAGGAAGCGGTCAGGACCGTGTAGGCACTTTCCAGCAGGTCGGACAGTGCGACCAGAATTTCCGGCTCGTCATCCACAACGAGCACAAAAGGGCGCTGTGTTGGTTCATATAACGTGCTCACCGCGCCTCTCCTCTCCTGATTTATAGGGCACACGAATGGTAAAGCAGGCACCACCCAAGGCTCCCGAGTTTGTTATAACAATACTCCCGCCATGGGCCTGCACAACCCCATATGCCGTTGCCAGACCTAGCCCGGTCCCCGAGCCTACAGGTTTTGTTGTAAAAAACGGTTCAAAAACGCGTTCCTGCAATTCCTGCGGCACCCCCGGCCCTGTATCCGATATCTGCAACACGTAATTTTCGGCCCCTTCGGCCTCTGCCTTTTCCAAAAAAGAGGCGATCAAAATCTGGTCCTTGCCTCTGGCCGGTGCAGAACCACCCTGTTTGCGGGCTGTTTCGCGCTGCTCCAGAATGGCGTCAGCTGCGTTGCTGACAATGTTCATGACCACCTGATTAACCAGCGCTGCCTGGCAGACCAGTTCCGGCGGTGCTTCCAGGCGGCACTCCACCGCTATTTCCTGCCCAAGTTTGGGGGCCAGAAGTGTCAGCACCATGGCAATGGCCTCGGGCACGTCCAGACGGCGGAACTCGCCTTCCTCCAGACGGGAAAAACGCCGCAGGCTGGCCACCAGCTCACGCAGCCTTGATAACCCGACAAGGGAGGAGGCCAGACGCTCGGCCCCTTTGGTCAGGGCAGCTTCAGCCACGCCAATATCGTTCTGCCTTACTGCCTGCAAAGCCTGCGCCATACTGCGCTTGACCGTGTTTTCATGCGCCAGAACAAAGGCCAGCGGGTTATTGAACTCATGTGCAATACCTGCTGCAAGCTCCCCCAGAGACGCCATTTTGGCCGACTGCACCAGTTTGACCTGTGCATCAATCAACTTACGGTTAGCCGCTGCCAGATCCGCATTAACGCGGCGTAGGGCATCGGCCAGTGCCATACGGGCGCGGGCACTTTCTATATGCGCTTCCTCACGCCGGGCTTCATCCTGCAAGGTTTTGCGGCGCACAAGGCTGCTTATGCGGGCAACCAGCAGTGCGGGGGCTATGTCCGAGTCCGTCAGGTCATCCACACCGGCGTTAAACGCCAGCCGTATTTTTTCGGCCGTGAGCTGGCCATGCTCGACCACCCCCAGCACTCGCGTACACTGGCGGCTCCTGCGCCGGAAGGCTGCAACTGTCTGTGCCAGAGCAAGGCCGTTAAAGGCCGGGCAGCTCAGATCCACCACAATGCAGTCGGGCTGGATACGCCCGGCACTGACATTGGAGAGTTCAAGCCTGTCGGGGTCTTCCACCAGTGTTGCGTCCTCACCATTCTGGCGGAGCATCTGGACAAGGCGCGGCGTTTTGCCAACACTCGCCCCATCGGGCCATGCCCATAAAACGCCCCCCGGTGCGGTCACAACAGAAACACGCGGCTGACGGAACACAGCCCCTTCACGCTCGGCGGTTTCATCCCCGAACTCGCGCAGAAGTGCGCATATGCGAAAAATCAGAAAAACCGGGTCATCCGTCGCGCAAAAGCAGGCATCTGCCCCACGTTCCAGAATTTCCCGCTCCTGCTCGGCATCATGCTCATCTACAAGCACAACCACGGGTATACCCCGCGTGGCCGATGTCAGCCGCAAGCGCTGGCATAGCTGGGCGGCAGACATATCGGGCAGGTGGTCCTGCACCACCAGAAGGCTTGGGAGTTCGGTATCAAACCCGGCAAAAACCGCGCGGCCATCTGCGGCTACGCGCACACCCAGACCACGTTTGTCCAGCTCGGCCACAAGCTGTTGTTCGCATGTTGCATTCACACCCGCGAACAGGATGGAGCAGGAAAGAAAATCCATAAATTCCGCCTATAGCTGGACGCCTAGGCCCATCCTTTTTGCGCTTAAATCCGATTTTAAACCCATACCAAACAAAAACATCCGCCGTCTGCTCGCGAATGCGTTACCACTCCGGCGGCCTGCATCTGCCCCGCTGCAAGCATGGTGGCAAGACACACACAAGAACGGTATAAAGGCCGCTCTTTACTTGAGCAGCCTGCCCCACTGGCAGATTGACCGACATTTCCGCCTCGGATTACCTGAAGGAACACAGGTTCATGGACACGCGCACACCTATACCCGCTTCCCAGCAACCTCTTGCCATGTCCTCCCGCCAGAACACTTCGGCCTCTGCCGGGCTGCGGGTGCTGCGTACGGCCATTGGAGCCGCCTGTTATTTTGTTTTCTATTTTGTGCAGCAGATGGCCGAACTGTTTGCCCCTCTCCTGCTCATTGCAGGGGCCGCATGGGCGGCACTGCCAGCACTGGTCAAAACCCTGACCCGCACCACCGCATCAGCCGACCCGCAGGCGCATGACGCCATTGCCAGCGTTGCCAGCGCCATTCCCGAACAGATTGTACTTGCCGGGCACGAACTGACCGCCAGCGGGCTGATCTGCGATGGTCTGGGGCTTATGGCCGTGGCCGCGGCAGGCGCCACGCTGGCCATGCTGGTCGGCCGCAAGCTTTAAGCGCCCACCCACACGCTTCCACCTGCCCCGCACGGCCTGCGGGGCATCAAACGGTGTTAGCCCGGCTGGTGGAGCCGGGCCGCGGCAGGCCATGCGTCCACAATGGCCGCCCACCAGTGCCATGCCCCCAGCACAACCAGTGCGGCCAGCACAAAACTCGCAATCCAGGCCCTGCGCCAGAACAGCTCGCTTTGCAGCAGGGCACGTATATCCGTACCGGCAGCCCGTTTGGATACGCTGGCAACCGCTTCGCGCACCATCTGCAAGGCAGAGCCTGTGCCCAGCTTATAAGCCGGGCGTGCAATATGGGCCGCGAGTGGTGCGCTCTCTTTTTTATCTGTTTCCGCACGCAGCGGCAGCCTGCCCGGCATTTGCACTGTGCGTGACAGTGTAGGGGCTGGTGGTGCTGCCCTCTCGGCCACAGGAACCGCAGACACAGGCGTTGCTGGTGCGGGAGGCGCAACCAGCGGTGCAGCGGGGGGCACTGGAGCAGGAACCACGGGAGCAACAACGGCCGGAACTTCTGGCTCTGGCTCTGGCTCTGGCTCTGGCTCTGGCTCTGGCTCTGGCTCTGGCTCTGGCTCTGGCTCTGGCTCTGGCTGGATTTCGGCCTGAACGGGGGCGGGTGCAAGGGGCACATCCCCCTGCGGAGCAGATGGTACGGGAACAATCGGGGGTTCGCTGGCGTTATCCCCCTCCCCGGCTGCTTCGGCCTCCAGGGGAGCAGGTGCAGGAGCGGGGGTCACAGGCTCCTGCGGTTCAACCTGCACACTTTTGGCTTCTGCCGGAGGGGCAGCAAAGGGAGCCACAACCGGCTCTACCTTGTTATCCGCCGGCTCCGGGGTGTGTTCTGGTGTACCCGGATCACTTTGGGCTGGCAGTGATGGAGCCTGCGGTTCTGCCAGAGTGTTCTCAACAGGTGCAGCTATTACTGCGGGAGGGGCATCGGGGGCTGCTGCGGGGGCTATTGTGCCTGCTGGGGCATCTTCGGGTGCATCAGGCGGGGTCAGCCGCCATTTAACGCCGCAGGCCGAACATTTGAGCGTATGCCTTTTAGCCAGAAGAGCTTCGGGAACCTGATATGCCGCACCGCAGGAAGGACAGACAATCTTCATGAACACTCTCTTAGCAGGGCCTCTCCCTGTTGCCCCGGTCTGGCTGGAACGGCAGGCTAGGCATCAGGGCGAAAGACAAACGTAACCCCCCTTCCTATCACAGGAAAAGGCAATCCGTGCCAGCCCCCGATCCTAAAGGCACGGAGCGCCTTTTTCAATTCAGCACTGAATGGCGCTTCTCAATCGACAGTGCACGGAACAATCCGCTACAGTTGAGGGATGACTAAACTGCCTTATTTTTGTGCTTTTTTGCCCGGAAAGCGGTAAATGATTCGTCTGGACAATGTATCCTGGCGCCGGGGCAAAAAGGATAGCGGGCCTGTTCTGGCCCATTTGTCCTTTGCTGTGCCGCAGGGCGGATTCCGCTGGCTGCTTGGGCCTTCAGGGGCGGGCAAGAGCAGCCTGCTCAGCCTGCTGCATCTTGAAAACCTGCCAACCGACGGACAGATGACCATTCTGGGTAAAACCGTTGCGCAGGACGAAAAGCGTGCAGCTCTTGTGCGCCTGCGCCACAGAATCGGCATGGTGCATCAGGACTATCAGCTCATGCCCGATCTGTCCGTGGCCGATAACGTGGCCCTGCCCCTGCGCCTGCAAAACCGCCCTGAGGACGAAATTCAGGACGAGGTTCACGCCATTCTCAAATGGGTGGGGCTGGGCGAGCGCCTGGATGTTCCCGCCACCCGGCTTTCAGGCGGGGAGCAGCAGCGCACCGCCATTGCGCGCGCCATTATCCACCGGCCGGGCCTTATTCTGGCGGACGAACCGACAAATGCACTGGAGGAAAGTCAGGCCTGCCGCCTGCTTGATATGTTTGCCGAACTCAGCGCCATGGGCACCACGGTTATTGTGGCGACCCACAACGAATCTCTGGTGCGCAGGCTTGAACGGCCTTTTCTGTTCCTTGAACGTGGGCGGCTGGTGGATGAGGGAGATGCACAGGTATGACGCGGCCTTTTTCCGGCCGTAAGGATGGCCTCTCCCTTTCCGAAGCCCTGCCGGATCGCAGCCTGTTCGCGCTGGTGGCCATGATGGGCTTTCTGGCGGCACTCACTCTGGCCGGGGCCAGTGGTGCGCGGGCACTTTCCGCCCGCTGGTCAGGGGGGGCTGCCCAGTTGCTCACCATTCAGGTACCAGATGCAAATGCTCCACTGCCCGCACAAGGTGGTGGCAGCGCCACCACAACCCGTGTGCAGGCCGTTCTGGCAGACCTTGCCAGCCTGCCAGACGGCACAGAAGTACACCAGTTAACCCCACCCGAACTGGCCCGCCTGCTGGAACCGTGGCTGGGGGAAACAGATAGCTCTGCCCTGCCGCTGCCTGCAATTATCCGCGTTAAACTTCCACCAGACGCCAGTGTGCCTGCCACACTGGAGCAGGCACTGGGCACCCATGTTCCCGGCACCATTATGGAGCATAACGCCCGCTGGGGCGAACGCCTGCGGGCACTGGCCAACAGCCTGCTGGCCTGCGCGGGGCTGGCCCTGCTGAGTGTGGGCGGCATTGCCACCATGATAACAGGCCTTGCCACGCGCACCGGCCTTGCCACACGCAAGGATATTATTAAAACCCTGCACGGGCTTGGGGCCTCGGACAGTTATATTGCCGGCCGCTTTGCATGGCGGACCGCAACCCTTGGCTTTGGTGGTGGGTTAAGCGGCACCCTTATGGCCTGCCTGCCCCTGTTGCTGCTCCTGCAGATGGCAGCCCCTTTTGCCAGTGCGCCGCTCACCACGCCCGACCGGCTATTGCCCCAGAACTGGCAGGCACTGGCAAACACCATACCGTCAGACATGCTGTGCGCACTGGCACTTCTGCCTTTTGCCGCAGCATTTATCTGCTGGTTTACAACTCAGGTCATGGTACGCCTGTGGCTGCTCCGCCTCCCATAATGCGCAATGCCACGCCCCTGCCCTGCCTGACCCGGCGGTTCCTGCCTCTGGTGCAAAAAACCTGCCTGCTGGCCGCCGGGTGCTGGCTGGCCGGGTTTGTCTGGTTTGTCCATGATGCGCGCCAGCCCCCAGCCCCCACCATGCATGCTGATGGTATTGTGGCCCTGACCGGGGGCACAGGGCGGGTGGAAACATCCCTCCGCCTGCTGGCCAGCAACCCTGATGCTCGCCTGCTTATTTCCGGCGTGGACCTTCAGACATCGGTGCGCGCATTACTGCCAGCCTCTACCCCGCCAGACATGGCCGCCCGCATTACACTGGGCTATCAGGCACGCTCGACCATTGGCAACGCAACCGAAACTGCCGCGTGGGTTGCGGACCACCATATCAACAGCCTGATTATTGTTACTGCAGGCTACCATATGCGCCGCGCCATGCTCGAACTCGGGCGCACATTGCCCGATGTGACCTTAACACCTTACCCGGTCATGCCCCCTGCCATGGACCACCCGTGGCGGCTGTCCACCCTGCGGCTGATGGGCATGGAATACATGAAGTGGCTGGGCGCACTGGCGGGCATGAAGCACAACCCCTCACTTCAGGTTTAAAGGTGCAGAGCCGGGAGCTTATGCCCCCAGCAACCCCGCATGGTGGCGCAGGTGGTCGGCCACAAAGCTCTGCACAAACCAGTAGGAATGGTCATACCCTTCATGCTCGCGGCAGATCAGGGCCTGCCCGGCTTTTTCTGCTGCGGTTACTAGGTGCCACGGCTGGAGTTCGCGTTGCAGGAACTGGTCGGCCAGCCCTGTATCCACCAGAATGGGAGCGGGATGGGTATAGCCATCCTCCAGCAGGCACACGGCATCATGCGCGCGCCATGCCGCGTGGTCTGGCCCCAGATAGGTGGAGAGCGCCTTTTTGCCCCATGGCACAACAGAAGGGTGCACAACCGGCGCAAAGGCGGAAATGGACTTCCAGAATAGGGGGGCCTGCAAACCATGCACCAGCGCACCATGCCCACCCATGGAATGCCCCATGATCCCCCGCCTTGCACCATCCAGTGGCAGGGCGGCTTCCACCAGCAAAGGCAGTTCCTGTGCTATGTAACTGCCCATACGGTAATGCTGTGCCCATGGCTGCCGGGTTGCATCCAGGTAAAAGCCCGCACCTGTTCCCAGATCCCAGTCCGTGTTCTCACCTTCAATACCTGCACCACGGGGGGAGGTATCTGGCGTAACCAGAGCCACGCCCAGCCGGGCGGCTTCGGCCAGTGCTGTTGCCTTGATCAGAAAAGTCTCCTGTGTGCAGGTCAGCCCGGCCAGAGCATACACAACCGGCACTTTGCCACCCTGTTCTGCCGCTGGTGGCAAAAACACGCCAAAACGCGCGGGCAACCCCAGCACGCTGGAGGCATGTTCGTAAAACATCACGCGCCCACCATGCGCCCGGTGTTCTTCCAGCAGTGTCAGCCCTGTTGTTTCCGTCATCCCCACGACCCTTTTCATCTGGTCAGCCATACGTGCTCATGCTTACCATTACCCAGCATGCACAAACCATAATCGCACTGGCAACCCTGCGATGTATTGTGTGTTAAAATGGCACCGGGCATTCCGCCCAGTGACACAGAAACCGGAGATTTTTGAATGATCGTTGACCAGAAGGTCGGCTTACGCATTATCACGCGGGAAATCCTTATGGTCATCCTGCTTATGGCTGCGTGGGATCTGGTTGTTGTCATTCTTTTTCAGATTTTCCATCAGGAATGGATGGAACAGCCCAGCCTGCCCGTCTCCCTTATTGGTTCGGCACTGGCGCTGTTCATGGGCTTTCGCTCCAACAGTGCGTATGCGCGGTGGTGGGAGGGGCGCACATTATGGGGCGCCATTACCAATAACTGCCGCTCCTTTGGCCGGCAGGCCGGCACATTGCTGGGCGACCGGCATGACCTGATGTACGCCATTGCCGCCTACCCCCACGCCCTGCGCATGGCGCTTGGCCCGGTTGATGCCAGCGCGGATGTGGAGCGCCTGCTGCCCCCCCACATGCTCAAAGCCATTGAGCCATACCGCAACAAACCCAACGCCATTCTCTACCAGATTGGTCTGGGCGTGACGGAGGAAGTCACCCGCAAGGGCATAGATGGCGCCGTTCATGGCCAGATTGACCGCATCCTGTCCGACATTGCCAACGCACAGGGCGGGCTGGAGCGTATTCGCAACACCCCCCTGCCCATGCAGTTTTCCGCCCTGCCGCGCGCGCTGGTCAATATTTTCTGTATTGTTCTGCCCCTTTCCATGGTGCAGACGCTGGAATGGATTACCCCCCTTGGGTCATCGCTTGTGGGGTGCCTGTTCCTTATTCTGGACAAGAGTGCAGACGACCTGCAAAACCCTTTTTCGGGCACTCCGCACGCGCTGCCCATGGCAACCATGGCCCGTAATATTGAAATTGATGTGGTCCAGCCCACGGGTGACCAGACCGCACCACCCCTGCAGACACAAAACGGCGTCCAGCAATAAGAGCATTGCCGCCCCTATTCTTTATATTGCAGACAAACAGCGCATTTTATGCTACAGGTCTCGACCATGAACACGTTTAGAACACCTCCAAAAGGCGGCGTGACAGATGCAATGGCACGCACCGCTGCCGCCACCACTGCGGCCCAGGCCAAAACCAAGGTGAAAGACGAAGACCCTTTTCAGGAAGGGGATTCCATTGTCTATGCCGCTCACGGCGTCGGGCGTGTAGACCGGATCGGGATTGACGAAATTGCCGGGACAAAGCTGGAAGTGATCCAGATTTCCTTCCCCGGCAACCAGATGACCTTGCGTATCCCGCTTTCCAAGGCCCGCAAGTCTGGCCTGCGCAAGATTGTCTCGCGCGAGATTGTGGACAAAGCCATGTCCATCATCAAAGGCAAGCCGCATGTCAGCAAAGGCATGTGGGCCCGCCGGGCTGTTGCGTATCAGGAAAAAATCAACTCCGGTGATCTGGTACAGATTGCCGAAGTTCTGCGTGACCTGCGCCGCAACGTGGATAGTCTGGATGGCAGCTTTAGCGAACGCAAACTGTTCGAAGCCGCACAGGAGCGTTTTGTGGCGGAAGTTGCCGTGCTGGAAAAGAAAGAACCCAACGCGGTTCTAGAAGAACTGACCGCGGTCATGAAAGCCGCCTGAGCTTTTTGGCCAAAGCGCGTTTTTCTTCTGGTCCAGTTTACCCTGACCCGGCATGGCACACAGCCCTGCCGGGTTTTTTATACCCCGCCAGAAACCGTGTGTTTTTACCGCCCGCCCCATAACCATGCGGAACACAACCATGCGCCCGCCCTCCACAACACCCGGCACGGAACTTACAACACTGCGCCACGCCATGCAGGCCATTCAGGCAGGCCAGTTCAGCCAGCCCCGTGCCCTGCTGGCCCCCCTTGTGGCGCAACAGAACGAACAGGCCCTGATCCTGCACGCCTTCTGCCTGTGTGGGGAGGGAGACAGCCACGCAGCCGCCCAAATTCTGGCGGACATTGGCCTGCGCAACCCCAGCAGCCAGCACCCCTTACAGGACCTGAGCGAGATCATGGCTGCTCTGGACCAGCGCCCTTCCGCCATTGCCGTCTGCCGCGCGGCAGCCCGTCTTGCCCCGGCAGACACACGCATACACACGGCTCTGGGCGATCTGCTGGTCCAGACAGGCCAGTTCGAGGCCGCCATAACCACGCTGACAGAAGCAACCTCCAAGCACCCGCAGGACATGCTTGCCCATAACCTGCTCTCCATGGCGTATACCGAAAGCGGGGCGCTGGACACCGCCCTGCAATGCCTCATGGCATGCCTGCCCCATACCCCCAAAGATGTACCCACTCTGGCCAATATTGCCTCCGTTCTGGCAGCACAGGGGCATATGGAGCAGTCTTTTGGTTATTTTGCCCAAGCACTGGCCCTGCGCCCGCAGGATGCCCGGATCAGGGTCAACCACTCCGTTGCCTTGCTCAAGGCTGGCCAGTACGCTCAGGGCTGGCGCGAGCATGAATGGCGCTTCCAGCTCCCCGGGCACACCAGCCTGCCCATGGAACGCCTTTTGCCAACCCTTGGCCCCAACACCGACCTGAGCGGCCAGCGTATCCTGATCACGCACGAGGAAGGGCTGGGGGATACGCTCATGTTTGCGCGCTATGTTCGCCCACTGGCCGAACGTGGCGCCATAACCCACCTGTGGGTGCCAGAAGCACTGGCGGACCTGTGCCGCAACATGCCGGGGGTACACACGGTGCAGGTTGGCGGCACGACCCCGGCCTATGACTGGCATTGCCCCTTTATCAGCCTGCCGCGGGTTTTTGCCGCAACATCGCAGCCATGGGGTACCCCCGTGCCGTATATCCGGGCCAACAGCCACAAGGTTGTGGCACTGGCCCCGCTTTTGCCCATGAATGGCAAACTGAATGTAGGGCTGGTCTGGGGAGGGGCGCCACGCCCGACCTCCCACTTTGCCCATATGATTGACCGCAAGCGCTCCATGAACCTGCACACCCTTGCTCCATTAGGGGCCATACCGGGCATTAATCTGATCAGCCTGCAAAAAGGGCCTTACGCTGAACAGATGATGGACCCACCAGAAGGTATGATGCTCTACGACCCGACGGACAGCCTGCACACTCTGGATGACACGGCAGCCCTGATCATGGGGCTGGACGTGGTGGTAACGGTCGATACCTCGGTTGTTCATCTGGTCGGGGCGCTGGGCAAACCCGTCCTGCTGATGGACCGTTACGATAACTGCTGGCGCTGGCTGCATGGGCGGGAGGATACCCCATGGTACCCAACCCTGCGCATTATCCGCCAGACCACACCCCGCCACTGGGATGATGTTATGGTACGCGTCGCGCAGGCGCTGGCAGACATGGCCGCACACCGGCGTTGAGCCATCCAACAAAAAAGGCGGCCCGCACATATGCCGGGCCGCCTTGTTTGGTCTGTTCTGGCTGGAACGGTTTAGCCGGATGTGCCGGTCCGTGCCTGCACCGGGGTTGAAATCATACGGGCGTCGCTCCCGTTCCCGATAACCTCAAACACCCCAAGTGCGCGGCGTACGCGCCCATCCGGCAACAGGGTAAACGTGCCATCCACCCCGGCAAAACCACCTGGACGCGTCAGGGATTCAGCGGGGTAACCGGGTACGCCGCTGCGAGCCACGGTCAGCGCTGCGGTTGCCGCATCGTACGACATATCAGCCAGTGGCTTGGGCATGTGGTGATTACGCGCCATGAAGCGCGTGACAAAAGCCTGACGGGAGGTGGGGTCAGGTGCCGCATACCACGCCCCCTTGATCGCCCCGAGCTTGGAGGCAAAAGATGCCCACAACCCCGGCCCCATAATGCGGACATCAGGCATATTAACCTGCGTAACAACCAGCGCATCCAGCACGTTTTTCAGCCCCAGCCCAATATCGGCCAGCAACAGGGCATCAAACGGCGGAGCGCCCAGTGTAACCTGCGGGGCTGCCGGGGCTACAAGGGTTGCCGCACCATTGGGTGCCTGCCCCGGCTGGGCAATGGGGGCCGCAGGCTGGTTGGGGTCCTGCCCAAGGGCTGCCGCCAGACTGGCAGGCAACTGCGCAACCTTTGGCAGTTCGGTCAGGCCGGATACTTCACTGGGGTTACCGCTTGTTGTGGTGGCACCGGGTACGGGGTTTGAAGGCATGGCCTGCTTGACTGCGGCAACGCGCGCATCATAGCCCGATAGCTGGCGCAGCGTCTGGGTAATCCCGTCTGCCGTGCCGTTATGGTAGGCTATGGTGGGTGCTGCCAGACCCTGATCACGGCAGGCGCTGACAAGACCATTCCCCATAGCGTGGCCCAGAGCATTATCGGGCAGCAGGGCCGCAAAATGCTGCCGCCCGTCCCGCTTGGCCTGCGCAACAAGCTGCTGCACCTGCTCCTCGGGGGTAATGCCCATAACCCACACACCGGGCCGCCCCTGTGTAATGTCACTGGTAAAGGCCAGCACGGGAATACCTGCCGCCTGTGCCGCGGGGGCCGCTACTGCGGTGTCTCCACTGGTCAGCGGGCCAAGCAGAATACCATCCCCGGCCTGCAAGGCGGCAGACGTGGCCGAAGCAGCGCCCCCTATGGCTGCCGTATCATGCACATCCATCTGCATATCGGGGGGCAGTCCTTCCCCCCCAAGGGCGAGTTGCACACCGGCAAGCAGTTCGTGGCCAAGGGCTGCATTGTTGCCACCCAACGGCAGCAGCACTCCAACCTTGTGGCTGGTGGCCTGCGTGGCTGGCGCGCTCACCGCACCCATACCCGGTGTTCCGGACTGGTCGGCACATCCGGCAAGGATCAGCCCTGTTACGCCAAGGGCAGCCACTCCGGTCTTGCACAATGCCCGGTTTGCCGCCAGACCTTGACGGGAAAGCCCTGACAGGAGCGAGTATGCACGCGTCATCATCCAGATCATCCTCTACCAACACCCCGTCCGAGGCACCGTCTTCCAATGGGATCGAACCTTTGCATACCGAAGGACATGCGCCAAGTCATGCGCGTTTTTCAGGTGGGCTTGTGCTGGTTGCGACCCCTATTGGCAATCTGGGGGATTTCAGCCCCAGAGGGGCGGAGGCACTGGCCCGGGCCGATCTGGTTTTGTGTGAAGATACCCGCATGACAGCCCGCCTGCTGGCGGACCGGGGGATTTTTGTCCGGACAGAAGCCCTGCATGAACATAATGAGCGCCAGCGCGTACCCAACCTGATCCGCCGCTTAAGCGAAGGGGCACAGATTGCCCTTGTATCCGACGCAGGTATGCCCCTGCTCTCGGACCCCGGATTCAGGCTGACGCGCGCCGCCATTGATGCCGATATTCCCGTAACCGTTGTCCCCGGCCCCAACGCGGCACTGACGGCCCTTGTCCTGTCCGGCCTGCCGCCCCACCCGTATATGTTTGTGGGCTTTCCGCCCCCCCGCTCCGCCGCGCGGAAAGAAACATTCGCCCGGCTGCACGCAGCCGAACGCGCAGGGCTGAGTGCAACGCTGATCTGGCATGAAGCCCCCCACCGCCTAGCGGAAACACTGGCAGACATGGCCAGCGTATTCGGTCCCGACCGCCCCTGTGCCGTAGCGCGGGAGTTGACCAAACGGTTTGAGGAGGTCAAGCGCGGCACAGCAGAAGAACTGGCCACGTTTTATGCCGAGACCCCACCACGGGGCGAAATTACCGTACTGCTCGGCCCGGCCCCGGAAGTTGAAACGTCCGCTGATGATCTGGACACCACATTACGCGCCCTGCTGGGCACGCATTCGGTCAAGGATGCCGCAGCACTGGCAGCCGCAGCAGCGGGCCTGCCCAAACGCACGGTCTATGCGCGCACGCTGGAACTGGCGGCAGAAGCAAAAGAAGCATAAAAAAAACACCCCGGCTCCCTTGCGGGCCGGGGTGCCGCGGCAGGCTAGAGCGCGCCCGCAACCTCGCCTGCGGCATGGCCGCTGGCCCATGCCCAATGGAAGTTGTAGCCCCCCAGCCAGCCCGTTACGTCCACGGCTTCGCCCACCACATATAGCCCCGGCACGGATTGCGCCTCCATGGTGCGAGAAGACAGGGCTTTGGTATCTACCCCTCCGCGCGTGACCTCGGCCTTGGCAAAGCCTTCCGTCCCCTGCGGTTTAAGCTCCATGCTGTGGACCCGCTGCGCCATAAGCCGGATGTCCCGGTCGGCCCATTCCGCCAGTGTACGCTCGGACGCGCCCAGTTCCACCATGGCGTGGGCCAGACGTTGCGGCAGCCAGCGTGCCAGTGCCCCAGCACCCTTGGCTTTGGAGCCTTCCTTTTTCAGCTTCATGAGCAGGGCGGCAATATCCTGCCCCGGCAGAAAGTCCACAAACAGGGGCTGCCCCGCCGACCAGTAGGAGGAAATCTGCAACAAGGCCGGGCCAGACATGCCCCGATGCGTGAACAGCAGGGCTTCCTCAAACGTGGTTTTGCCACATGTGACCCGCACGGGGAGCGAAAGCCCGGCCAGTGAGCGCACCCATTCCTCGCTCTCCCCACCAAAGGTCAGCGGAACAAGAGCGGGTTCGGGCTGAATAACCGCAAGGCCAAACTGCCGCGCCATTTCATACGCAAAGCGGCTGGCCCCCAGTTTGGGAATAGACAGCCCACCCGTTGCCAGCACCACGGAACGGGCGGTCATATCCCCCCGGGAGGTCTGGACCCGGAACACATCAGATTTGCTGACATCATAAACCCGCACATCGGTCAGGATCCGCACACGGGCTGCGGCACACTCGTTGAGGAGCATCTGCACAATATCATGTGCGGAATTATCGCAAAAAAGCTGGCCGAATTTTTTCTCGTGCCAGGCAATGCGATGCTTGGCCAGCAGGTCCAGAAAATGGCTGGGCTGATACCGGCTGATGGCCGATTTTACAAAATGCGGGTTAGCGGACAAAAACCGGTCGGCCCGCATGGTCTGGTTGGTAAAGTTACACCGCCCACCACCAGAAATAAGGATTTTCCGCCCCACTTCCGGCCCATGCTCCAGCACTGCTACGCTGCGGCCATGCTGGCCTGCCGTCAGGGCGGCCATTAACCCGGCCGCTCCCCCACCGATGACAAGAACATCAAACATCGGCGTTACGTTTTTTTGTGTCAAAGTATCAGAAATCCAGATTGGTATAGTAATCAGGCGGCGTAATGCCGGAAACCCGGTCGTTCAGCAGTGGGCGAAAACACGGGCGGGACTTCATTTTGGCGTACCAGTCACGCACGGCGGGCACCTTGGCCCAGTCTATGTCGCCAATAAAATCGAGGCAGGACAGGTGTGCTGCCGCCGTAAAATCGGCAAGGGATAAAAAGTGCCCTCCCAGCCAGCTCCTGTTTTCGGCCAGGTCGTTCACGTATTTCATGAGCGGACGCATGGAGGCATAGGCCTCACGCAGGGCACCGCCGTCGGGGTTGCCGCGCCCGCTCAGGCGCTTCATCACCCGTTCATCAATAAACCGGCCTGAGACTTCGCGGGCGAACAGCGTTTCAAACCACGCGACAACACGGCGCACTTCCACCCGCTCGGCCAGTGTGCGGCCCAGCAGGGGAATATCGGCATACGCCTCTTCCAGATATTCGCTGATCACGTACACATCGGGTACGATCAATCCGTTATCTTCCACCAGAACGGGCACATCACCCGCAGGGTTGAGCGCCAGAAACTCAGGGCGTTTTTCCCACGGGCGTTCAACAATGGCTTCAAACGGCAGGCGTTTTTCACCCAGCACAAGGCGCACCGTGCGGCTGGCTGGAGAAAGGGGGAAATGGAACAGGGTACGCATACCCTAGTGCTTTATGCCATTGCATGCAGCCACGCCAGAGGGAAAACCGGGCAAAGCCCATCAATTTCCACATATTCCTTTTGTGCGGCAAAAACTAACCCGCAACACAAACTTCTCTGTTGCAATACAACTCTGTTATTCTACACGCTAACTGGCGTTCCTGTTTTTGAGAGAGCATCTGTTCGTTGTCCGGCACACATTCCAATTCCTCCCGCATCCGTATGTCTGGGCGCTCCTTTCTGGCCCTGACCCTCACACCGGAAACACCGCTGGTGGACTGGCTGGCCGCACTGGACCACCAGATCCAGCGCGCAGTGGGCTTTTTTGCGGGCAAGCCTGTTATTCTGGACCTCAGCCTCATGCAGGCAGACACACCCGACCTGCCCCACCTCCTGCCCGCCCTGCAAGAACGCGGCATACGCGTACTGGGCATAGAAGGGGGAGACAGGTCCTGGCCTGCCGTAGCCGACTGGGCATGGCCGGAAAGCCCGATGGGTGGGCGCGCCTCCGGCCCGGTCAGCATCCCGGAAGGGGAAAAAAACCCAACACTGGCCCCTACCCTTGTGGTGGAAGAAAGCGTGCGCTCCGGCCAGCACATTATCTGGCCTGATGGGGATGTGGTTATTCTGGGGGCCGTGTCCTCGGGGGCGGAAGTCACAGCTGGCGGGTCCGTGCATATTTATGGCGCACTGCGGGGCCGCGCCATTGCTGGCATTGGCGGCAATGCGGACTCCCGGATTTTTACCCGCAACCTTGCCGCCGAGCTTGTTGCCATAGACGGATTCTACGCCACGGCGGAAGAAATGGACGCACAATGCACCGGCAAACCCACACAGGTCATGCTTGCGGGGGAAACTCTGGTATTCAAACCCCTACCCTGATGCGGGTTTGAATAAAACATGCTACAAAAGCCGTATTAATGTCACATTATACGTTTCATTTTCGCGCACAGATTGTAATGTCTCACCCAGATTGGGCCGTGGCATAAAGCGCGCGCCTTTACCGGCTTGCATAAGGAAGAGGAAGACTGATGGCAAAGGTTCTGGTCGTCACGTCAGGCAAAGGGGGTGTCGGCAAGACCACCACCACCGCAGCTCTTGGGGCAGCATTGGCCAAAGCTGGCCAGAGCGTGGTTCTGGTGGATTTCGACGTTGGTCTGCGTAACCTCGACCTTGTCATGGGGGCCGAACGCCGCGTGGTGTTTGACCTGATCAACGTTATTCAGGGGGACGCCAACCTTGCTCAGGCCCTGATCAAGGACAAGCGGGTTGATACGCTCTCCCTCCTCCCCGCGTCCCAGACGCGCGACAAGGACGCCCTGACGCCAGAAGGTGTGGCCAAGGTTATTGCCGACCTGAGCAAAAAGTTTGACTGGGTGATCTGTGACAGCCCCGCAGGGATTGAGCGCGGCGCACAAATGGCCATGCACCACGCCGACATGGCCGTGATCGTGACCAACCCCGAAGTCTCCTCCGTGCGTGACAGTGACCGCATTATCGGCATGCTGGACAGCACAACAGAAAAAGCCAAAGCCGGTGAAAAAATGGAGAAGTTCCTCCTGATCACCCGCTACGACCCGCAGCGTGCCGCCCGTGGCGACATGCTGGGCACGGACGATGTGCTGGAAATTCTGTCCATCCCGCTGCTGGGCATTATCCCCGAAAGCGCAGATGTGCTCAAGGCATCCAACGTGGGTGCGCCCGTAACCATTGCAGAACCGGATAGCGCGCCAGCCCGCGCTTATACCGAAGCCGCTCGCCGCCTGATGGGAGAGAAGGTGGAAGTCACCATTCCCACAGAACGCAAGGGCCTGTTTGACTGGCTGTTCAAACGGAGAGTCGCATGACATTCCTCTCCAGCATTTTCAAGCGCCGCTCCTCGGCGCCGGTTGCGCGCGATCGGCTACAGATTTTGCTGGCGCACGAACGTATTGCTGTTGGTGATGGCAAGGATGACCTGCTTGCCAAGCTGCACCGTGAGATCATGGAAGTGATCAAACGGCATGTCGCGGTCGATCAGGACAAGGTTCAGATTAAAATGGACCGTGGCGCGCAATGTTCGGTGCTGGAAATTGATGTGGAAGTTCCCGGCCTGACCGACAGGGCCGAAAACGCCAAAAAAGACTGACAGCACCTATTATGCCCCAGCATAGCAGGCCCAAGCGGTCTGTTATGCTGCCAGTACGCAAACGCCCTGCTCGCGCCATATCTCTGGTATGGTGCGAACAGGGCGTTTTTCATACATAGGCCATAAAAGCGCCTTAGCCGGGCAGAAGAGGCTCCAGCCATTCCTTAGCCTGCATGAAGTCCCGCTTAAGGGCTTTTACCGCGGCATCCGCATCCCCCGCCCGGAAGGCCTGAAGCAGTTGCAGGTGTGGGTGGTCGGGGTTGGCAGGGCTTATGGTAGGCAGGCCATTGGCGGCGGCATAAATTGGTCCCATGCGGGTCCATAGCCCCCGGATCAGCCCCACAGTAACCGACAGCCTTGAAAAACCAGCCCCGGTGCTATGGAAATACACATTGGTTATGGCCGTTGCATGCGGCTCACCCGCCTCATACGCGGCAATAAATGCCGCGTGCTTTTCTTCAAGCACGGCAATCTGCTCGGGCGTGATATGGGCGGCCAGATCGCGGGTTACGCGCTCTTCCAGCACTTCGCGCACCCCATGAATATCCAGAAAAACAGGGCGGGAAGTCAGCGGGACACACGCCGTATTGCGCTCATCCAGCACCAGTGCCTGCTCGGATACAAGGCGTAGCAGGGCCTCACGCACAGGGGTTGGGCTTAAGCCCAGCGATGCAGCCAGTGGGCGCAGCACCAGCCGCTCCCCACCCTGATACCGGCAATAAATCAACTGGTCACGGATCTGCTGGTAGGCATACGCCGCCAGAGCGCCCCGCCCTTCGGGCCTGCTCTCACCCTGCGCTGGAATGGTGATGGTGTTAAATGTCATTGCGCATGTGCCATTTGCCTGTTCAGAAACTGACTGTAGAGACCATTCTGCTGCTCAAGTTGCGCAGGAGAGCCGTCCTCTGCAATTCTGCCATCCTGCATAACAACGATTCTGTCAAAGTTTCGTAGGGTGGACAAGCGGTGCGCCACGGCAATAACCGTGCGCCCCACCATAAGCCGGTCCAGTGCGCGCTGGACGTGCTCCTCGCTTTCCGTATCCAGCGCGCTGGTTGCTTCGTCCAGGATCAGAATAGGGGCATTGCGCAAAAAGGCCCGTGCAATGGCAATACGCTGGCGCTGCCCGCCCGAGAGCTTGACCCCCCTATCCCCCACAATTGTCTCAAACCCTTCGGACAGGGCATCAATAAACGTGGCACATCCGGCGGCGGCGGCAGCGGCGCGCACGGCCTCGTCACTCGCATCGGGCCGACCGTAGCGGATGTTCTCCATCACGCTGCGATGCAGAAGCGAGACATCCTGCGGCACAACAGACAGGCAGGCCCGCAGGGCGTCATCTGTCAGTTCCCGGATGTCCTGCCCGTCGATCAGTATGGAGCCGGACTGCACAAAACGCATGCGCTGCAACAGGGCCAGCACCGTACTTTTGCCCGAGCCTGAACGCCCCACCAGCCCCACACGGCTCCCTGCGGCAATGTGCAGGTTAAAATGCGCCAGAACCGGCTCCCCTCCGGGGTAGGCAAAGGTTACATCGCCAAAGCGGACATCACCCCGCACGGGGCTGGGCAGGTCGGCGGCAACCTGCGGGTCGGGCATGTCATGCGGTACCAGCAGGGAGGACAGCACCTCGGACAGGCGCGCATTGTGCTGAATGGTTTCCACCAGTGCCAGAGCCAGATCGCGCGTGCCATGCAGAATGGCAAAGCCCAGCGTGATCACCATAACCACCTGCCCCACACTGGCCTGTTGCCACTGCCACAGCAGAACGGCCCAGACCAGCAGGCCCGTTGTGAGCACAGCGGTCATGCCCGCATGAATCATACGGAGCTGTTCCATATAGCGCAGGGATTTGAGCCGCTCTCCCATTTCCCGCTCGGTCAGGGCATTAAAGCGCTGGCGTTCGCGGTTGCGCATACCAAAGGCACGGACAAGGGCAATATTGCCCATAACATCCAGTGTCTCCCCCTCCAGCCCGGCGGCGGCCACCGCGTAATGCCCATGCAGCCTGCGCCCCTTGAGTGCTAAACGGAACATGATCAGGCACAAACCGCCAGCCAGCAGAACAGTCGCCCCACCCATGGTCAGGCTGACCGAGAGCATAAGCACCACAGAGAGCAGCACATTCAGGCTGGGCGGGAGCACGTTCCATGCCAGCATATTCTCAATGGTGAAGCTGACATTCCCCGCCGTTGCAATACGCGCGGCAAGGGAGGCGGGCATACGATCAGCAAAATAAGCTGGAGAGTGGCCCGTTAAAAACCGGAACAGGTCCTGCCGTATATCCCCCGTAACCGCCACAAATGTCCGGGCGGCAAACCAGCCTGCAATACGCCAGCATATGTTGTCCGCCACGATCAGCCCGATCAGCACCCCCACGGCGGCCCATACGCCCGAAACCGCAGCCGCGCCGGAGTGGCTGGTCATCAGGTCCACCAGATGGCGAATACCGTAGGAGGAGAGCACAATGCAGCTTATGGCCCCACCCACGGCCCCAAAAACCAGTGTATGCCCCACTGGCCTTGCCCGCATGTAGCGCAGCAAAAAGCGTACCGGCCTGCCTGCATAGGCGGGCAAGGCTTCATCGGGTACGGTTACATGGGCGGATACGGGGTTGGCCCCGTCGGTCTTGTTGTTTTTGTCGTCCACCAACACGCTCTGGTTTTCTTCCCTGGCAGAATACGCCTGACCCAACAGCCAGACCGGAACAGCCCCCATCCTGCCTGCCGCAGTCGGGTATTGCATCCACATTACGTGTCTTTCCGGCTTATCCCAAACAGGTTTTAACGCATACCAACACGCGGCCTACGCCATGCCCGTTATGATTCCGAACCAACCGGAAGCGCCAGAACCCCTTGTTATAACGATAAACATTGCGTGATGAGCCACGACCCGAGGCAACCATCCTTCACCTGTTTTTCAACTTTTCCACCCCGTTCTGTGGCGCGGGCTATCCGCTACTGGCTCATCTCCAAACAGAATTTTTCCCGGCCCACATATGCTAAAAATTATATAAATCCCTGAAAATATTACACTATTTTAACTGAAATAACGCAGCATCCAGCGGGCTCCACACACAACCGGGGTACACGCCACCCAATGCGCGCATATCAGAACGCCCAAAAACGGGGGGCAACCGCACCGCCTGCGCAGCCTTGCCGCCCATTATCCACATATTGACGACAGCAAGCCTTGGCTTCCACAGAGAACATGAGAATTCAAGGGAGTACACAGTTCATGGCATCGCGAAAAAAGGCACTGTTGGCTACTGTCATGGCTGCATCAGTTGCCGGGGTGCCTTATATGCTCCCCACGCTTGCCTACGCGGATGACTACGCAGACCTGCTGGATGTTCTGCGTGCCAAGGGCAGCCTGACCAGACATGAATATGACACACTTCTGGCCAAGCATGTCCACCATGCCGCCCTTGCGGCTGAACCCCGTGCAACACGCCCGGCCCATGTAGCTTCCGGCGGCACGCGCACGGCCATGGCGCATGCAGCCCATGGTGCGCAATCGGGCTATGAGCCAGGTATCCGCTTTGATCCCGGCGCGGGTGAAAACGACATATCCCTGCGAGCAGAAGATGCCGCCACCCGGGCAGAAGCCAGCGCGCGCTCCGCACAGGAAGCCGCCAAAGCGCTGGATAGCGGCAATTTTGTACGCGTTGCCAAATATGTGCCGGGCAAGGGGCTGACCTTTAAAGCTGGCCCCATAGACATCAACCTTTCAGGCTTTGTGAACGGTTTTTACACCTATAACAGCCCTGCGGGTGGCCGCCCTGTTGCCGGTGGTGTTTCCTCCGGGTCTTCGGGCTTTGATTCCTCCGCAGTCAGGAACGGGCTGCTGCCTGCCGGGTTTATTCTCAAAATGAACACCGTGCAGCAGGGTATGGATATTTCCGCTGTTCTGGGCATGTATCCGGGGCTGGACAACGCCAAACCTGCCGCCTTTAACGCCAACTCCGGCGGTAGCCCCGTGGGGCTGGGCACGGCAGGCATCGACCTTCGTCAGGTGTACATGACCTTTGGCAACAAGGACATGGGGACCTTCAAGATCGGTCGTGATCTGGCCCTGTTCGCCAGCGATGCGATCATGAACGATGCAACCCTGCTCAGTGTTGGTTCCACAGGCAGCAATGCCTCCCCTGCCAATACATCGCTGGGCCGTATTGGCGTGGGTTATGTGTACGCGGACTGGATCCCCCAGATCTCCTATACTTCCCCCAAGCTGGGCGGTTTTCAGGGGTCAGTGGGTATTTTCCAGCCGCTGGATGAATTTGGCTACGCCGATGCCACAAACCCCACTGCGGCCTCCGCTGCCAGCCAGTATTCGGCCGGGTCCACCCAGCATTCCTCCCCCATGGTGCAGGGCCGCGCCGTGTATGATTTTTCCGTCTCCGATGTGCAGTTCCACATCTGGGCCAGCTTCCTGATCCAGCACATGCAGGGACTCAGCAGCCTGCAGGCAGATGGCAAAACACCCCTGCTCAGCTCCGACCAGCACCACAGCGCGATGGTGGAAGCGGGGGATATTGGCACCAAGGTCACCTACGGGCCGCTTGAAGGCGTTGCCTACTACTACCGTGGCAGCGGGCTGGGCACGACCGGCCTGTTCTTTGATGGTGTGGATGCCAGTGGCCGCAAACGTGACTCGGAAGGGTATTACGTGCAGGGCGCCTATCATATTACCAAAAAATTCCGTCTGGTTGGCAGCTATGGCGTAAGCAACCTGTATCTGGCTGGTGGGGAAAATACGGCTCTGGAAAGTCAGGCGGGTTCTGCGGGGCTTGTGCGCCGCAACCAGTCCGAGGTCGGGGCCGCCTATTACCAGATGACCGACTGGCTGACCGTGGTTGGCGAATATTCCCACACGTCCTCCTCCGCACATGGGGGCAGCAAGGAGAGCGACAACACCGCATCTGGCGGTGTCATGCTGATGTTCTAGTCCGGTCAAGGGGTTCTATCGTCTCTATTTTATAGACCGATTACAGCCCGGGCTGTTGCCTCTGACACCACAGAGGTAGATAACCGAGAGCATGACTGTCCGCTCCCTTCTTCTGTGGCTCCAACACCACTTTTTAACGCTGGACCGCTACGTGCTGCGCCAGTTGCTGGTGGCGCTGGCAGCCACTACGGGCGGGCTGGCGGCACTGATCTGGCTCATGCAGTCCCTGCATTTTGTGTCGCTGGTTGTGGACAGGGGCCTGTCCCTGCGTGTGTTCATAGAACTGACCAGTCTTTTGCTGCCGTCCTTTGTGGCGGTGGTCATGCCCATTACCACCTTTATTGTCAGCCTGTTTGTTTACCAGCGTCTGGCCAGCGACCGTGAACTTACGGTCATGCAGGCTGCGGGGCTTTCCCCCTTCTCTCTGGCGCGACCGGGGCTAATCTGCGCGGCACTTTCCACCCTGATTGTATTTGTGCTCAACGTGTGGATTGTCCCCTCCTCCTACCATGCGTTCCGCCAGTACGAGCTCCAGATCCGGAACAAAATGGCGGCTTTTATGCTGCAGGATGGTGTTTTTACAAAAGTATCAAACACCATGACCGTCTATATCCGCTCGCGCGACCAGAATGGGGTTCTGTGGGGTATTCTGGTGGAAGATGACCGGCAACCCGACAACCATGCCACAATTCTGGCCAGCCACGGCAATATGGTCATGGTCAATGACGTGCCGCGCGTTGTGCTTTATGATGGGTCCCGTCAGGTTCTCGACCGCAAAACCGGCCGGTTGAACATGCTGGTTTTCAAACAGGACACCATGGATTTTTCTACCGCACACCCATCCAGCCAGCATCTGCGTGATTCAGCCGAGATGTCCCTCTCCGAGCTGCTCTCCCCCGACCCCAGCGCTGTCTCGGCACGGGATACGGGCAAGTTCAAGGTTGAAGGCTGGCGGCGCCTGACCTCCCCGCTAACCTGTTTTTCCTTTGCCATGATCGGCATGTTTGCCATGCTCCGGGGCGCATTCTCGCGCCATGGCAGCGTAACGCGCCCGCTTGTGGCGGTGCTGTGTGTTGTCGGGTTGCTGGCCGTAACCATGCTTTTGCAAAATCTGGCCGGGCGCAACATGCGGCTTATTCCCCTTATTCCGCTCTTTGCCACGCTGCCCGGGCTGGTCTGTGCCTATCTGCTGTTCATGCCGGAAATAAAAGCCAACCGCCGCCAGCCCCAGCAGGCATGAGAGGACGCCCGAACGCATGATCGTTGCCGTCACCCTCTCGCGTTATATTGCGCGGCAGTTCCTGCTGTGCGTGCTGACCATGATTGCGGCCCTGACGGGTATTATCTGCCTGTTTGACCTGATTGACCTGTTCCGCCGGGTTTCCTCCCGCCCTGAAGTTTCCTCCAACATCGTGACGGAAATTGCCGGGCTGCACGTACCTTATTTTGCCATGGAAATTCTGCCATTTGGCATTCTGCTGGGCGGCATTGTGTGTTTCTGGCGGCTGACGCGCTCATCCGAGCTCATAGTCGCGCGTGCGGCGGGGCTTTCGGTCTGGCAGTTTCTGGCAGCACCTCTGGCCTGCGCCATTCTGCTTGGCATTACGGCCACATGCGTCATCTCCCCCCTTTCCTCCGTCATGTACCGCCGCGCTGCGGATCTGGACCAGCAGTACCTCCGCTCCGACGGAGGGCCTCTCAGCCTTTCAGGCGGTTCACTGTGGCTGCGTCAGGCAGACACACAATACGACCCGCACGGCGTAACCATGCTGCATGCGGGGGACGTACAGGTAACTCAGGGGCAACTGCATATTCGCGATATCAGCGTGTTTCGGCTCGACCATGAAGACAAGCTGATCATGCGAATCGAATCCCCCAGAGGGGCTTTGAAAAACGCAGGGTGGGAGCTTACCGAGGCATCTGTGGTCCGGCCCAACAACATTCTAACGCCTGTTGGCGTCATCGTCCTCCCCACAAGCCTGACCCTTGATCGGGTGCAGGAAAGCTTTGCCTCGCCCGACACGCTTTCCGTCTGGGCGCTGCCGGGTTTTATAACCTTGCTGGATCATTCAGGTTTTTCATCCATACGCCACCGTATTCATTTCCAGTCTCTTCTGGCATTACCTATACTGGCTGGCACCATGGCACTGGTTTCCGCCGGTTTTTCCATGCGTCCGTCACGGCGGGGGGGCGTTGCCAAAATGGTTGGGTCTGGTGTTGCGGCGGGTTTTCTGCTTTTCACCATATCCAAAGTCGCTGAGCAGTTAGGAAAGTCAGGAGCGCTTCCCCCCGTTCTGGCTGCATGGGCACCTACCCTTGCCGGGCTTTGTCTGGCTGTTGCACTACTTCTTCATCTGGAGGATGGCTGATTGATCGTGGCGCTCCGGCCCTTTTGCTGCGCTCTGCTGCGCCGCCGCTCCACCCTGAGTGCTGCAACAGCGCTGGGGAGCGTTGCCGCGTGTCTGGTGATCAGCCAGCCCAAAGCGGCTTTTGCGCAGTTCAAGCCCCGGTCCATGCACGTCAACTCCCAGCAGCGGACATCCCCCAACGACCCGGCCACCTTTCAGGCTGACAAGGTCGATTACAACGATGTGGAACACACCGTAACCTGGACCGGCAACGTGCAGGTATGGCAGGGCGACCGCGTCCTGCGTGCGGACAAGATCGTGTACGACCGGGATTCAGGCCTTATGGCCGCGCGCGGGAATGTGGCCACCATCCAGCCCAATGGCTCGGTCATATACGCCCATTATGCCGAGCTGACAGGCGGCATGAAGGACGGGATCATGCTGCATGTGAACTCCACCATGCCAGATAACGCCAAACTGGCCGCCAACGGCATGCGGCGCACCGGCGGCAAGATCAACGATATGAGCCGCGCCGTATACACGGCCTGCGAAATTTGTGAAAAAGACAAGACCCGCCCGCCCTTCTGGCAGTTCCGCGCCTTTAACGCGACGCAGGACCTTGAACACCAGAAAATAGACTTCCGTGATGCCTATCTGGATATTCTGGGCGTGCCAGTCGTCTACCTGCCCTATTTTTCCATGACCGACCCCTCGGCCAAGCGGCGCAGCGGTTTTCTTATGCCCGGGCTTACACCGCATGACCGTTATCTGGGCACCTATGTTACAATTCCCTACTACTGGGTAATCAACCAGCAGTCGGACATGAACATACAGGGGCTGTTTGCCACCAAAACGGGGCCGCAGCTAAGCGGGCTTTACCGCAACCGCCTGAACTTTGGCCAGTTGAGCGTGCGTGCAGGCGTAGCCTACGATACGCACAGAGCCGAGATGTACACCAACAACTTCGGCCATCAGGAAAAAAGCGGCGGCAACCATGGCTTGCAAGGCCATGTGTTCATCAGCGGCAACTTCTCCATCAACAAATACTGGCGCGCGGGTGCGAACATCAACTACACCAGCTCCGCCAACTACATGCGTGACTACCGTGTGCAGGGTTATGGGGCAGATACCCTGAACTCCAACGCCTACCTGGAAGGGTTTGGCACCGGCTCCTACAACCGGCTGGACGGGCAGTACTATGAAGGGCTGAACCAGGGGATCATTCACAACAGGGACCTGCCCCTTGTGCTGCCCCGCTACACCTACAGCTTTACCGGCCAGCCCGACATGCTGGGTGGGCGTCTGAGCGTCAACACAACAGACTTCAATGTAAAGCGCGATAACGGGGTTTCCGACCAGCGTGGCGAGTTGCAGCTGAACTGGAACCGCCCGTTCCATACCAAAATGGGCCAGCAGTTCCTGCTGACCCTGCGGCTGGATTCAATGGTCTATCGCGCCCGCAAACTGTACCAGCAGCCAACCTATTATAATACGTCCCATACCTCCGTAACCGGGCAGGTTCTGCCAACCATAGCCCTTAAAACCAACTGGCCGTTTGTGCGGACTTTTGAGCACGGCCGTGGCACGCAGCTAATCGAGCCGATTGTGCAGGGCATTTACGCCCCCAATACCGGCAACAACGGCAACGACATGATCCCCAACGAAGACAGCATGAGCTACGAGTTTACCGATAGCACGCTGTTTGCCCTCAACCGGTATCAGGGCACGGACAGGCTAGACGGCGGGCTACGCGGCAACGTGGGTGTGCATGCCAACTGGACATGGGACGGCCATATTGTGGACCTGCTGGCGGGCGAAAGTTTTCAGCAGCACATTACACATGACATGATCCCCTACTCCGGGCTGGATCACCATGCGTCGGATGTGGTGGCACGCGCACGCGTTATTCCCAGCCAGTATTTTGACTTCACGGCCCGCATGCGCCTGGACCCGCACAAGACCAAAATCAACTTTGGCGATGCACTCTTCAGCGCAGGTGTGCCGCACTTCCGCATTCGTGGCGGTTATATTTACGAGCCCGTAACGCCCTACTACTACTTTGCCACCAACTACCGCGCCTACTCCCCCAACCAGCTTTACACGACACAGACCAGCGAACTCAGTGGCGGGGTCTCCGTGGACTGGCAGAACTGGCACGCTTCTGGCTTTTCGCGGCGCAGCCTCTCACGCAAGAACTTCGTCTCTCTCGGCGGGGATCTTGGGTATGATAATGACTGCTTCGCTATCGACTTCATGTATCTGAAGCAATACACCACCATTGGTGGGCAGCAGCGTAACTCGACCTATCTGGTCACGGTAAGCCTTAAAACCCTGGGGGCTTTCGGGCTCAAGTAAGAACCGCTTCAAAAATAGTGCCATCTCCGGTATCACAAACAGACCGTTCTGATATGGCAGAAAGCTGAAAGACCGTTCCGTATGCGTCTGCGCTCCTTAACACTGGCTTGTTGTTCTCTTACCGCGCTGGCTCTTCCGGTCTGTGCGGCGGCTCCCCACGCGGCAGCGGCCACCCACCACCACTCATCTGCCGCCAAATCCGCGCAGGCGCCTGCTGCCGAGGCACAGCCCGAACCGGATGACATGATCGTTGCGGTCGTCAACAGCATTCCCCTCACCAAGAGAGACGTGGACAACCGCGGCAAGCTGTTTGCCCTTTCCACCGGCCTGCCCGTATCCGATGACCTGATGGCCCGCCTGCGCCCGCAGATTATCCGCCAGATGATTGATGAAAAGCTGCGCACACAGGAAATCCTGAGCCGCCACATCAATATTGCGCCTGAACAGATTGCCGCCGCCATTGGCAATATTGAAAAACGCAATGGCATGCCCGAAGGCACCCTGCGCAACCATCTTGCAAAGGATGGTGTCTCCCTGACCACGCTGATCGACCAGTTGCGCGTCCAGATCGGCTGGATTCAGGTCCTGCGGCAGGAGCTTGGCCCACGCTCGCGCGTCTCCGCTGGCGATATTGCGCAGCGACAGGCCGCGCTAAAGCGTGAAGAAGGCCGGACGGAATACGAAATCAGCGAAATTTTTGTCAAGGTGGACGACCCCCGCCATGCGGAGGAAGAGCTCGCCTTTACCAATACGGTTATTGACGAACTGCACAAAGGCGCGCCCTTCCCCATTGTTGCGGCCCAGTTCTCCCAGAGCCAGACAGCGCTTGACGGTGGCTCCATGGGCTGGGTGCAGGAGGATGAGCTGGACCCCAGCGTGGTCGATATTGTCCGCCGGATGCCTGTGGGCATCGGCGCTGTTTCCAACCCCATTACCGTACCCGGCGGGTTCCTGATTGTCACACTGAACGGCAAGCGGGTTGTGGGCAAGGAAATGGGGCATATGGTTGATGTCCGTCAGGTTTTTGTCGGGTTTGACACACCGCTCGACCCCCAGCATGTGACCCCCCAGCAGGAAGCTGCTCTCCAGAAGGCCATGCACATAGCCCAGACAACCCATAGCTGCACGGAAATGGAAGCTGCCAACAAGGGCGAAGGGGAAAAACGCCCCAGCAACCCCGGTGAACTGCCGCTGGAACGCCTGAACCCGCAAATGCAGTCTGTGCTGGCGGAACTTCCCATTGGTCAGGTTTCGCGCCCCATGGTCTCGCGCGAGGGGATTGATCTGCTGATGGTCTGCTCCAAAACGGAAAAGAACTTTTCCAACCGCTCCCCGAGCGAAATTGCTGACCAGCTGATGAACGAGCGCGTGGAACAGGCTGCCCGCCAGCTGGATAGCGACCTGCACCGCCGCGCCATGATCGACCTGCACGTTAAACTGAAAGGGGCGTAACCCTGCCTCCCGAACTGGAAAGCCTGCGCGACGTTATTCGCCGCCATGAACTGGACGCCCGCAAGGCGCTGGGCCAGCACTTTTTGCTCGACCCCGGCATTACCGACCACATTGCAGCCCTTGCAGGCGCGCTGGACGGGCAACATGTTGTGGAGGTTGGTCCCGGCCCGGGTGGGCTAACACGCTCCCTGCTGACGGCTGGGGCTACCAGCGTTACCGCAGTGGAACTGGATAGCCGCGCTGTGGCGGTTATTCAGGAGCTGGCCCAGTTCTATCCCGACCGCCTGAGCGTGGTCGAGGCTGATGCCCTTAAACAGGACCTGACAGCCCTCTGCCCTGCCCCCCGGCAGATTATCGCCAACCTGCCCTACAATGTGGCCACTCCCCTGCTTGTGGGCTGGTTGCGGCAGGGTACGGCATGGGGGCGGCTGACCCTTATGTTCCAGCTGGAAGTGGCAGAGCGGATCTGTGCCGCACCCGATAGCGAACATTACGGCCGCCTTGCCGTGCTAAGCCAGTGGTGTGCGGATTGCGCTGTGGTGATGAAGCTGCCACCGGGGGCCTTTACGCCTCCCCCGGCGGTCTGGTCCGCTGTGGCCAGCATTACGCCCCACCGCGAGCAGCCTGCCCCTGCCCTGTTCAAAGCCATGGAGCGCGTTACTGCTGCGGCTTTTGGCCAAAGGCGTAAAATGCTGCGTGGCTCGCTCAAAAGCCTGAACGGTGCAAAGCTGCTGGATGCCGCCAATATAGACGGCACCCGCCGGGCCGAAACCCTGAGCATTGCAGAGTTTGACCAGCTAGCCCGCGCCCATCTGGCGCTGGGTTAGTTCGCGCCAGTTTTGGTCCGCTCTGCATCCACCATATAGTCGCGGGTATAAGGCACAGCGCTTATGGAGGGGGAAAGCTGCAACTGGAAGTTCATGTGCCCCTGTACACGGAAAGCCAGCTCGGCTGCGGCCAGATAGAACTCGAACATTCTGGCAAAGCGTTCGTCATACATGGCTACGGCTTCGGGGCGGCGTGCGGCAAAACGCTCGCGCCAGATGGCAATGGTTCTGGCGTAGTGCAGACGCAGGATTTCACAATCCGTTACCCATAGGCCCGTCTGCTGCACGGCAGAAAAAACCTCGCTCAATGCAGGGGAATAGCCACCGGGAAAGATGTATTTGTTCATCCACGGATTGGTTGTACCCGGCTCATCACTCCGGCCTATGGAGTGAATCAGCGCTATGCCATCGGGGGTAAGGGCATTGCGGATGGTTTCAAAAAACGCCTTGTAATGCCCGACCCCAACGTGCTCGAACATGCCAACCGAGACAATCCGATCAAACTTGCGCTTGAGGTGGCGGTAATCCAGCAGCTCAAAACTTACCTGCCCGGCAAGCCCCGCATCCTGCACACGCTGGCGTGCAAAAGCCAGCTGTTCTTCCGAGAGGGTAATCCCCGTAACACGGGCACCGTAATCCTTGGCCAGTGTCAGGGCCATGCCACCCCAGCCACAACCTATATCCAGCACTTCCAGCCCGGGCCGGTCGAGTTTGAGCTTGGCCGCAATGTGGTGTTTTTTGGCTTCCTGTGCTTCATCCAGCGTTTCTTCCCCGGTAGGGAAGTAAGCGCAGGAATACTGCCAGTCCTTATCCAGAAACAGCGCATACAGGCTGTTCCCCAAGTCATAATGATGGGCCACATTCTGCTTGGAGCGCGAGGTGGAATTAAACTGGATCCAGCCGCGCCGCACATAGCGTAATGCTGCGGAAAGCTGCTCTGCAATATGGCCAGAGGGGTTCATGGCATTCAACATAAGCAGGTGCAGCAGGTCGTACAGGGTGCAGTCCAGCGGCTCCAGAAAGCCATCCATATAGGCTTCGCCAAAGGCCAGACCGGGGTTGAGCACAAGGGATTTAACGGCAGCTGCATTCTTTAAATGCACGCCAACCTGCGGGCCGGGTTTTGCGCCCTGATAAACAGTGGTTGTCGCGTCTGGCCATAACACGCGCAGGGAGCCAGATTCCACAAAATGCCGCAAGATCGGCCCCAGAACGCGCTTCATGTCCACGTTTCCCTATGCTTAAAAATAATTAAGCAAATACATAGAACGAAACGGACAAACCGACAAAAAAAAAGGACCGGCCTAAGCCGATCCTCTTTTCACACTCTCGCAAAAGCGAAAAATCAGGCCGTTGCGTCCTGAGCTTCAACTTCTTCAGCGTCAGCAACGATTTCGCCTTCAACAAAGGCTTCGTCACCGGCCAGAGTGGCTTCTTCTTCCACGGAGGTCGCTTCGCCACGTGCCTGACGTTCAGCTTCTTCCTGCGAACGGGCAACGTTAACGATAACAGACACGACAACTTCCGGGTGCAGAGCAACCTTGACCTCATAAAGCCCGAGGGACTTGATGGGGTGAGCAAGGGAGACCTGCTGACGGGAGATGGTAAAACCAGCTTCCGTTACGGACTGTGCCACGTCGCGGGTGCTCACGGAGCCATACAGGCTGCCGCTGTCACCAGCCTGACGGATCAGAACAACCGCCAGACCTTCCATCCGTTCGGACAGACGTTCTGCTTCTTCGCGGTTTTTGATGTTCTGTGCTTCAAGCTGTGCACGTTCACGGTCAAAACGGGCGCGGTTGGCTTCGTTCGCACGAATAGCCATGCCCTGCGGCAGCAGGTAGTTACGGGCATAACCCGGACGAACCTTTACCGCATCACCCATCTGACCCAGATGCGCTACGCGCTGGAGCAGGATTACTTCTGTAGCAGCCATGGTTGTTCCCCTCAGCTCACAACGTAAGGAAGCAGAGCCAGGAAGCGGGCACGCTTGATAGCCTGTGCCAGCTCACGCTGCTTTTTTGCGGAAACCGCCGTAATACGGCTCGGCACGATCTTTCCACGTTCGGAAAGGAAGCGGCTGAGCAGACGCACGTCCTTGTAGTCGATCTTCGGCGCGTTGGGGCCGGAGAACGGGCAGGACTTGCGACGACGGTAGAACGGACGGCGAGCGCCAACAGCCGGACGACGGGCGGCGGGGTTGATTTCTGTTGTTTCAGACATCTGAATTACTCCGCTGCGTTTTCAGGCTGGTCAGCAACCCGGTCGTCGCCACCGCGACGGCCACCACGGCCGCTTTCAAAACGACCACCGGCCGGCTTGGCGCCGCCACGGAAGCTGCCGCGTTCGCCACGATCTTCGCCCTTGCGGGACAGAACGGGGGACGGTGCTTCGTCAATTTCTTCCACCCGCAGCGTCAGCAGACGCAGGATGTCTTCATTGAGGGACAGCTGGCGTTCAATTTCCTTGAGCAGCTCGGAGCGCACTTCCAGACCCAGAAGAGCGTAATGGCCCTTACGGTTCTTTTTGATGCGGTATGCAAGGCTGCGCAGGCCCCAGTATTCACGCTTGCGAACGGCACCGCCGTCTGCTTCGATCTGAGCGGCAATGCCGTCCAGAATAGCGTCTACCTGCTGCTGAGAAATGTCATTACGTGCAATAAGCACGCTTTCGTAAAGTGGCATGTTTGCTCCCTTCGGATACAATCAACCCATCCACGCCGAACCCTTTCGGCAGCGGAGCCTCTGAACTGGCCAGAAAGCGAGGGTATAGCCGGACCAATGCCTGAGCCCGGCAGGGAAAGGGAGTGTCAACCACACCCAGCCCGAAAATGCAAGATATTTAGCAGCGCAGATGCGCAGGAATATCCAGCCCAAGGCGGTCTGGCACGTCCCATTCCTCATCAACACGGCGGATCACCTCAAACCCCATCTGCCGGTAGAGCGGCAGGGCGCGGGGGTGGTCTGCCGTGCAGGTGTTGACCCGCACGCTCTGCGGGCCATAAGCCCATGCGCGGCGCAGCACTCCATCCAGAAAAGCCCGACCAACACCAAGCCCTATGGCGTCGGGCAGCAGCCCGAAATAGGCCAGATTGATGTTTTGCGGGTCACCCAGATTAAGCTCATAAAAGCCGCGAATATGCTCATGCTCACGCAGCAGGCCAACTTTTATGGGAGCTGTCGCCAGCAGATGGGCCAGGGCCTTGTCTGACAGAACCTGCCGCATCCACCAGCAGCAGTTGCGCCCGACACCAAAATGCAGGGCCCGGTACTGGCTGACAGATAGGTGTACATCATCATCAAGCACCCAGCCCGGCGGCAAGGCCAGAGCAGGCGTTGCCGGGGGCCGGTCCATACGCATGAAGGTGACCTGCACCTGCATGCGTGTGACCGGTTCCAACAAGCCTAGATCAGTTATCATCCAGGAAGGAACGCAGCTTGCGGCTCCGGCTGGGGTGTTTGAGCTTGCGCAGCGCCTTGGCTTCAATCTGGCGAATACGCTCGCGGGTAACGTTGAACTGCTGACCGACTTCTTCAAGCGTATGGTCGGTGTTCATGCCAATACCAAAACGCATGCGCAGCACGCGTTCCTCACGCGGGGTGAGAGAGGCCAGAACGCGGGTTGTTGCCTCGCGCAGGTTGGTCTGGATAGCCGCATCAAGCGGAATAACAGCCGACTTATCTTCAATGAAGTCCCCAAGGTGGCTGTCTTCCTCATCCCCGATCGGGGTTTCGAGGGAGATAGGCTCCTTGGCGATCTTGAGCACCTTGCGCACTTTTTCCAGCGGCATGCCCAGCTTTTCGGCTAGTTCTTCGGGGGCTGGTTCGCGCCCGATTTCATGCAGCATCTGGCGCGAGGTGCGCACCAGCTTGTTGATGGTCTCGATCATGTGCACAGGAATACGGATTGTCCGCGCCTGATCCGCAATAGAGCGGGTGATCGCCTGCCTGATCCACCACGTAGCGTAGGTGGAGAACTTGTAGCCACGGCGGTATTCAAATTTGTCCACCGCCTTCATCAGGCCGATATTGCCTTCCTGAATCAGGTCAAGGAACTGAAGACCACGGTTGGTGTATTTTTTGGCAATGGAAATAACCAGCCGCAGGTTGGCTTCGATCATTTCCTTTTTGGCGCGGGCGGAATCACGCTCACCACGGGCGACCGTTGCATACACGCGCCGGAACTCACCAATTGGCAGACCGGTTTCCTGCGCCAGCCCTGCCACGTTGTTCCGCAGGTCAATAACCGTTGCTGCGTGCTTGGCCACAAAGTTTTTCCATGAGCGGCCCGGCAGGGCGGAAGCCATGTCCATCCAGCCCGGATCCAGCTCGCGGCCACGGTATTTCAGCAAAAAATCATCGCGGGAGACACGGCAGCTTTCAGCCAGACGCAGCATGCGCCCTTCCAGCACGTTCAGGCGCTGGAACATCTGCTTGAGCTGGGCCACCAGATCTTCAATCCGGTTGTTGTGCAGGTGAACCTGCTCAACCTTGCTCACAAGCTGGTCGCGCAATGCGATGTAGTTATCCTCGAACGCGCCATCCACATCCTCACCGGATGTCAGGGCTTCAATCCGGTGCACCTGCAATTTGCGCAGGGCCTCGTACAGGGGTTCGATTTCAGCAAAATGGGCCAGAATCTCTGGCTTGAGTTTTTCTTCCAGCGCGGAAAGTGACAGGCCGCTGCCTTCACCCTCAATATCGCCTTCGGATTCGCTGTCGGACTCTTCAGCCTCTTCGGTTTCGGACTCGGATTCGGCAAAGGCTCCGCCTTCGGCACCCTCAGCCCCTTCCTCCATCGGCCCGCCGCTCTGCATGGCTTCAAGGTCCACAATGTCACGCAGCAGCATTTCATTGTTCAGGATTTTCTCGTGCCAGGAGATAATGGCGCGGAAGGTCAGCGGGCTTTCGCACAGACCGCCGATCATTTCATCACGGCCTGCTTCGATCCGCTTTGCGATGGCGATTTCGCCTTCGCGGGAGAGCAGTTCAACCGTGCCCATTTCGCGCAGGTACATCCGGACGGGGTCATCCGTGCGACCTGCGCTTTCGTTCACATTCCCGGCCGCCGGGCCTTCTGCATCGGCCTCGGCTTCGGGCTCTTCCTCATCCGATTCTTCATCGTCTTCGGCAGGCTTCTGGGCTTCGCCTTCTTCGCTCTCTTCGCTTTCGACCACCTGAATGCCCATTTCGGACAGGACGGCCATAATGTCCTCGATCTGTTCGGAGGACATTTTATCCTGCGGCAGAACGGCATTCAGCTCATCAAACGTGATGCATCCCCGCTCGCGCCCTTTTGCGATCAGCTTTTTGACCGCGGATGACTGAGTATCCAACAGGCTGGAATCACCATCCTGTTCCTGCGCTGCGTTCGTTGATGCCGTTTTTGTCGCCATGCCAGACCTGCTCCTCCCCCCATCTGTATCCCGGGCAGGATACAGAACGACCAGTTTACCACACTACACTGTTCACGTTATTCGGGGCGGGCAGGACGTGGGATATACTGAGCGCGAAGTCAAGAGGAACACCCTCAGGAACATTCAGCCACTACTCAGATATCTGCCTCATCCAGTCCACCACGACGCAGGCGCTCCATAGCCTCCAGCCGCGCCTGTAATCTCTGCCATTGGCTGGTATCTCCCGTTTTTTCCAAACAAAAACGGGCCGCGTCGTCCATAACCTCGCGTATGAAATGGTCACGGTACAACAAGCCGTAAAAATGCCACCATCGTGTTCTGGCAGCAACAATCTCTACGTCGCCATGACTCAGGCCTGCGCCATCAACACGCATGAGCGGCGCCAGAGTTGCCTCCTGCCCGTGTGCCTTCAGCCATGCCCGCAGGTCATCCTCCGTTTGGGGCAGACAACCATCGGCCGACAGATCCAGCAGCACACCACGCAATGGCGCAAAATCCACTGGTAAGTCAAGGCGGCACAGGGCTTCTTCCATTTCTGCCACCAGTTGGGGGTGCTCCACCAGCAGGAGCAGCATCAGGCGTTGCAGCTCCTGCGTCTGGTCCAGATTGACCGTGTGCGAATCCTGCACGGCACCGGGGCTGGCAAAAGCAGACTTCCCTCCCCCGGACTTTGCCTTCCCCCGCCCCTGCTGGCGGAAAGTGGCAAAAAACCGGTCCAGCAATGTCGCGCGGTATTCCGATGCCAGAGCCTTGTCCGGAATAAGGGCGGCAACATCGGTCAGCCTGCGCCGCAGGGCGGCACGTTCCTCCGGCCCCGGGTTGGTAACCCCGGCGGCCAGCAGGTCAAACAGCACGCTGGACAAGGGGGAAGCCCCGGCAAAAAACTCCGCCACAAAGGCGGCGCCCCGCTGGCGGACCAGACTATCGGGGTCCTCCCCATCAGGCAGCAGGCAGATGCGCAGCGTGTGCTCGGGGGCAAGCAGGGGCAAGCCGGTTTCCGCCGCCTTTACGGCAGCCCGCCTGCCTGCGCCATCACCATCAAAACACAATATGGGTGCCCGATCGACCTGCCACAGCACTTCCATCTGCTCAGGTGTCAGGGCGGTGCCCAAGGGGGCCACAGCCCCTGTAAAGCCCGCCTGATGCAGGGCTATGACATCCATATACCCTTCCACCACAATCAGGTCCGGGGCCACCACACCTTTGGGCCTTGGCGCCCGCACGGCCGCACGGGCGCGGTCCAGCCCGAACAGCAGCCTGCGCTTGGAAAAAAGTGGCGTTTCCGGCCCGTTCAGGTATTTGGGCTGCCCATCCCCCAGAATACGCCCCCCGAAGGAGACAAGCCGCCCCTTGCGGTCACGGATGGGGAATGTCACACGCCCCCAGAACAGCTCGCCCTTTGGCCTGCCATCCTCATCCACCCGCATGAGCCCGGCCTGCGCCATCTGCTCGGGGGTTATGCCCTGTGGGGCGAGTGCCTCCACCAGATGCCCACGCCCCGCACTGGCCCAGCCCAGCCCAAAAGCCGTTATGGTCTCACGCGTCAGGCCACGGCCGAGCAGGTAGTCCAGCCCTGCACGCCCTTCGGGCTTGTACAGGGCGGCGGACCACACGACCTGAGCGGCCTCCAGAACATCTTCCAGCGAGCGGACATGGGCCACCTCCTCACGCGTGGCGCGGGTGTCCCTTGGCACTTCCATCCCTGCGGCGGCGGACAGTTCCTCCACCGCTTCAGGGAAGTTTTTGCCCTCCATCTGCATGACAAAGGAAATTACATCCCCATGCACACCACAGCCGAAGCAATGGAAGTGGTCATCATACACATAGAACGACGGCGTTTTTTCCCCATGGAAGGGGCAGCACCCTTTCCAGTTCCGCCCCGAACGCGCGAGTTTGACCCTACGCCCGATAACAGAGGTTATGGGCGTACGGGCGCGCAGTTCATCCAGAAAGTTGGAATCAATGGCCATGGGGTGCGTATGTTACTCCGTGCCTTAGCCCAGCAGGGCCTTTACGGCGGCACTTGCGCGGCTCATATCCAGCGCAGCGCCAAACTTGCCTTTTAACACACCCATGACCTTGCCCATATCCTTCATGGACGCAGCACCGGTAGAAGCCACAGCCTCGGCCACGGCAGCATTCAGCGTTGCTTCATCCAGTTCAGGCGGCAGGTAGCCACGGATGACGGCAATTTCAGCCTCTTCCTTGTCTGCCAGTTCGGGGCGCCCGGCTTCGCGGTACAGGGTAGCGGATTCCGTGCGGGACTTGATCATGCCGCGCAGGGCGGAAATGCCTTCTTCCTCGCTCAGCCCTTCATTCCCCTTTGCACGGCCTGCAATTTCCACATCCTTGAGCTTGGCCGTAACCATGCGAATGGTTGCAACGCGTGCGCTTTCGCCTGCCTTCATTGCGGTTTTCAGGTCTGCCATCAGGCTTTCACGAAGGGTCATGCTTCTTCTACGCTCCATATGTGTTTACAATCGCCCCGCACCATACCACCCGGCACGGGAAAAAGCTTTACGGGAAAAAACTTCCCAGCGTCCCGCGCGTTCGTTTTCTTCGGGTGGGAAATTTCTTCCCACCTCGCTGACATGCTGCTAGAAGAGCGCTCCGGGAGGAACCATTTTGCACATGCCCATGTCAATCGACTCCATTATAGCCCGCATTGGCGGCGCAGATGCCACAGCGCGGCTGACCGGCGTTGGCACCGAGGCCATTCGCAAATGGCGGCAGGCGCAGGCCATTCCCTCCCGCCATTGGCCAGCCATTGCGCAGGCCACGGGTCTTTCCCTTCAGGACCTCCAGCCCACACCCGCAGTTACAGACAGACCCTCCCCCCTTGCGGGAGGCAGCCAGACAGGATCATCCATGCCTCAAGCCCGCCCGGATGGCGCGACCGCCGCTCTTGTTCTCGCAGATGGCAGCGTATTGTGGGGGAAAGGCTTTGGCGCCTTCACACCCAAGCCCGCCATTGGGGAAATCTGCTTTTCCACCAGCATGACCGGGTATCAGGAAACCCTGACCGATCCCTCTTTTGCCGGGCAGATCATTACCTTTACCTTCCCGCATATCGGCAATGTTGGCACGAACGCGCTGGATGATGAGGCCGTACGCCCCGCAGCCCTTGGGCTTGTGGTCAAGGAAGACCCGACCGAGCAGGCCAACTGGCGCGCAACCAGCAGTCTGGATGCGTGGCTCAAGCAGCACGGCACCCCCGGCATTGCCGGCGTGGACACCCGCAGCCTGACCCTGAAAATCCGTGACGGCGGTGCACAGACCGCAGCCCTTGTATTCCCTGCCGATGGCAAGTTCGATCTGGACGCCATTGCCGCAGAAGTTGCCGCATGGCCGGGGCTGGAAGGTATGGACCTTGCCAAGGAAGTCACCTGTGCAGCGCCCTATGACTGGTCCGAAGGTGTGTGGTCATGGCCAGACAACACCGCAGCCCCCACCGGCAAGCGCCGCAAGGTTGTTGCAGTGGACTACGGGGCAAAACGCAACATTCTGCGCTGCCTTGTAAGTGCTGGCTGTGATGTGACCGTAGTCCCTGCCACCACCACGGGTGAGCAGATCCTCGCCCTCAAGCCCGAAGGTGTGTTCCTGTCCAACGGTCCGGGGGACCCGGCAGCCACGGCCACCTACGCCGTACCTGCCATCCGCACCGTGCTGGAAGCAGGCATACCGCTGTTTGGCATCTGCCTTGGGCACCAGCTTCTGGCACAGGCTCTTGGGGCCAAGACCTACAAGATGGAACGCGGCCACCGGGGCGCCAACCAGCCCGTGCAGGATCTGGCAACCGGCAAGGTGGAAATTACCAGCCAGAACCACGGCTTTGCCGTAGATGCCAAAACCCTGCCCGACGACGCGCATGTGACCCATGTCAGCCTGTTTGACGGCTCGAACGAAGGGCTGGCATCCGACAAATACGCAGCTTTTTCCGTCCAGTATCACCCCGAGGCAAGCCCCGGCCCGTCAGACAGCTTTTATCTGTTTGAACGGTTTGTCACCCTGATCGACACCAACGGCGTCAAGCACTAACAGGACCGAACGCATCATGCCCAAACGGACAGACATCCGCTCCATCCTCATCATCGGCGCCGGTCCCATTGTTATCGGTCAGGCGTGCGAATTCGACTATTCCGGCGCACAGGCCTGCAAGGCCCTGCGGGAAGAAGGGTACCGGGTTATTCTGGTCAACTCCAACCCCGCCACCATCATGACCGACCCCGGCCTTGCGGATGCCACCTATGTGGAGCCCATTACGCCAGAAGTGGTCGAGCGCATTATCCTCAAGGAAAAGCCAGACGCAGTCCTGCCCACCATGGGCGGGCAGACGGCCCTGAACACGGCCATGGCGCTGCATGCCTCGGGCTTTCTGGAAAAGCACAATGTTGAGCTGATCGGCGCCAAGGCCGACGTGATCGACCGTGCAGAAGACCGCCAGAAGTTCCGCGAAGCCATGGATGCCATTGGCATTGAAAGCCCGCGCAGCTTTATTGCCCATACGCTGGCCGAAGCGCACGAAGCGCTCAAGCAGATTGGCTTCCCCACCATTATCCGCCCTTCCTTTACCATGGGCGGCTCCGGCGGTGGCATCGCCTATAACCGGGAGGAGTTCGAGCGGATCATCCTCTCGGGGCTGGATGCGTCCCCCACCACGGAAGTGCTGGTTGAAGAGTCCGTTCTGGGCTGGAAAGAGTACGAAATGGAAGTTGTGCGCGACACCGCGGACAACTGCATTATCATCTGCTCGATCGAAAACATCGACCCCATGGGCATCCACACGGGTGACTCCATTACCGTAGCCCCCGCCCTTACGCTGACCGACAAGGAATACCAGCGTATGCGCGATGCCTCCCTGGCCTGCCTGCGCGCCATTGGGGTGGAAACGGGCGGCTCCAACGTGCAGTTTGGCGTAAACCCCGCCGACGGCCGTATGGTGGTGATCGAGATGAACCCCCGCGTCTCGCGCTCCTCGGCCCTTGCTTCCAAGGCTACGGGGTTCCCCATTGCCAAGGTCGCGGCCAAGCTGGCTGTGGGTTACACGCTTGATGAACTGAAAAACGACATCACGCGCACAACCCCGGCCTCCTTCGAGCCGACCATTGACTACGTTGTGGTCAAGATCCCGCGCTTTACGTTTGAAAAATTCCCCGGCGCACCAGCCCTGCTCTCCACCTCCATGAAGTCGGTTGGGGAAGCCATGGCCATTGGCCGCTCCTTCCCCGAAGCGCTCCAGAAGGGCCTGCGTTCGATGGAAACCGGGCTGCATGGGCTGGACCCCGTGGAAGCCCCCGGCGATGGTGGGGAAGATGCCTTCCGTGCAGCGCTCTCCCAGCCGCGGCCGGAGCGTATTCTCATGGCAGCTCAGGCGCTGCGGGCTGGCCTGTCGGTTGAAGCCATTCACGAAGCCTGTAAGTTTGAACCGTGGTTCCTGCGTGAGATGGAAAAAATCATCCATGCGGAACGGGAAATCGAACACCACGGCCTACCCAAGGATGCGCAGAGCCTGCGCCGCCTGAAAGCCCTTGGCTTTTCCGATGTGCAGCTCTCCCGCCTGTCGGGCACGCAGCCTGAAGAAGTGGACCAGCTCCGCACAAAAGCGGGTGTTACCCCCGTTTACCGCCGGATTGATACCTGTGCTGGTGAGTTCGCCTCGGCAACGCCTTACATGTATTCCAGCTACGAAGGGCATTTTGCCCCCCCGATCTGTGAATCCAACCCGACGGACCGCGAAAAGATCATTATTCTCGGCGGTGGCCCCAACCGTATCGGTCAGGGTATCGAGTTCGACTACTGCTGTGTGCATGCCGCCTACGCCCTGCGTGAGGCTGGGTATGAGACCATTATGGTCAACTGCAACCCCGAGACGGTCTCCACCGATTACGACACCTCCGACCGCCTGTATTTTGAACCCCTGACCGCCGAGGACGTAATTGCCCTGATCCGTTGCGAACAGCGTAACGGCACGGTCAAGGGCTGCATTGTGCAGTACGGCGGCCAAACCCCGCTCAAGCTCTCCCGCGCACTGGAAGCCGCTGGCATTCCGCTGCTGGGCACACCGGCAGATGCCATTGACCGTGCGGAAGACCGCGAGCGCTTCCAGGCCATGCTGCACAAGCTTGGCCTGCGCCAGCCCGAAAACGGCATTGCCCGCAGCCCCGAAGAAGCCGAAAGCGTAGCCGAGCGCGTAGGCTACCCCGTGGTTGTCCGCCCATCCTACGTGCTGGGCGGCCGGGCGATGGAAATCGTGTATGACCGCGCCTCCCTCCAGCGTTACATGCGTGACGTGCTGCGGGTTGCCGGACATGAGATTTCCTCCGGCCCGATCCTGCTCGACCGCTACCTGAACGAAGCGATTGAAGCAGACGTGGACTGCATTGCCGATGGCACGGATGTGTACGTCGCCGGCGTTATGGAACACATTGAAGAAGCGGGCATTCACTCGGGTGACAGTGCCTGCGCCCTGCCGCCCTATACCCTCTCCCCCGCCATTGTGACCGAGCTCAAGGCCCAGACCGAAGCCATGGCCCGCGAGCTTGGCATTGTGGGGCTGATGAACGTCCAGTACGCCATCAAGGATCAGGAGATCTTTGTGCTCGAGGTCAATCCTCGCGCATCGCGCACTGTGCCGTTTGTGGCCAAGGCAACGGGTGTGCCGGTCGCCAAAATTGGCGCACGGGTTATGGCAGGCAGCAAACTGAACACCTTTAATCTGGACGACCGCGCCGTGGTGCCGCATGTGGCCGTCAAGGAAGCGGTGTTCCCCTTCAACCGCTTTGCGGAAGTGGACACCATCCTTGGGCCGGAAATGCGCTCCACGGGTGAAGTCATGGGGCTGGATACCTCGTTCGAGCGGGCCTTTGCCAAATCCCAGCTTGGGGCTGGCGTGCGCCTGCCCATGAGCGGCACGGTGTTCCTGTCCGTGCGGGAAAGCGACAAGCCCCAGCTGCCGCCACTTGGCCGCCTGCTGGCTTCCATGGGCTTCAAGATCGTGGCCACACGGGGCACGGCACGCAAGCTGCGTGAGTCCGGGATCGAGGTCAGCGTGGTCAACAAGGTGCTTGAAGGCCGCCCGCACTGCGTGGATGCCATTCGCTCCGGTGAAGTGCAGATGGTCATCAACACCGCACAGGGGGCGCAGTCGGTGGCAGACAGCTTTGACATCCGCCGCTCGGCCCTTGTACTGGGCATTCCGCACTACACCACCATGGCGGGCGCGCGTGCGGCAATCCATGCGATTGCGGCAATGCGTGAAGGACCGCTTGATGTTGCGCCACTTCAGTCATACTTTAGCGGTTCGTTCTGAGCGCACGGGGTAGCCTTTAGGGCTGCCCCATCCGTTCCATGCCGGGCCAAACCCCACGAGTGTGAGGCGTCACCCGACGCGATTATTGTGTAACTACTGCGCCGGGCCAGCAGGCCCGGCAGCTTTTATTCTGGGGACACGTCTTGCAGAAAACTCCAATGACGGGCAAGGGTCTGCTTCAGCTTGAAGACGAGCTGCGCAAGCTGAGATCAGAAGAACGCCCAGCTGTTATCCGCGCCATTGCGGAAGCCCGCAGCCATGGCGACCTTTCGGAAAACGCTGAATACCATGCCGCGCGCGAGCGCCAGTCCTTTATTGAAGGGCGGATTCAGGAACTGGAAGAACTGATCTCCACCGCCGAGGTGATCGAGCCTTCCTCCCTGTCTGGCAGCCATATCAAGTTCGGTGCGACCGTGTGCCTTGTTGACGAAGATACGGACAAGGAAATCACTTACCAGATCGTGGGCCTGCACGAGGCGGACATCAAACAGAGCAAGATTTCCATTTCCTCCCCGCTCGCCAAATCCCTGATTGGCAAGCAGGAAGGTGACACCGTTTCCGTGCCCGCTCCCGGCGGGGACCGGACTTACGAAATCCTGTCCGTCAAATTTATCTGACATGATCTCCCTCGAAGATGTCACCGCCGCGGCCGAGCGCATTCGTGGCAAGGTTATCCGCACGCCAACACTGCCCTCCCACGCGCTTTCCCGCGCAACGGGGGCGGATATTACGCTCAAGCTGGAAAACCTTCAGGCCGTTGGCTCCTTCAAGGAACGCGGGGCCGCCAACAAGCTGGCTCTGCTGACCCCGGAGGAACGCGCACGCGGTGTTATTGCCGTATCTGCTGGCAACCATGCACAGGGTGTGGCCCGCCATGCCAGCCTGCTGGGCATTGACGCGGTTATTGTCATGCCCAAGTTCACGCCTACCGGCAAAGTAGTACGCACCCGCAACTGGGGTGCGCGCGTGATACTGGAAGGTGAAACCTTTGCCGAAGCGCTGATGTTTGCACAGGACATGCAGGCGCGCGAAGGCCGGACCTTTGTGCACCCGTATGATGATGCCGCCGTTATGGCGGGCCAGGGCACCTGCGCACTGGAACTGCTGGAAGATGCGGGCGAGCTGGACATGCTGGTAGCCCCCATTGGGGGCGGCGGCCTGCTGGCGGGCTGCTCCATTGCCGCGCGCGCACTGCGCCCGAACATGGAGCTGATTGGCGTGCAGGTTGAATCGTACGATTCCCTTGCGGCTTTCCCCGGCCCGGCCACACACCCCAATGGTGGTTCCACCATTGCCGAAGGCATTGCCGTACTCCAGATTGGCAAACAGACGGATGTGGTCATTCGCAAGCAGGTAGACAAGGTTCTGGTTGTTTCCGAATGTGCGATTGAAAACGCTATTACCCTGCTGGCCGAAGGTGCAAAACAGGTGAGCGAAGGGGCCGGAGCCGCTGCTCTTGCCGCCGTGCTGACCTACCCCGACCTGTTCCGGGGTAAAAAGGTGGCTCTTCCCATCTCTGGCGGGAACATTGACAGCCGCATTCTGGCCAACACCCTCCTGCGCGCCATGCTGCGCGACGGGCGCATCCTGCGGCTGGTTATGGAAATTCCCGACCGCCCGGGCGTGCTGGCCGATATTTCCAAAACCATCGGGGAAGCGGGTGGCAATATTATAGAAGTCTCGCACCAGAGGCTTTTTGCCGCTCCCTCCGTGCAGGCTGCCCAGCTTGAGGTGATGATAGAAGCGCGTGACCCCGAACACGCAGCCCTTATTACCAAGGCGCTGGAACGCACCTACATCGTACGCAGGGCCTGAAGGCTTTATTGCACTTTGGAATAAACCCTGAACGGGGTGGTGGAAGCAGTTCCACCACCCCGTTTTTGTATCCACCCGCCTACCCTGTGCGCGACCTCTTTATCTTCCCCGCGTTTTGGTGGCATTATTCATGCAGAACCAAAAAAACATAAAAATGAGGTCCAACACCATGCCATCCACCCCGCGGCCCCCCAAGCGCACTGCCATGCTGGTCATTCTTGACGGATTTGGCTGGCGCGAAGACTCGTCAGACAATGCGGTGCAACTGGCCAGAACACCCAACTTTGACCAGTTGTGGCAGGCCAACCCGCACAGCTTCCTGCGCACAAGCGGGGAGGACGTAGGCCTACCTGCGGGGCAGATGGGCAATTCGGAAGTCGGGCACCTCAATATTGGCGCAGGCCGGGTGGTCATGCAGGAACTGCCACGTATTTTTACCGCCATTGAGGACGGGTCCTTGGCGCGCAGCCCGGTTTTGACTGATTTTATTGCCACGCTCAAAAAAACCGGTGGCACCTGCCACCTTATGGGGCTGATTTCCAACGGTGGGGTCCATTCACATCAGGACCACGCCGCAGCCCTTGCCCGTATTGTCAGTGACGCAGGCGTACCCGTAGCCCTACACCTGTTTACCGATGGCCGCGATACAGCCCCCCGCTCGGCACACACCTACCTGCAACAGCTCCGCGCGGCTTTGCCTGCCAGTGTGCAGCTTGCCACCATATCGGGCCGCTATTACGCCATGGACCGCGACAAACGCTGGGACCGGGTGGAAAAAGCCTACAACGCTCTGGTCAGTGCCACCGGCCCGCAGGCCAATACGCCAGAAGAAGTTGTGGATGCGGCCTATGCGCAGGATGTGTCGGACGAATTCATTCTCCCCACCGTGCTGGCAGGCTATACGGGCATGCAGGATGGGGATGGTATTCTGTCCTTCAACTTCCGGGCAGACCGTATCCGCCAGTTGATGGATACGTTGCTGGAGCCGGATTTTGCAGGCTTTGCCCGCAGCAAAACGGTGCATTTTGCCGCAGTTCTAGCCATGACCCACTACAGCGATGCACTGGCAGGGCGCATGACCGTCCTATTCCCGCCGGAAGAACTGACCAACCTGCTGGGTGAAGTGGTCGCGCAGGCTGGGCTCCGCCAACTCCGTATGGCGGAGACGGAAAAATACCCGCACGTCACCTACTTCATGAATGGTGGCCGCGAAAAACTGTTTGAAGGCGAAGACCGTATTCTGGTGCCTTCCCCCAAAGTGGCCACCTACGACCTGCAACCCGAAATGTCGGCACCGGAACTGACCGACAAGGCCGTAGCCGCCATTAAAAGCCGGGAATACGACCTGATCGTGCTCAACTTTGCCAACCCGGACATGGTAGGCCATACCGGGGTGCTGGCCGCGGCCATTACCGCCGTGGAAGCCGTGGATACCGGTCTGGGCCGCATTGCACGCGCGCTGGAGGAAGAACACGGAATCCTGCTGGTCACAGCCGACCACGGCAACTGCGAAACCATGAAAGACCCGCAGACAGGCGGCCCGCACACAGCCCATACGCTTAACCTTGTGCCCTTTATTGTTGCTGGTGCCAGCGCAACAAAACTGCATGATGGCGGCAAACTGGCTGATCTGGCCCCTACCCTGCTTGATGCCCTCAACCTGCCCAAACCCGCCGAAATGACAGGCCAGTCCCTGCTTGCGCACTGAATGAGTACCCCCCGGCCATTTTTTTACGCCACAGGCCCCTCTGCCAAAACAGGTGGCACACTGGTCGGGGCAGCATTGCTGCTGGGGGTGGGCCTGTTCTGCCCCCTACAGGCAGTCTGGGGGGCCGAGCACACACACCACGCCCGGCAGGCCGGCACCACCAGCACGCACAAAAAAAAGCATGCCAGCCAACAGGGCACACCTGCCCCGGATACGCTGCCCAATGCGCGCCCCCCAGCCCACGGCAAGGTGGGGCATTCCGTTTTGCAGGCACAGGCGGCGGTAGAAGCCGCCCGCGCGCAGCATCTGGCCATGGAGCAGGAAAAAAAACGGCAGGCAGAAGCCATAGAGGCGTCACGCCTTAAAAACGAAGCCGCACAGGCAGCGGCCATGCAGGCCAGAAATCAGGCACTTGCCCTGTCTGCAGCAACCGTGGCCGCAACCAGCCAGTTGCATGATACGGAACAGCAGATCTCCGACCTGAGCGAGCGCATTAACGCAATCCGGGATGAACAACGGAACCTGCAAAACGCCCTGCGCACCAGCGCACAGGCCCTTGCCCCCATTCTGCCATTGGCTGAACGCTTATCCCTTTACCCGTCCGATACCCTGCTCGCAGCCCCTGTACCACAGGGGGAGGCCGTAACCGGGTTCTTGATCCTGCGGGGGTTATCTCGTCAGATGGAGGTGCAGGCACAGGGCATGCGCACCCAGCAGGCGCGCCTGAGTGCTGTGGATGCGGACCTTTCCGCCCAGTACGCAACCCTTGCGGGGCTAAAGCAGAACCAGCGCCAGCAGCGTGATACCGTACGCCAGCAGGCTGCCCGTGCCCGCATAACCCAGCAACAGGCCAGCAAACTGGCGCAAAACACCGCACAGCAACTGCTTGCTGCAACCCAGCGCGCCTCCAGCCTGCAGGATGCGATTGCCCGGCTGGACGCGCTGGAAGATACCGCCCGCGCCGCCCTGCAGCGCGAAATTGCCGCCGCCGAGCAGGCGCATCAGGCCGAGCGGGTACGGGCCGCCCGCCAGCAGGAGGCTACACTCAGCCAGAACCAGGGGCCGGGTCTGGCTGAACACAGCACAGGCACGGGCTCACAACCTGTGGCAGGCAAACTGGTTTCGGGCTGGGGGGTTGCCAGCGATTCCGGCCCCACAACCGGCATGACGTACCGCACCCCACCGGGGGCAAGTGTACGGGCCCCCTGTTCTGGCAGCGTGGACTTTGCCGGGGCATTCCGCAGCTACGGGCAGATGGTTATTTTAAACTGCGGGCGGCATTACCGCTTTGTTCTGGCAGGACTTTCCGAGCTGAGTGTGGACACGGCCCAGAGTTTGACAAAAGGCGCACCCGTGGGACACATGAGTGCAGCAGGCAGTTCCGCCACACTTTTCATTCAGCTGCGTAACGGACAAAAAACCGTCAACCCCGCTCCGTTTCTGTAAAGAGAGAGGCGGGTTGCACGCTCAGGCTGTTTCCCTCTGTTGCGGAACACGCTAGTCTTGCGCAATATGCCGCCATGCTCCGGCACGGCGCGCAACGCACCCGACCATGGTTGGTGCGCGCATTTGAAAAGACAGGAAGAACAAGCGCACGGGCAAAGCCCTGCGACAGGAGACAAGATCGCATGAAGTTCCGCACAGGTCTGATGCTCGGCGCCGCAGCCATGACCGGCCTTGCCCTGACTTTTCACCCCGGATACCACAATGGCGCTGGGTTCCTGAGCACACCGGCTCAGGCGGAAAGCACCACCCCGGACGCCTCCCCCACCACCAACCATGCGGAAACCTACCGCCTGCTGACCCTGTTTGGCACGGTGCTGGACCTTGTGCGGGCGGATTATGTTGAGCCTGTTTCCGACCGGGACCTGATCACCAATGCCCTGAACGGCATGCTCAGCGGCCTGGACCCCCATAGCTCATACATGACCCAGAAGCAGTATGATGACATGATGGTGCAGATGAAGGGCGAGTTTGGCGGCCTTGGGCTGGAGCTCCAGCAGCAGGACGGCCACATCCGCGTTGTATCCCCCATTGATGGCACACCGGGCTTTCGTGCAGGGATCAAGCCGGGCGACTACATTATTGCCGTGGATGGCCACACCATAGACGGCACACCGCTGGATGAAGCGGTTAAAAAAATGCGCGGCAAGGCCAATACCAAAATCACCCTGACCCTTGTGCGTGAAAAAACACCCAAGCCCATTACGGTTACCCTGACGCGCGAGATCATTCATATCGATGTGGTTAAATCCGCTCTGTACGACCGGATTGGCTACCTGCGCATCGCCCAGTTTAATGAAACCACGGAAAAAGAGCTGCTCAAGGGCTACAACACCCTCAAGCAGCAGGCCGGTGGCAAGCTTGGCGGTCTGGTGCTGGACCTGCGGAACGACCCCGGCGGCCTGCTTGATCAGGCGGTAGAGGTTTCCTCCAGCTTTATCCGCTCGGGCGAGATTGTTTCCACCCGTGCGCGCCACGCCAAGGACAGCCAGCGCTGGGATGCGCATGGTACGGATATTACGGACGGCCTGCCCATGGTGGTGCTGATCAACGGTGGTTCGGCCTCCGCATCGGAAATTGTGTCCGGCGCACTGCAAGACCACCACCGCGCCGTGCTTATTGGCACACGCACCTTTGGCAAGGGCTCCGTGCAGTCCATTATTCCCATTCCCGGCAACGGGGCCGTACGCCTGACCACCGCGCGTTACTACACACCTTCGGGCCGCTCCATTCAGGCACTAGGCATTACGCCTGATATTGTGGTCAAGGAAACGCGAGAAGACCCCGCCTTCAGCCTGCGCGAAGCGGATCTTGAGCATATCCTTAAAAATCAGGGCGGCAACCAGACCAAGGCGCAGCCCCGTACGGACCTGCCCGCCATTGCCAAGATTATTCCTGACCAGCCACCCGCCAACTGGCCGGAGTTTGAATACAACAAGCCCAACACAGACTTCCAGCTACAGGAAGGCCTGCGTGTTGTACGCTCCATGGCTGGCCTGCCAGCCCCCGACCCCACGGCATCCCTGCCCCCGGTCAAGCCAGCGGCCAAAACCGACTGTTCAGCCCATAACTAACGCGTAGCAGGTACAAGGCAGTGGTCATGCAGACACCCCCCTTATGGCAGCAACTGCCGGCCAATGGCCGGTTGTTCATCCGCTTTTGGGGGGGGGCTTTTGCTGCAACGGCTGTCCTGGCTCTGGCCCTCCAGATGATGGGACCACCCCACCTGATTGCCGGTGGGGACGATATTGATACCGTGGCAGAACCGGGCAACAAAACCGGCACTGGTGCCCACCTTGTCAACATTCCCCCTCCACAGGCCGGGCTGCTGGACAAGAGCGCTGGACCGGGCGGCTTTCCCCTACCCAAGCGGGGGCCACATGGTGCCCTGCCACGGCAGGTTTACGCAGCCCCCACAGTGGACGTGCCCCCCGGCACCCCAATGGTGGCCCTGCTGGTGGATGGTGTCGGCCAGTCTGAAGACCTGACAAAAGAAGCCATTGCCGCCTTGCCCGGTCAGGTATCCCTTGCCGTCTCCCCTTATGTGGCGGACCCGGATGCCATTATGGAGGCAGCCCGCCAGCACCAGCATGAACTGCTGCTCTCGCTCCCCATGCAGGGGGATGCTGCAAAAACGGCCGATGCAGGCAAGGATGCCGCAGCCGACAGCGAAGGCCCCAAAGCATTGGGTGTTCTACTTTCTGCCCAGCAGAACATGGAAAACCTGAACTGGTCTTTGTCCCATCTGGCGGGCTATGTCGGGGTTACCAATGCCTTTGACGGGCAGAATGGTGGTGGGTTCCCCAATTCCAGCGGATTCAAATCCATTCTCTCTGCTCTGGACCAGCGCGGCCTGCTTTACCTGAACGCAAGCCCCGATACCCGTATTGAGAGCAGCAATGCAGTCGGCACGGCTGATGTAAGCATCAACACCGACGAAGACATTGTGAATATCGACATCCAGTTGCTTAAACTCCAGCAGCTTGCCCGCCAGAACGGGCGCGCCATTGGTGTGCTTGGCCCCCTGCGCCCTGTTGCTCTGGCCTGCCTGCGGGCATGGCTGCCCCACCTCAAGGATGTGGGCATAACGCTGGTACCTGTCAGTCAGCTGATCCAGCCCCCGGACCCGGCCAGCCTGCCCCAGCCTGCCAGCAATGGCCAGATGCACGTCAACCTGACCAACCCGGCCCCCCGCATGATGGGAGGCAGCCACTAATGCCTGTTGACCCAAACACCCTGCCCTACCGCCCCAATGTCGGGGCACTGATTTTTAATGCCCAAGGTCAGGTGCTTATTGCCCGCAGGACCGACATGCCCGGCGCAGGTGGTCCGCTTTCGCAGGGAACATGGCAATGCCCACAAGGCGGGATAGATGAAGGGGAAGACCCCCGCACCGCTGTCCTGCGTGAAGTCGGGGAAGAGCTAGGCACAAGCCACGTCCGTATTCTGGCCGAACACCCGGAATGGATTGCCTACGATCTGCCAGTCGCACTCATTGGCCATGCCCTTGGCGGGCGCTACCGTGGCCAGACCCAGAAGTGGTTTGCCCTGCGCTTTACCGGCACCGAAGCCGACATTCAGCTGGACAGCCACCTGCCTGCCGAATTTGATGCATGGATGTGGATTGACCTGCAAACTTTGCCCAACTGTTCAGTCGGTTTTAAAAAACCGATTTACGAGCAACTGGTCAGGGATTTTGCCCGCCACGCCGTGGCCGGCTGAACCATAAGCTTTGCATTCTCTGCACCTTTGAGCAGAGCTGAACGCCCCAAAAACAAAAAAGCCATTGGTCTGGAATAAAACATTCCCAACCAATGGCTTTTTTTAATGCTGGTCTTACACCCTATGGGCGTTAGTGCGCACCTTTGGCTTTTCCATCACCCCGAAGGGGGGAAAGCAAAAAGCAGAGTGGCACACACAAAAATGCGCCAATGCCCAGAATCATGAAGACCTCGTTATAAGACAACATGGCCACCTGACGCGAAAATTCCTGAAACAGGGTATGCTGTGCCGCGGCATCGGCCAGCCCCTCTGGCGCGCCACGCGCTATGGCGGCCTGCCGCACCTGCTCCTGATACTCATTGAACGGCTGATGAAACGGCGTCATCCAATGCACCATATAGGACTGATGCGCCTGTTTGCGCTCGGTCAGCATGGCTGTTGCGCCGGAAATAGCCAAAGACCCCAGCACGTTACGCGCCATACTGAACAGGGCCGAAGCATCCGGGTTCAGCCGTTCGGGAATAGTGGAATACGCAATAGTGGAAAGCGGCACAAACAGAAAAGCCAAGCATGCCGTCTGGCTCATGCGGTACAGCATGAGGTGTTTGAAATCCAGCAATGGCAGCAGCTGGGCTGAATAGAACAACGATACCCCCATAAGCGTAAAGCCTATGGCAATCACGTTGCGCACACTGGTCAGTGTCATCAGCTTACCCACCACGGGAATAAGCACGATAACGGCAATACCACCGGGGGAAAGCAGCAGCCCGGACAAGGTTGCCGTGTACCCCATAACCTGCTGGGCAAACTGCGGCACCACAATGGCCGAAGCATAAAGCAATGCCCCCATGGCCCCCATAAGGGCCGTACCCACGGCAAAGTTGCGGTCCTTGAAAACACGCAGGTCCACAGCGGGTTTATCGGTACGCAGCAGCCAGAAAACAGCGCCTGTCAGGCCCAGAAAAGCCAGAACACCCATAATGCGGATAAAGGTGGAGCCAAACCAGTCTGCATCCTCCCCACGGTCCACCATGACCTCAAGGCAGCTAAAGCCAAGGGTAATCAGGCTGATGCCAATAACATCCACCGGGGCTTTCTGCTTTTGTGCCCATGGCGGGTCTTCCACCACGGCCATAACCCCTACGGTGGTCAAAAACCCGAATGGCACGTTGATGAAAAAGATCCACCGCCATGAGAAGTTATCGGTAATCCAGCCCCCAAGGGTTGGGCCAATAACCGGCCCCACAACCGCGGCAATGGCGGTTAGCCCAAAGGCTGCCGCGCGTTTGGCGGGGGGGAAGCTGTCCAGAATAATGGATTGCTGGTTGGGCTGTAGCCCGCCACCAAAAAACCCCTGCATAAGCCGGAACACAACCAGCTCACCCAGACTGGTCGCCATACCACACAGGAAGGACGAGACCGTGAACATGACAATACAGATAAGAAAATAGCGTTTGCGGCCAAACACTTTTCCCAACCAGCCCGAAATGGTGAGCACAATGCCATTGGCCACCAGATAGGCTGTGAGCGTCCACGTTGAATCATCATACGTGCTGGAAAGACTACCCGCGATATGCGGCAGGGACACGTTGACAATGGTGGTGTCCAGAATCTCCATGAACGCTGCCATGGTCACCACAAACGCAACGGTCCATGGATTATGCTTTGGCTTCCACCCGGCCGACACAGCCCCTGCCTGTGCACTCATGGAGCGGTCTGCCCGCCGTTACCCACGCCTGCGCTGGATGGCGCATCGGACGGAGGGGCATCGGAATGGCCCTGCGTATCCACATGCACCGTTGGTTCAACCGACAGGCCAAGGGCCAGTGGCTGGTCGGGGTTCAGGCCATCATCAATCAGGATTTTAACAGGCACACGCTGCACGATCTTGACGTAGTTGCCGGTCGCATTTTCGGGCGGGAAGGCGCTAAAGGTCGCCCCTGTGCCTTTTTGCAGCGAATCAATATGCCCATGCAGTTTAAGGCTGGGGTAAGCATCCACCCGGATGTCCACCTTCTGGCCGGGGCGCATTCTGGTGATCTGCGTTTCCTTGTAGTTGGCGACAACCCAGACTTCGGGTTCCACAATGGCAAACAGGCTCTGGCCCTGACGGACGTAGTTGCCCTGCTCGATGTTACGCTGGGAAATCCAGCCATCATGCGGGGCGCGGATAACGGTCCATTCCACGTTCAGCGCGGCAGAAACCAGACTGGCCTGCGCGGCCTTGACCTGCGCTTCCTGCTGCGAAATCTGCACGGCTGCGTTTTCAATATTCGGCTGGACGGGCTGGGCCATCTGCACCGCACCTTCGGATGCCATGACCCGTGCCTGTGCTGCTTCCAGCGCAGCCTTGGCGTAATCTATATCCTGCTGGGATGTTGCGGCACGTTCCACACCATGCTGGCGGCGGTAGTCTGTTTCCGCCTTGAAAAGCTGCGCCTTGGCATCGGCCAGCTGGCCCTGCGCCTGCAACAGCTTACCGGGGAATTCCAGCAGCGCCACGCGGTGCATCATGTCACTCGCCTGTGCGGCGGCCTGTGCATTGGCCAACTGCGCGGCGGCCTTGTCTTTTTCCGCCACCCAGTCACGCGGGTCAATGCGGGCCAGAATCTGGCCTTTGCGCACAAACTGGTTATCGTTCACCAGCAGTTCGGTTACGTAGCCACCCACATGCGGTGCGATGGTAATGGAGCGCCCTGCGGTAAAGGCGTCGTCCGTTTCCACCTCATTACGGGTCATGAACCAGTATAGCCCGCCTGCCACAACCAGACAGCCAATAACGCCGGAAAGAATAACCTTGCCCCGGCTGCTCTTTTTGGCCTGCGGCTTATCGGCCGATGGCTGTTCCGCAGCACTATTCTGCTCCGGCGCAGGGGGGGATGATAAAGACTGCTCGTTATGGTCGTCGGCCATTCTGTTCCTTGCCCTCTCTAACACATCCTGCGCGGCATTTTTGCGGTCAGATGCTCTGACCGACCAGTTCGGTCAGTATGTGCCACGTTCATATCCCTGCATCAAGCGCCACATAGGCCCCCATGCCCATAATTTGCGTTTATACCAGCAAAACCGCCAGCAGTTTTCTAGCGGTCCAGCCCCTGTGTTCTCACCAGACGGGCATAAAGCCCATCCTGCTGCATCAGTTCATCATGCGTGCCGCACTCCACGGCACACCCATCCTTCATGACCACCACCATGTCCGCCGAGCGCACAGTGGACAGGCGATGGGCTACAATAAGCGTTGTCCGCCCCTTGCGCAGCGTGGCCAGCGCATCCTGCACCAGTGCTTCGTTCTCACTATCCAGAGCACTCGTGGCTTCATCCAGCAAAAGCAGGCGGGGGTTGCGCAGCAAGGCCCGTGCAAGTGCCACCCGCTGCCGCTGCCCGCCCGACAGGCGCTGCCCACCCGGGCCGACCACCGTATTATACCCGTTGGGCAGGGCCTGTATAAACTGCTCCGCCGCCGCAGCCTGTGCGGCAGCAGCGACCTCCACATCGGAAGCTCCCGGCCGACCAATGAGGATATTATCGCGCACAGACAGGTCAAACAGCAGCGGGTCCTGACTAACATACGCCATGCTGTTCCGCAGGCTTTCCAGCTGCACATCCCGCAGGTCCATTCCATCCAGCAGGATACGACCGCCAGAAACATCATGCAGGCGGGGCACAAGGGACAATGCTGTGGACTTACCCGCCCCAGAGGAGCCGACCAGCGCAACCGTGCTACCCGGCCGGGCATCAAAGCTTAAATGCTCAAGGCCCACGCGGCCATCGGCATAAACAAAGCGGACGTTCTCAAACACAAGGTGCCCACCACCAGCGGGGAGCGGGCGGGCCTGTGGGCTGTCGGTCACGGCTGGTGGGTCATCCACCACGGCAAATATGCGCACCAGCCCGGCCAGCCCTTCCTGCAAGGCGGCATTAAGCGAGCCAAGGGCACGCAGCGGGCGCGAGGCCAGCAGCAAAGCCGCCACAAAGCCCGAAAAATCCCCCAGCGTGGCCCCGCCCATGGTAGCCCGCCAGCCAGCAAAGCCCAGCACTGCGGCCACGGCCACACCACCCAGCGTTTCCAGCATGGGCTCCACCCTTGCGCGGCCACGGGTAATCCGCAGCATGGCCTGATACAGATGGTTGAACGACAGAGCCGCCCGTGCGCCCTCGCTTTCCTCCAGCCTGTAAACACGCACCGTGCGCGCCTGCGCAAAACTTTCGGTTAAAAAGGCAGCCGTTTCCCCCACCCGTTCCTGCATACCGCTGGAGGCGCGGCGTACCCGTTTGCCCAGCCGCTGGAGGGGAACAGCCGCTATGGGGTACAGCACTGCTGCTATCAGGCTAAGCTCCCAGTCCATGTACACCATGGAGATAATCAGCCCCACAACCGTAACCACGTCTCCTATGCCGCTTACGGCGCGGATCATGGCATCGCGGATAATAACGGCATCTGTTGTAAACCGTGCAGCCAGCTTGGCCGGGGCCTCCCGCTCCACATGGGCGATGTCGGTCTGGATCAGGTGGTCAAACATCTGCCCTTGCAAGCCACGGATCACCAGCAGCACCAGCCCATGGGTTGCCAGTGTCTGCCCGTACTGGGCCAGAGCCTTTGCCAACGTAATTGCCACCACCAGCAACGGGACCTGAGACAGAATGCGCGGGTCGCGCGTGGCAAACATATCCAGCGCACGCTGGATAACCAGCGGGTACAGCGCCGTTAACACCGCCATAAGCACCGTAAAGACAAAAACGGTGACTATCCGGGCAGGGTAACGGCTGATCTGGGTTCGCCACAGCCGCATGAGCAGGGTGCGCGTATCATCAGGGCGCAGATGCGGGCGGGGTGCGGGCCGGGGGGCATGGGGCTGGGACGTCATACCCTGTCTCTACCAGCCTCCCGGCCCTGCATGTAAGGGGCGGAACTCAGCTTTGTGCCGCTTTTGTGCCCAGATACAGTGCGATCTGTGCCCGGCATGCCTGTGCATCCGCATGGCAGCCGCCATCCAGCCACCACTGGCGGACAAGGCCCACAATACGCCCGACCTCTGGCCCGGCCTGCCCCCCCATGGCCAGAACATCCCGCCCCGCAACGGGAAAAGCCGGAACAGTCAGCCCGCACAGCCTGTGCCTAAGCTGTGCAAATGCCGCTTTTTCCTCCGCCGTACGCGGCTGGGCGGCCTGATGCAACCATATGCGCCCGGCCAGCACATCCGCCGGTTCTTCTGCCACAAGGCGGCGCAGTGCTACCTCGCTCATGCTCACGTCAGGCAGGGGGGCGGATCTGCTCAAGGCGGCAAGCGCCCCGGTCTCAGCGCGCGAGAGTTTAAGGCGGCGGGCTACGGCTGCGGTGTGCGTTGTCAGCCCTGCCAGCCGCAACAATGCGTTTGCCGGGGCACCATCATCCAGCAGGCGTACGCACCGGTCCAGCGTATGCCCTTCCGGCAAAATGCGGGCCAGAACACCCGTGCTGTCCATAAGGCGCAGAATGGCTGCCACATTGGGGCCAGCCAGAATCCGCCGTAGTTCCATCCATATCCGCTCAACAGAAAGGCCATCAAGCAGGGCAACGCCGCAGGTTATGGCCTGCACGGCCTGCTGGTCTGGCGCGCCATGCCCGTAGCGCCCATAAAACCGGAAAAACCGCAGGATGCGCAGGGCATCTTCTTTAATCCGCAATGCGGGCGCGCCAACAAACCGCACATGCCCTGCCGCCAGATCGGCCTGCCCGCCAAAATAATCGTACAGAACCCCGGCCTGATCGACCGACATGGCGTTTATTGTAAAGTCCCGCCGCTGTGCGTCCGCCTGCCAGTCCTGCGTCCAGCGGACAACGGCGTGTCGCCCGTCTGTTTCCGTATCACGCCGGAGGGTGGTGATTTCGTACGGAGCGCCGTCCAGCACGGCGGTTACGGTTCCGTGTTGCAGGCCGGTCGCCACAACATGCGCCCCATATGCGCGCAAACGCTCCATGACCTGCTCGGGAGGTTCGGGGGTAGCCAGATCAATATCGGCAATCGGGCGGTCCGCCAGCAGGTCGCGCACACACCCGCCCACAAGGCGCATGGCAGGCAGAACCTGCCACAACCGCGCCAGAGCGGCCTGCCGGGATGGGTCCAGCCCGTTTATGAGCGTGTCATGCGCCCCCATTATTCACCGCCATCCGCGCTATGGGAAAAAAGCAGCCGCAGCTCCACACGCCCATGCAGGGCACTCCCTGGCAGGCTCCGGGCTCGGCCAGAGCAGCCAGTTCGTACCACACTGCGCGGGACAGGCGGGCTTCCAGCGGGTAGGCTCCCTCCCCCGCGCGTACGCTCAGGTACGGGGGGCACCCCTCCGGGCAGGCTTCGGGCGGGATGTCCCACACAGTCCGAATCGGGTGTTCGGAATCGGCCACCACCACTTCGTCCATATTGGTGCGAAAACTCAGCCGCTGCATGCGGCCCATGCCGGTCCAGTCCAGTTCCACCGCCAGAAAAGGAACGTCCTCAACCTCGATCAGCCCGCTTTCGAATGGTGTGCGCAGCAGGTAGGCACCCTGCGCATTCCGCGTGAGCAGGGAGCCAAACAGGCAGGACATGGCCTTGCGTTTGATCTCGGACCCACGGTACAGCCACACGCCATCCCGCCTGACCAAAAACGGCAAACGCCTGTTTTCCGCCGTATCGGGGGTATCGGTCTCGTGCTTATCGTGGCACGAAAGGGCCTGCACGCCGCTTTCCTGTTCACCTTTCACTGACTCACCATCCTGTTAATACGTGTCCTTGTGTTGTGCACAATGATATAGGGAGCTTACCCCGCTTGATGTAAGCCCTGCATGTAATTCAGACTGGATCCATGACCACATCAGACGCACCGTTCCCGGCACAACAGCCTTCCTCCCCCCCAGAAGTGCGGGAGGCAGATCGTATCTGTGAACGGCTTGCCGCCGTCCAGCAGGAAATTTCAACCGTCATTTTCGGGCAGGACCAGATTATCCGCCAGACACTGACCACCGTTCTGGCTGGCGGGCATGCCCTGCTGGTCGGGGCACCGGGTCTGGGCAAGACATTGCTGGTTACGACCCTTGGCACCGTGCTGGGGCTGAACGCCCGCCGCGTGCAGTTTACCCCCGACCTGATGCCCTCCGACATTACCGGCAGTGAAATACTGGACGAGGATGCAACCGGGCACCGCAGCTTCCGTTTTGTGCACGGCCCCGTCTTTACCCAGTTGCTGATGGCGGACGAAATCAACCGTGCCAGCCCACGTACCCAGTCTGCCCTGTTGCAGGCCATGCAGGAACACCGCGTGAGCGTGGCTGGGGTGGAATACCCCCTGCCCGAGCCTTTTCATGTGCTGGCAACCCAGAACCCGATGGAGCAGGAAGGCACCTACCCCCTGCCCGAAGCCCAGCTTGACCGCTTTATGCTCCAGATCGGACTGACCTTCCCCGATGCTGCGGCCGAACGCGCCATGCTGCTAGCCACAACCGGCGCACAGAACAAACAGGCCCAGCAGGTCATGGACGCGCAAAGCCTTATGCAGGCGCAGGCACTGGTCCGGCGCATGCCTGTGGGTGAAAAAGTGCTCGATGCCATCGTAAATCTTGTCCGCGCAGCCCGCCCCCAGAGCACGTCCGATGCCACATTGCGCGAGCAGATTGCCTGGGGCCCCGGCCCCCGTGCAGCACAAACGCTTATGCTGGCCAGCCGTGCGCGCGCGCTGCTGGATGGCAGGCTCTCCCCCGGTCTGGATGACGTAGCCGCACTGGCCCGCCCGGTGCTGGCCCACCGCATGGCACTGACCTTTGCCGCCCGGGCCGAAGGGGTCACCACGGATGATATTATAACCCGACTGCTCAAGACCCTGGGTTGACCCTGTGAGCCGGTTCCGACCGATCCCAACCACCCTGCTGCGCCGGTTTCTGGGCCGGGACCAGCCCGTGGCGGGTGCGCCATTCAGCCCTGCGGCCACGCCCAGCCCCCCGGTTTCCGCTACGGCGGACATGGCCTGTGCAGCCCAAACACTGGCCACCCGCCTGCCGGACCTGCTGCTCCATGCCAGCCACATTGCCACCACACTGGCAGCAGGCAGGCACCCCCAGCGCCGCGCAGGATGGGGGGACACATTCTGGCAGTACCGTCCGGCACAGCCCGGCGAGCCGGTCAACCGCATAGACTGGCGACAATCCGCCCGCACAGCCCGCGCCCATGTGCGTGAAACCGAAGCCGAAGCGGCGCAGACAGTCCTGCTATGGTGCGATTTTTCCGGTTCCATGCAATGGCGCTCCGGTCATGCCCTGCCCGGCAAGCTGGACCGCGCCATCCTGCTTCTGCTCAGCATGGCGGCCCTGCTGCTGCGCAATGGCGAGCGGGTTCTGCTGCTTTCTCCTTCCGGTATTGTGTCCCTGCCCCCTGCCCCCAACGCGCTGGAGCGGCTGGCACTCGGGCTGTGCGAGCTGGCAGCCAATAGCAGCCCCATGGATGCAGCACTCCCCCCACCCGCCCTTGTGCCCCGGCGCGCACGCCTGCTGCTGGCCAGTGACCTGCTCTGCCCTGACACCCATATCCATGACTGCCTGCACCAACTGGCCGCACACCCGGCGCGGGCCTATGTGCTCCATGTTAGCGATCCGGCGGAAAGCACGCTCCCTTATACCGGCCGCACCGAGTTTTGCGGGCTTGAGCACGAGCCCCCGCTGGAGCTGCCCCATGTGCAGAGCCTGCGCACGGACTACGCAGCCCTTGTAGCAGCGCGCAGCCAGTGGCTTGAACAAACCACAAGCCATTGCGGCCACACGCTGGCACACCACCAGACCGATCAGTCCCCCCTCCCCACGCTGCTGGCGCTCCATGCCCAGATGAGCCAACGCGTATGATTTTCCAGTTCCCTGCCCTGCTGTTTGCCCTGCTCTGCCTGCCGCTGGTGTGGTGGCTGCTGCGTGCCACGCCCCCGCGCGCGCGCCAGCAGGTTTTTCCCCCCATTGCTTTCCTCGCCCGCCTGCGCCCGAAGGAAACCGAAGCCGCACGCTCGCCCCCGTGGGTCTTGCTCTTGCGCCTGCTGGCTGTGGGCCTGCTGATTACGGGCTTTGCCCGCCCGTTTATTCCCGGCAGCAGGGACAGCACACAAACCCCCGGCCCGGTTCTGCTGGTGGTGGATGACGGTATGTTCAGTGCCGCAGACTGGACCGACCGCCTGACCACCGCACAAACCATTGTGGACGATGCGGAGCACACAAAATCCAGCCTGCTGCTCCTGACTACCGCTCCACAGGCGGAGGCTTCCGCAATACCGCCTGCGCCACAGCCAGCCGCTACTGTGCGGCGGATGCTGAACAGCCTCCACCCCAGCCCATGGAGTGTGGACCGGGCACAGGCTGCCCGGCAGATCGGGCAACTGCCAGCCCTCCCCTTTGCCCGCATTGTCTATCTGGCTGATGGCGTTGCCCAGAGCGGGGATAACGCTTTTGCCCAAGCCCTGCGCGCACGGGGTGCCGTGCAGGAAATCCGCTTTTCCTCCCAGTCAGGCATGGTGCTTGCCCCCGTTGCCCCCACGTCGGATGGGACCATGGCGCGCCTGATCATGCTCCCATCGGCGCAGCCCCGGCTTGTTCATGTTGTGGCCCGCGCGACAGATGGGGGAACGCTGGCCGTAATCCCTGTGCCCGTAGCGGCCAATGCCACACAGGCGGATGTACGCATCAACCTGCCCATAACCGTACGCAACCGGATAGATACGCTGAGCGTGCAGGGTATTGCGAGTGCCGCCACAACCGTTCTGCTGGACGAAAACACACGCCTGCACCCTGTTGGCCTGCTTTCCAGCGGTGGGGCAGATACTCCCCTGATTGGCTCTGTCTTTTACCTCCGCCGCGCGCTGGCTCCCCTGTCAGACCTGCATGAAGGAACACTGGACGCCTTGCTCAGCCGCCCTCTGTCCGTGCTGATCGCGCCCGATGGCACACTGGCCGGCGCGCAAAGCCAGAAAACCGTACTGGAATGGATAAAAAACGGCGGCACGCTCATTCGCTTTGCAGGCCCGGCACTTGCTGGTAGCCAGCAGGATACAAGCCCTTCCAACCCGGCCGACACGGCACGGAACCTGCTGCCCGTGCCCCTGCTGGATGGAGCCCGCCAGCTCGGTGGGTCCATGACATGGGGCACACCGCAAAAACTTGCACCCTTTGAACAGGAATCCCCTTTCCGGGGGCTGGATATTCCTGCCGATGTAACGGTTTCCCGTCAGGTGCTGGCCAGCCCTTCGGCCGATCTGGGCACGCATGTATGGGCACGGCTGGCTGATGGCACGCCGCTGGTCACCCATGCCGAACTGGGCAAGGGTGAGGTAATCCTGTTCCATGTCAGCAGCACGGCGGACTGGTCCAACCTGCCGCTGTCCGGCCTGTTTGTAGCCATGCTGCAACGCCTGACCGAACACGCCAACGGGCTGAACATTCCTGCCGAAAATATACTGCTCTCCCCGGCCCTGACATTGGACGGTGAGGGCATTGCCGGCCCGCCGCCGCCAACCGCACGGGGCATACAGGGCAATGTGTTTGCCACCACATCTGCCTCCCCCATCCACCCGCCCGGCCTGTATGGCCCCACGGATGGACGCCGGGCACTCAATACCGCAGCGGGTGTGCAAAGCCTGCCCCCCCCCCCCCCTGTTGGCACCATTACGGATGCTTCGGGCCAGAAGCCGGTTCTGCCTCTCGGGCGTTACTGCCTGCTGGCAGCCATTCTGCTTTTACTGCTCGATGGCGTGGTTGTAGGCCTTATGCGCACAGGCAGGCTGTTTGCACCACGGCTCCTTACCCTGCTTGCGCTGCTGGCCACCCTTGGTGCGCTAACATCCCCCCTGCATGCACAGGAGTTGAGCACGCCACCCGCAGTCCCCGCCGCAGCGCTGGAAACCCGACTGGGGTATATTGTAACCGGGCATGAGGACGTGGACACAGCCTCCCGCGAGGGGTTGCAGGGCCTGTCCGACTTTGTAAACGCCCGCACCTCCGCTGTTATGGGGCACCCCGATGCCGTCCACCCCGGCACGGATGACCTGACCTACTACCCCCTGCTTTACTGGCCGATTACCGCAGACGCCACCACCACTCCGGCCATGACGGCAGCGCTGAACACCTTTATGGCCCACGGCGGTATTCTGCTGATTGACACACAGGGGCAGGACGGCAGCTCCAGCACAGCCGACACCACCTTTACCGCCGATGCCCCCGGCACGGCCGCAGCCCTGCGCCGGGTTACAACCGGCCTTGCGGTGCCACCGCTGGTGGTCATGACCGACCACCACCTGCTGGCACATACCTTTTACCTGCTCCACGACTTTCCGGGCCGGTATGCAGGCCTGCCGATCTGGGTCGCCAAGGAAGGAGATGCCGAGAATGATGATGTCAGCCCGGTCATTATTGGCTCGGCAGACTGGGCGCACGCCTGGGCGGTGGACAGTGCGGGCAATACCCCGTTTGCCGTTATCCCCGGTGGCAGCGACCAGCGCCTGCAGGCGTACCGCTTTGGGCTGAACACCGTTATTTACGCCTTAACAGGCAGCTACAAGGCTGATCAGGTGCATGTTCCCATGCTGCTCAAACGGCTGGAGGACAAACCATGAGCACTCTTCTGGCTTCCTTTGGGTTTGCACCTTTGCTGCCGTTGTGGCTGCTGGCCATACTGGGCGTTGCGGCACTGGGCCTATGCGGGTGGAGCCTGTTCCAGCGCACGGGGGGAGCCATTTTGCGCCTGTGCGCCATAGGTATGGTGCTGCTGTGGCTGGCCGGGCCACAACGTTACCACGAGCAGCGGCGCGCGCTCCCCCAGACTGCACTTCTGGTAGTGGACCAGTCCCCCTCCATGGCGCTGGACCAGCGTGCCGCCATTGCCCGGCAGGTGGCGGACGCACTGGCGCAGGCCAAGGTGGAGGGGCTGAACCTCCGCACCGTAACCGTACGCGGTGCTGCACGTGATGGCACAAAACTGTTTGACGCGCTGGATCAGGCCGCAGCCGACATTCCCCCCGCCCAGTTTGCCGGGGCCATGATGGTTACTGATGGGGAGGTCAGCGATGTTCCCGCCACCCTGCCCGAGCGCCTGCGCCCCATGCAGGACAATGGCAGCCGCACAACCCTGCCCCTGCACGTTCTGCTCACCGCCAGCACGGAGCAGAAAGACCGCAAGCTGAGCATCCTTCAGGCTCCCCCCTACGCCATTGCGGGCCAGAGCGCCAAACTGCGCGTGCAGGTAGATGACATGGGACCGGGCACGCAGGCAGGCACACCGGCAGAGCTGACGGTCCGGGTGAATGGGGAGGAACCGCAGCACATTTCTGTCCTGAGCGGGATGCCGCAGGAAATTACCGTGCCCGTAACCCAGCCGGGGCCACTGCTGGTCAGCCTGTCCGCCTCGGCCCTGCCGGGGGAAGTCTCGGAACTGAACAACCAGACCGTAGCCCATATTACCGGCATACGGGACCGGCTGAAGGTGCTGCTGATCTCGGGCACACCCAATCAGGGGGAACGGGTCTGGCGCCGGCTGCTCAAGGCGGACCCTTCGGTTGATCTGATCCACTTTACCATTCTGCGCCCCCCCGAAAAGGACGATGGCACCCCCCTGTCCGACCTTGCGCTGATTGCATTCCCCGTGCGCGAGCTGTTTCAGGACAAGATCAACCAGTTTGACCTGATCATCCTTGATGGGTTTGAAAACCGGCATATTCTGCCGCACAGTTATCTGGAAAATATTGCAGGCTTTGTCCGCCGCGGGGGTGGCCTGCTCCTGACCGCCGGACCCGAATTTATTGGCCCCGGTTCCTTGCAGGATACTCCGGTGGGGGACGTGCTGCCCGCCCACGTAACCCCTGACCAGAGCAGCATGCTCGTCAGCCGCTTCCGCCCCACCCTGACCGATACCGGGCGCAGGCACCCTGTTACGGCATCACTTCCCGGTGCGCCAAAAGCGGGTGCACAGGTCAACAGTGCTACAGCCGTACCGGGCCTGTGGGGGCCGTGGTACCGCGCCCTGCACCCCGACAGCACCCATGGTGAGGTACTGATGAATGGACCCGATAACAGCCCCCTGCTGGTGCTGGATCGGGTTGATCAGGGCCGGATTGCGCTGCTTCTGTCTGACCAGATATGGCTATGGTCACGCGGGGAGGATGGCGGCGGCCCGCAGGCCGAACTGCTCCGCCGCATTTCGCACTGGCTGATGAAAGAGCCGGAACTGGAGGAGGAGCAGCTTACAGCCAGTATAAGCGCCAATACGCTCCACATTACCCGCCACAGTGTGGGCACACCTGCGGCCACCACCCTTACCCTGACCTCCCCCACCGGGCAGAGCAGCACCGTGCCCATGCACGCATCCGCACAGGAAGGCACCCAGACAGCACAACTGCCCATAACGGAGTCCGGTATCTGGCGTATTTCCGATGGCACACGCACAACCTATGCGGCACCTGAACCAGAAAACACGCGTGAGCTAACCGACCTGCGCGCGACCGCAACCCGTCTGGCGGATGTGGTCAAACAGAGTGGCGGGGGTATTTTCTGGCTCGGTGACAGCACAGCCAGCCTGCATGCCCCCACGCCAAGACTGGTTGCATCAGGCGCGCTACACGGGGCGGACTGGCTGGGCTTTGCCCGGCGCGATGCACATCTGGTAACGGGCAGAACACCCATACCCCTCCTGCCCGCTCCTCTAGCCATGGTGCTCGCCCTTTTGCTGCTGTTTGGCGCATGGTGGCGGGAAGGACGGACCCGATAGGCTCCCGGAGCGTCTTTTCCGCTCCCATGGGCTGTGATACGTTAGCGGCTCCTGTATTGATGGACAGACAATGACCCGTTTTCCACGCCTTGTTTCATCCGCTCTGCTGTTCAGCAGCCTTGCCATGTTTGCTGCGGTTCCGGCATTTGCTGATGATGCCGAAGATCAGGCTGCGGCGGCGGAATCCGCCGAAAAAGCGGAAAGCGCCAAGGCCGCCAAACGCGCAGCCCCGCCCACGGCCATTCCCGGTGCCGATGGCAGCGATGATGAAGCAGGGGAAGGCGGTGGCCATCCCAACAAGGATGTGGAACCCACAGTTGCACTGTTCGAGGCCATAAACCGGGGGAGTGTTTCCTCCGCGCGTGATGCCATTAACCGTGGTGCGGACCTGAACGGGCATAATATTCTGGGCCAGACACCGCTTGATATGTCCATCGACCTGAACCGTAACCCCATTACCTTCCTGCTTCTGTCCCTGCGCAATTCCAGCAGCCTGCAGGGGAATGATAGCGTGGGAACGGTCAGCACATCCGACCTGCACGTAGGCAACAGCAGTGTGGATATGGAAGACGATACCAAAAGCAAAACGCATGACCCGCGTTATGACCGCACGGGCGGGGCTGCCCAGCCTTCCATCGGCTTTCTGGGGTTTGGTGGCAGCTAAGCCACCTGCCCGCCCTGCCGGACTACACATAAAAAAAGGGGCACCAGAAGTGCCCCTTTTTTTATAACTTCAAGCTATGTCGTCAGGCTTTACAGCGCGACTGTAGCCCCCAGACTTTCCTGCCGCAGCACATCCAGCGGGAGCAACACGCCTTCACGCTCGAAGTGCCAGAATGTCCAGCCATTGCATGAGGGGGCGTTGGTCAGCATGGCCCCCATTTTATGGATTGAGCCACGCTTGGCACCACTGATCAGCGTGCCATCTGCGGCAACTGTAGCCTGAATACGCTGTTTTTTATCACTCAGCACTGTTCCGGCCACAAGTGCGCCCTGCTCCACCAGACTACCAAAAGGCACACGCGGGGCTTCGCGCTTATCCTGCGTGGTCTGTATGGCATCATCATCCAGGGGCACTTCGCTGGCCACGCGGGCTCTGGCGGCTTCCACATAATCCGGGTGCCGCTCAATGCCTACAAAATGGCGGCGCAGGCGGCGGGCCATGGCGGCCGTAGTGCCAGAGCCGGAGAACGGGTCAAGCACCACATCATTGACCGTGGTGGACGCCAGCAGCACACGATGGAGCAGACTTTCAGGCTTCTGGGTGGGGTGGAGCTTCAGCCCATGTTCGTTCCGCAGGCGCTCATTGCCTGTGCAGAGCGGCAGATACCAGTCCGAGCGCATCTGCACGTCATCATTCAGCGCCTTCATGGCCTGATAGTTGAAGCGGTAGCGGCTATCCTGACTGCGGGCAGCCCAGATGAGCGTTTCGTGCGCATTGGTAAAGCGACGGCCACGGAAGTTGGGCATGGGGTTGGACTTGCGCCAGACCACATCATTCAGGATCCAGAACCCAAGGTCCTGCAGAATAGCCCCGAGGCGGAAGATGTTATGGTAGGAACCAATCACCCAGATTGTTCCATCCTTATGCAGCAGACGGCGGGCTTCGCTCAGCCATTCCCGCGTGAAGCGGTCGTATTCCTGCAGGTCGGAAAACTTGTCCCAGTCATCATCCACGCCATCAACAACGCTGTCGTCCGGGCGGCGGAGTTCCCCCCGAAGCTGCAGGTTGTACGGTGGGTCGGCAAAAATGCAGTCCACTGAGCCCGAAGGCAGGGTGCGCATGGTCTCCACGCATTCACCCCGCAGGATTTCGTCTAGGGGGAGGTCCATGGAAACTGCTTTTGCGCCGCTCATGCCCGGGTCTCCGTTTTCAAATGTTCTAGCTGCTGGCGTACGGTGCCAAATGTTTTTCTGTGGTGCGGGGTTACACCCGTTTGCAGCAGAGCCCGGCGATGAACCGCCGTGCCGTAACCTGCATTTTTTTCCCATCCATAATCGGGCCAGCGCACATTCAGCCGCGCCATGATGCGGTCACGCACCACCTTGGCCATAATGGAGGCCGCGGCAATGGACAGGCTCACCCCGTCCCCACCCACGATGGCCTCTGCACTACACCCGAAATCCGGAATTTTGTTGCCATCAACAAGCACATGGTCAGGCCGGACCGGCAGGCGGGCAACTGCACGCTGCATGGCAAGGTGGGACGCATGGTAGATGTTGATACGGTCAATTTCCGCCGTGGAGGCGGCACCCACGCCAATGGCCACACCGGGCACATGGGGCAGACGCTCGGCAATGGCCTCACGCAATGCGGGTTTTAATTTTTTGGAATCATCAATAACGGCAGCAAGATCATCCGGCACGCCACGGGCAAACACCACGGCGGCGGCCACAACCGGACCGGCAAGCGGGCCACGGCCCACTTCATCCACTCCGGCGACCAAGCCGCCATGCTGTTGTTCCCGCCTAAAGTCCGGCATTGCATCCCTTCCCGTCCGCTTGAAACGACTCGGTTAAAATTACCGAGTCGCAGCAATTGCGACTCCGTAGGGAAGGAAAAGCATTTTTTTACCCGGGTGCGCAAGAGTCCCGGTCAAATGATTTTTAGGAACGGCTACGACGGGGGAAGAAGAGCCAGCCGAGCAGAACACCCACAACCGAGACAATACCCAATGAAAGCAAGGGCTTATCCCGCACAAAAGTGACTGCTTTTTCAACCACGCCCTCACCTTCCTCATACAGATCGGCAAAATCTTCCTGCATGTGTGCGGTGAACTGGTCGAGCTTTCCGTCCGCCTGAAGACCGATATCGCCGGTCAGACCACCAGCGGCATCCTTGACATGTCCCTGAACGTCCCGAACCTTGGCGTCGATCTTGTTTTCGATGATGTCGATTTTATCTTTAGCCATGACGACTTTCTCCTTTTTTGAACCATTCCGTAACGGCCCGCGCATGGAAGCGACCGGAGATCTGCACGATCGCCTGTTGCATCAGACCGCAAAAACGCGTCTCTGACTAGGCATGCCTTCTCCGACGTCCACACAACTGACTGCGCTCATTGTTGGTTCCATGTTTTTTATGGAACAGCTTGATGGCACCATTCTGGCAACGGCCCTGCCTTCCATCGCCCATAGCCTGCATGTGGACACGGTCGCCACGTCTGTTGCCCTGACGTCCTATATTATCGGGCTGGCCATTTTTATTCCCGCATCTGGTGCGCTGGCTGACCGTCTGGGCAGCCGCACGATCCTGATGGTGGCAATCTGCATTTTTGTGGGCAGTTCAATTTTTTGCGGTACCGCCCACTCTCTGCTGTTTCTGGCCATCATGCGCACCATACAGGGCATTGGTGGTGCCCTTATGGTGCCCGTGGGGCGGCTGGCGGTTATTCGCAGCACCCCAGCGGACCAGCTTGTACGCACCATGACATGGATGATGCTGCCAGCCACCCTCGGCCCCCTGCTGGGGCCTGTGGTGGGGGGGTATATTACCTCCTGGCTGACATGGCGGTGGAATTTTTACCTGAATATTCCTGTCGGTGTGGTCGGGCTGTTCCTGACCTACCGCTTTATCCCCGAAGTACGCGAACCCTCCCCCCCTCCGTTTGATCTCAAAGGCCTGTTTCTGGCAGGGGGCGGGCTGGCGGTGCTGTCTGTTTTTGCAGAACTGTTCAGCCACGGTACAGGCTCGCCTGCACTTGTTACGGCCCTTTTATGCACAGGCCTGCTGCTGCTGGGCATTTACACCCATCACGCAGGGCGTACGTCTTTTCCGCTCCTGGACCTGCGGCTTATGCGCTTCCAGACCTTTCGCATTTCCGTTTTTGGGGGAGCGGCATCACGCATTGCGGTGGGGTCTTTGCCGTTTCTGCTCCCGTCCTTCCTGCAGATCGGGGCGGGGCTGAGCGCGGCACAGAGCGGGCTTGTCACCTTTGTGGCTCCACTGGGGGCCATTGCCATGCGCCCCTTTGTGCCGGCACTGCTCAAGCGCTGGGGGTTCCGCACCATTCTCATGGCCAATGGCTCATCCGCGGCACTGGTCTTTGCCTTGATCGCCCTTTTCCGCCCGAGCTACCCTTTATGGCTGCTCTCGCTTGTGCTCACACTGGCCGGGGCGGCCCAGTCGCTCCAGTTTTCGGCTTATAACACCGTTGCCTATGCCGACATTCCGCAGGACCGGATGAGTGCGGCCACCAGCCTGTATTCCACCATGCAGCAGATCATGCTTTCGGCCGGAATCTGCATTGCCGCAGGCACCCTGACCGTGCTGAGCAGGCTGCACCATAACACCCCTGCAAACATGACCGATTTTGCACTCGGCTTTGTTGTGACTGGCGGCATCTCCCTGCTGGCCGTGCCGCTATGCGCCGCACTTTCGCCTTCTGCAGGGGCAAACATGAGCGGTAACCGCCGTTAAGCGCACGCTTTTAACGCACAAATTACATAGCGAAATGTTATTTTATGCACGGTTTCAATGAGGAGGCTTGCACTTGGACAAAGAGTTCAGCACAGTTCCCTCTGTAAACAGGGTGCCCCTATGCACAGCGTTCCCCTGCATTTTCTGACGCAACTTAGGTTAACGAACAGCGCACCTCATGGACGATAACTCTCCGCCCTCCGCCTCCCCCGCCAAGCCGCGTTCCTCCAAAAAGCGCCTGCTTCTGACGGGTGGTGCCGTGGTGGCCGCCTGTATTCTGGGCTTTGCCTTCCTGCGCCCGCAGGCAGGCCACAAAACGCACCACGGCGCGGCTGATTCCAGCCAGAGCCAGCCTGTAGCGGTACAGACAGTGCACGCCGGCAGTATGCCCGTGGAACTGACCGAACTGGGCACGGTTGTCCCCATTACCAACGTAACCGTGCAGACCCGTGTGGAAGGCTACCTGATGCAGGTGCTTTTTACCGAAGGCCAGCACGTGCATAAGGGTGACCTGCTCGCCCTGATCGACCCCCGCCCCTATCAGGTACAACTGGAGCAGTATGAAGGCCAGCTTGCTCAGGACAAGGCACAGCTTGAACAGGCAAGGGTGGACAGCGGGCGCTACCAGCGCCTGATCAAGCAGGACAGTATTGACGCCAAAACCGCACGCGACCAGCAGTTTACGGTTCAGCAGCTTGAAGGCACGGTCAAGGCTGATCAGGCACTGGTGGATAACCAGAAGCTGCAACTGATCTACTGCCACATTATTGCGCCAGTGGATGGGCGCATTGGCATTCGTGCAGTGGATCAGGGCAACTACGTGGCGGCCGGCCAGTCCGGCGGGCTGGCGGTGTTGACACAGATGCAGCCTATCTCGGTCATTTTCACGCTGCCGCAAGACCAGTTGCCCGAAGTATTTGCCCAGCTACAGGCGCGCAAATCGCTCCCTGTTTCGGCCTGGAACAGTTCCAACACACAAAAAATAGCCGATGGCACGGTCAGCACGCTGGACAGCCAGATTGACACGGCAACCGGCACCGTGCGCCTGCGCGCCATTTTTACCAATGAGGACGAACACCTCTTCCCCAACCAGTTTGTTAACGCACGCCTGCTGGTTAAAACGCTGGACCACGTTCTGCTCCTGCCCACAACCGCTGTGCAGACCGGCCCCTCCGGCCTGTTCGTATATGTTGTCAAGGATGATGACACGGTCAGCGTCCAGCCCGTGACCACCGGCATTTCCAACGGTACGCTCAGCGTTGTCACCTCCGGGCTGAAGGAAGGCGACAGGGTGGTTACGGACGGCACAGACCATTTGCGCGCCGGAATCAAGGTGAGCATTCCCACCACGGCTCCCACCCCAGCACCGGACCATGCCACGCCGTGAACCCATCTGCCATTTTCATCCGCAGGCCCGTTGCAACTACGCTGCTGATGCTGGCCATTTTTATGGCCGGGTTGCTGGGCTACCATTTTCTGCCCATTTCCGCGCTGCCACAGGTTGATTACCCCACCATAACGGTGGAGACCTTCTATCCCGGTGCGGGGCCGGATGTTATGGCTACCTCGGTGACTGCGCCGCTGGAAACACAGCTTGGCCAGATGCCCAGTCTGGACCAGATGACATCGCGCTCATCGGGTGGGGCATCGGTCATTACCCTTCGGTTTGACCTGTCCATGTCCATGGATGTGGCGGAGCAGGAAGTGCAGGCCGCCATTAACCAGGCCAACTCCCTGCTGCCAACCGACCTGCCCGCCCCCCCGGTTTACGCCAAGGTCAACCCGGCAGACACCCCTGTGCTCACACTGGGCATTACTTCGGCCACCATTCCGCTCCCCGAGGTGGAAGATTACGTGGACACCCGTCTGGCACAAAAAATCAGCCAGATTTCGGGCGTGGGGCTGGTTACGCTTTCAGGCGGCAACCGCAAGGCCTACCGTGTGCGGGTCAACGTGCCCAAGCTGACCTCCTACGGCATTGATCTGGACACATTGCGTACAACCATTGGCAATGTGAACGTCAACTCCCCCACGGGTACGTTTGATGGAGCACAACGCTCGGCCACATTGCGGGTGGACGGGCAGATTACCAGCCCGGAAATGCTGCTCAATCAGGTCATTGCCTACCAGAGCAGCGGGCCGGTCCGCATCCGCGACGTAGCTACGGTTGTGATCGGGCCGGAAAACACACAGCTTGCCGCGTGGTCCAACCAGACCCCGGCCCTGATCATGAACGTGCAGCGCCAGCCGGGTGCCAACGTGATTGCCGTGGTGGACAACGTCAAGGCCACCCTGCCCACCCTGCGCCAGACCCTGCCACCGGGGATTGATATTATCCCCCTGACAGACCGCACCACCACCATCCGCTCCTCCGTAGCCGATGTGCAGTTCGAGCTGTTTCTCGCACTTGTGCTGGTTGTGGCGGTTATTTTTGTCTTTTTGCGCAATGTTCCCGCCACCATTATTCCCAGCCTGTCCGTGCCGCTTTCCATTATCGGCACACTGGCCATTATGTATCTGCTCGACTTCTCGCTCGATAACCTCTCGCTCATGGCTCTCACCATCGCCACCGGTTTTGTGGTGGATGATGCCATTGTGATGATCGAGAACATCTCGCGTTATGTGGAAGCGGGCGAGGACCGCATGAGCGCCTCGCTCAAGGGGGCGGGGGAAATTGGCTTTACCATTATCTCGCTGACCATATCGCTCATTGCCGTGCTTATTCCGCTGCTGTTCATGAGCGATGTGGTGGGCCGCCTGTTCCACGAATTCGCCCTTACGCTGGCCACGACCATCATTCTGTCTGCCGTGGTGTCGCTCACACTTGTTCCCATGATGTGCGCCCGTATTCTTTCCGAGCGCCCGCATGACGCAGGCACGGCTGCCACCCCGTTCCTGCGCTGGTCCGCTCGGATGGAAGTGGCAACCGAGCGCCTGATTGCGGCCTATGACCGTATGCTCGATGTGGTGCTGGAATGGCGCAAGCTCACACTGGGCGTGGCCGTGGGGACACTGGTGCTGACCGGCCTGCTGGGCTGGTACATTCCCAAAGGGTTTTTCCCCGTGCAGGATACGGGGGTTATTCAGGGTATTTCCGTTGCGGCGCAGTCCATCTCGTTCGAGAACATGAAGGTGCATCAGCAGGAACTGGCCAGAGTAATCCTGAAGGACCCGGATGTGGCCTCCCTCTCCTCCTTTGTGGGGGTGGACGGGCAGAATGCGACGCTTAACCAGGGCCGCTTCCTGATCAACCTGAAAGAGCATGACAGCCGCTCCTCCTCCGCCACCGAAATTGCAGCACGGCTGGAGCAGGAAACAGCGCAGGTTGCGGGGATAAAGCTCTACCTCCAGCCCGTGCAGGACCTCTCGCTCGATACAACCGTATCGGCAACACAATACCAGTTCCTGCTTGAAAACCCCGATTACGATGCCTTCAAAACATGGGTGCCCAAGCTGATCGAACGGTTGCGGCAGGAACCCTCTCTTGCGGATGTCACCTCCGACCTGCAGGCCGAAGGGCTGGTCGCACGCGTAACGCTCGACCGCCCCACAGGTGCGCGTTACTCGATTACACCCCAGACCGTGGATAACGTGCTGTATGACAGCTTTGGCCAGCGCCAGATTTCCACCATCTATACGCAGTCCAACCAGTACCGCGTTATTCTGGAAGCCGAACCGCGCTTTCAAAAAGAGATGTCCTCGCTCAACCAGCTTTACCTGCCCGGTATCAGCGGTAATACGGGGGAGAGCACATCCGGCCCCACGCGCTCGCCAACCTCCGGGCTGGTGCCTCTGCCAGCAGTCACCAAGGTCACGCAGGAAACAGCTCCCCTGCTGTTAACCCATTTTGGGCAGTTCCCGGCCACGACCATCTCGTTCAATCTCGCACCCGGCTATGCGCTGGGGGATGCCACAGCCGCCATCCGCCGGGTGGAGGCGGACATCCACCTCCCCGCAGCTTTCCAGACATCTTTCCAAGGGACAGCAGCGGCATTTGAAGGCTCACTCAGCAACGAACTGTTTCTGGTCGCTGCCGCCATTATTGCCGTCTATATTGTGCTGGGCATTCTGTACGAGAGCTTTATCCACCCGGTTACCATTCTCTCCACCCTGCCCTCGGCCGCCATTGGCGCGTTGCTGACCCTGATTGTTGCGGGGGTTAACCTCGACATCATGGGCATTATTGGCATTGTGCTGCTGATTGGCATTGTCAAGAAAAACGCCATCATGATGATCGACTTCGCGCTGGAGGCGGAGCGTGAACATGGGATGGACAGCCTGCGCTCCATTCGCACGGCGGCCACACTGCGTTTTCGCCCCATTCTCATGACCACACTGGCGGCCATGCTGGGGGCCGTGCCCATGGTGCTCTCGCATGGTACGGGGTCCGAACTGCGCTATCCGCTGGGGCTGGCCATTATTGGCGGGCTTGCCCTCTCCCAGTTGCTGACCCTGTTCACCACACCGGTCATCTACCTTACGCTGGACACATGGGCGCATAAATGGCGCGGGCTGCGCCCCCCCGGTTCTGCATCCCCCCCTAGCGGGCAACCCGTGCCGTGAATATCAGCCGGATTTTTATTGACCGGCCTGTTGCCACCATCCTGCTAAGCGTAGCCCTGTTCCTTGGGGGGCTACTGGGCTACCGTGGCCTGCCTGTTGCCGACCTGCCTAACGTGGACTTCCCGGTTATTCAGGTGCAGGCACGGCAGGCTGGCGGCTCCCCGGAGGAAATTGCCAGTGCCGTGGCCGCCCCCTTGGAGCGGCACCTTGGGCAGATTGCCGATGTTACGGAAATGACATCCCAATCTACCGAAGGCAGCACACGCATTACGCTCCAGTTCGCCCTCTCGCGCGATATTAACGGTGCCGCGCGGGATGTGGAGGCCGCCCTTCAGGCCGCCCATGCGGACATGCCCTCCTCCTTGCGGCAGAACCCCAGCTACCGCAAAGCCAACCCAAACGGCGCGCCGATCCTTATTCTCACCCTGACATCGGACACCCACACCCGCCCCCAGCTTTATGATTACGCAACCAACGTGCTGGTGCAGCACCTGTCCGCCATACAGGGCGTGGGTCAGGTGGAAATCAGCGGGAGTGCGCTGCCTGCCATCCGGGCGGAAATAAACCCCCTGCCCCTGTTCAAATACGGTATCGGGTTTGAGGACGTACGCGCAGCCCTTGCCTCTGCCAATGCCCACACCCCCAAAGGGATTATTGACCAGAACGGCGTCCGCTACACGCTGGACACGAATGATCAGGTCCGCACGGCGCAGGACTACCGTGACCTGATTATTGCATGGCGCAACAACCGCCCCGTGCGACTGGCCGATGTGGCGCAGGTGCAGAACAGCGTGGAAGACCTGCGCAACGCCGGGTACTATAATGGTCAGGCATCGGTTATTGCGGTGGTGTTCCCCCAGGCCGGGGCCAATGTGATTCACACCGTGGACCAGATCAATGCGGAAATGCCCCTGCTTAAATCCGCCCTGCCCGGTGGTGTGGCCCTGCATGTGGGGCTTGACCGCTCACTGACCATTCGTGCAGCGCTGGTAGATACGCAGCTGACCCTGCTGATCTCGGTCATACTTGTGGTGCTGGTGGTGCTGCTCTTCCTGCACTCGCTCCGCATGACGCTTATTCCCGCCGTGGTTGTGCCCACCTCCATTGTGGCGACCTTTGGCGTTATGCGCCTGCTTGGTTTTTCGCTCGATAACATGTCGCTCATGGCGCTTACGGTTTCCACCGGCTTTGTGGTGGATGACGCCATTGTGGTGATGGAAAACATAGCCCGCTACATAGAGCAGGGCCTCCCCCCACGGGATGCCGCCATAAAAGGCAGTGCGGAGGTGGCCTTTACGGTTATTTCCATCTCCATCTCCCTGATTGCCGTCTTTTTGCCCATTCTGCTCATGGGGGGGCTGGCTGGCCGCCTGTTCCATGAGTTCGCCATGACAGTTTCCATCACCATCCTGATCTCGATGGTGCTGTCCCTGACCCTGACCCCCATGATGGCGGCTTACCTGCTTGTGCCCCATACGGCAGGCACGGCCCCTGCGGGTTCTGGCAGCCTGATGCGCCACGCTATTGCCGCCATGACTGCATTTTTGGACCATATGCAGACCGGTTATACCCGCTCGCTCGACCTTGCCCTGCGCTACCACAAGACCGTCCTGCTCAGCCTGCCCTTTACACTGGCCCTTACGGCAGCCTTGTTCATGCTGATGCCCAAGGGGTTTTTCCCGGTGGAAGACACGGGCATGCTCATGGGGCGCCTGCAGGGGGACCAGTCAATCTCCTTCGGGGCGTTAGCCAAAAAGCTGACCGAAGTGCAGAAAGTGCTGCTGCACGACCGCGATGTGGAGAGCGTGTCCTCCTTTATCGGGGGGCGAGGCTCCTCCAACGAGGCAGGGGTGTTTTTGCAGCTCAAGGATAAAGCTGCCCGGAACGATACCCCGACCGACCTGATCGCCCGTGTTAACCGCAAATTGCGTAATCTGGTCGGAGCCAGTTTTTTTCTGATGCAGCCCGGTGCCATCCGTTCCGGCGCACGGCAGAGCAATGCGGCGTACCAGTATACGCTGGAGGGTGAAAACTCATCAGAGCTCTACACATGGACCGCCCGCCTGCTGGCAGAGCTGCGCCGCCACCCGGAACTGACAACCCTTTCCTCCGACGTGCAGCTCGGTGGCTCGGCTATTAGCACCCAGATCGACCGGGATACGTCCGCCCGTGTCAACATTACCCCCCAGCTCCTGTCCAACACGCTGTACGATGCGTTTGGCCAGCGCGCAGCCTCGGTCATCTATAACAGGCTCAACCAGTACCGCGTGATCATGGAGGCCGACCCCAAAAGCTGGTCCAACCCGGAAAGTCTGATGCAGGTCTGGATAAGCGTTGCCGGGGGCTCGGCTGGTGGGGGAACGCGCTCCAACACCATTCGGGTGCGCAATGCCTCCAGCACCGGCTCCACCAGCACGCAGGCCAGCCAGAGTTCCCTGTCCTTTAAAAACCAGATTGCCAATGCGCTGGCCGGGGGGGCTGGTGCGTCCAATGGTTCAGCAGTCAGCACCTCATCCGAAGCCATGGTGCCGCTCACACTGGTTACTCATCTGGTGCCAAGCCGCACCCCGCTTTCGGTCAACCATCAGGGGCTGGCGGTTGCGGCTACGCTCTCGTTCAATCTGGCCAAGGGGGTTTCTCTGGGCACGGCCACGCAGATCATCAACACCGCACAAGTCGCGCTGCATATGCCCAATACCATCCACGGCAGTTTTGCTGGCAATGCCGCGCAGTTCCAGAAAGCGGTCAGCGATGAACCCCTGCTTATTCTGGCAGCCCTTGTGGCCGTCTATATTACGCTGGGTATTCTGTACGAAAGTTACGTACACCCGCTGACCATTCTCTCCACCCTGCCCTCGGCTGGTGTAGGCGCCCTGCTGGCCCTGCAACTGGCTGGGGAGGAGTTCTCGCTCATTGCCATGATCGGGGTGATCCTGCTGATTGGCATTGTGAAAAAAAATGCCATCATGTTGGTGGACTTTGCCATTATGGCCGAACGCGAAGAGGGTATGTCCGCCCATGATGCCATACGCACCGCCTGCCTGCTCCGCTTCCGCCCGATCATGATGACATCGGTCGCAGCGGCCTTGGGGGCTGCCCCGCTTATGGTCGCCAACGGATACGGGGCCGAACTGCGGCACCCACTTGGCATTGCCATTGTTGGCGGGCTGATCGTGAGCCAGGCCCTTACCCTTTATACAACGCCGGTTATTTATCTGATGTTCGATGCCTGGCAGGCCCGTGCCGGGTCTTTTATCCGCTCGTTATCGTTTTCCCGCAGCTTCAGGCAGGACCGCTGAATGCCTTTTTATCGTCCCTTCCTTTCCCTTCGCCTGTCCCTGCTGCTGGCACCTGCCGCTCTGGCCGGGTGCATGGTTGGGCCGGATTACAAACGGCCCACTCCCATTATCTCGCCCACCTTCAAGGAACTGCGTCCGGCACCGGGCTGGCAGTACGCTGCCCCACAACTGGCCAGCCTGCCCAAAGGTTCGTGGTGGACAATCTATAACGACCCGCAGTTGAATGCTCTGGAAGCTCAGGTAGACATCAACAACCAGAATATCATTCAGTACGAGGCACGCTACCGTAACGCCCGGGCCACCATTAACTCCATCCGGGCACAGCTTTACCCAACGCTCAGCGGTGCGCTCTCCTTCAACCGACAGAGTTCGGGCCGCGGGTCGCGCTCCAGCGGCACCATTATCAATTATGGTTCCGATGGCTCGAGCAGCACGAGCGCAACCCCCTCCAACTCGACCGAAAACACCTATGCCACGGGGCCAAGTGTTTCGTGGGATCTGGATTTATGGGGCAAGATCAGGCGGCAGATTCAGGCTCAGGTTACAGAAGCACAAGCCACAGCCGCAGACCTTGCCAATGCACGCCTGTCTTATCAGGCACAATTGGCCACGGCTTATTTCAACCTGCGGTATCAGGACAGCCTGTATGATCTGCTGACCAAAAACGTGGCGTTTTATGAGCGCTCGTACCAGATCACCAAAAACCAGTATGATGCAGGCACGGCAGACCCAACCACCCTACTGCAGGCCAAAACACAGCTGGAACAGACCCGCGCTCAGGCCACCGCAACCGGCATAGCCCGCGCACAGTATGAGCACGCCATTGCTGTTCTTATGGGTAAAGCCCCTGCGGACCTTTCCATCCCCCATGGCGCATTGCCACGGGCCATTCCGGCTATTCCGGTTATGGTTCCGGCCAGTCTGCTCCAGCGCCGCCCCGATATTGCGGCGGCCGAGCGCCGGATGGAGGAATACAACGCCCAGATTGGCGCGGCCATGGCGGCGTTCTACCCCGATGTCAAACTCACGGCGACATACTCCTATAGCGGGGACCCTGTTGGCTCTCTTGTGCAGGTTGCAAACCGCATCTGGACCCTTGGCGCCTCGGCTACGGAAACACTGTTTGCCGGGGGCGCAAGAACTGCTGCCGTCCATGAGGCCGACAGCAATTACAACGCCTATGTGGCCACCTACCGGCAAACCGTACTGACAGCCCTGCAGGGGGTGGAAGACCAGCTTTCCAACCTGCGTATTCTGGCTGATCAGGCAGAGCAGCAGCATGTTGCGCTGGATGCCGCCAACAAGGCCGTTACGGTTGCATTCAACCAGTATATGGCAGGCACCCAGATTTACACGACCGTGATTACCGCCGAGGTGACGGCCCTGTCCAACGCGCAGACCGCACTGCAAATCCAGCAAAGCCGTATTCTGGACTCTGTCAGTCTGGTGGAAGCCCTTGGCGGGGGATGGAATGCCTCCGAACTCCCCAGCAAAAACTCCATGCAGACAGACAACCCGCTCCTGCCCTCCTTTATTCAAAAAGACAAAAACTAGGCGGACCACCGCCCAACAAAAAACCTCCGGAGCGCTGGCCCCGGAGGTTTTTTTATACCGTTTGCAAAGTGGTCAGGCGCCGTTACTTCATGACCGCACGGCCGACCAGCAGGGCCACAACCAGAAAAACAACAAACAGCATGATGGCGATAAAGAACAGGATTTTAGCCATACCGGCCGAGGCAGAGGCAATTCCGCCAAAACCAAACAGCCCTGCAACAAGTGAAACAACCAGAAAAAACAGTGCCAGTTTCAGCATAACGCACTCCCTTGCATTTCAATCCTGACCAGAGCCGGAACGCTCTTGCCCACTTATTTTCTGCGCCGCAGAAAAATCCCAATAATCAGACCGACAACACCTGCCGTAGCAACGGTCAACAATGGCTGGTCAATAACAACATCCCGCAGAGCTTCTACTGCGGTGCTGCGCTTGCCCGGATTAAGGGCATCGTAACTGGACACCTTGCCAAAAAAACCATCGGCACCGTCCTGAAGATTGCCAATACCATCCTCAAGACCAAAATCTGCCTTGCTCTCATCACTCATACGAGGATGTCCTCCATACTGGATTAAGGGGTAACGCGCCTTGCACCCCTAAAGATGCCTATGTGAACGATTTTTTTGCTCAAGACTAGATTTCAGCCGAGCGCCAGTAGGCTTCCCCACCCGGATCAGGCTCACCTGCAATCATGGCGCGCAAGCGCGCGGCATAGGTTCTGAAGGCAGGGGTATCGGGGTTGCGGTGCGGCATATCCAGCACAATTTCGCCCGTAATCCCCGCAGGGGGGCCACCGGCCAGCACCACAACACGTGTGGCAAGGCGAAGAGCCTCTTCAATATCATGCGTCACAAACAGCACTGTTTTGTGTGTCTGCTGCCATATCCGCTGCAACTCTTCCTGCAGGCTGGTGCGGGTAATGGGGTCCAGCGCCCCAAACGGCTCATCCATCAGCAACAGGTCGGGGTCCACGGTCAGGGCGCGGGCAACCCCCACACGCTGCCGCTGCCCACCAGACAAACGGCGCGGGAGCCGGTCCTGCGCATCCTCCAGCCCAACCAGACGCAGGGCCTCCTGCGCACGGGCTATTTTTTCGCTCTTGCTCAGGTGCAGGCCTTCCAGCCCGAACATGACATTCCGCAACACCGAGCGCCACGGCAGAAGCCGCGCATCCTGGAACACCATAGCCCGGCTCCGCCGCGTGGCATGTGCCCCGGCATCCGCTACACAGGCCGAACCTCCTGTCTGCCCTTCCGTTGGGTGCATAAGCCCCATCAGAACCCTGAGCAGCGTGGATTTACCCACACCAGACGGCCCCAGAAGTGCAACAAACTCCCCACGCTCCAGCGTCAGGCTGACATGCCGCAGCACAAAATGGGCGCCACCATCGTGAGAGAGGCCAACATCATGCAAGGAGGCAACCACATCCGCCTTGCTCATGGCTGCCACCTGAGTACCCATTTACGCACAAACCCAAAAAGAAAATCGGTAATGGCATACAGCATGGCCATGGTCAGCATGTAAACCACCACAACATCGGTCGCCAGAAGGCTGGAAGCCTGCATCATGCGGGCACCAATACCCGGCACGCCAAACAGTTCCGCCGCCACAACGGACATCCACCCTTGCCCCAGCCCCGTACGCAACCCGGCCATAATGCCCGGTGCGGAAGCTGGGAGGACAATCTTGACCAACCGCCCCACAAAACTGCCATGCCCGAAGGCGGAAGCCAGTTCATACAGCTCGGGGTCCACCCCACGAACGGCACTGTGGGCTGCGTAAAAATTGATCCAGAAAACCGATATGGCAATAACAAAAGTAGCCCCAGCCGTGCTCAGCCCAAACCAGAGAATGGCAAACGGCACCCAGGCCAGCCCCGGTACAGGCCGCAGCAGGCGGACAACGCCTTCCAGCAGACTATCCAATAGCCCCAGCATACCGCACAGAATGCCAAGCCCGGCCCCCAGAACGGAGCCAATAAGCAGGCCCAGCAGATAATGGTTCAGACTATCCAGAATGGCTTGCTGCCAGAACCCTCCCCGCACCTCATCCAGCCAGGCCGGACCAAGGGAAGAAGGTGCTGGCACCATGCCAGATGGCAGCAGCCCGGACTGGACTGCTGCCTCCCACACGCCAAAGAACAGAACAAGCCCCGCCAGCCCAAGCCCCAGGCGAGCGGGTCCAGACAATTTTACACTCACGGCTTGGCCTGCTGCCACAGACCCGTATCAAACAGATCTTCAACAGGTTCTGCCTTACGCAACAGACCTTCGGCCACTTCAAATTCCTGCAACTGCTTGACACTTTCCACAATACGCGCCGGGTCGCTGACAAAACGGGAAGCAGAATGCTCCAGCGCGGCTTTCATCACACTATCATTCAGCATACCACCGCCAAGCGCTTTTTGCACAAATGGCACAGCATCATCCGGGTGCTGAGCCAGCAAAGTTGTCGCACGCACAAACAGGCTGGTCAGTGTTCCGGCCCATGCCTTGTGTTCAGGTGCATCAGGCTTGACAATTGCCAGAACGGAACCCGGCTGGTCTGGCATCATGCTATGGCCCGAAGCCAGAATGCGGGCGTCCGGCAGACGGGTTTTAACAACTGTCAGGGCTGGCTCCCTCAAAACCGCGCCATCCACAGCACCTGCCAGAAATGCCTGCTGTGCCGCATCAATATCCACCCCAACAATGGAGGCCACGGTATTGACCTGCGCAAAGCCAAGCTGCTTTTGCAGCCAGTAGCGCAATAGTGTGTCTGGCACCGAACCGGCAGGCTGGGCTGCCAGACGTGGCAGACGCTTCTGGTCCTGCTTGAACCGCGCCAAAATATCCTTTACCGCATCTGGCGTCAGTCCGGCCTCACTATCCGGCTTCAGGCCCTCTGCCAGTGCGCCGCGCGCAATAACCGACAGTTCCTCAATCGAGGCGGTTGCGACAACCTTAACATCCACGCCATGCGCGCGGGCCTGCAACAAGGGCAGCACCCCTGCTACGTAGCCGTCAATCCGCCCGGATACGAGTGCCTGAATAGCCTGCGGGCCAGAGGTAAAGCGGACAAGCTGCACATCCAGCCCTGCCTGCTTGGCCCAGCCTTCCCCATCAATCACAAACAGCGCGGAAGAGCCCAGAACAGGAATATAGCCAATACGAATGCTGTCCGCCGCCTGTGCCGGGCTTACAGCCCAACCCAATGCCACGGTGGCAAACGTTAGCATTTTTAGCAACGCACGTTTCATGACGTTATCTCTTTCGCTGAAATATTTTATCAAAAATAATAGTGGATATATTCTTGTCTTTGTCAATCACTCACGAGCAAGCATGAAATATTTTTATTCCACGCAGATTTGCATCACATCGTGGCGCGCACACAGGACATAAAAAAAGCTGGCTCCTGAGAGCCAGCTTCCTTCATTGCACTTGCGAGCAAAAGATTAAGCAGCAAGATCCTGCTTATCTTCCACTTCCGGGCGCGGACCGCTGTCCTGCCCTTTTGCGCTCACATCGCGGTCGATCAGTTCGATCACGGCCATCTGAGCGGCATCGCCATAACGCACGCCAGCACGCAGGACGCGTGTGTAACCACCGTTGCGGGCCTTGTAGCGTTCTGCCACGGCTGCAAACAGCTTTTTAACAATCACATCATCACGCAGCACAGCAAATGCCTGCCGACGTGCGTGCAGATCGCCACGCTTGCCAAGGGTGATCAGCTTTTCAACAAACGGGCGCAGTTCCTTCGCTTTGGGAAGCGTGGTGGTGATCTGCTCGTGTTTGATCAAAGCCACAGCCATGTTGCGGAACATGGCTGCACGGTGAGAAGAGGTAACGCCGAGCTTTCGGCCGGCAATCCGGTGACGCATGGTTCAGTTCCTAGTATCGGGAAAAGTCAGATCAAAACGGCTCATCAAGCCGCTTTGCCAACTCTTCAATATTTTCCGGCGGCCAGGCCGGGACATTCATACCCAAGGACAGCCCCATGGAGGTCAGGACTTCCTTAATTTCGTTCAGGGATTTACGGCCAAAGTTCGGTGTGCGCAGCATTTCCTGCTCACTCTTCTGAACCAGATCCCCGATGTAGATGATGTTGTCGTTCTTCAGGCAGTTTGCGCTACGAACAGACAATTCAAGCTCATCCACCTTGCGCAGCAGATTACGGTTGAACGGCAGATCATCCTCAGGCTCTTCAGCCTGTACAGGACGCGGCTCATCAAAGTTGATGAAGAGCTGCAACTGATCCTGCAGAATGCGCGCGGCCAGAGCCACTGCATCTTCGGGCGTTACCGCACCATTTGTTTCGACCGTAAGCAGCAGCCTGTCATAGTCGGTGACCTGACCAACACGGGTCGGTTCCACCTTATAGGACACGCGCTTGACGGGCGAATAGATTGCATCAACCGGGATCAGGCCGATCGGGGCATCTTCCGGGCGGTTAGCCGCCGCAGGAACATAGCCTTTTCCGGTATTAACAATAAATTCCATGCCCAGCTTGACGCCGTCATCAAGCGTGCAGATGACCAGATCAGGGTTCATGATTTCAATGTCATGACCTGTCTGGATCTGGCTTGCGCGCACTTCGCCGGGGCCAGTAGCCGTCAGCACCATACGCTTCGGCCCTTCACCGTGCATGCGCAACGCCAGCTGCTTGATGTTCAGGACGATGTCAGTGACATCTTCCCGCACACCGGCAACGGACGAAAACTCGTGCAGAACGCCGTCAATCTGAACCGCCGTGACCGCAGCACCTTGAAGAGAAGACAGCAGAACCCGACGCAGGGCGTTACCGAGCGTCATACCAAAACCGCGTTCCAGCGGCTCAGCCACTACGGTTGCGATACGAGCGGGCTCCACTCCGGATTCAACTTCAAGCTTTTCGGGCTTGATCAGAGATTGCCAGTTTTTCTGAAGGACCAATGGACCGGCCTTTCAATACGAAAAACCACTGCTTACGCAGCGATTTCTCTGAAGTGGACACAACAAATGGAAAGGCGGCTTGTTATCAGGCAGCCTTTCCGCTCGTAAGCTCAGACGCGGCGACGCTTGCGCGGGCGGCAGCCATTGTGCGGGACTGGTGTCATATCACGAATGGAAGTGATCGTGAAACCAACAGCCTGCAGGGCACGCAGTGCGCTTTCACGCCCCGACCCAGGACCGGAAACTTCAATTTCCAGCGTTTCCATGCCGTGTTCACGGGCCTTGCGGCCTGCATCTTCAGCCGCAACCTGCGCCGCATAAGGCGTAGACTTCCGCGAGCCCTTAAAGCCCTGCGCACCAGCAGAAGACCAGGAGATAGCATTCCCCTGAGCATCAGAGATGGTGATCATGGTGTTGTTGAACGTGGAGAGCACATGCGCCACGCCCGAAATAATGTTCTTACGCTCTTTTTTACGAACACGCGGTGTTGCGGCTTTCGCCATGTCTTTTCTACCTCAGTCCCTGTCCAGCCTGCGTTTGCAGGCTGGCCGCCTTAGCGGATTGGATTAACGGGTTGCTTTCTTCTTACCGGCAATGGCCACTGCCTTACCCTTACGGGTACGGGCATTGGTGTGCGTCCGCTGACCACGCACCGGCAGGCCACGACGATGACGCAGGCCGCGGTAGCAACCAAGATCCATCAGGCGCTTAATGTTCATCGCAATTTCACGACGCAGGTCGCCTTCAACGCGATAGGTGCCATCAATCAGCTCACGGAGCTTCATGATTTCATCGTCGCTGAGTTCGTTAACCCGCTTTGCTTCCGGAATCTCCAAGGACTTGCAGATTTCTGCCGCCTTAGATGCGCCAATTCCATAAATATACTGAAGCCCGATCACAACCCGCTTGTTTGTCGGGACATTCACGCCGGCAATACGTGCCACGCCTTATACTCCTGTTCGCCCGCTTTTACAGCGAACGGCTCATAGCCCTGTCTTGACTGGGCGGATTTCACTTGGTGGCCGCGAAATATACCGACCACCGTTACAAGTCAACGAAAACTGATCACTTCTTCGTGATCACGCCGCTATCCTTAAGCGCTGCTTCAATTTCTGCTGTCACTTCAGCAGTCGAAAGCATGCCGTTTACCTTACGCAAACGCCCCGTTTTTTCATAAAACGGCAGAATCGGCGCGGTCAGATTGCGGTATTCTTTCAGGCGCTCAACAACTGTCTCACGCTTGTCGTCTGCCCGGCGCTTGAACTCATGACTCCCACAGCTATCGCATTCGCCTTCCTTTACGGGCGGGTTGGACGCTTCGTTATATGTCTGCCCACATTGTGCGCAGGTAAAACGTCCAGAAATACGATCTGCAAGGATCTCTTCATTCACGTCCAGGAACAGCACGACATCAATGCTCTTCCCATCCGCTGCGAGCATGGCATCCAGCTCTTCAGCCTGCCCCAGAGTGCGGGGGAAGCCATCCAGAATAAACCCATTCTGGCAGTCCGGCTGGGCAATCCGGTCTTTGAGCATGGCAATAATCAGGGCATCGGGCACAAGCTTGCCCGCGACCATCAATGCCTTCGCCTGATTACCAACCTCGGAGCCACGCGCCACTTCGGCACGCAGCATATCTCCGGTGGAAATCTGGATCAGTCCGTGGCGTTCTTCCAGAAGCTTGGACTGCGTCCCTTTTCCGGCCCCAGGCGGGCCCAGAAAAATAATATTCATCGTCTGATGATCCTCTGCTTCCTGCCACCACGAGACTTACGCATAAGCCCTTGGTACTGATGCGCCACCAAGTGTGACTGCACCTGAGTAACCGTATCAATCGTAACCGACACAATAATGATCAGGCTGGTCCCACCAAAGTAGAAGGGCACATTATAGCGACTGATCAGGATCTGCGGCAACAGACAGACCGCCACCATATAAGCCGCGCCAATGGTCGTCAGACGCGTCAGGATCTTGTCAAAGTACGATGCAGTGGAAGCACCGGGCCGCACGCCAGGAATGAACCCACCCTGCTTACGCAGGTTATCTGCCGTCTCTGCCGGGTTAAAGGTCACCGCAGCATAGAAGTACGAGAAAAAGATAATCATCAATGCGTAAAAGAGCAGATACAGAGGCTGCCCCTGCCCCAGCTCTTCACCCAGAAATGATAACCAGCCCGGCAATGACTTACCGTTCATGAACCCTGCCAGGGTAACAGGAATCAGCAGCACCGAAGAGGCAAAAATCGGTGGAATAACCCCCGCCGTGTTCACCTTGAGTGGCATATGCGTGGTGTCTCCACCAAACATGCGCTGCCCCATCTGCCGCTTGGGATACTGGATGATAACCCGCCGCTGTGCCTGTTCCATGAACACGATGAACATGATGGTCAGACCAGCCAGCACAAGGAACAGAAGCACAAAGAAGGACGACAGAGCGCCCGTGTACCCCAACTGGAAAAGGCTCACCAAGGCATGCGGCAGGTTGGCCACGATACCGGCAAAGATAATGAGAGAAATCCCATTACCAACACCGCGCGACGTAATCTGCTCACCAAGCCACATCAGGAACATTGTTCCGCCCACCAGTGCTGTTACACAGGTGACCAGAAAAAGCGGACCCGGATTCACAACAGCAGCGCCGCTCTGAACATTCTCAAGCCCGATCGCAATCCCGTAGGCCTGAAAAACCGCAATCAGCACGGTCAGGTAACGCGTGTACTGGTTGAGCTTTTTGCGCCCCTGCTCACCCTCTTTCTTGAGGGCTTCAAGAGAGGGCACCGCCGTAGACATCAACTGCACGATAATGGACGCAGAGATATAGGGCATGATGTTCAACGCGAAGACGGTCATACGCCCAAGAGCACCCCCCGAAAACATGTTGAACATGCCAAGAATGCCGCCCTGATGCTGCGCCAGAAGCTGCCCCATAACCGTAGCATCTACACCGGGCACAGGAATATACGTTCCCAAACGGTAAACAATCAGCGCGCCTAGCGTAAACCAGATCCGCTTCTTGAGTTCCGTCGCCTTGGCAAAGGAGCCTACGTTAAAATTGGCAGCCAGTTGTTCGGCCGCGGAAGCCATGCATCCGTCCTTTCACACAAACAGCGCCGCCACACAAAGTGGAGACGCTGGCATGATTGCCTGAAAAATATCAGACAGCTGTTCTGACTTAAACACGGAAGAGAGAACAGGGTCTGCCACTGCTCTCTCCCCCATGCCAATCAGGAGGCGCTAGCTTCCACAGGTGCCGTCACCAGCAGCTTGATGCTGCCGCCAACTTTTTCAATGGCAGCCTTAGCAGAAGCAGAAACGCCAGACACTTCGAAAGAAACGCCTTTTGTCAGTTCGCCTTCACCCAGAATGCGAACCCCTGCGTACTTACCGGTCCCGACCAGACCGGCTTTCTTCAGCGCTTCTTCGGTGATGGTCACGCCGTTTTCCAGCTTACCATCGGCCAGTGCCTGTTCTACTGCACCAAGGTTAACTGGTGCATAGACCATGCGGAAGATGTTTTTAAAGCCCCGCTTCGGCAGACGACGGTAAATCGGGAGCTGACCACCTTCAAACCCGTTGAGGGAAACACCCTCACGTGCTTTCTGGCCTTTCACACCCTTACCGGACGTTTTGCCCTTACCGGAACCAATACCGCGCCCGAGCCGCTTTTTGCGGTAGCGAGCACCTTCGTTATCACGAAGTTCGTTGAGTCTCATATTAGTCCTCCACCTTCACCAGGTGGGCCACTTTGCGGACCATACCCCGGGTAGACGGGGTATCTTCCAGAACCTTTTCGCGCCCGATCTTGTTCAGACCAAGCCCGATCAGGGTTTCCTGCTGACCCGGCTTACGTCCGTTACCGGACGCAATCTGTGTCACCTTGAAAGTTTTTTTATCAGACATCTGCAGCCTCCGCACCAGCAGCCTGGTCGCGCTTGCCAAAGATTTCCGCCACTTTCTTGCCGCGGCGGTTTGCCACAGCACGGGGGCTGGCACAACGTGTCAGCGCGTCAAAAGTCGCCTTGACCATGTTATGCGGGTTCCGGGTCCCCAAGGACTTGGCAACAACGTCGTTAATGCCAAGGCTTTCAAACACGGCACGCATCGGACCACCAGCGATGATCCCCGTACCGGCTTCAGCCGAACGCAGCACAACTTTACCAGCACCGAAGTGACCAGCAACGTCATGGTGCAGCGTGCGCCCTTCTTTCATGGGAACGCGAATCATCCCACGCTTGGCGCGTTCGGTAGCCTTACGGATCGCTTCAGGAACTTCACGGGCCTTACCGGCGCCGTAGCCCACGCGACCCTTCTGGTCACCAACCACAACCAGAGCAGCAAACGCAAAGCGCCGACCACCCTTAACAACCTTTGCAACGCGATTGATGGTTACCAGCTTATCAACCAGTTCATCGCCTTCGCGTTCACGCTCACGGCCGCCTCGACCGCCTTCTCTTGGTTCACGAGCCATTGCGTGATCCTTTCCTCAGAAGGAGAGACCGCCCTCACGGGCCGCCTCCGCCAGGGCCTTGACGCGCCCGTGATAAAGATAAGATCCCCGGTCGAACACGACCTGAGACACACCAGCCGCAACAGCACGCTGGGCAACCAGCTTACCAACCGCACCAGCGCTTTCCCGCGTTGCGCCGTTTTTCAGGGCTTCACGCAGTTCTTTATCCAGCGTCGATGCTGCAGCAAGGGTAACCCCCTGTGCGTCATCAATCACCTGAGCGTAGATATTCTTACCAGACCGGAAAACCGACAGACGAGGACGGCCACCAGCCTTGCGGCGAAGCTGAAAACGGAGACGCGCGCGCCGCCGATTCCGCAATTCCTGCTGAGTGCTCATTATTTCTTCTTGCCTTCCTTACGGCGGATGGTTTCCGTATCATAACGAACACCCTTGCCTTTGTAAGGCTCAGGCTTGCGATAGCTACGAATATCCAGAGCCACCTGGCCAACACGCTGCTTATCAATCCCTTCCACCACAATCGCGGTAGGACGCGGGGTAGAAATCTTGATGCCAGCAGGAATCGGATAGATCACGTCGTGAGAAAAGCCGAGGTTCATAACGAGGTTAGAACCCTGCACTGCAGCACGATAACCTGTCCCGGTAATTTCCAGGGTCTTGGAGAACCCGTCAGAAACACCTTTGACCGCACAAGCGATAAGTGCGCGTGTTGTACCCCACATCATGCGTGCCTGAGATTCGGTACCATTTGGCTGCACAACAACCAAATTGTCCTTCACTTCAGCCGTAACATGACTGGAGATGGGCAGAGAAAGCTCACCCAGCTTACCCTTGGCCTTGAAAACACCGTCCGCGATGGAAACTGTAACCCCTGCCGGAACTTCGACGGGATACTTGCCTACTCGTGACATTTATCCCTCCTCAGAATACGCGGCAAAGGACTTCACCACCAACATTGGCGGCGCGGGCCTCTACATCGGACAGAACACCACGCGGCGTGGACAGGATGGAAACACCCAGACCAGCGCACACACGCGGCAGTTCTTTAATTTTGGAATAGACGCGGCGGCCAGGGCGGGAAACACGCTGGATTTCACGAATAACCGGTTCACCTTCCGCGTATTTCAGCTCGATGTGCAGTTGGGAAATACCCTTCCGCACTTCTTCGCGCTTGTAGCCACGGATGTAACCTTCGCGCTGCAGAGCTTCAAGCACGTTCACACGCAGATTGGATGCCGGAGCAACACAAGAGTTGTGACGTGCACGCTGAGCGTTGCGAATACGGGTGAGCATATCACCCAAAGGATCTGAAAGCGACATCTCGAGCCCTTACCAGCTAGCTTTCACCACTCCCGGAATCTGGCCATCAGAAGCCAGATCACGGAAAGCGATACGACACAGCTCAAACTTACGGTAGTTACCGCGAGAACGACCTGTCAGCTTGCAACGCAGACGCACACGTACACGAGAACCGTTACGCGGCAGTTCTGCCAGCTTGAGAGACGCATCGAACCGATCTTCCACGGGCAAAGACCGATCCATTACGATGTTTTTGAGAGCAGTACGCTTCTCATTATCCCGTGCCGCCATGCGCTTGCGTTTAGCATTACGCAGGATGGCAGATGTTTTAGCCATACAACATTACCTCCGGAACCCTTCGAAAACCTTCGACGGTTTTCCAAGATCACACAATAAAGCAGCCTGTATCATCCCAAGAAGGGAAGATCAAATGCCTTCAGCAAAGCCTTAGCTTCTGCGTCCGTTTTCGCACTGGTCACGAACACAACATCCATACCGCGGACTTCGTCCACTTTGTCGTATTCGATTTCAGGGAAAACAATCTGCTCTTTCAGGCCAAGGGCAAAATTGCCACGACCATCAAAGCCTTTTGTCGCAGGGAGACCACGGAAGTCGCGGATGCGCGGCATTGCAATCGTCACAAGACGATCGAGAAATTCGTACATCCGAGCCCGACGCAGCGTGACCTTACAGCCAATCGGCAGCCCCTCACGGATCTTGAAGCCAGCGATTGCTTTTTTAGCAACCGTTTTGACCGGCTTCTGACCTGCGATAAGGGTCATTTCTGCAACGGCTGCATCCAGCTTCTTCTGGTCACCCGCGGCTTCACCAACGCCCATATTCAGGACGATTTTTTCAAGCCGCGGCACCTGCATTTCGTTGCTATACCCAAACTGCTCACGCAGCTTGGCACGAAGTTCACTCTCATAGCGCTGGTGAAGGCGCGGGAGGGAACGCCCTTCCTGATTCGCACTCATACCTGGCCTCTCAACCTTCAATCACTTCGCCAGTCGCCTTGGCAACGCGAACTTTTTTGCCGTTTTCCAGCACACGGAAGCCAACGCGGGTCGGCTTCTTGGAGGCCGGGTCAACCAGTTTCAGGTTGGAGAGGTGAACAGCTGCCTCACGGGCAATAATTCCACCTTCCTGACCCATGCGGCTAGCGCGCTGGTGACGTTTGGCAATTGCAACACCACGGACAACAGCGCGATCTTCGGAAGGACGAACCTCCAGAACTTCACCCTGCACACCCTTGGAAGAGCCGGTGATGACGACAACCGTATCGCCTTTTTTAATACGGGCAGCCATTACAGCACCTCCGGCGCCAAAGAGATGATCTTCATGAACTTCTTAGCACGCAGTTCACGCACGACCGGGCCAAAAATACGGGTACCGATCGGTTCCTGCTGCTTGTTGATCAGCACGGCAGCGTTGCGGTCGAACCGGATGGCGCTGCCATCGGGACGGCGAACCGGGTAAGACGTACGCACGATAACGGCCTGGTGAACATCGCCCTTCTTCACCTTCCCACGGGGGATGGCTTCCTTGACGGAAACGACGATCACGTCGCCGACCGAGGCAGACTTCCGCTTGGAACCGCCCAGCACCTTAATGCACTGCACCTGACGTGCACCGGAATTGTCGGCCACATCGAGGTTGGTCTCGGGATGGATCATAACCTAGAAATCCTTACGTTAGGCCGACGCGGTTTGTTCCACGCCCACGGCTTCACCGTTGCGGGAAATCACGGTCCACGTCTTACGCCGAGAAATAGGCGCACATTCAACAATCCGCACAGAATCACCGATCTTGCAGATGTTTTCTTCATCATGCGCCGCATACTTCTTGGAGCGACGAATGAACTTCTTATACACAGGATGCATGACGCGACGATCGACAAGAACCGTAACGGTCTTGTCCATCTTGTCGCTCGTCACACGTCCGGTCAGGACGCGCCTCGGCATCGGCTACCTCTCCTCAGGCATTGGCAGCAGATGTTTTTGCACCTGCTGCATTCTTTGCATTCTGCGCAGCAATTGTCTTGATGCGCGCAATTTCACGGCGGACCACACGGACGCGGCTCTGCGCTTCTGTCTGGCCGGTGGCCTGCTGGAAACGCAAGTTGAGCTGCTCACGCTTGAGCTCAACCAGACGGGCTTCAAGCTCGTCTGGTGTTTTAGCGCGCAAATCAGCTGGCTTTACTGCCTTTACCATCTCACGCATCTCCAATTCGGGTCACAAATTTGGTCTTGATCGGCAGCTTGGCAGCACCAAGAGCCAGCGCTTCGCGCGCCAGTTCGGGCGGTACGCCTTCGATCTCAAACAAAATACGACCAGGCTTCACACGGGCCACCCAGAATTCAGGCGATCCCTTGCCAGAGCCCATACGCACTTCTGCAGGCTTTGTCGAGACCGGAATATCCGGAAAGATCCGAATCCAGACACGACCCGCACGTTTCATGGCGCGGGTAATGGCACGACGGGAGGCCTCGATCTGGCGCGCCGTAATACGTTCCGGCTGCAGAGCCTTAAGGCCAAACGTACCAAAGTTCAGTGTGGTACCGCTTTTAGCAAGGCCGTGAATACGACCTTTATGAGCTTTGCGGAATTTTGTCCGCTTAGGGGAAAGCATTGTTTTTTATCCTCTCCTCAGCGCTGAGGAGCCTGTTCGGCCGCCCGGCGATCCTGTGCCAACGGATCATGAGCAAGAATTTCACCCTTGAAGATCCATACCTTCACACCGCAGGTGCCGTAGGTGGTCTTCGCCGTTGCCGTGCCGTAATCAATGTCGGCGCGCAGGGTGTGCAAGGGCACACGACCTTCACGATACCATTCAATACGTGCGATTTCAGCACCACCCAGACGGCCAGAGCAGTTGATCCGGATACCCTGGGCACCCAGACGCATGGCAGACTGCACGGCGCGCTTCATGGCGCGACGGAAGGCTACGCGGCGTTCAAGCTGCTGGGCAATGTTTTCAGCAACCAGAGTCGCATCGATTTCCGGCTTGCGGATTTCAACGATGTTCAGCGCAACTTCCGTACCCGCCATGCGGGTCAGTTCCTTGCGCAGAGCGTCGATGTCCTGACCCTTCTTGCCGATGACAACACCAGGGCGTGCTGCGTAAATCGTAACGCGCGGCTTTTTGGCCGGGCGTTCGATCACTACGCGGGATACGCCTGCACCAGCCAGCTTGCGACGCAGGAATGCACGAAGCTTAAGATCTTCGTGCAGCAGACGGGAATAGTCTGCATCTGCGTACCAGCGGCTGTCCCAGGTGCGGTTGATGCCGAGCCGCAGCCCGACCGGATTGACTTTATGCCCCATAGCTCAGGCCGCCTTCTGCTCGGAAGAAGCCGTGTCAGACACAACGGCCCGCTCGGCTACAACAATCTTCAGGTGACTGAAAAACTTTTCGACGCGTGCGGAACGACCGCGGCCACGTGCGTGAAAACGCCGCATGACAATGGACTTACCCACTTCGGCCGTTTTCACCACCAGCTGATCAACATCGAGCTGGTGGTTGTTTTCAGCATTAGCGATCGCGCTTTCCAGCGTTTTCTTAACCTGCTGAGCGATACGGCGCTTGGAGAATGTCAGCGTCGCAATTGCCTGAGATGCAGGTTTATTACGGATCAGGCCTGCCACAAGGTTCAGCTTGCGGGGGCTAACCCGGATGTTACGCGTGATAGCTTGCGCTTCTGTTTCCGCGAGCGTGCGCGGATGCTTCGGCTTGCTCATCTGTGCTCTTAGCCCCGCTTAGACTTCTTGTCAGCACCATGCCCGTGGAACGTACGGGTGGGAGAGAATTCGCCAAACTTGTGGCCAACCATATTCTCTGTCACCTGCACGGGCAGGAACTTCTGACCGTTATAAACACCGAACGTCAGACCAACGAACTGCGGAAGAATCGTTGAACGACGCGACCAGATCTTGATCACTTCATTCCGACCCGATGCGCGGGATACTTCAGCTTTATTCAGCAGATACCCGTCGACGAACGGACCTTTCCAGACGGAACGTGCCATCTTCTATTGCCCCTTACTTGCCGGTCTTCCGGCGACGGATAATCAGACCGTCCGTCCGCTTGTTGACCCGAGTTTTGTAACCTTTGGTGGGCTTGCCCCACGGCGTAACCGGATGACGACCACCAGATGTGCGGCCTTCACCACCACCATGCGGATGGTCAACCGGGTTCATCACCACGCCGCGGTTATGCGGACGGCGACCCAGCCAACGGGAACGACCAGCCTTACCCATGTGCTGGTTCATGTTGTCCGGATTGGACACGGCACCAACGGTTGCCATGCATTCACCGCGAACAACACGCAATTCACCAGACTGCAGCTTGATCTGGGCGTAGCCGGAATCCTTACCAACCAACTGCGCATACGTCCCTGCGGAACGGGCCAGCTTGCCGCCAGCGCCCTGCTTCAGTTCGATGTTATGGATAATCGTACCCACCGGAATAGCAGCAAGCGGCATAGCATTGCCTGGCTTAATGTCCACACGCGCACCAGCGATGACATTGTCACCAACCTTCAGACGCTGGGGTGCCAGAATGTAGGCCAGTTCACCGTCTTCGTACTTCACCAGCGCGATGAAGGCTGTGCGGTTGGGATCGTATTCGAGACGTTCCACAGTGCCCAGCACATCAAATTTGCGCCGCTTGAAGTCCACATAACGATAGGACTGCTTATGACCGCCGCCACGGAAACGAGACGTGATACGACCGTTATTATTACGGCCGCCCGACTTGTTCTTACCTTCCGTAAGCTGCTTGACCGGCTTGCCCTTCCACAGGTCAGCACGATCAATCAGAACCGTACCACGCAGGCTCGGCGTGACAGGATTAAAGTGCTTCAGTGCCATTAGTTTCTACCCTTGGTCACGCCAGCTTCGCGGTCAGGTCAATGGACTGACCTTCTGCAAGCTGAACGAACGCCTTCTTAACGTCAGAACGCTGACCAATACGCCCTTTAAAGCGCTTGGTTTTACCTTTCTGGACAAGGGTGTTGACGCCAACAACCTTGACCCCGAACAGCGTTTCCACCGCAACCTTGATTTCAGGCTTGCTAGCCGTCATTGCGACCTTGAAAACAACCTGATTTTTTTCAGAAAGCGTAGTCGCCTTCTCGGTAATGACAGGCGTCCGCACGATGTCGTACAGAGCCTCCCGAGAGAGACGCTCGGCTTTCTTGCGAATAGCAAGAATATTCGTCATGCCAGGCGTTCCTTCAGTCCTTCAAGGCCTGCCTGCGTGATGGCAAGCACCTCGTGGTTCAGAATGTCATAAACATTCGCGCCAATGGTCGGCAGAATGTCGATCTTCGGCAGGTTGCGAGCAGCGCGCACGAAATTTTCGTCCACGGATGCGTCCACAATCAGAGCCGAGCCCCAGCCGAGCCCCTGCAGCTTCTTGGCCAGTTCGCTGGTCTTGGTCACGCCGGAAGCGGCGTCCAGAACAACAAGCTTACCTTCAGCAGCCTTCTGCGACAGAGCGGAGATCAGGCCCAGACGACGCACCTTTTTAGGCAGGTCATAGCCGTGATCACGCACAACCGGACCGTGCACAACACCACCAGTACGATACTGGGGAGCGCGCAGGGAGCCCTGACGTGCACTACCCGTGCCCTTCTGGCGGTACGGCTTTTTGGTCGTGCCGGACACTTCGCCCATGCCCTTGACCTTGTGCGTACCAGCGCGGCGCTTTGCCAGCTGCCAGTGCACAACGCGTGCCATTACATCTGCCCGGGGTGCTGCGCCGAAAAGTTCTTCCGGAAGCGTAGCTGAACCAGCCGTGCCGTTATCAAGTGTCTTGATTTCGATTTCCATGATCTCAGGCCTCCGCCTTCACAGCTGCCGGGTACGGCGCATCGCTATGGCGGGCTTTCTTGATCGCATCACGAATGAGAACGACACCATTCTTTGCTCCCGGAACGGAGCCACGAATCATGATCAGATTCTTTTCCGGATCGACCGCTGCGATTTCCAGATTCAAGGTGGTCACGCGTTCATCACCCAGATGACCAGCCATTTTCTTGTTCTTGAAGGTTTTGCCAGGGTCCTGGCGGTTACCGGTCGAACCATGCGAACGGTGCGAAATGGACACACCATGCGAGGCTTCAAGACCAGCAAAATTCCAGCGCTTCATGGCGCCAGCAAACCCTTTACCCTTGCTCGTCCCCGTCACGTCAACCTTCTGGCCAACAACGAAGTGGGAAGCAGAAAGAGCAGCACCGACTTCCAGCGTAGCGTCATCGGCCACACGGAACTCACGAACTGTTTTCTTGGGTTCAACCTTCACGCGGGCAAAATGGCCACGGTTGGGTTTTGTTACGTTTTTCACCTTGGCGTTGCCCATACCCAGCTGGACGGCTACGTAACCATCACGCTCCTGAGTACGAACGTCTACCACCTGCACGTCATCAACGTGCAGAACGGTGACAGGCACATGAGTGCCGTCTTCCTTGAACAGTCGGGACATGCCCAACTTTTTTGCGATCAATCCGGTGCGCATCGTCTGGACCTTAAAGTTTGATCTCGACATCCACGCCAGCGGCGAGGTCGAGCTTCATGAGAGCGTCCACGGTCTGCGGAGTGGGCTCAACAATATCGAGCAAACGACGATGAGTCCGAATTTCGAACTGCTCGCGGCTCTTCTTGTCAACGTGAGGAGAACGGTTAACCGTAAACCGTTCGATATGCGTCGGCAGCGGGATAGGACCCCGAACCCGCGCACCCGTACGCTTCGCCGTATTCACGATCTCTTTCGTGCTGTTATCAAGCACCCGATGATCGTACGCTTTCAGGCGAATGCGGATGTTCTGGTTGTCCATCTGTTTCTTAGTCCAACACTTTACTTGTCCGGGATAACCCGGCCGCCAAGTAAGACCCCAACCGAATAATCGGTCGGGGCCACTCAGTCTCTAATCCTTTATCGATTACTCGATAATGGAGGCAACAACGCCTGCACCAACGGTACGGCCACCTTCGCGGATAGCGAAGCGGAGACCTTCGTCCATGGCGATAGGAGCGATCAGCTCCACTTCCATGGCGCAGTTGTCGCCGGGCATAACCATTTCCGTGCCTTCGGGCAGGTGCACAACACCCGTCACGTCAGTCGTACGGAAGTAGAACTGCGGACGATAGTTGGTGAAGAACGGCGTATGACGGCCACCTTCTTCCTTCGTCAGGATGTAGGCTTCAGCCTTGAACTTCTTGTGCGGCGTAATGGAGCCGGGCTTAGCCAGAACCTGACCACGCTCAACGTCTTCACGCTTCGTACCACGCACCAGAGCACCGATGTTGTCGCCAGCTTCGCCGCGGTCAAGCAGCTTGCGGAACATTTCAACACCCGTAACGGTGGTCTTGATGGTGTCTTTCAGGCCGACGATTTCAACTTCGTCACCCACGTTGACAACACCACGCTCCACACGACCGGTCACAACCGTACCACGACCGGAGATCGAGAACACGTCTTCGATCGGCATCAGGAACGGACGATCAACCGGACGTTCCGGCTGCGGGATGTACGCATCGACTGCGTCCATCAGGTCACGAACGCGGTTTTCACCAACTTCCGGGTCGCCGTCTTCCAGAGTAACCAGAGCGGAGCCCTTGATTACCGGAATGTCGTCGCCAGGGAACTGGTAGGAAGACAGAAGTTCACGAACTTCCATTTCAACCAGCTCAAGCAGTTCTGGGTCATCAACCTGGTCAACCTTGTTCAGGAAGACAACCAGAGCCGGCACACCAACCTGACGAGCAAGCAGGATGTGTTCACGGGTCTGCGGCATCGGACCGTCAGCAGCGGACACAACGAGGATGGCACCATCCATCTGAGCCGCACCGGTGATCATGTTCTTCACATAGTCAGCGTGTCCGGGGCAGTCGACGTGCGCGTAGTGACGGTTTGCGGTTTCATATTCCACGTGAGCGGTGGAAATGGTGATGCCGCGAGCGCGTTCTTCGGGAGCGGCGTCGATCATGTCGTATGCTTTGAACTCAGCGCCGCCGGTCTTTGCCAGGGTCTTCGTAATAGCAGCCGTCAGAGACGTCTTACCATGGTCAACGTGACCAATGGTGCCGATGTTGCAGTGCGGTTTATTCCGCTCAAATTTAGCCTTAGCCATTGTTTACTCCATGCCCCAAAAAATGTCCGGGATGCAGTTGTTATAAGCGCCCCAATCCCTCGACAAGAGGGAAAGCGGAACTTTCACGGATTACCAGCGATAATGACTGAATGCCTTGTTGGCTTCAGCCATACGATGCGTGTCTTCACGCTTCTTCACAGCCGCACCACGATTGTTCACGGCATCCAGAAGTTCGTTGGACAGACGGTCCTGCATGGTGTTTTCACCACGCTTGCGCGCTGCATCGATGACCCAGCGGATAGCCAGAGCCTGACGACGGTCAGTGCGCACTTCGACCGGAACCTGATAGGTCGCACCACCAACACGGCGGGAACGGACCTCAACGGCCGGCTTTACGTTGTCCAGAGCGTTATGGAACAGCGCGATCGGATCGGATGCTGCACCATTGCGACGGGCCATGGCGTCAATCGCACCATAGACAATCTTTTCGGCTGTGGACTTCTTACCGTCGAACATCAGCGCGTTCATAAAACGCGTAATGACGACATCTCCGAACTTCGGATCGGGAAGGATCTCGCGCTTAACAGCACGATGACGGCGACTCATACCTTAACTTCCTCTTATTTCGGACGCTTGGCGCCATACAGCGAACGACGCTGACGCCGCTTGGCGATACCCTGCGTATCGAGAACACCGCGAAGGATGTGGTAACGAACACCCGGCAAATCTTTCACACGACCGCCGCGGATAAGCACAACACTATGCTCCTGAAGGTTGTGACCTTCACCAGGAATATAGCTAACCACCTCATAGCCATTCGTCAGACGCACCTTGGCAACTTTACGCAGTGCGGAGTTAGGCTTTTTCGGTGTCGTCGTATAAACGCGGGTGCAAACGCCGCGCTTCTGAGGGCAGCCCTGCAGAGCGGGCACTTTGTTCCGCTTGACTGCAGGCTTACGCCCTTTGGCAATGAGCTGGTTGATGGTCGGCATGCGCCTTTCCCGATCCTTACACAGTTCGGTCGACCAGCTGCATCTTCTGCGGCTAGCCGACTTTCATTAAAAAGATCCCATCAGGCAACAACCCGGATGGGGCTATATTGGCATCCGGCTCCGCTTCCCCCCGGAAGCCAACCGCATGCTAAAACTCATACAGAGAACCTGAGTGCCCTGCTCATCAATAAAGATAAACAAAGCTGAGGGCTGCTAACTACAGCCCCCCCTACCAGAAGTCAAGCTTTACCCGGCGATTCTCTACTGCACACGCTCAGGAGCCATAAAAAAGGCCGGAGCAATGCCCCGGCCTTTTCCAACTCTTTATTATAAAGAGTTTATTCAGCAGCCGTACGGCTCACGCGCTGTTTGTCCTGTTCTGCGGCAATGGCGCGCAGGCGCTTCATGACGCTCCCCGTCCCTGCCGGGATCAGACGACCCACAATCACGTTTTCCTTCAGGCCCATAAGCTTATCAACCTTACCGGCTGTTGCGGCTTCGGTCAGAACACGCGTGGTTTCCTGGAAGGATGCGGCCGAGATAAAGGACTGGGTCTGCAACGATGCCTTGGTAATCCCCTGCAGCACCGGCATAGCCAGCGCAGGGCGTTCACCCGCATTGAGGCATTTCGTGTTCTCGACATCGAACTCAAGCCGATCCACCGTCTCACCGATCAGGTAGGTCGTATCACCCGGTTCCAGAATCTCTACTTTCTGGAGCATCTGACGAACGATAACCTCAATGTGCTTATCGTTAATCTTCACGCCCTGCAGACGGTAAACATCCTGAATTTCGTTGATCAGGTAATCAGAGAGAGCCTCGACCCCCATGACCTTGAGAATATCGTGCGGAACGCGGGGACCATCGACCAGCGGATCGCCTTTTTCCACAAAGTCACCTTCCTGAACGGAAATGTGCTTGCCTTTGGGGATCAGGTATTCCTGCTCGTGTCCGGTTTCGTCATTCTTCACGACAATACGGCGCTTGGACTTGTAATCCTTGCCGAATTCAACGCGCCCTTCCATTTCCGCAATAATAGCGTGATCTTTGGGACGACGCGCTTCAAACAGCTCGGCCACACGCGGCAGACCACCGGTAATGTCACGCGTTTTGGAACCTTCACGCGGCAGACGTGCCAGCACGTCACCCGCATTCACTTCCGCACCGTTTTCAATCGAAAGCAGTGTTTCGGGTGACAGGAAGTAGCGGGCTTCACCACCGTTATCCAGCTTCACCACTTCGCCGTTGGCATCCTTAAGCTGCACGCGAGGACGCAGATCAACGCCCTTACCTGCCTGCTTGTAGTCAACCACCACCTTGGAGGTCAGGCCGGTCACTTCATCCATACGCTCGACAAGCGTGATGGAATCGATGAGGTCCAGATATTCGATCTTACCGGCTTTTTCCGTGATGATCGGAAGGGTGTAGGGGTCCCACTCGGCCAGTTTCTGGCCACGTGCCACGGTAGCGCCTTCCGTTGTGAGCAAACGCGCACCGTAAGGCACACGGTAGCGGAATTTCTCCACGCCCTTTTCGTCTGTCAGCAGAATTTCACAGTTACGGGCCATGACAATTGGCACGTTCTGGCTGTTCTGCACCACGTTACGGTTGCGGATGACAATCTTACCATCGCGGGATGCTTCGATCATGGACTGTTCAGCACCACGCTGCGCCGCACCACCAATATGGAAGGTACGCATGGTCAGCTGGGTACCAGGCTCACCAATAGACTGCGCCGCGATAACACCAACTGCTTCACCGATGTTAACCGGCGTACCACGTGCCAGATCACGCCCATAGCAGCGACCGCAAACACCAACGCGACTGTCACAGGTCAGCACGGAACGGATATGGATAACTTCCACACCAGAGGCTTCAATACGTTCCGCATCAGCTTCATCAACAAGCTGGTTGCGGGCTGCAATGACCTTGCCAGTCGTGGGGTCCACAACGTCGGACGCAAGTGTGCGGCCCAGAATACGTTCGGACAGGGAGGCAACGACTTCCCCACCATCCATCACCGCACGCACGGTCAGACCGCGCTCGCTACCGCAATCTTCCTCGATAATGATGCTGTCCTGCGCCACGTCAACCAGACGACGGGTCAGGTAACCGGAGTTTGCAGTTTTCAGCGCGGTATCGGCCAGGCCCTTACGTGCACCATGGGTAGACGTAAAGTAATCGAGAACCGACAGGCCTTCCTTAAAGTTGGCAATAATCGGCTGCTCAATAATTTCACCAGACGGCTTGGCCATCAGACCACGCATACCAGCAAGCTGCTTCATCTGTGCCGGCGACCCACGGGCCCCGGAGTGACTCATCATCCACACAGAGTTGATGGGCTTGCCAACTTCCTGACGGGAAATTTCCTTGGTCATGGCAGCCTGCACTTCGTCCGTGCAACGCGACCAGGCATCGACCACCTTGTTATAGCGTTCGCCCGCCGTAATCAGACCATCCTGATACTGCTGTTCAAACTCTTTAACTTCGGCTGCAGTGCGATCGACCAGTTCTTTCTTTTCAGCGGGGATGATCATGTCATCCTTACCGAAGGAAATACCCGCCTTGGCAGCGTGGCGGAAACCGAGCGCCATCAGACGGTCGCAGAAAATGACAGCTTCTTTCTGGCCGCAGTGACGGTAAACCGTATCAATCACGTCCGACACAGCTTTTTTGGTCAGCTGGCGGTTGATCAGGGAAAACGGAATGGTTTCGTGCTTGGGCAGGATCTGCGCGATCAGCACACGACCGGGTGTGGTCACGGCTGTTTCGTAGACGCGCTTGCCATCTGCATCAATCTGCTCAAACCGGGCCCGGATCTTGTCGTGCAGTTTGAGAGCACCGGCATTGAGCGCGTATTCCACTTCCCCGATGGAAGAGAAAGACGCTGCACCGGCTTTAATCAGTTCACCCGTGGTTTCGTCGTATTCGTTCCGGTCCGGCGTAACCTTGAATTCAGGCGTTTCCAGGCTGAGGTAATACAGCCCAAGAACAATATCCTGAGACGGCACGATAATCGGCTTGCCGTTGGCGGGGCTGAGGATGTTGTTGGTCGACATCATCAGCACGCGCGCTTCAAGCTGGGCTTCCAGACTGAGCGGCACGTGCACGGCCATCTGGTCACCGTCAAAGTCCGCGTTAAAGGCGGTGCAGACCAGCGGGTGCAGCTGAATGGCCTTGCCTTCGACCAGCACAGGTTCAAACGCCTGAATACCAAGACGGTGCAGGGTCGGTGCGCGGTTCAGAAGGACGGGATGTTCACGAATAACTTCTTCAAGAATATCCCAGACTTCGGGGCGTTCTTTTTCCACCATCCGCTTTGCGGCCTTGATGGTCGTGGCATGACCATACTTTTCCAGCTTGGCGTAAATGAAGGGCTTGAACAGTTCCAGCGCCATCTTTTTGGGCAGACCGCACTGATGCAGCTTCAGTTCCGGCCCGACCACGATGACCGAACGGCCAGAGTAGTCAACGCGCTTACCCAGAAGGTTCTGACGGAAGCGACCCTGCTTGCCCTTGAGCATATCGGATAGGGACTTGAGCGGACGCTTGTTGGCACCTGTAATCGCACGGCCACGACGGCCGTTATCAAACAGGGCATCCACAGCTTCCTGCAGCATGCGCTTTTCGTTACGCACGATAATATCGGGCGCGCGCAGTTCCATCAGCCGCTTGAGGCGGTTGTTACGGTTGATAACGCGGCGATACAGATCGTTCAGATCGGACGTTGCAAAGCGCCCACCATCGAGCGGCACAAGCGGGCGCAGTTCAGGCGGAATAACCGGAACCAGGTCCAGAATCATCCACTCGGGGCGTGCACCGCTTTCCGAGAAAGCTTCGACCAGCTTGAGGCGCTTGACGAGCTTCTTGCGCTTGGCTTCGGACGTGGTTTCCTTGAGCGCCTGACGCAGCTCTACCTTTTCGGCATCACACTCAATGCGTTCAAGAACCTTCTTGATCGCTTCGGCGCCAATCCCGACTTCAATCCCTTCCTCGCCGTAATCGTCCATTGCATCGAGATACTGCTCTTCGCTCAGGAGAGAATACTGCTTGAGGGGTGAGGTACCCGGTTCAAGAACCAGATAGTTCTCGAAATACAGTACCTTTTCCAAGTCCTTGAGCGTCAGATCGACCATAAGGCCGATGCGGCTTGGCAGGGACTTCAGGAACCAGATATGCGCAACAGGGCTGGCGAGCTGGATATGACCCATGCGCTCACGGCGGACTTTGGCCAGTGTGACTTCAACGCCGCATTTTTCGCAGATGATACCGCGGAACTTCATCCGCTTGTATTTGCCGCAAAGGCATTCGTAGTCTTTGATCGGGCCAAAAATCCGAGCGCAGAACAGGCCATCACGTTCAGGCTTGAACGTACGGTAGTTAATGGTCTCGGGCTTCTTGATTTCACCAAAAGACCAGGACCGGATCTGCTCAGGCGATGCAAGCTGGATCTTGATCTGGTCAAAGGTCATTGCCTGGCCGGTCTGGCCAAGAATTTTCATGAGTTCATTCATGTGCAGAAGCCCCCAAAGGGAAATGGAGCGCTGGAGCAATGGCTCCAGCCTCCTTCTTGAAATAAGTACGGATTGTGGCGGGGAAAATCACCGTTAGTCTGCCCCCTGCTCCAACTCCACATTGAGGCCAAGGGACTTGAGCTCCTTGATCAACACGTTGAAGCTTTCCGGAATACCGGCTTCAAAGTCATCCTGTTCGCGTACAATCGCCTCATAAACCTTTGTTCGGCCAGACACGTCATCCGACTTCACGGTTAGCATTTCCTGCAGCGTGTAGGCAGCACCGTAGGCTTCAAGCGCCCACACTTCCATTTCCCCAAAGCGCTGGCCACCAAACTGCGCCTTACCACCCAGCGGCTGCTGCGTAACAAGCGAGTATGGACCAATGGAGCGGGCATGGATCTTGTCATCGACAAGGTGATGCAGCTTCAGCATGTAAATGTAACCGACAGTCGTCTTGCGCTCAAACTGTTCGCCTGTCCGCCCGTCAATCAACTGCGACTGGCCCGATTTGTTAACACCAGCCTTTTCCAGCATGGCTTCAATATCGGGGATGGAGGCGCCATCAAACACCGGGGTCGCAATAGGCACGCCCTTGCGCAGGTTATTGGCCAGTTCCACCAGTTCGTTGTTGTTCATGTTCGCAATGGCGTCATCATAGACCTTGTCGCCATACACGTCTTTCAGACGGTCCAGCAGGTCCTGACGTTTTTCGCCCGTGCGCTGGTAGTCATCCACCAGTTCGCCAATACCACGGCCGATATTGGCACACGCCCAACCCAGATGCGTTTCAAGAATCTGACCGACGTTCATGCGCGATGGCACGCCAAGCGGGTTCAGAACCAGATCAACCGGCGTCCCATCTTCCAGGAACGGCATGTCTTCAACCGGAACCACGCGGGAGACAACCCCCTTGTTCCCGTGACGACCGGCCATTTTGTCACCCGGCTGAAGCTTACGCTTAACCGCGACAAACACCTTGACCATCTTCATCACGCCAGGCGGCAGTTCATCACCACGCTGGAGTTTTTCAACCTTGCTTTCAAAACGGGCCTGAATACGGGCAATAGCCGCATCAAACTCGCGCCGCAGGGTTTCAAGCTCAGCCATAATGCTGTCAGATGTTACAACAATGTGCCGCCACGTAGCACGGGGCTGTTCGTCCAGAACTTCCTGCGTGATCACCGTGCCGGAGCGGATACCCTTGTAGCCAGCGCCAGCAGTCTGATCGAGCAGCTTTTCACGCAGACGGCTGTAGAAGGAACGCTCCTGAATGGCCCGTTCGTCATCACGGTCTTTGGCCAGACGTTCAATTTCTGCACGTTCAATGGCCATTGCGCGTTCGTCTTTATCCACGCCACGGCGGGAGAACACACGCACATCAACAATTGTGCCCGTCGTGCCGGGTGGCAGACGCAGGGATGTGTCACGCACATCAGATGCTTTTTCACCAAAAATGGCGCGGAGGAGTTTTTCTTCCGGCGTCATCGGGCTTTCGCCCTTTGGCGTAACCTTACCGATCAGAATATCGCCGGGGTTAACCTCGGCACCAACATAGACAATCCCGGCTTCGTCGAGGTTGCGCAGGGCTTCCTCACCAACGTTGGGGATGTCACGGGTGATTTCTTCCTGACCCAGCTTGGTATCACGGGCCATGACTTCGAATTCCTCGATATGGATCGAGGTAAACACGTCATCCTTGGCAATCCGTTCGGAAATCAGGATGGAGTCTTCGAAGTTGTAACCGTTCCAAGGCATGAACGCGACCAGCACGTTACGGCCCAGAGCCAGTTCACCCAACTCCGTAGACGGACCGTCAGCAATAATATCACCTGCGCTAACCTGATCGCCCACATGAACCAGCGGACGCTGGTTAATGCAGGTGGACTGGTTGGAGCGCGAGTATTTACGCAGACGATAGATATCGACGCCCTGTGTGGCACCGCTGGCATCCGTCGAGCGCACAACAATACGTGCACCGTCAATCTGGTCCACAATACCGTTGCGCTTGGCAACAATGGTTGCACCGGAATCACGTGCAACAGCCGCTTCCATACCCGTACCAACCAGCGGCGCATCCGAGCGCACTAGCGGCACAGCCTGACGCTGCATGTTGGAGCCCATGAGTGCGCGGTTCGCGTCATCGTTCTCAAGGAACGGAATGAGCGCAGCAGCAACAGAAACAAGCTGTTTGGGCGACACGTCGCAGGCCGTTACTTCGGTCGGGGGTACCAGACGGAAGTCACCGTTACGGCGGACGGAGATCAGGTCGCTGGTCAGCGCCCCTTCGTCGTTCACCTTGGCGTCAGCCTGAGCAACAACCAGCTTTTCCTCTTCCATAGCGGAGAGGTACTTCCAGCCGTCCTGCAGCACGCCGTCCTTGACCAGACGATACGGTGTTTCGATAAACCCGTATTTGTTCACCTTGGCGTATGTGGCCAGCGAGTTGATCAGACCGATGTTCGGGCCTTCAGGCGTTTCAATCGGGCAGATACGGCCGTAATGGGTCGGGTGAACGTCACGGACTTCAAAGCCTGCGCGCTCACGCGTCAAACCACCCGGACCCAGTGCTGAAAGACGACGCTTATGCGTGACTTCGGACAGCGGGTTGGTCTGGTCCATGAACTGGCTGAGCTGGGAAGAGCCGAAGAACTCACGCACAGCAGCAGCAGCAGGCTTGGCGTTGATCAGGTCATGCGGCATGACCGTATCAATATCGACCGAGCCCATACGCTCACGAATAGCGCGTTCCATACGCAGCAGGCCGATACGGTACTGGTTTTCCATCAGTTCGCCCACGGAGCGAACACGACGGTTACCCAGATTATCAATATCGTCGATCTGACCGCGGCCGTCCTTCAGGTCACACAGAACCTTGATGGTGCGCAGGATGTCATCCTTGCGCAGAACGCGCACGGTGTCTGGCACATCAATATCCAGACGCATGTTCATTTTCACACGACCAACAGCCGACAGGTCGTAGCGGTCTGCATCGAAGAACAGGCCCTGCAGCATGGCTTCGGCCGTTTCCGCCGTTGGCGGTTCACCGGGACGCATGACGCGGTAAATGTCGATCAGCGCTTCATCGCGGCCGCTGTTTTTATCAACGGTCAGCGTGTTGCGGATCCACGGCCCTTTGGCGGAATCAATAGCCAGAACCGGCAGTTCGGTAATTCCGGCTTCTTCAAGTGCAGCCAGACGGGCTTCGGTGATTTCCTCACCAGCTTCACCGTAAATTTCACCGGTGTTCATGTTGACCATGTCGTGGGCGATAAAGCGCCCGATCAGATCAACTTCACCCACCAGCACTTCACGGGTTTTTTCAGCAATCTTGCGAACCAGACGTGCCGTCAGCTTTGTTTCGGCGTCAGCCACAACTTCGCCGGTTTCGGCATCCACCAGCGGTGCCAGCAGCTTGAGGCCGCGGAAAGAGTCCGCATCGAACGGACGCGCCCAGCCCTTGGCAGACTTGGTGAAGGTGACTGTATCGTAGAAGTAGCCGAGGATTTCATTGGCATCCATGCCATGAATATCCAGCGCATCCACATCCCCACCTTCAGCCAGCTTCACTTTGCGCGCAGCGGCGGAGGCAGCACCTTCGAGTGCATAAAGGAGCGTGGTGACGGGCAGCTTACGCTTGCGGTCGATACGGACGTACAGCAGATCCTTGGCGTCGAATTCGAAATCGAGCCAGGAGCCACGGTAAGGAATAACGCGCGCAGCAAACAGGTATTTGCCCGACGAATGGGTTTTACCCTTGTCGTGGTCAAAGAATACGCCGGGGGAGCGGTGCATCTGGCTGACAATAACGCGCTCGGTGCCGTTAACGATAAAGGTACCGTTATCGGTCATGAGCGGCATGTCGCCCATGTAAACCGGCTGCTCTTTAATGTCGCGGATGGAGCGCGAACCGGTGTCCTCGTCCACATCCCACACGATAAGGCGCAGAATGACCTTCAGCGGTGCGGAGAACGTGAGGCCACGCTGGATGCATTCCTCAACATCGTATTTCGGATCTTCAAATTCGTAGCTTACGAATTCCAGACGACCACGACCAGCAAAGTCATTGATCGGGAATACGGAGCGGAATACCTCCTGCAAACCCGTAGGAGTGCGCGCATCAGGCGACACATTGGCCTGAAGAAACGTCTCGTAAGACGCGCGCTGCACATCTATCAGGTTCGGCATCGGGGCGATTTCGGGAATCCGCCCGAAACTCTTGCGAATCCGCTTCCGTCCTGTGAACGATTTGGTGATTGCGTTCATCGTCGCTCCTGCCCCGCCCTTATCTCGGACCATCAGGCTCGTGGTCTGCCGCGAGCCTGATGGTCCGACCTATTTCGGCCAAAACCATACCGGATTTACCCGGCCACCTGCCTCAGATCAACCTGAAACAGGCAAACGGGCGGAGGCATACACCCCCACCCGAGAACCTCAATTTCCTTCACCCCACCGCATATGGGCGGGATCAAGGCAATCTTACTTAACTTCGACGGTTGCGCCGTTATCTTCAAGAAGCTTCTTGATTTTGGCAGCTTCGTCCTTGCTGACGCCTTCCTTAACGGTCTTGGGAGCGCCTTCAACCAGGTCCTTAGCTTCCTTCAGACCCAGACCCGTGATGCCACGGATTTCTTTAATCACGTTGATCTTCTTTTCGCCAGCGGCGGCCAGAATAACCGTGAATTCGGTCTGCTCTTCAGCAGGAGCGGCAGCAGCGCCCGGAGCAGCAGCAGCAACTGCAACAGGAGCAGCAGCGGAAACGCCCCACTTTTCTTCGAGCAGCTTGGAAAGTTCAGCAGCTTCAAGAACGGTCAGAGCGGACAGTTCGTCAACAAGCTTAGCAAGATCAGCCATAGTCAGACTTCCTAATATAAACACTGGTTAGCAAAACGCAACCTCTACACAGAGGCTACGCGTATTTCTTGTACACACCCCCATATGGGAGCATGTGGTCAGGCAGCTTCACCCGTTTTGGCATAGGCCCCAAAAACACGAGCAAGCTGGCCAGCCGGCGCCTGAACAACACTGGCGATGCGCGTAGCGGGCGTGGAGATAAGACCCACGAGCTGCGCGCGCAGCGTGTCGAGCGACGGCAGCTCGGCGAGAGCCTTGATCCCAGCTACATCAAGTACCTGAGAACCAAGAGAACCACCAAGCAGCTCAAGCTTGTCATTGGTTTTGGCGAACTCAACGATCACCTTCGCCACTGATACAGGTTCGTCCGCCCACGCAAGCGCGGTCGGTCCCGTCAGCAACGGCGCGATGCCGCTGAACTGGGTCCCATCCAGGGCGAGAGTTGCCAGCCGGTTTTTGGCAACCTTGTAGTTTGCACCCGCGGCCCGCACCTTGCGTCGCAGATCCGTCACATCAGCCACGGTCAACCCGTTATTACGGGTAACCACAACCATGGACGTTTCGGCGAACACGGCGGCCAGAGAGGCAACAAGGGCCTTCTTTTCCGTACGGTCCAAATCCCGTCTCCGTCTTGTTCCATCAGATCTAAACCTGACAGAACGGGTTGCCCTTTAGGTTCTGCAACAAACAGAACCCGCTCGCCTGTCCTTGATAAACGGAATATCTGGCACTGCCGAAAATTCTCAGCCTGCAACCAGCATCCCCGTCTTACCACGCGCCAGCCCCGAAAGGCCGATTAAGAACAAACTCACGTGTGGTCTCGGACAGGTATAAGAAGTGGTAAACCACTCCTTTATGCACCAGACCAGCCACAAGGGCCAGCCTGGCAACATTCTTACTCAGCCTGCGAAGGCAGAGACGTCCAGCTGTACGCCCGGACCCATTGTGGAGGTCAGGGCAGCCTTCTTCAGATAGGTGCCTTTGGCGCCAGTCGGGCGGGCCTTCTGCACGGCATCAACAAATGCACGTACGTTTTCAGCCAGCTTATCTGCACCGAAGGAAGCCTTGCCAACGCCAGCGTGGATGATACCGGTCTTTTCAGCGCGGTATTCAACCTGACCGGACTTGGCTGCCAGAACGGCACCCTTAACGTCCATGGTCACGGTACCCAGCTTGGGGTTAGGCATCAGGCCACGCGGGCCGAGGATCTTACCCAGACGACCCACCAGAGCCATCATGTCCGGGGTTGCAATGCAGCGGTCGAAAGCGATTTCGCCAGCCTGCACCTGCTCCATCAGATCTTCTGCACCAACAACGTCCGCACCGGCAGCCTTGGCTTCTTCAGCCTTGGGGCCACGTGCGAACACGCCAACGCGCAGGGTCTTGCCCGTGCCGTTGGGCAGGGACACAAAACCACGAACCATCTGGTCAGCATGACGCGGGTCGATGCCCAGATTCAGGGCGATTTCAACCGTTTCGTCAAACTTTGCAGTTGCATTGTCTTTGACGAGGGAAACAGCTTCGTCCAGCCCGTATGCCTTACCGGCAACAACCTTGGCGCGAGCAGCTGCAAGACGCTTGTTCTGAGCCATAATCTTAGCCCTCCACCACATCAAGACCCATGGAGCGGGCAGAACCCACCAGCATGCGTACAGCGCCATCAATGTCGTTTGCGTTCATGTCCTGCTGCTTCTGGGCAGCAATTTCACGCAGCTGATCCATGGTCACCTTACCCACGGAACCGCCCTTACCAACTGTCTGGCTGCCTTTGGAAATCTTGGCGGCCTTGAGCAGGAAGTAGGTGTTCGGGGGGGTCTTGGTGATGAAGCTGAACGTACGGTCAGCATAGGCAGTGATCACCACAGGAATCGGCATGCCAGGTTCAAGGCCCTGGGTCTTGGCATTAAATGCCTTGCAGAATTCCATGATATTCAGACCGCGCTGACCCAGAGCCGGACCAACCGGCGGCGAAGGGTTTGCTTTACCAGCGGGAATCTGAAGCTTGATGTAGCCAACAACTTTTTTGGCCATATCCGGGACTCCTCAAAAATGTACCCGGACCGCGGTTCTTAACGATTCCAGCCTGCACACAAGGTGTTGGCAGAAACCTCCCGCGTTCCGATCAGGAAAGGCGCGCTTACCTGTGCGCAGCATGACTGTCAAGAGGGGCACGTGCTTTTGTGCTGCCACTCAGGTCCGTGCTGGCAGGGTCACGCACGGTTGTAATGCCGCCCGCAGCCGGTGCCTGACGCAGATTGCTGTACTGCAGGGGCTTGAAGGGCATGAGCACACTTTCACCCGTAGGCAGTTGGCCACGGGACCACCCGCCACCCAGAGCGCGAATCAGCTCCACGCGGGCATCAATGGCGCGCGTGGAGGTCTGCACCAGTGCGATCCGGGCATTCAGGGCCGCAACCTGTGCCACCACGACATCCAGATAATTGGTAAGCCCCCCCGTGTACAGCGCCATGGTCATGCCCTGTGTGCGCAATGCGGCATCTACTGCGTTAGACTGCTGCCCCACCTGCACCTTGAGCCTGTTGACCCGGGTCAGCCCGTCCTCAACCTCCTTGAAGGCATCCAGCACCGTGCTGCGGTACAGATCCTCCTTCTCGCGGTACTGCGACCAGCTGCGTTGCAGGTCCGCACGCCGCAACCCACCCTGAAAGAGCGGAAGAAGTGCCTGCGCACCAAACTGGTACATGGAGTTGGAGAGCGATGCGAGGTCGAACCCGTTATCCATAAACCCGGTCGTGGCGTTAAAGGTCACATGTGGGTAGAACGCTGCGCGGGACACGCCTATGGCCCTGTTGGCCTGTGCCATGCGCCGCTCTGCCGCAGCAATATCGGGCCGCCTTTCCAGCAGTGTTGATGGCAGGGCAACCGGCAATGGGCCTTGTGCAAAGTTCAGTGTATCCACCGGCGCAATATGGAAGGAGGCCGGGGCCTGGTTAACCAGTGCGGCAATGGCATGCTCCATAACGTCACGCTGGGTGCGGATGTCGGTTTCCTGCGCCTGCGTGGCATAAAGCTGTGCCTGAGCGCGGGAGACATCCATACCCGGCGCAATGGCCCCTGCCAGACGCATGTTGGTAATCTGCACCGCTGTTTTGTAGTAGCGGATGGAATCCCGGTAAACCGCGCCCTGCGCATCCAGCCCACGCAGCACAACGTAATCGCTGGCAAGCTCGGCCTGCAAACTCAGCCTTGCTGCGGCATAGTCTGCCGCGCGCTCCTGCACGTTCTGCTTGGCCATGCGTGTTTTGTTACGAATGGCGGACCAGAAATCCGGCTCCCACGTTGCAGAACCCGAATACTGCTCAGAGGACATATACATGGGCCCGGTGGAGCCGGCCCCACGCCACAGCCGATGATCCGACCCTTTGTATTTTGCCCCGCCAGCCATACCGCCAATTTGTGGGTAGAGCTTGGATTTGGCCTCCATGGCCAGATCCCGCGCCTGAAGGAAAGCCTCCGCCTGCGCCTGAAGATCGGGGTTAAGGCGCATGGCCTGTTCCTCCAGATCATTCAGTACGGGGTCTCCCAGCACAGTCCACCAGTTGGGGTTTAATGTTGTATCCACCCCACCTGCGGGCTGCATAACGCCACCACCCTGCCAGTTGTCGGGGTAGATAAACCTGGCTGGCTTGTAGCGTGGTGCCATGTCGCACCCTGCCAGAACGGACAGGAGGCAGCTCCCCAGCATAAAGCGTGCGGCAAAAACCCGGCTACCCTGCGCCCTGCCCTTCATTGACGCCCCCCGGATTCCGGCATGGGCCGGTTATCTTCGGGCATGGCGCGGGTATCGTTCTTGCCTGCGCCCGCAGCCTTTGCCGGGGGGGCTGGGGGAATATTGTAACCGGGAGTGCCTTTAACAATCCGCACCAGCTGCCCGTCCAGCAGGCCGGCGGATGGGTTATTGATGACCCTGTCGCTCTTTTTAACCCCACGCTGCACTTCCACCGTTGTGCCCAGATCGCGCCCAAGGGCTACGTTGACCAGATGCACGTGGTTGCTGTCATCCACCAGCGCGACCTGCGTTCCTTCCTGCCGGAACACAATGGCGCCTTCAGGCAGAATAAGCTGGTCCGGGTCAGCCGGAGCACGGAAGGTGGCCGTGGCGTAGGAATTAGGCCACAGCTCGCCGCTCTTGTTATCCAGCACCAGTTCGGTCGTAACCGTGCGGGTATTGGGGTTAAAGGCGCTTGCGGTTGCCAGATAACGCGCCTTGAACGTGCGCTCGGGGTATTGCGGCACAATCAGATCGGCCTGCAGGCGGGGTGAGATAATATCCGCATAGTCCTGCGGCACAGCCACAAACACACGCATGGCGTGCACGTCCGCAACGCTGAACAGTTCCGTGGCATTCCCGCGGGAATCCACATCCCCCCTTCCGGCGTTAACGTAATCCCCCACATCGGCCATACGGGATGTGACAATGCCATCAAACGGAGCCACGATCTTTTTAAACGCTTCAAGGGCGGCGTAGCGTTCCACATCATGCTGGGCGGCTTCGACCTGCGCCTTCTGGGCCTCGGCATTGGCGGCCTGCACGTCCACCTCCTGCTGGGAGACAGCCTGCGTGCCCTGCAACGCCTTCCAGCGTCGTGCGGTAATCTGGGCCAGCTTGTAGCGAGCCAGTGCCACGTTGTAGTTGGCCTTGGCGGCGGCGTACTGGGCGTCCAGCCCCGGTGTGTCAATTTCGGCCAGCACGTCCCCTGCTTTTACGCGCGCGCCAAAATCCTTGTACCACATTTTGACGTAGCCCGAGACCTGAGCGTAAATCGGGGCCTGATACCATGCCGCAATATTGGCAGGTAGGGAGAGCTCGCGCTCATCGGGGGCGTGCTGCGGGTAAATGACCTGCACAACGGGCACCGCATCATGGGCTGTTTCCTGCGCCAGTTGCACATAGGCCGAATGCCTTTGCACAAGCCCCATGATAACCAGAAAGCCTGCCACGCCAGCGACAATAGCAAACCCCATTTTTCTTTTACGGGCAGCTGCCGCAGCTTTTACCTTGGCGTCCACGCCACCCGTATTGTCGTGTTCCGGGGTCATACGCCAGCTTCCTCTTCTTTTGTCGTCGGCACTTCTTTTTTGTTGTGCAACATTGCAAACACGCAGGGAACAAACAGCAACGTAGCCACCGTTGCCACCAGCAGCCCCCCCATGACCGCCTTGCCCAAAGGCGCATTCTGCGAGTTGCTCAAAGACATGGGCAACATGCCAATAATCATGGCGGAAGCCGTCATCATAACCGGGCGAATACGCTCAAAGCCTGCCTCAAGCGCTGCCAGAATGGCATCTCCATGCTCATCCAGCCGCTCACGCGCAAAGGCCACAACCAGAATGGCGTTAGCCGTGGCCGTGCCCATGCACATGATCGCACCCGTAAGCGCTGGAACAGACAGGGTTGTATGTGTGAGGAACAGGCTCCACGAAATACCCGCCAGCGCGCCGGGCAACGCCGTGATGATAATGAACGGGTCCAGCCAGGACTGAAAGTTGACCACAATCAGCAGGTAAACAAGCAGAACAGACATAGCCAGCCCGGCCAGAAGCTGCACATACGCACTGTTCATGGTCACGGCCTGCCCGCGCACGGTCAGCGATGCGCCGCGAGGCAGGTCGGGCCGGAGTTCATCCACAATCCGCTCCACCTCGCGTGAGACGGTGCCCAGATCAATCCCCTCGTTTGAGGCATAGATATCGAACACGGGCATGATGTTGTAGTGCGCAACCTCGGCCGGGGTCCCGACCTGCTCGATCTGGCTCAGCCCGCCCAGAATCTGCGGGGTCTGCCCGCTGGGATTACCATCCCCTTTATCAATCGGGGTGATCTCCAGATCATTCATGGTCTGGAGGAAGGAGGCCGGGGTCTGGATGTCGATCAGATGCGAGACGCCAGTCTTGGTATCCAGCCAGTAAACCTGCCCGACCTGCGAACTGCCTGAGAGCGAAACCAGCACGTTGTCAGCCACGTCCGCCTCGCGGATACCCGTGCCCAGCGCGTACATGCGGCGTGCATTCACGCGCAGGGTTGGTGTGGTCATGGGCTGCTGCACTGAAATATCGGTCAGCCCGGTTACGTGCCGCAGCCGTTCTGCAATGCGGTTGGCAAAGCGGAAGTTGGCTGGCAGGTCACGCCCGACCACCTGCACATCAATCGGGGATGGCAGGCCGAAGTTCAGGATCTTGGCTGTCAGGTCCCCCGGCAGGAAGGAGAACTGGGTCCCGGGGAATTTTTCATTCAGGTTACGGCGCAGCAGGCGGCGGTATTCCGCAACAGGGGCGGCTTCATCCTTGAGCGAAATGGTAATGTCGCAATCCTGCGTACCCACGGTGGGGGTTGGAATATAGGCCATGTTGAGCGGGCTGAACGCCAGACCGCAGTTATTGACAATTCCTTCCACCTGCCCGGGCAGCGTGCGCTCGACCTCTGTATCCACCAGCTGGGAAATCTTGCCGGCTTCCTCCAGCCGCGTGCCAATGGGTGCGCGCATATGCAGGGCGATGACATCCGAATTAACTTCGGGGAAAAAATTCTGCCCGACAAAGAACAGCAACCCCAAAGACCCGAACGAGCACAGTACGAATACCGGAATAAACGTCCCCCGCACCTCGATCAGATACGTGAGCAGGGCGTGGTAGCGATGGCGAAAGGTCTCAAACCCACGCTCAAAGGAACGCTGGAAACGACCAAAAACCGTTTTGGGCTCCTGCGGACCGTGCGCATGGGCGGCCACCTGTGCGGCCAGCATGTACTTGGCCATGGTTGGCACCAGCGTGCGCGAGAGAATGAACGATGCCAGCATGGCAAAAATAATGGCTTCGGCCATGGGCATGAACAGCCAGCCAGCAACACCGGTCAACTGGAACAGCGGCATCCACACAATGCAGATACACAGCGTGGAAACAAAGGTTGGAATAACAATCTGGTTGGCCGCGTCCACAATGGCGGTTTCCAGATCCTTTTCCATTTCCAGATGTGCATCAATGTTTTCGATCATGACCGTGGCATCATCCACCAGAATACCAACGGCCAGCGCCAGCCCGCCCAAAGTCATGACATTAATGGTCTGCCCGGCCCAGCCCAGCCCGATGATCGAGCACAGCATGGCCAGCGGAATGGAGGTGGCAATAATAACCGTAGAACGCCACGACCCAAGGAACAGCAGCACGACAAGCCCGGTCAGGAAGGCGGCGGTTATCATTTCGCGCACCACGTCCTCCACGGACTCCTTAACAAAGGTCGAGGCGTCATTGAGCACGCGGATGCTCACACCCGGCGGGAGGGTCTGCACAATGCCGGGCAGCAGTTTTTTAATGCCTGCCACCACGTCCAGTGTTGAGGCATCCCCGCTCTTCATGACCACGATCAGCACACCCTGCTGGCCCTTGACCAGCACAAGGTTGGTCTGTGGTGGACCACCCTGATGCACCCATGCCACGTCGCGCAGGCGGACCACGGCGTGCCCGACCTGCTTGATGGGAATATCGTTCAGTTCATCCAGCTCCCGCGGGGCTGCGTTGGTCTGCACCATCCAGTCAAACGGGCCAATACGCTGGTCCCCCGCAGGCAGCACTATGTTCTGGCTGTTCAGTGCGCGGGAGACATCCACCGGGGAAAGACTGTGTGCCAGCAGCTTGACCGGGTCCAGATCGACCATGACGTTACCCGGCTTACCCCCATACGGGTTGGGAATGGCCGCCCCTGCAACAGACACCAGCGCAGGCCGGATAAGGTTGGAGGACATGTCATAAATCTCGGACGCCGTCATGGACGTGGATGCGACCTGCAACGTAATGACCGGCACGGAGGATGCGTCATACGCCAGAACAAGTGGCGGCGTGGAGCCGGTAGGCATCTGCTTGATCACGGTCTGGGAGACAGAGGTGATCTGGGTTTGAGCAACGGATGTGTTTGTACCGGGCTGGAAAAAGATCTTAACAATCCCGCGCCCGTAATAGGACTGGCTTTCAATGTGTTCGATATTATTCACGGTCGCGGTAAGTGCGCGCTCGTAATAATAGACCACACGGCCAGACATATCCTCGGGCATCAGCCCTGTATATTGCCAGATAACGGCCACAACAGGGATGCGGATACTCGGGAAAACGTCCGTGGGGGTTGAGAAAATACCCTTAATTCCAAAAACAAGAATCAGGATGGACAGCACAACAAAAGTGTACGGTTTTTTGAGTGCTATAAGAACAATCTGGTTCATTCACCTGACCCTTGGCTGAAAACGGGTCCGGTCATCATTCTGGAAATGGTCGTCATTTTGCCAGTAGATACCCGCACATCCCTCTCCCGCTTGTGACATTATCTTTACAAACCATTGCTCTAGCCCAGTACCGGGACCGGAAAAGCAATGCTGAAGCATGTACCCCTGCCATTGGGGCCGCTCTCTATCTTAACGTTTGCGTCATGCAGATGCGCAATGGCGCAAACAAGGCTCAACCCCAGACCGCTACCGGGCACATGCCGGCTCTTGTCCGAGCGATAGAAGCGGGACAACACATTCTGTCTTTCCTCAGGGGCAATGCCCGTGCCCGTATCGGTCACGATCAGCAGGACCGCATCATCCTTTTGTTGCACATCCAGCACAATACTACCGCCTTCAGGAGTAAATTTGATAGCATTATCAACCAGATTAGCGAGCAGTTCGATCAGAAGATGCCGATCCCCCCATACTGGCCCCTCATCCGCAGAAGGCAGAGCCTGTAGTTTTTTATCTTCCATTTCGGCAATGGGTTCGTAAAGGTCGAACACATCATCCATCAACTCACGCAGCCTTACCTGCGCAAAACCGGCCATGCGGCGGCTGTTCTCTATCTCGGCAATCCTGAGCAGGGCGGTAATAATACCAAGGCACTGATCAAGGTCATCCACCGCGCGACCTATGGCAGCTTCAAGCTGCTCCGGATCACGCTCGCCCGACTGGGCACGCTCAAGCTTTGCCCGCACGCGGGAGAGCGGGGTGCGCAGGTCATGGGCAATATCATTACCCACCGCACGCATGCCGTCCATCAGATGTTCCAGCCGGTCGAGCATGCGGTTCACGCTCCCCGCCAGCCGCTCCAGATCATCCCGCTCACGGTTGGCTGGCAGACGTTCATGAATATCGCCCGCCATAATCCGGTCTATGGCCTCGTGCATTTCCTTCACGCGGGAGAGGGCACGATGGCTGAGTGCCACCCCAAGGAACAGCGCGAACAAAAACGTGGGCACCGCCGCCACCAGCATGGCATGACGGAGCATGAACTTCTGCTCCGCCAGCAAATGAAAACTGCGTCCCAGCACCAGAATGGTGTGGTCTGGCAAGGTCACCGCCAGCAGGCGCAGGGGGTAAGCGGCCCCTTCCTCGGGGTAAATCTCGATATTATGGGGCTTACCATCTGCCTTGAGCCCACGGGGCCAGGTATGCAGGTCACCCGCAATCAGCGCATGCCCGGCGTCAAACAGCCCGGCACTGTTGATGATCAGGCGCAGGTCATCCGTTGCGCGGCGGCGGATAACATATTCCAGATGCTCGGGCGACATCTGGGCCAGCAGTTCCGCCTCCCCCTGTAGCAGTTCGGTGGAGCGGCGGGATTCCACCGCCTCCATCTGGGCGTAAACCAGCCCGAACTGCATGAGCATGACACCAGCCATAGCCGCCAGCGCCATAAGGGTGATCCGGAATGTGGCTGTCCGAAAAACCTCAGTCAGAAACACGCAACTGGAACCCCGTACCACGAATGCTCTGGATAAGCGGTTCCTCGCCCGGAGCATCAACCTTCCGGCGTAGCTTGCCGATATGCACATCAACCAGGTTGGTGCGCGGGATAAAACGGTACTGCCAGACATCCTCCAGCAGCATGGAGCGCGTCAGCACCTGTCCGGGGCGGCGCATAAGGTATTCGAGCAACCGGAATTCACGCGGGAGCAGGTCAATCTCGCGGCCATCCCGCCAGACGCGGCGTTCGATCAGGTCCATTTCCAGCGGGCCGGTGCGCAGCTTGGTGTTGCGCGTATCATCCGGCCGCCGCAGCAGCGCTTCAATCCGCGCAACAAGCTCTTCCATGGCAAAAGGCTTGGTCAGGTAGTCATCCCCCCCAGCCTTAAGGCCCGTGACCCGGTCATCCACAGCAGACAGGGCAGACAGGACCAGCACAGGCACGCGAATCCCCTGCTGGCGCATGGCTTCTATAACAGAAAGCCCATCACACCCGGGCAAAAGCCGGTCCACCACCATCACATCGGCCTCGCCTTTTACGGCTGCATCCAGCCCGGCGTTGCCTGTTTCCTCATGATGGACGTTAAAGCCGCGCCCTGTGAGTTCCCCTACAATTTCCTCGGCAATCCTGCCGTCATCCTCGATAAGGAGAACCGTCCGCCCTTCCAGAAAAGGGGGTAGTGTATCATCTTCAGACATACCTGCCCTCTTGCTCGTGTTCTACCCTGTTGCAGTGCTACCCTTGATATGGCCACTAAATTCAATTTCAGACTCTTCGCCTTCGTCCTCACTTGCAACCGGGTTATCAAGCTCCTTGAGCTTGCGGGTAACCACTCTGGTGCGCCGTCTGGCCTCCTCGATTGAGAACGACATAGCCTGCGCATTCCGTGCCAGCTTGTCCAGCACTCCGTCCATTTTCAGCATTTCCTGCCGGGTTGCACCCAGCAGGCGGGCAATGCTTTCCGTCCGTTCTTCCAAGGCCAGAGTCACGTAGCCCAGATGAATGGTACGCAGCATGGCAGGCATAAGGGCTGGCCCCATGACCATAACCCGGTACTGCCGCCCGACATCATCTATCAAACCCGGAATACGGGCCACTTCCGTGTAAAGCCCATCAGTTGGCAGATAAAGCACAGCGAATTCAACAGTCGCGGGAGGCTGAATGTATTTCGTGGCAATTTTACGGGCTTCCACCCGCACAGTGTTCTCCAAAGACTTGCGGGCGGCCTTTTCACCCACCACATCGCCCTCTTCTGCCGCGTTGAGCAGTTTTTCGTACGCTTCGGTCGGGAACTTGCTGTCCACCGGCATAAGGGGGGGTGTCTGGGTTTTGACCGGCATGCGAATGGCGAACTCCACCACATCATTCCCCGGCCCCAGCCGCACATTGCTCTCATACGTACCCGGCGGCAGCACATCATCCAGAATGGCGCGCAACTGGGCCTCCCCCCAGCCGCCACGGGTTTTGACATTACTGAACAGCCGTTTGAGGTCACTGATCTGGGCGGTCATGGCGCGGACCTCGCCCATGGCCTTCTGCATGGCGGCAAACTGTTCCAGCACCCGCTGGAACGATGTGTGCATCTGCCGCTCCACCGCCTCGTGCAGTTGCTCGGTTACCGCGTGGCGGATGGCCGCCAGCTGCTGGGCGGAGGTTTCCGCCATGTTGCGCAGGGCCTCGGCCTGTGCGGCCCGTGCCTCCGCCTGCTCACGCCCCAGACCGCCAGAAAGGTTGCCAAGCTGCTCCGCCAGTTCGGCACGCATGCGCTCCAACCGTTCGCCAAAAGCCCGTTCCATTTCGGCCATGGCGGTTCTTTGCGCGGAGGAATCAGCGCGGGCGGCGGCGGCCTCGCGCTCCATCATAACGTAAAGCCGCGCCAGCAAGTCGCTATCCGCACTTTTTGCTGGTGGCTTGCGCAGCGCAAAAGCCAGCACCACCCCCAGCAAAAGAGCCGTGACCGCCACACAGACAAGAACAATTACAGAACCCATACCCTGTTTTGTCTGATGTCTGCCCCAAGAGCAAGCACCCTTGCTCACTGTTTTTGAACAAAAAACACGTCTATCAGGCAACACCTCTCATGCCGCAGACGTAATGACAGGCGTGGTGTGGTAATGATACTACCCTTGCCCACGGTGCCTTGTTCACCAACACAACAAAAAGTCCAGGAATGGAGAGCACAGCTTGAACACGGCACAACGCATTCGGGGTATTCTGGCAGGGTCAGCCGGAAACCTGCTCGAATATTTTGACTGGTATGTTTATTCTTCCTTCACCATCTACTTCGCCCATGCGTTTTTTCCACACGGCAACCCAACAGCTGAACTGCTGAATGCGGCAGCGGTGTTTGCCGTTGGCTTTTTTATGCGCCCCATTGGCGGGTGGCTGCTGGGCATGGCGGCAGACCGGTACGGGCGGCGCAAGGCTCTCACCTTTTCTGTTCTGGCCATGTGCTTTGGCTCGCTGGCCATAGCCCTGTGCCCCACATACGAGCAGATAGGGGTTGTCGCCCCGGTCATTCTTGTGCTCGCACGTCTGGTGCAGGGCTTGAGCCTTGGGGGGGAGTATGGCGCTTCGGCCACCTATCTGGCCGAAGTTTCCACCCCGCAGCACCGGGGGTTCTGGTCTGGGTTTTTGTATGTCACGCTGGTTATGGGGCAACTGCTGGCCCTGTGCGTGCTGCTGATCATGCAATACGTGTTTTTAACACCGCAGCAGATTGCAAGCTGGGGCTGGCGCATTCCTTTCCTGATCGGGGCATGTGGTGCCGTTCTGGTGTTCTGGCTCCGCCGCCAGATGGTGGAGAGCGAAAGCTTTGAGAACACAAGCAACAAGCAGGCCAAAGGGGGCGTACGCGTTATGCTGGCCCACTGGCCATCGGTGTTGCGGGTTTGCGGGCTAACCCTTGGCGGAACAGTCGCTTTTTACACCTACACCATTTACATGCAGAAATACCTTGCCAACTCCCTTGGTTTTTCCAAGGAAACGGCCACCCTTATCTCAGCTGCCAGCCTGTTTGTATTTGCAGCCATGCAGCCCGCTTTTGGCGCGGTATCCGACCGGATCGGGCGTAAACCCCTGCTCCTGTTTTTTGGCATTGGGGCAAGCCTTGGCACTGTGCCGCTGCTTAATGCCCTCTCCCACGCCACATCGGGCTGGGTTGCATTCGGGCTGATTGTTGCCGCGCTGTTCATGGCATCGGGGTACACGTCCATTAACGCCATTGTTAAGGCCGAGCTTTTTCCCACCCGCGTGCGGGCCTTGGGAGTAGCACTCCCCTATGCGCTGACCGTATCTATTTTTGGTGGCACAACCGAATATATTGCTTTGTGGTGCAAGCATGTAGGCCATGAAGGCTGGTTTGCCTGGTATGTTTCCGCCTGTGCGCTGGTCACGCTTGCAACCGCGTTAACCCTGCAAAAAACCAGCACAATGCCGGAAAACACGCCCTGACCCCCATGCAGGCATTATTCAACAAAAGGACAGGGAAGAGCCTTTAATTTGCCACAAGCGGATCGATATTTAAGGGAGAACAAAAAATACGGAGCAGCCTGACACCCTGCTCCAGGGAGGCACGTTTGATGCGCCGCATGACACAATTTCTGATGGCCCTGCCCGTTATTGCGGGCCTTGGTCTGGCAGCTCTGCCTAGCGCACAGGCCCAACCCGGGCGCTGGGGTGGCGGTGGACCCGGCTGGGGCGGTCGGGGTGGACCCGGCTGGGGGCACCACCACCGGGGCGATGGCGGTGCAATTGCCGGCGCGCTTATTGGTGGGCTGGCCGTTGGTGCCCTTGCTGGTGCGGCCATGAGCGGCGGCCCCGGCGGCTATGCCTATGGTTACAGCTATGGCCCGCCCCCTCCGCCGCCCCCGCCACCACCACGCGCCTATATGGTGCCGGTTGCTCCCATGGGGCCGCCTCCGGGATATTACTACGCTGTTCCCGGTGGCTATTACCCGGGCTGGTAAAGCCCGGCCCGGCAGGGTGGGTGCGCAAACCCGCGCACCAAAAACTGCAACAACTTGCTCAGGCAGCGCCACCCAGTGCCTGCGCCTGAGCCAGCACCGCATCTACATGGCCGCTGACTTTGACCTTGGGCCAGATGTAAGCAATGTCGCCTTTGGCATCGATCAGGAACGTTGCGCGCTCTATGCCCATATAGGTCCGGCCATACATGGATTTTTCCACCCATACGCCGTAAGCCTCGGTCACATGCCCATCTTCATCTGACGCCAGAGGAAAGGTCAGGCTGTATTTGGCCGCGAATGAGTCCAGCTTTTTAACCGGATCACGCGAGACACCAATAACGCTCAGCCCGGCCTGTTCAAAAGCCTGCAGGGCTTCGTTAAACCCGCAGGCTTCCTTTGTGCAGCCGGGTGTGTCTGCCTTGGGATAAAAATAGAGCACAAACGGCTGCCCCTTGAGCGCCGCACTTTCCACCGTGCGTTCACCACTTGCCGCCATGCTGAACGCCGGGGCTTTGTCCCCTACCTTGAGCACCTGACTATTTTCCATAATCGTAAACTCCTTCCATACCTTGTGCTGGGATAACCCGCCTTTAGTCCTCTGGCCGTTCAGCTGGTGCCATGGAGGCAACGGGGCCGACCAGCCTTTCAAAACAGTTCCGCACATCGCGCGCCAGCAGGTTGGTCCGCTCCATTAGCTCGGGCAGGGTGCGGGCCTTCATGTTCCTGAGCAGAATATTCAGGGCTGCGGGCACCATATCCGTTTCCAGCTCCCGTGGGGGTACGGGGCCACACAGCAAACGCAGCAGGGCCTGCAAACGCCGCCAGAAAAAATCCGCCTGCCTGAGCAGTTTTGCATCTGCCGCACTCAGCACCCCGCACCGTTCAAGCCGCCCCAGCGCCAGCCGGGTGGCCGGGCTACGGGCCATGGGGTCGGCTGCAACAAGCTGAAAAATCTGCGCAATGAACTCCACTTCCATAAGTCCCCCAGCCCGGCGCTTGATGTCCCATATGGAACTGGCGGGCAGGTCACGGGCCAGACGTTCACGCATGGTGCGGGCATCCTCCAGCAAGGAGGCGCGTTTAGGGGGGATGGCGCGAATACTGCCATCCAGCACCCGCTCCAGATCCTGCGTTAACGCGCGCCGCAGAGCTTGCGGGGCCGCCACGATGCGTGCACGCGTCAGGGCCATACATTCCCATGTCCACGCGGCTTCCGTATGGTAGCGCAGGAACGCCGTGCGCGGGACAGCAACCGGCCCCGCAGCACCCGATGGGCGCAGGCGCATATCCACTGCATAAAGCGGTCCTTCCGGCCCCGGTGCGGTCAGTGCCGCAATAAAGGCGTGGGCCAGACGGGTATAATACTGCCCCACAGCAACACTCCGGGGGCGGGAGAAGGCCAGTTCCTGCCCGGCATTGCGGCTTTTGGCCGCGACCTGGCTGGTCTGAATCTCCTCCGGGTGGTCAAACACCATCAACAGGTCAAGGTCGGAGCCGGGCATCATCTCCCGCGAGCCAGCCTTGCCCATGGCTATAACCGCCATGCCCCCACCGGGCACACGGCCATAGCGGCGCACATGGTCACGCTCCACAGCCTGTTTGATCACGGTCATGATCGTATCGGCCAGCAGGGTACGTTCGCGCTCGGCGTCGTCCTCGCTCATCCGCCCTTCCAGCAGCGCAACGGACAGGCGGAACTCCTCGCCCCGCAGCAACGGGCGCAGGGTGGTCAGCAGTTCCTCCACATCGGCAACTTCCCCTGCCAGTGTTTTCAGGCGCGCCACCACGTTGCGCCCTTCCTCCGGTTCGGGGGCCAGCAGCCCTTCCAGCGCAGAGGGCTTGTCCGCCAGATGGTCAGCCAGAAAGGCCGAAGCATCAAAAATGCTGGCAATGCGGTTGATCAGCTCCGGATTACGCTCAAAAAGCGAGAGCAGTTGCACCCCGGCGTGCTGGCGCGCCAGCAGGGCATCAAACCTGCGCAGGCAGGCCAGCGGGTTGCCTCGCTGGCCAAAATTGGCCAGCAGGGCGGGGAGCAGCGCACGCAGCAGGGCATGTGCCCGCTCCGAGCGCAGGGCACGCAGGCCATTGCCACTCCACCGGCCCAGAACCTGCGCCGCTTCCACCAGCTGGGATTGAGGAAAACCATATTTTTCCAGCAGTTCCGCCACCTGCCCTTCTTCTGGGCCGGGCATGAGCACACTGCCTGCTTCCATACCGTTCTGCGCAGGCTGGATAATAAAGTGACGCTCAAAAATCCGCCTTGCCTCACGCATACGCGGGAGCATGTCCAGCGCCAGAGCCTCCCCATCGGGGTAGTTCATGAAAATGGCGAAGGCATCAAACCCTTCCACCGTCTCTGGCAGGCTGTGGGTCTGGTGGTCGGCGCGCATTTGCAGGCGATGTTCCGCATCGCGCAAAAAGCGGTAGGTACGGGCCAGCACTTCGGCCTCGGTCCGGGGCAGTCTGCCCGAACCCACCAGTTTTTTAAGCGCGCCAAATGTGGTTTTGTCCCGCAGTCCGGGCTCGCGCCCCCCCCAGACCAACTGCATGGCCTGCGCAATAAATTCAATTTCGCGTATGCCGCCCTGCCCCAGCTTGAGGTTATGGCCCAGAAGCCACGCCCGGCTGGCAGCGGGGTCCGCCAGAACAGAATCGGGGAGTTGCGCCAGATCCGTCCGCCCTGCCTTGCGGTAACGGTCTATGCGGGCCTTCATGTCATGGATGTCATCAATCAGGGCAAAATCTAGGTGCTTGCGCCAGATAAATGGCCTGATAGCCGCCAGAAAGCGCCGCCCCAGCGTAAGGTCGCCCGCCACTGCGCGTGCCTTGATCATGGCTGCGCGCTCCCATGTCTGGCCCAGGCTCTCGTAATACAGCGTGGCAGCCTGTACGGTTACAGCCGGTGGAGTAGAGGATGGGTCTGGCCTGAGCCGCAAATCGGTACGAAAAACGTAGCCATTCGCATCGCGCGCTTCCATCAGACTAACAAGATCGTTAGTCATACGCACAAATACACGTCGCACCGCGTCTGACTGAGAATACGTTGTGGGGTCGTACAACACTATCAGGTCGATGTCGGATGAAAAATTCAGTTCACGCGCGCCCAGCTTGCCCATGGCCAGTACCACAAGCCCACAGCCCGAAGTGGGGTTTTCGGGGTCTGGCAGGTCAAGCTGCCCGGCCTGACTGGCATGCCACAGCATATGTTTGAGCGCGATTTCCAACGCGGTTTCAGCCAGCCGGCTGAGCGTATGCGTGACTTCCTCCAGCGACCATGCACCACCAAGGTCTGCAATAGCGCAAATAAAAGCTATACGCTTTTTGGCATGACGAAGGAACGCGGCGACATACTCTCGCCCCGATGTGGCGTCAAACTGTGCGCATGTTGCAAACGCATCGAGCACACAGCTATCCGGCCCCTTGTCCAGCAGCGCTGCAAAAGCCTGAATATCCTCCCGCGCCAGATCGGACAGGTACGGGCTGTTCCCGCCAAGGCACAGCATCAGCTCACGCGCGCCGGGCAGCGCCATGACCGATGCCGCAACACCGTTCTGGCTGGCCAGTTCCAGCATGTCCTCAACAAACACTGTGGCCCTGTGCCCGTCCGCCGGAGCGGGCCAATCTGCATCCGGCCAGCTCCGCGGGCCTTGCCTGCGGGTCTGTCTTACGTCACGGAAGAGAGAATGATCTGCCTGCGTCATGATATGGCCCGTACTGTGAACCATAAAGGCTTGCTGCGTTGACTTCCAACGGTCAAGACACCTCCCCCCCCGCAAGAACAAAAATTCCGCGTGCGCTGGCGATTGGCGCATGCGTTCTGGTGGCCTCCCCCTTTGTGGGGCTCGGGGCGTTGCTGGGTGCCATGGCATTTGGCCCGCTTGATATTACGCCAGTGGTGCGGCCTTTTCTGCCCATCACAATTATCAAGGGGGAACGTGCGCACCCGCCAGCAGTCAGCCTGCGTCTGGGCCATGCCGAACTCCGCTGGAATGGCCTGCGTGAAGGCATGGGTGTGCCCATAACCGTTGTGCTTGAGGACCTGAGCTTTATTGCACCCGGCAACGCCCACCCGAATACCGTGCGCGAAGCAGACGTCACGCTGGACCCGCTGGCCTTGTTGCACGGCAGCATAAGGCTGCGCACCATCAACATCAAAGGGGTGCGCCTTGCCCTGCGCCGCGCCCATAACGGCAGCGTGGAATTTGACCTCGATCTGCCCTCTACCCCATCCTCCCATCAGGATAACACGCTGGAAACCTACGGGCTGGAACACGCACGTATAGAAGATGCCACCATAAGCATGGATGACCAGCTCACCGGCACGCACTGGCTGGCATCCGATATTGGTGTGGACCTGCGCCTGCATACCATAGGGCACGCCACAGGGGTTACCGGGGCTGTCAAACTGAGCATAGCGCCGCAAGGCGACCCCGGTACCAGACTGGTCCTGAACGCACATGGTGCACCGGCCGACAATGGCAGACAGATTGCATGGCACCTGAGCACAAACACGCTCAACCCCGCTACATTTGCCCCCCTCCGCCCCGAACTGGCCAAGATAGACCTGCCCATAAGCCTTACGGCAGATACGTATTTTACCTCTGCGCCAAAAACGCCGTGGATGGTGCCCAATGCGCTGGAACTGACAACCGCCATAGGCGCCGGCCATGTGGAGGCAGGCGGCACACGCTATGAGGTGGACCACGGTACGGCAGGCATGTTTGTGCTGCTCAACCAGACCAAGGCGCAGTCCGTACCCGCCCAGATTACCCTGCCCTCCGTGCATCTGCTCTTGCGCAACCCCAGTGCACCAGATGATGCCGCACGCGCCTTGAGCGTGAACCTGAGTGGCTTCCTCAACACATCGGACCTGATGCAGCCCAAAGGCATAGAGGCCAGACTGAGTGCAACCATTCCCCATGTCTCGTTTGAGGATCTGACCTATTACTGGCCCAGCCTTGCTGCCAAGGGTGGCAAAAAATGGGTGACCGAGAACATAACCACCGGCACGGCCACCAACCTTGTGACCACAGCCGAACTGGGCAGCAGCCAGGGCTGGAACGGCCTGAAGCTGACCGGCATACAGGGGGGCATTGATGCAACGGGCCTGACCGTTCACTGGCTGCGCCCCATTACGCCCTTGCAAGGGCTGGATGCCCGGCTGGATATTGTAAGCCCGGACAAGCTGAGCATTCACTTTGACCACGGCTACCAGCTTGTGGACCGGACCGGCAAAAACGTGGGCCAGAACGGCACAGGCCGGATTGAAGCCGGACCGGGCAGCATGGACATTGTGGGCCTGACCAAAAAAGACCAGACCGGCATTATAGAAACCGACCTGCACGGCCCTTTGCAGGATGTGATTGCCCTGCTGGCCGAACCACGGCTGCACCTGCTCTCACGCCATCCGCTCAGCCTGACCCGCCCGCGCGGTACGGCCAACCTGCATCTGGGCCTGAGCCTGCCGCTGATCAGCCGCGTAACCATTAACGACATGACCATCCAGAGCCATGCCGATGTCACGCATGCTTCCATTGGCAATGTTGTTGCCGGGCGCGATGTAGCCAACGCCCGTTTTGGGCTGGACGTGACCACGGACGGGCTTGCCCTTGCCGGGCACGGGGTTATTGGCGGCCTGCCCTCCGACCTGACATACGACATGGACTTCCGCTCCCTTCCGCCAGATGCGGTAGCGGAAAAAGCCCATCTGACCTCGCGCATAACGCCCGACACGGCTCTGGCGGCAGGCATTGCCACGGGGGACCACTTTGCTGGCAGCGCGGACCTTGCCGTGGATTACCAGCAACTGGCCAGCCACATAGGCACTGTTGGCCTTGATCTGGACCTTGGGCGCGCTGATATTCGCATTCCCATGTGGCACAAAACAGCGGGGCAGGCTGCACATGCCTCCGCCACGCTGGATCTGGACCGGGGGCAGATTACCAATGTGGACCACCTGCAGGCATCTGGTCCGGATATGAACGTAATCGGCAAGGCGCAAATACGGCCCGGCCATGCGCCGGAACTGATTATTTCGTCCTTCAGGATCGCGCGTTCCAATGGCCACGCCAAACTGGTACTGCCCCAGAACCAGTCCGGTAACATGGTCCATGTTGGCGTTTATGCAGACACGCTCGACCTCTCCCCGCTCATGAGCCGGGATGAGCACGAACCGAGCACGCCCGAGACCAGAAAGCCCGCCAACTACCATGTGCCAGAAGCCGCAACCGGCAAACTGCACGGCCCCCCCGGCACGGCCTGGGCCATTGACCTGACGGCAAACCAGCTCTGGTACAGCAAAACCAAGCAGCCCCTGCGCACCGTACAGGCCTATTTTGAAGATAACGGCCTGCGGCTGGAAAAAATGCGCTTTACCATGCGCGGACCAGTGCCAGCCAGCATGACACTGGTCCCCACAGGGGCCAACCGCACCCTGCACGCCCATATTCCCGATATGGGGGCGTTTCTGGCAGCTTTTGGCATTCTGCCCGACGTCAAGGGTGGGCAGGCCGTGCTGGATGGCACGTTTGATGATACCGAACCCGCCGCCCCTTTCAGCGGCAAGCTGAGCGTTACTCCGTTCACGCTAAAAAAAGCACCTACTTCCCTACAGGTCGCGCGCAATATTTCACTCTACGGCTGGCTCAATGCCCAGAACGCCAACGATTTTCTGGTGACGCACTTCAATATGCCCGTGACGTTTGAAGATGGCGTGCTGGAAATCCATGATGGCACAACCGGTAATGGTGCGCTGGGGGCCACGCTGGAGGGCAAGGTCAACCTCGACCACAACAGCATAGACCTGCATGGCACCGTGGTTCCCATTTTTGCCCTGAACACCCTGCCGGGCAAACTGCCGGGCATTGGCAGACTGTTCAGCCCGGAAAAAAACGGGGGGCTGCTGGCTGTAACCTTCGGGATCACGGGTAATCTGGAAGACCCGACCCTGCACATTAACCCCTATTCCATTTTCCTGCCCGGGGCACTGCGCGAGATGTTCTAACCCCCGGCATTCCCCCGCGCAGCACATGCCGTGCGGGGGAATGCTCTGGTGGCATGGCCCAGCTAGTGTGCATGCCTTTGGGATGGCAGGTCCGATGCCGCATCGCGCGAGGCAGATGTATCCACCCCGTCCCCTGTATCAGGCAGGTCTGCATCGCTTTCCTGCAAAAAAACGGGGTCCTGCACAGTCCGGTTGATGGACAGACTGAGTGCGCCAGAATGCACCAGATCGCGCAGGGAGGTATCTTCATCCTCCATGCCGGTATCCACTCCATTGCCGCTGACTTCGCCAACCGCATGCAGCACCTGCCCGCTATGGGGGCGGACTTTTTCATGCAGCCAGTGGCGGGTGTGGGAGACAACGCTGGACGCATCCGCCGCCATGCAGGGCTGCATGTGGGTCAAGGTAATGGTTTCGGTTGTAACAACCGCCTGGGCTTGTGCCTGCGCTTGCGGCGTATGCCCGGCGGGGCCGGGCCGGGCGGTATCATCCGTTGCAAACACGGTGCCGGAGGGCACCACAACCAGCGTTTGCGGCTGCTGGGCCGCCTGCTCCGTTATGCAGACCGTGGTTGGCCCATCCACCGCCTGAGCCTGCGCTGCGTCATGCGTCCACCCCAAGGCTGCGCATAGCGCAAACAGTAATGCGGTGCGGCCATAGGTTGCGTTGTGCATTCCATCCCTTTCCTGCCTTTATCACCAATGGCCACGCATGGTGTGCACTATGGGTGTGCTGGTGCCTCCTGCTGCAAACCGGGGGGTATGACAAACAGGCTATCGGGCTGCGCAACACGCTGCACACTGAGTGCGCGCACCGTTATCTGCCCACCCTGCGCGACCTGAAGCAGCAACCCGTCTGCCGTGTAGCAGGCATCCGTCGGGTGGCCATCCGTATCTTTCGTGCGCCATATTGTGCACTGCTCACCCGCCACAACGGAACTCCCCAATCGTGCATAGGAGCCGACCATTGCGGGTTGGCCGGGGGGAGTAAGCTGCTGTGTGCCCGGCACAGGCATGATGCTGTCTTTTTTACGCCCGAGGTCCACAACACTCAGAGTTCTGTCACGCCATGAGGTGATCATGAACACGGAGGATTTATCCGGGTCCAGCCGCTGGCGCAGGGTCGCAACCTGCCAGCGCATACGCTGGCGGGTGCTGACATCCCCCTGAGGGGAGGCAAGCTCGTACTCCACATCCACATCCACGGAGGGGGTAATGGCCGGGGCTTCCGTTGGCGGATCACCCGCCGTGGTGGCCTGCGCGGGCGCGGCATCCTGCGCTGTACCAGCCTGCTGCGCATAGGCAGGCATACCCGCCAGAGCCAGCCCAAAAGCCGCAACAGCAAATGCGCTACGCGACACCATACTGCACCGTGTGACCATTACCGGTTTTCTCCCTCAGGGTTAGGGCTGGTTGCGGGCAGGCTGGTTGCGGGGCCAACGCCTGTTACGGGGGGCTCGGTCTGGGCTGCATCGGAATGGGGAGAATGGGGTGTGACTTCCAAAAAGCCCTGTGGCGGTTCAAAGGCGCTGACCGGCACAATATCGTAAGACACCTTCATGGCGCGCAGGCTGCCATTCAGCCCATCAACGTCCACACCATCCTGCTGGAGTATGAACCCGTCATCCGTAACGCAGGTTGATGCCTTGCCCTGCGCAGAAACCGCCTGCCATGTGGTACAGGGCTGGCCTGCCACCACATCGCTCCCGGTTTTGGTGAACTGCATGGACATGTCGAGCAGGAACGGGTTGCGTATGCCCTCCTGCTGCACAAGCCGGGTATAGATGCGACGGTCGTTGATAATAACCAGCACCTCCTGCGCGGCACGGTTGATAATCACCGCACCACGGCTGGTGTCCCCTTCCATGCTGGTCATGTAGTTGATCCGCATCAGCCCACCATCACCCGAATACAGCACCTGCACATGGCGGCTTGCCACGGGTGTATCGGCTTTGGCTCCGGCTTTGAGGTCCTGCTCGGTTGGGCGGGGCTGAAACACATAGTCGATCACCGCATCGCGCCCCGGTGTCAGGCGCGGGTGGTCTGTGGCCTGCTGGGCATGCAGGGGAGGAGTAACAATGGCAGACATGGCCAAAACGCCAACGGCACACAGGCCGGGCACACGCAGGCTGCGTTTGCAGGCCGGTAAAAATCTGTCTGTCACCAAATCCATCTCCATTTTTTTGCGGCCTGCACTCTCTGGGCGTGCGGTTGCCGCAACCAGCTTGTAAGGTTGTAGCAGCGTTACATGCTGCGTATTTCGGCTTCCAGCATATCGGGTGCCAGCGTATCGGACCAGCAGGGCTGCATACATACGGCACGCTCAAGCTGTTCTTTGTACTCTGTTGCAGGGATTTCCACCCCACCAAAACGGGCCAGATGCTCCGTGCCGAACTGTGTATCCAGCAGAATAAAACCGTTCAGGCGCATACGGGCAACCAGATGGACAAGAGCCACCTTGGAAGCATCCGTAACCCGGCTGAACATGCTCTCGCCAAAAAACACGCCTCCCAGTGCAACCCCATACAGCCCACCCACCAGTTCCCCTTCCATGCGACATTCAACACTATGGCCAAAGCCCATGGTGTGGAGCGCACAGAACAACTGGTAAATGCGGCTGTTGATCCATGTGCTTTCCCGCCCCGCGGCAGGGGCCGCACACCCGCGCATGACGGCAGGAAAATCCCGGTCCACGCTGACCTCAAAGCGGCCGGACAGAACCGTACGGCGCAAACGCCGGGGAACATGAAAACCCTCCAGCGGCAAAATGCCGCGCGGGTCCGGGTCATACCAGCTTAAGGTCGGGTCATCCTCCCCCTCTGCCATGGGGAACAGCCCAACTGCGTAGGCCCCCAGCATCAGTTCAGGGGTCAGACCATCAGACATGCCGGATATGCTCCCATGTTTTTCCACCACCGCCCCCATCCGGGCAACCGGCTTTTCCCGCACTCGTTATCAGGCATAGGGTGGCTTGCGGTATAATGCACCCGCAGCATTATGCTAGCGTGCCCACCAGAATAAACACATCCCTGCCCGGCCCACCATGCTGCACCATGGAGATTTTTGTGACCTCTCACCCCCCGCGCCTGATCCGCTCCACCCGCCTGCTGGACGCAGTGGAAGAGCGTATCCACTCCGAGTTTGACGCCCCACCCGCACCCGAGCATGCACTCAGCACCGCCGAGATGCTGAAACTGGCCCACGCCTACCAGCCCCTTGCCGTGCTGGTGACGCATACAGCCCCCCTTAAAGGGGCGGATGTCGCGGCTCTGCCAGAAAGCGTTAAACTTGTGGCAACAGTCAGTGTCGGGCTGGACCATCTGGATGTTCCCGCTTTGCTGGCACGCAATATTGCCGTCTCCAACACCCCCGATGTGCTGACCGACTGCAACGCCGATCTGGCGATCATGCTCATTCTGGCCGCCAGCCGCAGAGCTGCGGAGTATTACACACTCATGAAAGCCGGATGGGGCCACGCACTGGGCATGGGGGAAATGCTGGGCCACCGCGTTACGGGCAAGCGGCTGGGCATTGTGGGCATGGGCCGCATTGGGCAGGCCGTTGCCAAGCGCGCCCGCGGGTTTGACATGTCCATCCTCTACCACAACCGGCGGCGGCTGGACGCAGCGGAGGAAGCAGGGGCTACCTACTTTGAAACACTTGAGGACATGCTGCCCCACTGCGATATTCTAAGCCTGCACATGCCCGGCTCCACAACAGCCCCCCCACTGATAAACGCCCGCACACTTGGGTTGCTGCCGCGCGGGAGTGTGCTGGTCAATGCTGCCCGTGGCTCCCTGATTGATGAAGATGCACTGATTGCCGCCCTGCGGTCCGGCCAGCTTTTTGCCGCCGGGCTGGATGTATTCCAGAATGAACCCAACCCGAACCCGGCCCTGCTGGCCCTGCCCAACCTGTTCATGACCCCCCATGTCGGCAGTGCTACGGTAGAAACCCGGACTGCCATGGGCATGCTTGCCCTTGATAATGTCCGCGCCATGGTGGAAGGCAAACCTCTGCCTTCCGGCGTGAGCGCATAAAACGGCAGGGATAAGGAGAAACAGCCCCATGACCATGCGACTCTTCTGCGTTCTTGCTATGGGTATTTGTGCCGCGCTCTGGTACCCGGCTTTTCATTATCAGGGCACGTTACAGGTTCTGGGGATCAGCTTTCTGGCCATGGCTGTAATCGCGACCTTTATAGAAGACTCCGAACAGCGGGTACCGGCTAAAAAATAGCCCCATAAAAAAGCAGGGCCGCATGTTGCGGCCCTGCTTTTGTAACTGCCGGTGCTCTGGGCACAGGGTTAGAGCTTTTCGCGCCCTTCAAGGTTGTCACGCAGGGCAAGGGCGGTGTCCCTCACCACGGGGCCGTGCTCGCGCTCCAGCCTGCGGATGGTAAAGTGCGCACGGGCAAGGGCCCGATAATGGTTGAAAAACGCTGTATTCAGCGATGCACCACACAGCGCCCCGGCCACAGGCATAAGCTGGACAGAAATTTTTTGCCCAAGTGCTAAGCCGTAATGCGAGGCCACTTCGGCAATCAGCATCACAACCGGGCGGCCACGCAGCACTGCGCGGGCGGAAAAATAACCCAGTTCGCTCTCTTCCCCATTCCGCCGGTTGGGAAAGGCCTTGAGTGCGAACACTTCCAGACAGGCGCGCCGGGCATCCGGGTCGCTCATGTCTTCGCCTTCCTCGCGGGCAATACGGGCAATTTCACGCATGATTGTCAGGGTCGTAAACCCGATATCGGGTGCCAGACCAGCCAGCCCGGCAAAACCACCAACAGCCCCCGATACAGCCACAGCCGCCTGAAGGCTGGATGTACGCCAGCGCGAGTCTTCCATCGCGGTGTCTGCCGGGCCTTTCATGCCCAGTACGGCTACGTCAAATGCACGGGTAATGGCGGTTTCGGCCAGCCCGCGCAATTTCTGTTCCATGTTTGGGGCCATACCCAGACCACGCATGCCCAGACGTGCGGCATGGCCAACAGCACCCCCCATAAGGTCCGCCAGACGCACCAGAACGCCACGCCCGGATTCAACCGCGATCAGGGCTGTTTCCAACTCGCCCAGGTCGCGGCCGCTCAGGGCTAGCGGAGTCAGGGCGTTGCCTGCTGTTTCCTTCATGCTCGTACGTGCCTTTCCTGTCTGCTACCTGCCTCATTTACAGCAAATGCGACAATCGGCGCTGCCAGAGCGCCGTATGCTCTTTATTGTGGCCAATCATAACAGGCTGATCGCATGAAAAACAGATGACCTGTTACAACGTGCCCCCTGTGCCCACGCAAACAGCGTTGTAAGCGTGGCTTTAAGCCCTTACACAACGCATGAAGAATCTGGCTTAACGCCGCGCCGCTTTTAAGGAGCTTTCCTCATGGCTGGTCTTTTCCGTCTTTTCCATTCCCGTGCCAGCGCCTCCCGTCCTGCCCGTCTTCTGGGCCGTCTGGGGTGTGCTGCTTCCGTGCTGGCTCTGGCCGCATGCGCCACACCGGAACAGAAAACATACGATATGGCTCTGGCAGATGCCCGCACGGACCCAAGCCTGTGCCAGTCCATCCGTTACTACCCACTTCTGGCACAAGCATGGCAGAAAGCCCACATGGGCGGAGATGCAGACATGCAGGATGCCTCTGCCCCACCAGTGGGCAGCCTGCCTCACCTCAAGGTTACGGCCTCGACCGCAGTCCCGGATGTAAGCTTTCCGCCCTATTCCCAGCGGGCCTGCCGCATGACCGTACAGGCTGGCGACCATGCGCCCGAAACCGGGTTCATGACCGTGGCCTACTTCATGCACAACGGCAAAGTGGATACCTCGCTGGTCAAATGGAACTCCGATACCGAAGTTTCGAAGTATTATGACGAACTCAAGGCCAAGATCAGCAGCGGTGTGGATATGAACAACCCCACGCTCAAGGCCTGCATGACGCACTACCCTGCCCTGCAGGTCAACAGCACCGACCCTGCCATGCAGCAGGCAGCCGTGGGCCTGCGCGCCCTGCTGATCCGCCACTGCCTTGCAGACCATGCAGCCCTGAAAAACCTGTATTCGGATATGTATTTCATTCACCGCTAGGCCTTGCGGCCCACGCCATACCCACCATGCCGGCACAGCCCTTGCATTGAGGCCCAAAAACCTCATCCTGCACGGAGCAGGCCCCTAGCTTACAGGATAACAGACCCCATGAAGTACCAGTCCATCGCCCCCGACTTTGCCGTAGCAGGCCAGATTACCCCCAGCGATATTCCCGCAATCAAGGATGCCGGGTTCAAAACCGTTATCTGCAACCGCCCCGATGGTGAAGAAGCAGGCCAGCCCACGGCTGAAACCATTGGCGAGGCCGTACGCGCGGCGGGGCTGACCTTTATTGCCATCCCCATGGCTGCGGGCGTGCCCCCCACCTCTGACGTGGTGATTGAAACGCAGGAAGTGCTGAACACGCTGCCGGGGCCGTATTTTGCCTATTGTCGCTCGGGCAACCGCGCTGCACAGGCTTGGATGCAGGCCACACAGGGCTAACCCCTGCTGCCACTACGTACAAAATAACAAAGGCCGCCCGGTTGGGCGGCCTTTGTCACAATAATTTGATAGCGGTGAAAACAGGCCCGTTTCAGCCCGGTTCCTGCCACCCTCCCATCTGGCACAGAACCTGCCAGTGTTCTGCCGAAACCGGACAGACCGACAGGCGGGACTGACGAACCAGCGCCAGCTCCTCCAGCCCCGGCTCGACCTTGATCCGCGCAAGCGTGACCGGCTCTGGCATGGGGCCTACCGCCTGAACATCCACACACACCCAGGCTCCACTTTCGGCCGTGGGGTCCGGGTAGGCGGCACGCACCACTTCCACCACCCCCACAATCGCGCGTTGCACGTTGGAATGGTAAAAAAAGGCCCTGTCCCCCACCTGCATGGCGGCAAGATTCTTTTTAGCCTGATGATTCCGAACTCCGGTCCATGGCTCTACATGATTTGCAACCTGCTCGTCCCAGCTGAACGCGTCAGGCTCGCTCTTTACCAGCCAGAATGCCATGTTATTCCGCCAGTTGCCCATCGCGGAAAACCGTGCGCAGCGGGCGCACGATTACGCTCTCAAACAGGTCTACCTTGGCGTAGGGGTCGGCGGCGGCAAAGCCTTCTGCGCTGGCACGGTCCTCGGCTTCAAGCAGGATCAGGCTACCGCAGGGTTTGCCGTCTGAATCAAGCTGTGGGCCACCAAACTGGATGGCTGCCTTGTTAAGCTCCAGAAAAGCCAGATGCTGGGCGCGGGTGGCCATGCGCAGGTCCAGCGAGCCGGGGCGATCCGTACAGATAATGGCAAACAACATGGCTCATTTTCCTTCTGTTGTGTCTTACGGGCATGGTCGCCCATGAAGAACTGCATCGTGTCAGAACGCTTATAATGATATAAAGGAGACGGCAGCAGTCCCACTTTGAGGCATATTGCCCCCCACGGGCAAGGGTATCCCCCTCGCCCATAAACCAGACAGACGGAGCGGACCAACTTTTGAGCGCCTCACCGACCCTTGTCGCGCGTACTGGCAGTTTTTTCCACCGTTACGCCAACCCCGGCCGGTTTCTCAAGCTGGGCGCACGCCTCCAGCCATGGCTGACCTGGCCGGCTATTGCCTTTACCCTTGCGGGCCTTGGGTGGGGGTTGTTCTACTCCCCCGCCGACTGGCAGCAGGGGGATTCCGTGCGCATCATGTACGTGCATGTGCCCGCAGCCATGCTGGCATCGGGCGGGTATGCCGGGCTTGCTTTCTGCGGCCTGCTCTCGCTCGTGTGGCGCCACCCGCTGGCAGATCTGGCAGCGGTGGAAATTGGCCCCGTTGGGGCATGCATTACCGCCCTGTGCCTGGCCACTGGCTCCATCTGGGGCAAACCCATGTGGGGCACATGGTGGGTGTGGGATGCGCGCCTGACCTCCGTGCTGGTCCTGTTTTTTCTCTACCTCGGGCATATCGCCCTGATCCGCGCGTTTGATGACCCGCAGCGCGGCTACCGTGCTGCCGCCATTCTGGCGCTGGCCGGGGCTGTGGACCTGCCGATTATCAAGTTCAGCGTGCAATGGTGGAACACCCTGCACCAGCCCGACAGCATTACCTTGACCGGTGCACCGACCATGTCATCCTCCATGCTGTGGCCGCTTGCTCTTTCCACCATCGGGTTCTCGCTGGGTTTTGCGGCCATTGTGGTGGCCCGCACCCGTGCCGCCGTGATGGAAAGCCGCATTCGCGCCCTGCTGTCCTCCCCCCGCCGGGGTGGAGGAGCGGCATGACCCACCTCCCCTATATTGTGGCCAGCTACGGGCTGGCCGCCATTATGGCGCTTGTTCTCTCCCTTGGTGCGGCACTCCGGCTTAAACGCGACCGGGCCAGACTGGCAGCACTGGAGCAGACCCATAACCGCAACGCAGGAACACCCCTTACTCCATGACCCGCAAGACCCGTCGCCTCTGGCTTGTCCTTGCCTGTGTTGCCTGCCTTGGCACCGCGGCCGCCCTGATCCTGCGGGCTTTTTCTTCCGACATTGTTTTCTTTGTCACCCCCTCGCAGGTCGAAGCCTCACCCCCGCCAGCGGATCGCACGGTCAAGCTGGGCGGCATGGTTGTTGCAGGCTCGGTCAAGCGTGAAAAACACGGTGAAACCCCCGTTGCCACCTTTGCCGTAACCGATGGCCAGGCCGCCGTGACCGTACAGTATGAAGGGATTTTGCCCGACCTGTTCCGCGAAGGGCAAAGTGTTGTTGCCATTGGCACAGTCAAGCCGCCACACGGATTTGTGGCGAGCGAGGTTCTGGCCAAGCATGATGAGACCTACATGCCCAAGGAAGTGGCCGAAGCCCTTAAAAAATCCGGCAAATGGGACCCCCGCTTTGGCCCGCCCCCCAGTGCTGCAAGCTGGAACAACATGACCGTGCAGGACGCAAGCAAGAGCCTTTCCGCCCCCGCCGCGGCAAACTGAACAGCCTGACTTAAAGAAGACGGGAGCCTCCCCCCAGATATGTTAAGCCCCGAACTTGGACATTACGCCCTTGCGCTGGCCTGTGTGCTGGCTGCCGTGCAGGGTATTATTCCCCTTATTGGCGCATCCCGGCGCGATGCGCGGCTTATGGCGCTGGCTCCCGGCCTTGCCATCGGGCAGATGATCGCCCTTGGCGTCTCCTTCCTCAGCCTGATTTACGCAGCGGTTACGGACGATTTTTCGGTCCAGAACATTGCGGAAAACAGCGCGGTTTCCAAACCTCTGCTCTACAAAATAACCGGCGTATGGGGGAACCACGAAGGCTCCATTCTGCTTTGGGCGCTTATTCTGGGCCTGTGTGGGGCCGCGGTGGCGGCCTTTGGGCGCAACCTGCCCTCCGCCCTGCGTGCGCGCGTTATTGCCGTGCTGGGCCTTGTGGCCACGGGGTTTGAGCTGTTCTGCCTGACCACATCGGACCCATTTGCCCGCATCTGGCCCGCCCCCATGGACGGCCAAGGCATGAACCCCCTGCTACAGGACCCCGGTCTGGCCTTCCACCCCCCCATTCTGTACACGGGTTACGTAGGCTTCGCCGTACCTTTTGCCTTTGCCATTGCCGCGCTGATTGAAGGCCGGGTTGATGCAGCATGGGGCCGGTGGGTACGGCCGTGGGCTGTGGCCGCATGGTGCTTTTTGACCTGCGGCATCGCCATGGGGTCCTGGTGGTCCTATTATGTGCTGGGCTGGGGCGGCTACTGGTTCTGGGATCCGGTGGAAAACGCCTCGCTCATTCCGTGGCTGACGGGCACCGCACTGATCCATTCCGCCATTGTGGTGGAAAAGCGCGAAGCCCTTAAAATCTGGACCGTACTGCTGGCCATTGCCACCTTCTCGTTCTCGCTGTCGGGCACGTTTCTGGTGCGTTCGGGCATTCTCAACTCCGTGCATGCCTTTGCAAACGACCCGGCTCGCGGGGTGTTTATTCTGGGCCTGCTGGGCGTTGTTATTGGTGGCTCGCTTGCCCTGTTCGCCTACCGCGCCCCAACCCTGACCGCAGGCGGGCTGTTTGCCCCCATCTCCCGCGAGGGGGCACTGGTGCTCAACAACATTCTGCTGTGCTCCCTGTGCGCGGTGGTGCTGACGGGGACCATGTATCCCCCCTTCATGTCCCTATTGTTTGACCGCACCATTTCGGTTGGCAAACCGTTTTTTGATGCAACGACCATTCCGCTGGCGCTGCCGCTGTTCATTTTCATGGGCTTTGGCCCCATGCTGCCGTGGAAGCGCGCACAGCTCTGGCCTGTGCTGCAAAAGCTGTGGCTTGCCGCCATTGTGGCGGCACTGGCCTGCGCGGTTGCCGTGTTTGAACTGTCTGGCGTGCTGGCCATTCTGTGCGCTGCTGCGGCATTGTGGGTTATTGCAGCCAGTGTGACCGATCTGGCAGAGCGCACAAAACTGTTCCGTGTGCCTGTTGCCACATCCCTCCAGCGGGCACGCATGCTGCCCCGCGCCATTATTGGCACGGCCATTGCCCATGCCGGCGTAGGCATTACCGTGCTGGGCCTTGCCGCCATGTCTCAGGCACAGCACAAGATTGTGGAAGTGCCTATTGGTACTACCGAACAGCTGGCCGGGTATGACTGGACACTCAAGGCCGTGGAACAGGAACCCGGCCCCAACTACACGGCCATGGTCGCCACGCTGGAAGTCCGCCACAATGGCAGGCTGGTTACGGTCATGCACCCATCCAAGCGCAGCTTTAACAGCCAGAACCAGACCACAACGGATGTTGCCATCCACACTAACATGCTGGCGGACCTGTACGGCGTTCTGGGCGACAAGCACGGCCCGGACAGCAGCCCGACCTATGTGCTGCGTCTGCACTACAACCCGCTGGCACCATGGATGTGGCTGGGTGCGCTGATCATGGCGTTTGGGGGAGCACTCTCTCTTTCTGACCGGCGTATGCGCGTAGGCGCACCACAGCGGGCCAAATCCACCCCTGCAAGCACGAGCGTAGCATGACCACACCTTCGGATAACCTGACCCGCCGCCGCCTGCTTATGGCCCTGCCGCTGGCCGGGGCCGGTGTTGCTGGTGTTGCCTTCTGGAAAATGCTGGATGGCATGCAGCACGGCTCCTTCAACCCGCATGACATCAACGCCCCCGTGCTGGACCGGCCAGTGCCAGACTTTACGCTGGCCCCGCTCCCCCCGGCAGAAGGGTTTACAACGCAGGATCTGCAACAGCTTACCAAGCCGGTGCTGGTCAATTTTTTTGCGTCATGGTGCATTCCCTGCCTTGCGGAAATGCCAACCCTTATGACCCTCAAAGACAAGCTGACCATGTGGGGCATTGCCTACAAGGACAAGCCCGACAACGCTGCCAGCTTTTTGCACCATTCCGGCAACCCTTTTACCCGTCTGGGGGATGACCATACCGGCCGGGCCGGGATTGAATGGGGTATTTCCGGCGTGCCAGAGACTTTTCTGGTAGGGCCGGGGGGGATTATCCGCTGGCACACAGCAGCCCCCCTTACGGATGAGACCATTAACAAGTTCCTGCTGCCACTGGTGCAAAGGCTGCAAACACCATGACCATACGCCGCAAACTGGCCGCCCTTGTGGCAGGCCTGCTCCTTATGGCAACACCGGTGCTGGTACTGGCGGTGGATGACCCGTCCGAAATGCTGCCCAACCCGCAGCAGGAGGCCCGCGCTCAGGCCATTGGTGCACAACTGCGCTGCCTAGTGTGCCAGAACGAATCAATAGAAGACAGCAGCGCCGGTCTGGCGCGTGACCTGCGCCGCGTTGTGCGCGAGCATGTCGCCAAGGGCGAGAACAACCAGCAGGTCATGGACTGGATGGTGAGCCGTTATGGCAACTTCATCCGCCTGAAACCTGCTTTTTCGCTGGGAACGCTCCTGCTCTGGGCCATGCCGGTGCTGGCTCTGCTTATGGGGATTGGTACGGCTTTTCTGTTCTACCGCCGCAGGGCCGCAGCGCCACCGCCGCCCCCCCTGACCGAAGATGAAAAGGCCCGTCTGGCCAGACTGACAAAGGACTGAGAGCATGATCTGGCTTTCCATCGGGCTGCTCAGCCTGCTTGCCCTTGCCCCGGCTATAGTAACACTGTGGAAGCGCACCCGCGTTATTCGGGATGAACGCAGCACCGCACTGGCCCTGCACGAAGCCCAGCTTGCAGAACTGGACCGCGACCTTGCCATTGGCCTGATCGCCCCAACCGAACACGATGTAGCCATACTGGAAATCCAGCGCCGTATTCTTTCAGCCGATGCAGCGCCTTCCACAGCACGGGCAAACAGTTCGGCCATGCTGGGCTGGTTTGGCCTTGCGGCGGTGCCTGCTCTGGCCATTGCCTTATACCTGACCAACGGCACACCTTACCTGCCAGCCCAGCCCCTTGGCCCAAGGCTGGTGGCCCAGCATATGCAGAACCGCAAGGCCGATGCGCTTATCGCCCAGCTTCAGCAAGCCATGGCCAGCCTGCCTGCGGATGACCCCAACAGACGGCAGGGCTACCTGCTGCTCGGCCAGTTGCAGGCATCGGGTGACCATTACGCGCAGGCGGCGGACGCATGGAACCATGCTCTGGCGCTGGGTTTTGACCCTGAGCTGGCTGCCCGCACGGCAGAAGCCATGACAAGGGCCGAGCACCATGTCACTGCGCAGGCACTGGCGCTGTTCCGCAAAGCACTGGACGCTGCACCGCAGGATGCACCGTGGCGCCCCGCAGTACAGGGCCGCATTGCACAGGGCGAGCATGATCAGGAAAACCCCTGATCTGCCTGCCGTTATTTCTGGCTAGAACCTAAAACCCGCCGCCGGGCCGTGGTGCAAAGCCCCGGCCCCAGACATCTTCCGCTGTGCGTACCTGCGGCGGGCGTGGCTGGCACGAAATAAGATACAACCCCACGACAAACACGATGTTTGAAAAGGCGTTGAACCAGACCGCCGTCCCGAATGTAGGCGGGGAGGTCAGTGCCTGATACACAACGTACAAGGCGAACGGGATAGAAACAATCCGTATGCTGACAAGCATATGCCGCAGCGGGTTGGGTTTTCCCGGTTTGACCAGCACGCGCACACGGCCAAGCCCGAAAAAAAAGCTGACGCACAGGCACCAGACCAGCACATTAAAGATCATGTTGCCAAAATCGTGCATGCCGGTCAGCACAAACACAGCAATAATGGAAACGGCAGACAGCAGCAAAGAGCCAAACTGGCAGCTCATGCCGGCATCAAAGGCCGAAAAGCGTTCTGGCAGCCTGTCTGCCATGGGCTGGCAGACCCGGTCCAGCAGCCAGCTATCCATCCGTATTATACGTTCACCCAGTGTCATGGCTGCATCATAACGGATTATGTGCCGTGATGCACGAAAATGCCGTGCATCACACACTCACCACCCAGCTTGTAACTCAGGCGCTTTTTGTTGTGTCGGGGGTAGGCAGCACGCCATCGGGCGTATGCTTGTCCACGGCGTCGGGCAGAAAATGCACCAGTGCAGTAACCACGGCATCGGCTGGCAGGCCGGTTTTTTCCACCAGCGCATGCACCGCATCACTCCCCAGAATGGAGCGGATTTCATCCGGCGTGGCGGGCACATTGCCGCTCTGGCTGATCCATGAGCGCACCTTGTCGCCCAGTCCGGCCTGATCGGCGCGGTCCAGCAGGGTCTGGATTGTCTGCGGCTGAGCCAGGGACTGGAGCTGCTGCTTGACAAGTGTCTGGACATCTCCGCCCAGAACGCTCTCGACCTTACCTACAATGCTCTGAAAAAAATCAGACATATCCACCATCTTTCCCATATACGCCACCAGGGCGGCCTGTCGGCAGGCAAGGCACTATTTGGTCATGGAACGAATAACAGATCCATGCAATACTTATAAAAGAAAACCGGTTCCAGACCGACTTTCCCCGTTTGAGAAGCGATAGCTGATATGCGTCTGAACCCACAAGGAAAAAACGGGAAAACCAGCTACGGTTACAACCAGATTCCCCAGCTTCCTCTGTTGCAACAAAGTAGCCATTGTGCCCAGTCTTTCTTTTCCCCTGCTTGACAGGATCGGTCGCCTGCGGGCCTTCCGCCCGTTAGGGCCGCCGGGTGTGCAGAGCAAACTGCCTCTAAGCTGGCTGCTTGCCCCCACACCATCCGCAATAGGGTTTGCCCTGCGCACAACCGCGGCCGCCCTGATAGCGCTGGTCATTGCCCTGTGGATGGAACTGGACGACCCGCAATGGGCCGCCATGACCGTATGGATCGTGGCACAGGGCTCACGCGGGGAGAGCCTTTCCAAGGCACGCTGGCGTCTGGTGGGCACAGGCATTGGGGTGGTCATGTCCATCACCCTTATTTCGGCCTTCAACCAGACCGCGTGGCTGTTTTTTCCCGCATTGTCCATCTGGCTGGGGCTATGCTGCGGGCTGGCAACCCTTGTGCGCAACTTCCGCTCCTACGCGCTGGTGCTCGCGGGCTACACAACGGCCATTATTGCCATAGGGGCCATCCCCCACCCCGAAAACGTGTTCATGACCGCCATGTCCCGCGCGACTTATATTGTGCTGGGCATTGTGTGTGAAAGCACGGTTGCAGGCCTTTTTGCCCATAATCTGGCCGAGACCGCCCGCCGCAACATCCGCGACAAGCTCCGCACGGCCCTGAGCAACGTATCCGAGGCCGTAGCCAGCCTGCTGGCCGGGGATGATGAAGCGCTTATCCGCTCACGCGCCATGTTTGGACCGATTCTGTCCATTAACGACCAGATTGAATTTTCTGAAGCCGAGATGGGCCCCCATGGGCATGAAGGGGACCACGCCCGCGCAGCTCTTGCTGCGGTTTCGGTCCTGCTCTCACGCGGGTTGGGCATGACCGTGCGCCTGCAATACGTCCAGACCGACCAGCCCATATTCCGCGAGACGGCCTCCAACGTCAGCACTTTTCTGAGCAGCCTGCCTAACCGCCTGAACACGGAAACCGGGGTGCGTGGCATTCTGCGCGACCTGCAACTGCTCCGTGCCGAATGCCACCAGCAGATTGTGGATGCCCTGACGCACGAAATCGGGTCCGCCTTTACGCTGGAAGACGAACACGACCAGATTTCCGCCCTGCTGGACGGGCGAATTCTGCACAACGCCATGGACGAACTGCTGGGTGAGCTGGAACAGGCCATTCGGGAATACGATGCCAGCCAGCACTTTATTCGTGGTGACCACTTCCACTTCCGCCTTCAATCCCATGTGGACAAGCGCGAAGCCGCCTATAACGGCGTGCGTGCTGCCGTGGCCCTGAGTGCCGCCGGGCTGGTGTGGGAATGCACGGCATGGCCCACGGGCCTTGGCTTTATTACATTTGTTGCCATTGTGTGCGGGCTGTTTGCCACGCGGGAAAACCCGGTTGTTGCCACCACCCAGTTTATGATCGGTGGCATATGGGCTGCTCTTGTTGCGTTTTTTCTGGTCTTTTTTGTCCTGCCCACACAATCCAATTACGAAATGCTGGTCGCCACGCTGGCCGTGCCCATGTTTGCCGGCGGGCTGGCCGCACGCAACGCCAGCACGGCCCTGCACTCTGCCGCCTATACCCTTTTGCTCCCCAACTTTGTGCACCCGCTCAATCAGGGCCGGGTGGATGAGGTCACATGGTTCAATTCCACATGGGCCATTCTGCTAGGCGTATTTTTTGCGGTTCTTATTTTCCGCGCCGTGCTGCCCTTTAACAGCGCAGCCGAACGCTGGCGCATGCGCCGGACCCTGCTGCGGGACCTGCGTACACTGGCTTCGGCCGAGCCCACCCCCATGACGCGGGACTGGATTGGCCGCAATATTGACCGCTTTGCCCGCCTGATCCGCCATGCTGGCCCCACACCTTCCCCCACCATTGAGGGCTGTCTGCAGGGCACACTGGCTGCCATGACCATAGGGTTGAACATTATCCGCCTGCGTGCGCTGCTGCACCGCAACCAGATCCCCCCCGCAGCGCGCCGGGCCATAGAAATTGTCATGAAGCGGATGAGCCATTTTACAGGCAAATATGGCCACACAGCCCATGCCGCCCGTGTGGCAACCACCGCATTACGCCGGATGGAAGCCGCCGAGCCCAACATTTCCACCCGTATTGAACTCACCCGCGCGATTGCCTACCTGATTGTGGTTTCCCACGAGCTGGATGCCAATGCCGTGTTCCTGGATGCCACGCGCCCTTACCGTGCTGTTTGAAGCTTAAAACTGGGGTGATCTCAGGCAGCACCCCACGCAGGACTGCTTACCCAAAAAGCACCGTATTCCGTGTAGGGGTATGAGTATGGCGGGGCGGATGCGCAGCTTTGGCACGCCAAACACCTGCCACCCCCATGATCAGGCCCAGAGTGAAGGGGCACTTGCATGCCCCTTTACACAAAACACCCGGTTCAGAGTAATGCGGCACCAAATGGCAGATGCGGCACAATAACCTGCTTAATGGGCTTCAACATCATGGAAGCGGGTGTAATCCACCGTAATGCGCCCATCGGGGCGGGAGAGCACAATATCCACAAAGCGATGGTTATGCTGCACCCGGTCAAACCTGTATGCGGTTCTTGCAAACACGGTCTGGCCCAGAGCCTCGTCCGTACCGGTCACTGTGACAATAATCTCGGCTTCCTCGCCTTCGAGTTCAGCAACCGTTTTGCCATGCAAGGGGCTATCTGGCGTAATGACGTGCGCCATGACAAAGGCAAAGCGCAGCACCGGCACATGGGATTGCATAAGCAGAAGCTGGTCAAACTTGCGGACCAGATGGCCATTATCGCTCATGACCAGACGGGACAAAGCCACTTCAATATCGACCGATAAAATCACGCTCATCCGCAAATTGGCAATGCGGATGCACAGGGCGGGTATTCCCCCTTCGTTACTAATGACGGCTATGTTGCTGAACATCAGTCTGGCACGGGGGCGGGCAAAACGGGCAAAAACCACGCCCGTTGCAAGGGCTGTCAGCATCATACCGACAAACACCTCGATCGAGACAATGGCATTGGCATAAGCCCCGATCGGGCTCATGGTCCCGTACCCCACGGTCGAGAGTGTTTGCACACTAAAAAAGAACAGGGACAACAACGTACCGTGCGAGAGTCCCGTAATCTGGTTCGGGGCCACCATGTACAGCAACGCAAAAACAAGGTTGAGCACAACGTAGGATACAACGGCAATGGCAGCAAAAGCGGGCCAGCTTGCCGTAAGTGCATGGTGGTAAAGGTCACTCCATACGCTGTCCTTCAACCCTACGCGCACAACATCGCGGTGGCTTTTTTCCTCAACCAGCGCATGGGCGCGAAAGCGCCTGACCGCCTCCTTGGTACTTAAATGAAAACGCCCCCCTTCCTTACCACTGGGTCTGGGGGCAACATTTTCCAGCTTGGTGTGGCGCTCTGCCTCCACTTGACGGCTGCGTTTTCTATAATGGTGGAAAAGTCTTTTCATCATCACCGCTCCGCGCGCACAGCCGGGCAGACGGGCTTGCGCTTGTTTGCGGTGTTACACAGCAAGGCAGGGTCTGTGCTCCATGGATTATGCATGGAAGACCTGCTTAACTTGCGATTATTTTTTAGGTGTCATGCTTTTTCAAGCAAATGGAACAAAAACACTTCTCAAGTGCTGTGTATAACACACCATAACTTGATACCCTGCCTTACACAGCGCCTGTATTCCCTGCTGCAATAGATACAGCACCAAGCGCGCGATACCGTAAGGAATAGGGCGTAGGAGCACCCACCCACTCATGCCTTGCGGGCAATGCAGCTTATGCCAATGGCAGCACAGGGTGCATGGCTTTCTGGCAGACCAGTAACGCCATGCACCAAAAATAGCTGGTTAAGGTGCGTTCTCGGTTTCTGCAAAGGGTCTGAGCACAATATCACCCGCACTGCGTGCCCATGCCCGAGCATCATCCGCTGGTGGCGTGGCATTGCCTTTGGTCAGGCTACCATGGACCAGCGTTTGCGCATCCATCCGGTTCAGGCTGCCAGATTGTGCGGCTGCACTCTGCGCGGCCCGTGCCCACAAGGCATGCGCCTTGGCCTGATCCCCCTGACTGGCAGCAATCCGCGCGGCAAGGGCAAGTGTCCGCGCCATGTCGTGATATGCGGCCTCACCCTGACGCAGGTTTGCTGCTTCCTCCGCCTGCTGTTCGGCCAATGCGGGGTTGGAGTGACGGAGCACGCGGGCCTGAATCTCGGCTCGGTCGGCCTGCTGTGCCACGGAGAGCGGCTGCTTAAGCCCGCTCAAATAAGCCCCGGCGGCCTGAAGAGCGCTTTGGTCGCCCTGTGCATCGGCGGCAAGGCCCAGCACAAGGGCAGCCCGTGCGGCAACACCCGTATCGGCGGAGCGCATGGCCTGCTGCGCCAGAGGAATAGCCTGCGCGTAATGGCCAAGCCGGTAATGGCTTGCCGCTTCAACCAGATCGAGCGAGGACATATCCTGCGCACCGCGTAACTGCACTGCCTGACGTGTGGCCTGTGTTGTCTTCAACGCGTCATCCGGCGTGTTGGCGGCCAGTTGTGATACTGCGAGGTCGTACCCGGCCTCAGCCACGGCTGTTCCATCATCACGCACAATGGCAAGGTTGGCGGCTTTGCGGTACTGGGATACGGCCACCGTGTAACGCCCCAGTTCAAAGGAATCCCGGCCGGCCATCATGGCCTGATCCCACGCGGCATCATCCTGCGCGGTGGGTTTGCTCTGGCTGGCCCCGCACCCGGCCACCAGCAGCGGGGCTGCTAGCACCAGCATGTGTGCAAGGCGTCTCATGGCCGCACCTGCTGGGGTGCCAGACGTTTATGGTGTGTTACCTTATGCCCGCCCAGCAGCCACATCCCGCGCAACTGGTCGGTCAACTGCTGCAAGCCGTAGAGTGTGGTCTGGGCCTGTGCCAGCATGGCAGGCAGGTCTGCCGTACTGGCTTCCACATTACTAGCAATGGCTGGCAGGTGCGGCGTTGCGTCCTTTACATCCTTGGTGGCGGATTTGAGGTTGCCCATGGTGGCATCTGTTTTGCTCATGATCCCCGAAACCTGTTTTTCAATCGGCTTGAGCCGTTCGATCACAGCATCCAAAGAGGCAATAGTGGCTTCAGACTGGCGGATAAGCTGGTCATTGGTCATCAACTGCCCGATTGTGCCCTTGCCCGCGTGCATGTCGGTAATGGTGCCGTCCAGCTGGGCCATCATATGTCTGGCACTGGCCAGCGCGGGCATGATTTCGGCCTGAATACTGTTCAGGGTCGCGGTAATCTGGTCTGCGGGGTTGGGCGCCGGTGTGGCCGAAATAACGGCATAGCTCCAGTCCATCGGGTCCCCATGCCCGCGGCTGAGGTCCAGATAGGAAGCCCCCGTTACAATAAGCTGCTTACGGATAAGGGCTGTGCTGTCCCGCCGGACAAAAGGCTTGGCCTGTGGGTCAAGGTCAACCATGGCATACATGTTACCAGATGGATTGAGCTTGATGCTGCGGATGGTGCCCGCATGCGCCCCCATAAGCTGTACGTCCCCGCCTACGGTCAAACCACCCACGCCAGAAGCGGGCAGCACAACGCGCAGCCGTGCGGGTGGGGTCAGCCAGTCACGCAGCACACCTGCCTCGATAACCGCGCCCCCAAAAATGAGTATGCTCAGAAGCACAAGAAACCCGACCCATTCATCTGCATAACGCAGGGAAATGAGGGGTTTTACTTTCTGTCGTAAGCGGAGTTGGAACATTATCCCATCCGTACTGCTACAAGACCATCATCTGCAAGCCGCCAGGTTGCCGTAATACCCTGCCGATATTCCTGCCAGACTGCGTTATTCCTTACCAGCCAGATAACCCCGGCACCCCTGTCGCGCGCCTCGGTTATTGCAGCCAGAAAAGAATTGCTCAATTCTGCCGGACCGCTCTCAAGCGGGTCTTCCAGCAGTAACAAATGGGGCCTTCCCAAAAACGCCCGCACGCAGCTTGCGCGCAAAAGGTCATCCTCGGGTAAAAAACTGGGGTTCTGTGTTGGCAGACCGGGCAGGCCAAAACTTTCCGCCAGCCGGGCAGCATCATGCACCAGATCATCAATCGGGCGGGTTGTGTGGTGCAACTGCTGCAACACGATTGCCAGATGCACCGGCACAAATTCGGGCCAGCTTGCCCGGTGCGTCACACGCCCGATACGCCCGCGCAGGGCGTTGAGTTCCCGGTCGCCCAGATCGGCCCAGTCCAGCCCCATAAACCGCACAAACCCATCATCCAGCGGCACAAGCCCACAGCACAGGTCCGCAAACATGGTGGCGTGCCCTATGTCGCGCGCTTCCACCACCATGCAGTCTCCGGGCATCAGCTTCATGCTGAACGGAACCGGCGGCAGCCCGCTCTCATCAAACGATGGAACGGCCTTGTTCAGTTCAAGCAGGGGGCCGGAAGCGTACACATCCATCTTACAGATCCAGACTGAACAGAACGCTCACCACCATCACAATCAGCATCCCGCGGGAAAAGCCGCGGGGCAGCAGGGTGCGTAGTGAATCCTCGTTTGTGGCGGTCAGCCCTGTTAGGCAGCCGCCCAGCCCCACCACAAACCCGACAGTAATGAACTTGAGCGGGATAATAACGTAATCCGTACCGGACATGGCTGTTGCCACATCATCCAGAAAAGCCCAGACGGGGTTGTTGATCACTCCGGACATGCGGCTCATCACATACCCCGTCACAAGGGATGCGAACGAGAACAGGATACCCAGCGTAAACCCGGCCACGGTAAAAGCCAGCGTACGCGGCAGCACCAGCAGCAAAAAGGGGTCTATGCCCACAGCCTGCATGGAGCGGATTTCCCCCCCGATGCTCAGCAGCCCCAGTTCCGTGGTGGAGAGCATACCGTTACGCCCCAGCAGGAGCACACCCACCAGAATGGGCGCTATTTCGCGCACGACAATATTGATCAGGATTGAGCCGGTCATGGTGGCAAGCCCGGTCAGCCCCAGCCAGTAAATAACCTGCGACACAGCGGCAAGCCCGGTCAGCACCCCGGCAAACATGGTGGCAACAAGCCCACCACGGATAATGTTGTTCATGGTGCTGATAAATTCGTAACGGACTGTCCGCCGCCATGAATGCGCGCGAAAGCTCTCGAAGATCACTCCCCAGGATGCGCCCAGCATAATGAGCAGAAAACGCGCCTGCCTGCGCGTAAGCCGCCCGATCCATGCCAGCTTGCCAAGCCCCCACTGAACGGGTGCGAACAGCCTGCCCTGCCCTGTCTGCCCGGCAAGCACGGGGTCGCGCGTTGTATCGGTAGGTGGCGGGAGCGGCTGGGGAGCCTGCTGGTCGGTCTCACTCATCGGCGGGCTGCCAGCGTATAGGCACGGCCAAGGCCCAGATGCGGCACAAAGAAGGAGCCACGGCTGCGGAACAGGTAACGGTCACGCAGGTTGGTATAAACGCGCTCCGTAACCTGAATGGTACCGGGGTCTATCGCACTTTCGGCCATCAGCTCGGCAAGGGAGACTGTCTGCCCCCACAGGTTGAACACCGTTGGCAACTGCCCCACGGCGCCACCAAATGCGGGGCCAAAATCCATACCCATAGTAAACACGGGTTCCAGATCGGCCGCAGCCAGCACGCCCATAAATGTTTCACGCATTTTAAGGGCGGCATTGGCCAGACGCACCAGTGCTGTGGGGTCCGGCTCTGTTGTGCAGCCTGCCATACAGATCATGCGGTGCCCGGCCACTTCCACCGCAAACAGGTGCTCTTCCTGTGCAACGCTCTGGACCTGTGTGGCCAACTGGTTGATCAGGGCGATCAGGGCTGCGGTTTCCTTGTTCCCTTCCACTACGGGGTCGGAAAAGCTGACAACGAGCACGGCAACAGAGGGGTAAATACTCGCACCTGTTACGTCCGCCATTTCATCTGCCCGCATCAGCAGATTATCGGACATAGGCGTGCCAGTGACCGCCACAGGAGCAGAGGTTTTGCTGTCTGCCACGGGTTTCTGCTGGGCTTCCAGCGCATCCTGCGCGGCAAAGCGTGTACCCGCAATGCTGGCCATGAGCTCTACAAAATAGAGCAGATGCGGCAGCATGACCGGGTCTTCCAGCGCAAGCATACCCAACGTGCCATGAGGGCCATGCACAGGGTACACAGCAAGTGCGCGCGTACTGACCTCACGCATGACCAGCCGCTCAAACCGTGTCGTACGTTCATCCGTTGCAGCATTACTGACGGAGAAGGAAGACCCTTCCTCTATGGCATCAAAGAACTTGCCCAGTTCCTCCCGCCCCATTTCAAACCCGCCGGAATGGGTGTTCTGGGTCCGGTCATAGGTATCATCACACACCATGGCGGCACCATCGTGCAGGAAACGCCACAGGCTGGCACGGCGTGCACCCGTAACCTGCGCGAGCTGTTCCGTAAGCACCAGCGCATCGGCCGCAGGGTCAAACAGGTGCGGCGCTACAGCCACCTGCTGCAAAGCACCACTTTCCTGCGCGACCTGAGACTGCTGGACCGCAAGCCTGCGGTTGCCTGCTTCCGTCCGGCGCAACTGGCGGATGTAAAGTGCCCCCAGAAGGAGCGAAAACACCGTAACAATCCCCGCGAACTGAAGGCTTTGGCGGCTGCTCTGGTGCGCAAAGCTGCCAAAATCGTTTTCAGGGGCGGCAATCAGCAAAATCCAGCCCTGCGAGTAACGCGGCAAGGCGGAGGCCATGGTAATATAGGTCTTGCTATCCCACTCCACGTGCTTGGGGCCAAAGCCCCGCACCCGGTAATGGTCGTACCCCAAGGCAAAAACCGGGTAGATTTTGGGATCCAGCACCATTTTGTCCGGGTCCCAGCCTGCGGCTTCCGCGTGCTGGGTAAGGTTACGCCCTGCAATCACCCGTCCTTCACCATCCACAATCATGGCGCTGCCGGACTTGCCGATTTTGATTTTATCCAAAAACGCGCTCAGCTCATTGAGCGAGATATTGGTAGCAAACACCATTTCGTGCCCGTCATCACGCCGGAAGCGGAGCGAACTGGTCATGACAAACTGTTTATCGGTCGGGAACAGGTAAGGCTGAGTCCACTGGATGGTGTCTTTGCCAGCCGTGTTTTTGTACCACGGGCGCACGCGCGGGTCGTAATCACCGGCGGGGGCATCATACTGCCGGACCTGCTGCCCCGCGGTATTGAAAAGAACATGATGCAGAACTTTTGTGCCACCCGGCTGCGTAACAAGGCGGACATGGTCCAGCACGTCCTTGTCGGGGGAGCGGGTGATCAGCGTAAAATTACCCTGATCATCGGCCAGATAAAAAGACTGCAACTGCGGAATTTTTTGCAGCATAACGCTGCCGTAGGAATAAAAGACCTTGTCCGACACCAAAGGCGGGGCATGTTCGATCATGCCTGCGGCAATCAGGTTTCCGGCGGCGGAAGGCGCAATATAGTCCCCCACTTCCTGCCCGATATAGTGCTGGGTTGCCTCCATAAGCTCACGCGTGAGAACAGAGACACCCTCGCGTGTGGTGCGGTATGAACTGATGCCCACCCACGCAATGGCCCCAACGGTCATGATGATCAGCACAAAGGGGAGGACCATGTGCAGCAGCACCCGCCGAACGGATGCATTGTGCTGAACTGTCGGGTCTATGATCTCTTCAGAAGACACGCACCAAATTCCACTGCCTGTTGGTCATGAACATTCATGCCCCCACCACCATAGCGCCCGGCAAGGCCGACCGCACAATGGCAAAGGTGGGCTCTCCATACAACAGAGATGTCTATTTGGTAACGTGCCTGTCGGCAGCAGAGTTGTCCACCCCTTTAAGGGGGTGGCAGCTCAGACCGCCAGTTCCACCTCAAACCGGGTTTGCACACCCAGCGCCTGACCAAGCCGGTCCAGCCCGCGCCGCACGCTTTCGCCCTTTACGGCAACACGGGTGGAGGTCAGGGTCAGCACCAGTTCCGCCCCATCCCATGCCAAAGATGTGCCCTCCAGCAGGCTCCCTGCCCCGCCGGACAGCGAATAGGCCAGACGCAACGCCAGACCACAGGCCACGGCATCGCGCCGCTCCTCATCACTCAGCAGGGTAAAGGACGGCATAAGAGCGGGCGCGCTCATATCCACCGAATAGCGCACGGCCAGCGCCAAAGACAGCCAGACACGCGCGCGGTGGTCAAACCCTGCCCCCTGCACACGCAAAATCCGCAGGTAGGTCTGCTCGGCCCGGTATTCCGGGTGGTCGTGGCTGCCAATATCGGACAGCCAGCAGGCTATGCGGCGCAGGTGCTGCTCTTCTGCCGTTTCGTTCGGTTTGATGCAGCCTGTCCATGTCCACAGGATTTCAGGCAGGGTGTTGCTGCGGCCAAAGCGTGCACACATGTCGCGTGCAACACTTTCCATCGGGTCCTGAGGCAGATAGCTGGGGGCCACGTTCATCATGTACCAGCCCTCACGCAGGCCATCCACGCAGAACACGATCTTGCTGGGCTGGATTTTTTTCATCAGCCTGCGCAGGACCACAGCGGCAAAGGGAATATCATCCAGCCGTTTGCGCGGCGCACCGGGCAGGCGCTCAAGGCTGCGGCGGGAGCTGTTCTGGAGCCAGCCGGTCATCTCACGCGCTTCCTGCACGTCCAGCGTGTAGTAGTGCACAATATTCAGCGGGTACTGGGTGCGTGCAATCTGTAGCCGCGCGAGCGCACGGAACGCCCCCCCGACCAGATAAAGCGGCTGCCCCCGAACTCTGGACAGCCATTCAACGCCATCAATGTCCTGATCGGTCAGTTGTTTGGCAACGTCCAGATCCCCCTCGCACCGATCCGCCAGACGGATCATGCCCAAGGGCAGGGTTGTGGCATCATGCCGTCCGGTTTCGGTCAGGTGAATAAGTTCGAGCGACCCGCCCCCAACATCGGCTACCAGCCCATCTGCTCCGGGAATACCGCACATTACGCCAATGGCGGAATGGTCAGCCTCCTCCTTGCCAGACAGAATACGCACCGGCACGCCGGGCATGCTCTGGCGCAGCATTTCCACAAAGGCGGGGCCATTTGTGGCGTCACGCACGGCAGCCGTGGCCAGCACCTCAAACGGGTCAGCCTGCATGGCACGCGCAATGGCATGAAAACGGCTGAGCACCTCCATGGCCATGCCCACGCCCTCATCATTCAGGCGACCTGTGGTGGTAAGCCCACGACCAAGCCGCAGCACGGCCTTTTCGTTAAAAATGGGCAGCGGGTTGCGCGAAACCCCCTCGAACACAACCAGACGAACCGAGTTGGACCCAAGATCAACCACCGCTGAACGACGCTGCATGTCCGTCTCCATTACCAGCCATTCCCGGGCAGGCCATTATGCTGCCCGGCAGTATGAAAGTGCACAGACATACGCGACATATGGGAAAAAGAAACCCCGTTTTCAGTCATCCAGCATCAGGTCTTTGGTCTGGGAGAGGGAGGCCGGGGCTCTGCTCAGGCTTTCATGGGCTGCGGACCCCCGCCCGGAAAGGGAGGGATGGGTCATGAACCATTCATGGGCGGAGAACGGTTTGGAGCCAGCGCCAAGCCGGCGCCATACTCCATTCTGTTCCAGTATCCACGACTGCAGGGTATCGCGGATATTGGATACCATAATCTGGTCCAGCACCTGCGCGTGCACGGTGGGGTTGGTAATGGGCACCATGCTTTCCACCCGCCAGTCCATGTTACGGGTCATCCAGTCGGCGGAGGAAATGTAAACCTTGGCATGGCGCGATGGCAGACGGTGGCCGTTGCCAAAGGCAAAAATGCGCGAGTGTTCCAGAAAACGGCCAACAACGGATTTGATCCGGATATTTTCTGAAAGTCCGGCAACGCCGGGGCGCAGGCAGCATATACCGCGAATAACCCCCACAATCTTAACCCCGGCGCAGGATGCACGGTACAGGCAATCAATCAGGTCCGCATCGACCAGCGCATTCATTTTCAGCCAGATCGTACCCGGACGCCCCGCTTTGACATGCGCGATTTCCTCCTCGATCAGGTCCTTGAGCGTGCTGCGGATGGTAATGGGGGAAAAGGCGATTTCCTCCATCTGTGCCGGCATGGCGTAGCCGGTCACGTAGTTGAACAGCCGCGCCGAATCCCGCGCAAGCGCCGGGTTGCAGGTAAAGAACGACAGATCGGTATAAATACGCGCCGTAATGGGGTGGTAATTCCCCGTGCCAAAATGGGCGTAGGAACGCACCTGCGCTCCCTCCCTGCGCACCACGAGGCTAAGCTTGGCATGGGTTTTAAGGTCGGCAAAGCCAAACACCACCTGCACACCGGCGGCTTCCAGCGCACGGGCGAGGCGGATATTGGCTTCCTCATCAAAGCGCGCTCGCAGTTCCACCATAGCCGTGACCGACTTGCCTGCCTCTGCTGCCTCGATCAGCGCCTTGACGATGGGGGAATCGCGCGATGTGCGGTACAGCGTCTGCTTGATGGCAATAACATTGGGGTCCAGCGCAGCCTGACGCAGGAACTGCACCACCACATCAAAACTCTCAAACGGGTGATGAACCAGCAGGTCCTTGGCCCGGATGGCAGCAAAGCAGTCCCCGTTAAAATCGAGTATCCGCTCAGGGAAGCGCGGCGTGTAGGGCGGGAAGAGCAGGTCCGGCCGGTCATCCACGATCATCTGCTTGAGGTCCGCCACCCCGATCATGCCTGAATGGACGGCAATTTCGTCCGATGGCAGGTCCAGGTCAGAGGCAATGGCTTCGGCCAGCTCGGCGGGGACGCGCTTTTCCATGTCCAGATGGATAACCACCCCACGGCGGCGGCGCTTGAGTGCGCTTTCGTAGGAGCGAACAAGGTCTTCCGCCTCGTCCTCAAACTCCACATCCGTATCGCGCACAACACGCAGCACACCGCTCTCGCCCACAACCAGCCCGGCAAACAGCCGGTCAATGAACAGGGAGATCAGGTCTTCCAGACGAATAAAACGCACGCGGGCAGGCTCGCCCGCAACGGCCTCACCCGTGGCAGGCAGGCGAATAAAGCGCTCAACCTGTGCAGGGAGCAGGATAAGGGCGTTCATGGCGAACAGGCCCGTGCCCTCGTACAAAAGGCGCAACCCCAGAGCCAGCCCCATGTTGGGAATAAAGGGGAGCGGATGGGCCGGATCGACCGCAAGCGGTGTCAGTACAGGGAAAATGCGATCCATGAAGCAGGTTTGCAGCCACTCCCTGTCCGCATCGTTCAGATCCTGCGTTTCGCATAGTGTGACGTGGGATTTGGCCAGCAGGCCGCGCAGCTCTACCCATATCCGCTGCTGTTCGCGCAAAAGGCGGGCACAGCGCTCGCGCACTGCATCCAGCTGCTGGGCAGGCGTGCGGCCATCGGGGGAGATGGTGGTCAACCCTTCACGGATCTGGCCAACAAGCCCTGCCACACGCACGGAATAGAATTCGTCCAGATTACTGGCGCTGATGGACAAAAAGCGCAGCCGTTCCAGCAGCGGGTTCCGGGCGTTGTCCGCCTCCTCCACCACGCGCTGGTTGAAATCGAGCCATGAGAGTTCGCGGTTGATAAAGCGCGAGGGCGTTTGCAGGGTAACTTTGGGTTCAGCCACCTTTTTGGCACGGGTGCTGGCCGCAGTCCGTGTGCGTGAAGGTGCCCGCTTGGCGGGCGCACGTGTACGACTGACGGGGGTTGTATTCTTTTTATCCTGTGCCGCCACTAGCCTGCGCTCCCTCTCCTGCATTATCTGCCCCGGCAATCCGACCGATCCGAGGGCCGCACCAAACCGGATACACCGTCAACATATCCCAAACACGATGGCCCCGGAATGTTCGGGGGCGTCAAATCGCCATCATGTCATAAAACTGAAATATTCCTTTCACGGTTCACCATCGCGCGCAAAAAGTCCTTCCAGCACACTGGCCGCCAGAACGCGTGTGACTTTTCCGCCCGATGCCATGGCCGCCTGATCCAGCGCGCTAACGCAGTCACGCACAGCACTGGCCCGGCGCGGCAGGCGGCGTAACAGCCACTCCGTAACCTGTGGTGCAACAACAATCTGCCGTTCTGCAAGCAAACGCAACAACAGGCGATGCAGCAGGTCCTCCTCCGCCTGCCCCAGCGGCACGGAGGAGGTCGCCCGCAGGCGGCTTGCCAGATCAGGCAGCACGGCGGGCCAGCGCGCAGGCGGCAGACGCCCCGCCATAAGAAGGAACACGCGGTGCTCACGCACCAGATTGATCAGGTGCAGCAGATCATGCTCGCTGGGCACGCGGTCCGCGTTATCCAGTGCCACGGCCTTGAACCCGCCCTGGCTGAACAGGGCCGCCACATCGCGCTCGTTCAACCGCTCCCCCGCCATAACAGGCGCACCATACCGCCCTGCCCAGATGGAGAGCAGGTGCGTCTTGCCCGTCCCCCCTTCACCCCACAAAGCCATGCGGCCTTCGGGCCAGCGGTAGGGGGCTTCCGCATCCAGCACCCAGGCGCGCGCGGCCGCGTTGGAGGGGGCCGCAACAAAATCCGACCGCCCGAATCGGGGGCGGTACACAAATGGCAAGGCTATCTGCGTCACCCCGTCACCTTCGTTTATGCGCCGCTTCCTGCCCTCTTTTGGGGGGCGGGAAGATGCTTTTGTTTCATCAAACCGCGTCATGCCGCTTTGCGCGCCGCCTCTCCTGCCGTAAAGACTGTTCGCGGGAATCCTGAGTGACCTTGGTTCCCGGCATCGACCTTACTCTCATTCGAACCAAGAGCGCACCCATGACGTCTTCTCCTAGCACCCCTTCCTCCGGCCTCACCTACCGTGATTCCGGCGTGGACATTGAAGCAGGCGAAGCCCTTGTTGACGCCATTCGCCCTGCTGCCAAAGCCACGGACCGGCCGGGCACCATGGGTGGGCTTGGCGGCTTTGGCGCTCTGTTCGACCTGAAAGCCGCAGGCTTTACCGACCCTGTTCTGGTTTCCTGCACCGATGGCGTTGGCACCAAGCTGACCGTAGCCATAGATAACGACCTGCACGAAACCGTGGGGATCGACCTTGTGGCCATGTGCGTAAACGACCTTATTGTTCAGGGCGCGGAGCCGCTGTTTTTTCTCGATTACTTCGCCACCGGTCGCCTGTCCGTTGCCTCCGCTGCCAAGGTTGTGCGCGGCATTGCCAAAGGGTGCGAACACTCCGGCTGCGCCCTTGTCGGTGGTGAAACAGCAGAAATGCCCGGCATGTACGCCGATGGCCACTACGATCTGGCCGGTTTTTCCGTTGGGGCTGCCGAACGCAGCGCCCTGCTGCCCGCAGGCATTGCCGCAGGTGATACACTGATCGCCCTGCCCTCCTCCGGTGTGCATTCCAACGGCTTTTCGCTCGTGCGCCGCATTGTGGCCGACGCCCACCTGACATGGACCGACCCCGCAGCCTTTGCACCGGGCCGCACGCTGGGCGAGGCTTTTCTGGAACCCACGCGCCTGTACGTGCGCCCCGTGCTGGCCCTGCATAAAGCAGGCCTGCTGCATGGGGCCGCCCACATTACCGGTGGCGGCCTGCCGGGCAACCTGCCGCGCGTGCTGCCCGACGGGCTGGATGCGGTTATTGATCAGGCATGGCCCATGCCCGCGGTCTTCAAATGGCTGGCCCGCACCGGCAATGTGGACAGTGCGGAAATGCTGCGCGTATTCAACTGCGGCATTGGCATGATCCTGATCACCCCCGAGCCGGACAAGGTGCTGGCCATGCTGGCCGAAGCGGGGGAAGAAGCCTTCCGCATCGGCTCCATTGCTGCTGCACAGAGCCCCGATGCCAAGCCTGACCTTAAAATGCAGGCAACCCCGGATTTCCGGGCAGCATGAGCACGGCAAAAACACCTGTTGCCATTCTGCTCAGTGGCCGGGGCAGCAATGCCACGGCCCTGATCACCGCAGCGCAGGACCCGGATTTTCCCGCACGTATCTGCCTTGTCCTGAGCAACAACCCCGATGCCCCGGGGCTGGACATGGCACGTGCCGCGGGCCTGCCCACACTGGCCATAGACCACCGCAGCTTTGGCAAGGATCGCGCCGCACACGAACGCGCCATTCATGCCGCACTGGAAGACTCTGGTGCGCAGGCTGTCTGCCTTGCAGGGTATATGCGCCTGCTCACCCCTTACCTGACCACGGCCTGGGCCGGGCGGATGCTCAACATTCACCCCAGCCTTCTGCCCTCCTTCCCCGGCCTGCACACGCATGAGCGCGCTCTGGCTGCCGGTGTACGCCTGCATGGCTGCACGGTGCATCTGGTCACCGAGGGAATGGATGAAGGGCCTATTCTGGGTCAGGCTGCTGTTCCCGTTTTGCCGGGTGATACGCCAGACCTGCTGGCTGCACGCGTTCTGCAACAGGAGCACGGGCTTTATCCTCTGGCCTTACGGCATTTTTTAACGCAAAACCCGGCAACAGCGCCCAACGGCGCCGCGCTTGTGGTGGCGTAAGCCACCACCTCCCCTGCTTACCGAACGGTTTTTTGCCCCCATGACCACACCAGCGCGCTCTTCCTCTTCCAAACCGCGCGGCCGGTTCCGCCCCGCCGCCCCACAGCCCGACCCCACGCGGGATGTGGCATTTGATATTCTGTGCGGCGTTGTAGAACACCGCCGCATGCTGGAGAACAGCCTCTCCCGCTCGGCAACCGCACATCAGGCAGAAGCGCGTGACCGGGCTGCCGCCCACCGTCTGGCTGCAGCAACCCTGCGGCACATGGGCACATTACGCACGGTGCTGGAGCCTTTTTTAAAAAAAGAACCGCCCGAGCCGGTGCGTGTTGCCCTGATGATGGGTTGCGCACAGCTGCTGTTCCTAGAAACACCACCCCATGCAGCGGTTGGCACCACCGTATCCCTGCTGCGCAGGCGCAAGCTGGCGCCGTTTGCAGGGCTGGCCAACGCCGTGCTGCGCCGCGTGGCCACAAGTGGTGCCAGCGTGCTGGATGGGCTGGACCAGCCCCGGCTGGATATTCCATCATGGTTGTGGACCTCCTGGACCGGACTTGGCAAAGGTGTGCCTCGCGCCATTGCTCAGGGCATCAGCCACGAAGCCCCGCTGGACATTACCCTGCGCCCCGGCGCACAGGCCCCAGAAGGGGGCATAACCCTCCCCAACGGGTCCATCCGCCTGCCTGCGGGCACAAGGGTTGCCGAACTACCGGGGTATGAGGAAGGGGCGTTCTGGGTGCAGGACGCAGCCGCAACCCTGCCTGCCCGCCTACTGAACGTACAACCCCACGAGCAGGTGGCCGACCTGTGCGCAGCTCCGGGGGGCAAAACCGCCCAGTTGGCCGTAACCGGCGCAACAGTAACAGCCGTGGAAAACAACCCCGCCCGCTTGGTGCGCCTGAAGGAAAACATGGCGCGCCTTGGCTTGGATGTTCGCACGTTGCAGGCCGATGCCGCCACATGGCAGCCCGATGCCCCGCTGGACGCCATTCTGCTGGATGCCCCCTGTTCGGCCACGGGCACGGCCCGCCGCCACCCCGATGTGCTGTGGGTCAAACGCCCGCGCGACCTGACCACCCTGACCGCCACGCAGGACAAGCTTCTGGCAGCGGCAAGGGATATGCTCAAACCCGGCGGCAGACTTGTTTACGCTGTATGCTCCTTGCAGCAGGAGGAAGGGCCAGACCGCGCCCGCGCAGCACAGGCCATGGGGCTTGTGCCCATGCCCTTTACACCGGAGGAACTCTCGTTCCTGCCGCAGGCCTTAACGCCGGAAGGCTGGCTGCGCACCCATCCGGGCATGTGGCTGGATGAAGGCGGAATGGACGGCTTTTTTGCCGCCCGCTTTACCCGGGCAGCCTGAGCACCTGCCCCTTATTCATGCAGTTGCCATGTAAAAGCGCACAAACCGTTTTTCTGTAGTTGCGCAGGCGGCTGCTATTGCGGATAAGCAAGGAATGAGTGCTGCACCATTCCCCCTGATCGCCCCTAGTATTCTGGCTGCGGATTTTGCACGGCTGGGAGAAGAAGTAGAAGCCGTGGCACATGCCGGGGCGGACTGGATCCATCTGGATGTGATGGACGGCCATTTTGTGCCCAATATTTCGTTTGGGCCAGCCGTTATCAAGGCATTGCGGCAGCATAGCGCCCTGCCCTTTGACGTTCATCTGATGATCGCACCCGTTGACCCCTACCTGGAAGCCTTTGCCCAGGCCGGGGCCGACCAGATTCTAATACACATAGAAGCGGGGCCGCACACACACCGCTCGCTCCAGCTTATTCGCCAGCTTGGGGCAAAGCCCGGCATTGTGCTGTGCCCTGCCACACCAGCCGCCGCCATTGCCGAGGTCATGGACCTTGTGGACGTTATTCTGGTCATGACCGTTAACCCCGGCTTTGGGGGGCAGAAGTTCCTGCCCAGCCAGTTGCCTAAAATTGCAGCCCTGCGGGAGATGATCACACGCAGCGGGCGCGATATTCGTCTGGCGGTTGATGGGGGAATAGATGCCGCAACAGCCCCGCTGGCCGTACAGGCTGGCGCGGATGTGCTGATCGCCGGGAGCGCCGTTTACGGCAAGCCGGATTATGCCGCGGCCATTGCCTCCCTCCGCAAGGCTTGATCTATCGCATGGTGATTATAGTACGAATGCACCAAATGCTGTCATAAAGTTCCATTAGAGTAGCGCCTTTAATACCCCAGCCCTGGAGTTACACTCATCTAATGCCCCTACGCCGCTGGACCCGTGCCCCCCGCCTTGCCTATGCCATGCGCAACCCGCTTGGCGGTTTTGCACGCGTTCCCGCGGCCCCCGCCGTAGTGCTGCGGGACCTGTGGCCGGGCAATGCCACGGTAGGGGAAAAACTGGTCCGCAACCGGACCGAGTTTGATGGCGTGCCCCGCTCGCTCCAGTCCGGCATATGGGACGACCCGGCGTGGCCAGCCCCTTACCGCCGATGGTTACAGGGTTTTAGCTGGTTACAGGACCTGCGCGAACTGGGCGCTGAATCCGCGCGGATCAAAGCGCGCACGCTTGTTGCACACTGGGTGCGCCTGCCTGCTGCCGAACGCGCGGTTATGGACCCTTCCATAACTGGTGCGCGGTTGAGCGCATGGCTGGGCTGTTACGAGTTTTTTGCCGCCTCCGCTGATGATGTTTTTCGCCAGAACCTGATGGCCTCCCTTATGATGGAGGCCCGCTCGATTATCGCACTCATGCCCGATGCCGCTTATGGCTGGCAGGCGCTTTGCGCGCTCAAGGGGCTGCTCGCGGTTGCGGTATCCATTCCCGATTATCCGGAGTTCCTGACCCGCTACCTGCGTCTGATTGACGAGGTCATAACCAGCCAGATCCTGCCCGATGGCGGACATATTACCCGCAGCCCTGAAGACCTGTTCCTGACGGTAAAGGAACTGGCGGAGATGCTTTACATTCTTCAGGTTGCGCGCCTGCCGCTGCCAACAACGCTCGTAGATGCTGCCAACCGGACCGCTCCCGCCCTGCGTGCCCTGCGCCATGCCGATGGCGGGCTGGCCCTGTTTAACGGCAGTACGGAACGCGACCCGCAGCTGGTGGAACTTGTGCTGAACCGCGTATCCCGCTCCCGCGTTGTCGCCGCCGGATTGCCCGAAAGCGGATTTGCCCGCCTGAGCAGCGGCCGCGCACTGGTCATAGCGGATGCCGCAGCCCCCGCCCCAACCGGATTTGACCACACAGCCCATGCGGGCATGCTTTCGTTTGAATTTTCATCCGGCAAGCAACGGCTGATCGTCAATTGCGGGGCTAGTAGGCAAAAAGGGTGGGCAGAGGCCCTGCGCTACCCGGCGGCCCATTCCGTTCTGGAACTGGCGGGCATGGCCCCCATGACCTTTGAAACCAACGGCACCACCAGCAGGCCACCACAGGTCAGCCGCACCCATGCAACGCAGGACGGCGCACACTGGCTGGACATGACCCATAACGGGTACGAAAGCCAGGGCGGGGGCCTGTACCACCGCCAGCTTTATCTGGGCAAGGACGGCCGCACTCTGCGGGGGGAGGAAAAGCTGGAAGGGGCAACACTAGCCCGCATGCCTTGTGTGCGCTTCCACCTGCACCCTGATATTATGGTGGAACCGACCGAAAACGGCCACCTGCTGCACAGCGAGGAAGAAAGCTGGCTCTTCCAGTCCGATGGACAGGTCCGGGTGGAAGAAAGTGTGTATCTGGGTCAGGGCCGCAGGATAAAAACGCTCCAGCTTGTCCTGACCCCGCCCGCACCACCTTTGGATGAGAGCGCAGCCACGCCTACACCCGAACCAGACGCAGCACCTGCGGAGGAAGAGACCACTCCCGCGCAGCAGGCTGCTTTGCCGGAAACAGCGCAGGAACAGCCAGCCATTGCGGCATCTGCTGCTGATGCACTCAGCATTACGGCTGAAGAGACCTCCCCCCTTGCAGACCCCCTACCCGCCGCAGAGCCAGTAGAACCAGCCCCCGCCACCGCGCCGGAACCCAAACCCGCCACCACCGGCCACCCGGCACTTCTCCATTCCATGATAGGGCAGCCCCCGCCCAAGCCGATCCATTGGGCACTGACACTGATCAGCGAATAATCCCGACCGTGAAAATACTTGAAGTCACGAATGTTGATTTTTCGCTTGTCCAGTTCCTGCTCCCGCTGATGCGCGCATTGCGTGCGGAAGGGCATGATGTTGTAGGTGTCTGCGCCGATGGCGCCTTGCTTGACGGGCCACGGGCGGAGGGTTTTCGTATTGAAACCCCACCTCTGGCCCGTTCTTTTTCCCCTTTTGCGCAACTGCGCGCCTTATGGGCGCTTATCCGGCTGATACAGCGTGAAAAACCGGATATAGTGCATGCCCACATGCCCATTAGCGGCCTTCTGGCCCGGGTTGCTGCCAGATTGTGTGGCGTTCCGTGCATTGCATATACCTGCCACGGTTTTCTGTTCAACCAGCCCGGCTCCCGCCCCAAACGCCTGCTGGCAAAAGTGCTGGAACGGGGGTGTGGCGCCATAACCGATATTTACCTGACCGTATCGCAGGAGCAGGCAGCAGATGCCTTGCGCCTGCGCATCCACCCGCATCCGCAGGTCATCGGCAATGGGCGGGATAGCCGCGTTTTTCACCCCGATGCGCAGGCACGCCAGCAGGTTCGTGCAGCCTTGGGCACCCCGCCACAGGCTGTTGTGATCATTATTGTCTCCCGCCTTGTTCACGCCAAAGGGTACCCCGAACTTCTGGCCGCCATGCGTGACGTACCGGATGCGCATCTGTGGATTGTGGGGGAACGGCTGGCGAGTGACCACGGTCCAACGCTGGATGAAGCACTGGAGCAAAGCAGTCGGGAATTAGGGCCAAGGTTAAAGCGGCTCGGCTACCGCGCGGATATTCCGGCACTTCTGGCCGCTGCGGATATTTTTACCCTTCCCAGCTACAGCGAAGGGCTGCCCATGTCCGTTATTGAAGCCATGCTGACCGGCCTGCCCGTTGTGGCCACCCATGTTCCCGGCCCGCGTGAGCAGGTGGTGGATGGGCAGACGGGCATTCTGGTACCCCCGCGCTGCGTTGCCCCGCTGGCACAGGCTCTGCGCCAGTTGGCAAGCCAGCCCGCCCTACGCCAGAGTATGGGGGAAGCAGGGCGCAAACTGGCTCTGGCACGTTATGAAGAACGTGTGGTTATAGGCAGAACCGTAAGCCTGCTAACGCAACCAAATAATCCAGCGGCCTAAAAGCAACAGCCCCTACTCAGTCTTTTTTGGTGGGGCTGTCTGTTCCGGTCTTTTTGGCCGCAGGCAAAAAGCGGATGGTCAGGCGGGAGGGAGAGGCAGCAAGCCGCCCACCTGTGCGGATTTCATCCAGCCGGATACGCACGCCTGAGTCATTTTCCATCAGGTGCCCGGCAACACCCTTGCCGACCGTTGTCTCTCCCGAGAGCGACCAGTATGTTCCTGCAAAATCTTCCAGCCGTTGCAGGTTATAAACCTTGCCCACGCTGTTGCCGGAGGAAAAACCGATTGCAGCGGCCGAAGCCCCACTGACCTCAAACGGGTAATCATGCCCGCCATAAGTCAGCACACCATTGCCCCAAGTGTAGCCCACACCCAGATCAGCCGAGCGGGTTTTGAAGGTAACCTCCGCCATGGCAGGGCCGAGAACGGTCTCTGCTCCTGCGGGCAAGGCCCATGCGCCGGACAGTGCCAGCGCCGCAAGAAAACGACGGGATGCTGAGCGCATCAAAAATGCTCCTTGTGTTCGGGACCACCAAAACATGGCATAGGGTTCTGCCGCTGCATAGCTTTATTGCAGGCATGGCTGGACGGTTTATGTGTTCCAGACCGGGTCTTTAAGTTTTTCCACAAAGGCAGTGTGTGCAGCCAGTTCGGCAGCTGTGGGGCAGACTTTTACCACCTTGCGTTCTGCCGGGCCGTCATACACCACGGTGGGTGCCTGCTCGCCATCAGCCACCAGCCCCAGACCATGCTGGCGACCGCCCATAAGCTCCACATACACTTCGGCCAGCAGCTTGCAGTCCAGCAGCGCATTGTGGGTTGTACGGGCAGACAGGTCCACGCCAAAGCGGCGGCACAATGCGTCCAGACTGTTGGGCATGCCGGGAAAACGCTCGCGTGCCATATCCAGCGTGTCCACCATACGGCCCATATCCAGCGGTTTGCGGCCTGCGCGCTTGAGTTCTGCGTTTAAAAAGCCAAAGTCAAAGCGGGCATTATGCGCAATAAGGGCATCATCCCCCACAAAGGCCAGAAAATCGTCCACGACCTCGGCAAACTTTGGCTTTCCCTCCAGGTCCGCGCGGGTAAAGCCGTGAACACGGCTGGCCTCTTCAGGCACATCACGCTCGGGGTCCAGCAGGGTGTGGTAACTATTGCCCGTGGGCAGGTCCCCCACCAGTTCCAGGGCTGCAATTTCAATCACCCGGTCCCCGGTTGCGGGGTCCAGTCCTGTTGTTTCCGTATCAAACAGGATGGATCGCTTCATGCCCTCAAACTCCTGATAAAGCGGCGGACCTGCCGCTCTGTTTCCTTCATGGACAGCCCTGTGCGGATAACGGTATCCGCCTTTTGTACCCTGCGGGCATCCCGCATCTGGCAGGCAATAAGCCTCCGGGCCTGCGGGGGCGGCATGTTGCGGCGATGAGCCACACGCCTGCGCTGCACCCATGGGGGAGCAGACACCACCGCCACCCGGCGACAGAGCCGGTCTGCCCCGGTTTCAAACAACAGTGGAATATCCAGCACCACGCAGGCTGCCCCCTGCAGGCGGGAGCGGCGCAAAAACTCGGTGCGGGCACGGCGCACCAGAGGGTGCATAATGGCTTCCAGTTTTTTCAGCAATACCGGGTGGGCCAGCACGGCCTGCCGGAGCACCGCCCGGTCCAGCCGCCCGGCCGTTACAGCCTGCGGCACCAGTTGCGCAATGCGGGGCAAGGCAGCCCCGCCGGGAGCCTGCAGGGCATGAACAGTGGCATCTGCATCAAACACCGCCACTCCGGCACGGGGCAGCATGCTGGCAACCGTGCTTTTGCCCATACCCATGCCTCCGGTCAGGCCCAGTATTTTCATGCGTAAACCCTGCCTTGGTCAAAAGGAGCAGATCACGCTCAAAGGCTGTTCAGAACATGGTCCTGCGTTGCATCGTCCACTTGCGGGTCCACGCCAAACCATTCCTTAAAACCAAACCGTGCCTGATGGAGCAGCATGCCCAGCCCCCCCACCGTGCGCAAACCCTGCCGGGTTGCCGCCGCGAGCAGGGGCGTAACCAGTGGGGCATAGACAATGTCCGCCACCACCAGATCCTCCGCCGCCTGCGCCAGAGAAGGGCAGAACAACGGGTCCGGCCCTCCGGCCATACCCAGCGAGGTGGTGTTGACCAGCAGGGCGAACTCCCCCAACTGCTGCTCCCACTCGGACCAAGCCACCACATCCGTACCGGGCAATGCCGCGGCCAGCGTTACTGCGCGCTCGTCCGTGCGGTTGGTTATGGCAACCTTGAGCCCCCTGTCCTGCAAAGCCGCAGCCACGGACCGCGCAGCCCCGCCGGCCCCAAGCAGCAGGGCGCGGGTCTGCGGGCGGGGGGGCAGGCTGCTGGCCTCCAGACTGGCAACAAACCCGCTGCCATCGGTGGAAAGGCCAAGGATTTTCCCATCCTCACGGAAGACAAGCGTGTTGACCGCACCTGCCCGCCGGGCCGAGACATCCAGCACATCGGCCAGCTTATAGGCCGCCTCCTTGTGCGGAATGGTAACATTAACCCCTTTGAAGCCCGCAGCCTGCAACCCGAGTACCGCCGCCACAAAATCCTCCGGAGCCGTGGGCAAGGGCACATAGGCACCATCAACCCCATAACGCCGCAGCCAGTAGTTATGCAGCGCGGGCGAGCGAGAATGCTCAACCGGCCAGCCCATAACACCGGCCAGTCTGGCCTTGCCGGTAATAATCTGCGGGGGTGGTGTGGTGGGGGAGGTGGTCATGGCCGCTGTTCATACCTTGTGCAAAAAATCCGCCAGGCCTGCGGCAGCAGGCTGGCCAGCCGGGCGGCCCATTCCGCCTGACCTGCGGGGTGGGCAATCAGATCCTGACGGATTTCAATTTCAATATGCGGCAGGGCGCGCTGCTCGCCATGCAGGGGGATTGTGTAGTCCGATGTATCGGTCAGGGCGTAGGGTTCATTATCCCCCACCACCAGCCCTTCGGCCCGGAGCAGGTCGATCATGATATGGGCCAGACGGGAGTCATGGTTATGCAGCAGCCCCACATGCCATGGCCGCGCTACCTCGCGCATGACCGGCGTAAAGCTGTGCAGAGCCACCACAACCACAGCGCGCTTTTGCGCCAGCCGGGCATCAAGCTCCTGTGTAATCCGCTGGTGGTAAGGGTGCAGAATGGCCTGTTCGCGCCATGCCCGGTCCTGCATGCTCAGGCTCTGGTTGCGTGGAACAGCCGTGCCATCACTCTGCGTCACAATGGAGGTAGGGTGACCCGGCGCGCGGTTGCAGTCGATCACCAGACGGGAATACACCTGCTCGATCAGCACCGCAGGCAGGGCATCGGCCAGTTTGCGGCCAACACCGTCTATACCAATATCCCACCCGATATGGCGGGCACGCTCATCCGCGCTCAAGCCCAGACCATCAAGCGTGGGCGGAACAGCCTGTCCTGCATGGTCACTGACCAGCACAAACGGCCCGCCGCCATCCTGCCCGTAAACCTTAAAACTCTCAGCCAATATTTCTGTCATCAGTCATGCCGGCATGTGCCAGTTTGCCGGGCAGAGGGGGAGCAGACGCATAACATCCGCCTCCCCCAAGGCCCGAAAAAACGCCTTACTGGGCGGAGGAGACAATAACGGCGGCCAGATCGGCCTCGGCCCGGACGCGACCTGCATCCTCACCACCCAGACCTTCCGCATCCAGACCACTGCCATCCAGATCATAGACCAGATAGGCGGGGTCTGTGCCGTCCAGCGATTCTTCACCGCCTTCACTGTAGCTGCGGGCAGCCACGTAGTCCGGCCCACGCATCTTTTCTTCCAGCCGACGCACGGCTGCAATCGGGTTTTCTGCCTTGATCACCTCGAGCAGCACGTTTGCACCCGGGTCGATCACTCCAAAAGTTGTCAGTTCGTGAGCCATGGTCTTTTCCTGAACCCTTTGTAATTTACACACTTTATAAGCAGAGAAATAAGCATGCAGCCAGCCCTGTAAACACCGCCTGCCCCATAAAAAACCTGCCCGCACCGCAGCACTGGCATGATCTGGCGCAAGGATGACGGTTTGCGCAGCGCGGCATGCGCCGGTAGGATGGGCTTTGCATTCAGCCTGCTCCGGTATTATGGCTGCGGCTCCACGCTACATGTAAACGAACAGGTCAGCCAACCATGTCTTTGAAGAACCAGCCCCCGGCCCAGACAGCCACCACAGCCAATGCCAATGTGCAGTGGGGCGGACGATTTGCGGGTGGACCTTCGGACATCATGCAGGCCATCAACGCCTCCATCAGCTTTGATAAAGCCTTGTGGAAGCAGGATATTGCAGGCTCTCTGGCCCATGCGGCCATGCTTGCGCATGTGGGCATCATCTCCAAGGATGACGAGACGGCAATCCGCAAGGGACTGACCGAAATTGGCGCGGAAATTGCCGCGGGCGACTTCGCCTTTTCCGAAGCGCTGGAAGATATTCACATGAATATCGAAGCCCGCCTGTCTGAACGGGTGGGGGAAGCTGGCAAGCGCCTGCACACCGCCCGCTCCCGCAATGACCAGGTAGCCACCGACTTCCGCCTGTGGGTGCGTGACGCCATAGACGGGCTGGACCAGCAGGTGGCCTCGCTCATGCGCGCACTGGCACAGCGGGCACAGGAACACGCGGCAGACCCCATGCCCGGCTTTACACACCTGCAAACCGCACAGCCGGTCACCTTTGGCCACCACCTTATGGCTTACGTGGAAATGCTGGCCCGTGACCGGGGGCGTCTGGCCGACACACGCCGCCGCCTGAACGAATGCCCGCTGGGCTCGGCTGCCCTCGCAGGCACGTCCTTCCCCATTGACCGGGCCATGACGGCCGAACTCCTGCATTTTGACCGCCCGACTGCCAATTCGCTCGATGCGGTTTCGGACCGGGATTTTGCACTGGAATATCTGTCTGCACTGTCCATTCTGGCCATGCACCTCTCCCGCATGGCAGAGGAAATCGTGATCTGGTGTTCCTCCCCCTTCTCCTTCATCCGGCTGTCGGACGCGTTTACAACCGGCTCTTCCATCATGCCGCAAAAGCGCAACCCGGATGCGGCCGAGCTGGTTCGCGCCAAAACAGGCCGCATTAACGGCAGCCTGATCGGGCTGCTGACGGTCATGAAAGGTCTGCCACTGGCCTATGCCAAGGACATGCAGGAAGACAAGGAACCGGTTTTTGCCGCAACCGATGCAGCCGCCCTGTGCCTTGCCGCATGCGATGGCATGGTGCGCGACATGACCGCCAACACCCGGCAGATGCGCGCTCTGGCTGGCTCGGGCTATTCCACTGCAACCGATATTGCAGACTGGCTGGTACGGGTGCTCAAGGTGCCGTTCCGCACCGCCCACCACGTAACAGGCCGTCTTGTGGCCCGCGCAGAAGCCCAGAATATTGGCCTTGCAGAACTCACTCTGGCGGAAATGCAGGCCGAAGAACCGGGCATTACGCAGGATATTTACTCTGTCCTGAGTGTTGATGCCTCCATAGCCTCGCGCACAAGTCTTGGCGGAACCGCTGCATCCAACGTTATGGCGCAGGCCACCCGCTGGCTGGATGCACTGGCAGGCACCCCCACCACCACAAAAGGTTGAGCATATGACCCCCCGCCTGTTCATGGGCCTGTTTTTGGCAACCGCCCTGTGCCTGCCACTGGCCGCCTGTGGCAAAAAGGGGCCTAATCAGGCTCCGGGTCCGCGCAACAAGATTACCTACCCCCTCGTCTATCCACCGGACTGAGCGCAGCCCATGCCGTAACAGGCCAGCCCCCGTGCGGCACCACACGGGCTCTGGCCTACCGTGCAGTGCGCTCACCCATGCTTCCGCCCTTTTTTGTCCAAGGCCCAGTTCGTTTCATGGCTGATTCACCCGCCTATACCGATGCAGACCCCTCGCTGGCTGAACTGCTGGCAACCCACCCGCACCTGAGCACAGACCCCTTGTGTGGGCTGATGTTTGAGGGCGTCCCCCTGAACGCCATAGCCGATGCGGTTGGCACCCCATGCTGGGTGCTGGGTGCTGGCACACTGCGCCAGCGCCTTGCCCGCATGCGTACGGCCATGGCGGATGCGGGGCTGGATGTCAGCATCCATTACGCGGTCAAGGCGAATGATCACCTCTCCGTCCTGTCCCTTATCGGGCAGGAAGGGTATGGGGCGGATATTGTCAGCGGGGGCGAACTTGCACGCACACAAAAAGCGGGCATTGCGGCGCAGCGAGTAGTTTTTTCCGGCGTAGGCAAGACCGATGCGGAGCTGGACTATGCCATTGGTCTGGGCATTGGCCAGATTAACGTGGAAAGTGCGGAAGAGCTGGCCATTATCTCGGCCATTGCAACGCGCCTTGGCAAACAGGCCACCATCACGCTGCGCATCAACCCCGATGTGGATGCCAAAACCCACGCCAAGATCACCACCGGGCTGGCCGCCAACAAGTTTGGCATTCCGTTTGATAACGCTGCGGCTTTGTATGCCCACGCCTTTACCCTGCCGGGCATCAAACCCGTTGGGTTTGCAACCCATATTGGCAGCCAGATCCTTTCCACCGCGCCATACCATGCAGCCTATGCCCGCGTGGCCGAACTGGTGCGCACCGTGCGTGTCAGTGGCCTGAGCGTAGAAGCCGTGGACTGCGGTGGTGGGCTTGGCATCAGCTACCGCAACGAGGTGGAGGGCCAGCCGGAAGCTCTGGCAGGCGCCATCCGGGCCGAACTGGGCGGGCTTGGCCTGCGGCTGAGCATAGAGCCGGGGCGCTGGCCCATTGGCCCCGCAGGTGTGCTGCTGAGCAGCGTTATCCTGCGCAAGGAGGAAGGGCTCCCCGGCCCGTTCCTTGTGCTTGACGCCGCCATGAACGACATGGTCCGCCCCAGCATGTATGATGCATGGCATGGCCTTGTACCCCTTGCGCCACAGGCCTTCAGCCAGCCTGTCGCACCCACGCATGTTGTTGGCCCGGTCTGCGAAAGTGGTGACACGTTTGCGCGCGACCGTCTGCTGCCCCCTCTTGACCGCGCATCCCGTATAGCCATTCTGGACACGGGCGCTTATGGTGCGGTCATGAGTTCCACCTACAACAGCCGCCCTCTGGCCGCGCAGGTTCTGGTAGAAAACGGTCAATGGACAGTTATACGCCGCCGGCAGACACTGGAAGAACTGTGGCAGGATGAAGCCATGCCAGCTCCCCCGAACGGAAAAGCCTGACGCATGCGCGGTCTGAAGCAGGATCTGACCGCATCAACCGCGCAGGACGGCACGCTGGCGGCCCGTCTGGCCCATGTGCGCCGTAATGCGGCCCTTGTTTTGCACATTGAGCAGCTCTGGCCTGCCCTCCAGCCGACCGTAGCCATGCTGGGGGTTTACACACTGGCGGGCCTGCTCCGCCTGCCCCAGCACCTGCCTGATGGACTGCGCCTTGTTAGTGTAGCAGGCTGGCTGAGCCTGTGTGGCTGGCGGCTCCATACCGATCTGGGCCGCCTGCGCCCCACCACGCCGGAGGACATTGACCGCCGGATCGAGCAGGCATCCGGCCTGCGCGACCGCCCCCTAGCAAGCCTGACAGATACCCCGGCACCACTCCCCCACGCCAGCAATACGCTCCTGTGGCAGGCCCATCGGCAGCGGCTTCTGGCCTCCCTTGGCCGGTTGCGAGCTGGCTGGCCCGACCTTGCGCCCAAAGGCCGCGCGCACCAGCTTGCGGCGGCGGGGCTGGTGCTGGCTCTTGGCGTGGCCGGCGGAGTTGCCGGGTCCTCGGCTCCGGGGCGTATTCTGGCCGCTTTTATTCCCGGCCGGGATGACCCGGACGTGCCCCTCCCCCACATAGATGCGTGGATTACTCCCCCCGCCTATGCCCCGGACGCTCCGGTTTTTTTAAGCCCGAACCGCCCTGCCCCCCAGATGCAGGAAGGTGCCCGGCTTACCGTTATTGTTAACGGCATGGCCTCCCACCCCGTGCTGCAAGGCACACACGGCATGGTGGTACAGGACGCAAAACGCCAGAAACTGGACCCACATAGCTGGAAGCTGGAAGCCACGCTGACCCATAGTGGCCTGCTCAGGCTAACCGGCCGGGGACGCACCCTTGCCAGCTGGTCCATGACCATTCTGCCCGACCTGGCCCCACAGGTTGCCTGGGGCCCATCCCCCGGTGCCCCCGGCAAGGGGGACTGGCATACCCGCCTGCCCTACACGGCCAGCCACGCCTATGGCCTGTCAGACATGCAGGTCGTGCTACACGCTGCCCACCCTGCCAAAGGAGCCAACCCCAAGCGGGAACTGAGTATTCCCCTGCCTTTAACCGGCCACCCCAAATCGGTTAAAAATGTGCTTGTCCCTGACCTGTCGGAAGACCCATGGGCCGGGCAGGACGTGACCGGGCAGATTGTGGCAACCGCTACCAGCGGGCATCAGGGGCAGAGCGAACCTGCTACGTTCAAACTCGGGAGCAGGATTTTCCACTCCCCCATTGCCCGCGCTATTCTGGACGTGCGCAGGCGTTTTGCGCTGGAACAGGAAAAGCGTGAAGATACGGCGCAGGACCTGGAAGCATTGGGTGAGGCCCCCGGCCCTGTACGGGAGCATACGGGCATGTTCCTCAACCTGACCAGCATTGTAGCCCTGCTGGAAAATGCCGACATAGACACCCAGACCGCCCGCACCAGCGCCACCAACCTGCTATGGGATCTGGCGCTGGACATAGAAGACCGGCGCACAGGCGATAATGCCAGTGCTCAGGCCTCGATTGATGTGCGGGCCGCACAGGCCGATGTTGCCCAGAAGCTGGCGGACATGAAGCGCAATGGCCCCCACAACCAGCAGGCACAGGAAGAGCTGGAACAGAGCTTAAAGGCGCTACAGGACGCCATTGCCCGCAAAATGCAGGCTCTGGCCGATAACGCCCTGCGCAACCATACAGCCATCCCTGACCTGCCCGGTTTTTCCGCAGCGGGGAATAAAGCGTTCGATCGGCTGATGAAGCAGTTGCGCGCCGATGCCGCCAATGGCCGCTCGGGCGATGCCATGCAACGCCTGCAGGAAATGGAAAACGCAACCGAGCGCATGCGCAATGCCACACCGCAGGACCTTGCCGCTCTGGCCCAGCAACTCCAGGCCCAGCAGAAAGCGCGTGAGCAGGCCGCCGCCCTGCATGACCTGACAACCAAGGAATCCAGCCTGCTGGACCATGCCCAGTCCCGGCTGGATGAACATGTGCGTGCCCTTTCCCAGCAACAGAGCGATCTGGCGGATGATGGGGATGGAGAAGCCGCAGAATACGCCAACCTGCCGACATCGGAACTCCTGCGCAGACTTGGGCTTTCCTCCCCACCCAATATGGGTGGAGGCAGCACAGGCCAGCAGCCTTCCTCCGGCAATACCCAGCCCCCGGCTGGCATGCCAGACCCGGCCAAGGCTGAAGCACAGGCCAGCGCACGCCGCACCGAACGTGCAACCCAGCATGCACTTGAACAGGCATTGAGCGAGCTTAAAGATGAGTTCAAGGAGCTAACCGGCAAAACCCCCGATGCATTTGAACAGGCCCGCAAGAGCATGGCTACGGCCCGCAAGGCGCTGGCTGATGGGGATGATGCCGCAGCCGCCAGTGCTGAGGAAAAAGCACTCGAAGCCCTGCGCCAGAGCCGCAAGCAGATGCAGGATAGCATGAAGGGCAATGGCCAGAACACAACGCCCAGCTTTTTGCCCTCCTTTGGGGGGAGTGGCGATGGGTCATCCGGCTCAGGCAATACGGGAGAGAACGGGAATGGCCAGCCCTCCGATGCTGCGGGCGAAGGTGGGGACGATGAAAACACAACAGGCAAAGACCCCCTAGGCCGTAAGGAAGGCGAAGGGGCGGACCAGAATACGGACGACAGCACCCATATTCCCGACACGGTAGCCCGCCAGCGCGCGCGTGAGATTGAGCAGGAACTCCGCCGCCGCGATTCAGACCGAACCCGCCCGCAACAGGAACTTGAGTATCTGGACCGCCTGCTCAAACCGTTCTGAGCAGGCGGGGCGGAACCCTGCACCAATCTCTGCTACCCGCGCCGGTGCCCAACGGCTGGTTATGCCCCTATAGGGACCCCGCAATGCGCAGGCCCCGCCTACCCGTGCCAAAAGCCGCGTTGCACATAATGGAAAAGAACCGCCACAATGCGGCATAACGGATGGGCACAGGGTGCCAGTTGCAAGCCCGCTGCCCCATAGGGAGAGCCTTCATGTTCGCCATGCGTCTGCACAGCCCGCGCACCCCGCTGCAATGGGAGGAACTACCCGACCCGACCCCCGGCCCGGGCCAGATTCGGGTCAAGGTGCTGGCCTGCGGTGTGTGCCGGACCGACCTGCATGTGGTGGATGGAGACCTGACCCACCCCAAACTGCCCGTAACCCCGGGGCACGAAATTATTGGCCGGGTTGACCTGCTGGGCAGTGGCGTAACCTCCCTTACGGTTGGCCAGCGCGTAGGTATTCCGTGGCTGGGCCATACCTGCGGGCACTGCTCCTATTGCGCAACAGACCATGAAAACCTGTGTGACCACCCCATTTTTACCGGTTACACGCGCGATGGCGGCTACGCCACAATGGCCGTGGCCGATGCACATTTTGCATTCCCCATGGGGGAGGAAGGCTCGGACGTCTCCCTCGCCCCCCTTCTCTGCGCAGGGCTGATCGGGTGGCGCTCACTTGGCAAAACGGGCAATGCCCAGAAAGTTGGGCTGTATGGCTTTGGGGCAGCAGCCCATATTATTGCGCAGGTTCTGGTGTGGCAAAAGCGCGAGGTTTATGCCTTTACCCGCCCCAATGACACCAAAACGCAGGAGTTTGCCCGCTCGCTCGGCGTAAAATGGGCTGGTGGGTCGGATGCACTCCCCCCCGAGCAACTGGATGCAGCCATTATTTTTGCCCCTGATGGGGCTCTGGTCCCCGCAGCCCTTAAAACCCTGCGCAAAGGCGGGCGTGTCGTGTGCGCCGGGATTCATATGAGTGAAATCCCCGCTTTTTCCTACGACACGTTATGGGAAGAGCGCGATATTGTCTCTGTTGCCAACCTGACGCGTGAGGACGGGCTGGAATTTCTTTCCCTCGCCCCCAAAATTGGTATCCACACCACCACCACGACCTACGCGCTCAAGGACGCCAACAAAGCACTGGATGATTTGCGCCATGGCCGGTTTGATGGCGCTGCCGTGCTGGTGCCCTAGACGGGCACGTCCTCCACGCTGGCAGCCGCCAGAATGGCCGCCAGCAGACCAGGAAAACGGCTTTCCAGCTCCTGCTCACGCAGGGAGTTCATGTGGGTAACCCCCACCACTTCAGTCCGGATAAGCCCGGCTTTGCGCAAGACGGCAAAGTGGTGGGAGACGGAGGATTTTGGCCGCCCATCCTGCAACGGGGCGCAGGGCTGGGGCTGACAGGCTGCAAGCTTGCGCACCACCGTCAGCCGGAACGGGTCGGACAGGGCGTAAAGCAGGCAGGACAACTGCATATCCTGCGCCAATGGATGGTCATACTGCTTCATGACAACTGTTTGACCTACCTCTTCCCTTGCTTTGCCTGTTAGTTCGATTATAGTCGAACTAACGGGGCTATGATGCCCCTTTGTAACAGGAGCACGGTTCATGCCAACGCTTTTCGACCCTTATACCCTCAAAGGCAGCACATTACGCAACCGCATTGCTGTTGGCCCCATGTGCCAGTATCAGGCGCAGGACGGCATGCCCAACGACTGGCACAGTGTGCATTATGCCTCGCTCGCCCGCGGTGGAGCCGGGCTTGTTACGCTTGAAGCCACCGCTGTTTCTCCCGAAGGGCGGATTACCCCCAACTGCCTTGGCCTGTGGAATGATGCGCAGGCACAGGCCTATGCTCCCATTGTTGCCAGTATCCGCAAAACCGGGGCTACGCCGGGTATCCAGATCGCCCATGCAGGGCGCAAGGCCAGCGCCAATGTGCCATGGGAAGGGGATGACCATATTACCGCCACCGACCCGCGCGGCTGGCAGCCCATTGGCCCTTCCCCCGTTGCTTTTGGTGCCAACCTGCCCCGCGCACCGCATGAAATGACCCTTGAGGACATTGAACGCGTTAAAAACGACTTTGTCGCAGCCGCAATACGTGCGCGTGACGTGGGTTTTGAATGGCTGATGCTGCATTTTGCCCATGGCTATCTGGCGCAGAGCTTCTGGTCCACGCATTCCAACAAGCGCACGGACCAGTATGGTGGCTCGGCAGAAAACCGGGGCCGCTTCCTGCTGGAAACACTGGCAGCCGTGCGTGCCGTCTGGCCCGAAGACCGCCCGCTGATTGCCCGTTTTGGCGTAATTGAATTTGATGGCAACGATGCGCAGACACTGGAAGAATCCATTGCTCTCGTACGCAGGATGAAAGAGCACGGGCTGGACTTTATTGATGTCAGCATAGGCTTTTCCACCCCCGAAGCCACCATTCCGTGGGGGGCCGGGTTTATGACCCCCATAGCCCATAAAGTGCGGCAGGAGGCGGGTTTGCCTGTCACCACATCATGGTACATCAGCGAAGGCCGTCAGGCTGATGCCCTGATCCGTAACGAGATTGTGGATGTCGCCACAATCGGCCGCCCTTTGCTGGCCAACCCGCACTGGCCGCACGAGGCAGCGCGTATTCTGCACGCCAAGGACGCAAAAACCATTCTGCCGCCGTCCTATGCATGGTGGCTCTCACGCTACCAGTAAGGCGGTTACTGGTCATACTACCCCGCACAGGTTACGCGCCTGTGCGGGCTACCGCGTGCGGGCATAACGCGTGCGGCCTGCACAGAACGTGCAAAGCTTGCCTGCACACCCCTTACCCAAAAACGAATCGTATGGGCTCTAGTCTGCCTTGGGCATGCCCACACATTCCGCCGGACCGGGGAATGTGCGCGTACGCACGGCATGGGCGTAATCAGCCACAGCGCGGTCCACTTCCTGCCCCAGATTGGCAAATTTACGCACAAAACGTGGGGTAAAGTCGGGGAACAGGCCCAGCATGTCCTCCGCAACCAGAATCTGCCCATCGCACTGGGGCGATGCGCCTATGCCTATGGTCAGAATCCCCAAAGCTTCGGTTATGGCGCGCGAGAGTGGTTCCATTGTGCTCTCGATCACCACGGCAAAGGCTCCGGCTTTTTCCACCGCCAGCGCATCGGCCATAACCTGTTCGGCCTCGCTCCCGCGCCCAACGGTACGAAACCCCCCATGTGCATGCACGGCCTGCGGTTTAAGCCCGATATGCCCGATAACCGGAATCCCCCGCTGGACCAGAAACTCTATGGTCGGGGCCATTTCCTGCCCCCCTTCAAGCTTGATGCAACCAGCCCCGGTTCTGGCCATAATATCCGCCGCAACGCGGAACGCCTGCTGTGGGCTTTCCTGATAACTGCCAAAAGGCATATCCACGGCTACGCAGGCCTTCTGGCTACCACGCACCACCGCCTGACCGTGGGCAATCATCATCTCCACGCTTACGGCCAGTGTGGAGTCCATGCCGTACACCACCATGCCCAGCGAATCCCCTACCAGAAGCAGGTCGCAATGCGGGTCCAGCAGCCGGGCCATGGGGGTTGTGTACGCAGTCAGGGCCACTACGGGCGTATCCAGCGCTGCCAGAGAACGGGGCGTGTACCGCCGCACTGTTTGGTGTTTGCTCAAGACCTCTACTCCCCGTCACACTTGGATACCCAGAACCGGATGCAGCTTTTCCCCGAACCTCTGCATATGTCCAGCCCAATGCTTATAAATCTTTTGCCAATTCCAACCGGCCATAAAGCCGCATAAAGCCCCCTAACCCACCACAGGCAAAGAATAGTTACCTAAACCCATTGACAACCCCGGGAACAGGCTTTAGGTCAGTGCTCAACAAGTCGGAGGGGTGCCCGAGTGGCTAAAGGGGGCGGACTGTAAATCCGCTGGCGTACGCCTACGTTGGTTCGAATCCAACCCCCTCCACCATGTTTTCCATAAATTCAAAACCTCATATGCCTTGCAGTGTTTTCACAACTGCATGCTCGGTCTTTATGCATGGTGTTTGCGGCTTGAAAGCCTTGCCTGTATTCCAAGCCGCACCTTCCTCTGCCTTTGGACATCAAGGTGATTGCCCTACCTTTTGAGGTAATCAGGCCATGCCTGAAACCGGCAGTTCTGCCACGTATCATCCAGCCTGACTGTCCCGCGCATTTTACTGATTCCGGGCACACAAAAAAACATATCTGAAAATCACAAAATGCCTGATTAAACCGTAACTGGTCCTTTCAATATTTTGAAAATATTAAGACTTCCTTTTGTAAAAACCGGCCTTGCATACAGTCCCATATGAGGAATCGGTCCTATTTTTACACAAATAAAAAAGCGTCAATTAACGCATGTACCAACCAGAACAATACAATGGGCTGTTTGGGCTACCCTGCTTGGCATTGCTGTTTACGCACTGGCTTTTGCTTTACCTGTGTTTATTCGCCGTCTGGCATTTAATGGGGTTTTGGAACACTCAGAAACAACAACTTTCTACTTCAGCGGTTTATTGCGTGAGCAATATCCTCTTTACCAATACACCCATTCCCCTGCCGCGTTTTATCAGACCAGCTCAATATATAACCCACTTTATTACCTGTATTTGCGCGCCTTCCCCGAAGCCTGGATTGCCAATCTTTCCACCTTACGCATTCTATCTTTTGTGCCGCCATTTTTACTATCGGCTGTGCTGGTTGAAGCTTCCATCCGCCGGATACTCGGCCTTAACTGGGTAGGTCTGCTCTGGTCTTTGCTCTTCCTCGCATTGTACCCAATGTATGCCTGGATCGACCTCTCCCGGCCTGATGCCATTTTCATGCTGAGCATCATTTTTGTACTCTTCACGTGCAGCCTGAAAGATAGCGGATTTTTAAAGTTTATTCTCGTCGGGCTCTCAATCTGCGTGTGTTTTCTCGTCAAACAAACCGGATTACTTTTAATTGGCATTCCGCTGGTTATGGCGGTTTACGAACGTAAATATCTTATTTCATTCGCAGTTGCTCTTAGCTCCATTATCCTTTCCGTTGCCCTGTTACAGTGGGCATACGGACCGGCATACTGGCACTGGGCTTTTACCATTCCCCGCACGGACCCCTATTCCCTGAACCAGAGCATTCTGCTTGTTGCGCAATATACCGGCGATGTTGTTATCTCCCTTCTCGCTCCGTTCTTGCTGCTTTCTCAAAAACATTTGCCCAACAACAGAACACTGCGTGACATTGCGCCCCTCCTCCTGACATGTGGCGCAGCATTTGGCCTTGCTTTTGTTTCAGGCGGAAAATTTGGTGGCTGGATTGCGGATTTTGTTATCTACATGGAGATCTCGGCCATTGTTCTGGCGATACTCCTGCGAGAAGCTCTGCGCAGCTTACACATGAATATTTTACTATCCGGCCTTGCTGTAAGTCTTGGCGTTCTTTTTTCCATCTCAATTCTGGAAGCGCGCAACATGCGCCACAACCTGAAACCAGCACGGAATGAGACGGATCAGATCGAACTGGTACAAATGGTACATCACATCAAAGGGGATGTATGGACCACAACATGGCCAATTATTGATTACCTTGCAGGAAAAACAATTAAATCCCCCTTACAAAATATCTGTCAGGCATGGTTCGGAGTTTGCAACACTCCCTCAAATATAAGAGCAGATTATCTGGATCCAAAAATCTGGAATCCTATTACAGAAAAGCATGTTGAGGCTGTTTTTATGCCAGATAATCTGCCCGTTCCCACTTTGGAAGCAATTCTAAAACAGAAATATATTTACTGCCTTTCTTTAAAAAACCATCTGAAAATCAAGTATTTTTATGGTGGGCAGATGTTCTGGCCATCAGAGGTCTGGGTCGCATCACAAGCAACATGCGATGACCTGCGCACAACCTTCGGGTATGCGGCGCAACCTGCACAAAACTGACAACACCCCAGCACCACCTGCCGTTGGTTTATTCCAATCAGCGGCAGGTGCCACGCAGCAATACACAGGCGACAAACAAAACAGGCAGGCCAACCGGCCTGCCTGTTTTTTACACCCTGCATCAACGCCGCAGGCTGTTACGTGCTTTGTATTTTAGATCACGCGGCCCGCAATGCTTTTGAGCTTGCCCATCAGTTCGGGGTCACGCGCATCGGGAGCTGTAATCAGCGCATATTCCAATGCACGGTCACAACCTGCACTGCACAGACCACGCTTTTTACCACCCAGTGCGGGAATAACCGCCTTGACCAGCGCTTTGGCCTTGGCGGAATTGGCCTGCATGGTTTTAACAACGCTTTCCACCGTCACGTTATCATGCTCGGTGTGCCAGCAGTCATAATCGGTCACCATGGCTACGGTAGCGTAGCAGATTTCCGCCTCACGGGCCAAGCTGGCTTCTGGCATGTTGGTCATGCCAATAACCGAGCAGCCCCATGTGCGATAAAGTTCACTCTCCGCACGGGTGGAAAACTGCGGACCTTCCATAACCAGATACGTCCCCTTGCGCGTAGCCTCAATACCCAGCCTGTCGGCCTCGGCCTTGAGCACATCGCCCACGCGGTTGCACAGCGGATCTGCCATGGAAATGTGGGCAACACAGCCTGTATCAAAAAAGCTTTTGTCGCGCGCAATCGTGCGGTCAATAAACTGGTCGATAATCACAAACCGGCCCGGCGGCAGTTCTTCCTTGAGCGAGCCGACGGCGGAGAGAGAGACAATATCGGTCACGCCAGATATTTTAAGCGCTGCAATATTGGCCTTGTAGTTCAGGCGTGAGGGCGGAATAGGGTGGCCACGGCCATGGCGGGGCAGAAACACGCATTTTACGCCATCCAGCCGCCCGAATAAAAGCTGGTCGGAAGGCATGCCCCACGGGGTTTCCACCGTGCGCCATTCCTTGTCTTCCAGACCATCAATATCATACAGGCCAGACCCGCCAACCAGACCGATAACGGGTTCTACAACTTCATTTTCTGACATCAGACCAGATTCTCCGGTTTAAAATCGCAAACAGCACGGCAAGAAAGCACAGATACAGCCCCGCTCCCACACCCAACCTGCGGCGCTGGTCCAGATGGGGGGCAGAAACCCAGGCAAGGAAGGTTGTTACGTCCCGTGCTTCGGCCTGCACATCGGGCACTGTGCCATCTGCGTATTTGACCTCGTTGCCATGCAACGGGGGAGGCATGGCCGTAAAGTGGCCAATGGCATAGGGGTTGGAAAAACCACGCCCGATCTGGCGCACAGGCTGCGGACCGTACCCGACCAGCAGGCCATACAACCTGTCCGGCCCGCCGGGATAAACCTGAAGAATGCGGGAAAGATCAGGCGGCACCACACCCTGATTAGCCACCATAGCCGCCTCTGGCCCCGCATAAGGGGATGGCAGGGCATCATCCGGGCGGGCAGCGCGGTGCCTGAGCCGCCCTTCCGCATCCAGTCCATCGGGCACCTGCCAGCTTGCAGCCAGCGCGACGACCTCCGCAGTTTGCAGGCCCATTCCTTCAAAATCGGAAAAATGAAGCTGCGACAGGCTATGGCAGGAGGCACAGGAGCCCGCAAAAACTGCGTAACCACGCTGGACCGCGGCCAGGTCAAAATGCCCCAGCGCACCTGTAAAAGACCATTGCTGCCGCGCGGCTGGAGCAGGCCCGCGCGCAGGTTGCGCCAATGCACTACACGCCCAAAGCAGACCAACCCCAATAGCCACACACCGCCGGACCATCATGCCCTGCCCCTCCGCCACACACGACCGGCAAAGGGCAGATAGAGCAGAAAATACGCGTAGTACCCCACCATACCCAGCCGGGCCACCAGCATCCACACTCCCTGCATGTGGTGCAGGCCTGCGCAGGCCACTGCCACGGCAGAGCAGACAAGCAGACCCATAGCCCCCATCCGCACGACCACGGGTGCGCTGTGGGCGGCATCCGTTGCACGGTCCAGCCAGGGGACGGCAAACAGAACAGCCACCGCTCCGCCAGAAAGCAGCAGCCCCCCCAGCTTGAACGGCACGGCCTGCATCATTCCGTAAAAGGGCAGAAAATACCATTCCGGCTCAATATCGGCCGGGGTGTGCAGCGGATTGGCCGGGCGGTAATTGGCGGGTTCGACTATAAGCTCCGGCCAGAAACACAGCACCCCGACAAAGGCCAGCGCAACCAGCACAATGGCCAGCATATCCCGCACCGTAAAATAGGGGTGAAAAGGCAAAACCCCCGTTGCCGCAGTTGGGCGGGCAGATGGGCTGGAACTCCCCCGTGCATGCACATGGGCAATATGCCCCAACACCACCCCTACAATCAGGAATGCCAGCCCAAAATGCAGGGCAAACATGCGGTGCAGCGTGGGTGTGCCGGGGGAATCCCCACCCAGAAAAACACCTTCCAGCCATCCACCGGCAAGGGGGAGTGCTCCCACCGCCTTACCCGCAACATCCGCCCCCCAGTAGGACATCTGCCCCCAGGGCAGCACGTACCCTGCAAAGGCCGTAACCATAACCATGACCAGCAGAGCGCACCCGCTCAGCCACACAGCACGGCGTGGCGGCAGGTAGGAGCGGTAGTACAGCCCCCGCAACAGGTGCACATACAGGGCCAGCATAAAAAAAGAAGCGCCGGTCATGTGCATGGCGCGTAGCAGCCAACCTGCTGGCATGCGGCGCTCAATGCTTTCAACCGAGCCAAAGGCCAGCCCCGCATCGGGCGTATAAACCAGCGTAAGGGTAAGCCCGGTAAGCAGCATAAGGGCCAGTATGGCGCACAGGACTGCCCCTATGGTCCACAGCCAGTTCAGGTCCGCCGGGAGCGGCAGGCGGCCATACGCCTTGGCCCACGCGCTCAACTGGTCCTGCGTCGCAGGCTCCGCGCCCTGTCCGTTATGGCAGACTGGTTTGCCAGCCATTGCACTTCTCCCCCACGCCCCACCACATTCGGGCGGGCTCAGGTTCCCGTTTAACGATGAACCGGATGATCTTGCAATGACCGGCCCTAAGGCGCACCCCTTGAAAAAATGCCCTAAGCCGATTCTCTGCTTGCCGGGCAGCAGACCAGTATGGAAAGAGCTTTACACATGACGCCGACAAAGCCTGCCTCCGTTCCCTCCCATGACAAGCTCAAGGACGCGGCACGCGCATGGTTTGAAACTCTGCGTAACCAGATATGCACAGCCTTTGAAACCATTGAGGCAGACGCCGCCGCACAGAACAGCCCGGTACTTCCCGGCCACGAACAGCCCTCCCGCTTTGAACGCAAAAGCTGGAACCGCCTGAATGAAGACGGAACCCCCGGCGGCGGCGGCGTGATGAGCCTGATGCGTGGCCGGGTTTTTGAAAAAGTGGGGGTCAATGTCTCCACCGTGGAGGGAACATTCCCCCCCGATTTTGCGGCCACCATTCCCGGCGCGACCGAAAACCCGCATTTTTTTGCAACCGGCATCAGCCTTGTTGCCCATATGTGCAACCCGCTGGTCCCTGCCGCTCACTTTAACACCCGCATGATCATTACAACGCAGGGCTGGTTTGGGGGTGGGGGCGATATTACTCCCATGTTCCCCGCCAGCGCCGAAGCGCAGGACGATGCCGCCACCTTCCATGATGCGTTTGCCAAGGCATGCAATGCGCACGACCCGGAGTATTACCCACGCTTCAAGGCATGGTGTGACAAATACTTCTACCTTCCCCACCGCAACGAACCACGCGGCCTTGGCGGTATTTTTTATGACCGGCTGGACAGCGGCAATGCGGAAGAGGACTTTGCCTTTACCAAAGATGTCGGCCTTGCTTTTCTGGATGCCTACCCGCGCATTATCCGTGGCCGGATGATGGAACCCTGGACCCCCGAACAGCGCGATGCCCAGCTTGTGCGCCGTGGCCGTTACGTGGAATTCAACCTGCTGCATGACCGGGGCACGCTGTTCGGGCTTAAAACCGGCGGCAACACGGAAGCCATTCTGATGAGCATGCCACCAGAGGTTAAATGGCCGTAATAAAATGGCCGTGTTTCTGCCTTTAATTTCGCATAGTATGGAACCGCGATACCCACAATGAAGGCTATTGGTGTTTGTCTAATCTCATCCCTGCTTCTTCAATGATGCGCCAACACCATGGTCTTGCCCTGTCCCGCCGCCTGTTTCTGGGCGGGGCACTGGGGAGTATGGCCGCAGCGGCCACGGCCCATGCGGCAGATGACATACTGGTAGGCCCGGCCCCCACCGCCACGTCTGACCAGACCACAAAGCTGATTGTGGCTGGCAGTGCAGAAACACCCTGCGGCGCATGGGCCACCCGGCTGGCTCCAGATATGGCGGAAGAGCTGGGGCAGCCGCCTTTTGACCTCACCTTCACCACCGGGTGGGACGGCGTAACAGGCGCAAACCTGTTTGATGCGCAGGAGCAATTGAGCACCGCATCCAGCACGTTACTTGTACCCGGCACGGCACTTATGGCCGCCATGACCGGGGATAGCCGCGTGCATTACGCGTATCAGCGCTGGCTACCTGTGTTAACAATATGCCAACCTAGCGTGGTTGTGGGGCATGTCAGCCTGCACCGCTCGCTTGGCGTTATTCTGAGCAGCAAAACCACCCGCATTGCGGTTTCCACCCCCACAGGGCCGGAACTGCCGACCCTTCTGGCCTTTGACCTGCTGGCCCTGCGGCCCCTGCCAGTCAGTGGCTATGCCACACCGGATGCCGCCATGGCCGCCCTGACCGGCGGACTGGTCGATGCCATTCAACTCCCCATGGATGCAGCCCTGAAGGAGCGGCTGGACACACTGGCCACCAAAGGGTTTGTCCCGCTCTTTCTCAACACCGTAGCGCCACCCGTGCCAACACCGGCGGATATGGTGTTACCCCCCACCTTCCCGACCATATTGCTGCAAGAACGCAGAACATCCACACCGGCTTTTCTGCCACAGGCATGGCAGGCCATTGCGTCTGCCGCCAGCCTTAAGGCAGCCCTTGTTCTGCCCCTGTTAACGTCCCCCGCCAAAGTGGCGCGCTGGCGGCATGCGGCGGAAACATGCGCAGCCAAACTGAACCTGCAACAGATTGCGCTGGCTAACGGCCAAACCGTACTTTCGGGCGCAAAATGCATTGCCTCCTACGGCATGGCCACTCCCGATGTAAACGTGGGCATGGCACTCCGCCGCTGGCTGGCACTTAACCTGCCACGCTGGCGGAGCACACCAGTCCCCCCTGCGCAGCCCTTACCGCCTGCGCCTGCGCAGTAAAATCCGGACAGAACCTTTATTCCCCTCATGGGGGTAAGCCAGCCCCAGTATGCTGGCCCGCATTTCCGGCCGCTCCAGCCAGTGGGGCAGTTCACGCCGTAAAATGCCGCCTTCCTGCCCTGTGCCCAGCCCTGTAATAATTTCCACACAGCGCAGGCCACGGTGGGCAGCAACGTCCATGAACTCTCTAAGCCGCACAAACGCTTCCTGCGCGACCATACCGTGCAGGTCGAGGCGTTTTTCCACCCGCATGCTCCCCTGGTGGAAACGCCGCCAGCTATAGTCATCCACACCGGGCTGGCGCTGGCCAATTTTTTCCGCAATGGGCGGCGCTGGCCGTACCGTTATGGGGGCTACCGCTGGAGCAGGGTGGACTGTGGGGCGTACCTCCCACAACAGGCTCCCGGCGGGCCTGACCCTGGGCGGGGTTTTTTTATAATGCGTTTGCGGAATAGCCGCAGCATCCTCCGGCACAGGGGGCGCATCCCGGCCGAATGCCGTATCGGCCATGGGGGGAACAAGACTGGCGCTGGTCAGGGGGGCCACATCACGCACCACCAGCGCCCAGAGTTGCTTTTCCGCCTCCTGTAACTGACGCCGCCTTTTTACCACCCTGTCCACCTATCGCGCTTTATTCCAACCGATCTGGCCCGGCATACCCTGCCACAAACACAAACGGCCCGCCCCACAGGCTTTATCACCTGCGGACGAGCCGTTGTTCAAGCACAGAAAGCGGGCATCCTCAAAGATGCCCGCCCCGTGTCTTTCTGTTTTACTGTTTGGTGTTGGTCAGTTCATGGCCTTCATACTTGCCCGTCAGGGTTTGCAGGAACGCCACAATATCCGCCACATCCTGGTCAGACGGGTTGCTATCCGGCGTCTGGTAGCGGGCCATTTTGCGCACGGCTTCATCCAGTGTTTTTACGCTGCCATCGTGGAAGTAAGGTGCGGTCAGCGTAATGTTGCGCAAGGTGGGCACCACAAAGCGGTTCTGGTCCAGCTTGTTATGGCTGATGGCGTAGATCCCTTCATCCGCATCAGTCAGCTTGCCACCGCGATCCTTGAAGTAATCGGACTCCAGCCCCATGACTTCGTAACCACCGCCGCCAACACCAATGCCGCTATGGCAACCCGAGCAGCCAATGGCCTTGAACCGCTCATAACCACGTTTGGCCTGCGGGCTGATCGCGTCTTCCTTGCCCTTGAGATATTCATCAAACGGGCTGTCTGGCGTGATCAGGGTTTTTTCAAACTCGGCAATGGCCTGCGTAATGGTCTGCTGATCAACCTGCACATCCGGGCCAAAGGCGGCCTTGAACATACCGGCGTAATCGGGGTCTGCTGCCAGCTTCTGGGCAACTTCCGACCAGTCATGCGATCCCATTTCCAGCGGGTTCATAACCGGGCCTGCGGCCTGTGCGGCAAGGTCTGGCGCACGGGCATTCCAGAACTGGGCGATCTTGAAATACGCATCATACACGGTTGGCACGTTAATCGGGCCTTTCTGGCCGCCAATACCTGTTGCGGTTACCAGATTATCCACCCCGCCCTTGTCCAGCCCGTGGCAGCTTGCGCAGTTGAGCGTGTTGTCGCCTGACAGTTTTTTGTCAAAAAACAGCTTTTTGCCCAGTGCAACCTTTACCGGGTCCACCTCCACGCTTTCCGGCACGGGGCGTACGGGTTCGGCAGCCAGTGCCTGGGTTGCACCCGTATTGGCGTAGTATTTACGCCGGGTCTGCTGCACCCATGCCAGAATGTCCTGCCGCTCGGCATTGGACAGATGCGCATGCCAGTGCAGCAGCAGGTACTGTGCCGGGGGCATGCGGTTCTGCACAATGACTTCCTCAATGCGCGACAGCTCTTCTTCCGACGGCGGCGTACCGTGTTCAAACGCATGCAGAACAGGTTCCATACGGAAATGGCGCAACCCCTGATCGCGATCCCGTTCCATAATCGTGTTCGCCACTGGCAGACGGAAGTAAAAAGGCAGGTCCCGACCTGTTGCATGGCAGTAATCGCAACGTGCTTCATTCAGCGCATTAAACGCAGCCAAAGCAACGGGGTCTTTATGTGTTGATGAAGACGGCACAAGCTCTGTTGCCGTTACATGGTCGTAATGCTGCAAAAACGCAACTGTACCACCGTATGCCAGCAAGCCGACCCCTGCCAGAGAGACTAATATACGTTTCAAACCCCGATCCCCCGGTTCTATTTCTTTCTCTTATACGTTTTATTCATTCTTGAGCCCGTTGTGTTTGATGCACATCAAAATGTCAAAACGATTATTTTTATCGTAATAATAGATAAATCCGATCAGGCGAGCGGGCTGTTCACCAGATCGTGCATAAGACGTGCCCGGGCTATGGCCACGTACTCCGCATCTATTTCCATCCCTACACCACTGCACCCAAGGCGCTGGGCGGCCAGCAGGGTGGTGCCTGTGCCCATAAACGGGTCAAGCACCCGGCCTTTGGATTTGCCATGAAGCAGAATGCACTGCTCGGGCAGGGCTATGGGGAAAGTGCCGGGATGATCAAATTTTTCCGCCCGCCCGCGCACGGTCTCGTAAGGGATAAACCACGCATCCCCCCGGCAGCGGCGGTCCTGCTGGTGGCCACGGCGGGCAATGTTGGTTTTGTCCTTGTAAGGCACACCCGCGCTCAACCGGTCCAGCGGCACATCCCCTTCGAGCGTGAAGTGAAAAAGATGTTCATGCCCACGGTGCAGGTAGCGCTGGCTGTTCATGGGTTTAAAATGGCCAAAGCTATCCTCCCCCACGGAGATGGATTTGACCCATGAAATATGGTTTTGCAGCACAAACAGGTCGCGCAGACGCACGGCCAGCTCAAACGGCAGCCACGGCTGTGCAGATGAGCCTGAAATGTTCAGAAAAAAAGACCCGTCCGGCTTAAGCACCCGCTGTAACTGTGAGGCAACCTCCACCATCCAGTCCAGATAATCGTTTTCTTCCCGCCGGTCGGGGTAGCTCCGGTAGGACAGGCCAATATTGTAGGGGGGGGATGTAACAATCACATCCACGGTTTCGGCCTGCATGCGCCGTAATGCGCGCAGGCAGTCGCCTAGAACAATGTCCTGACGACCAACCTTATAGCGTTTTGCCCGTGCGGGCGGGGTGGTGGAACCCGTGGCCGGCTTGTCCGCACTCACGCACTACGCGCCGCCGCAAGACGCCAGCCACTGCCACCAACGCCCAGCAGGCGTTCGAGCGTCCACATATCGGAAAACTCGGTCACGGCATCCGTGCCGGTAACTGGCTGGCCAGCCTGATCTTCCACCAGACTGATCTGGTCGGAAACAATGCGCACATCAATGGCTACCCCAAGCCCTACGTCCAGCTTTGTCAGCCGCACGTCCTCGATGGCGAGCGAGCGCACGGCCTGAATGTCTGTCCGCTGCTTCTGCCCGGCGGCTTCACGCGCGGTAATGGCGGCATCGAAGGAGTTATAGACCGCGGGTGTCAGGTAGGTTTGCAGCACATCCCGGTTACCCTGGGCGTAGGCTTCCACAACCTGTGCGAACACGGTCTGCACGCTCATCAGGAACTGCTGGGGGGTAAATGCTGTATCCTGCTGGTTAATCTCAACCAGCAATTGCCCAACCCGCGTGCCGGGGGATGGCACATCGTATTCAACAGCGGGGCCAGTTGGCTCCACCTTGTTTTCCACCACACGGGACGCTGCCTCCGCACGGGGGGGAACAGGCATGGTGGGGGGCTGGATGCCAACACGCTTACCCAGAACACTCCGCAACCGCAGAGCCAGAAAAGCGGCTACCAAAGCCAGAAGAACCAGATCGACCGGAAAGTGGTCGAGAGAAAAATCCATCTGTTAAACGTCCACCAATCTGCCTGCACACAGCGTTTGCAGGTTTATATATTATTACGGGAAGAGCACTTTTCCTCGGGCTCTCATTATCACATAGTCATGACAGAGTGCGGTTACAATGAATACCAGTCCATCCGCCCTTGTAAAAGACCATTCCTGTTTTAAAAACCACTCAGGCTACCATGATCATCCTGCGTCATTGCGAAAGTGAGTTCAACCGCCTGTATAACCTGAGCGGGCGAGACCCCTGTGTGCCCGACCCTGCCCTTTCCGCCCATGGGCAGGACCACGCCTATGCTCTGGTGGATGAACTCCGGCACAAAAACATTACGCGCATTCTGGTTTCGCCCTTTACCCGCACCCTGCAAACGGCCACCCCCATTGCCCGCGCGCTGGGCCTTACGCCACAGATAACGCCTCTTGTGCGCGAGCGGGGTATGTATTCGTGCGATGTTGGCTCCCCCGCCTCCGCACTCATGCAGGACTGGCCGCAGCTTGATTTTGCCTACCTGCCGGAAAAATGGTGGTCTCCCTTACCAGAATCCGACCGTGCACTCAGCCTGCGGGCGCAGCAGTTCCGTGAGCAGATGCGCAAGGACGCCCCGCATGAGCACACATTGGTTGTTTCCCACTGGTGGTTCCTGCTTGAACTGAGCAACCAAAGCCTGGAAAACGGGGACTGGCTGCATCTTTCCCCGTAAAAACAAACGCCCATACCCTCCCTCCGGCATGGTGCATACGCCCAGCAAAGACCCGGATTGGAGTGTTGGCTAACCCCGCAGGTCATGCTACCGCCTTAAGGGAACCCAATACGTTTGAGAGCAGGAAGCTGTCATCAATGTCCGATACTGCCCAGTCCGTTCCGCCCGCCCTGCCACTGGCCATTAACCTCCAGTACACGCGCGATCTTTCCTTTGAAGTGCCCGTTGGGGCAGAAATCTTTGCAACCCTGCGCGCTCAGCCCCAGATCAGCGTAAACATCGATGTGCAGACCAACCGCCTGCAGAGTGATCAGATGGTTTACGAAGTCATCCTGAGCATCAAGGCCGAAGCCAAGGAAGCCCCGGAAACGGAAAACGGCCCCGCCGGGCGCACGGTGTTCCTGACCGAACTGGTTTATGCAGCCGTTGTCACTCTGACCAACCCGCCGCCTGAACTGGTTGAACCCATTCTGCTGGTTGAAGTCCCGCGCCTGATCTTCCCCTATGCGCGCAACATCATCAGCGATGTCACGCGTGATGGTGGGTTCCCCCCCATTGTGCTGCAGCCGATCGACTTTGTGGCCCTGTGGCAGGCCCGCCGCGCAGAATTCCCTGAAGCAGCAGGCCACGCATAAGCCTCTGCTTTGGGTGTAACAGCGCCTTGCAAAACCCGGCTGCCATTATGGTAGCCGGGTTTTTTTATGTGTTCAGGCAACCCAGCGCCGCCAGCATGGCCGGGGCATCGGGCGTAGCGGCCACCGTAACCGGCCCCTGCCAGCCCGCAAGCTGCACCGCCTGCGCCACCTCGTGCGAAATCACAACGGCGCGCAGGGCCAGCACCTGTGCATACAGGTGGCTACGGGGCACACTGGCCAGCCAGCTCCGGGCACTCCGGGCCGAAAAAAACAGAACCGCTGCAACCTGCCCGGCCTGCAATGCCTGACCGGCAGAGGCGGGAAAATCCACCACCGCACTGGCTCGGTACGCAACCCGCCGTACAACACTAAAACCGTGGCTGCGCAGGCTTTGCGCCAGTTCCACCCCTTGCCCCGCACCGGAAAAAAGCAGAAGTGTTCCCTGCTCCGGGGAGCACATACCAACCAGCAGACGTACGAGCGCCTGCGCATTACCCTTGGCACTGCACACAGTAACAAACCCTGCCGCCCGCGCTTTTTGCGCAGTGCGGTCGCCCACAGCAAAAACAGGAATGGTGGGGCTGACACTTTCCGCCGCAGCGGCAACTGCCTGCCCACTGGTCAGCAGCAATGCAGCAGGCTGGCGTGGCAAATGCCGCACAGGACAGGCACACACATGCAAGGCCGGAGCAGGAACAGGTACCCACCCCGCGCGGGCCACCGCCAAAGCCGTCTCCCCCAACCCCGGCTCTGGCCGGGTGATGAGAACACCACGCGACGACGGCGAATGCGAAGACGGCGGAGGCATGGAAGGCGGCCTGTGTGTGTTTTTACGCGTTTTCCTCAAAAATATCGGCCGGGCTATCCCGGCGCAGGCTGCACCCGAGTTCACGCCCCAGCCGTGCGGCATCTTCGGGCGCACCACTTATGCTGCGCTTGAGCAGGAAGGACCCGTCCTCCCGCGCCACAAGGCCGGTCAGGTGCAGTTTGGGCGTATCCCCTGCCACAACGGGAATAAGCTGGGCATAGCCCCCAATCGGCGTACGGCATGACCCGTCCAGCTCTGCCAGCAGGGCGCGCTCGGCCGTGGCAACGGCGCGGGCTTCGTAATCCTCAATGGCGGACAGCAGTTCGCGCAGCTCAACATCGTCCTCACGCACCGTCACGCCAACAATGCCCTGCCCGGCGGCTGGAACCATAACGGTTGGAGAAAGCACAATGCTGGCGCGCTCGGCCATGCCAAGCCGGCGCAGGCCAGCCAGCGCAAGCAAGGTGGCATCACACTGCCGGGCGGCAAGCTTGTCGAGTCGAGTCTGCACGTTGCCGCGTAGCAGGCCGAACTTAAGGTCCGGGCGTACATGCAGCATCTGCGCCTGACGGCGGACAGAGGCACACCCGACCAGAGCGCCTTCGGGCAAAGCCGAATACGGATCATCCGGATCGGACTGTTCCAGCCGGGGGCCAAGGATCAGCGCGTCCCGTGCATCTTCGCGCTTGAGCGTGCAGGCCAGCACCAGACCGGGGGGGAGTGTTGTTTCCAGATCCTTGAGGCTATGCACGGCAAAATCAATCCGCCGGTCTGCCAGAGCCTCATGAATTTCCTTTGCAAACAGGCCCTTACCGCCAATTTCCGCAAGCCTGCGGTTTTGCACCTGATCACCCGTGGTGTTGATCTGGTGTTCCTGAAAAGCGTTCATGTCCCGCAAGACGGGGCAGAAGCGTGTCAGCGTGGTCAGGAAGGCGCGTGTCTGGACCAACGCCAGAGGCGACCCACGCGTGCCCACGCGCAAAGGCAGGGAGTGACGTCCCGAATGACTGCCCGCCTTTTTCTGGCGTGCAGCCGCTTCTGCGGCAATCTCCTGCAAGGCGGGAGAAAGGACAGGTGAGGAAGGGTAGGCTGAATCCATAAGATGTGTCTATTACCGGGAATGGAGAAAGGACAAGATACGATGAAGCCCGGCTGGTCTGAAAAACTTGCGCGACCGGAAAAACATTCCGCCCCTCCCCATCCGTTGCATTCATGCAAGAATACCGCTTTTTTTATGGTGCGTCCATGAGTGACCTTTCCGCCACCCATCAGCCCGCCGGGCCTGTTCTGGCCATTGAATCCTCCTGTGATGAAACCGCCTGCGCCATTCTGGCCCCCGATGGCACCTGCCTTGCCCAGCGCGTTGTCTCGCAGGATGGGCATGCGGATTTTGGGGGGGTGGTGCCAGAAATAGCTGCCCGCGCGCATCTGGCCCTCCTGCCTGCCCTGGTCGAAGCAACATTGGCAGATGCAGAGCTGGCCACCACGGACCTTGCCTTTATTGCCGCCAGCACCGGGCCGGGGCTGATTGGCGGGTTGATCGTTGGCACAAGTTTTGCCAAAGGGCTGGCTCTGGCGCTGAATATTCCTTTTGTTGCGGTCAACCATGTGGAAGCCCATGCCCTGACCGCCCGTCTGCCCGGTATTGTGCCCGATGGTGCGCCTTTCCCCTACCTGTTGCTGCTGGTTTCTGGCGGGCATTGCCAGTGCATTGCGGTGGAAGGCGTTGGCCAGTACCGCAAACTCGGCGGCACCATAGACGATGCAGCAGGCGAAGCATTTGACAAGGTCGCAAAAATGCTCGGCCTTGGCTGGCCCGGTGGCCCGGCACTGGAAAAACTGGCCCAGATGGGTAACCCGGATGCCATAGCCCTACCCCGCCCGCTCCTGCACCGGCCGGGGTGTGACTTCTCATTCTCCGGGCTTAAAACCGCAATTGCGCAAAAACTGGCCCCTTACGGACAGGCTCCCCTGCCCCACCAGTTTGCCGCCGACCTTGCGGCATCCTTCCAGCAGGCGGTGGCCGATGTTGTGGCCGACCGCATCAACCATGCGCTGGACATGATGCCACAGGCCCGCCTTCTGGTTGCCGCTGGTGGCGTTGCCGCCAACACCACCCTGCGCGCCAGACTGGAGGACGTAGCCCACAAGCGCGGCCTGCGCTTTGCCGCACCTCCGCTCCGGCTTTGCACGGATAATGCCGTTATGGTCGGCTGGGCAGCCCTTGAAACATGGCGTGAAAGCGCTGAACGCAGCCTGCCCGCACCCAACAACACAACCCTGCGCCCACGCCCGCGCTGGCCACTGGAAGACATGGCCCAGCGTTTTGAACCCGATCAGGCCTCCGCATGAACTATCGCCACATCTACCACGCAGGCAATTTTGCCGACTGCATGAAGCACACGTTGCTGGTCAGCCTGCTCCAGCATTTTCTGCGCAAGGAAGCGCCTTTTCTGGTGCTGGACACCCATGCCGGTATTGGCCGGTATGACCTTGAAAGCCCCGAGGCCGAAAAAACCGGCGAATGCCAAAGTGGTATCGGCAGACTATGGGCAGAAGCGCCAGACAGCCCGCTTGCTCCATGGCTGGAGCTGGTACGCAGGGCTGGCGGGCCACGCTTTTACCCCGGCTCCCCCCTGCTGGCATCGCTCATGCTACGCCCACAGGACCAGTTGATCTGCTGCGAAAAACATCCGGTGGACAAACGGGCACTGTACCGCCTGTTTGCAGGCCAGCCCAACATAAGCGTGCATGAGCGCGATGCGTATGAGAGCCTGCGTGCACTCCTCCCCCCCAAAACAGCAAAACGCGGCCTTGTGCTGATCGACCCACCATTTGAGGAACCGGGGGAATTTGACCGTCTGGCCGAAGCACTCCAGACCATTCGCACCCGCTTTGCCGCAGGCATGATTGCGGTGTGGTACCCCATCAAGCACAGAACACCTGTGCGCCAGTTCCATACCAGCGTGGAGCAGGCGGGGCACCGCAACGTGCTGGTGGCGGAACTGCTGATGCGCCCACCCCACAACCCCGATGCCCTCAATGGGGCGGGGCTATTGGTGATCAAGCCACCTTACGGTTTTGCCACACAGGCACAGCAACAGCTTGAGCGGCTGAAAACGGCACTTGGTGCGTTTGACGCCACAGTAAATGAACTGGTGCCTGAATAAACCAGCCCCCCTTTTTTGCGTAATGAAGCCTCATGCCTCAGTCGGAAGACGGGGCGTGGATATGAGCGTAAGGGAGGTCCCCCTGCTTAAGCGGGGCGGCTGACATCCTTGAGCAGGCTGTGCCACATATCTGTTGCAAAACCCTGCACGCCTGCGGCCAGAATCTGCACGCCAATGCACAGCAGAACGAGTGCTGCCATCCGGCTGACAATCCGCGTGCCGGTTACACCCAGCATGGATACCAGTTTTTCCGAGCTGGAATACGCAGCCCACACGATCAGAACCACGCAGATAGCAGCAACAGTCGTACCCGCCGAATATGCCCAGAAGGAATGACCCGACGGACAACCCGAGCCCAGGGCAATAGCCACGGCAATTGTGCCCGGTCCAACGGTAAAGGGCATAGCGAGCGGGAAAAACGCCGTATCTGCCCAGTTGGGCGACATAACGGTGCGACCACCCTGCAGGGCCTGTTTTTCCTTCTGCGCTTCCACACTCTCCGGGCTTTGCAGCAGGGCCCATGCCCGTACGGCCACAACCAGACCGCCGGCCACACGCAGGGCGTTAACGGTTACGCCAAAAAACGCCAGAACAAGGCTGCCAAACCACAGGGAAACAATGATCAGCATGAAGGAATAAAAAGAAACCAGCCGCGCAAGAGCCATAATCTCGCGCTGGGAGCGACCATCGGACGCCTGAGCAAAAATAAGCGCCGCGCCAAATGGATTAACAATGGAAAACAGGGCGGGAAAAGCCAGCAGAAAAGAGGAAATCCCTGTCCTGACCATACTGCCGCTTAGCAGAACCTCGGGAAGATGCGCCGCCATAACCCTGCCCGGAACTCCAACACAAACACCACACCGGCCAACAGGCCGCTCAAAGAGGGACGTCGGTTACGTCCCGGTTGGCTTTATAGGTTTTTACAAAACGCGAGACCAGAGCAATATCCTCCGGCGGGTAACACAGATTGGTATTGCTGCCATCTTCAAGCGGCCACACATTCAGCCCGATGTCGTTATAAATCCGGATAAAGCTGCCCCCCACCTGCCAGAAGGCAAGCCGCAGCCCCTGCTGCAAGGCCAGGTCTCGCAACCGCCAGATGGCCGAAATGCTGTCATCCTCCCCGCCGGCGGGGTCCCCCAGCCCGACGAGCAGGTTCCCACGGTGGATAAAGGGAATAACCGCATCCCCTGCCTCCCCTTCTACAAAGCCTTCGGGCTTCATGTCTGCAATGTCAGGCAGGGCGTGTTCGAGCGTTCCGTAATGCTCGGCCATATCCTGCGTCCATGACTGGATAGGAATACGGGCAGGCCACATCAACCGTGCCAGCACGACCAGAGCCAGCAGCACGGCCAGTGCCACGGTCCAGCGTACGGCCCCATGCGCGGGAGAGGCAAGAATAAGCTGCCACCAGCTCCCCGCCCCGGCATTGCGCGTGGCCAGAGCAATAATGCAGGCAAAAAACAGCAACAGACACAAAAGGTTGGAACGCGATAGCGGTTCGCTCAGCAATTCGGCGCGACGGTAATAGCAGTTCCGGAACGGCGCAATGAACAGTGCGGACAACCCCAGCATAACGGGCACAAAAATTGTGTTCCCGCGCAGGAAGGTCATGACCGTTGCCACCAGCAACAGGCCCAGCGCCCCCCGCCATGCCAACGTTACCCGCTGGGAAAGACCAATGGCCATGCCAATAAGCGCAACCCCCATAAGGGAGAGCAGATAGTTCCCCCCCACATGCACAAGGCCCGCAAACGTGTCCGGCAGCATGGAAAACTTGGGAACAGGCTCCATCAGCACAAGGCAGAGCAGCAGCACGCCACACAGCGAGACAGCGCCCGTTGCCACGGCAACAGAAAAAGCCGCCTCGCTTTCACGCACAACCTGACTGGGCCTGCGCCGGACAACCTGTGCATCCTTGCCACGTTTGCGGTTTTTCTTTTTGGCGAGAGCGGCATCCCCCCGCAGGAACAGCTCATGCCCGGCAAACATGATGCCCGCCAGAAAGAGAGGAATAATGTAGTAAAAAAGGCGAAAAATCAGCACCACACCCAAAATCTGGGGGGCAGGCATATATGGGCCGAGCGCCAGCAGCATGGCCCCGTCAAACACCCCAAGCCCACCGGGCACACTCGCCACCAGCCCTGCCGTGTAAGATGCGATATAAATGGCCAGAAAAGAGCCAAAATCTACCCCGCACCCTTTGGGCAGCAGCACAAAGGCAATGCTGGCGGTTGCTGCAACTTCTGCCGTAGCCACCACAGTCTGCATGAAAGCCATGCGGGGGGATGGCAACGCAACAACCCATTTACGGAACCGGAATTCGCGCAGCCAGAAGGACAGCCCGATATACCCGGCCACCATCAGCCACAGCAGCCCGCCTACAAAGGCCAGCACCACCTGCGGTACACGGTTGCCAATACCGGGCAGTACCGAAGGCTCCAGAATAAGCACCGCCCCAATAAGGACCGCAGCCCCCAGCAGGTAGGTGGCAGAGCAAAAGGCAATAATCTGGGTAATGGCAAAGGCGTTAACGCCCCAGTTACGGTACAGCCGGTACCGGACCGCTGCCCCCGAAACTGCCGAAAAACCAAGGTTATGCGACAGCACATAGGAGCAGAAAGCCGCAAACGCCGCACGGCGGAAAGGCAATTGCCCATACCCGACCTGAATGGCGGCCAGCCGGTCGTAAAAAGACAGAATAAAGTAGGACAGTAGTGTGCAGCCAACAGCAGCCCATAGCTGGAAGGCGGGAATAGCCTCCATGGCCTGCCGGATGTCGGTCATTTTCAGGTGCCGCACCTCATGCTGCACCACAAGAATGGCCGCCACCATCAGCACCAGCCCGACCAGATGGGGGAGATGCCTCAGCCGCTTTTTCCATCCCTTTTCCCCTCCGTGGAGGTCAGGTTGCTGGTCGGGGAGCTGGGGCATCTGTGTCATCTACTGCCAGACCCTGCTTAAACCTGCGTATCTCGCAAGAGGGCGGCGTCTATAAGAGCAATGGTTTCTGGCACACCGTACAGTGCAACAAAGCCGCCAAAGCGTGGCCCTTCCTTTTGCCCCAGAAGCACCTCGTACAGGCAGCCAAACCAGCTCCTAAGCGGTTCAAACCCGTGGCGCTTGCCAATTTCAAACACCAGATTCTGCAAGATGGATGCGTCTGCCGCCTCCCCTTCAAAACCCCGCAGGGTTTCGGCCAGATCCACAAGTGCCGCGCGTTCCTTATCCGTTGGAGCACGGAAGGTTTTGGCAGGGCGGACAAAGTCCGCGTAATAAGCAATGGCATGCTTGACCAGCTCGGCCAGCATGGGATGCGTCTGCGGTGACACGGCACTATCGTAACGGCGGATAAAGCCCCACAGCACTTCGGGCGTATCCGCATTGGCAACACTGGCCAGGTTGAGCAGCATGCCAAACGGTATCGGGCTTCCGGCATCTTCCGGCACGCTGCCTTTGTGAATGAACCATGCAGGGTTTGCCCGCAGGTCATTCCCTGCCGGGTTTTCTGCCTGAAGGGCGCGCGCCTTGTCCGCGTGGGTCAGGTAGTCATCCGCCGTTTTGGGGATCACATCAAAATACAGCCGTTTGGCCCGCTGCGGCTGGTTGAACATGAACTGGCCAAGGCTTTCCGGCGGGGCATAACGCAGCCACTCTTCCACCGACAGGCCATTGCCCTTGGATTTGGAGATTTTTTGCCCCTGCTCATCCAAAAACAGTTCGTAGGTCAGGCCCGCAGGCGGTGTGCCGCCCAGAATTTTGCAGATGCGGCCAGACAGGCGCACGCTGTCGATCAAATCCTTGCCCGACATTTCGTAATCAACGCCCAGCGCATACCAGCGCATGGCCCAGTCGGCCTTCCACTGCATTTTGGCGTGGCCACCTGTAACCGGCGTTTCAAACACCTCGCCTGTTGCGGGGTCGGTCCAGCGCACGGTGCCTGCTGCGGCATCAATCGCGTCCATTTTAACCTGCATGACCTCCCCCGTACGGGGGTGCAGCGGCAGAACGGGCGAATAGGTTGCCCGGCGGTCCGGCCCCAGTGTGGGCAGGATTACAGCCAGAATCTGGTCGTGTACTTCCAGCACCCGCAGCAAGGCCGCATCAAACCGGCCGGAGGTGTAGTACTGGGTGGAAGAGGCAAATTCGTATTCGAACCCGAAACTGTCCAGAAACGCGCAGAGTCGGGCGTTATTGTGCGCAGCAAACGACTCGTGCGTGCCAAACGGGTCCGGCACGCGGGAGAGGGGCTGCCCTATGTACTTCTGCAACATCTCACGCTGGGGCACGTTATCGGGCACCTTGCGCAGGGCGTCCATGTCGTCCGAAAAAGCCAGCAGGCGCGACGGGCGGCCCGTAAGCGCCGTATAGGCCTGCCGCACCCAGGACGTGCGCGCGACCTCACCAAAGGTACCGATATGAGGCAGGCCGGAAGGGCCATACCCGGTTTCCAGCAGAGCCGGGCGCTCATCGGCGCCTGTGCTGCTACGTGTTGCAACATGATCGGCCAGTTTGCGCGCCTCTTCAAAAGGCCACGCGCGCGGAAGATCGGAAGCGGATGCTGTTTGGCTATCTGACATGCGCGGGAAGCTATGAATTGCGTGGCACCCGGTCAATGCAAAAACGCGCAGGACACCCTTCGTGGTGTAATTTTTACGCCCATTGACCCCGCAAACACTCCGCTCCATCCTTGCGGGCAGTCAAGAAGCCCAGAACAAAAGGTCAAGCCCGAGTCATGCGCCGCACTTCTGCACTCATTCTTATTGGTAACGAAATCCTTTCTGGCCGCACACGGGACGACAACATCCAGTTTCTGGCGCTCCGGCTGGGAGAACTGGGGATTCCCCTGGTCGAAATCCGCGTGATCCCCGACATCAGGGCCACCATCATCAACACGGTCACGGAATTACGCGCCCGCTTTGACGAGGTGTTCACAACCGGCGGCATTGGCCCGACACATGATGACATTACATCCCCCTGCGTAGCCGAAGCCTTTGGGGTGCCGTGGGAAATTCATGCCCCCACCTTTGCCGTGCTGCAAGAACGCTTTGGGCCGGAAAACTTCAATACAGCCCGCCAGCGCATGGCCAAACTGCCCAAAGGGGCAACCCCCATTGCCAACCCCGTCTCCATTGCGCCGGGCTTTAGCATTGGCAATGTGCATGTGCTGGCTGGCGTCCCCCGCATCATGCGCGCCATGTTTGAAGAGCTGGCCCCGACCTTGCAGAAAGGTGCGCCAGTTTTTTCACGCACATGGCACACCACACTGCTGGGTGAAGGCGCGCTGGCCGATGGGCTGGAAGCGATACAGGAACGATTTACCGATCTGGATATCGGCTCCTACCCGTTCCACCGTGAAGGTGGCCACGGTGTGGCTCTTGTAGCCAAAGGCCAGGATATGCAGCGCGTGAACGATGCGGCACAGGCCATCCACGACCTGCTCAAAGAAAAAGGCGGCTCACCCGTGGAAGGTGAACCGCCTGTCTGATCCGCCTGGTGCCCGCATCCTGCTGACCGCGCCGGAGTGGTGCGGTCAGGCGTGGTGCGGCTCAGTGCAGGGCTTCACGCCCCATAGCCAGAAACTTTTCGCGGCGCAGTTCCTTCAGCTTTTCCGGCGCCAGCGGCAGCAGGTCTTTCAGCATCGCACCCAGCACACCACGGACGGCATCCATGGCGGCGGCCGGGTCACGCTGGGCGCCCCCCACGGGTTCGGGAATGATCTGGTCGATCAGGCCAAGGCGCTTGAGGTCCTGAGCAGTCAGACGCAACGTTTCCGCCGCCGTGCTGGCCTGCTTGGGGTCACGCCACAGGATGGAGGCGCAGGCCTCGGGCGAGATAACGGAGTAAATGGCGTGTTCGAGCATAAGAACCCGATCCCCAGCCCCCAGCGCCACCGCACCACCTGACCCACCTTCGCCAATAACCGTGGCGATCAGGGGAACAGGAGCGTCAAAACAGGTGGCAATGGAGCGGGCAATGGCTTCAGCCTGCCCACGCTGTTCCGCATCAATACCCGGCCATGCACCTGCGGTATCAATAAAGGTGAGAATCGGCAGCTTGAACTGGCCAGCCATCTTCATCAGCCGTTGGGCCTTGCGGTAGCCTTCGGGCCGGGCCATGCCAAAGTTGTGCTGGAGCCGGGTTTCCAGGTCCGAGCCACGCTCGGTCCCGATCACCATTACGGGCATGCCATCAAAACGGCCAATGCCACCGATAATGGCCTTGTCATCCCCAAACAGCCGGTCGCCTGCCAACGGCGTAAAATCCGTTACGAGCCGACCAATATAGTCCTGCGTGTGCGGACGCTGGGCATGACGGGCCACCTGCACTTTCTGCCAAGGTGTGAGCTTGGCGTAGATCGTGCGCAGGTGCTTTTCCGCCTTATCAGAAAGGCGGGCCGTCTCTTCTTCTATATTGACCCCTTCGGGGTCGGTCATCTGCCGCAGTTCGTCGATCTTGTTCTCAAGTTCGGCGACGGGCTTTTCGAAATCCAGGAACTGACGCATGAGCAAAGCCGATAGCACAATGGCGCTTAAAGCCAAGTCACTTCGTGCATCCAAATGTGTTCTGGGTGTGCTTTTTACGCTCTCAATCGTCCAAACCGGTGTTTTGAGAGGCTGAGAGCGGGTGATGTTCGGCCACAACCTGCCGCAACCGCTCGGTCTGCACATGGGTATAAATCTGGGTTGTGGCAATATCCGCATGCCCCAGCAGCATTTGCAGCGCACGCAGGTCCGCCCCATGCGCAAGCAGGTGGGTCGCAAAGGAGTGGCGCAACACATGGGGGGAAAGGCGCGCAGGCTCCAGCCCGGCCTTTAACCCCACATCATGCAATATCCGGTCAAAAGCCTGCCGGGTCATGGCCCGCGCGGGGTTCCGTCCGGGAAAAAGATAGGGGCTGTTCAACCCTGCATCGGCCTGCACAAGCGCACTGGCCGCCTGCCGCGCACTATCGGAAAGCGGGACAAGCCGCTCCCGCCCGCCTTTGCCGCGCACGCTGAGCATGCGCTGCCCCCCCGCCAGAGCCTGCCGGGGCAACACCAGCAGCTCCGAAATCCGCAACCCCGATGCGTACAGCAACTCCAGCGCCGCCCGTGCCACCAAAGCGCGACGCTTTTTGGCGGGGGAGGCTCCTTCTGGCTCCACGCAGGCATCAAGCAGGGCCAGCACTTCCGATTCGGACAAAAAGCGCGGCAGAGCCTGCTCCGCACGGGGGGAATCGAGGTGCTCGGCCGGGTTATCCGCCCGTAGGCCCTCACGCAGTAAAAACAGATAGAACTGCTTTATGCATGACAGGCGGCGCGCCACGGTACGCCGCGACTGCGCCTGTGCGGACAGGTCCGCCAGCCAGCCCCGCAGGCCGTCAGCACTTGCCGTGCGCAGGGTCTGCCCCACGGCCAGCAAACTCTGCGCACAGGATGCAAGATCAGCCTGATACGCCAGCAGGGTATTGGGGGCGGCCGCACGCTCGGCCGCCTGCATTTCCAGAAAAAGCTCTACACAGCCTTCCGCGTTGCTCACGGGTGAGCGGGAGCCTGCACTGTGGGAGAAATGCTGACCTGAGCAGGGGGTGCTGGCACAACAGGCGTTACAACTGGCACAGCAGGAGCCGGGGGCACGGCAACGGAAGGGGTTGTTGCCACCGCATCGGCCGCAAAAGGCAGGTCATGGTGGACGGGCTGCGGCACGGGCGGCCGACCGGCAACCCCAAGGGCGGCAAAGCCCCCCAGCGCGCCAAGAACAACAACGGCAAAAACGATCAGAACCATACGGCTCATTCGGGCAGGCTCCCCTTACAACAGATATAGGTGTGTTCTTTCTGCTCTATGTTAAGCTAGGCTTTATGTCATCACGTATCTCTCCCCCCTCCCCAACCACAGACCCGCCGCCTATCCCGCTTGATCTGGAGCGGATTGTCCGCAACCCCAGCAGCACGGGCATGACCTCCGGACGCAGCATTGTGCTGGTCGGCCTTATGGGTGCTGGCAAAACAACGGTGGGCCGCCACCTTGCTGCCAGACTCGGCCTGCCTTTTGTTGACGCCGATGTTGAGATCGAGCGCGCTGCTGGCTGCTCCATTGCCGATGTGTTCCAGCTTTATGGCGAAAGCGCGTTCCGCGATGGTGAGCGCCGGGTGATTCGCCGCCTGCTTGAAGGCCCCCCCATGGTGCTGGCGACCGGGGGCGGCGCGTTCATGGATTCCCAGACCCGCGCTCTGGTGCGCAGGCAGGCGGTTTCGGTCTGGCTGCGCTGCCCGCTACCCGTGCTGCTCCGCCGTGTGGCGGGGCGCACACACAGGCCGCTGCTCAACACCGCATCCCCCAAAGATGTGCTGGACCGGCTGATGACCATCCGCCACCCGGTCTATGCCGAGGCCGAGATTATTGTCGATTGTGGAGACAACAACGTGGAACACACCACAACCCGCGTTATGGAAGCGCTTGCCCTGTCCCGCCGCCCGTTGCGGCTGCCTGTGTCGCTGGCCAGAACGTCCTATGATGTGGTGATCGGCACGGACCTGATCAGCCGGGCAGGCGGGCTGCTGGCCCCGGTACTTCCACAGAAAAACGCCATCATCATTACCGACAGCACCGTAGCGCCGCTTTACCTGCAGAAGCTGGAGGATTCGCTACGCGAAACGGGCGTACGCACCCGCAGCCTGCGCGTAACGCCGGGCGAGCAGAGCAAATGCCTGACCGTTTACCAGCACCTGACAGACGCGATTCTGGAACATGGCGTGGAGCGGCGCACAACAATTATCGCCCTTGGTGGAGGAGTCGTGGGGGATCTGGCCGGGTTTGTGGCAGCCACCACCCTGCGCGGACTGCCTTTTGTGCAAATCCCGACCACCCTGCTTTCGCAGGTCGATTCTTCTGTAGGTGGTAAAACAGGCATCAACACACGCTGGGGCAAAAACCTGCTGGGCGCGTTCCATCAGCCTTTGTGTGTGTTGGCAGATGTAACCACGCTCAGCACCCTCCCCCGGCGCGAGCTGGTTGCGGGGTATGCCGAAATCGTCAAATCCGGCCTGATCGGTGACCCGGCTCTGTTTAACTGGTGCGAGAAACACGGCGCGGCCGTGCTGGACCAAGAGCCTGAAGCGCTGGCCGAAGCCGTGCGGCAGGCCTGCGCCTTCAAGGCCCGCGTTGTGGCGGCAGATGAGCGTGAGGAGCAGAAAAGCAACGGGCGCGCGCTGCTCAACCTCGGCCATACCTTTGGCCACGCGCTGGAAGCCGAGCTTGGTTACGATGGCCGCCTGTTGCATGGCGAGGCTGTATCCATCGGGCTGAATCTGGCCTTTGCGCTTTCAGTCAGGCTCGGACTTTGCCCGGAGCAGGATCAACTCCGCGTGACACAGCACCTGGAAAGCCTGAACATGCCCGCGCATATCCGGGACCTGCCCCAGACCTTTGCCGTGGATGACCTGATGGCCCACATGCAACGGGACAAGAAGATGCAGGACGGGCGTCTCTCGTTCGTTCTTGCTCACGGAATCGGTCGTGCCTTTACAACACAGGACGTTCCTGCAGATGCAGTCAGGGAAGTTCTGGTCTGCGATGGCGCGCAGGGGTGAGAAACAGACAGCCATGCACTTTATTTTTGGGGCGTTGCATTTTTGCCACCAGCCTCAATTCCGCCTTATTCTGGCGCGAGAGCATGGCTTAAATCTGCAACGGCAGAGCTATTGGACACAGTAAACGAAGCAACAACCACGCAGCATGCAGCCAGTTCATGTTCATGCTGCAAAATGAGCTGTTGCAACGAAAGCACTGCTGTGTCTTTTAGTCGACAAGAGTATGAAACGTCGCTTTCCCGAATGGGTGGTGACCGCTTTATACGAATTTTTGGTGCATCGGGTGGTCAGTTACGCCAGTAATTGGTAGAACAGGCTCACCTAGATGAAATATTGAGGGCAAAAAATGCGTCTCCGCACGGCGTTACTCGCAACAACCCTGATGGCAGCGGCTCCGGCGGCCGCATCCGCCACCACCATCACCGGCCCGTATGTCGACCTTGGCGGCGGCTACGACCTGACCCAGACCCAGACGTTCAAAACCAAAGCTGGTTCTGAACCCGGCTCCAACAAGGTTGGCCACAAAAGCGGCTGGACCGGTTACGGCTCCGTCGGCTGGGGCTTCGGTAACGGCCTGCGCGCTGAAGTGGAAGGCACCTACCTGCGTTCCAACCTGAGCGGCAACACGGGCAATGGCTCGCGCAACCACGGTAAGGATTCTTCCTACGGTGGCTTCATCAACGCTCTGTATGACTTCGACCTGACGAAGTTCGGCATCAACAACGTGCCGGTTACTCCGTTCATCGGTGCCGGTGCTGGCTACCTGTGGACGCAGGAACACCAGAGCTTTGGTTCCGCTCCTGGTTACCGCGGCACGAAGGGTGGCTTTGCTTACCAGGCCATCGTCGGTGCAGCATTCGACACGGGTATCCCTGGCTTCCAGGTGACCGCGCAGTACCGTATGATCGGTCAGCCCGGCTCCTTCCGTAACGGCCAGTTCGACGACGTTCGCTCCGGCACGGACCGCACCAGCGTTGACCATCGCTTCAACCACCTGTTCATGGTTGGCCTGCGCTATGCGTTCGACACGGCTCCGCCGCCCCCGCCGCCGGCTGCTCCGATCGTTGCTGCTCCGGCTCCGCTGCCGGCACGCTCCTACCTCGTGTTCTTCGACTGGGATAAGTCTGTCCTGAGCGCACGCGCTCGTCAGATCGTGGCTGAAGCGGCTCAGGCTTCCACCCACGTTCAGACCACCCGCATCGAAGTTAACGGTTACACCGATAACTCCGCAGCTCACCCCGGCCCGCGCGGCGAAAAGTACAATCTGGGCCTGTCCCTGCATCGTGCTGAAAGCGTGAAGGCTGAGCTGGTTCATGACGGCGTTCCGGCTGCTGCTATCGACATCCACGGTTATGGCGAAGCCCATCCGCTGGTGCCGACCGGCCCGAACACCCGCGAACCGCAGAACCGCCGCGTGGAAATCATCCTCCACTAATCGGTCTGCTCCGGGTTACCTCGGAACAAAAAGAGAGGCACCTTCGGGTGCCTCTTTTTTTATGTCTGCTCACTGGAGAGCGGCCCTGCATATTTGTCTTTTTTTACGGAACCTTATCCTCAGCGCCTTTTTGCATTACTGCTTATTGCCAAGAACAGTTCAGCCGCATGATTGAATACCCTGCATGCGTGTTCTTGAAAAAGCCGATCAGACAGTTCATACCCCCGATCACCCATTTAAAAAAAACACATTCTTTCAGTCAGTTACACTAATGCGCCCGCCTCGATAGCCTTACCTGTCAAGTATTTTCAAACATAGTGCTGTACAGACGGTAGCCTACTCTTCGAGCTCGAGCACGCAGCCATGCACCACCGCGGCCTGTTGCATATACATCACACCCTTCCTGTTCACGCCCCAATACACCAGACATAAGCAGAGCAAGCGCACCGCATAACAGGAGCAGTTCATACCCAAGTCAGCCACGACCCCTCGGAAGATTCCTGAACAGGATACAGCGAGGCCCGGGCGGCTCCGTTTTTATATCTTGCCCTGCGCATTTTTTTCTGACTTTTGCAGGGGATGCGTTCAGTTCTTCCGTTCAGGCTCTCCCCACGCCTTTTGCGCTTTTTCAAATTTTGCGTTGTCGGCTGTCTGGGTTTTGTGTGGGACACAGGCTCCGTTTACGCTCTGCGCCCCGTTATCGGGTTAACTGCCGCAACGCTGGCGGCTTATTTTATTGCCGCAACGCTCAACTGGATTCTGAACAGTTTATGGACATTCCGCGGTGTTGGGCACCACGAGCACCCGGTGCTGCAATGGCTGCGATTCCTTTCCGCCAACAGTCTGGGTTTTTTTCTTAACCGCGGAACGGTCTATACGCTGTTCTACCTTTTTCCGCTTTGCGTCCATTACCCCATTCTGGCTCTGGCCTGCGGCTGTTTTGCTGGGTTGTTTGCCAACTTCAACCTGACGCAAAAACTGGTTTTTCGTGAAAAACCACCTGCTTCGGCACTGGAGCTTGCAGAAATGACAGTGCAGCTCCCCCCCACCGACCCCACACACAACGCAGAGCCATAATCCTGCCCTCTTTCAGAGAAGCACAGGGTGCGCTACATTTACCCACAGGTTTAAGAGAATACTGCGCGTATCACCCGGCCGTAAGCATCGTCCGTCGCTCTGCGGGAGGGTCTTATGCGCTCAACCAGTTTCAGGACTTTGCTGCCTCACGCCATGCTGACAACAAATGAAATCCGCACCGCTTTTCTGGACTATTTTGCCAGCAAGGGCCACCAGATCGTCCCCTCCTCGTCCCTCGTGCCGAGCAACGACCCAACCCTGCTGTTTACCAACGCGGGGATGGTCCAGTTCAAAAACGTGTTTACGGGGCAGGAAACACGCCCCTATTCCCGCGCAACAACCGCACAGAAAGTTGTGCGCGCAGGTGGCAAGCACAACGATCTGGATAACGTTGGCTACACGGCCCGGCACCATACGTTCTTTGAAATGATGGGGAATTTTTCCTTCGGGGATTATTTCAAACCGCAGGCCATAGAGCTGGCATGGAACCTGATTACCAAGGGTTTTGGCATCTCCCCGGACAAGCTGCTTGTAACCGTCTTTGCTGAGGATGAAGAAGCCGCCGGTCTGTGGCGCTCCATTGCAGGGCTGGATGACAGCCGCATTATCCGCATCCCCACTTCCGACAACTTCTGGCGGATGGGTGATACCGGCCCCTGCGGCCCCTGCTCCGAGATTTTTTATGATCACGGCCCCGATGTTCCCGGTGGCCCCCCCGGCTCCCCCGATGAAGATGGCGATCGGTTTGTTGAAATCTGGAACCTCGTGTTCATGCAGTATTTCGAAGACCCGCCGGGCACACGTTCCCCCCTGCCCCGCCCTTCCATTGATACGGGTCTGGGGCTGGAACGCTTTGCCGCCATCATGCAGGGCAAGCGTGACAACTACGATACGGACACGTTTGTATCGCTCATCAACGCATCATCGGAACTGACGCATCAGGCCGTGGACGGCCCCTTCAAGGCCAGCCACCGCGTTGTGGCCGATCACCTGCGCTCCACCGCGTTCCTGATTGCCGATGGTGTTCTGCCCTCCAAGGATGGCCGCGGTTATGTGCTGCGCCGGATCATGCGCCGCGCCATGCGCCATTTGCACATGATGGGCACCACAGACCCGATTTTTTACAAGCTGCTGCCAGCCCTGATCCAGCAGATGGGTTCGGCCTACCCCGAACTGGTGCATGGGGAAGCCCTGATCCGCGAAACCATGCGCGGGGAGGAAGAACGCTTTAAAGCCATGCTCGACCGCGGCCTGCACCTGCTGGACGACGAAAAAAGCAAGCTGGCCTCTGGCGCACCGCTCCCCGGTGATGTGGCCTTCCGCCTGTATGACACATTCGGCTTCCCGCTGGATCTGACGCAGGACGCCCTGCGCGGTAGCGGCCACGATGTGGATGTAAAAGGCTTTGATGACGCCATGACCATCCAGCGCCAGCGTGCCCGCGCGGCCTGGACCGGTTCTGGCGATACAGCGGTTGAAACCATCTGGTTTGAAGCCCGCGACAAGTTTGGTGCTTCCGAATTCCTAGGCTACTCCACCGAGCAGGCTGATGGCGAGGTTCTGGCTCTTGTTGCCGGCAACGCGTTCCTGCCGGAAGCCACGATCGGGCAGGAAGTTGCCGTGCTGCTCAACCAGACCCCATTTTATGGGGAAAGTGGTGGTCAGGCGGGCGATACAGGCTTTTTGACCGCCAAAGGGCTGAAGATCGCCATCCGCGATACACAGAAAAAAGCAGGTGACCTGATCGTGCATTACGGCACGGTTACCGAAGGAACGCTCAAGCCCGGCGTGGCTGTAACCGCCACCGTGGACCATGACCGTCGTTCGGCCATACGTGCCCACCATTCGGCCACCCACCTGTTGCACGAAGCCCTGCGCCGCCGCCTTGGTGCGCATGTGGCACAAAAAGGCAGCCTGAACACCCCCGACCGCCTGCGCTTTGACGTTAGCCAGCCCCGCCCGATTACGGCGGAAGAACTGGCGGATATTGAGGCCGAAGTGAACCACCGTATTCGCCAGAATGCGGCCGTGACCACCCGCTCCATGACCCCCGAAGAAGCCATTGCCGAAGGGGCAACCGCCCTGTTTGGCGAAAAATACGGCGATGAGGTGCGCGTTGTGGCCATGGGCCCGTCTGAAGATGGCAAGGGAGCGTGGTCCATGGAACTGTGTGGTGGCACGCATGTCAGCCGCACGGGGGATATTGGGCAGTTCCGTATTGTGGCCGAAAACGGTGTTTCCGCCGGTGTGCGGCGTATCGAAGCCGTAGCAGGCAAGGCTGCCGAATCCCTGACGGCTACCAACGAGCAGAGGCTGCTCCAGCTTGCCAGCATGATGAAGGTGAGCGTGGCCGATGCCCCCGAACGGCTGGCTACCCTGCTGGAAGAACGCAAGGCCATGGAACGCCAGATTGCCAACCTGCAACGCCAGATGGCAACAGGCAGCGTTGCCGCTGCTGGCGTGGAAAAAGTGGGGGCTGCCCGCCTGGCCACACGTAATGTGGGGGAAACCCCCGCACGTGAACTGAAAGGGCTGGCAGAAACCATTCTCAAGCAGGGCGAAGCCGATGTGGTGGTCCTGATTTCCTGCGCTGAAGGCAAAGGCAGTGTTGTGGCGGCCGTAGCCCCGGCCCTGACCGAAAAGGTCAGCGCCGTGACTCTGGTCAAGGCAGCCAGCGTGGCCATGGGTGGCAAAGGTGGCGGTGGCCGCCCGGACATGGCGCAGGCCGGTGGCCCGGATGGCGCAGCAGCGGATGCGGCCTTTGCCGCCGTACGCGATGTGCTGAAAGAAACCGTCTGACACAGACGCCCTGAAAACGAAGCAGCGGAGCAGACCTTACTCCCCTGTCCCGCTGCTTCCCTTTGGTGCGCCTTTGGCGTAAGGATTGCGTTATGTCTTTACTTGCATCCCTTAAACTTGTTGTTGCACGCCCCCACCCCGAAGCCCGCCCGTTTTTGCTGGCATCGGGTGCGGTGTCCGCTGTGTCCTACCTGCTTGGCCGCAAGCTGCGCTGCCCCAAGCTGCGCCTGCTTGGCCATGCCAGCACCGGCTTTTTTGGCTTCTGCCTCTACTTTTTCCGGGACCCGGAGCGTGTAACACCTGCCCGTAATGACGTGGCGGTGGCACCTGCGGATGGGCATATTGTGTCCATTGAAAAAATTGCCCCCCCCAAAGAACTGGGTATGGGCGAAACCCCGGTATGGCGGATTGCCACCTTCCTGTCCGTTCTGGATGTGCATGTAAACCGTATGCCCGCAGCAGGGACAGTTACCCGTATTGCCTACCACCCGGGCCTGTTCCTGAACGCAAGTCTGGACAAGGCATCCGAGCAGAATGAACGCAATGCGCTCAGCCTGACCCTGCCAGATGGCCGCATGCTGGCCGTGGTGCAGATTGCAGGGCTGGTTGCACGCCGGATTGTCTGTTCCGTCAATGAAGGTACAAAAGTGGAAGCGGGCGAACGCTTCGGCCTGATCCGCTTTGGATCACGCACCGACCTGTATCTGCCGCCCGGTGTTGAACCGCTGGTAGCTGTTGGTCAGACCATGGTTGGCGGTGAGACCGTCATGGCGCGTCTCTGACAAGCCCGTGACACTCCCCACACCAACACCTCCTGCAGTGGTTCTGACCGAGCAAACGGATGCGCCGCGCCCGCGCCACCGCAAGCGGCGTGTGCGCAACAAAAGCCGCGGCCCTTCCTTTAACCGCCTGATTCCCAACATTCTGACAATGCTGGGGCTTTGCGCGGGCCTGATGGGCATGCGTTTTGCCATTGAAGGACGTTTTCAGGCGGCTGCGGCAGCATTGCTCATTTCCGCCTTTATTGATGGGCTGGACGGGCGCATTGCCCGCATGCTTCGCGGGGCCACACGCTTTGGCGCGGAGTTTGACAGCCTTTCCGACTTTCTGTGCTTTGGGGTCGCTCCCTCGTTCCTGCTGTATTTCTGGGCGATCAAGGACAGTAACCGCTACGCTTTTCTGCCCTGCCTGCTCTTTACGGTCTGCATGGCGCTCAGGCTGGCGCGCTTTAACGCCAATCTGGATGGGGAAGAGCTGAAACCCAAATATGCCAGCAACTTCTTTACCGGCGTACCCGCACCCGCCGGAGCCGGGCTTGCGCTTTTCCCGCTCTTTTTGGGGCTGGAAGCACAAAAGCTGGGCATAGACTGGCTTTACAACCTGACCCGCCTGCCATGGCTGCCGGACTTTACCTTGACCAGCACGGCCCTGCTGCTGGTTTCCACCCTTCCGGTCTGGTCCTTTAAAAACTTCAAGGTTCCGGCCCAGTTTGTGCTGCCCCTTATGCTGGGGACCGGCATTTACGCAGTGGTGCTGGTGGCAGACCCGTGGGCCGCACTGGCTGCGGCAGGCGTAATCTATATGGTTCTGCTCCCCTTAAGCCGCCGCAGTTTTCTCAAACTGAAAAAAGCGGCAGAAGACCTGCATAAAGACGATACCGAAACGCCCTCATCCCCCTGAGGGCGTTTCTTTTTTACCGCCCTGCGCGGCACTCCCAAGCAGGGAGCACAACCCGTTCAGGATTTCCTGCGGGCTGGGTGGGCACCCCGTAATGGCCAGATCGACCGATACGCGCCGCTCCAGCCCCCCCATAACGGCATAATTTTCGCTAAATACGCCGCCATCCAGTGCGCAGTTGCCAATGCTGATAATGCCTTTGGGGTTTGGCATGGCCTCCCACGCTGCCTGCAACACAGGAGCCATGGTGCGGGTTAAAGCCCCGGTAACCAGAAGCACATCGGCCGAGCGGGGGGAGTTTACAAACCCGAACCCCGCCCCCTGCATGTCATACGGCAGGCAGGTCATGGCCTGTAGCTCCATGCCACAGCCACCACAGCCACCCGTATCCACATGAAAAAGCAGCAAGGGCCAGCGCGGACCTAATGGTTTGCGCTTTTGCCGCTCTTTCCAGAACACCGTATTCATGACCGCGCGGATCAGCCCCATGACCGCCCCGCCTTGTACCCGTTCATGCCTGCTCCCTTAACCATCGAGTGCTGCTGCGTTCATACCGAGTGAGCAGGCCAGCAACGCGGCATCCTCCGCCGCATGGTTGGGCAGAGCCTGCTCGAACACCAGCAGGGCCGAGGTTTCAGGCTTGCGGCAAAAAGCTTCCGCCACACGGCCATGCGCCAGACGCACCCAGTACAGCACGCCCCCCCATGGCCCTTCCACCAGCCCCGTGCCCTCCCCATCCTGCATGGACAGGGGAACCGTACCACCTGCATTCAGCCCGATCCGGGCCGAGGCCAGGTCCAGCATGCGCAGGCTTTCCTCCATCTCATCCAGCAACAGCAGGGCGCGGTCTTCCGCCGTGCCGTTCTGCCTGCCCGATGTGTAACGCCACAGCCCGTCATATGCCGGCATAATGCGTCTGCCATCACAGTCCCAGCCTGCGGCCCGGGCTACGGGGCCATCCAGCCCGACCCGTTCCAGATCATCAGCCTGAATACGCCCCACACGACCCAGCAGGGCAGAAAGACCGGGGTATTCACGCCATAAAAGCACCAGTAGCGGGTAAGCCTTCTGCCCCAGTTCGTACACTCTGCCGCACAGATCCCCCATCTGCGTTGCGTCCCGCACGGACAGGCCACCGGGGATGCAAACATCCATCAGCAACCGTGACCCGGTTATGGGGGCAGCCTCGGCCACCAGTTTTTCCCGCAACGCCATACAGTGCGATGCCACAAGCTGCGCACCCGCCAGCCGCGCCATACCGGCCAGAATGTACAGGTGCTGGAACAGGCGCTCCATTTCCAGCAAGGCTACGCGCAGGAGTGCCACTTCGGCCCCGACCTGCGCATTGCAGGCATTTTCTACCGCCTGACAGAACGCAACCTGATGCGCCACGGAGCTGCCTGCCGCAACGCGGCTGCTCAACCGGCAGACATCCTCTACCCGCGCATGCCGTGAGCGGGCGGCAATGCCCCGGTGGGCATAGCCTGTCTGTGTTTCCGCATTGGCGACCAATGTGCCGGACAGGACAAGCCGCGTATAAAACGGTGGGGCCAGATCGCCCGTTGCAGGCCCACGTTCTTCCACCCGCCCCTTGGCGGCCGCCATGGCATCGGATGGCTGGAACGCCACAAGTCCCTTGCGCTGCCCGCCCCGACCGGGTGCGGCGCAAAGCGGTGGAGCGGCAGACCACACATCATGGTCTAGCAGAGGGCGCACATCCACCGCCCACATGGCCTCTGCCCCGAACAGGTCATAGATCGCCCGTTCATACAGGCTGGCAGCAACCCGTGCGGGGGAAAGGGCAGGATAACGCCCCCCTTCCAGCGCCAGCGTTGCAGCGAGTGGGTGCCCATCGGGCAAGAACAGGGCATGCACATCCGCCCCATCACACCACAGGCCGACAAAGGGCAGATCATCCCCTTTAAGCATATCCACCATATCGCGCCAGGCCAGTTCATCCAGCCGGAAGCGCCATGGGGTGGAGGTCTGTTCACCTGCGTAAATCAGTGCGGCAACATCCATCAGAACGCCCCCAGCATCATGGCCAATGGCACCAGAAAGCCCATAACGGTCAGCACCGAACATGCCACGCGCCCGGCCATGTCATCTGGCCAGAACAGGCGGGCGGCCTCCCGGTCCGGCACGGCGCGCAGCACGGCGGCCAGAATGCCGCACACGGTCAGCACCGCAACGGGCCATGCCCAGTCGGTCATGACAGACAACAGGAGCAGGCACCCCACAAACGGTGCACCGGGGGGAAAACAGGCCAGAACATTAATCGCCCAGCCCCGCCCACTACGGTTACCCCCGGCCAGACACCAGCCACACAGGAACAGCAAAGCCGCAACATCCGCCTCCACGCCAACGGCCATAAGTGCCAGCGCGGACGGAAATGTGCGGAACAGCCTCTGCCTGTCCCCCGCGCGGCCCGCAGCAGCCGTTAACCAGACCGAAATAAGGCCCGCCGCCACCAGAGCCATTTCAAACGCAGCACCACCATGCCCGCGCAGCCGCATGGCCAGCAGGATGGATGCCCCCGCAAACGGGAGAAACAGGAAGCTATCGTTCTCATCGCGCCAGAACTGACCAAACGGGGCAAGTCCGGTTAAAATAACAAGGCCACATGCCATCATCAGGCCCGAAACCGTGCTCCCCTGCGGCAATAACAGACCCGACAGCACAAGGACCGTTCCCACCGACCCGGTGCGGATTAACCCCCACCCGGTTTTGGCCTGCCCGGCCGGGCGCGTAAAAACAAACACGCCCCACGCCAGAGCCAGTTCCAGAATACCCAGCCCTACAGCCGGTTGAGGCGCAACACATGCAAGCCCCGCCAGAGCCGTGCAGACATGCGGCAGGCTACGCAACAGGCGGTCGGGCTGGATGCCGTTTTCCAGCACCAGCAGCAGCAGGCCGAAGGCGAGCATGACCCGCCCGGCCCTTTGCACCGGATCATCATCCCACCCGCTGGCGCCATTCCCGACCGAAGGGAACATGAACACGACAACCGCAAGCCCGCAACCGATGGCGGCCATCCATATCGCGACTTCACGGCTATGGGGAGCCGGCAGCGCGGCCACAACCAGCGCACCAATAAAGGGCCACACAAATGCCAGTGCGGCCAGAAAAACCGTGGCTTCCATGCCAGCACTCATGCGCCTGCCCCTCCGCCCGGCTGCTCCGTGCGCCTGCCCCGCTGGCCAGCAGCACGCACAGGCACAACACGCGGCATAATGCGGTGGATGCACATGCCCCCAAGGAGCAGCACCACCGCCCCGGCCAGAGCAGCCACACCCAGCACCACCGGCTGGTGGCCCAATACGGCAGACAGCAGAACACCTTCAATACAGGTTAAAAGCCCCGCCCACTGCCAGACCATGCTCTGGCGGCACACAACGGCCACCAGCCCGGCTACCATGGTGCACAGCCCTGCGGGAAAAACCGTGCTCCCCGCGTGGTTACAGGCCAGCAGCAGCAAAACCATAAGAGCCAGCGCAAAAAACGGCACGGCGGCCCCTGTGCGTTCGTGCGTGGCATCGTGCTGGTAGCGGGTTAAAAAAAACGGCGGCAGGGCTGCAAACAGCAACGCCAGCATGGCCCCTACCTCCTGCACCGGAGCAAGCCCATCCACCAGCATGGCCAGTGCAGTCACCACCCCAGCGGGCAGCAGAAAACCAACACCCCGCGCCACAACACACAAGGCCACCATAGGCACAAGAATGGCAACAAGGGTCATGGCGTATCCTCCATACCTGCGGCGGAAGCCTGCGAATTATCCTGCAAGACGGCAGACACGCTGGTATCCTCCCGTTCGGCCAGAAAAGGGTGAACAGACCAAGTGACCTGTAAGGCCAGCACTCCAAGCAAAAAGATACTGACCAGCCTTACCCGCGCGCGCCGTAGCGGGGGCAGCACAACCAGCCGGACCAGTGCAAGCAACACCGCAGCCAACAGCAGCTTGGCACCCCACAGGCCAAAACCGAGCATGCACTGGCTCAGCCACTGTTCCATGCCCGCATCATCAGGCAAGGCAAGGCTGCCCGGCCATGCCGTATCCAGCGCCAGCACAACCCATGTTATTTGCACACAGTCTGCCGCCCAGAGCCACATAGCCCGCTCCGACCCGGCCAGCAGGGCAAGCTGGCCATCCTGCACAGGCCACGCCAATGCGGGCACTAAAAACAGGGCCACACCGGCCAGCACAAAAGGCGCGCCATCGGTTAGGGGGGAAAGCCCGTGTACCGTGGCCAGAAAATCTGAAAAATCACGCGCACCACAGAGCAGAAAAACCGGCACCAGCGCGGGCAGCAACAAAAATGCCCCCAGCATGCCGCGAGCCCCCTGCACAGCCCCCAAGCCACCGCCCAGCACACAGGGAATGTTCAGGCACACCAGCGCCATAACCAGCACGCAGCAGATCAACAGCAGGCCCGGTGCAGGAAAACCGGGAACCGCCAGTGTAAATGCAGGAACCAGCGCACAGCCCAGAACGGCCAGCACCAATGCCGCCGCACAGGCAATACTGGCCAGCTGTGCGCCCTCCTGCTGCAAGCGAGGCCGGCGGAACTGGTGCCCTATATCCTGCCACCGCCCCATGACCGGAAAAGCCGAAACACCCGACAGGCGCCCCGCCACCCGCCCGACAAGCCCGCTCAACCAGGGTGCTGCAAACACCATTGCCAGTGTTTGCAGGCCCAGAAGCGGCAAAAAGAGGAGGACCCAGCCCCAGGGAATGGAATGTGTCATTTGCCCACAAACAGCCCGGCCAGCAGCCCTGCCCCCATAAGAAGCAGGATCAGAACCATACCCTGCGCTTCGCACCAGCTTATGGCCACAAACAGGCAACGCCGTGCATAACGCCAGAAAACTTTTCCCCGGCGTGGCAGAATACCCCTTGCCCCCGGTACGCGCAGGGCCGTAACGGCCGCAGGCGTGGTAAAAAACCCGCGCCATGCTGGCCACAAAGGCAACAGCCCCCCACCAAAGCCCCCCTCTGCCACAGATGCGGGGCCATTCCGGTCCGGAGGAATCTCATACACCGGAGCACCCTGCCGCCATGCTGTAACCTGCCGCAGAGCCGGGGCAAATGGCATAAAACCAAACACCCGGACCAACAGAGCCGTGGCAAGCAGCACAAGCGCCAGCCCCAGCAAAACCAGCAGTGGCGTCAGGCGGGCAGCGTGCCCTGCAAAATGCACTGTTGTCATGTCCTGCCATGTTACGGGTAGCAGGGGCGGCCCCACCACCAGATGGTCTGCCACAAACAGCCAGGTTCCCGGCACAAAGGCCAGAACACTGCTCAGTACCGCGCATACCCACAAAGGCAGAACCATGGCAGCGGGGGCATCCGCCTTCCCCTGTGGGGCAGACAGAAGCAGCAGGCCCGCACGCACCAGAGCGGCACTCAACATCACTCCAAGGGCGACAAAAAACACCACCAGCATAACCGCCAGGAGCGCCATGACCGGCTGCGTGGCCTCGACCGAGTAACTGCCCCCCGCCAGAGCCGCCCACAGGACCGCAAACCCACCACAGGGTGGCAGAACCGAGCACTGGGCCAGCACCACACCCAGCAGGCACCGCGCCGCACGGGTGTGCAATATACCGCCCTCACCTGCGTCACTCCGCTGGGCTACCCAGAGCATGCCCAGCAGCGCCACAACAGGGGCCCCCATGCCCAGCACTACGGTTGTACGAAACGTATCCGCCCCACCCAGAGGGGAGGAAAGCGCCAGCACAAGGGCCAGCACGAGCATGCCGTACCAGCAGGCCGCCAGCCCTGCCACAAGGGCCGTGGCCTGCTGGTTGCGCATGGCCTGCGCAAGCCCTGCACACGCAACCACACCCCCACACGCCAGCAGCACCCCTTGCGACAGCAGGGGCAACTCCCCCACTTCGGCCAGCAAACGCCCAAGCAAAAACAGGCCAATACAGGCAGGCAGCACTCCCAACGGCCCCCGCTGCACGGCAATGGCCCACCCAACAAGCAGAACCATAACCCCCAGCAGCGGCACAGACAGGCTGCTATCGGCGGGAATACAGGCAGGCAGCACGGCAAAAGGCAGGCACAGCCCGCGCTTGCCATGCCCAGCCAGCAGCACAAGGGCCGTACCCGTAAACAGGCCAAACACCAGAGGTGAAAGGGCCAGAACCCCCAGACAGGCCAGCACACAGGCCACGCCAGCACGCCCCCGGCCAACCAGCGCCCCCACACAGGCCAGAATGGCCAGCATGGGCAAAGATGGCCCATCCGCCCCAAATACGGGGAACCACCCCAACTCCCCTTCCACACGGAAGGCGGCACCGGTCAGGGCTGTTACACCGGCAATGGCCCAGAGTACCGCCAGTATTTCTGTCCGCCAGAATGCCATGCCACGCAGGATTTTATCCGGCAGCGCAGCAACAGCACCCAGTGCCACCAGCACCAGAAGCAGACCACAAAGAACACTAGAGAGAAGAATGGAACCCAGCCCCAAAACCTATGAACACGAAAACCGGCGGATAACACCATGAGTGCAGGCTGAATACAATGCGTTCAACCGTGCCCAGTGCGGGCTAGGGTGTTTTTCCCGCTCTGGGCGCTCCGGCCATGCCAGCCGAGGGCATGCGCATACGCGCAAGCCACCCCTTTTTGTGCTGCACGGGCAAAGAAAGAGCAGAATACATTTCCGGCACGGCTTCTACCAGAATAAGGCTTCCGCCACCGGGGCAGAGCACCTTGCCTGCAATATCCATCCGCCGACCACGCCGGAGCGTGCGGCAGGCCTGACTTGCGGGCAGGAACACGGCCTCATCCCACTGTTCGGCCCGCAGCATGGCTGCTGCCAGCAACTGCCGCAGCTTGGGCCGCGTAAAGGAGGCATCCCGCGCAAACGGAGTACGCCGCAGCCTTGCCCGCCCACCCAGCCGACTGGGCACCACCATAAGCAGGCGTCCATCATCCTTGAGCGCGCGCGCTGCGGAGCGCAGCACGGTCAGCGGGTTTTCACGCCCTTGCAGAGCATGCACAAGCACAATGCGGTCAAACCTCTGCGCTTCAAATGGAAGGCTCGCAGGGTCCACCACGCAGCATGGACCGGGCTGCAAAACCATATCGCCCTGCACGCCCCCAAAACTGGCCCCAATGCGCAGGGTGGATGCATCGCCCAGTGCGTGCAGGTAAGGGACTGCCCCGCCCAACCCCAGAACAGACTGGTTTTTAAGCTCCGGCCAGAACCACCGCATGCGCTCGCCCAGCAGGCTGACACACACTCTGCCCGGTGGAGTCCCGTAAAAGCATTCTTCGCGCGGCATGGCATTTTGCATGGTTCATGCCTATCATATATTGGCCCGCCAAAGCCATGACCCAGCCAGCAGCAGGAGGCCCCATGCCCCTTACCATTCGCGCCATTCCGGTCCTGAACGATAATTACGCCTGGCTCCTGCGGGATGAAGCAACTGGCACAACTGCCATTGTGGACCCCGGCGAGGCCGCCCCCATAGAACGCGCACTGGCTGAGGATGGGAACAGGCTGGATTTTATTTTACTCACCCACCACCACCACGACCATATTGGCGGCACTGATGCCCTGCGCGCCCGTTACCATGCCAAAGTGGCTGGCCCCGCAGCCGAACAGCACCGCATGCCGGCACTGGACCTGCCCCTGCATGACAATGACAGGCTGGAAATAGGCCAGAGCGCCGGGCAGGTTCTTGCCATGCCGGGCCATACGCTGGGCCATATTGCCTATTACTTTGACCAGCCCCCGGCCCTATTCTGTGGCGATACGCTGTTCAGCCTTGGCTGTGGCCGCCTGTTTGAAGGCACAGCACAGCAGATGTTTACAAGTCTGGGCAGGTTACGCGCCCTACCAGAGCAGACCCTCATCTGCTGCGGGCATGAATATACGCTCTCCAACGCTCTTTTTGCCCTGAGCGTAGACCCCGAAAACCCCGCCCTAGCAGCACGCACGCAGGAAGTACGCGCCCTGCGTGACAAGGGATTGCCCACCGTGCCCTCTACCCTTGGGCTTGAGCGCGCGACAAACCCGTTCCTACGCGCACCCGATGCGCAAACGTTGGCCAGCCTGCGCAAACGTAAAGACACGTTCTGACCACCCACGGCACTACTGCGTAGCCTGCGTGCCCTGTTGGGGTTGCATCAGCCTTACAACTGGTAAAATCTGCCCCAGCGGCACAGCCCCCATATACACGTAGCCATTGCGTGCGGAGAGCGAGAGAACGAGCTTGCCGCCTGACCGGTCCCCCCGGGCAATCATATCTTCCAATGTGGTTTTAAAAACCGCTGCCTGCTCAGGGGGGAAGATTTTTTCAGGTTGCAGGCGCTCCACAAAAGGCTTCCAGTCCCTGACTGTCAGCCAGAAATCACCGGTCATGGCTGTGGCATGCCCACCCCGCACATGGCCGGTCACACCCAGCTTGAGGCCATTCCAGTCAGCCGAGGCTTTTTGCACGAGCAGTTCGGGCCAGATGGCCTGCCCGCTCTCCTCCTCCTGTTCCAGCACGCGCAGGCGCTCATACGGGCCGGGCATGGAAAAAGCGGCTTTGACGTTTTGCAAATATTGCGGCCAGGCAGGGACAGTCATCTGCTCCACCGACAGGGAAAGGCCTAGCACGCTGGCCTGAAACGTAGCCTGTGTGTTCCACAGCCATTCGCCCTGCACGTTGGTCATGCTCACACCCGATGCACGCACATGCACAAACGGAGCGGTAAACGCAGCACGGCCGGCAGGCCGGGAGCGCACGGGCCAGAATACATCTACCGGGCTGCCTTCAAGCACAAATGCGCGTGTATCCTCCACACCATCATGTTCATACGGCACGGCAAAGGACTGCGGTCCGTCCAAGCGCATATGCACCTGCAAGGGGTGCCACGGCACCACCTCCAGCCAGACACGGCTGACCGCGTATTCCACCGCCCCTCTGGCTGGCCCGCCATGCGTGGTGGGGGTGCAGGCTACGCGCACGCCCTGCAATGCCAGACCGGCCCGGAACAGCCCCCCCGTGTGCTGCCTGCCCTGATAGGTTATCTGGCACAGCCCGGCAGGGTGCGTAACAAGCTGGTCCAGATACTGCTGGCTCTTCCAGCGGAACGCGCCTGCTCCGCCACCAAGCAGCACAACACCAGCGGCCAGCGTTACAAGGGCCGTTTTTACAAAGCGTGTCATCCCCACCTCAAATGGCTGTCTTCCGCCTGCCGCGTAAAATTATCCACAGCCTGACTTCCTTCCCGGCAGCGCCTTGCCCTGCGGCAACCTAGCCTATGCCTCCACCCAATTCCACAGCAAATGCACTGAATACATAAGACTTAAAAAGCCCTTTGCAGACAATGGATTTTTTTAACAAAAAGCCATACGGCCCCTAACGCACACAAAATACCTTTGCCTGATTTACTTAAGGGCATGCAGTAAATCAGGCGGCAATACTGGTATGACCCTTTTATGACATGGATCATACTCCACAAAGTTATCCACAATGACGGGTGGTTTATCCCCTGCCGCCAAGCTGTACCTGAAGCTACAGGCCACAGCCTGGTTCAAGCGCGCGCCAGCTTTTTTCAATCTCTTCCAGCAGGACCGCTCTTCTGGTCGGGTCAATGCTTGGGCCAATGCACACATGCAGCACACCCGAGCGTTTAACAAACGCATTACGTCCCCAGAACAGGCCCGAATTGGTGGCAACAGGAATAACCGGCAACCCAGTATGGCTGGACATGGCGGCAATACCGGGCTTGAGCGCCACGTGCTCGCCCGGCATGGTGCGCGTTCCTTCAGGGAAAATAATAATCTGCCGGTTATCGGCCACCGCCTTGTCCGTGCCCTGCAACAGCAGCCGCAGGGCACGCGCCCCCGCTGCGCGCTCGACCGGCATCATGCCCGTAAGGACCAGCATGGGGCCAAGCAGGGGAATACGGGTGAGTTCACCTTTCATGACATAGCATGGCCGTGGCAGAAGCAGCATCCATACCAGCGTATCGAACGCAGACTGATGCTGCGAGGCAATAAGGGCCGGGCCGGATTGTGGCAGATGTTCCAGCCCGCTCACACGCACCTGCACCCCGCAGATGGTACGGAACAGCCACAGGACCAGCCGCGACCACAACTTGGCATAGGCCAGCGCATGCCCGGGCATAAACCAGCGGATTGGCAATGCGCCAACCCCCATGACCCCGGTCAGCACAAAAGCCACAATATTAAACACGACGGAACGCACAACAGCCATTAGAACAAACCCGTTACAACCCGCATAATTTAGTCTTTGATTAACAAGTGCTGGACACCAGAAAACCGCGGTTGTGGCAAGCAAAACCACATAAAACCAGACCTGCCATACCTGTTCCGGCTGGCCTATGGCCGTCTATGGCTGTATAGCAAAGCAGCACTTTGCATAGAAAGACAGGATAATATGAGCGACTATAAGGTAAAGGACCTCTCGCTGGCCGATTGGGGTCGCAAGGAAATTTCCATTGCTGAAGGCGAAATGCCGGGTCTGATGGCACTGCGCGAAGAATACGGCGCAAGCCAGCCCCTTAAGGGCGCGCGTATTGCCGGCTGCCTGCACATGACCATCCAGACCGCGGTTCTGATTGAAACGCTGGTCGCTCTGGGTGCAACCGTGCGCTGGTCTTCTTGCAACATTTTCTCCACGCAGGACCACGCTGCCGCAGCCATTGCCGCTGCTGGCATTCCGGTGTTCGCATGGAAAGGCCTGACAGAAGACGAATTCAACTGGTGTATCGAGCAGACCATTCAGGGCCCCGATGGCTGGACCCCGAACATGATCCTCGATGACGGCGGTGACCTGACCGTGATGATGCACGAGCAGTACCCCGAACTGCTGGCCAAGGTTAAGGGCCTGTCGGAAGAAACCACAACGGGTGTGCACCGTCTGTGGGAAATGCAGAAAAAAGGCACGCTGAAGGTTCCCGCCATCAACGTGAACGACAGCGTTACCAAATCCAAATTTGATAACCTGTATGGCTGCCGTGAAAGCCTGGTGGACGCCATCCGCCGTGGTACCGACGTCATGATGGCAGGCAAGGTTGCCGTTGTTGCCGGTTATGGTGACGTGGGCAAAGGCTCCGCTGCCTCCCTGCGTAATGCTGGCTGCCGCGTGCTGGTAACGGAAGTGGACCCGATCTGCGCCCTGCAGGCCGCCATGGAAGGCTACGAAGTGGTCACCATGGAAGCCGCTGCACCGCGTGGGGACATTTTTGTAACAGCAACCGGCAACGTGGACGTCATTACCGTTGACCACATGCGCGCCATGAAAAACCGCGCAATCGTGTGCAACATCGGCCACTTTGACTCCGAAATCCAGATCGGCGGGCTGCGCAACTTCACATGGGAAAACATCAAACCGCAGGTTGACGAAGTGGTGTTCCCCGATGGCAAGCGCCTGATTGTTCTGTCCGAAGGCCGTCTGGTCAATCTGGGCAACGCAACCGGCCACCCGTCCTTTGTGATGTCTGCTTCCTTCACCAACCAGACGCTGGCCCAGATCGAACTGTGGACGGCACCTGAAGGCAAGTATGATGTTGCCGTTTACACCCTGCCCAAAAAGCTGGACGAAAAAGTTGCAGCCCTGCATCTGGCCAAAGTTGGCGCGCAGCTGAGCAAGCTGAGCGAAACACAGGCCAAGTACATTGACGTTCCGGTTAACGGTCCCTTCAAGCACGAAGAATACCGTTACTAAAATATCTTGAACGAAGGGTGGGGGAGCATTCCTTACGGAATACCCCCTACCCTTCTTCGGGCTTTGGCCCTGCCAGCACCGCACGTGCCGTGGCCTGCCCCTTCTCCCCTACAAAAAATTCCTGACTGGTCGCGGTTTTTAACCCGAACCGGCCCCGGCTCCGGGCGTTAGCACCGGCATGGTCTTTGCCTGCCGTAGGGCTGCGGCTTTTTGCCGTGCCTGCACGCCAGAACATGCCACCGTTAGCCTCCACACCCATGCGCTTGCACAAAACTGTCTCTTTCCTGCCAGATTTGTCAGGTTATCTTACCTCACACGATCGCATTGTATCTTATGAAAGGGTTACCCCCATGAGCATTTTTGGTTCCATTTTATCTGCCATTTTTCATCACGCCAAAGCTGCAACGCCAGACACCACATCCCCCGCCAATGCCGGCACGCAGCCCAGTGCCGCCGCAGCAGCAGCACCTGGCACGGTGCCCCCGGCAGGCTCCCCCGTTAATGTTGATGCCGTGCTGACAAGCCTTGCCACCCAGAACGGGCAGAACCTGAACTGGAAAGAGTCCATTGTGGACCTGCTTAAACTGCTGGGGCTGGATAGCTCGCTGGATGCCCGCAAAAAGCTGGCGGCAGAACTGGGCTACACCGGCAGCACGGAAGACAGCGCGAGCATGAATATCTGGCTGATCAAGGAAGTTCGCCAGAAACTGGCGCAGAATGGCGGCACGCTGCCTGCGGGCCTGTAAGCCAAAGCTTACACAGGCTGAACCGGAGCACACAGCAAAGCGCAAGCCCCCAGCTTGCGCTTTATGCTTTTGCGGCATTGCGCACACTGGAACTCACTTCAGCGGCAGCTAGAGCTAGGCATAAAGACCAATCTTATCCATGCACAATGGGCCTGTGTGGGGCAGCCTCGTTTTTAAAAGCCGCAGCGGCCGGGGGCATGGCCAGCCCTGCTGTATCCACCACCACAACCAGCAGTCCGGCTATGGGGGAAGCAACCCTGTCCTTGCGTAAGAGGGCTGCAAACCTGCGGTCCACGGTGGCGCGTTGTTCATACTCCGTATCCAACAGCCCGTGGCGGTCAATGAACACATTGAGTGATGACGGAATACGGATGCACCCCTCGGACGCCGTATGGCCCAGCCGCTGCTCCAGATAAACAGGATCTGTTGCGTGCATTTCCAGCCGGATCTGCACTTTGTCCCGGCTTGGTAGCCAGCCTTTTTCAGCCCATTGCCAACCAAAATCCCAGACGCGCATCCCCGTGGTGCCGTTCCCCATAATGCCGTTTTCGTTCTTGGTACCCAAGGCCCGGTAGCCAAGCCGGGTTGCCGAATTGGGGAAAACGCCGGTGGGAGTAATATAATAATACTGCCGCCCGGTTGTGCCGGTGGAAACTTTGGTACTGCCAATAACCTGCCAGTCCGCGCTACCGGGAATGGCCAGAATCAGGCAAAGGCGCTGCACTTTGGGGTTGCGGTCCACCACCACAAGCACCTGCGGGCGATCCAGCACATAGCCTGCCTGCTCCAGTTGCTGGCGGGCCAAAGCCACCCATGCCGCTTTATAAGCTGAGGAAACAGAAACAGCGACAGGCACCTCGCGCCTGAACGCCAGTGTCAGCGCCCATGCTTCCTGCCGGGCGGCATCCTCCCCAAGAATGGGGGGAGAGTCGTCTGTAAAGGAAGGAGAAGGATGTGTGCCGCCAGACACTCCGGCAAAGGCGGGGTCAAGTGCGCGGTCATCCACACCCGCAGGGGGTGTAGCAGCCTGTGTGCCAGCACCGGCATGGCCTGTGTTCTGCCATGCCGCACCTTGGGCATACACCATATTTACCCCGGCCAGAAAACCACCAGCCACGGCCAAGCAGACTGCCAGCTTCCCTGCCACACACATACATACTCTCCTCCGTATGCAACTACGGAAGAGAGTATGGCATTAGTCCTAACAAGAAGAAAATTTTCTTAGATATTGATCGCGCGGTTGTCAGCGCCCAGAGCAGCTTCCTTTACGGCTTCGCTCAGGGTTGGGTGCGCGTGGCAGACGCGGCCAATATCTTCCGCCGAGGCACCAAACTCGATCGCCATGGTGGCTTCGGCAATCAGCTCACCTGCTGCGGGGCCAATAATGTGCACACCCAGTACGCGGTCTGTCTGCTTGTCGGCCAGCACCTTCACAAAGCCATCGGTCATGCCCAGTGCGCGTGCGCGGCCATTGGCAAGGAAGGGGAACTTGCCGGTCTTGTAAGCAACACCCTTGTCCTTGAGCTGCTCTTCCGTAAAGCCCACGGAGGCAACTTCGGGCCATGTGTAAATCACGCCGGGAATAGCATCGTAATTAACGTGCCCGGCCTGCCCGGCCAGCAGTTCGGCCAGCGCCACACCTTCCTCTTCCGCCTTGTGGGCCAGCATGGGGCCCGCAATAACGTCCCCAATAGCGTAAATACCGGGCACGTTGGTTGCGTAATGGGCATCCACTTCCACACGGCCGCGCTTGTCCAGCGCAATACCGGCTTCTTCCAGCCCCATGTTCTTGCTGGCTGCCGTACGGCCAACCGCAACCAGAACCACATCGGCTTCCAGCGTTTCCACCGCGCCACCAGCCGATGGTTCGATACTGAGCACAACGCCTTTTTTGGTTTTTTCGGCCTTGGTCACCTTGTGGCCCAGCTTCATTTTGAAGCCCTGCTTGGTCAGCAGTTTCTGGAACTGTGCCGCCACTTCATTATCGGTGCCGGGCACCAGACGGTCCAGAAACTCAACCACGGTAACTTCCGCACCAAGGCGATGCCATACGCTACCCAGTTCCAGCCCGATAACGCCGCCACCAATAACCACCAGACGCTTGGGCACTTCAGACAGTTCAAGCGCACCTGTGGAAGTGACAATAACTTTTTCGTCCACCTCAATACCCGGCAGGTTTGCGCTGTCGCTCCCGCTGGCAATAATGATGTGCTTGGCGGTTACCGGCTTGCCGTCCACACTCAGGCGGCCTGTGCCTTCAACCTTGCCGTGGCCTTTAAGCCAGGTGATGCCGTTTTTCTTGAAAAGGAATTCAACCCCTTTCACGTTGGCACCAACAATGTCGGCCTTGCGGGCCTGCATTTTGGCCAGATCAAGCTTTACGCTATCAATCAGCACGCCATGGGCAGCAAAATCATGCCCTGCTGCATGATAGTTTTCTGAAGACTGAAGTAGCGCCTTGGAAGGAATGCAGCCGACATTAAGGCAGGTGCCACCAAGAGTTGCGCGTTTTTCCACGCAGGCAACCTTAAAGCCAAGCTGCGCTGCACGAATGGCGCAAACATACCCACCCGGGCCCGCACCAATAACCACAACGTCATAATCTGTCTCGGCCAGGGGAGCGGCCTGTGCTTCTGCCTTGGGGGCAGATGCCGCCTGAGCGGGAGCAGCCTGTGCCGCCGGGGCAGCGGCTTTGCCTGCGGCTCCGGCTTCCAGCAGAGCCAGCACGGCACCAACTTCAACCTCGTCCCCTTCCTTGACCGCGTGGTTTTCCAGCCGACCGGCGGCGGGGGCAGGCACTTCCACGCTCACCTTATCCGTTTCCAGCTCCACAACCGGTTCGTCTTCCTTGACCGCTTCGCCCGGCTGCTTCAGCCACTTCCCTACCGTGGCGGTGGTCACACTTTCTCCAAGGGTTGGTACTTTAATTTCGGTCGGCATGGGTATTGTCTCGCTCACGTTAGGGTCTGCAAAAAAGGAAAGGCCGGAGAGCAGCACCCAAGCAGCCTCCGGCCTGTGCCAGTGTCAGATCAGACGTCAATCAACAGGCGGCGGGGGTCTTCCACATTCTGCTTGAGCCGGACAAGGAAGCTGACCGCCTCCTTACCATCCACAATGCGATGATCGTAGGACAGGGCCACATACATCATGGGGCGGATGACCACCTGACCGTTTACGGCAACCGGGCGTTCCTGAATGGAATGCATGCCCAGAATACCGGACTGCGGGGAGTTCAGGATCGGGGTGGACAGCAGCGAACCGTAAATGCCGCCATTGGTGATGGAGAAGGTACCACCGGAGAGTTCGTCCAGCTTGAGTGTGCCTTCCCGCGCGGCCTTGCCAAACCCGGAAATGGTTTTTTCAATCTGGGCAAAACCCATTTTATCGGCATCGCGGATAACCGGCACCACCAGACCGTTGGGGCCACCCACGGCAATACCAAGGTTGATGAAGTCGCGGTAAATTACGTCCTCACCATCGATTTCGGCGTTAATGGCCGGGAATTCCTTGAGTGCCGCTATAACAGCACGGGAGAAGATGGACATATAACCCAGCTTCACACCATGCTTTTTAACAAAGCTGTCCTGGAATTCGGCACGCAGCGCCATGGCACCGGACATGTCGATTTCGTTAAACGTGGTCAGCATGGCCGCCGTGTTCTGCGCTTCCTTCAGGCGGCGGGCAATGGTGCGGCGCAGGCGCGTCATTTTTACGCGTTCTTCACGCGGGTCGTCCTTGCGGGCGGCTTTGGGTGCGGCGGCGGGGGCTGCCCCCTGCGGCTGGGACAAAAAGCCCAGAACATCGCCTTTGGTAATCCGCCCGCCAAGACCCGTGCCCTGACCAACCTGCCCGGCACTCAGGCCATTTTCGGCCATGATCTTGCGTGCAGCAGGCAGAGCAGCTGCAGAATCAACTGCCCCGGCCGCAGGCTGTGCTGCGGGGGCGGGAGTTGCAGGGGCTTCCACCTTCTTTTCCGCGGCTACAGCCTTGGGCGCTGCGGGGGCTGCCCCTGCCTTGCCGGGTTCAACGGTTGCCAGCAGGGCACCCACTTCAACCTCGTCCCCTTCCTTGACGGCCTGCGGGCCAAGCACACCAGCCTGCGGGGCGGCAACTTCCACACTGACCTTATCAGTTTCAAGTTCAACGACTGGTTCGTCTTCCTTGACCGCCTCACCCGGCTGCTTCAGCCATTTGGCAATGGTTGCCGTGGTCACGCTCTCGCCCAGTGTTGGCACCTTGATCTCGACTGACATCCTGTTCCCCATTCTTCTCAAGAAAGCCCCTGTGTGGGGTAATGGTTTTGCCACACAGGGTTTTTCTTCCGCGTAAGGCGGACAATTTTTCTAAAATTCCAGACCCTGCTCAGCGAGCCGCCTTCAGCCCAAGTGCGCGGTCCACAAGGTCCGCCTGCTCGGCGGCATGGATACGCGCAAGACCCGTTGCCGGGCTGGCTGCGGCAGCACGCCCCACATACTGCGGGCGCCCCGCCTTGTGGCCTGCACGCACCAGAGCTTTTTCAATCCGCCGGTCCACAAAGTGCCACGCGCCACCATTTTCCGTTTCTTCCTGACACCAGACAATATCTGCCTCAGGATAACGCTTGAGCTCGGCTGCGAGTGCTGCTTCTGGGAAGGGGTAGAGTTGCTCCACACGCACGATGGCGACATCCTTGATGTCCTTTTCGCGCCGGGCGGCAAGCAGGTCGTAATAAACCTTGCCCGAGCAGACCACCACACGGCGGACCTTGGCATCCGGCCCCAGAGCATCCACCTCGGGCAGAACGGGACTGAAGCGCGTCCCCGGTCCGAAATCGGCCAGAGCGGAAACCGCGAGCTTGTGCCGCAGGAGGGATTTGGGCTCCATCAGCACCAGCGGCTTGCGGTAATCCAGCTTGAGCTGGCGGCGCAGCGCGTGGAAGTAGTTTGCAGGCGTGGTGATGTTGCAGACAAACATGTTATCTTCCGCGCAAAGCTGGAGATAACGCTCCAGACGTGCGGAGGAGTGTTCTGGCCCCTGCCCTTCGTACCCGTGGGGCAGAAGCAGCACCAGACCGGACATGCGCAGCCACTTGGTCTCACCCGATGCGATAAACTGGTCAATAATGACCTGCGCACAGTTGGCGAAGTCCCCGAACTGGGCTTCCCACAGCACCAGCGTCTGCGGGTTGCGCACGGAGTAACCGTATTCAAAACCCAGCACACCGTATTCGGACAGTAGCGAGTTCCAGATTTCGATTTTGGCCTGATCCGCCTGAATATGGTTCAGCGGTGTGCAGGGGGTCTGGTTGACCTGATCGGTCCATGTTGCATGGCGCTGGCTGAAGGTCCCGCGCTGGCAGTCCTCACCAGACAGGCGCACACGGTGGCCTTCCAGCAGGAGAGAGCCAAAGCCCATGGCCTCACCCGTTGCCCAGTCGAACCCTTCGCCCGAGCTGAACATGGCCGCCTTGGCCTTGAGCTGGCGCGCAATTTTGGAATTGAGGTTGAACCCTTCGGGCACCTTGGTAATGGCAGCCCCAATTTTTTGCAGCGCATCCAGTGCCACACCCGTATCGGGCCATGCCTGCTCGGGCTTCTGCCCCGGTGCGGTTAGCCCCTTCCAGCCGCCTTCCAGCCAGTCTGCCTTGTTAACCTTGTAGGATTCGGCAGCCTTGTAATCCGCTTCCAGCCGATCCTGGAACGCATCCCACTGAGCTTGCGTTTCGGCCTCGGTCATGACCCCTGCTTCCACAACACGGCGGGCATACAGGGTGTGCGGCGTTTCGTGGCTGGCAATGGCCTTGTACATGACGGGCTGGGTAAAGACCGGCTCATCCGTTTCGTTGTGGCCATGGCGGCGGTAGCAGACAATGTCGAGCACAATGTCGCTGGCAAATCTGAGGCGGTAATCCGCGGCAAGGCGTGAGGCGTAGATAACGGCCTCGGCATCATCCCCATTCACATGCAGGACAGGTGCCTCAATGGATTTGGCAAGGTCAGTGCCATACACACCGGAATGCCCGCATTCGGGGTTGGTGGTAAAGCCGATCTGGTTGTTGACCACCATATGGATGGTTCCACCCGTGCGGTAGCCGGGGAGCTGGGACATGGCAAAGGTTTCGTAAACAATACCCTGCCCGGCAAATGCCGCATCACCATGAATGATAATGCCCATGCTGCCAGTGCGGTTTTGCGTATCGCCCGCATCATCCTGCGTTGCGCGCACCTTGCCCAGCACAACGGAATCCACGGCCTCAAGATGCGAAGGGTTGGGCAGGAGCGAAATATGCACCGAGCGCCCGCTCACTTCCACATCCGCCGAAGACCCCAGATGGTACTTGACGTCCCCCGAGCCTTCCACATTGTCGGGCTTGAAGGAGCCACCGGCAAATTCGTTAAAAATGGCCACGTAAGGCTTGCGCACCACATTGACCAGCGTGTTCAGGCGGCCACGATGGGCCATGCCGATAGTGACCGAGCCAACACCTTGCACTGCGGACTGGTCCACAATGGCGTGCAGTGCGGGAATGGAGATTTCCCCCCCTTCCAGCCCAAAGCGCTTCGCACCCACGTAGCGCTTCTGACAGAAGGCTTCGAACCCTTCTGCTTCAGCCAGATTTTTAAGAATGCTCTTGCGTTCGGCCACGCTGACATTCTGCTGCCAGTTATCGCTTTCCAGCCGGTTGCGGAACCATTCGCGCTGTTCGGTATTCCGGGCATACAGGTATTCCGCACCAATATTGCCACAGTATACCGTGCGCAGGGCCGCAATAACGTCCTTGACCTTGGCTGTGTTGCGCCCCTTGAGCAGAGGCTCCAGCAGGGAGCCAATAAAAACCTCACGCTCCAGATCCTTGGGGCCAAAGCCGTAGGTCTGGGGGTTCAGTTCCTCACGCTGGGTGGGAACCTTGAGCCCGAGCGGGTCAAGCGTTGCTTCCAGATGACCAAATTCGCGGTAGGCGCGGACCAGCCGGGCAATAGCCAGACTATCCTGCGCGGCCAGACCGCCAGCCGGGCCACCCTTGGCAGGCGGTGGCGGCTCTTCCCCCGTAATAATGGACGGGCGCGGTGCCCAGGATGCGCCAAGCGCATCATGCAGCACGGCTGCCTCGTCATCCCCCAGCGAGCTGAAGAGAATATCGAAGGAGGGATCTACACTTTTTGGATCCTTTGCCCACTGGGCATACAAATCCGCAAGGTACGCGATATTGGCACCGTTCAGAGCGGTTGCCAGCATATCCGATACCGCCATCTCACATTCCTCCCTGTCGCGGGGTGATCACGCGCCGCAGACCAGATGTTGTGTCACACTCCAACGTAAGCCGGACCATCTTTTCCTTCACCCCACCCATACGGCAGAGTGCCCTTGATATCCCTTGCCAGAAGCACACAGCCCCCGGCTCTTTCTGTCTCAAGAGCTAGACCGGCCATGGGAGCGGAACAAGGGCACCGCCTGTCACGCTCTAGCGAGGCTATGCGCCGCCTGTGCTGCCTGTGCACCATGCTCAAGCCAGCTTTCACTGCCCATTTCCGCCAGACGGGAGGCTGTACGGGCAAATGCGTCCGATCCCTCGCCCTCGGTAAACAGTTTGTCAGGTGCGGCCGCAGCCGAGGCAAACAGCAGGTTTCCGTTGTCGTACAAGGCATCTATGAGGGTAATGAAGCGCCGCGCCAGGTTGGCCTCGTCCTGTCCCATGCAGGGAATGTTGTCGATCACGACAACGGGAAAACGCCTTGCCAGTGCCAGATAATCGTTCGGCCCCAGCGGTTTTCCACACAAAGAGTTGAAATCGAACCGGCACACCGGCCCTGCCGCCTGCTCCACCTCAAAACTGCGGCCAATAAACTCCAGCGTGACCGGCTGGGGGCTGGCACCACCGGCCTGATGGGCAAAAATACGGTCCAGCGTGGCGTGGGCCTGCGCATCGGCCGGGACCAGCCATGTCTGCCGGTCCTGCTCGCGCCCGCGCCGGTAATCCCGTGGCGAATCCAGCTCGATCGTATCCAGCTCACGCCGGATAATGGCAATGAACGGCTTAAAGGCATCCGCCCCCGGTCTGTTCTGGAACAGCTGGGAAGGCTCGGTGTTGGAGGTGGCCACAATCACCACGCCATCGGCAAACAGGGCCTCAAACAGGCGGCCCAGAATCATGGCATCGGCAATGTCGTTCACCTGAAACTCGTCAAAGCACAAAAGCTGCACACGGGCTGCAATGGCTTTGGCCAGCGGGGGAATGGGGTCGGCCATACCGGGGTTGGCGGCCTTGAGGGCATGCAGCTTCTGGTGCACGTCCTGCATGAAGCGCAGAAAATGGATGCGCTCCTTGAGCCGGACAGGCGCACAGCCAAAAAACAGATCCATGACCATGGTTTTGCCCCGGCCGACCCGCCCCACAATATAAAGCCCGCGCGGGCGGTCCTGCGTGGGCTGTGCGGGCTGGCTCATCAGCTTTTTGGCAAGTCCTGCCAGAAAGCCCCTGCCTTTGCTGGCGGGGCTGGCCGCCTGCGGCGCGCGCGCGGGCATGGTGGCAAGTTCGCGCCACAACTGGTCCAGACGTTCGACCACACGGGCCTGATCCGGATCGCTCTTGATGTCCCCGGTCGCAATGCGCTGCCGGTAAACTGCCAGAGGCCCCTGTGCGGTCGCAGCGGAGGCCCCGCTCGTGTTCATGTCTGTCATAAGTCTGCCCGATAACGGCTTGAAGGCTCTTTCCGCAAGTATCAACACCTCTCCTAACCGTGTCGTGACAAGGCCGAAGGGCTCTGGTGCTGTTGGAAGGTCCAACATACCCATATCGGAGTCCATGTCATGACCGACTGGAATGCTTATCGCGCCAATATGCAAAAAAACGTCAAGGCACTGGCACAGCTAACCCCAAACACACTCAAAGGGTTGCAAACGCTGGAAACACCTCTGCCTGAACTGAAGCATCTGGACGCCAAAACGCGCGAGCTGATTGCGCTGGCCGTAGCCGTAACCACACGGTGTGATGGCTGTATTGCCGTACACTCCGCTGCCGCCCGCAAGGTAGGCGCCAGCAAGGAGGAAATAGCCGAAGCCCTTGGCGTGGCCGTGGCGCTGAACGCAGGGGCCGCCCTTGTCTATTCCAGCCGGGTGATGGAAGCGTTTGACAGCACGGAAAGCTGACTAACGCCCCATAAACAGGCGTGGGTGCCACGCCAGCACACACCTTATTCCGCCTGAGCCAGAGGCAGGGTGGGCATACCGTGGCCGCCGGGCTTAAGCACCCACAGCCGCTCCCCCCGTGTTTGCCGGTCACTGACCACCCGCACGCCCGAAGCCAGAAAAACCGCCTGTGCTCCCACGCGCCAGGCAGAAAAACGATCCAGCCGGACTGCAACATCGGGGCATGATTCCCTTAAGGGGGCCACGCTCACCACCAGATCAGCCTGCGCGCACAGGTCTGGGGGGAGCAGGCTGCGCCCGTCCGAGGGATCATGCACACGCAGCACCACTTCGTGCTTATTGCGGAGCAGGGTGCAGGTGCCCCCGGCATCGCCCTCCCCGCAGATCAGGCTGCCATCGGGTGTTTCGGCCGCCTGCTCTGCCGTGGTGGAAAAACCGGTTACAGGCATGGCCAGTGCCTGCGCCCAGGCAGCCTTTATGGCCCGCTCATCCCGCGCATGGCCCATAACCAGTATGGCCGCGTGGTCGCGCACCCCCATTAACTGCCCATCCGGGCTGATCAGGAGGTCTGGCCGGCTCACTAGCCATGGGCTCAGGGTGGCACACAGTACAACAGGCATGCCCCACCACCGCAGCCGCCCCCGCCACAAACACAGCCAGCACAGGCCCAGAAGCACACCGGCAAGCCCCCAGCCGGGCATGGCGGGCACCTCCATGCGCGCACCCGGCCAAGCTGCCACACTCCGCGCCAGCCACAGCACAACACGCACACCGGCATCCATCAGGTATAAAAAAGGGGCCTCTGCATGCAGGGGCATGGCCACCAGCGCCGCCAGCCCCAGCGGCATAATCCAAACGCCCATAAGCGGCACGGCCAGCAGGTTGGCCAGCACAAAAAACGGCTGCACCACCCCAAAATGGGCCATCACCACCGGCAAGGTGGCCGTGCCAGCCAAAAGGCTGGTCAGCACCAGCATAACACCATGCCGGGCCAGCCCGTGTCTGGCTCCCGTAAGCCCGGACAGGCGGCGGGTCAGGCGGGGTTGCAGGAGCTCATACCCCGCCACAAGCGCCATAACCGCGGCCATGGACATTTGAAAAGCCACATCCAGCACAACCTGCGGTGCCACCAGCAGCATAAGGGTTGCCGCCAGCGCCAGCCCCCGCATGGACACGGCCCTGCGCCCCACCATAAGCCCCAGCACCACAACACTGGCCATAAGCCAGCTCCGCACGGCGGGCAGGTGCGCGCCTGTAAGCAGTACATACCCCCCGCCCACACCCCATGCCACAAAAGCGGAAAGCGCCTTGCAGGGCCACCGCAGGGCGGCATATTCCCACGCGGCCAGCGCCATGCGGCAAACCAGCATGGCCGCCCCCATAACAAGGCCAAGGTGCAAGCCCGCTACCGCCAGCAGATGCGCAAGCCCGGAGGCGGCAAAATCTTCCCGCACATCCTGCGGAACGGCCTCTGCCCTGCCATCCAGCAAAGTGGCAACAACAGCCCCGGAAGGGCCGGGCAGAACAGCCCGCACACGCGCGTTAACCCGACCGCGCACGGTAGCCACCCCCTGCCAGAAGCCCGATACCCTGCCCTGTACCCCCGGCTCCACCTGCACGGGCTCCAGTGCATAACCACTTCCTGCCTGCCCGGAAAACCATGCCTCGAACTGCCTGTCCCGCCCACCGGGCAGGGCGGGAAAAGGCGGGGGCTGCAGCATAGTCCGCACCCGCACGCCATCCCCCGGCGCGAGCAGGGCCGAATCGTGTTGCACCAGCCGTATAGCCAGAGTGCGGCGCAGGGGGGCCATGCCATCATCTACAAAATCATGCAGAACCACCTGCGCAAGGGTCACGCGCCGTACCGGCTCCCCCTGCCCTGTGGACGCGGGAAAAAAGGCAACATCGCGCACAATGCCGGAAATTTCGGTACCCCGGCGGGGCAGTTCAGGCATGGGCGGTTGGCGGTGTGCCGCGCACCATGCTGCACCAAACCCCACGGCCAACGCCATGCCAGCCCCACCAGCCAGCCGCGCCACAAGACTCTGCCGCCAGTAAAAACAGGCCCCAAGGCACAGGCCCACTACCCCTGCGGGAACGCCCACACCACCGAGCAGCCCCGGCTCATACGGCCATAAAAAATAGGCGAGCGCCCCCAGCGCCAGCAGGACCGGAACCCACAGCACCAACCGCCTGAACTCCGCATCCAGCAACACCATGACAGACATCGGGTTCAGCATATGGCTCCCTGCGCCTGCGCGTGATAAAGAAGCGCCCCATGACGACCATCCGCACACGCTTTGCTCCGAGTCCGACAGGCCTGCTGCATATTGGCAACGCCCGCGCAGCCCTGTTCAACTTCCTCTTTGCCCGTCACCATGGCGGTCAATTCCTCCTGCGTATTGAAGATACCGACCGCGAACGCTCCACCCAACAGGCCGTAGATGTTATTTTTGCGGGTCTGGACTGGATGGGCATTACGCCGGATGAGGAACCCGTCTTCCAGTCCTCGCGGGAGGCACGCCACCGCGAGGTTGCACTGGAACTGCTTGAAAAAGGTCTGGCCTACAAGTGCTACTGCACGCCAGAAGAACTCAGGCAGATGCGCGAAGACGCCACAAAAAATGGCCTGCCCCCGCGCTATAACGGCCTGTGGCGCGACCGCGACCCGGCAGACGCGCCCGCAGGTGCCCCCTACGCCATCCGCATCAAGGCCCCGCGTGAAGGGGATGCGGTTATTGATGATCTGGTGCAGGGCGAAGTCCGCGTGGCCAATGTGGAACTGGATGACATGATCATCCTGCGTTCCGATGGCACCCCCACCTACCAGCACGCCGTGGTGGTGGATGACCACGACATGGCCATTACCCACGTGATCCGTGGTGATGACCACCTGACCAACACCTTCCGCCAAGCCATGATCTACCGCGCCATGGGCTGGGACCTGCCGCGCTTTGGCCACCTGCCGCTTATTCATGGCCCCGATGGCGCCAAGCTTTCCAAACGCCATGGCGCGCAGTCCGTGGTGGAATTCCGCGACATGGGCTACCTGCCCGAAGCCCTTTGCAACTACCTGCTCCGTCTGGGCTGGGGGCATGGGGATGCGGAAATCCTCTCGCGCGAAGAACAGATCAAGCTGTTCGACATTGATGGTGTGGGCCGTGCGCCCTCGCGCATGGATTACGCCAAGCTCGACCACATCAACGCCGTATGGCTGCGGCAGGCGGATGACGTGCGCCTGACGGATGACGTTATGGAACGCCTGAAAAAAGTTGAAGGCGTTAATGTGGACGAAACCACCCGTGCCCGTGTGCTGTCCCTTATGCCCGGCCTTAAGGAACGCGCACGCACACTGGTTGAACTGACCGAGAACGCCGCCTTCCTTGGCCGCCATGTGCCCCTGCCCATGAACGCCAAGGCCGAAAAGCTGCTCACCCCCGAAGGCCGCGCCCTGCTGGGTGAACTGGCGCGGGATCTGGCCGTGGTGGAACCCTTCAGCCCCGAAAACATAGATGCCGCCCTGCGCGCCTTTGCCGAGCGTGGTGGCCACAAGCTTGGTCAGGTTGCCCAGCCACTGCGCGCGGCCGTAACCGGCTCCAACTCCTCCCCCGGGATTGATGCCACGTTGCAGGCACTCGGCCGGGATGAAACACTGGCCAGAATAGGAGCCGTTCTGCATGGCTAGCTTTCCCGGCCGCCACACCCGGCATCTGCTCGGGCTGGAGGGCATGACGCCAGACCAGATCGAGCCGCTGCTGGATCTGGCCGAGAGCTATGCCCTGCTCAACCGCTCCCGCAAGGTCCCGCGCGATGTGCTGCGCGGGCGCACCTTGATCAACCTGTTTTTTGAAGACAGTACGCGCACGCGTACCTCCTTCGAACTGGCAGGCAAGCGGCTGGGGGCGGACGTGATCAACATGTCCGTCGCCCAGTCCTCGGTGAACAAGGGGGAAACCCTGCTGGACACCGCAGCCACCCTTAATGCCATGCGCACGGACCTGCTGGTGGTCCGCCACTCCCAGTCCGGTGCGCCCGCCCTGCTGGCCCGCAAGGTGGAAGCCTCGGTCGTGAATGCGGGCGATGGCATGCACGAGCACCCCACGCAGGCTTTGCTGGATGCGCTGACCATCCGCCGCCACCATGGCACTCTGGGGGGGCTTAAAGTCGCCATCTGTGGGGATGTCGCCCATTCCCGCGTGGCGCGCTCCAATATTCATCTGCTCACCACAATGGGCAGTTCCGTGCGCCTTGTAGGCCCGCCCACACTGGTACCGGGCAACCTTGGACAGCTTGGGGTGGACATCCACCACAGCATGGAAGACGGCCTGCGCGATGTGGATGTGGTGATGATGCTGCGCCTGCAGCGCGAGCGCATGTCCTCCGGGCTTATTCCCAGCGCGCGCGAATACTTCCGCTTTTTTGGTCTGGACCGCAGGCGGCTGGATCTGGCGCACAAAAACGCACTGGTCATGCACCCCGGCCCCATGAACCGGGGCGTGGAAATTGACAGCTCCGTTGCCGATTCCGACCAGAGCGTTATTCAGGAACAGGTGGAAATGGGTGTGGCCGTACGCATGGCCGTTCTGGACCGCCTTACACGCAGCAGGCAAACGCCATGACCACCGTTGTTTTTGAAAATGTCCGCCTGATCGACCCGGCCTCCGGGCTGGACCAGCCCGGTCGCCTGCTTGTGCGCGACGGGCAGATAGCCGGCATAGACAAACCCGGTGCAGAAGGCAGGCCGGAAGGTGCCGCCCATGTGGATGGGCAAGGTGCCGTGCTCTGCCCCGGTCTTGTGGACATGCGCGTGGAAATTGGTGAACCCGGTTACGAATACCGTGAGACCATAGCCTCCGCCACCCGTGCTGCCTCTGCCGGGGGGATTACCACCATTGCAGTACTCCCCACCTGCAAACCCGCCATAGATAACCCTGCTCTGGTCCGGATGCTCCGCGCCCGGGGGGAGGAAACCGGGGCTGTAACCATTCTGCCCTATGGGGCCCTGACCAAAGGGTGCGAAGGCAAGGAACTGGCCGAAATCGGCCTGCTGCACGAAGCCGGAGCCGTGGCCTTTACCGATGGTAACCGCGCCATAGACCCTTCCCGCCTTATGCGGCTTGCTCTGGCCTATGCCAGCGGGTTTAACGCCATGGTGGTGCAGCACCCCGAAGACCCATCCCTTGCCGGGTCAGGGTGTGCCACATCTGGCGCACTGGCCACCCGCCTTGGGCTTGCGGGCATTCCCACAGCGGCCGAATCGATCATGATCGCGCGGGACATCCGTCTGGCGGAACTGACCGGGGGACGCCTGCATTTTGGCCATGTCTCCACGGGAGAAGGGCTGGACCTGATCCGTCAGGCCAAGGTGCGCGGGCTGAACGTGACATGCGATACAGCCCCCCCCTATTTTGACCTGAACGAAAACGCGATTGGCGATTTCAGAACCTACGCCAAGTTCTCCCCCCCCCTGCGGAGCGAGGAAGACCGGCTGGCCGTATGTGCCGGGCTGGCCGATGGCACGATTGACGCCATTGCCTCCGACCACCACCCGCGGGATGCGGATGACAAGCGCCTGCCCTTTGCGCAGGCCGCAACCGGAGGCACGGGCATGGTGACGCTGCTGGGCGTAACCCTTGCGCGTGTGCATGATGGCACGCTGGGTCTGCCACAGGCCCTTGGCCTGCTGACCTACCGCCCCGCCAGCCTGCTGGGCGTGGAAGCCGGAACACTGGCCGTAGGGGCCATGGCCGACCTGTGCCTGTTTGCCCCAGAGCAGAGCTGGCTGGTAACAGCAGGCAAGCTCCCCGGTCGTGCGCAGAACACTCCATTTGACCGCCGCCCGCTGGAAGGCCGCGTACTGGGCACATGGAAGGCTGGCCAGCGCGTTTATGAGGCAGACGCGGCATGAGCGGGCAGCTTCCCTCCTACGTGCTGTGGCTTATGGCGGCCATGGCGTTCATGGGTTACGCGCTGGGGAGTGTTCCGTTCGGGCTGATCCTGACCAACCTTGGCGGTGCGGGGGATTTACGCAGCATCGGCTCGGGCAATATTGGCGCGACCAACGTGCTGCGCACCGGCCGCAAGGACCTTGCCGCCGCAACGCTGGGGCTGGATGCAGGCAAGGGGTTTCTGGCGGTTCTGATCGCATGGGTCATGACCTCACCCGATTATTCCGACCATACCGCATCTCTTGCGGCCCTTGCGGCGGTGGTGGGGCACTGTTTCCCCGTTTTTCTGGGCTTTCGGGGGGGCAAGGGCGTGGCCACGGGGCTGGGGGCACTGCTTGCCCTCTCCCCCATTACCGGGCTGGTCGGGTGTGCCGTGTGGCTGGGGGTTGCCAAGCTCTCCCGCATTTCCTCCGCCGGGGCGTTGGCTGCCTTTGTGGTCATGCCCGTTGTTATTCTGGCCCTGTATGGGTTTTCCTTTCAGGCTAGCCCAAAACCCATGGCAACGCTGCTGATCAGCCTGCTGGTCATTGCCCGCCATCATGAAAACATTGTCCGTATCCTGCGGGGGACCGAGTCCCGCATTGGTCAGAAAAAGGACTGACCGGCCTTTGTGCCGGTTGCTCCACCCTTTCGCATGAGCAGCCTGTATGCAGCCCTGCGCCTTGCGCGGACCGAGCAAGTTGGTCCGCGCACATGGCAGCGGCTGGTCGCGCAGTATGGCACGCCAGAGACGGCATTGGATGCCCTGCCGGGTCTGCCCGCCAGAGGGCGCACACGCCCCAGCATTCCCCCGCGGGACAGCATTGAGCGCGAAATTGAGAACACGCTGGCCCTCGGCGGGCAGTTCCTGACCCTGCTGGACCCGCACTACCCACCCCTTTTGCGGCATATTCCCGATGCCCCACCCGTACTGAGCATTCTGGGCGACCCCGCCTGCCTGAGCCAGCCGGGCGTTGGCATTGTCGGAGCACGCAATGCCTCGGCCCAGGGGTTACGGCTGGCCGAAAGCCTGGCCACGGAAATAGCCGACTCCGGCCTGAGCGTTATTTCCGGTCTGGCACGGGGGATAGACAGTGCCGCCCATCATGGCGCGCTTTACAAACAGGGCCTGACCGTTGCCGCCATAGCAGGTGGGCTGGACTGCCCTTACCCGCCCCAGAACACCGATTTGCAGGCACGCATTGCCCAAATGGGCGCAGTTGTGACCGAGGCGCCCCTTGGCACCGCCCCGCAAGGCCGCCATTTTCCGCGCCGGAACAGGCTTATTGCAGGGCTGGCCCTTGGCTGTGTGGTGGTGGAGGCAGCCCCCCATTCTGGCACGCTGATTACGGCACGCATGGCCGCCGATTACGGGCGAGAGGTCTTTGCCGTGCCCGGCTCCCCGCTGGACCCAAGGTGCAGGGGCAGCAATGATCTGCTGCGCAAGGGGGCCATTCTGGTTGAGCGTGTGTCCGATATTCTGCCCCATATTGCCGTAACTCCACCCCAAAACCCGCCTTTGGCCCTGAGCCGCACAAAATCCACGCTTGACCTGTTTGCATCTCTTCCCCCCTCCGCCACCACAGGCACGGAGGGGAAGGATTTTAAAAATTCACCACAAAAACAAAGCCTTGCGCATACAGCACCGACCTTGCCAGCACAGCAGCATGCAGCGCCCACCCCTGCCAGACAGCTGCTTGATCTTCTGTCCTTTACACCCATAGCTGTTGACGATCTTATAAGGCGCTGCCAGTTCTCGGCTTCTGTCGTTCTGGCCGCGCTCACCCAGCTTGAGCTGTCAGGTCAGGTGACCACCTATCAGGATGGTCGCGTTGGGCTAACTAACGGGCAGGCAGAAACGAGTAGGTAAGTGCTGCTTCCGGGCAGGTCGGAGAGAGTATGACTGACGTTGTTGTGGTCGAGAGCCCAGCCAAGGCTAAAACGATCAACAAATATCTGGGCGATGGCTACACGGTGCTTGCATCGTTTGGACATGTGCGCGACCTCCCCCCCAAAGATGGGTCCGTCCTGCCCGATGACGGCTTTGCCATGAAGTGGCAGGCCGATGAACGCGGCACAAAGCAGGTTGCTGCCATTATCAAGGCGCTCAAGGGTGCCAAGCACCTCTACCTCGCCACTGACCCGGACCGGGAAGGGGAAGCCATTTCTTGGCATGTGCGCGCCATGCTGGAGGAGCGCAACGCGCTCAAAGGCGTGGACGTGCAGCGTGTCACGTTTAACGAAATTACCAAAAGCGCCATCAAGCACGCCATGGCTCACCCCCGCGAGCTTGATCTGCCACTGATCGAGGCTTATCTGGCCCGCCGCGCGCTGGATTATCTGGTAGGCTTTACCCTCTCCCCCGTTCTGTGGCGCAAGCTGCCCGGCTCGCGCAGTGCTGGCCGGGTACAATCCGTTGCCCTGCGCCTGATCTGCGAGCGTGAGGCCGAGATCGAGGTGTTTAAGCCGCGGGAATACTGGAGTGTAACCGCGTCCCTGCTCACGCCGGGCAACGCACCCTTTACCGCGCGCCTGACACACCTGAACGGCAAAAAGCTCGACCAGTTTGACCTTGGCAATGCCGAGCAGGCCGAAGCCGCCAAACGCGCGGTGGAAGCTGAGGAACTGAGTGTCCGCTCCATTGAGCGGCGCAAGGTCCGGCGCAACCCGCAGCCCCCCTTTACCACCTCCACCTTGCAGCAGGAGGCATCGCGCAAGCTGGGCATGAGTGCCCAGACCACCATGCGCACCGCCCAGCAGCTCTATGAAGGCATGGAACTGGGGGGGGAAACCGTCGGCCTGATCACCTATATGCGAACCGACGGCGTAACCATGGCGCAGGAAGCCATCCACGCCATTCGCGGGCATATTGGCAGCAAGATTGGCGCAGACTACGTGCCCGCCCAGCCACGCCATTACACATCCAAGGCCAAGAATGCGCAGGAAGCGCATGAGGCCATTCGCCCCACGGATATTTCCCGCACCCCCGAATCCATGGCGCGCTACCTCAACAACGATCAGCGCCGCCTGTACGAACTGGTGTGGAAGCGCGCCGTAGCCAGCCAGATGGAATCGGCAACGCTGGATCAGGTAGCGGTAGATATTGCCGGCCCCTCCGCCCAGACCGTACTGCGCGCCAATGGCTCGATCATTACCTTTGACGGTTTTCTCAAACTCTACCGCGAAGGCCGTGATGATACCGAAAAAGCTGCGGCGGATGATGAGTCCCGCATGCTCCCGCCCATGCATGAGAAAGACCCCCTCAAGCGTGAGGACGTAGAGGCAGAGCAGCACTTTACCCAGCCGCCCCCGCGCTATTCCGAGGCATCTCTGGTCAAGAAAATGGAAGAGCTGGGCATTGGTCGGCCCTCTACCTATGCATCCATCCTGACCGTGCTCCAGGACCGCAGTTACGTTCAGCTGGAAAACCGGCGCTTTGTGCCCGAAGCCCGTGGGCGGCTGGTAACTGCGTTCCTTGTTTCCTTTTTCGAGCGGTATGTGGACACGGGCTTTACGGCCAGTCTGGAAGAACTGCTGGATGATATTTCGGACGGTCAAGCCCAGTGGAAGGAAGTTCTGGCCTCCTTCTGGCATGACTTTTCCAAAGCTGTGGGCGACACCAAGGAACTGACCATTACCGATGTGCTGAACGCACTGGACAAGGACCTTGGCCCTTTCTTCTTCCCCCCCCGTGCAGATGGCTCGGACCCGAGGCATTGCGCTGCATGTGGTACGGGGCGGCTTGGCCTTAAGCTGGGGCGTTATGGGGCGTTTATTGGCTGCTCCAACTACCCCGAATGCCAGTTTACCCGCCGGCTGACAGCCGAGAGCGCTGAAGATGGCGATGGCAGCAGCACGCTCAAGGACGGTATGCGCCTGCTGGGCCAGCACCCGCAAACCGGCGAGGATATTACAGTGCGGCAAGGCCCGTGGGGCCTGTATGTGCAGCAGGGCGAACCCGACCCGGCGGACAAAAAAGCCAAGCCCCGCCGCGCATCCCTGCCCAAAGGAATGGATGGCGCCAGCATAACGCTGGATCAGGCTGTTGGCCTGCTCTCCCTCCCCCGCCTTGTGGGCCTGCACCCTGAAACGGGCGAGCCGATAGAAGCCGGTCTGGGCCGGTTTGGGCCATACGTCAAAATGGGTGCGGTTTATGGCTCGCTCGACAAGGATGATGATGTCCTGACCGTGGGGCTGAACCGGGCAGTTGATGCGCTGGCCAAAAAGCTGGCTTCCATCCGCAATCTGGGCAACCACCCCAAGGATGGCGAACCGGTTATGGTGCGCAAGGGCCGGTTTGGGCCATATGCCCAGCACGGGCAGGTGGTTGCCACCCTGCCACGCGGCACGGATATGGACGAGGTCACTCTGGACGAAGCCGTGGCCCTGCTGGCAGACAAGGGCAAGCCGCTCAAGGCCAAGGCCGGAGCCAAAAAAGCCCCAGCCAAGAAAAAAGCGGCCGCAAAAACCACAACTGCAAAGGCCACCACAAAAACGCCGGCTAAAACTGGCACCAAAACGGCCACCAAGAGTACGACCAAAACCACAAAGGCCAAAGCCGCCGCCACACCAGAAGGCGAAGCCGCACCGGCCAAACCCAAGGCCCGCAAGGCCACCACGACAACGCGCAAAAAAAAGGCTGAATAACCCATGTCTGGCAGGTCTGAAGTTGCTGCCCTTCCTTCCAGCGCAGCACTTCGGGCCTTCCTGCTTGGCGGGGTTACCCCCGTTGGGCTGAGCGACATTTTGCGCGCGTTTGACCGCCCGATCCGCGACAAGGCACGCCTGAAGGCCATACTGCACACCATGGCGCTGGGTGGCAGCCTGCTTGACCTGCCCGCAGGACGCCTAAAAGCCTCCATCGGGCTGCCAGAAACCGCACGGGCGCGCATAACCCATATCCGCCCCGACGGTACCCCCTGCGGCATACTGGCCGATGACCCCGCGGCAACGCCTGTTGTTCTCAACACCCGCGCCCCCGACCTGCACCTCCCCTTACCCGGTGATCTGGTTCTGGCCCGCTTGCGCCCCGCCTGCGGTGCCCGCCGCAGGGAGGCCCGCGCCGAACGTGTACTGGCCCGAACGGGGGAGAGCCTCGCCTTTTCCCGCGCACTTGGGGAGGATGGCGCGCCAGTGGAACGGTTATGGGCCTGTAACCCGCAGATTGCAGGCACGTTCGCGCTGGCCACACCAGAACAGCATGCCCTGCCCGAACCGGGGGAAGTTGTTCTGGCGACCTTGCGCTCCATGCCAGATGGCACACTGGCGGCGGATACCCCCACCCCTTACGGCCGGGCAGATACCGCAGGCATGGCCAGCGCGCTCAGCCTGCTGACACACGCCATTCCCACCCGTTTTTCCGCAGCAGCGGAGCAGGAGGCCGCGCGCGGAGCCGCACAGGCCACAGCCCTGCACAACCAGCCCGCCCCCGCCGACCGGCACGACCTGCGCGCTCTCCCGCTGATTACGCTGGATGATGAAACCGCACAGGATTATGACGATGCCATATGGGCAGAGCCGACAGACACGGGTTTTCATCTTGTCATCGCCATTGCCGATGTCAGCCACTACGTGCCAGCCGGTTCGGCGCTGGATGAGGAGGCCCGCTTACGGGGCACCTCCATTTACCTGCCCGACCAGACCATACCCATGCTGCCGCTGGACCTGTCGGCCAATGCGTGTTCGCTCCTGCCTGGGCAGGACCGGCTCTGCCTGTTTGCCGATATTCTCATCACCCATGACGGCCATATGCAGGATGGAACAATCAGGCGCGGGATCATGCGCAGCGCAGCCCAGCTGAGCTACCACGATGCACAAAGCGCGCTGGACGGCAAAACCCTGCCCCCGGCCCACCCCATACACACCCTGCCGGCAACATTGCTGCAAACCCTTATGGCCGCGAGTAGTGCGCTCAATAACGATGCAACCAAACGCAATGCCATGCGTTTGGATGAAGATGCCTGGGTCGTTACCTTCCACCCCGACGGGCAGCCTGCTGCCTTTTTACCGCGCGAGCGCCTTGCAACCCATGATCTGGTTGCCAGCTTCATGATCGCGGCAAACACGCTCGCCGCCCGGATTGCGCATACAAACCGGCTTGCGGTTCCGTTTCGGGTGCATCCCGCCCCTACGGCCACACAGCCACGCCCGGCAGCACGCTACAGTGCCGTAGCTGGCCGCCATAACGGGCTGGGCCTGCCATTATACACCCATTTTACCAGCCCCATCCGCCGCTATGCCGACCTGCTGGTACACAGAGCCATAAGTGCTTGGTGCATGGAGCAAAATCCCCGGCAGGAGGGCACTCCATCTGTGGCCTGCGCGCCACCATGGGAGCAGGATCATGCATTGGTGTCGCACCTTAATTTTACCGAGCGCCGGGCCGGAAAAAGCGTTCAGGACTGCCAAAATCGGCTGGCGGCGGCCTTTCTGGTTCCCGACATAGGGCAAAACGTGAACATCCATGCCACCACAACAACACGGCATGGCCTTTGCGTGCGATTGACGAAAACAGGAACTCCGTCTTTGCTGCCGTGGTCTGCTTTTCCGGATTGCGCAAGGATGAATGACGACTCGCCGTACGGTGGCATTGCCGCCCGCTACACGCCCCTTATCCAGAACGGGGCACTGCCTGTGGCAGTTCTGCTGGCAACCTGCCCGGCGCGAGGCGTGTCCGTACTGGCGTCCCATACCCATGCGCGCTGAACTTCCCTTCCGCGGTTATGTCCGGGCCATAGTGCAGCACCAGTTGCTTGTGCCTGGCGTTGTGCTGGCCATTCTGCTCCTGTGCCAGCCCGCCACCCTGCATGCCCAAAGCAGCAGCGGCGGGCCTGTGCCCAGCCCACCGCCAGCAACGCCCCAGCCCGCGGCCCCAGCCCCCAGCGCTGCCCCGGCAGCTGAGGCCCCCGCCGGACCTGCACCCACCAGCCCGGCACCTGCTCCACCAGCCCAGCCCGATGTACCCGCGCCCCCGCCCCCCCCTGTGGTGGACATGCAGCTTGTGCATTCGGTCATTGCCACGGCACTGGAGTTTTTAGGCCCCCGTACACTTGAGCCCCATAGCAGCCGGGATTTTACCCTGTGGGGGCTGGGCTGCCTGACAGCGCTGGACCCTACGCTCACTTTCGATTCCCGCGGGACAAACATCCAGCTCCTTGCAGGCCCGCAACCCCTGCTCTCCCGCCCGGCACCACCGGCGGACAGCGTGGATGACTGGGCCAGACTGGCCACTGATTTTCTGGAAGCCGCCCGTACCCATTCCGCCGCTGTGCGTTCAGCCGAGCGGGATGATCTGTTGCAGGCTTTTTTTGATGAACTGTTCAACCATCTGGACCCATACTCCCGCTACATAGGGCCATCTTCCGCCAGTACGGACCGTGAGGCCCGCACCGGTGGGGAGGCCGATGCAGGCATTACTCTGGCCCAGAGCGGGCGGCATATTGTTGTGTCCGCCATTAACGCAAACGGCCCGGCATGGACCTCCGAGATTGATACGGGGGACCGGATCATAGCTGTTAACGGCCAGCTAACCGCCGGGCAGTCCATTGCCACCGTTACGGACTGGATTCGTGGACCAGAAGACAGTGCCCTTGTGCTGCGCCTGCTCTCCCCCGGGCGGCGGCGCGCACATACGGTTACGCTGCGCCGCTCCAAAGTGCCGCCAGAAACCGTGTTTGCTTTTGCCAGCGGCCCTATTGTGGTGCTCCGTGTAACCGCTTTTTCCTCCGATACGGCGGAGGAGATGAGTCAGTATCTGGACCAGGCCACACAGGACAAGAACCTGCGCGGCCTGATTATTGACCTGCGCGGCAACCGGGGCGGTGTGCTGCAACAGGCCGTAACCGCCGCAGCCTTGCTGCTTGACCACGGTGTGGCCGCCGTAACCAGTGGGCGGGACCCACAATCCAACCATATCTGGGCCGTGCAGGGTGGGGACATGACCAACGGCCTGCCCATTGCCGTTCTGGTGGACGGACGCACCGCCAGTGCTGCGGAAATTCTGGCCGCAGCGCTGGCTGACCACCGGCGCGCCGTGGTGATCGGTAGCGCCACTCTGGGTAAGGGGCTGGTGCAGACCGTGGCGCAGCTCCCCGATGAAGGCGAACTGTTTGTCACGTGGAGCCGGGTCATCGCCCCCCTGCACTGGCCGTTGCAGGGGCTGGGCGTTATGCCCCAGATCTGCACCAGTCTGGGGGAGGCGGATACAAACCACGCGCTCCACACGCTGGCCAGTGGCAAACTGGCCAATCAGGCGGCCATAACGGCTTCCCGCGCGGCGCGTTACCCGTTGAGTGTTCCCAGTATTCTGGCTATTCGCAAGGCATGCCCTGCCGCACTGGGCAATGACCGCGACATCAGCGTTGCGCGTGACCTTATTAACCACCCCGCATGGTACAAAACCGCCATTACCGCCATTCCTGATGATGTGGCCGCCGTACCCCAGATGTCCGCTGCACCATGAAGGATGACATGACCCCTCCCCCCCGCCTGCGCACGGACCTTGTAGCCCGCGCACTCATCCGTCAGGCCGGGCTGGATGGCCGCTCGGCCATGCTGCTCCGCAGGGGCGACCCGGATGCTGGTGGTATTCTGGTAATATTACTCGGCCGTAACGGAGACGGTGTGGTACTCACCCAGACCCGCACACCCGAGGGAGAGGCCGCGTGGATGCGTGGCACAGGCACAACACCCGTAAACGCCGAACAAATTCAGGCCTATGTTGACCGGCAGCTCAAATACGACCCGGACCTGTGGGTGCTGGAGGTTGAAACCGTGGACTTCAGCCCTCCGTTTGAAGCAATACTGATCTGACAAGAAAGGTAGGTATTGTGGCTTAACCCACACGCCTGCGGTATTTATGACGCATAAAATCCACAAGTTTGGGAAAACTCTGGCTTCTGCCTGTTGCGTCATACACAACTTTACAGCAAAGAAGGCAGGCATGTGTGCCCTCGTACCATCCAACGCCATACGTGATGTATCGCACAACCTTTGCCACAGCAGGGAGAAGACCATGAAGCCGCGCCGTATACTGCTTGCGCAAACGCTGCTTTCTGCGCCGCTTGCGGCTGGCCTCCTGCTGTCCGCCGTTTCAGCGCATGCGCAGCCTGTTCAAGGCCTGTATATTGCCGGTGAAGGGGGCGGGACCCTCAATCAGGATCAGCGCGTTAGAAGCACACCCAACTTCCCCGACGGTCGCGACCGCTGGAAAGCTGGCGCGGTTGGAATCGGCTCTGTGGGCTGGGGGCTTGGCAACGGTTTTCGTGTTGAGGTCGAAGGCAACTACCGCAGCATGGACTATAACCGCCTTGTGAACAGCAACGTGACCACAAAAGGGGATGGCCGCCGCCAGACCTATGGCGTTATGGTTAATGCCCTGTTTGACCTTGATATAGGCAAACCGTGGCTGTTCCCCTATTTCGGGGCTGGCGTTGGTTATGGCTGGACCTCCACCACGGCATCGCTCGTGGGGCATAATGCTTCGGGCGGCACCACCATGCAGCGTATGGGTGGCACTTACGGCAACGCCACCTATCAGGGCATTTTTGGCCTATCCTTCCCCGTTCCCTGGGTTGTCGGCCTGTCTGCCACGGCGGAATACCGGTTCTGGACCATGTTTGGCCCGCAGTCCCATGGCGTGACCTCCACGGGGGATATTGGGGGTACACAAGCAGTTATTGGCGGAAGCACCACCTTTAACGGCACCCACAAGACGGCAACGGACTTCAACCATTCCATGATGCTGGGCCTGCGGTACGAGTTTAATCCCGCACCCCCGCCTCCCCCGCCAGTGGCCAACACCCCGGCCCCGGCTCCGCAGGCCGCACGCAGCTATCTGATCTTCTTTGACTGGGACAAAGCCGACCTGACCGACAGGGCACGTTCCATTGTGAACGAAGCCGCGCAGGCCGCTACCCATGTTGCCCTAACCCGTATTACCGTGTCGGGCTATACGGATAACTCCTCTGCCCATCCGGGCCAGAAGGCGGGCGAAGAATACAACATGAAGCTCTCCATCCGCCGCGCAACGGTTGTTAAGGCCGAGCTTATGCGGGATGGCATTGCAGGCTCCACCATTGATATTCATGGTTATGGGGACACGCACCCACTGGTGCAGACGGCCCCCAATACCAAGGAAGCCCAGAATCGCCGGGTGGAAATTATCTTCCGCTAACAGACAGGTTTTTCCCCTGCCTTAAAAAAGCCCGCCCCAATATGAGGCGGGCTTTTTTTATACCCAGAACAACATAGCCAAAGCCGGAAAGAGCTTACAGCCCCGAGAACAGGGAGGTGGAGAGGTAACGCTCGGCAAAAGAGGGGGCTATGGCAACAATGGTCTTGCCTGCGTTTTCCTTTTTATGGGCCAGTTGCAAAGCCGCGTGCAGCGCAGCACCGGAGGAAATACCAACGGGAATACCATCAATCCGCGCGCAGCGTCTGGCAGCCGCAATGGCCTCACGCTCAGAGACAGTCAGCACCCCATCAAGCGATTTAAGGTGCAGTGTTGCCGGGCAAAAACCCGGGCCAATGCCCTGAATACCGTGGGGGCCGGGTTCATCCCCGTTCAGGATGGCACTTTCCGCCGGTTCCACACCAAAAACCTGTATGCCCTTGCGCCGGGGCTTGAGCGATTCCGCAATCCCGGTTGCGGTTCCACCCGTACCAACACCGGCAACAACAATATCGACCTTACCTGCCGTATCTTCCCAGATTTCCTCTGCTGTGGTGGCGGCATGCACGGCGGGGTTTGCGGGGTTGTCAAACTGGTCGGGCATCCACGCGTCGGGCGTTTCGGCCAGAATTTCGTTCGCGCGGGCAATGGCTCCTGCCATACCAAGGCGGGCGGGGGTCAGTTCCACCTGGGCATCCATCAGCCGCACCATGCGCCGCCGCTCGATAGAAGCACCTTCCGGCATGGTCACGATCAGCCTGTAACCCCGTGCAGCGGCCACAAACGCCAGGGAGATGCCCGTATTGCCCGATGTGGGCTCCACCAGCAGGGTGCGGCCGGGTGTAATTTTACCCCTGCGCTCGGCATCAAGCACCATGGCTGTGCCGATTCTATCCTTGACCGAGCCGAGCGGATTAAAAAATTCCAGCTTGAGCAGGACACGGCTTGTCAGCTTGTCTTCCTGCATGATGCGCGGCACGGCAACCAGAGGGGTTCCACCCACCACATTCAAAACCGAGTCGTAAACTCTCCCACGAGGCGCTGCAAAGCCGTAACCCTCGTTATCGTGCGTTGTTGATGGCATTTGGTCCCTACCTGAACTGTTTAAATGTTCAACTGTCTTATAATACGAATTTACAACGTAGATAAACAGCCATTCCCCTGCTATAAGCACTCAACACAGCAAAGCTGGCACATCATACGCCAGACCGTAAGCCAAGCAGGAAGGACCTTGCGATGATTCTTCGTCGTGACAGAGCAATGACCGCTGTTCTCATCATGCTGGACGTTGCTTTCCACGCAGGCCGCTCCAATGCGGTAAGTGCTGCCGATATTGCCGAGCGCTCCGGCCTGGCCCGCCGGGGGATTGAACCGCTGCTTCAGGCACTCTCACGCTCAGGGCTACTGGAGAGCATCCGCGGCCCGCGTGGGGGCTACCGGCTGGGCCGTCCCCGGCGGGATGTAACCCTGATCAATATTATTGAAGCAGTTCTGAACGATGACCCCGAAGGCAGCGATGGCCCGCAAGGCCCTCTCTTCCACAAGGTTATTGAACCCTGTTGGAGCGGGTTTGACACCAAGCTGACAGAACAGATGCGCCAGACCACGCTGGATGAACTGGTGCGTCAGGCCGAGGATGCCGGTCTCAAACGCCCGCAAAGCGAGCCCATTACCTTTTCCATCTGACCTTTGGCGACAAGGTTGGTCCGGGCATAAAAAAAGCGGTGCTGCTTACGCGACACCGCTTTTTTGCTGATCCGGAGGATCTGCTCAGTTCTTGGTAGCTGCTTTGGCTGGGCGCGCAGCCCGCTTTGTCACCACCTTCTTTTCCGCAGCAGCAGGCACAGGCGCGGTCACTGCAGGGTGGGGGATATACACACCCGTTGCATCAACCTGTGCGGTAACCGTCAGGCGGGTACGCTGCTGGCCCGGACCGGGGATAAGGATAACCGTAAACCGGTCCTGCCCCGCGTAACCCTGTGTGGGCGTGTAGGTTACGTGTGTGTCGTTATCCAGCGTGTACAGGAACGCCTTGCCATGCTCGGGAGCAGGAGAAGCCCCAAAGGACAGGTAGGGCTTGCCATCAGGCTGGGAGACCAGCACCTCACACAGCCCGTCATCGGAGCGGACCGTCATAGTGGTGGAAAGCTGGCCGTCGGCCTCTTTCTTGATGGGGGTCGTGCTGCACACGGCAGATTTTTTGAGATACCCAAACGGATTGGGAGATCCGACATGGACAGGGCCCACGGTTGTCGCGCAGCCGGCAAGCATGCCAGCAGTTAGCGTCAGCCCGGCAATTCCTCGTAAGCGCACTCCACAGCTCCGCTTCATTCTTGTTAAATCAACCATAAACCCAGTGCGTTCCATTCTGGTTAAAGGGATAAGCCTTTGCCTGCTGGGCTCACCAGCACAACAGGCCATAACGCCGCATGAGTCGTTCTTGCCTTTAAATCATCCCGCCGCAGGAAGGAAGAGGCACGACCCGCACCTTTTGGCACCCCTGCCTCTCTGTTTACAGGCAGGTGCAGTAAAAACATTGTTTTGCCACAACACAGCACTAACGCAGCAGGGCAGCACACGGCCATGTATGCATAATCCTGCCATGTGCCCCCATGGCGGGAAATGACGGTATGACAAATTAGGCCGTTTCTTTCCTGCCTGAATAGGCTATTGCGTTGTGCAGCATCTGTCGGAGGTCCTACCGTATGTTCCTTTCCCGTCTTTTTGCCGCGGGTGTTCTTGCCGCGGGCGTTCTGCATGGTTCCGTTACTTTTGCCGCCAGTCCGTGCGGCCATTCCCCAGCACATGAAGCCTTTAACGTGCAGGGCCTCAAAAGCGAGCTGATGGTAACCGCCCTCTCGTGCAGCGCGCAGGACCGCTACAACGCGTTTGTTGCCAAGTTCCGCACCGTTCTGCTGAACGAGGAAGACAAGCTTAACGGCTACTTCCGCTCCACCTACGGCCGCACCGCACAGCGCGAGCATGACGATTATATTACCCAGCTGGCCAACGTGCAGTCCGAGCGCGGGTTGCAGTCAGGCACCATCTTCTGCCAGCAGCGCATGGCCATGTTTGATGAAGTGAATGCCCTGGACACCGGAGAAGACCTCTCCAATTATTCCGACGCCAAGGATGTTACGCAGCCTGCGTCGTTTGAAACATGCGCAGCGCCCACCACCACACGCGCCCCTGTGCGCCGCCGGGCTACCCACAAAGCCGCATAATGTTTGTCAACCACAGGTGGCATACCGGGGTTTTGGTCCCCGGGCTGCCTCTGGTGCTTGACGAATCAACGCCAAAGCGGGACAGACTTCCCGCATGAGCGATCTGTTTTCCGCCCCCACACCGCCCCGCAAATCCGCCAGCGCCTCCGCCCGCCCCAAAGCGCCGGACAATCAGGCGTATGACGCCAGCGCCATTGAGGTGCTTGAGGGGCTGGAACCCGTACGCCGCAGGCCCGGCATGTATATTGGCGGAACAGACGAAGGTGCCCTGCACCATCTGGCCGCAGAAATTCTTGATAACTCGATGGATGAGGCCGTGGCAGGCCACGCCAACACCATTGACGTGCATCTGGCCCCCAATAACTGGCTGTCCGTGCGGGATAATGGCCGGGGTATTCCCGTTGACCCACACCCCCGCTTTCCCGACCGCTCGGCGCTGGAAGTGATTCTGACCACGCTGCACGCGGGGGGTAAGTTCTCGGGCAAGGCATATGCCACCTCTGGCGGGTTGCATGGTGTTGGCTCGTCCGTGGTCAATGCCCTTTCCGCCCGCATGGATGTAGAAATCGCGCGTGACCGCACCTTGTGGCAGCAATCCTACGAACAGGGCAAACCCGTAAGCGCATTGCAAAAAGCGGGGGCAGCCCCCAACCGGCGCGGCACCCAGATTACCTTCCAGCCGGACCCGGAAATTTTTGGCACGCATGTTTTTGTGCCCTCCCGCCTGTACAAGCTCTGCCGTTCCAAGGCATTCCTGTTCCGTGGCGTCACCATCCGCTGGTCGTGCGACCCCTCTTTGCTCAAGACGGGGGATGAAACCCCGGCAGAAGCTGTTCTGCACTTCCCCGGTGGTCTGGCCGACAGTCTGGCTGATGAGCTTGGCCCCGATGCCCCCCTGCTCACCCCTTTCTGGTCGGGGGAAGCACCCCTGCCCCCGCAGGCGGATGGAACAGATAATGGCAAGGTAGAATGGGCCGTTGCCTTTCTGGAAAGTGGTCCGGCATCCCTGATCTCCTACTGCAACACCATCCCGACTCCACAAGGTGGCACGCATGAGACCGGGTTCCGCAACGCGCTGCTCAAGGGGCTGCGCGCATGGGGGGACCAGCGTTCCATTAAAAAAGCGGCCAGCATTACAGCCGAAGACATACTGGGCATGATTGCCGCCCGCCTGTCCGCCTTTATTCGGGACCCTCAGTTCCAGGGCCAGACCAAGGAAAAGCTGACCACGGCCGAAGCCAGCAAACTGCTGGAAACCGCCCTGCGCGACCGGTTTGACCACTGGCTGGCCCAGAACCCCCCGCAGGCGGATTCGCTGCTCAGCTTTGCCATTGACCGCGCAGAAGAGCGCCTGCGCCGCCGTGAACTCAAAGATACGCCGCGCAAAAGTGCGACCCGCCGCCTGCGGCTGCCCGGCAAGCTGACCGACTGCACCAAGGAACACGCACCCGACACCGAAATTTTTCTGGTGGAAGGGGATTCGGCAGGCGGGTCCGCCAAGCAGGCCCGCAACCGTGAAACACAGGCCGTGCTCCCCCTGCGCGGCAAAATCCTGAACGTGGCAAGCGCGACAACCGAAAAACTGCGCGCCAATCAGGAACTACGGGATCTGATAGAAGCACTAGGTTGCGGGTCGGGTGAGCGCTTTGACCTGACCAAGCTACGCTATGGCCGCGTCATTATCATGACCGATGCAGACGTGGATGGCGCCCATATTGCCTCCCTGCTCATGACGTTCTTCTACCGCGAACTCCCCGAGCTTATCCGCAACGGGCACCTGTATCTGGCGCAGCCCCCGCTCTACCGGCTTACACAGGGCGCACACAGCGTGTACGCCATGGATGATGCGGACCGGGAACGCAAAATGGCGATCCTGACCAAAAAGCGGGGCAAGATTGATGTCTCCCGCTTTAAAGGGCTGGGGGAAATGCCTCCGGCGGACCTGAAGGAAACCACAATGGACCCACGCAGCCGCACCCTGCTCCGCGTGGTGGCCCCACCGGAAGACCGGCTTTCCACGCGTGAGCGGGTGGAAAGCCTGATGGGCCGCAAACCCGAACTCCGCTTTGCTTTTATTCAGGAACATGCCCGCTCGGTTGATGAGTTGCTGGACATCTGAGCGGACAGCCCATGAGTAGGCCCATTTTTTCCGTTAAGGAGCGCCTGTCTGCCCTGCTGCAGGTTGTAGGGGGCATGCTCTTCCTGCAATTTGGCTCCTCCTATGCCAAAATGCTGTTCCCCACTTTTGGGGCGGCGGGCATGGTGGGGCTGCGCACTTTTTTTGCCGCCATTATGCTGATGCTGTTCTTCCGCAGCTGGCATAACCTGTCACGCAGGGTGCTTCTGCTGGTGCTGCCTTATGGGCTGTCACTCGCAGCCATGAACTATTTTTTCTACCTTTCCCTTGGCCGCCTGCCTTTGGGCACAACTGTAGCGCTGGAGTTTACCGGCCCCCTTGTGCTGTCCTTCATCCATACCCGCCGCTGGAGCGATGTGGTGTGGACCAGCCTGACCGTGCTGGGGCTTGTTTTGCTGCTTCGCCCCGAATCAGCCGTTCGGCCAGACCTTATTGGTATTCTGTTTGCCCTGCTCGCTGCTGTGTGCTGGGCGCTTTATATTATTTTTGCCCGCAACATTGCTGGCAAACTGCCCTCTGGTCAGGCGTGCTCGCTTGGTATGCTATGTGGGGGGGCTGCGGTTTTTGTGCCCTGCACCGTTCCCGCATTATGGGTGGGGGTGCATGCACCGCTTTTGCTGGGGCTGAGCGTTGTGGTTGCCCTTTGCTCCTCCGCCCTGCCCTACACTCTGGAAATGAGTGCAATGCAAAAGCTCTCGGCCCGCGAGTTTGGGGTGCTGTGTAGCCTGGAACCTGTTTCCGCAGCGCTGGCCGGAGCCATATTGCTGCATGAGATTCCATCCCTGCTACGTTTGTGCGGTATTTTCTGTGTGGTTCTGGCGTCCCTCGGCACTGTGCTGATGCCCCAGGGGAGCAATACCACAGTGCCAGACGGCCCAACCCTGCCGGAATAATCCGTCCTGTGGCCTGCCGTTACCGACTGGCCAGATGCAAAACCGGGTCATGGAGAGTGGAGGACGCAACGTTAACTGCGTTTGCGTGCACGGCCTGCATGATCATCGGATCAAAAATCCGGGTGAATGTGCCCGGGTGGACCCCCATCCACAACGTGACCACCGCCAGCGGCACCAGCACGGCGAGTTCCCCCACCGTTAGGTCACGCAACAAGCCAACCGTGCCACGCACGCTACCAAACAGAACCCGACGATACAGCGAGAGCATGTAAACCGCCCCCATGATCATGGTGCCACCAGCCAGCAGCGCCACCCAGATGGAAACGTGAACAGCCCCCATAAGCACCAGCAATTCGCCCACAAAGGCCCCGGTGCCGGGCAGGCCCACATTGGCCATGGTAAACAGCATGGCCAGCAGGGCCAGCACAGGCATTTGCCGGGCAACACCACCCAGAGCGTCAATCTCCTGCGTTTCCGCCCGCCATGCCACTGCTGCCACGCAAAAGAACAGGGCTGCAATAACCACACCGTGCGAGAGCATCTGGAAGATGGCGCCATCTATCCCCTCTGCCGTCAGGGTAAACAGGCCAACCGCGATCATGCCCATATGGGAGAACGAGGAATAGGCGATAAGCCGCTTCATGTCCGTCTGGGCGAAGGCCACAAACGCTGCGTACAGAATGGCCACCACACCAAGGGCAAGCACATAGGGTGCAAACTGGCGCACGGCATCGGGGAACATCAGCACGCCAAAGCGTAGCAGCCCGTAAGCCCCTGTTTTGGACAGCACGCCAGAGAGCATGGCCGATGCCGGTGTAGGGGCTTCCGTATAGGCATCAGGCAGCCAGGCATGGAGCGGAAACAGAGGGAGTTTGACGCCAAAAGCCAGCAGAAAAGCCAGCAGCAGCCAACCCTGAAGGGAGTGCGAAAAACCAGCATGCATAAGGGCCGGAATATCCGTAGTCCCGGCGTGCAGCCACATGGTGATCAGCCCGACCAGCATGAACAGCGAACCGCCAAAGGTAAACAGGAAGAACTGAAGCGATGCCCAGACCCGCTTGGCCCCGCCCCAAATGCCAATCATCAGGCAGCCGGGAATAAGCGTTGCTTCGTAAAAAACATAAAACAGCACCAGATCCTGCGCGGAGAACAGGCCAAACAGGGCTGTTTCCAACAGCAGCATGGCGGCAACAAAGTCCCGCCCCTGCGTTTGCACGCTCCGCCAGCCTGCCCCAAGCGCCAGTGGCGTGAGAAAAGCGGTGAGCAGGATAAAGACCAGACTGATCCCATCCACCCCGGTATGGTAGGAAATACCATAGTCGCTCAGCCAGCGTAGCCGGGTTTCAAATTGCAGGCCGGGCTGGCTGGGGTCAAAACCGACCCACATCAGCACGCTCAGCCCAAACGTGAGGAGCGTAGTCCACAACCCCAGCCAGCGCGCCGTGCGGTCCCGCTCCGGTCCCTGACCGGGGCAAAGAAAGGCCGCAACCGCGCCTGCAAGGGGAAGATAGGTTATCAGCGAAAGCAGGATTGGCTGCACGGCTTAACACCATCCGGGTTTAATGACACTTTTTTAAGACTGCGCCTTTTTAGCGCATGAGGCCAGCGTGGGGCTGTTCACGTTCCGCCGATCAGCCATTCCCGAACAGGGGATGGCTAACGGCGACCAAACAATTTTTCGAGATCATTGCGGCTGAGCTTGAGCCATGTTGGCCGCCCGTGCGAGCACGTTCCTGCGCGGGGTGTGGCTTCCATCTGCCGTAGCAGGGCGTTCATTTCCTCCGGTGCAAGCCGCCTGCCTGCCCGGATACTGCCGTGGCAGGCCATGCGCGCAATGACCGCATCCAGCTTGCCATCAAGGGATGCCATTTCATCAGGGGCACCTGTGTCATCGGCTTCCAGTTCATCGGCCAGATCACGCAGCAGGCTGACAGCATCACTTTTGCCCAGCATGGCTGGCAATGCACGCACCAGAATGGAGCCACCACCAAACTCTTCTATTTCCACCCCGAGTCTTTCCAGCATGGGCTGGCGGGCCAGCAGCAGATCCTGCTGTACGCGGGGCAGTTCCACCACATCTGGCACAAGCAGGCGCTGGGCCTGCACATGCCCGCTCAGATACTGCTCGCGCAGGCGCTCATGCGTCAGCCGTTCATGGGCGGCATGCTGGTCAACCAGCACCAGAGAGCCATCCGCCGCAACAGCCAGAATATACGTATCCAGCACCTGCGCGACAGCAGCCCCCAAGGGGTGATCCAGCGGAGCGAGTCCACCCGCCCCACCCGCTATTTCTGCCGAAGGACCAGCCTGTGCGGCCTGTGGCCATGGTTCGGTCTGGTTTGTCGCAAAGGCCGTGGGCAGGGTGCGGGCCGATGGAGCATCCCCAAACATCAGGCGTGGCTCGGCCATGCCAGAGCCCTGCGCTGCGGCGGGGTAAGCGGGAGCAGGCTGCACGGCCGCCTGCCCCTGCTCTGGCGGATACCATATCCGGCTTGCCCGTGGTGCCGCGGACAGAACCGGGCGCACACCCGCAACCCCTGCCCCGTGCTCCAGCGCGCGCTGGAGCGTGCCAATAACCAGTGAGCGCACGGCGGCTTCATCCGCAAAGCGCAGTTCGGTTTTGGCGGGGTGTACGTTTACATCCACCTGTTCAGGCGGAACAGTGAGCATAAGAGCCACAACCGGGTGGCGACCGGGCTCTATCACCCGGCGGTAAGCCACGCGCACGGCGGTTTTAAGCACCGGGTCCACCACAGGCCGACCATTAACCAGCATGAACTGCCCGTTGGCCGTGGACCGATGCACCGATGGCGGGCAGATAAAGCCGCTCAGGGTCATGCCCTCACGCGCGCCGTCTATGGTCAAAAAACCATCGGCCTCGCTGGCATCCAGCAGGGCGGCTGCACGGGCGGCCATATCCTGAGCGGGCAGGTCCAGCACTTCACGCCCATCAAGCACAAAGCGGAAGGCGGTCTGGGGCACGGCCAGAGCCAGACGGCGCACCACGCTTTCCACATGGCGGCCTTCCACGCGGGCACTTTTCAGGAATTTGCGGCGTGCGGGCGTGGCAAAAAACAGGTCTTCAACCACAACGCTGGTGCCAAAAGCCCCGGCAACAGGTTCTGGCGGGTAGGTTTTACCCCCCTCGACCCGAATACGCCACGCGCCACTTTCCCCCCTTGGGCGGGAGGTAATGCTCAACCGCGCCGCAGCCCCGATGGACGGCAGTGCCTCCCCCCGAAAACCAAGGGTGTTGATGTGTACCAGCGTTTCGTCCCCCAGTTTGGAGGTACAGTGCCGCTCGACTGCAAGAGACAGATCATCGGGGGACATGCCAACCCCGTCATCCGTCACAATCATGCGCTCCACCCCGCCCCCATCGAGCGAGATGTCCAGCCGCCGGGCTCCGGCGTCTATGGCATTTTCTATCAGTTCTTTTACGGCAGCCGCGGGGCGTTCAATAACTTCGCCCGCAGCAATGCGGTTGACAATAACTTCGGGCAACCGCCGCACATGCGGGCGATCAGGCATAGTCCCCAGCATGGCAGCCTGTTCTGGCTGGTCTGACATGGTCAGACCCGTGCCTTACTTCTTTTTGGGGTGCTGGGTGGGCGTAACGCCCTTGGTGGGGGGCAGGCCAAGGGCTGCGTTGGTTTTGAGCCTGCGGTTTTCTTCATCCGCATTCACCACACCTCCAGCCTTGCCACCTTTCCAGAACATCAGCTGTTCCACAAAGCCTGTGCCTGCGGCACCCAGCTCGCCCTGATCGGGTTCGTCTGCGGCGGCAGAGGCTTCGTTGACCAGAATGGTCTGGCCTTCGCTGGTGTCCCCGTTGGTGCCGCGCAGAGCCACGTCGGGGGAGAGGGTTTCGAGCGCCTGAAGGCGTTCGCTCTCATCCTGTGTGCGTTCATCCCCTTTGCTGGGCTTAACCAGCTCCTCCGAAGGGGGCATGGACAGCGGTGAGCGGGTTGTCACCGTATATTCATCTGGCATGCTGCGTTCCAGACCAAAGGCCTGAGCGGCCTCATGCCCGGAGCAGCCGCTCAGCATCATGCAGCCGCCTACCAGCAGCACCGGAGAAATCAGGGTCGAAACACGGCGCACTATCATCTGCCTTCCACTCATCCTGAAAACCGCGCGCTCTGGCGCGGGCTGCCTAATGCCTAAGATGTCTGCTGTCCGTCAGACAGAAAATTCTGCAACAGCAATACGCATACTGCGCACACTATAGCGGAGTCAGCCACATTGAACACATACCAAGACCAACCGAATGCATGGGCATGCAAAAAATCCACCACGGCCCCGTAACGCACACGGTCAATCACGTTGCCTATGGCGCCCCCGGTTACCGCACCCACACAGGCTGCTGTCATCTTGCTGGGGGTTCTGGCCATCCACACCAGCAGACAACACGCTACTACCATCGCCACAACGGAAAACACAATCCGCCCGGCCCCACCCAGCCCGCCAAACATGCCAAATGTTACGGCGTGGTTCCAGACCATGGTAAAGTTAAGGAACGGCAATACCCTGACAGAACCACGGGCTGGCAGGTCCAGCCCATATAAAATCCAGAACTTGCTCAGCTGGTCCGCAGAAAGAACCAGCATCAGCACAAGCAGGCCAATTCCTGCGGGCCGAAGCATGAACGGCTTTTTCATGCACCCTCCTGCGCGGATGTGCTGACAAAGCCGCTCTGGGCCACAACATCCGCACAGCGTGGGCACACACCAGGATACGCCGGATTCGACCCGGTTTCTGGCAGGACCTTCCAGCAGCGGGCGCATTTTTCGCCCTCCGCGACCCGGACCACAGGCGCACCATGCAGGGTTCCCCCTTCATCCCCCTCCACATAAACGGAGGAAGATGTGGGGTCGATCAACACTTCCACGTGGGAGACAATGGCCAGCTCGCTCCAGTTAACACCGGCAAAAATGCTGGCTTCTTCTTCCGAAAAAGTCAGTTCAACCTGTGCCTGCAACGAAGAACCAATGGTGCCCGCACGGCGTGCCCCTTCGATCTCGGTTGTAATAATCCGGCGCACGGAGCGAATACGCGCCCAGCGTTCCTCCAGTGCCGTGTCGGTCCATTCTACCGGCAGGTCGGGAAAGGCCTGCTCGTGCACACTGGCCTGATCACCAAAGCGGGCGGCCCATGCTTCTTCCGCCGTAAAGACCAGCACGGGGGCCAGCCACGTGCTCAGGCAGCGGTGCAGCACATCCAGCACCGTACGCACCGCACGGCGCGTGGAGGAGGACGGTGCATCGCAGTACAGCGCGTCCTTGCGGATATCGAAGTAGAAGGCCGACAGGTCCGTTGTGCAAAAACCATGCAGGGCGGGGTAAACACCAACCCATTCATGCGTTTCCACCGCACGGGCCACCAGCCCGCCCAGTTCGCTCAGGCGATGCAGAACCCAGCGTTCCAGCTCTGGCAGTTCGGCATAGGGCAGCACTTCTGCATCCGTAAACCCGTCCAGCCCACCCAGCAGCCAGCGCAGCGTGTTGCGCAGGCGGCGGTACAGCTCGCCCTGCTGCTTAAGGATTTCCTTGCCAATGCGCAGGTCGTCATTGGTGTCGGAGTTCATGACCCACAGGCGCAGCACGTCAGCGCCCATGCTGTCGTTCACGTCCTGCGGGGCAATCACGTTGCCGAGGGACTTGGACATCTTGCGGCCCTGCTCGTCCAGAACAAAACCGTTGGTCACCAGCGCCTTGTAGGGCGAGACACCGCGCGTGCCCACACTTTCGAGCAGGGAGGACTGGAACCAGCCACGATGCTGGTCCGACCCTTCCAGATACAGGTCTGCGGGAAAGCTCAGCCCCGGACGCCCCAGCACAAAGGCGTGGGTCGAGCCACTTTCAAACCAGACATCCACGATGTCGAACACCTGTTCGTAATCATCGGGGTTGCGGCCTTCACCCAGAAAACGGGCAGGCTCGGAGGTGTACCAGGCATCTGCCCCATCGGAGCGGAAGGCATCCACCACGCGCTGCATAACGGCTGGGTCGCGCAGCACCTCGCCTGTGCGTTTTTCCACGAACACGGCAATGGGCACGCCCCATGCGCGCTGGCGGCTGATGCACCAATCCGGGCGGGTACGGATCATGGAGGTCAGGCGGTTGCGGGCCTGTGCAGGCACAAAGGTTACGTTTTCCAGCGCTTTGAGTGCGTTTTCACGCAGCGCGTTTTCCCCGTCCATGCGGATGAACCATTGCGGCGTAGCCCGATAAATAATGGGTGCGCGTGAACGCCACGAATGGGGGTAGGAATGTACGATCTGCCCGCGCCCGACCAGCCCTGCGGGGGGCGTGCCCGCCGCGTTGGCCCGCTCCATCACACTTGCCAGCGTGGAGCAGACCACATCTGCCGCCTTGAACACATGCACACCGGCAAAACCGGGGACCCATGGTGCGTATGTGCCATCATCCTGCACGGTTTCAGGCACATCCACGCCATTGGCGCGGCAGAGCATGAAGTCGTCCTCACCATGTGCGGGGGCCTGATGGACAAGGCCGGTCCCGGCATCGGTGGTTACAAACTCACCGGCCAGCATGGGCACGTCAAAATCATACCCTGCACCACGCAGCGGATGGGCGCATACCGCACCCGCCAGCGCACTGCCGGGCAGGGTGTAAAGAATGTGGTGCGCTGTCACATGCGCTTCGGTGCAGAAGGACTCTACAAGAGCTTCGGCCACCAGCACGCGGGCACCGGGCTCAAGCAGAGCACCCTCGCCCGTTTCGTCCACACGCAGGACCACGTATGTAATCTCCGGCCCGTAAGCCAGAGCGCGGTTGCCCGGAATGGTCCACGGCGTTGTGGTCCAGATAACCACGGACACGTCAGCCAGCGCATGGGTGGGTGTTGGGTCCTTGACCACGGGGAACGCGACCAGAATGGTGGTGGACGTGTGGTCGTGATATTCGATTTCGGCTTCAGCCAGCGCAGTTTTTTCCACCGGGCTCCACATGACCGGGCGCAGGCCACGGTACAGCTTGCCGTTCAGCAGAAAACGCCCGATTTCCTCCACAATGGCCGCCTCGGAGGAAAAATCCATGGTGGCGTAACGGTTGCGCCATTCGGCCTGCACACCCAGACGCTGGAACTCCTCCATCTGGATATTCAGCCAGTTGCCTGCATAGTTGCGGCATTCGGCACGGAACTCCAGCACAGGCACGGAATCCTTGTCCCGCTTGGCCTTGCGGTACCCTTCCTCAACCTTCCACTCGATCGGCAGGCCGTGGCAGTCCCAGCCCGGCACGTAACGCACCGCGTAACCCGCCATGCGGTGGGCGCGGTTGATAACATCCTTGTTGATCTTGTTGAGCGCATGACCAATGTGCAGGTGCCCGTTGGCGTAGGGCGGACCATCATGCAGGGTAAAGACCGGGCGGCCTTCCGCCTGCTGCTTCAGCCGTTCATCCAGCCCGCTTTCGCGCCATTTTTCAAGCCATTTGGGCTCCTGCTGGGGCAGGTTGCCACGCATGGGAAAAGAGGTCCGTGGCAGAAACACCGTATTGCGATACTGGTCGGCCAGGGTTGTCTTGTCGGGTTCGCTGCTCGATGAGGTCATGGGAGGCTGAGGTCACTTCGGTTCGGGTTCATGCCGTGCGGGCTTTTGGCCCCCACGCCACCTTGGGCGTTACTGTCTTATCAAAAAGGAAAAGCGCAGGGTCAAGCGCCAAACCGGGCTGCACGCCCAACATGGCCCCCGACCATGCCAGTGGGCCTAACTTGGGGTGGGTTGCACGTCCAGCACCAGCCGGGCCTGCGCGGCATCCTGCGCAATCTGGTTTTTAAGGGCATCCAGCCCGTCAAAGCGTTTTTCCTCACGCAGCAGGGCATGGAGCGAAACCGAGAGTTCCTGCCCGTACAGGTCGCCTTCAAAGTCAAACAGATGGGCTTCCAGCCTGCTTTCCTGCCCGTCATTTATGGTCGGGCGGCGGCCGATGTTGGCCACGCCATGGTGCGTCCTGCCATCTGGCAGGCGGATTGTGACCGCATACACACCCCGCGCAGGTTCAAGGTGGCGGCCAAGCGGAATGTTGGCGGTGGGGAAGCCCAGCAACCTGCCGCGCTTGTCCCCGTGCTGGACAACACCGCGAATACACCACAGCCGCCCAAGCTCTCTGGCTGCTTCCTCCGGATAGCCATCCTGCAACAGACGGCGGATACGGGAGGAGGACAGAGGCCCGCCCTGATCAGCCAGCGCCTGCACAGCAGTAAAGCCCATACCGAGCTGATGGGTCCGTTCCGCCAGAAACGCCACATTGCCCCCCCGGCGGTGCCCGAAGGCAAAGTCCGGGCCGCAGCCAACATGGTGCAGGCGCAGGGCGTTATGCAGCACATCTTGCACAAACTGCTCAGCACTCAGTTCGGAAAAGGTCTTGTCAAACCCGATCTGGAACACGTGCCGCACGCCCAGTGCACGCAGCGCGGCCAGCCGCTCGGTGCTCAGGGTCAGGCGGAATGGCGGGTCCTGCGGCCGGAAGAGTTCGCGCGGATGCGGCTCAAAGGTGACAACGGCAGGCGGCAGGTCCGGCCGGGCAGCAAAAACGGACCGGAGCAGATGGGCATGCCCAAGATGCACACCATCAAAATTGCCCAGTGCCGCAGCGCAGCCATAGGCTTCTGCGGGAATGTTCCGCCAGTTGGTGTGCAGGCTGATTGTCATCGACCCATTACGCTCCTTGTGGCAGACCAAACAGGCTGGCGGCCTGCTGCAGGGAGGCCGCAACACGGTGACGGACACCGGGTACCGTTTTATCCTCGGGGCGGGCAATCTGGCAGACCTGCAACCCGGCCTGCTCGGCGGCTTCCAGCTCGGCCACCACATCGGACAGGAACAGCACATCCGCCGGAACCCAGCCAGCCTTGCGCACAATGGCGCTGTAGCTGGCACTTTCCCTTTTGCCCCCCATTTCCAGGTCAAAGAACGCACTGAACAGGGGCGTTACGTCCCCCTGCTCCGTGTAGCCGTAAATCAGCTTCTGCGCGGCCTGAGAGCCGGAGGAATACACGGCCAGCGTCAGCCCTGCCGCTTTCCATGCCTTTAAGGTCGGCACAACATCGGGGTAGAGGTCGGCCACCAGTTCGCCCTCGCGGTAGCCCTGTTCCCAGCATAGCCCCTGCAGGCTTTTAAGGGGGGCTACCTTGGCGTCCGTATCCATCCAGCGTTCAAGCTGTTCTGCGGCTGGCACACCGGGTGCCAGTTCCGCCGTCTGGGCCAGTGCCTGCGCCACCACGGGGTTATCGTGCTGGGCAAGCAGCGCAGGCAGGTGTTTGCGCGCGTAGGGGAAGAGAACTTTGTGCACAAAAGCCACCGGCAGGGTGGTGCCTTCAATATCCAGCAGCACCACGCGCGGCGTGGTCAAGCCCGTATTCTGAATCATGATCCTGAACTCTTGCTAGCTGGAAAAGGAGGGAAACTGGCGGGCAATATCCGCCCCCGTGTACTGGGCCACCCAGCCTTCCTTATGGGTAAAGATGCGCAGGGTCACCATATCGGGCTGCGGGCCTGCATCAAACCAGTGCTTATACCCTTCCGGCACGGAAATCAGGTCTCCCTGCGTGCATTCCACGTCATACACCCGGTCCTTGATGTGCATGATGAAGTGACCACCCCCATGCACAAAAAACCGTACCTCGTCCTCACTATGCGTATGTTCGGACAGGAACTTGCTGCGCAGGGCTTCCTTGTTGGGGGTCTGGGCGTTTACGCGCAGCACGTCGGCCGAGCCTGCCCCGGTTTCGCCCATCAGCCGGTCCAGCCAGGGGCGGTAGGTGGCCAGCACGGTGGCTTCATCCGCATCCTTTGCCGGGGGCTGCACGGCATCCCACCGTTCAAAGCGGATGCCAAACGGAGCAAGGGCTGCTGCAATTTCTGCTGCATCGTGGGTCTGCAACAGGGGCACGCCGGGGCGGGTGTCCTCAAACACACTCAGGCTGCTCATATCCCCAGCTTCCTTCTTTCCAGAACACAGGCAAGCAGGAACTCCAGCCCTTCCAGCCGGGCAAGGGCTGCGGCCATGGTCTTGCCCCACACGTACACACCATGGCCACGGATAATGTAGCCTGCGGGCATGTCGGCAAAAAACGGTTCTACCTCACGCGCCAGACGGGCAATATCCTGATCATTGGCAAAAAACGGTATGCGCACTGCCGCGTCATGCGTGTTCTGCCCCTCAAACACTTTCTGAACCTCGTACCCTTCCACAACAAGGGCTGGGGAAGGCTCGATCATGGACAGAACGGTGGACGCAACGGAATGACCGTGCAGCACGGCCCCCACGTCGGGCAGCAGGCGGTAAACCTGGCAGTGCAGAAGTGTTTCCGCACTCGGTTTGTTATCCGGCTGGTGGGGCTGGCCCGCCAGATCCACGGTAATTACGTCATTCTGGGTTAAAAAACCCTTGTGGCAACCAGAGCGTGTAATGGCGATGCGCCCGTCGGGCAGCCTGCAACTGATGTTGCCTGCCGTAGCGGGCACCCAGCCGCGCGCATCCAGCCGCTGCCCCGCATGCACAATATCCTGCGCGCCGCGGACAAAATCCGTGGTGGCGTTATCCGTCATGATACTGCTGGCCTTCCTCGGCGTTGGTTAGTGCTGGGTGGTCTTGTCTGCTGGGGCGGCGGTGCGCTCGGCAGCAGCGGCAGGGGGAGGCGCAATATGGCCGGAGCCCGCACGGGGTGGGGCGTCATCCATCGGTTCGTCATCAGCCATGTGTTTCTTGAAGGATTTTATGCCCTTGGCCATATCCCCCATGATGGTGCTGATCTTGCCGCCACCACCAAACAACACCAGCACGACCACCAGAACAATAAGCCAGTGCCAGATGCTCAAGCTGCCCATTCCACTCTTCCTTAACCTGATGGCGCGCATGTGCGGCCAGTCTGCTTGCCGTAATCGGCCTTGTACATGAGGGCGAACACGCCGTGATGCAAGTTTTTCCTTTTTAACCCCGCGCAATCGCCCTGTTCAGCTATTTCCGGGGGCATACGGTTCTATAAATCCGTAGGTTGGGTAAACCGTCTTGCCATAGGCATGTGTGGGGGACCACCACACGCGCACGCGCGTCCAGTCATTACGGGGGGATACGTCCTGTACCGGGGCGTGGCGTGTGACCTCACCCGGCTCCCAGTTTGCGTGATCCACCAGCACCAGACGGTTGCTCCGCACCTCCCTGACCACCGAAACATGGCCCGAAGGCAGCCTGTGCGTGGAGCGGAACACAAGCACATCCCCCGCTCTGGGGCGGGAGGCCCGTGCGTACTGCCCCCGCGCCTGCCACCACCAGGTTGCGGCATCTCCACGCAGGTTGATGTCCGAATGTTCCCGCGCATAGGGCGCACACTGCACGGACCCATGCCAGTTACCGCCCCCCGCACAGGCCGCCAATAGCGGCAGCAGGGCAAGGCATGACCAACCTGCCCTCACGACTCGGCCCTCAGGCGGTCCATCCACTCCTCCGCTTCCTCGTGCTGCATTTCCAGCACACGCTGGGCCACATCGCGCGCAAAACCTGCCCGGGCGAGCACACCCAGCGCCCTGTTCCGCCGGGCCATGCCTGTGGCGTCGTCCTCATCTTCCGTGGCGGGTTCAGTGGCAAAGGGGCCAAGCCTGCGCTTGCGCGCCAGCACCAGTGCGGCACAGAGCTCCTGCTCGGCTGCACTCAGGGTACCTACAGCCATATCCAGTGCTTCATCACGCACCTGTGGTGCCACACCTTTTGCAGCCAGATGCGCCTGCACCGCACGCGCCGAACGCCCCGAGCGCACAAGCCTGCGCACGCGTGAGCGGGCAAACACCGCATCATCCACCGCGCCAAGGCGCACCATATCCTCCACCACTGCACTCACAACGGGGTGCAGCCCGGCGGCGTGCTCTGCCACGCTCTCCGCACAATCCCCTGCCCTCTGGGCTTTTTGTGCCCAGCGGGCAACGCGGCGCAGCAGAACCTGCTCCAGCCCCTGCCGGGTCGTGCCAAACCGGGCCAGATGCGCCAAAGCGGCCTCCCGCAGAGTAGAACGCTGCGGAGGTGGGCAGGTAAAGGAAGGAGGCACGGTCTTGTCCATTACGGAAGATAGTATGCCCATGTCGCACCTTTGCGCCACTACGCGCTCGCGCTTAAATTGCCATGCTGCATATTTGACATGCAAAGTATTCAATACAGAAGTTTGACACCCGCAACATGAACACGGCATTATGGTGCCATGCGCAACGGGCCGCCCGCTCCACCCTTGTACGGTAGCGGGCGTTTTTTGTTTTGCGCTGTTCCAGATTCCCTCATTCAGGTTTGATAACCACCAACGTAAAGACCAGATTCCATGATTCCTCCCCTGATGCCGACCTATAAGCGTGCCGACCTCGCCTTTGAGCGGGGCGAAGGCTCCTGGCTGTACGCATCGGACGGGCGACGATTCCTGGACTTTGCGGCGGGCATTGCCACCTGCTCCATTGGTCACGCCCACCCGCATCTGGTAGAAACCATAAGCCAGCAGGCCGGGCGGGTCATGCATGTGTCCAACCTGTTCCGCATTCCGCAGGCGGAAAAACTGGCCGAACGGCTTGTGGCCAACACGTTTGCCGATAGCGTGTTCTTCTGCAATTCCGGCGCGGAAGCCAACGAAGGCATGGTCAAGATGGCCCGCCGCGCCCAGATGCTGGCAGGCCACCCCGAGCGGACCCAGATCATCTGCATGGATGGTGCATTCCATGGCCGGACACTGGCCATGCTCTCCGCCACCGGCAACCCGAAATATCTGGAAGGGTTTGGCACGCCGGTCACTGACTTTGTGCATGTACCCTTTAATGACCTTGAAGCCGTAAAGGCCGCCATTACCCCGCGCACCGCAGCGGTTATGCTGGAGCCCATTCAGGGGGAAAGCGGCATCAAGCGCGCCAGCGTGGAATATCTGCGTGCCCTGCGCGCCCTGTGCGACCAGACAGGCGTACTGCTTGCCCTTGATGAGGTGCAAAGTGGTGTTGGCCGTACAGGCCGCCTGTTTGCCCACCAATGGGCCGGCATTACGCCCGATGTCATGAGCACGGCCAAGGGGCTTGGCGGGGGTTTTCCCATCGGGGCCATTCTGGCGACCGAGACTGTGGCCAAAGCCATGACCGCAGGCACGCACGGTACCACCTTTGGCGGCAACCCGCTGGCCTGTGCTGCCGCCAACGCGGTGCTGGACGTGCTGCTCGTCCCCGGCTTTATGGATCAGGTCTGTGCCCGTGCCGCCCTGCTGGACGAACTGCTGGACAGTCTGGTGGCCGATGCGCCCGACGTGTTTGAACAGCGCCGTGGGCTTGGGCTGCTGATTGGCCTGCGCTGCGTACCCGCAGTGGGCGACGTACAGACCGCCGCCCAGAATGCTGGGCTCCTGTGCGTCACAGCGGGGGACAACGTCCTGCGCCTTGTGCCGCCCCTGACCGTAACGGAAGAAGACTGCCGCAAGGCCGTAGCCATGCTGGTGCAGGCCGTAACAACGCTGCGCACCCACCCTGATAACAAAAACAAGACAGTTCTGGAGACAACCCCATGAGTGCGGCTCTTTCCACCTCCTCCATTACGCCGGTGCAGACGGGGCTCCGCCACTTTCTCGACCTCAAGGATCTGGACGGGGCAACCCTGCGCCAGATTCTGGACGTTGCCAGCAGCATGAAGCGGATGCAACAGAACCGCCGCTTCCCGCTCCACCCCCGCCAGCCTCTGGCGGGGCGCCAGCTTGGGCTTATTCTCTCCAAGCCTTCCACCCGTACCCGCGTCTCCTTTGAAGTGGGCATGCGCCAGCTTGGGGGGGATGCCGTTGTGCTCAGCCCGCAGGACATGCAGATCGGGCGGGGGGAAACACTGGCCGATACAGCCCGTGTGCTCTCCCGCTTTGTGGATGCCATTGTGCTGCGGACGGGCAACACCACCAACCTGCACGAACTGGCACGCTGGAGCACAAGCCCGGTCATTAACGGGCTGACCCCGGACTCCCACCCCGTGCAGATTCTGGCCGACATCATGACGTTTGAGGAACATCGCGGCCCCGTGCGTGGCCGCACGTTTGCCTGGACAGGTGACGGCAACAACGTTCTGGTCTCCCTGATCGAAGGGGCCGTGCGCTTTGGCTTCAAGCTTCGGGCGGCAACTCCGGCCAAAATGAAGCCCCCGCAGGCTGTGCTGGACTGGGCCCTGCAGGAAGGCGGCGATGTGGAATGGATGGAAGACCCCCGCGCTGCGGTGGAAAAGGCCGACTGCATTGTAACGGACACGTGGGTCAGCATGTCCGACTCGCACGAGGAGGCCGCTTCCCGCATGGCACGGCTTGAACCCTACCGCGTGGATGCAAAATTGATGGCGCAGGCCGCCCCCGATGCCCTGTTCATGCACTGCCTGCCTGCCCATATTGGGGAGGAAGTGACGCAGGACGTGTTTGAAGGCCCGCATTCCGTTGTGTTTGACGAGGCCGAAAACCGACTGCATGCCCAGAAGGGCATTCTGGCATGGACAATGGGGGGGGCTAACTGGACCTCCTTTGGCAAGGAATAAGCAGATGTGCGATGCGGAAAAACCCGTAACACCCACAACAACGGAAGAAACACCCTCCGTTCCCGGCTGGGTTGAACCGGCGCTGGACACCATTCTGGCTACCCTTCCCTTTACTGCGGACAAGCTGGCCCCTTTGCGCGCGTCGTATCTGGACTGTCTGGCCGGGTGTGGGCGCGCGGGAGATCTGGATATGGAGCACGACGCATGCCGCAAGGGCTTCCTGCGCGCGTTGGTTGACACGCTGGGCCTGGCCCCCGATGCGACCCGCACGCTTGAACAGCAGCTTGAAAAACTCGAACTGGATATTTCCGCTCAGGTCTGAGCCACCCCTATGCTCCCTGCCGCAGGCCCCACCCTGCGGCAGGGAGAGGCAGGACCTTGATGTTTATGTTGGCAGGATAGAACGTTTTTATGGAAAAACCGGCTTTTCTCGACCGTGACCGCCCCGATGTGCCCGGTCTGGTGGTTCCGGGCGGTGTAACGCCCTTCTATCTGGCAGGCCGTCCGGTCCGTGGGCGGCTGATCCGCCTTGGCGTGCTGGCCGATGCCATGCTGACCCGCCATGACAACCCCGATCAGGTTACCGCCCTTGCGGGCAAGGCGCTGGCTCTGGTGGCAGCACTGGCCTCCGCCCTTAAGTTTCAGGGGTCATTCTCCCTCCAGATCAAGGGCGATGGCCCGGTTTCCATGCTGGTGGCAGACTGCACGCATGATGGCGCCCTGCGCTTTTATGCCCGTTCGGATGAAGACGCACTGAACGCCCTGCTGGCCCAGAACCCTACCCCCACGGACAGGGAACTGCTGGGGAATGGCTACCTTGCCCTGACTGTTGACCAAGGGGCGGACATGGAGCGCCACCAAGGTATTGTGGAAATTGCGGGCGATGACCTGTCCGCCATGGCCACCCATTACTTTGCCACCAGCGAGCAGCATGCCTGCTGGATCATGCTGGCATGCAAAATGACCGATGCGGGCTGGCGCTCTGGCGCACTCGTGCTCGAACGCATTGCAGGGGAAGGTGGCACGGCCGAAGCCGAACTGACCACGCCTGACGGCACAACCCACGACGACACCGCATGGGAGACAGCGACCATTCTGGCAACCACGCTCAGCGTGGGTGAACTGCTCGATGATACCCTGCCCGGCCCCCAGCTTTTACACCGCCTGTTCCATGAGGAAGATCTGCTTGTCAGCCAGTCCCGCGCTCTGGCGTTTGGCTGCCGCTGCTCGCGCGCAAGGCTGGTGGAGGTGCTCCAGCACTTCCCCGAAGATGATCTGGACCACATGTGCGTGAACAATGACACCATCGTTATGACCTGTGAGTTCTGTAACAAGGATTTTCATTTCCCACGCAGGGACATCGCCTCCGCCACAAGCTGAGCGCCTTGTTTGTAACGCATGGTTGACGCAGCCCCACGCTGGGGGCCTGCGTTGGATTATTTCAGTCGGCTGTTCAAGAGGTTGTGCATGATGCCGTTCCCCCGTATGCGCCTTTCCCATCTGGTTGCCGCTTTTGTGCTGCCAGCAGCACTTGCCGGGTGCGCGGACCAGCCCCAGCCAACCCGGTTTGCGCCGCTGAGCTATGATTATCTGGGCCAGATTCACCTGAACGTGGCCACGCTGGATGTGGTGGACAATTCCGTAGCCAACCCGGAACCGGGGGATATTGGTTACAAATCCCCCTCCCCGCCCGACCACACGCTACGGCAGATGGCGGCAGACCGGCTGATCGCAACAGGCAATGCAGCAGCGGCCAGCACCGCCCATTTTGTTATTGACCGTGCGTTTATCTTGCACCAGCCCGGCGGCACGCTGGACGGGCAGATGGATATTCATCTGGACATCCTCAACCCCGAAGGCAGGCGCGTGGCGACGGCCTCCGCACAGGCAACCCAGACCCTCCACCCCGATCCTTCGCAGGATGTGGAAAGCCCGGCCAATCTGTACGAAATTACAAAAGACATGATGCAGACCATCAATGTCGAATTTGAGTACCAGATCCGCCATTCCCTGAACAAATGGCTGGTGGATGCGGGGGGCACCCCCATGAACAACGCCATCCAGACCCAGCCCCTGACAGGCGCACCGGATGCAACAGCCCCGGTACCTTCCGCTGCCGCGGTATCCACCCCTGCGGCGGACACAATGTCTGACACCAAAAGGCTGACCGAACTGCCATCTGCAGGAACAACCCCTGCAAATGTTAGTGTAGACTCTGCCAGCACGGACACCGCCTCCAGCGCAGCCCAGTCCAGCACGCCAGCACCCGCACAGGCACAGGCGGCACCGCAGGAGAGTGAACCCAGCGCCATCTTCCCCGCCGGGACAGATGACACCCCGGCTCCGGCCAAAACCCTTTCCCCCAAAGCGGGTTTTTTAACCCTGCCCGCCAACAAAAAAACACGCTAACTCCGGCTCCACCGGCATCTGGCCTGCCCCCATGCACCACAAAGGTCATGGGGGATGTGAGCAACCGTGCAGCCAGCCCGCCAGAACAGCATAAAAGGCGGCACGATGCCCCAGACCCTTTTTCCCGACCCTGATGACATTGCAAACGGACTGCCGGTTAAGGAGATTCTCCCCCAGCTGCGCGCGGTTCTGGCGGCAGAGCCCACAGCCGAGCGCCCTGCCAGCGCCATTGTGGTGGCACCTCCGGGGGCAGGCAAAACCACGTCCATTCCCCCTGTGCTGGCAGCCAGCGCGTGGCGGGGCGAGAGCGGGCGGATTATCATGCTCGAACCCCGCAGGCTGGCTGCCCGCGCCGCCGCCCAGCGCATTGCCAGCCTGATGGGGGAAGAGGCTGGCGGGTTTGTGGGCTACCGCACCCGCATAGACAGCGCCGTTTCTGCCCGCACCCGTATTGAGGTACTGACCGAAGGACTGTTCCTGCGCCGCCTGCTGGGGGACCCCATGCTGGAGGATGTCGCCTGCGTTATTCTGGACGAGGTGCATGAACGTTCCCTGGAGGCGGATCTCGCCCTTGCGTTCTGCCTGGACCTGCAACGCACCCTGCGGCCAGACCTGCGGCTTGTCGCCATGTCCGCCACCGCCGAAACCGAACGGCTGGCCAGCCTGATGAACGCCCCCGTGCTGACCAGCGAAGGCCGCATGTTCGCGCTGGAAGTCCACCATGCCAAAAAGGACATTCCCACCCTGCGTGACATAGCCCCCGCCACGGCTGCGGGCATACGGCAGGCACTGGCGGAAACCACGGGGGATATTCTGGCCTTTTTGCCCGGCACGGGAGAAATCCGGCGCACCGCCCAGTTGCTGGACGGCATCAGTGCGACTGTCCTGCCCCTGCATGGGGAGTTGCACCCCGCAGAACAGGCCCGTGTGCTACGTCCGGCCGATAACGGGGAGCGCCGCGTTATTCTGGCCACATCCATTGCGGAAACATCGCTGACCGTACCGGGTGTGCGTGTGGTGGTGGATTGCGGTTACCGCCGCGCGCCACGGTTTGATGCCGGGGCCGGGCTTTCCCGCCTGGATACACTGCGTATTTCCCGCGCGGCAGCACGCCAGCGGGCCGGCCGCGCAGGGCGTGAGGCACCGGGCACGGCCTATTGCCTGTGGAGCGCCAGCACACAGCGCGCCATGCCCCAGCATGACCGCCCCGAAATTCTGGAAGCTGATCTGGCAGATTATGTTCTGGCCACAGCCCTGTGGGCTGATACGGTTGGAACAAGTGAGCCGTTACCCCTGCCCGACCAGCCCCCCGGCAGCGCGGTTGCCGCCGCGCGGGAGCTGCTGGAACAGCTGGGAGCGCTGGATCAGGCGGGGCATATTACCCCACTTGGCAAACGCATGGCCCAGCTTGGCACACACCCCCGCCTTGCCGCCATGCTTTTAGCTGCACGCACAGGGGAGGAGGCCGCCATGGCAGCCGACCTTGCCGCCCTGCTTGAAGAGCGTGACCCCCTGCGCCCACGCCACGCAGCCCACGGCAAGCCCCCCATAACACCCCCTGCCGATATCGGGCTAAGGCTGGACCTGATTGCAGGCGAAGACCACCCCGATGCAGACCGCGCCGCCCTGAGCCGCATACGGCTGGCGGCAAAGCGGTTCCGCTCCCGGCTGAATGTTCCCCAGCACCTGCCTGCACAGGGCAACCCTGCCGCCCTGCTGGCCGCAGGCTTCCCTGACCGGATAGCCCTATGCCGGGGCGAACCGGGCAGCTACCGGCTGGCCAATGGCAGCAATGCGCGCCTCCGGCGTGATGATGGACTAAGCCCCCACCGCCTGCTGGCCGTGGCCGGGCTACACCTGCGCACCGCCGCCGAAATACGGCTGGCAGCACCGCTGGACCTGAACGACCTGCCCCCCACCCTGCTGGCCCGTACGCAGGAGCAGGTTGAAACCACGCTCGACCCCGTATCTGGCAATATTCTGGCCCGCAGGCGCACACGCATTGGCTGCCTTGTGCTCAAGGACAGAACCGAAAAAGTTAAGCCGGAGGAAGCCGCAGCCCTTCTGCTGGTCCATGTGCGCGACAACCTGGAAAACGCCCTGAACTGGACAGAGGCCGTAAAGCAGTTGCAGGCCCGTGTTGCTCTGGCCCGGAGCGTGCACACCACGCCAGAATCCGCTGGCAGCACGCAGGAGGAAGAACCAGTCTGGCCCGATTTTTCCTCCCCGGCTCTGGCGCAGACTGTGGCGGACTGGCTGGCCCCTTATATGGAAGGCCGCAACTCCGTTGCGGCCATGAAGGAACTGGATGTGCACACCCTGCTGCGCAACCTGCTGACATACACCCAGTACCAGTGGCTGGAGCGGGAACTGCCAACCCACCTCCCCTTCCCCGGTGGACGGGCAGAGGTGGATTACACCCAGCCCGTACCCGTGGCCTCGGCCCGTGCGCAGGTTTTTTATGGCACGGAACAAACGCCTCTACTGGCAGGCGGGCGGGCACCCCTGCGGCTGGCTCTTCTTTCCCCCGCCGGGCGGCCACAGGCCATTACGGCGGACATTGGCGGGTTCTGGCAAGGGGGATGGGCGGATATGCGCAGGGATATGCGCGGCCGCTACCCCCGCCACGACTGGCCCGAAAACCCGGCCCTTGCCCCGGCAAAACCGCGCACGCGCCCAAGCTAGGGCAAAGCTGCCCCAATCCCATGGGGGCATCGCCTACAGGCACCAGTCCCAGAGCCCTGCAAACTTGTGCGACATATGCCCCCAACCCAGCCCCAATATGGCAGGGCCGTAACCGCAGGGCTGGCATTGCACCCGCCTCTGCGCCCCCGCGATGTGAAAAAGCACAGGAAAAAAGGGTTCGGGTCAGCAGCATGGTTGCGCAACTGCGCCAAACATGGCCTAAAGTTCATATGCTTGGCTCCATGGCACCGCACCTTATGAACAGACTGTTGCAAGGCCTGCCCTGTGTGGCCGTGGCCTATCTGTGTTGCACACCGCTCTTGAGCACCGGAGAAGCCCGCGCTGGCACGCTGCCTTCCTTTGCGCCTGCCACACCCCTTGTAACCTCTGGCCCGGTCAGCTTTGCCCCGCTTGTGCGCAAGGTTGTGCCTGCCGTGGTCAATATTGCCGTCACGCGGGATGATTTTGCCGCAGACAGCCATCACAAGCTTCCCTCCTCCGTTAAAGGCACACCATTGGAGCGGCGTTACCGCGAGCGCATGCGCCACCATGGGGATGAACTGCTGGAGGCCGGGTCCGGTTTTTTGATCGACCCCAGCGGTTTTATCGTAACCAACGGCCATGTGGTGGAAGATGCGGACACCATTACCGTTTCACTCGTCAGCGGTAAGGAGTTTACGGCAACGCTGGTGGGCATGGACCCGCTGACAGATATTGCCGTTATCAAAATTACCAGCCCCGAGGCCCTGCCCTATGTGGAATGGGGAGATAGCCGACAGGTACAGGTAGGGGACTGGATTATGGCGGCGGGTAACCCGTTTGGTCTGGGTTCTTCCGTAACCGCTGGCATAGTCTCCGCCCGTGGGCGCGATATAGGAAGCAGCCCGTTTGATGACTTTTTGCAGCTTGATGCGCCCATAAACCCCGGCAACTCCGGTGGCCCGACCTTTAACCTTGCCGGGCAGGTTGTGGCACTCAACACCGCCATTGTTTCCCCCACAGGGGGGTCTGTGGGGCTCGGGTTTTCCATTCCGTCCGAAATTGTGATTCCCATTGTGGAAACCCTGCGCCAGACCGGGCATATAGACCGTGGCTGGCTGGGTGCAACGCTAGATGATGTTCTGACCCACAATGGCGCCAAGGTTACCGAGGTGGACCGCAACAGCCCCGCAGCGCATGGCGGGCTCCGCAAAGGCGATGTTATTACCATGCTCAACGGGGAGCATGTGGATACCGCCCGCGCCATGATCCGTGCCATTGCTGCCGCCAAACCGGGGAGCGAGGCCGCCTTGGCCATCATGCGTAACGCCCACCCGCAAACGCTGATCATCCATGTCGGCCTGCGCCCTTTATCAGAGGATGGCGGGTTCCATTAAACCCGCCATCTGGCCGTGTAGCGCAGAACCAGCCATGACCATCAGATCATGGCCAGTGGCTCCTTACTGGCTGGGGGCGCAAAGGCAGCATCCAGTTCCGCCAGATCCTGCGGCGCCAGCCTGAGTTCTGCCGCAGCTACGTTAAGGCGCATATGCGCAGGGCTGCCTGCCTTGGGAATGGCAAGCACATTGGGCTGGCGCAGCACCCAGGCCAGCGCAACCTGCGCAGGCGTTGCCGCACCAAGCGATGTTGTATGCCGCGCCGCCACCCGCGCCAGCGCAGGATGGGCCAGCAGCGCACCCCCCTGCCCTATGGGGGAATAAGCCATGGTCACAACCCTGCGCTGCCTGTCCGCCTGTAGCAGGTCATACTCCACGCCCCGGTGTTCCAGACTGTACAGCACCTGATTGGCCGCGCACTCCCCGGGCCGGGAGCAGCCTTCAAGGTCACGCATATCGTCAGTATCAAAGTTGGAAACACCCCAGTAGCGGATCAGCCCTTCGCGCTGGAGGGTGCGGAAGGCCTCCACGGTTTCGGCCAGTGGCACGCTGCCGCGCCAGTGCAGGAGGTACAGGTCCAGCCTGTCTGTACCCAGATGTTTGAGCGAACGGCGGCAGCTTTGCGCAACCCCTTGGGCGGAAGCATTGCTCGGCAGCACCTTGCTGACCAGAAAAACCTGTTCACGCATAGGGGCTATGGCCTCCCCCACCAGTTTTTCCGACCGGCCATTGCCGTACATTTCCGCCGTATCCACGACCTGTATGCCCTGCTCCACCGCATAACGCAGGCTTGCTATCTCCTCCTCCCTGCGGGCAGGGGTATCGCCCATATTCCATGTGCCTGCGCCCAGTGCGGGCAGGATTGTGCCATCTGGCAGGGTTATGGTTTGGACCATTGCGGGTTTCTCCTTGTATCCTCGGACCATCAGGCAGCATAAAACAGCGCAGGACCATGCTCTGTTCCGCCCCATGGCAAGACTGTTATAGTGGATATATGACCCAGATCGGCTTTTACCACCTGACCCGTACCAGCCTGACAGAAGCCTTGCCCATGCTGCTGACCCGCACGCTGGACAGTGGACAGAAAGCGGTTGTGTGGTGCACGGACAAACCCGCGCTGGATGAGCTGGACAAAACGCTTTGGCAGATTGCCACCCCGCGCTGGCTGCCCCATGGCAGTGCGGGCATAGCCTGCCCCGACCTGCAACCCATATGGCTGAGCACTGGGGATGACTGCCCGAACGAGGCGCGTTTTCTGTTTTTAACGCACAACCGGCACTGCGCGGACCCGGCCCGCTTTGAGCGGATATTCGACCTGTTTGACGGGCATGACGAAAGTGCAGTTACCGCCGCCCGTGCACGCTGGGCACAGGCCCACAAAGCGGGACATGACCTTGCATACTGGCGGCAGGAAGATAAGGGCTGGAAGCGCGCCCGCTAAAAAACCGCCTGCCCGTATAACCGGGCAGGCGGAAGCAGAAATGCTCAGCCCTGCTCAAACCCGTTACGCACAAAGCGGTCAAGCAGGCGCACACCAAAGCCGGTTGCCCCTTTGGGCTGACCGTTTTTGGCCTTGCTGGCCCAGGCAACTCCGGCAATATCCAGATGCGCCCAAGGGGTTTCCCCCACAAAGCGCTTGAGGAACTGTGCTGCGGTAATAGAACCACCAGCCCGGCCACCGCTAATGTTCTGCATATCCGCAATATCGGACTTCAGCAGGGCATCGTATTCCTTGCCCAAAGGCATGCGCCACAGCTTTTCGCCCGTAAAGGCACCGGCATCAGCCAGCCCCACGGCCAGATCATCATCATTGGAGAACAGACCCGCGTATTCGTGGCCAAGCCCCACAATGATCGCCCCGGTCAGGGTTGCAAGGTCCACCATAAGGCGCGGAGCAAACCGGTCCCGCGCGTACCACAGCACATCGGCCAGAACCAGACGGCCCTCGGCATCGGTATTGAGCACCTCAATTGTCTGGCCAGAGGCGCTGCGCACCACATCCCCCGGACGCTGGGCCGTGCCGGACACCATGTTTTCCACCAGCCCCACAACACCCACGGCATTAACCGGGGCCTTGCGCAGCGCAAGCGAGGCCATAAGCCCGGTTACCGTTGCGGCACCGGCCATATCCCACTTCATGTCTTCCATGCCGGCTGCGGGCTTGATGGAAATACCACCCGAGTCAAAGGTCACGCCCTTGCCAATAAAGGCTACGGGGGCGTCCCCTTCCTTGCCGCCATTCCAGCGCATGACCACTGTACGCGGCTCGTTAGCACTCCCCTGCGCCACACCCAGCAGGGCCCCAAAGCCCAGCTCGGTCATGGCGGCAACGTCAAGCACCTCTACCTCCAGCCCATGCGCACGCAGGGTTGTGGCGCGCTCGGCAAACTCGACCGGGTTAAGCACATTGGCCGGTTCGCTCACCAGATCACGCGTTAGCACAACGCCGCGGGCAACGGCCTGCAGGGACGGCCAGAGTTCCTCCGCCGCACCCACATGCGCGCCCAGCACGGACAGTTCGGCCAGCTGGTGTTTTTTGTCGTCTTCTTTTTTGGTCTGGTAGAGGCCAAAATGGTAGGCACCCAGCACGGCACCCAAAGCCACATGGGCCGCCAGCGCGCCAGAAAGATCGCCTACAGCCACAGCCGCTTTTGGCGCACGCGCCAGCAGGGAGGCCGCAAGCCCGCCTGCCTTTTCCGCCACCCATGCGTCCACATCACCAGCTTTGCCAATGCCGACCAGCACAATACGTTCAAAACTGTCAGATGGTGCCAGCACAACACAGCTTGTGCCGCCCTTGCCCTTAAACCCCTCTGCCTTGGCCGCACGGCTGAGAGCGCCCTGCGTTGCAGCATCAAAGTTCTGAAAAACAGTTGGGTGCGCATCCCCTTCGGGCACCAGAATGGCCAGCGCGCCTGCCGTGGACTCTACCTGGGTGGAAAATGAAATCTGTAGCATGATTTGACCAATCTCCCTGAAAACCACATCTATTCTGCCTAAGTCCCCCACCCTGTCTTGGCAATAGCCAGAGCCGCCCCCACGCCCCGATTGCACGATAAACACCAACACCCCACCACAGGGCATGACGGCGGCCCCAAGCTGGCGTATGCTAGGTTCATGAGCACCCTTGCAGATACAGACCTGCTGGCCCTTGCCGCCAGACTGGCCAACGAAGCCGCCGAAATCATCCGCACCATTCGCACGCGGGGTTTTGAGACCGTGACCAAAACCGACTCCTCCCCCGTAACGGAGGCGGACCACGCGGCAGAGGCCCATATTCTGCGCGGGCTGCGCGCGGCCACACCCGATATTCCCGTTATTGCGGAAGAAGAAGTTGCCGCAGGCCTGCAAGCCTATGCCACCCCAGCCTACTGGCTGGTGGACCCGCTGGACGGCACGCGGGAGTTTGCCGCCGGGCGGGACGATTTTACCGTCAATATCGGCCTTGTGCGCAATGGCCATGCCGCACTGGGGGCGATGGCCCTGCCAGCCTATCACCAGCTTTACACGGGGGGCGTGGGTCTGGGCGCGCACCGGCTGGACAAAAACGGGCTACAGGCCATTCATGTCCGCACGGCTCCTGCTGAGGGACTGAGCGTTCTGGCATCCCGCCATCATGCGGATGACACCCGTCTGGCCGAATACCTGAATGGCAAAAAAATTGCGCATCTGGGCAATATCGGGTCAGCCGTAAAGTTTGCCCGCGTGGCAGAAGGGCTGGTTGATCTGTACCCCCGCCTCGGCCCCACCATGGAGTGGGACACAGCCGCCCCACAGGCCATTGTGGAAGCCGCGGGTGGCCAGATTACGCTACTGGATGGTTCCCCCCTTGTTTATGGCAAAACAGGCTGGAAAAACCCTCCCTTTGTCTGTACCGGAGCGCTATAAACAGGGCAGGCCAACCGTAGCCCCTTTACGCAGGGGTCTCCTGTTGCCAAAACATTGCAGCCTCACTGATCGGCCTACGGATTGCGCCCTGTTGCCATGAGAACACCATGACCAGACGTCTGGATGCCACCCAAAGCGGCATTGCCACTGCTGCCAGCATTCTGCGGGCTGGCGGCCTTGTGGCCTTTGGCACGGAAACCGTTTACGGCCTTGGGGCAGATGCCAGCCAGCCGCAGGCGGTCGCCCGGATTTTTGAAGCCAAGAACCGCCCGCGCTTTAACCCGCTGATCAGCCATTTTGCCAATGCACAGGCGGCGTTTACGCAGGTGGTGCCCAATGCCATGGCCCACAGGCTGGCGCAGGCGTTCTGGCCGGGGCCACTTACACTCATTCTCCCCCGCGCACCGGGGGCAAGCATTAGCGATCTGGCGGCAGATGGCCTTGCCAGCCTTGCCGTGCGCGTACCCGCCAATGCCACAGCCCTTGCACTGCTGGAACAGGCAGACCGCCCCATAGCTGCTCCTTCGGCCAACCGCTCCGGCCGCATCAGCCCCGTGGACGCAGCCCATGTGCTGGAGGAACTGGACGGCCGGATAGACGCCGTGCTGGACAGTGGCCCCTGCACCGTGGGGGTGGAAAGTACCGTGGTGGACCTGACAGACCCGAACACCCCCACCCTGCTGCGCCCCGGTGGCATAACGCTGGAAGAGCTTGTTGCCATCTGCCCGCACATAAGCCTGCCGCAAACCACAAGTGATGTGGCCCCACATTCCCCCGGCCGCATGGTCTCGCATTACGCGCCGCACCTGCCTGTGCGGCTGAACGCTTTGCAGGCCGAGCCGGACGAGGCCCTGCTGGCATTTGGCGCCACCCGCCCCACCCTTGCCCCGCTGGCATGGAACCTGAGTGCTGCCGGGAACCTGGAAGAAGCCGCGGCAAGGCTGTTTACCGGCCTGCGCACACTGGACCGCGAAGGGCAGACCCTTGGGTTGCGCCGCATTGCCGTGCAGCCCATACCCCAGCACGGTCTGGGCCGTGCCATACAGGACCGCCTGAACCGCGCGGCAGCCCCCCGTCCGCAGGACGGAACAGAAGACATGGCACCATGACCGAGATTGATCCCAAGGAACTCAAAATCCTGTCGGACATTCTGGCACTTGTGCTTGAAGACAACCCCGGCCAGTCGGACACGGCCCTACAGGCCCTGCGCAACCGTGCCCGCAAGAACAGCACAACCGGGGGAGCGCTCAAAAACCTGTTCCAGACCATTGCGGTCAATCCATCCAAGGCCAAAAGCACAACCCGCCAGACTGGCACGCGGGCCTCTGCCAGCAAGGCCAAAACAACCGACATGCCGGACCAGTACCGCGTGCAGCTGCGCGAAATGGCCGACAGCATTACCCGGCTGGACCGCAACCTGCGCGTTGCCTATTCCCAGAACGAAACACTTAAATCCGAACTCTACCTGACCCAGAAATCCCGCGCGGAACTCCAGACCCATCTGGCAACGCTTCAGGCCACCAAACGCACCCAGAAGCCACTCACCATTGCCATTAGCCTGCTGGTTGGCATGCTGGTGGGGGTTGCGGGGTCTCAGGCCGTGCATGTCCTGTGGCCTGCGCCACCACCGGCCCATACCATGGCCGACAACAGCCATTATCTTTACTAACGGGTCGCCCGACCGCGCGTTCAATTTTGTCTTTTTGTGCTTTTGCAGGGAAAACCAGAGCCATGCCACAAACGCCCCTCCCCCCGTCCTTACATGATGCGCTGGTGCAGATCCTTGGCCCTTCGGGTGTTCTGACCAACCCGGCGGATACAGAGGCGTTCTGTGTGGACTGGCGCGCCCTCTACCACGGCCATTGTGCCGCAGTGCTACGCCCGGCCAACACGGAGGAGTGTGCAAAAGCCGTGGCCCTGTGCCACGCACACAATGTGCCCATGGTGCCACAGGGAGGCAATACCAGCATGGTGGGGGGCGCAACCCCGGATTCGAGCGGGCGGGCCGTTGTTATTTCCACCACCCGCATGAACCAGATCCACACGATTGACCATGCGGACCTGACCATGACGGTGGATGCAGGGGTTACCCTTAAAGCAGCACAGGATGCGGCAAGTGCTCAGGGGCTATTGCTCCCGCTTTCCATCTCGTCCGAAGGGTCGGCTGATATTGGCGGGATTCTGGCCACCAATGCAGGTGGCAACAACACGGTGCGCTACGGCAATGCCCGCGAGCTGGCTCTGGGGCTACAGGCCGTGCTGCCCGATGGCAATGTGCTCAACCTGATGCGCAAGCTCCGCAAGGACAACACAGGGTATGCGCTGCGCCAGCTGCTGGTTGGTTCGGAAGGCACTCTGGGCATTATTACGCAGGCGGTCATCCAGCTTCAGCCTGCCCCGCGCTCGCGCGAGACGGCACTTTGCGCAGTGGAAAACCCACAGGGTGCACTCAACCTGTTTGCGGCCTTCCGCAAGCAGGACCCCTCCGCCATTCATGCGTTCGAGTTCATGTCCGGCACGTCCATGGCGCTGGTCAATGCGCTGATTGAGGGTGCCGCCCTGCCGCTGGAAGCCCCGGCCCCGGCCTATGTGCTGGTGGAACTGGCCAGCCCCCGCGCCGATGACAGCCTGCGCAGCCTGATGGAAGATGTGCTGGGTAGCGCACTGGAAGACGGGCTGGTAACAGACGCCGTTCTGGCTGAAAGCGAAAGCCAGCGCCAAAGCCTGTGGATGATCCGTGAAGAACATGCCGAGGCACAAAAACGCGCAGGGGCATCGGTCAAGAACGATGTCTCCGTTCCACTGGCAGCCATACCGGAGTTTATTGAAGCGGCCACCAAAGCCTGCGAAACCCTTATTCCGGGTATTCGGGTTGCGCCCTTTGGCCATATTGGCGACGGCAACATCCACTTTAATCTGGTGCAGCCCGAAGGTGCGGACCCCGCAGCATTTTTGGCGCAGGACCACGCCATGATGGATACGGTGGCCGAAATCGTGCGTAAGCTGGGCGGGTCTTTCTCGGCCGAGCATGGGGTCGGCCAGCTTAAAACCTACATGATGCCATCCTGGCGTGGGGGTGCGGAACTGCAAACCATGCGCCGGATTAAAGCGGCACTGGACCCGCAGGACCTTATGAACCCCGGTAAGGTTTTACCCCCCGCTCAGGCATAATCCGTTACAGGACCGGGGGCATGCTAAAGCCCACGCCTTCGGTCCATCCCGGCACGGGCCTGCAACCCATGCAGGCACAAACACTGCCCCACACGGACTAAAGGCTTTATTGCCCCCGTGAAGAAAAAGACAGTGTTGGATACCAAAAGCACAGTATTTGTAAAATAAAAGCGGGCAGAACAATCAGGCCGGGGTCAAACCCCACCATGATCATTGCAAGGCCCGTGAGTATAGGGGCCGCAGCCCGCTCAACTCTGGCCCCTTGCGGTGTGTTGCAGGCCAGAACCGAACACACACCCCCAACCCCCAGTGCCGCAGCCGCCATAACGGCATAAAGCGGGTGGCTTGTAGCCTGCGGCAACAGGCCATCATGCACACTGGAAAGGGAGGACATGTCAGACGACCAGCCTGCCAGCCCGAACAGAAAGCTGAATGGCAGCACAAGCACGCCAAACACATCGCGCAGCAGGCCGACAAAGCCCATAACAACAGGGGGCAGCACAACACAGGCCACGCCCAGAGCCACGTCCAGAACCAGCAGAGCCAGAGCAGGTGTGGCGGTATTATTTTTCATGGTGGGGAACCCCTTGGCGCAAGGTCAGGGATTAATCCTTCCACCATTTAACGGGCTGGGGCTCTTCCACCCTGACCTCTGCTTCAACCACTTCAGGTTCCTTGCGGGGGCGGCCACGGGGTTTGGCGTCCAGCTGGCGGCGCAGGGCAGCTATTTCGGCCTCCTGTTCTTCCATCTGGCGGCGACCGGCACGAATTTCGCGCCCGGCAAGGGCCAGTTCGGCTTCCCGTTCGGCCAGTTTGTTTTTCTGCTCGGCAATCAGGGCGTCCGCATGGCCGATGCGTGTGGTCAACCCGCGCTGGGCCGCCTGCATGTCGGCCAACTGGCGATCACTTTCTTCTGCACGCAGTTTTTCTTCCGCCAGCTGGCGACGCAGGCGGGAAAGTTCGCTGTTGTCTTCTTCGTTAAAATGTACGGCGCGGGAGGTTCCTGCAATCCGTGGAGCGGCAACAGTACGCGGCGTTGTGCGTGCGAGGGAGTGTTTTTCCACCTGCACCTCACCATCACGCACAAAGCGGCGGCGCTTGTTATTGGCGCTTTCGGCCGCGGGGCGGGGTTGCGGAGCGGCAGATGAGCGGGGGCGGGCGGAATGCCCAATACGTTCAAGCGCATTGCGCATGGACGCTTCTTCAAGCCCTTCCTCATGATCCCTGTCCACTACGGGGGCGGAGAGAAAAGATGATGTATTCATGAATTCAGATGTCACGTTTCAGATATTTTATGGACTGTTTAAAAGCTGCCAGGAAACCAATTGTGTTTTTATGCGCCCGGGCAGAACAGATGCAATGCAACTGTGGCCTTGACCCGATGGTTTGATAAAAACAGAGATATGGCCGCAGCACCGGCAGCAGGGTATTTTGCACATTACCACACAGGGCAATGTCTGCTGGGGTTGTCCTTACCATATGCCCCCTCTTTTTCCAAGGGGTTGTACGGCGTGGCGCTATTTTTCACCTTTGGGCACGGGTTGCCACACAACATCCGTCTGTCCGTCATGATTGAAGTGACGGGCCAGTACAAAAAAGTAATCGGATAATCTGTTCAGTATTTTCAGCAAAACAGGGTTAACCCGTTCTGCACGCGACAGAGCCACCATGCGCCGCTCGGCCCTGCGTACCTGTGTGCGGGTCATGTGCGCCATTGCCGCGGGCACGGAACCACCGGGCAGCACAAACCCGTTAAGGGGGGACTGGCGAGCCCGCAATTCCTCTATCCTGCGCTCAAGCACCAGCAGGGCGGCTTCTTCCACCCGATGGGCGCGCTCGGCCATGGGACCATCTTCGGGTAGGCAGACATCCGCCCCCATATCAAACAGCAGATTCTGCACTGCCGTTAACTGCTGGGCAATGCTGTCCCCCGCTGGTGTGTGAGCCTGCACCAGACCAACCAGCGCATTAATCTCATCCAGTGTTCCCAGCACCTCTATACGGACGTCATCCTTGGTAACGCGTGACCCATCGCCGAGTGATGTCTGCCCGCCATCCCCGCCACGGGTTACAATTTTATCAATCCGTATGCTCATACCTCAGGCTCCCGAACACTGGCTTTGTTTCTTATCCGCACAAAACGCACCACCTTACCCGGCGTTGCAAAGACTAAAATTGAGGGTTGGCCATGCAGCGCTATTTCCGTTTGCCACAGACACGCCTATACAACCCTTTATGTTGACCGGATCTTTTATGACACGTCTATGGCGGATCTGTGGTGCGCTCCTTATTGCCACAGGCACCGTTATGGGGGCCCTGACCGCACACCTGCCCGATGCACATTTTGCCGAGGGCGGGCGGATTATGGCACGCAGCGCCATGGATATGCAGATGTGGCAGGGCATAGCCCTGCTGGCTCTGGGGCTTGGGCTGGCCGAACGTACCAACCGTATTCTCATTGCCGGGGGCTGGGGGGTGCTGGCAGGTACGCTCATGTTCTGTGGCGGTGTGTATAACACGGCCTTTACCGGCCACCATGGCAGCCACATTGCGCCCATTGGCGGCGGCATGCTCATTCTTTCGTGGCTGGTGCTGGCCGCAGGCTGGGTCCGCCGGTCATGAGCACCTCCACACAGGGTGCATGGCTGGCAGCAGACGGGCTTAAACACGTTTTGCAAGAAGACCTGCTGCTCCGTGGAGTAGAAGTTATGGCGTGGCATGGCATGCTTGCCCTTTCCACCCACAAAGCACTCTACTCCCCCTGGGCGCTGGATATATGGACAGCCCCGCAACGCGCCAGCATTACCTCCATCCGCAATGCGTCAGACACGTTGCGCGCCATCCAGCGCAACTGGAGCCTGTATGCGGTGGACAACTTCCGCCGCTCCGGGCTGATTGTGCAAAAACTGCCCCCGGTCAAAGCAGCACCCTTGGTTTTCCCCACCCCCGCACCGACCAGCCCGCTTGGGGCATGGACCTTGCTGGACACTTCGTCCCTGCTGTTCTCGGCCACAAAAACCAGTCCATTTGTCAATGGCGCACCGGAGTTTGTGGAAAACCGGACAGACCCACCCTCCCGCGCCTACCTAAAGCTCTGGGAGGCCTGCACCCGGTTGGGCCGCTGGCCCGCTGCTGGTGAGCGGTGTTATGATCTGGGTGCCACTCCAGGTGGGTGGACATGGGCCCTGGCAAGCCTTGGCGCACAGGTAACCGCGTTTGACCGCGCGCCGCTTGCTCCATCGGTTGAGGCCATGCCGGGCGTAAGCTTTCAGCAGGCCAGCGCATTTGGGCTGGACCCAAAGCAGCTCCCCGCCACGGACTGGGTTTTTTCCGACATTATTGCCTACCCCCAGCGCCTGCTACGCCTGACCCGAGCATGGATTGATTCGGGGCAGACCAAGAACATTGTGCTGACAGTCAAGTTTCAGGGTGAAACAGACCACGAAACCGTGGCCGCCTTTGAGTCCATACCCGGCGGGGCACTCGCCCATCTGGCGCATAACAAGCACGAGCTGACATTCTTCTGGTCACAGGAGGCAGCCGACAAAGGCGTATCCCCCCTCCCCACCACCATAACCTGAGCGTGCACAGGCAGGGCTGGCCGTAACACCAGCCCGCGCCGCCACCGACCTAGCGGCTGGCCCGCCTGCGGCGGAGCAGGCGCTCAATGCCATGCACCAGCAACACAGCAAGCACAAAGCACAGCACGATCATGACAACCGCAACTGTCTGCTGGACCTGCGCCTGACCGTTGGAGGCCAGAAAACGCAGAACATCCCCCCCGGTGTGTCCACCGGTCATGGTATCAAACCGGGGCAGAACACTCAGCACCCAGCGCAGCAGAAAAACCAGAAGGGCCGTAAGCCCGATTGTGGCCCCGGTCTTGATTACGGTCAGCCGGATGCTGCCTTCATCTTGTGCCATGGGGTTACAGGCGGCCTGCTGGCTGCTGGCCCATATGCGCCTGATGCTCCTCTACCGAAGCCTTCAGCCCCGGCACGTCCGGTGCCGCCAGCGTATCCACGTAGGTGTTGTTCTTCCACACCCAGCGGTCCGAGCCATCGACCAGAATATCGCGCAGGCCCCCATGCGTTGTGGGCAGTAGCTCAATAGGGCCACTTACGGAATCCAGCACCTTGGTCCATGCCCCGTTGCGTTTGACATACACATCTGTCGAACAGCCAGCAGACCCGCACAGGCTGGCTGCCTGCACCTGCACAAACAGTGCCATATTCGCACCATTGGCAGACAGGGGGGCAGAGCCCACAAGCACAAGTGGTTTGTCATTATGGCGGGCGGCGGCGGCAAGGTCATCCGCGTTCAGTTCACGCGCGGCACTGTCCAGTGCGCTGCCACGCTGGTCGGTCAGGGCCACGGGGTCTGTTCTGCCGTGGGTAAACGACCCTTGCCGGGTTTGGGGCGCACCCAGCACCTGTGCTGCGCCAAAAACACCGCACGGCAGGGCAGACAACCCTGCCAACACACAATACAACCCTACACGATGCCTCAAGCGCACATTCCTTGTTTTACCAGACCAGAATAGTCCCTTTGTGGAGTAGAGCCCAAGCATGTCCGAGCAGACAAGCCAAAATACCACGCCAGAACAGCCCCGGCACCCAAAGCCCGGCCTCTACCGCCATTATAAGGGGGGATTGTACACGCTTCTATGCGTAGGCCGCCACAGCGAGACGGAGGAATGGCTGGTCACTTACCGGTGCGATTCACAGGGGACCTACTGGGTGCGCCCGCTGGACATGTGGCTCCAGACTGTTCAGGGCGTGCCGCGTTTTGCATTGATCAAGGACGACCACCAGCAACCCCGTGGCGCGTAAGGGGGCACCCTCACACGCCACGGGCCGAACGGCCTAGCCCGCCTGCCCGGCAACCTGGGCAATAATTTCTTCCACAATATCCGGATCGGACAGGGTGGAAAGATCGCCCAGATTATTCAGATCATGCGAAGCAATTTTGCGCAGCAGGCGGCGGACAATTTTGCCAGAGCGGGTTTTGGGCAGGTCCCGCACAACGTAAATCTGCTCCGGCACCGCATAGCGCCCGACCCCATCGGCAATGGCGCGGCGTACGGCGGCGGGGTTCAGGCTACCTTCGGTGCGGGGAACAACAAACACAACCAGCCCCTGCCCTTTCAGGTCATGGGGAACGCCAACGGCGGCACTTTCCACCACTTCGGCATCGGTTGCCACGGCGTCTTCAATTTCTGCCGTGCCAATCCGGTGGCCAGAGACATTGACCACATCATCCACACGGCCCGTGATCCAGAAGTATCCGTCTGCCTCACGCCGTGCGCCATCACCCGAAAAATAGCGACCCGGGCAGGTGGTAAAATAAGTCTGGCGGAAACGCTCGTGGTCCCGCCACAAGGTCATGGCCTGACCGGGCCATGAGCGGGCCATGCACAAAAGGCCATCCCCGGCACCTTCAACCTCTGTCTGGGTCTGTGCATCCACCAGAACGGCGTTTACCCCCGGCAACGGCAGCCCTGCGGCCCCCGGTCGGCCCGGCACCTGCCCGGCACTGGCGGTGAGCATGACCCCCCCGGTTTCGGTCTGCCACCATGTGTCCACCACGGGGCAGCATGCCTTGCCGACCTCATCATGGAACCATTGCCATGCTTCGGGGCTGATCGGCTCACCCACCGTGCCCAACACGCGCAGGCTGGACAGGGAGCGGCTGCGCACCACGTCCGCATCTTCCCGCATGGCGGCACGTACCACGGTGGGAGATGTGTAAAAGACGCTTACGTTATTGCGGTCGATCACATCCCACCACCGGCCCGGCTGCGGCCATGAGGGCAGGCCCTCATAAATCAGGATCGTCGCGCCGTTACACAGCGGGCCGTAAACAACATAGGTGTGCCCGGTAATCCAGCTTGTATCTGCCGTGCACCAGAACACATCGTTCGGCTGGGCGGCAAAAACCACCTCATGCGTATAGGACGCCCAGACCAGATACCCCCCCGTGCCGTGCACAACCCCCTTGGGCCGCCCCGTGCTGCCCGAGGTGTACATAAGAAAGAGCGGATCACAGGCGTCCATGACCTCTGGCGGGCAATCCGGGATCTCCATCGCCACTTCCGCAGTGTAGGACAGATCGCGGCCGGGCTGCATGGGCACTTCCGTACCCGTAACAGGCACCACCAGCACATGGCGCACGGTGCAGGCTGCACCGCAGGCCAGCAGGGCCTCGTCCATGGTCACCTTGCTGGGAATGGACTTGGCCCCACGCCGCGCCACATCTGCAGTAATCACCACAGCAGCGCCGCTATCCATAAGCCGTTCAGCCAGCCCTTCGGCCGAAAAACCGCCAAACAGCACTACATGGATTGCACCAATGCGTGCACAGGCCAGCATGGACACCACGCCCTCGGCCACCATGGGCAGGTGAATGGCAACGCGGTCGCCCTTGCCAACGCCCAGCCTGCGCAGCGTATTGGCAAGGCGGCAGACCTGCGCATGCAGCTCACGGTAGGTCAGGACCAGTTTCTGCCCATCTTCCTGTCCTTCCCAGATCAGGGCGGCTTTGTCGGGCTGGGTCAGAACGTGGCGGTCAAGGCAGTTTTCGGCCACGTTAAGCTGGCCATCGCCGTACCAGTCTATGCGAACATCGCCGTTAAAGTCGGAGCGGGAGGCATGGGAGGGCGCTTTATGCCAGACCAGTCTGCGCGCCTGCGACAGCCAGAAAGCCTCCGGGTCGCGTTGCGCACGCTGCACTTGATCAAGGTAGCGATCAGAGACAGCTGTCTCCGCCGTGCAGGGAATATTCTCTTCCACTCGGACTGGTCCTTTCATTTACGTTCTTATTTTGCACCCGAACCAGATGGTCTTTGATCATATCATGCCCTCAGAGGAAAGACATGTACCCACCTCCGGACACATAAAAAGTGACCACACAGGCATAAAAAAAGGCTGGCCACAGGAGTGACCAGCCTTTTTTGTTATGCCGTTTTTATTCCACACCTTAATTCCGGTCGGCGCGGAACAAGGGCCTGACCCTGTTATTACAGAGAAGCTTTGGCGCGTTCCAGAACGGCCTTGCAGGTCTTCTGGCGCAGCGGCAGGGTTGCCATTGCCACGGTGTAGGTATGGTCGTTCAGGCGGATCTGGCCAGCGGAGCCAATCGCATAGAACATGTTGCCATCCGCACCATCGGACACGGCGTTGGTCTTTTTGTTGTATTCAAGCAGCGTGCGGAAGGCATCGTCATAATCCGGCACGTATTCGTTCTGGACGCAGTAGTTCAACAGACCTGCGTTTTCCTTCGGGTCAATGGAAGCCACATAACCCGACGGGTCCACGGTTGAGAGGAGAGACGTATCCCCCCCGCGGATGACCGGCATATTGAGGGTCTGTTCCTCGGCATGAGCAAGTGCGGGCACGGATGCCAGCACGGACGTGGTAAGGGCTAGCGCCGACAGGGCACGCACGGCAAACAGTTTCATTCAGAATCTCCCAAACGGAATATGCGCCAAACTGCCCCGTAACCCCCGCAAAGATCAAGCAGCCCCCACGCGCGCAAAAAACATGGCAGCCCACAGCCCTGCCCATGTGGGGGAGCACCACGCCTGTCATAACAAAAATGGCACCCCGTTATGCCGCCACGGCACCGGACCCGACACGCCACTGCAAACAGGCCATAAATGGTACGATAACCCACAGCATGTAAAATAAGGGTCTTGAAACATTACGATATTATCTTTGTATTCTGTAATGTTGCTGGCATTGTCGGGCTGATACCCAGCGCAGGCCGCCCCCATTGCCAAACCCTGCTCTGGCAGGGCAATCTTCCCTTTGCGGGGCAGAACGAGCCAACCCGGCGGGGGTGTTTTTCTGCCCAGCCATCGGGCCATCACGATCAGGTGATATAACATTCAACCCCCAATCCACCGGCCCGATACACGTTGCAGGCGGGCTGGCCGATTGAACAGTTCGGGCATCCATTCTATAACAACCTTAACGAGTCCGTAACAAATTTAAGCGGGAGCTTATACCGACATGCTGCCTGCCAGCCTTTTCAAGAGTGTTGAAATTGCACCGCATGGCACCGCGTCAGAGAGCATCTGCACGGCTTTGCGCAAGGCCATACTGGAAGACCAGCTACAAGCAGGCCGCGCCCTGCCCCAGTCTGAGCTGGCGGCTGGGTTCGGGGTTAGCATTATCCCCGTGCGTGAAGCGCTCAAACACCTTGAGGCCGAAGGGCTGGTCGCGTTTACGCCCAACAAGGGCGCTCTGGTTATTGGTCTGGATGAAGCCGACATTCTGGAATACTCCCAGATTCGCGCAGTGCTGGAAGAGCAGGCCGCAGCCGAGGGCGTGCGCAACATGAGCCGCGTGGATTTTGCCCGTGTGGAAGACGCTTACGAGGCCTTTGTCGCCGGTGTGGAAGGCCCGCAGGGCATGATCCGCTCTGGCGCTCTTAACCGTGCTTTCCACAACTCCATTTATGCCGCGGCCCCCCGCCCGCGCCTGCTGGAAATGATAGAGGACCTGAACACCAGACTGGACCGCTACATACGCGGCCATCTGATTATAGAAGGCCGCACAACCATTACCCATGACGAGCACAAGGCTATTCTGGACGCCTGCCGTGACCGGGACGCGGATTTGTGCGCACGGCTGACGCGCATCCATATTCTGGAAGCCTCCAGAATCTCGGTAGATGTCTTCCGCCGCAGGCAGGCCGGGCACAGCTTGGGCTGAGCATTTTTAGCTTATAAAAATCCATATTTTACAAACACTTGTTTGTTTTTCCGACGTATCATGCCTGATTGAATAATATATGATGTTGCAAATCATATATTATCGTGTCAGAGCGAAAAAAATCATTGTGAAGCCAAAACCAACCTGCGCACCCGCAGGGGCTCGGTTTGGCGGTTGATTCGGATGAACAACGCCATGTCCTCTACCAACACATTTGCCCCCGATTTTTCCTCCCGCACGCCGCTGCGCAAAGCGATTACCCAGGCAATCCGCCGCCCCGAGCAGACATGCGTGGAGGCTCTGGCCCCCGCCGCAACGCTAAGCGCGCCAGAGGACAACGCCGTAGCAGCACTGGCCACCAGACTGGCCGAAACCCTGCGTAGCCAGCGCAACCCCGGACTGGTGGAAACATTGGTGCAGGAGTTTGCCCTTTCCTCCGCCGAGGGCGTGGCGCTGATGTGTCTGGCCGAAGCCCTGCTGCGTATTCCCGACATGGCAACGCGCGATGCGCTTATTCAGGACAAGATTGGTGAGAGCGACTGGCTCTCCCACGTAGGGCGCGGCAAACCGCTCTTTGCCAACGCCGCCGCATGGGGGCTGGCCCTGACGGGCCGTGTGGTGGCCGAGCATAATGACAAAACGCTCTCTGGCGCGCTCATGGGTTTTGTGGAGCGGAGCACACGCCCCGTTATTCGCAAGGCCGTGGATGCCGCCATGCGCATGATGGGCGAGCAGTTTGTGCTGGGCCAGACCATTGAGCAGGCCCGCAAGAACAGCGCAAAGCTTGAAGAAACCGGCTTCGCCTATTCCTACGACATGCTCGGGGAGGCCGCCTACACCGCAGCAGATGCCCAGCGTTACCGGCAGGACTACATTAACGCCATTAACGTTATCGGCCGCAGCGCCAAAGGGAGCAATGTTTACGAACGTCCCGGCATTTCCATCAAACTTTCCGCCCTGCACCCCCGCTATGCCCGCGCCCAGCATGCGCGGGTCATGGGGGAGCTTCTGCCCGTTGTGCAGGAACTGACCCTGCTCGCCCGCCAATACGACATTGGCATCAACATTGATGCCGAAGAAAGCGAGCGGCTTGATATTTCGCTCGACCTGCTGGAAGCCCTGTGCGCTACACCGGGGCTGGAAGGCTGGAACGGCATTGGCTTTGTGGTGCAGGCCTACGGCAAGCGCGCCCCCTTTGTGCTGGATTACATTATTGATCTGGCAAAGCGCACCAACCGGCGGATTATGGTGCGCCTTGTTAAAGGTGCCTACTGGGACAGCGAAATTAAAAAAGCGCAGGTCGAGGGCATGGCGGACTACCCCGTGTACACCCGCAAATGCCATACAGACATCAGCTACATTGCCTGTGCGCGCAAACTGCTGAACGCGCGGGATGTGATTTTCCCCCAGTTTGCCACCCACAACGCCCGCACCCTTGCCACCATTTACACACTGGCAGGGCAAAAATACGAGATCGGGTCTTACGAGTTCCAATGCCTGCACGGCATGGGCGAACCTCTCTACCGTCAGGTTGTCGGGGCAGACAAACTCAACCGCCCCGCACGTATTTACGCGCCGGTTGGCACGCATGAGACACTGCTGGCCTATCTGGTCCGCCGCCTGCTGGAAAACGGGGCAAACTCCTCCTTTGTCAACCAGATCGGGGATAGCGCCATTGCCGTTTCCTCCCTGATTGAAAACCCCATCACATCCGCCCAGCGCTACACGCCGTTTGGGGCCCCTCATTCCGAAATCCGCAAACCGCTCGACCTGTTTGCGCCAGAACGCCAGAACTCTGCAGGGATTGATCTGGCCGATGACCGCGCACTTGAGGCACTGGCAGCAGGCATTGCAGCAGCCCCCCAGCAGTGGCAGGCCGCCCCCATTGTGTCCGGCGCAACACCCGGAGGCACCCAGCACCCGGTAACCAACCCAGCCGACCGGCGGGATTTGGTTGGCCACGTTACCTACGCCACGCCGGAAACCGTAAAACAGGCGGTGGACGCCGCACAAAAAGGCTTTGCGGACTGGGCAGCCCAGCCCCCCGCTGCACGGGCAGAATGCCTGCTTAAAGCCGCCAACCTGCTGGAAGACCGCCACCCAGCCCTTATGGCCCTGATCTGCCGAGAAGCCGGCAAATCACTCCCCAACGCTGTGGCCGAAATCCGCGAGGCGGTGGACTTCCTGCGTTACTACGCCACCACCATCCAGCGTGATTTTAATAACACGACCCATATTCCTCTTGGCGTTGTGGCCTGCATTAGCCCATGGAACTTCCCGCTTGCCATTTTTATTGGCCAGATTGCCGCAGCCCTTGCCGCTGGTAACGCCGTAATTGCCAAACCGGCGGAAGAAACACCCCTGATTGCAGCCGTGGCCGTGGCCCTTCTGCACGAAGCAGGCATACCCGCCCCTGCCCTGCAACTCCTGCCTGGTGAGGGCGATGTGGGGGCAGCCCTTGTCGGCGATGCCCGGATTATGGGGGTTATGTTCACCGGCTCCACCGCTGTGGCCCAGTTGATCAACCGCCAGTTGCTGGACCGGCGCACAGCCACCGGCCAGCCCGTGCCATTTGTGGCCGAAACCGGCGGGCAGAACGCCATGATCGTGGATTCGTCGGCACTGGCAGAGCAGGTTGTGGCCGATGTTCTGGCCTCGGCGTTTGACAGTGCAGGCCAGCGCTGCTCCGCCCTGCGTATCCTGTGCGTGCAGGACGACTGCGCGGACCACGTTCTGGCCATGCTGCGCGGCGCCATGCAGGAACTGCGGCTGGGCAACCCCAGCATTCTGGCAACCGATGTGGGGCCGGTCATTTCCCCCGAGGCTGCTGCCGGCATTACCACGCATATTGAAGCCTTCCGCAGCAAAAACGCCCCGGTTCACGCCCTGCCCGTACCAGACCACTGTGCCAATGGCAGCTTTGTGCCGCCAACACTGATCGAGGTCATGTCCATTCGGGACGTCGGGCAGGAAGTGTTTGGCCCCGTCCTGCACGTGCTGCGCTACCCACGCGCCCAGCTTGCCTCTGTGCTGGCAGACATTAACGCCACCGGTTACGGCCTGACCTTTGGCCTGCATACCCGGCTGGATTCCACCGTGCAGAGCGTTCTGGAACAGGTGGAAGCAGGTAATCTTTACGTCAACCGCAACACCATTGGTGCGGTTGTAGGCGTGCAGCCTTTTGGCGGGCGTGGCCTGTCTGGCACGGGGCCAAAAGCGGGGGGGCCGCTTATTCTGCGCCGCCTGCTGGCACAGGTGCCCCCCCTGCCACAGATTGCACGCGGCACGACCCCACAGGCCATGACCGAATGGGTAGACTGGCTCCGCACGCAAGGCGAAAGCGAAGCCGCCCAGCGCGCCCATGCCCTTGCCAGCCAGCCGCTGACCAACGCCCAGATCACCCTGCCCGGCCCTGTGGGAGAACTGAACCTGTACAGGCTGGGCGCACGTGGCACGGTACTGTGCATGGCCCAGACCACAGCAAGGCTTTATGACCAGATTTCCCTCACTCTGGCGGGCGGGAACACCGCAGCCATTCTGGCGGACGCCACGGTTCTGGCTGCCATTGCAACCCTGCCAGCATCTATTGGGCAGTTTGTACGGCCGGTTTCCTCCGCCAAATCCCTCACATGCAGCATTTTGCTAAGCGATGCGGACAACGCGGCATTCAACGCCACACGTGCCCAACTGGCTACCAGCAACGGACCTATTGTGTCGGCCTATATCACCCAGAACGGGCTGCCCTCGATCGAAGCCGTGCTGGAGGAGCAGTCGCGCAGCATCAACACCACGGCAGCAGGGGGCAACGCCAGCCTGATGACCCTGAACTAACAGGATCAGCCTTATTCTGCTTTAGGCCCGGCTGCTGTGCCGGGCCTTTTTTTGTTCAACCCATGCGGGCCATGCTGCGCTGCGGAGCATGGCACCATCCAACTAAGATCATTTTTCCGTGACCGCCCGAAGTGTTACAACACGCCCCATACCGGCGGCTTATACCGCTGTGCCACCGTTTTCCCTTTTTCATGTCATCAGGAGATACAATGACAACCCGCGCGGGGCATGATGCCAAACTGGTCGTTGCCATTTTGCTTGTTACCATGGCCATGGGCATGCTGGACGCCATTTCTCTGCTGCATCTCAAGATTTTTGCAGGCTACATGACCGCCACCATTATTCTGATGGCCGTCAACATCGCAACGTCTCAGGCCATTGTGCTCTCAGGGCTGGAGGCCATTGGCTTTTATTTTCTGGGGGCCATGCTCGGGGGGCGGCTTGTACGCCGCCAACGCAGCATTCGGGCCATTGTGGGGGATATTCTGCTGGGCGTGGGGGCTATGGTCGGCCTTGCCGCGTGGATCTGGTCGGCCAATATTCCGGGCGATATTTACGTCACTCTGGCCCTGCTTTCCTGCGCCATGGGGTTGCAGACATCGGCCACACGGCACGCCAAACTGCCCGACATGGTTTTACCCGCAGCCACCATGGTGCTGCACGGGCTTGCCCATAACAGTTCCGCCGCCGGGGGGAGCAGTTCTGGCACCCTGCGCCGTGTTGCGGCTATTTTAAGCCTGTTTGTGGGGGCGGCCATTGGCACGCTGGTTTCTGGCAGAAGTGTCTCTTTGGGCATTGCGCTGGCTGGCGGCACCATTGTTGTGGCGGGCTGCCTGCTTCTGCTGCGCAAACACCCGCTGGCCTTCCATCTGGACCGGATGAGCATTCCGTAAAAACCTGTGCCGCAGTCATGGCCTTTGGGCGCAGCCCGAAGGAGCCAAAACCAGAAAGGCCCGCCATAACTGGCGGGCCTTTCTGGTTTACGGGGTAGGGCCAAAAATCAGGCGGTCTGTTTGTTCTGCATGGCAAAGTAGGATGCCAGAGCGTAGCAGACCACCGATGTACCCAGCGTTGCCAGAGCGGTCATACGCTCCTCGGGGTTGATCAGCATGGCAACAAATACCAGCACCACACCGGCAAGAGTTGCGTAATTGCACAGCGGGAACAGGAACAGCGTGTAATTCCCTTTTTCTGTCCCATTCCGGCGGGCTGCAAAACGGGTGGTGATGTAAGCAGTTACAATCAGGCTGTAAATCAGCAGGATAACCCCACCGCTACAGCTCAGCAGAAACGCAAAAATGGTCTGCGGCGCCAGAATGGAGGAAAACGCCACCAGAGTGCCTGCAATGCTGCTGACCGTAATGGCCAGCCTTGGCGCGGAACTGGCGGAACGGCGGGTCAGGAACGCCGGAGCATCGCCCTGTGCGGCCAGTTCGGTCAACACGCGCGAGGTAATATACATGGCGGAGTTAAGGCAGGAGAGAATGGCGCTCAGCACCACAATGCGCATCATCATGCCCGCACCGGGAATGCCCATTGTATCCATGGCGGTTACAAAGGGGGAGCGCCCGGCCACAATGCTGTTCCAGGGCACAACAAGCAGGATCATGGCAACAGAGGCCAGATAGAATAGGGTTACGCGTGTACCAAGGCTGCGGGTAACCCGTGCCACGTTCTTGTCCGGCTCGGGGGATTCGCCGGCCGCAACCGTTGCAATTTCCGACCCCATCATGGTGAACAGAATGGTGGGAATAATGGACAGCACCGCCACAATACCATGCGGCATAAGGCCACCATGCCCCACAAGGTTATGCCATGCCGGTACGCCAGGGCCAAAAACATGCACCACATACAGCGCGCCAACAGCCACAAAAGCCAGAATGCTGAACACCTTGACCGCGGAAAGCCAGAACTCGCATTCCCCAAACACGCGTGGAGCCGCAAAATTGACCAGTTTAAGCAGCACGATCAGCCCAATGGACAACACCCATATTGGCAGGTGAATCCAGTCCTGAATCAGGATTGCTCCGGCTATGGCCTCGCTCCCCAGCACCACAACCCAGAAAAACCAGTAAAGCCAGCCCGAGGTAAAACCCAGCCTGTCCCCGTGTGCGGCGCGGATATATTCTACAAACGAACCACGGCCGGGGTCTGCCACCACCATCTCGCCCAGCATGCGCATGACCAGAATAACCAGTAGCCCGACCATGACAAAAGCCAGCAGAACCGCCGGACCTGTCGCCTGAATTGCAGCCCCGCTCCCCACAAACAGACCCGCGCCAATGGTCCCGCCCAGCGCGATCATGGCGATGTGGCGGCTCCGTAGCCCGGTGGCAGGTTTAACGGTGGGCTTGGTGTTCTGCTCAGCCATTGAGGGGTCCTTTATTCTTGTTGGCTTGGTGCGTTCATAACTCAAGAGGAATAAACTGGGAAATGCCCCTTAAAAGTGCTTGTAAAAATATGCCTCAACCACCCCGGCGTGATGGCCAATTTTGGGCATGGGCTGGCTCCCCGGCACCCCGGCTTTAGACAGGGCCCGCCCGGCCGGTCCGGCAAAGGCGGCCCCGCCAGCCAGTGCGGCGGAGGTGTTTTCGTCCAGCGTGTATTCAACCGAGGCATCCAGCTCGTCCGACACGTGGCGGCCGGTGTTTTTGAGCCCCATGCCCGAAACATGGATAAGCGACAGGTCATAAAAATGCAGACCAAGCTTGACCTGATCACCCGGGCGAATCAGATGCACGGGGGGGATCACGGTCAGGTCAATCTGGTGGTCCTCCAGATCGGACAGAGGGGCCAGATACATGCCCACAATTTCGCCCGGCCAGTAGCCGCCATAAGTGTAGCGCTTACCATCATACAAAAAGAACGTATCGTAGTTGTGCTTGACGCCCCCCTTGGCATTTTTGCCGCCACCAAAGCGGGTGTAACGGTAAAAAACATGCGGGGTCCATGGCAGCATGGAAAACGTATAGCCCGGCTCAAAATACATTCCGTAAGCCGAGACCCCCTTATACCCGTTGCCCGGGTGGCTGTTCTGCTCCGAAACAAAATTGCCATAGAACGTAAAGTTCTTGGAAATACCCATGGCCTTGACCGGCAGCACCGTGCCACCCCAGCTCAGGGCAGCCACATTCATGCCATTCCGGTCCGCACGGGTTGAATAATCATAATGGGCGGATGTATCGGCATCCCGCACATGAAAATAGGTAAGCGTTACATAAGCGGCGCGGTCGGCATAAACCGATGCCCCATGCCCGCCAGCCTTGTTGGCAAACCATGTCACGTCAAACCCGACAAAACTGGTTTTGGGCCGGTCAAAGCCCCGGTCGATATCGTTATCCGAATTGCTTTCAAGCATGAACACATCGGCGCGGATGGGGTCACCTTCCAGCTTGATCACCCCGGGGCCGGAAAAAGCAAAACGGGGCGCATACCACCATGCCCCGCGCTCGCCCGAGCTATAGGTGCCCTTGCCGATCAAAAACCCGTCATCCACCGCAAAAGCCTGACGTCCGCCCTGAACGGTAAAAACCTGATGCCCACCCGCCAGACGCACCGGCACACGCACCCCGGCATAGGCTTCTTCCAGATAGATCGAGCGTGGGGTACCCGATGTTTGCGAAACCTGCTCGGCATCCCCATCCCCCAGGGTGGTTGCACCAATGGCAGAGGCATTGCCAATGACGTCAAACCCCCAGCCGGTCTTCCATTCCCCCTTAAGCATGGGCTTGCCATACAGTTCGCCATAAGTCGTGTTTGCATGGCGTGTGTAACCACCCGAGGTCCGGGGCGCGTAGGACCCACCGCCAAAATTGGTGTGCGGCAGATGGAACGCAGCCCCCCCAATATCCAGCCCGCTCTGGATAGTGACGCCACTAATCGAGATAAGCGTCTGTTCTGCCTGTGCGGGCACGATCTCGCCCAGCATGCTGAGCAACAGGGAACAGAAACCAAACCTGAGCGCGCCGGAAAGCCCTGCCCCCGCCGCACGGGCAGAACATGCACGCCCCCGGCCAGCAGGGTATGGCTGCACAGCCTGAGCGGGAGCGTAACAGAACAGGCCAACATGATTTTTGGGTGTTTGCAGCAGACCAGTCACGCCCAGAAGCACTCCCCTTGAAAATAAGCTATAGAACCCGCGCACCCACAGTCCGGGCCAAGCAATGACATATAATCATCGCATTATCCTATAATATGTTCAAGATGATATAAGAAAAAATACGTAACAGCCTTACTTATGTATTCTTTAAACCACTCCACTACAGATACAAGTAATGGGGTAATTTTATATCGTTTCTTTTACGGTTCATCCTGAAAAATAACCTTAATATACCGATACCGAAATAATATACACAGTAAACAATTCAGCCCCTGTTAACCGCGCCCGCCCAATATATTTTAATGGATACATAAAGCATGGCCTGCCGCACCCGCTTATTGCGGGTAAAATGCAGGCACACAGCCCCTACACCCCACCATGCCGAGAAGCAGGTTTGGCGTGGACCGAAAATATTTTTTGCCAGAATTATTTAGGGGAAAGGACGCATGGAGCGGATGAGGGGAATCGAACCCCCGTATGCAGCTTGGGAAGCTGCCGTTCTACCATTGAACTACATCCGCATAGCGCGTGGGCGGCTTATAGCGCGCTCCAACACGACTTGCAATGCCATACGGATATTATTCCGCCTCCACATCCGGGCCAACCAGATCGGAAATATGGCCCAACTCAAGCAGGCTCATGCCTTCAGGCGGGCGGGAGCGCGCGCTCCCCCGGGCTATGCGGCGTGGCAGAACGGCCTGTGTAAAGCCCAGCTTGGCGGCCTCTTTTAGCCGTGCATCCGCCTGCGACACCTGCCTGACCTCCCCCGACAACCCGACCTCTCCAAAATACACGGCACCGGGGCTTGTGGGCACACCACTTGCGGCAGAAACCAGAGCCGCTGCCACAGCCAGATCGGCCGCAGGTTCAACCACCCTAAGCCCACCGGCCACATTAAGGTAAACATCCATGCCCGATAGCTTGAGCCCGCAGCGTGTTTCCAGCACCGCCAGCAGCATGGCCAGACGCCCGCTATCCCACCCCACCACGGCCCGGCGGGGGGCACCATCCCCCCCTTTGGGGGAGAGCAGAGCCTGCACCTCCAGCAGCACGGGGCGCGACCCTTCCAGCCCTGCAAACACGGCGGAACCGGCAATATTGCCCCGCCGCTCGGCCAAAAACAGGGCAGAAGGGTTGCTGACTTCCTCCAACCCACGGTCTGTCATGGCGAATACGCCAATCTCATCTGTCGCGCCGTAGCGGTTTTTGGCAGCGCGCAGAATACGGAACTGGTGCCCCCGGTCGCCTTCAAAATACATGACCGCATCCACCATGTGCTCCAGCACACGCGGGCCAGCCAGTGCGCCCTCCTTGGTCACATGCCCGACCAGAATAAGGCTGAAGCCCCGGCGTTTGGCGGCCCTGATCAGCTCAAACGCGCAGGCCCGCACCTGCGAGACTGTTCCGGGCGCGCTATCCACCGTTTCCAGCCACATGGTCTGGATGGAATCGATCACCACCACCTTAACGTCCGGCTCGGCCTCAAGCGTTGCCACAATATCCGCAACGTTAATGGAGGCCGCCAGGTCCAGACTGGATTCCACAACCCCCAGACGGATGGCGCGCAGGCGGATCTGGTCCACCGCCTCTTCCCCCGAGATATAGAGAACCCGCTCCCCCTTGCCCGCCAGACGGCTGGCTGCCTGCAACAGCAGGGTGGATTTGCCAATACCCGGGTCCCCCCCAACCAGCACCACAGAGGCCGGAACCAGCCCCCCGCCCAGCACCCGGTCCAGCTCCGCAATACCCGTGCCCGTGCGTGGGGGAAGTTCAACCTTGCCCCCCAGCCCGTGCAGTTGCACACGCCGCCCCTTGCCTGCGCGGGGGGATGCCGAGGAGGCCGCCAGAGGCTCCACGGCCATTTCTTCCAGCGTGTTCCATTCCTGACAGGCATCACACTGGCCTGCCCACTTGGCATGAACAGCGCCGCACGCTTTGCACACATACTGGCGGGACGTTTTTTTGGCCACGAAGACTCCCCTGTTCCTGCCCTGCTGGAGCGTTATAAATGGAATAAAACGAGAACAAACTCAAGCCCCGGCACAGGCAGTGCCCCACACCACACCAGTGCGTGGCCTCCTCTCCGGGCCGACAAAACAAAACCATGCTTTGACGAACCCGGCCCGAACGGGTTACGGCTCACACCACAGCAGACCCAGACCACACACAACAGGAACAGACAGCCCGAACCCATGGATATGGTGCTTGATCTTGTGGCCCGCACAGGCCGCGCCACACTCTCGCTTATCCGCAGTGCGGGCGCTCTCGCGCTCTTTGCACTGGCGGGGTTGTCCCACATTCTGCGGCCACCGTTCTATGGGCGTGTGTTTGTACGCACGTTTCTGGAAACCGGGTTTTTCTCCCTGCCGGTTGTGGCCCTGACTGCCCTGTTCTCGGGCGGGGTTATTGCACTGCAATCCTATACGGGTTTTGCACAGTACCACGCCCAGAGCGCCATAGCCGGGATTGTGGTGCTGGCTGTAACCCGCGAACTTGGGCCCGTGCTGGCTGGCCTTATGGTGGCGGGCCGTGTGGGGGCCGCCATGGCCGCCCAGATTGGCACCATGCGCGTGACCGACCAGATTGATGCGTTGAGCACGCTCTCCACCAACCCCATGAAGTATCTGGTCGCCCCCCGCCTGCTGGCAGGCATGATCGCCCTGCCCCTGCTGGTTCTGGTGGCGGACGTACTGGGGGTGGCTGGTGGTTTTACGGTTGCCGTGGTCAAGCTCGGGTTTTCTCCCACCGCTTATATTACGGCAACGCTTAACTCGGTTAAGGTCATGGACGTAACGGTGGGGCTGGTTAAGGCCGGGCTGTTCGGGTTCCTGATCACGCTCATGGGCTGCTATTATGGCTATAACAGTAAGGGCGGGGCCGAGGGCGTAGGCTCTGCCACCACATCGGCCGTTGTGGTGGCCTCCATTCTGCTGCTGGCCTTTGACTACCTGATTACAGACCTGTTCTTCTCACAATGAGTGCCGCAGCCATGGACCAGAGCATGACCAGTGCTCCCCCCAAAATCCGTATTCGGGACCTGCACAAATCCTTCGGGGATAAAAAGGTGCTCGATGGCATTTCGCTCGATGTGCCGCAGGGAACGTCGTTTGTCATTATTGGCGGGTCAGGCTCTGGCAAGTCCGTTCTGCTCCGCTGCATTCTGGGCCTGATGACCCCGGATTCGGGCAGTATTGAAATTGATGGCGAGGACGTACTTGCAGCCTCCGCCAAGCGGCGCGACCAGCTCCGTAGCGAAATTGGCATGCTGTTCCAGAACGGCGCGCTGTTTGACAGCCTGCCCGTATGGGAAAACGTGACCTTTGGCCTGCTCGCCCTCAACAAGCTGACCCGTGCCAATGCACGCGACAAGGCCGGGGCCATTCTGGAGCAGGTGGGGCTGGCCCCTTCCGTGGGGGACCTGTTCCCTTCCGAGCTGTCTGGCGGCATGCAAAAACGTGTCGGGCTGGCGCGCGCCATTGCTGCCCAGCCCAACATTCTGTTTTTTGATGAACCCACAACCGGGCTGGACCCGATTATGGGTGCTGTCATTGACGGGCTGATTGTGGATTGCGTTAAAAAGCTCGGCTCCACCGCCATTGCCATTACGCATGACATGGCCTCCGCCCAGCGGATCGGGGATGAAGCCGCCATGCTCTACAAGGGCAAACTTGTCTGGCAGGGGGCTGCGGCATCGCTCATGGATAGCGGCAACGATTACGTGGACCAGTTTACCCACGGCCGCCGCCAAGGCCCGATTACCATGGAATTAAGACGATAACGATTTTAACGGCCTTCTAATTACCTTGCCCATGACAGGCGGGAATGAGATAGAGACACTCATATCCATTTGTGGAGAAAGACACATAATGAAACGTGCGGTTCTGTTGCTGGCATGCGCGCTTGGACTTTCCGCCTGTGGAATGTTCCACCACCCTCCGCACCAACTGACCAAACCCGCACAGTGGGAGCCCTTGGGCTACCACGACCACCTGAGCAGCAGCGACAACTAACCCGCACAAGGCAACCCACGGGGCACAACACAGGGTGCCCCGGGCGGGCCTATCCGGGTGCCGGCGGGTATAAGCACCACGCACCCCGTGGCAACTGGCAGCAGGGTATAAAATACATCCTGCCACCGGGCGCAGGCCGCGCAATGGCAGGCCAGTAATGGCAGTATGCCCTACAGTATGGCCCTTGCCGCCAGACCATTTTCAAAAAAGATAAACTTTTCTCACATTAATCCGGCCATGGTATAAAGCTCCCCGGCTTTGCGCCATGGCGGCATGCAACCTGTTATCCGCCCTGATCGTTTTAAGCCGTAATGTTTCTTCTCCACGGCGCAAGGTTGCCTGATGCTTCGTATGCCTGTCCGCGTAGTTTTTTTACTTTCGCTCTTCCTCTTTTCCCTTCCTGGCCTGTCCGCTCCGGCTGGTGCGCAGAATACCGACCAGCCCGTAACGGCAGGCAGTGCGCCTACTCCCCTGATCATGAGCGCGCAGGATATTGTTTCTGACAAAACGCTTGATGAAATCGGGGCGGAAATCCGCTCGATCTACACAAGTGGCATAGCGGAACAGCAGGCAGGGCACAGTGCGCTGGACCTGAGCGCGCTGCTCCAGCGTGCAACGGCGGTTTCCACACGCACAGACAGGTTGATGGCGCGGATCAAGCCGTATCAGGACATCTACCAGAACTTTGTGGATATTCTGGGCAAGCCCCCCGCCAAGGATGACCCGCCCGAAGCCGCATCCATTACCGAACAGCGCGCAAGCCTGAACCGGCGGCAAAAAGATATTTCCGCCCGCATGACCCGGCTCAGGCTTTATCAGGTCGAGGCGCAGCAGCTCGTAAATGAACTGCGCCAGCATGACAGCGCCATCCAGCAGGCCACGCTGTGGCAGCAGATGCCCTCCCCCCTTGGGGTCAACTTCTGGTCGCAGTTTGTACAAAGCGCACCACAGGATGGCCGCAGGCTGAATGCACTTGGGGCCGAAACCCTTGCCATGCTGGCAACAGCCCTGACCGGCAAACGGGTTTTTATAACATTGGCGGGCCTGTGTGCATCCATTCTGCTACTGGTCGGGTGGCTGAACGCACGCAAACCCGTGCGCCTGCTGTGTAGCCGCTTTTTGCCCACAGGCCGCGTGCGCCCCATTGCCGCAACGGTTCTGTGCGGGGCAATAAGCGTGCTGGCCTGCGCTATCTCCTTTCAGGTTTTCTGGAACACGCTGGCATTTGACAACCCCGCCGTGGGGGATGATCTGGACCAGCTTGCCAGCATGGTTGCCACTCAGGCCCCCTTGTGCGGGTTGGTGCTTGAGCTTGGGTTCTGCTTTTTAAGCAGCAAGGCAGAATGGCGTGTTTTCAACATGTCGGACGATCTGGCCCGCAGCCTGCGCCTGTTCCCCGCATGGTTGGCCATTGCCATGATCGTACGGGGCATCCTGCGTTATGTGGATACGCAGAGCGGGCTTTCCCTGCTGAGTGTGCAGCTTATGGATGGGCTTTATACTCTTGCGGTCAGCCCGCTCCTGTTTGCCATTCCGCGCAAGCTGCGCCTGACAGCCGCACAGGATCAGGAGGAAGATGCCGAACCGGGCGTAACGGAGCAGACCCCGCCACTCGCGCAGTTCCTACGTAGCATGGCCATGGGTATTTCCATCATCTGCTGGATTGCAGTACTTTCGGGCTATATTCCCCTCGCCTATACCCTGATCTCGTGGGTGAGCGTCATGGCGCTGAGCATGACCACGCTCTTGCTGCTGTCCATGCTCACAACCGCCATTGGGGGCGCACTATTTGCCTCCCGCGCGCCGCTGGGCCGCCATCTGGTGGAACTGGGGCTGCCACCGCGCCTGATCAATCAGGCCAGTATTCTTATCCCCGGCCTGATCAACGTGCTGCTGCTGGCTGTAGCCTATGCCGTGGCCACATCGGGCGCCAATTTTGACCCGCCCCAGATATGGCAGCAGCTTTACTCCCTGTTCCACGGCACGGAAGACAGCAATACATCCTCCGTCTCGCTCGATGCCATTCTGCTGTGCATTGCCTTGCCGCTGGTGGGGTATCAGGCCATCAAAATTGTTAAATCGTGGTTCCAGCAAAGGTTTTTCCCCGCCACCAATCTGGACATAGGCGCACAGGCCTCCATCCTGAGCATACTGGGGTATGCAGCGTGGATTCTGATCGGGCTGGCCATGTTTGCAGCCCTTGGGGTTACGGTCAAAAGCATGACATGGGTTGTCAGCGCCCTGTCGGTGGGGATTGGTTTTGGCCTGCAATCCATTGTGCAGAACTTTGTATCGGGCATTATTCTTATGGCCGAACGCCCTGTCTCTGTTGGGGATGTGGTGACCATTGCAGGGGTTACCGGCAAGGTGGAGCGCATTAGCGTACGCTCCACGGACATAAGGCTGGACGACAAATCCACCATGATTGTCCCGAACTCACAGTTCATTACATCAGCAGTCAAAAACGCCACACGGGCACAAAAGCCCGGCGTGTTTACCGTGGAACTGGACCTGCCCTTTGCCTCGGACCTGAACAAGGCCAGCAGCGTGGTTATTGCCACCCTGAGCGCTTGTGCCGATACCGATCCGGACAGCCCCCCAACCGTAAGCATGACATCGGTTGCCGATGGCTCGGCCGTGCTGACCGGCTCAGCCAAAGCACGCGACGGGGTGGAAATAAAAACCGCCCGCAGCAGCGCGCTGTTTGCAATCTGGCAGGCGTTTCAGGAAAACGAGATCCCCGTCACATTCCGCCAGACCGTGCGCGCGCCCTAAACGTCCGCCCACAACAGCAAAAAGCCCGGCCCCATTATGGGAGCCGGGCTTTTTTACGCGCAGGTCACGCCAGCCAGACGGGCTGGGCATTACTGCTCGTGAATATTATCCAGATCGGCAAAGCGTGTGTATTCGCCTTCGAAGAACAGGTTAATAGTGCCTGTTGGCCCATGACGCTGTTTTTCCAGAATCAGTTCGGCCTTGTTATGGACCAGCCCCATCTTGCGCTGCCACTCATCCATGGCCACTGCGTATTTGTCCATGGAATCATAGGCAGTTTCCTTGGGCATACGCTGTTGCAGGTAATATTCGTCACGATAGACGAACATCACCGCATCGGCGTCCTGCTCAATGGAGCCGGATTCACGCAAGTCAGAGAGCATTGGCCGCTTGTCCTCACGGCTTTCCACCTGACGGGAGAGCTGGGACAGCGCAATAACCGGCACTTCCAGTTCCTTGGCAATGGCCTTGAGGCCCTGAGTGATCATGGAAATTTCGAGCACGCGGCTTTCGGGGCGGGTGCCAACGGAGGGGCGCATAAGCTGGAGGTAATCCACCACAATCAGGCTCAGCCCCTGCGTGCGCTTAAGGCGGCGGCAGCGCGTACGCATGGCGGAAAGCGAAATGGCAGGCGTATCATCAATCAGCAGTGGCAGGCGGGACAACTCGTGGCTGACCCGCACAAACCGGTCAAACTCCTTTTGCCCGATATCACCCCGGCGGATACGCTCGCCCGATACCTCGGCCTGTTCGGACAAAATACGTGTGGCAAGCTGCTCGGCCGACATTTCGAGCGAGAAAATGGCAACAGACCCATTGGGTTTGCCCCCTTTTTCCTCCGCGTCGTCCATCAGGGAGCGCGCGGCGGAAAAGGCAATCTTGGTCGCCAGCGCCGTTTTACCCATGGCCGGACGCCCTGCCAGAATAAGCAGATCGGACGGATGCAGCCCACCGGTCTTTTTATCCAGATCCCGCAGGCCGGATGTCAGGCCCGTAACGTGCCCTTCGCTCTGGAAGGCAAGGGCTGCTACATTGATCGCGCCTGTGAGCGCCTTGTTGAAGGCGACAAAATCGCCCTCCTTGCCTTTTTCGGTCGCCAGCTTGAACAGGGCTTCTTCCCCTGCCTCAATCTGGTCAGGGCCGGACAGGTCCCCCGTTGTCCCAAAGGCGCTGTTAACAACATTTTCGCCAATCTCAATCAACTGGCGGCGGATCCACGCATCATGGATGGCGCGCCCGTAATCCCCGGCGTTGATAATCCCGACCATGGATGTCAGCAGTTTGGCCAGATAGGCCATGCCGCCCACGTTATCGAGCATGCCGGAGTTTTCCAGCTCCGCGCGCATGGTAACGGGGTCGGCCAGTTGCCCGTTTTCTATCCTGCGGGCAATGGCGGCATATAACTGCCCGTTCACGCGGTTGGCAAAATGCTCCCCGGCCAGAAAGTCGGATACCCGGTCATACGCCCGGTTATTGGTCAGCAACGCGCCCAGCAGCGCCTGCTCGGCCTCAATATTGGCCGGGGGCTGGCGCAGGGTCAGCCCCAGCAGGCCATCTTCCTTTGGTTTGTCGGTCTGTGTTGTCATGCTCACATTAATGGCCTGTTACGGGTGCGGGTCTGGCATATGGCGCGGGGCAGGTTGGTCTTTCAGGCACCAAAGGTTGCCACAAAATCGGCAAGTCCGGTTTGCCTGCGTGTCAGCAGGCGGCCCGCTACCAGCACGGAGCGTGCCTCGGCCACGGCCCGGTCCAGTTCTGTGTTGATGATAACACTATCAAACTCCTGCCAGTGCGAAATTTCATCCCGCGCGGCAGCCATACGCCGGGCAATTTCGTCCGGGTGGTCGGAACCACGGCCATGCAGGCGGCGTTCCAGTTCCTCCAGAGAGGGGGGGAGCACAAACAGGCTGATCACATCCTCCGGCAAGGCCTCGCGTATCTGCCGGTGTCCCTGCCAGTCTATGTCGAACACCATGTCATGGCCTGCGGCAAGGGCCTGCTCCACTGGCGCACGGGGGGTGCCGTAGCCCCGGCCGAACACAATGGCCCATTCCAGCAGTTCACCCGCCTGCGCCATGGCCTCAAACTGCTCCATGGTCCGAAAATAGTAGTGCACGCCCTCTTTTTCCCCCGGTCGGGGCTGGCGCGTGGTCACGGACACAGAATGTTTGAGTTTTGTATCCGACGCACGCAGCGCATTGGCGATTGTTGATTTGCCAGCACCCGAAGGGGCAGAAATAACAAGGCATACGCCCCGCCGCGTTGCATGACCCGGATGAGCCGTTCCATTGTGCGCCATACTGCTCTTTTCACACCCTGTCTGTTCAAACTTACGCTCTTGCCCCTTCATGCCAGAAGCGGCCATGCTGCGCCACCGCGCTCTATGCCACAAGGAAGGCGGACCTTGCCATGCAACACAACACTGTTCTCATAACCGGTGCATCCTCTGGTCTGGGGCGCGCACTGGCCCAGACTCTGGCCCGGCCCGGCCGCACGCTCTGGCTGGGTGGGCGCAACACGGCACGGCTGGAAGAAACAGCGCGGCACTGCATAAGCCGTGGCGCTGCCGTCCACCTGAACATATGCGATGTCACAGATACCGCAGCCATGGCGCAATGGGTGCATGGCACAGGTGGGGTGGACATGGTTCTGGCCTGTGCGGGCATTACCGGCGGCACGCGCAGGCCCACAGGCATGGATAGTGCTGCCACCGAACCACAGGCCCAGATCCGCCGGATTTTTGCAACCGACCTGACCGGCGTGCTCAATACCGTGCTCCCCGCACTGGAGCTGATGCAGGGCCAACCCCGCGCCGCAGATGGCATGCGCGGGCGTATCTGCGCCATTTCCTCCGTAGCCGGGCTTGTCTCCTTCCCCGGTACGCCCTCTTACAGTGCAGCCAAGGCGGCGGTGGACCGGTTTATGGTGGCAACCGGGGGCACCGCCAAAAAGGCGGGTATTCTGCTCAGCTCCGTTGTCTGTGGTTTTCTGGACACGCCCATGGTGGCGCGCAACACGTTCCCCATGCCCGGCCTGACCGATGTTAACAGCGCATGCCGCCGCATTCTGCGCGGGCTGGCCCGCAATGAGCGGCGCATTACTTTTCCGCTCTGGCTGGCGGCGGGCTCACGCCTTATGGACCTGTTGCCCATAACACTGGCAGAAGCCTACTATAACAACCAGCCTGCCGGAGCGCCCGGCAGCATGCCCGAACCCGACCTGAGTTGACCCCAAACCCCGCCCCCCAGACCAATGCAGAAAAAACCCCAGACATGACGCAGCACACCCCCCTGCGCGCACATGCCGTAATGGAGGACATGTCCGCCGCCGCCGTGCGCGAACCTGTGCCCGAACACCTGAAAACCATGCGAATGGACCGCGTGTTCTGGAGCCATTTTGCCCCCAATCTAGGGTTGGGCGGCTGGGTTACAGGGGCGCTGCTGGCAAGCATGGGGCTGGATTTTAAAACAGGGGTTGCCGCCGTAATACTGGGCAACCTGATTGGCGCACTGCCCGTAGCACTGGCGGCTGCCATTGGCCCTGTAACCGGGCTGACGCAAATGGAGGCCTCACGCCGTGCGCTGGGGCAGATGGGCCTGCGCCTGCCTGCGTTCCTGAACTGGATTTACTGCGTGGGGTGGGACGCGGTGAACAACGTACCCGCAGCAACCGCCCTGATTGCACTGCTTCTGGCAGGCGGCATACACGCCCCGTTCTGGGCAGCTCTTGGCGTGCTGGCCGGGGTGCAGATGCTGGCCTCCATTTACGGCCATCATGTGGTGCAGACATTGCAGAAATATCTTGGCGCGTTCCTGCTGGTGGCCTTTGCGTTTATTGGCATTGTGTTTGCCTTACGCGGGCAGGCGCCACTTGGCAGCCATCACCCCGTCAGCGTGAGCACGTTTTTGCTCGCTGTGGGGGTTCTGGTCAGCTTTAACCTGTCATGGGCGTCTTATTCTTCGGATTATACGCGCTATCTGCCTGCCGGCGCCAACTCCAAAAAAGTGGTGCTGCTTGCGTTGGCCGGGTTGCTGGCTTCGGCCATTCCATTCCAGATTCTGGGCCTGATCTCAGCCGGTAGTGTGGCGGATGCTTCACCCACAGCGGTTATTGCATCGCTCCTGCATACCTTGGGGCCACTGGGTACGTTTGCACTGGCTGCCATTGCGCTGTCTTCCATTACCGGCAATTCGTTCAATGACAATACGGCAAGTTACAGCCTTATTTCCGCCGGGGTGCATGTGCCCCGTGTTGCCGCAGCCATACTGACAGCCACACTGGGCTACGTGCTGGCCGTAGCCGGTGCAGGGCGGTACACCACGCTCTACACTGACTACCTGATGGTCACCATGTACTGGATTGCCCCGTGGATCGGCATTGTGCTGGCGGACTGGTACTGCACAGACCACGCCCCACGGCCCACGTCAGGCGGATGGACGCGGGGTGCCAGCATATTTGCCATAACCACCGCCCTGACCGTTGGTCTGTTTTCCACCAGCAGCCTGTACACCGGCCCCATTGCCCGCTGGCTGGGTGGGGCCGATATTGGGTACTATGTCGGGTTTTTTGTTGCTGCTGGCTGTTACGCGGCAGGCATGCCGCGACGGACCAGTTCGTAAAGCCCGAGTGCGGCCGCAACGGACACATTCAGGCTTTCCATCTCACCGGGCATGTACAGCCCGGCAATTTCATCACAGCTTTCACGCGTCAGGCGGCGCAGGCCACGCCCTTCCGCCCCCAGCACAAGGGCTACGCGCCGCCCGTCAAACCCGGCACCGTTCAGAATTGTGCCGCCAGCATCCAGCCCCACTGTCCAGCAGCCCGCCTTTTGCAGCATTTCTATTGCGCGGGAGAGATTGACCTCACGCACAAAAGGCACGGTTTCCAGCGCGCCGGATGCGGCCTTGGCCAGCACGGCGGTTTCCTCCGGAGCATTGCGGTCCTGCACCACAATGCAGGCCGCCCCAAATGCTGCGGCAGAACGCAGTATGGCGCCAACATTGCGCGGGTCTGTAACCTGATCAAGCACCAGCACGGGGCCGGGGCGTTCCAGCGCCTCCTCCAGCGAGAGCGAGGGCAGAATCTGCGCCAGCATGGCCACGCCCTGATGCACCGCCTCCGGCCCCAGCAGGTCGTCCAGCCGTGCGCGCTGCACCAGTTCGGGGTTGACCTGCAAGCCCCGCCCACCTGTGCGTGCGGCTTCTTCGAGCACCGGGTGTTCGGCCTCGGTCACCAGCAGGCGCTCGTACACCCTGCGCGGGTTGGCCAGAGCCGCCGCCACTGCATGTGTGCCAAACAGCCAGCATTTGCCCGCCGGGGCCGTACCATCGCGCCCACCGCCACCATGGGCGGATGAACGGGAGCGGCGTGCGGGGCGTGCGGCTTTGCGGGGGTTCTGCATGGACAATACGGTTCCAGGTTGGAGTCACTCTGCCTCTCCCCTAGCGCATGAGCGGGGTATCCGCCTATCCCTACAACGGCGCGGGGGTTATCTTTGTCTGTCGCGTGCCCGGGCGTAGCAGGGAATGGACATTCCCCCCCTGCGGCTGTAATCCGTCTGATGCAAAGCAGCCTAGACACAACAGCAGAACGGGAGCGCCCCATGTCCGCAGCTCAGGGCCCATGTGCGGGCGCCATTACCCTGTATAAAAATGACCTGCCCGATGGCCTGCGCTTTACCGGCTCCATTGCCGTGGATACGGAGACAATGGGCCTGAACCCGTACCGGGACCGGCTCTGCCTTGTCCAGCTTTCCAGCGGAGATGGCACGGCCCATCTGGTCCAGCTTATGCCGCCCTCCCTTGGTGGAACCGGGTATGACTGCCCCAACCTCAAGCGCGTTCTGGCAGACCCCACGCTGACCAAAATCATGCATTTTGCACGGTTTGATGTACGCATTCTGCAACATGCGCTGGGTATTACGGTCAGCCCCGTTGTATGCACCAAAATTGCGGCCCGGCTGGTCCGCACCTTTACGGACCGCCACGGGCTGGCCGCCCTGTGCCGGGACCTGCTGGGCGTGGACCTGAGCAAACAGCAGCAAAGTTCAGACTGGGGCGCGCCAGAACTCAAACCCGAGCAACTGGCCTATGCCGCCTCGGACGTGCTGTACCTGCACGCGCTGTGGCACAAGCTGGACGCCCTGCTGGAGCGTGAAAACAGGCGCGATCTGGCGCAGGCATGCTATGATTTTCTGCCCACGCGCGCACGGCTGGACATGATGGGTTACGAAGACCCGGATATTTTCTCCCACCGCGCCTGAGCAACGGCGTATCTGGCACCCCTTTGCCACCGGACCGACCTGACACCCATGACACCCCCAGCCCACACCACGCCCCCCACCCCCGATATGGACGCCGCAGCGACCGTGCGCATGGAGCAGGCCGGGCTGAATGCACTGGCTCTTGCGCTGGAAGACCCCTCCGGCCTAGGGGGGGCATTTGCTCAGGCTGTGGCTGTTCTACTGGGCATTACCGGCCGGGTGGCGGTTACGGGCATTGGCAAGTCCGGCCATGTTGCGCGCAAGATACAGGCAACGCTGGCCTCCACGGGCACGCCCTCGTTTTATGTACACCCTGCCGAAGCCTCGCACGGGGATCTGGGCATGGTGTTGCCCGCAGATGCCATTCTGGCTTTTTCCAATTCGGGGGAAACCACGGAACTGGCCGACATTGCCGCCCATGCCCTGCGCACCGGCCAACCCCTGCTGGCCGTAACCAGCAAGGCTACCTCCACACTGGCCACAACAGCCACACTGGCCCTGACCCTGCCCGCCATGCCAGAAGCCTGCCCCATGGGGCTGGCCCCCACCACCAGCACACTCATGCAGCTTGCCTTTGGTGATGCACTGGCCGTGGCCCTGCTGCGGCAGCGGGGCTTTACCGCAACAGAATTTGGAGCGTTCCACCCCGGTGGCAGGCTGGGCGCACGCCTGCGCACGGTGCGCGAGGTCATGCACACAGGCAACGCCATGCCCCTGACCGCGCCTGACACGCCCATGCGGGATGTCATTATGGAAATGACACACAAGGCGCTAGGCTGCGTTGGCATTGTGGGGCAGAATGGGGAACTGGCGGGGCTGATCACGGATGGTGACCTGCGTCGCGCGCTGGACCATGACCTTACAACCACACTGGCACAAAACATTATGAACCCACGCCCGCTCACCATAAACCCGGATGTGCTTGCCTCCGAGGCGTTGCAGGTCATGAATGCGCGTGAGCGGCCCGTTACTGCCCTTTTTGTTCTTAACCCCGCAGGCCAGCCCATTGGGGTTGTCCACCTGCATGATCTGGTCCGGGCAGGCGTTGGATGACAGACACCCCCGGCAAACGCCCCGAGCGTGAGGACTACGCCCGATCGGGCGTGGATATACAGCAGCAGCGCGAACGCCTTGCGGCGTCGTCCATCCGGCGCAAGGTGCCAGATGCCGCCACACTGGCGCGCAGGCGCACCATGCTGCGCTGGGCCAAATGGCTGCTACCCGCCACGGCTCTGCTGCTTTTGTCCGCCATTGCCGTCTGGCCTGAAGTGGAGCACCTGATAAGCGCCAACCAGACCACCATGCGCGAGTTAAGCAAGGTCAAGATAGAAAGCGGCAACCTTGTCGGAGCCACCTACCGTGGCGTGGATGAACACGACCGCCCGTTCACGATCACGGCGGATACGGTGCATCAGGCCCCCGGCAACAGGCTGGACCTGAACAACCCCATGGCCGACATTCTGACACAGGGGGGGGACTGGCTTATGGTCCGATCGGAAAAAGGCGTTTACATGCAACACGCACAGATTCTTGACCTGACCGGAGAAGTCACCCTGTACCGCGATGATGGCCTGATGATGCACACCCCCCTTGCCGATATTGACATCAAGGCAGGCATTATCACCTCTGATTCATGGGTCCGGGCAGAAGGCCCGTTTGGCTCGCTGGATGCGCGTGGCTTCCTGCTCAGCCAGCATGATGGTCTGGCCCAGTTCCGTGGCCCCGGCCTCCTGATCCTTAATGATGACCGCCAGAACGATGCCAAGACTGGCAAAAAGGCATCCTGAAGCATGACAACACAAGTCTCGCCCTCCCCTTCCTCCGCCATACGCTCCTTTGCGCGCTGCTGGTGCCTGCTGGCCAGCCTGCCCGCAGGCGGCATGCTCTGGCATGGTGCGGCACAGGCGCAGGCGATTGACCTGTCTCATGGCGGGCAGATTGCGGTAACAGCTCTGGGCGGGTTTGACTGGGACCAGAACCTTAAAAAAGTCATTGCCTATGATCAGGCCAAAGCCGTGCGGAACAACGCCACGGTCACGGCGGACAAGCTGATCGCCTATTACCGCAAAAAGCTGCCGACCGGCACCACAGCCACCACACAGACCGAACAGGCTGCCCCCCCGCCTGCCGTCCAGCCGGACCACCCCACCCCCGACCCGGCCCCGTCCACCACAACAGCAACGCCACCGGGCACCACGCCCCCCACCGCCACGACGGGTGACGACAAGACCGCCGATGGCCAGGACTCCGGCTCGAACGAAATCTACCGGCTGGAAGCCATAGGCCACGTCCATATCTTTACCGATACCGATCAGGCATGGGGGGATAAGGCGGTCTATGACATGGACAAGGCCGTGCTGGTCATGACCGGCAAAAACCTCCGGCTGACAACCCCGCAGGATGTGCTGACCGCGCGGGATTCCATGGAATATTACTCACAGCAGCATATTTCCATTGGCCGGGGCGATGCCACCGTAACCACGGATGATCACAGGCAGATTCGGGCCGATGTACTTGTGGGGTACAGCACCCCGGTTGATACCCCCAAAACGGCAACCCCAAGCCAGAACAAAACCGGCAGTTCGGGGGACCCCCTTGCCTCCAGCTCCAACAAGCTGGAAAAGGTCAATGCCTTCGGCCATGTGTGGGTCCGCACCCAGACCGAAATCGTAACCGGTGACCGCGGCGTGTATGTGCCGGATTCGGGCATAGCCCGCATTGTTGGCAACGTGCATATTACACGCGGGCCAAACCAGATTCAGGGGGCTGCGGCCATTATTAACATGCACACAGGTATCGCCACCATGACAGAGCGGCCGGGCAACCGGGTAAGCGGGCTTATTGTTCCCAATAATGGCGATTCATCGGACAGGAAGTAACAATGAACCGGGAAGTAAGCTGGACGTCCGAGGAAACGGTGCGTGAAGAAGTTGTAAGCATTGGCCCAGAACCCATTGACCTGAGCGCCCCCCACAAGCCCGGGCATGGCCTGATCGCCCATAACATTGGCAAAAGCTACAAAAAGCGTCAGGTGGTCAAAAACGTCTCGCTCGAAGTACACAGGGGGGAGGCCGTTGGCCTGCTTGGCCCTAACGGCGCGGGTAAAACCACCAGTTTTTACATGATTGTGGGGCTGGTCCAGCCCGATACCGGCACCATTACGCTGGATGGGGCCGACATTACCCAGCTCCCCATGTACCGGCGTGCGCGCCTTGGCATTGGTTACCTACCGCAGGAAGCCAGCATTTTTCGGGGCCTGAATGTGGAGCAGAACATTATGGCAGCACTGGAGGTGGTTGAACCCGACCCCGACCAGCGGCAGGTCATGCTGGATGGGCTGCTCAACGAATTTGGCATTACCCGCCTGCGCCACTCCCCTTCCCTCGCCCTGTCCGGTGGAGAGCGCAGACGGCTGGAAATTGCACGCGCACTCGCCAGCCAGCCGCACTACATTCTGCTGGATGAACCTCTGGCCGGGATTGACCCCATTGCCGTGGGCGAAATCCGTGATCTGGTTTCTCACCTCAAGGACCGCGGGATCGGGGTGCTGATCACCGACCACAACGTGCGTGAAACACTCGAAGTGATCGACCGCGCCTACATCATGCATAGCGGGCAGGTTCTGATGCAGGGCGTGCCGGAAGAAATTGTCGCGCATGAGGACGTCCGGCGCGTTTATCTGGGCGATAGCTTCTCGCTCTAACCCGGCGTCCAGCATCCAGAGCAGGCATGGCTGAACCGGGGGGTATAAGGCCTTACCCCCTCCTCCCCGGCTTTGCTCAGGCCTGCATATCCAGCAGGTTGGAAGGGCCTTCCTCCAGCACCTGGGCTTTATCCCCCACGCTGATCAGCCCGCCTTTTTCCACCACTGCATTCTGCGCAAACATAACCCCACCCTGCGCACGCCGGAAGCTGGCCAGTGTGGCCAGTGGTTCCTTGGGGTTAGGCACCTGCGCCGTATTCTGGTCGATGGATGTGACCACGCAGCGCGAGCACGGGGCGAGCACACGCACCACAACACTCCCGCCAATGGATAAACGCCGCCACCCGTCCTCCGCCCAGGGTTGTGCGCCACTCAGCACAATATTGGCCCTGAAGCGGGTCATGGGCACTCCCTGCCCTGCGGGCAGGCGTGTATTCAGGTCATCCAGCGAGGCAGTATTGGCCAGCAGAAGCGGGTAGCCATCAGCAAAAGAAACGGGGCGTGGCTGTGCGCCAAGCTGGCGGATACGCGCCAGCTCTGGCCGATGCATCCACACCATCCGGCACGGCTGCCCCAATGCCTGCTCCAGCCATGCTGCGGCCGTATCGCCCGCATCACGCGCCTGTACCTGATCCTTCCAGACCGTTACCACCGCCATGGGGGCCTCGGAGCCGGGAAAACGCACCGGGCAGGGCGGCATGCCAGCACGGGTAAGCGTCAGTCCTTCCGCTGTGGGAATGGGCGTTACCAGCGCCATGGCGCGGCAGGTGCGCTGGGTTATAAACCGGCCATCGGGGGCCACCACCATCCACCGGCGGTCACCCTCCAGCCCCCACGGGCTGAGCATGGCGGCGGGAGGAGAAAGCCCATGCAACCCCTTGACCGGGTAGATATGCACGCTGGCCACGCATAGTTCGCTCACACCCTATCTCCAGTTCAGGTAATCAGGGCTGCTGCGCCGCAGCTCCCGGCAAAACCGGGGGAGCCGCCACAGCCAGCGGTGGCGGCGGAAGCATGGTTATGGGGGGTGCCGGTGGCGCAGCTAGCCTGGGCGGGGCCACAACGGTTACCGGAATATCCACCCGCTCCATGACCGGGCGAATTTTCTGGTGTGTCACATGCCACATAAAGCCGCCATACAACGCCACAAGGGCCGCAAGGCACCCCAGCTTGATCTGCCACCCCCAGCCACGCGGCATTTTGGGCATATGCTCAGGTGGAGCGGAACGTAAAAGCATGGTGGGCAAATATCCGGATAACAACATGTAAGGCCTGCACATCCTGTGTAGGCACAGGGTGGGGCTGGCGACAAGCCTGCCATGCGCCTTTATATTTTTATCCAACACATCGGCCATGCAACCAGCGGGCAAAGCTTTGCATTATATCTGTAACAAAGGCATGGACATAAACACCTTACCCATGCCCAAATACAGGATGAAACATTGCAGACCCTGCCTGCAATGCAACACAGGCCAGTCCATTGCTCCGCAGTGCCGCCTGAACGGGTACTGAGCTGTTTGGAGGGTGGACCGTCCTGCCAGTCGCAAGGAACGATGTCCTATGCATATTCAGGTTTCCGGTAAACAGATTGATCTTTCCGACGCCTTGAAACATCGGGTTAACACCCATCTGGGTAATCTTGCGGAGCGATATTTTGATACAGGGCTACAGGCGCAGGTCACCTTTGGTAAGGCCCGCTCCTTTTTTACATGCGACATCAACGTAAAAGCCGGCCGGGGTCTGGTCCTGCGCGGAGAAGGCGAGGCCGCGGATGCCAATGCCGCTTTTGATGATGCCGCCGAGCACATTGCCAAGCGCCTGCGCCGTTACCACAAGCGCGTCACCTCCCATGCCCGTTCCACCACCCGGCAGGAACTGCCCGAACGCGCACGCTCCTACGTTCTGCAACCCATAGAAGAACACGAGACAGACGCAGCCCCCTCCGCCCCCCTGACAACGGAGGAGGAGACCTTTGCCACCATTATTGCCGAACAGCCTGCGGATATTCCCGTGCTCTCGGTCGGTGAGGCCGTGATGCGGCTGGACCTGTCGGGCCAGAACTTCCTGCTTTTCCGCAATTCGGCCAGCCGCCATATCAGCCTTGTTTACCGCCGAGACGATGGCAACATCGGCTGGCTGGACACAGCCCCGCTGGATCCCCCCCCAGCCTGATCTGGCAGGCCATGCCCCTAACAAAAAAGGACCGGCGCAAACCGGTCCTTTTTTTATAATCCCATCAACACGGGTTACTGGAGAGAAGCTGGCACCATGTCATTCTGCACAATGGCGCCCCATGCTGTTTCCATGTCATCCACCACGGCCAGCAGCGACCCGTCGGCTGCGTAAATGGCGCAGCCTTCCTCTCCGTCCTCCAGAGTAGCCGGGCGCGTATAGGCGACCTTGCTCAACCCAAGGGAGCGGAACTGCATATCCGAAAGTTGCCGCACATCCGCCACACGTTCGGCCTGCGGCAGACCAGCTGGCATGTAACCACCCTGCATGCTGCTTTTCATTGCGTCCTCCTTCCGGGTTTCAACTACCATCCACATCCATAACCGGATGCAGCATACGCGGCGTGGGCCGGGGCTTAACGCCGGTGCTCGCACCAACCTGCCCTTTTTGCCCACCCTGCATAATTTCGATCTGCTTGACCCTGACCTCGGGCTGAGGGCGGAACAGGTCAATGTGCAACAGCCCGTTATCCAGCCATGCACCGCCGATTTCTATGCCCTCGGCCAGCACAAACGCCTTCTGGAACTGGCGGGAGGCAATACCACGATGCAGGTAAACACGCTCCTCCCCCTCTTCCGCCTGACGCCCACGGATAACAAGCTGGTTGTCCTCTTGCGTGATCTGGAGATCTTCCATCCGAAAACCGGCAACCGCAAGGGTAATACGCAGGCCGTTGGGGGCTATCTGCTCTATGTTGTAAGGTGGATACCCGTCACCCGAACCCTTGCTGGCGCGCTCCAGCATCTGTTCCAGATGATCAAAACCCAAAAACATGGGCGAGCCAAAAAGCCTGCCTGACATCGTACAAGCCTCCTCCTTTCTGAGCGAGACGTATAAAACCGGACCCGCCACGGCATCCGATCTCTTCACGATATGGGATAGAAGCGGGCACACGCAACCCTGTGTCCCGCTTCATTATGGCCTGATGGGCACACACTGTGGTCTGCACGCCATATTGTGGCGGCAAAGTTACAGGTTTTTTGTGCATGAAAAGCTTTTCTTGCCGTTTTGTGCTGGCATCCACCACAACGGAACGCTAAATCGGGCTGTATGACAAACGCAGCCCTGACAGACGCCGCATTTTCCGCTGCCTCGGATAAAGCGGCCCCCATGACCATCCTGACGCCGCCCCACCCCGTGCTGCGCCAGAAAGCCAGACTGGTCAAACCCGAAGACATGGCGGAAATCCAGAAGATTCTCCCCGGCATGTTTGCCGCCATGTACCAAGCCCCCGGCATTGGGCTGGCCGCCCCGCAGGTTGGCCTGAGCCAGCGGTTTGTTCTGATTGATCTGGGCGAAAAAGAAAACCGCGAGCCCATGATCCTGATCAACCCGGAAATTGTGGCCGAAACGGAAGAAATGGCCACGCGGGAGGAAGGTTGCCTTTCCCTCCCCAGCCAGTACGCCGAAGTGGTCCGCCCCGAAAAAGTGCGTGTGCGCTGGCAGACCATTAATGGCGACAAACAGGAGCGTGATGTGGACGGGCTGCTGGCCACCTGCATCCAGCACGAACTTGACCACCTTGATGGTGTTCTGTTTGTGGACCACCTGTCCGCCCTGCGCCGCAACATGATCCTGCGCCGTCTGGCCAAGGACCTGAAGCGCAACTAAGTGGAAAAATCCCGCCCGATGCGTCTTGTTTTTATGGGTACGCCAGATTTTGCCGTACCCGCCCTAAAGGCACTCCATGCCGCCGGGCACGACATTGCTGCCGTCTATTCCCAGCCCCCCCGCCCGGCCGGGCGGGGCAAGGCACTGCGTGCATCCCCCGTGCAGCAGGCCGCACAGGAGCTTGGTCTACCAGTGCGTCACCCGCTCTCGCTGCGCAATAATCCGCAGGAATGGGAAGAGTTTGCAGCACTAGGGGCCGATGCCGCCATTGTTGCAGCGTATGGGCTGATCCTGCCCCAGACCATGCTGGACGCTCCCCGGCTGGGCTGCCTGAACATCCATGCCAGCCTGCTCCCCCGCTGGCGGGGAGCATCCCCGATCCAGAGTTCCATTCTGGCCGGAGATACCCAAAGTGGTGTGACCATCATGCAGATGGAAGCCGGGCTGGACACAGGTCCCATGCTACTGCGTGAGGCCGTACCCATTACAGACAAAACAACCGCTTTCACCCTGCACGACGCCCTGAGTGCTCTGGGGGGCGAAATGGCGCTGCGGGTGTTGCAGGACTTCCCCCCGGCCAGCGCCAACACGGCAGATACACAGGCCCGCATAGCCGCAAACCGCCCGGCACGGCAGGTACAGCCAGATACAGGCGTAACCTACGCCCCCCGCCTGACGCGCGAAGACGGCCGTATTGACTGGACGCAGGACGCCACAACCATCGACCGCCAGATTCGTGCCCTCACACCTTGGCCCGGCACGTTCACCACACTGGAAGATGGCACTGTTATCAAAATCGGGGGGGGCATACCGCTGCCCGGCAACCCGGTTGCGCAGCAGCCCGGTACGGTTGTGGACGACCAGCTAACCGTGGCCTGTGCCACAGGCTGCATCCGCCTGACCCGCCTGCAACGCCCCGGTCGCGGCATGATGGAAGCCGATGCGTTCCTGCGCGGGCAACCCCTGCCTGCGGGCACCCGCCTTGGCACCCCTGCGCCTGACAGCCCCCCATGACCACCCCCGCCATCCAGCGCTGGGCTGTTCAACTGGAATATGACGGGCGTGGGCTTGTCGGCTGGCAAAGGCAGGCTTCGGGCCTGTCTGTTCAGGCCTTGCTGGAAGAAGCCGCTTTTCGCCTTGCCGGTGGCAGGCCTGTACCCAGCATTACAGCGGGGCGCACGGATTCTGGTGTGCATGCGCTTGCGCAGGTCGCGCATTTGGACTTCCCGGCAGATGCCAGTTTTTCCAGCTATTCCGTGCGAGAGGGGTTGAGCTACCACCTTAAACCCCATGCCGTGGTTGTGCTGGATGCGGCCCCGGTCAGCCTGGACTGGAGCGCCCGGTTTTCTGCCACATGGCGCTCTTACCGCTACCGCATTCTCAACCGGCGCACACGCCCTGCACTGGCCGAAGGCCATGTCTGGCACGTTAAATCCCCGCTGGATGTGCAACGCATGCAGCAGGCCGCCAACATGCTGCTAGGCCTGCACGATTTTACATCCTTCCGCGCCGTGGCCTGTCAGGCCAACAGCCCTGTCCGCACACTGGACCAGCTGGACATTACGCGTGAGGGGGATGAAGTGGTGGTGTTTGCCAAGGCCCGCTCATTTTTGCACCATCAGGTCCGCAACATGGTGGGGACACTCAAAAAGGTGGGAACCGGCGCATGGGAGCCCGAACGGGTGGCTCAGGCTCTGGCGGCGCGCGACCGGAGTGCCGCTGGCCCCACAGCCCCGCCAGACGGCTTATATTTAAATGGTGTTGGCTATGAGCCAGACCCGTTTGCCAGCCCGACCCCACAAAACCGCACATAAGCCACCTTACTGGCGGCTTACATCCAGCCTTAAAGCAAAAAAGGGGATCCCCCCTTACTTTGCCTTAACGTTCACCATAGGCTGGAGCAGGTCGTGAATAACCATGTAATGCGGGGGCAGCAGCGCAGCCAGCCCATAAAGCGTGGCTGATGCCACCAGAATGGACACATACAGCAACGCAGCCCGGCCACCGGAAATACCCAGCCCCACCTTGGCCACAAACCATTGCAGCCAGAGCTCGTACGCTGCGGCACACAATGCCAGCGCCCCGATAAAAACCTGCTGGCGCGCGATATCCGGCGTGATAACCGCCGCAATAACCGCACAGGCCAGCGAGATCAGCACCACAACCCAACCACACCATGTTGCAGCCGTTATGTAGCGCAGCCAGAGTGCGCCACGCCCCCAGCGCTGGGCATAAAATTGGGAAATAACCGCAGGGAGCAACAGCACGCAAAAGGAAAGGAGCAGTTTGGTCGCGGACATGACCTTATCAGGCAGTAGGAAGATCTGAATCCCCCCTACCAGTATGCAGGCCATCTGTGGCGCAAGGGCTGCACCAAAGGCGTCTGGCGTGCCTTCAAAGCAGGCCAGCCCTTCCCGCTTGCCAGCGGCCAACTGCAACATGCCCTGCACTATGCGCCTAGCCGCGCCCAGCTTGCCTGTATCTGGGATCACACCCCTACCCCTTTTAAAAAGGCTTCATAAATCCGGGTCAGTTTTTCCATGTCAGCAACAGCGGCATGTTCATCCACCTTGTGGATACTGGCCCCGACCAGACCAAACTCCGCAACCGGGCAATAACGGGCAATAAAGCGCGCATCTGACGTGCCTCCGCCCGTGTCCAGTTTGGGAGAAAGCCCGGTCACGCTTGTAATGGCCTCTTGCAGCACGGCCATTTCCGCCCCCGGGGGAGCAAAAAAGGATTCGCCGCTAATACTGATCTCTACTTGTGCGCGCGGTGCATGCTGGGCGCATACGGTTTTGATCCACCCAGCCAGGGCAGCACCGGTGTGCAGGTCATTGAACCGGATGTTCAGCCGTGCTTCCGCCCGTGCAGGAATAAGGTTGGTGGCCGTATTCCCCACATCCAGACTGGTGACCTGAAGGCTTGAAGGCTCAAAATACTCCGAACCATGGTCCAGCGGTGCAGCGCGCAGGACCGCCAGCACTGCAAGCAGGCGATGCACGGGATTGTCCGCCCGGTGCGGGTAGGCCACATGCCCCTGCGTGCCCTCGACCACAATACGGGCATTCAGGCTGCCACGGCGGCCGACCTTGACCATCTCACCCAATGTCTGGGGGTTTGTGGGCTCCCCCACCAAGCAGTAATCGGGAATCTGGCCCTGTACGGCCATCCATTCCAGCACCTTCTGGGTGCCGTAGGTGGCTGGGCCTTCCTCATCCCCTGTAATCAGCAGGCTGATGGAGCCTTTGCCAACCCCGCTCTGTACCCGGCGGGCAATGGCAGCCACGCAGGCGGCAATGCCGCCTTTCATGTCGCACGCACCGCGGCCGTAGAGTACACCATCCACAACATCTGCGGCAAAGGGAGGGTGCGTCCAGTCTGCTTCGTTCCCGGCGGGCACCACATCCGTATGGCCTGCGTAGCAGATATGGGGGGCACCTTCGCCCAGACGGGCAAACAGGTTGGGGGTACGCTCCGCCCCTTCGCCAAAAGGCAGGTGGGTTACGGTAAAACCAAGGCGCTCGAGCATGGCCCCCAGCAGGTGCTGGGATTCACCGGGATCGGGAGAAACAGACGGTTGACGGATGAGCAAACGGGCCACACCCAGCGGGTCTGTCAACGCCAGATCAGCGGGAAGGGAGCCGGATGTGGCCTTTGTCATACGTCAGTCTCGTCCTTTACGTCTGGCGTGCTTAGTCGCGCAGCAGTTCGTTGATGGAGGTTTTGGAGCGGGTACGCTCATCAACACGCTTGACAATAACCGCACAGGCCAGTGCCGGGTTAGGGCGACCATCCGGACCAACCGGGTTGGAAGACGGCATGGTGCCCGGCACCACAACGGAATAGGCCGGTACGCGACCCATGTAGATTTCGCCTGTTGCGCGGTCCACAATCTTGGTGGAGGCCCCAAGGAACACACCCATGGACAGAACGGAACCCCGTTCAACAATAACGCCTTCGGCCACTTCGGAGCGGGCACCGATAAAGCAGTTGTCCTCGATAATAACCGGGGCAGCCTGCAACGGCTCCAGCACGCCACCAATGCCTGCGCCACCGCTGATATGGCAGTTCTTGCCAATCTGCGCACAGCTGCCAACAGTTGCCCACGTGTCCACCATGGTCCCGCTGTCCACGCGAGCACCAACGTTGACAAAGCTCGGCATCAGCACGGCCCCAGGGGCAATAAAGGCAGAGCGACGCACAACTGCACCCGGCACTACGCGGAACCCGGCCTTGTCAAAACGGGCCTGATCCCAGCCAGCAAACTTGAGGGGCACCTTATCGTAAGCCGGAGCGCCAGCTGCACCACCGGGCTGAACAATGCTGTCATTCAGGCGGAAGGAGAGCAGCACGGCTTTTTTCAGCCATTCATGCACAACCCAACCATCTTCCTGCGGGGCAGCCACGCGCAGGCGACCAGAATCCAGCGCTTCAAGCGCTGTTTCAATGGCGTCACGGTCTTTGCCCACGGTTGCGGAAGAAATGCGATCGCGCTCTTCCCACAGGGTTTCAATGTGAGCGCGGAGGGTTTCGTCTGTCATGGCACACCAATCAGAAACATGAAAAATAAACCCGGGCGACAGGCCCGCCCGGCAACAAAAGAGGAAAAGACCATGCGGACAGGGGCCTGTCCTGTCAACGCAGGTCTTGTTCTGTTACCCCTGCCCGCGCAGCCTTATTCCGCACGGATAAGCGTGCCCGAGCCGGAAGCCGTAAACAGTTCCAGCAGGCAGGCATGGGGCATGCGACCATCAATAATAACAGCCCCGCGTGCACCACCCTGCACAGCCTCGATACAGGTTTCCACCTTGGGGATCATGCCGCCGGTAATCACCCCTTCCTCAATGGCCTGACGCGCCTGTGCGGCGGTCAGTTCGGGAATAAGGTTACCCTGCTTGTCCAGCACACCGGGAACATCAGTCAGCATCAGCAGGCGGGTCGCATGTACGGCCCCGGCCACTGCACCGGCTGCGGTGTCGGCATTGATGTTATAGGTCTCGCCATCTTCACCAAGGCCTACCGGCGCAATAACCGGAATAAGCCCCGAACCGGAGAGGGCGTAGATCACACGCGGGTCAACCTTGACTGGCTCCCCCACAAACCCCAGATCCAGCACGCGCTCGATCTGGCTGTCCATGTCACGCACGGTGCGCCGCATCTTGCGGGCGGTGATCATTTTACCATCTTTGCCCGAAATCCCGACGGCAAGGGCTCCGGCCTCGCAGATCAGCTCCGCCACCTGCTTGTTGACCGAACCGGCCAGAACCATCTCGATCACATCCACCACATTGGCGTCCGTAACCCGCAGCCCGTCAATGAAGTGGGAGGGAATATCCAGCCGTTTGAGCATCTGGTTGATCTGCGGACCACCCCCATGCACCACAACCGGGTTAATGCCCACCTGCTTGAGCAGGGCAATATCCCGCCCAAAGGTTTTGGCCAGCCCTACATCCCCCATTGCGTGGCCACCGTACTTGACCACAATGGTATCCCCCGCGTAGCGCCGCAGGTACGGCAGGGCATTGGCCAGCACGGCAGCTTCATGCAAAGCATCATGCTTGTCGCCGGTAGAAGGAAGTCTCGGTTCAGTCATGCTGTGAAAATCCTGCCGTCGTCTGTCCATAATCCCTGATCACGCCAGGGCAAACTCTGCCAGTTCCGCCCGCAATGCCTCAATACCCAGCCCGGTCTGGCTGCTGGTAAGAGAAAGATGCGGAAAAGCGGCTGCATGGCGTGCAATTTCAGCCTCTACATCAGCCTGCTTGCGGGCCAGTGCGGTGGGCTTAACATCATCACACTTGGTCAGCACAACCTGAAAGCTGACAGCGGCACGGTCCAGAAGCTTCATAACTTCCTGATCATGCGTTTTCATTTCCACACGTGCATCCAGCAGCAGCACGACCCTGCGCAGGCTGGGGCGGCCACGCAGGTAATCGAACATCATCTCCTGCCAGTCTTCCTTTACGGATTTGGCAGCGCGGGCATAGCCGTAGCCGGGCATGTCCACCAGCATCAGGCGCTGTGCAAGATCGAAGAAGTTGAGCTGCTTGGTCCGCCCCGGCTCGGAGGAGGCACGGGCCAGTGTCTTACGCCCCGTGAGGGCATTGATCAGGCTGGACTTGCCCACATTGGAGCGTCCGGCAAATGCAATTTCAGGCAGTGCCTGCGGTGGCAGTTGGCCCAGCTTCTGGGCACCAAACACAAAATCGCATGAACCGGCAAAAAGCCGCCGCCCTTCTTCCAGAGCGGCGGCGATGTCTGCTTCGTCCTTCAGTTCGCGGAAAGAAGGCTCTTGATACGTCATTTTTTGGCAACCAGTTGGGGCTTGGCGTCCGCCGCCTTAAGCCGACCCATGATGATAATCTGCTGTATGGCGGTCAGCACGTTGCTCCAGCAGTAGTAAATGACCAGACCCACGGGCTGCCGCGCCATGAAGAAGGTGAACAGCAGCGGAATGAACATCATCACCTTCTGCTGCGCGGGGTCCATGCTGGTGGAGCTGGCACTGACCTTCTGCATGACAAACATGGTCGCACCGTAAATGATGGGCCACGCCCCAAGCGTGAGAATGGGCAGGATCTGCGCCGGATCAAAGGGGATCAGACCGAACAGATTGAAGATATTGGTCGGGTCCTGAGCAGAAAGGTCCTTCACCCAGCCAATAAAGGGCGCATGCCGCATTTCAATCGTGACATACAGGTCCTTGTAAAGGCACCAGAACACGGGAGCCTGAATAAACAGGGGCAGAAAGCCGCCGAACAGACTGACATTTTCCTTGCGGTACAGCATCATGATCTGCTGCTGCATCACCACCGGATCATCCTTGTGGCGTGCCCGGATCAGGTCCACCTGCGGCTTCAGGCGGGAGGTCTTCCAGGTCATGCGCATCTGCTTGATGGTCAGCGGCAGGAAGGCCACCTTCACGATAACCGTAAAGGTCAGCAGTGCCAGACCAAAGCTGCCCAGATGGCTGTTCAGCCAGTCCAGCACAAAAAACACAGGACGGGTCAGGAAGGAAAGCCACCCGAAGTCCACGGCCTTCCAGAACATGGGGATATGCAGGTCGTGTTCGTACTGCTCAAGCAGCCGCACTTCCTTGGCACCAGCAAACACATGCGCCTGAGTGGAGATGGTCTGCCCCGCCCCCACCTGCATGGGAGCCGTTGCCGTAAACCCGACCTGATACTGCGTTTGCGCAGCCTGCCACGCATACGTCCCCACCACGCTGGCAGCCTGATCGGGCACAATGGCCATAAGCCAGTATTTGTCGGTAATCCCGGCCCAGCCGCCTGTACCCTGATGGCTCCAGGCCACGTTTTCAGGCGGCACACCATCATTACGGACGGACTTGTAGGACCCTTCGTTCAGGCGGCCATCAATGACCGAAATCGGGCCTTCGTGCACCAGCATACCGCCGGTTTCTTCCGGGGTGTAACCACGGTTCACACGGTAGTAGGGGTACAGGGCAATGCTCTGCCCCGTTGCATTGTGCACGCGCTGGGTGACCGTGAACATATAGTCCTTGTCCACCCCAAGAGCGACTTCAAACGTCAGCCCTGCACCGTTGTCCCAACTCAGGGTCAGCGGGTGTTCGCCATCAAGCAACGTGCCGGAGGCTTTCCACAATGTGTGGGCGTTCGGCAGGGCGACCGGCACATCGGACGATGCCGCGCGCCAGCCGAAATCCACATAATCAGCCCGCTTGGTATCCACAGGGCTGAGAACGCGTACGTCCGGGCTGTTGGGCTTTACGGTTTCGCGGTACTGCTTGAGCACCAGATCATCCAGCCGGGCACCACGCAGGTTGATGCTCCCCTGAACGGACGGTGCATTAATGGCAATGCGGGTATCCGGCCCATCGGGCACATCCGCGACCGCCGCAGTAGCAGCCTGTGCAGTGGCTGCCTGACCCGCGCCAGCGACTGCTGCCGAGGCTGGAGCCGCCTGGCTGGCTACAGTCTGAGTTACCTGCGGAGCAGGCTGATGTGCCGGAGTCTGGGGAAAGAAGTAATCAAACCCGATAAGAACCAGAGCTGACAACAGCGTTGCCAGTATGAGACGTTTTGAATCCATGAGCTCTGGCCTACAGGCCCCCTGCACATAACAAAAATGGAAAACTCAACACCCACCCCAAAGGGCGGTCTTGAACGGCACAACCGTGTTCCAGCGCAGGATTGACAGGAATGCAAGACGGGACATTCACGACTCCCGCATACAGAGCTTCAACGCTTTCCGAAAATCGGCCACCAGTGCGTCAAAAGAGCGGTCGCGCGTGGCACCCCGCCCTATCAGCACCAGATCAAGCCCATTTAGCGGTGTATCGGCTTCCACTCTGCGCACAACCTCACGCAGCCTGCGGCGCACCCGGTTACGCACCACGGCATTCCCGACTTTTTTGGTCACCGTGAAGCCAACACGCGCAGGGTCCGAATCGGGCCGCCTGAAAAGCTGAAGGACAAGACCAGACACCGGGGCTTTTCGCCCCTTGGCCGCCATAAAGAGAAATTCTTTTCTCTTTTTTAGCCGCATGGACGCTTGCGTCCCTGCTGCTGGCTGCTCCTGACCTTCAGACCAGTCCATCAAAACCGGACTGCCGGACAACGCTTACGCGGAAAGACGCTTGCGGCCCTTGGAACGACGGTTTGCCAGAATACGACGGCCGCCAACGGTAGCCGAACGGGTGCGGAACCCGTGACGACGCTTGCGGACCAGCCGGGACGGTTGATAAGTGCGCTTCATGGCTGCACTCCCTTCAGTTTGAATATGCTTCGCCAGTGGCCGCAGTACGAGCCACTCTCTCTTGAAGTCGCGGCTTATAAAGTTCAGATAGAAGAACGTCAATGTGCAGCGCAGAGTCGCATGCCCATTCCCGCACGATCACCCGCATGATGGAACGCCGCATGCCCCTCTCCCCCACCCGCTTCTGGACCATTCTGGCCATCATTGGCCTGCCTGCGCTGGCCTGCCTGCTGGCTGTGGGTTTGGGGGCGCCGCATATGCTCACCCCAGCGTTTGTGGGGCTTGCAGGGGCCTGTGCGGCATGGATAGCGGTGCGTCAGCCCAAAGCAGCTCCCGCACCGCAGGCAGACACCCCACCACCCCCTACGGCACCAGTGGGGGAAAACGATCCCAAGCTGCGCCATGACATACGTGGTATTATTTCACCCGTTATGCTGGTTGCGGACCAATTAGCGCTCAGCCCCGACCCTGCCACCAAAAAAGCGGCCGAAACCATTAATGATTCGCTAGACCGGCTGACTGCCCGCCTCAAACAACGTAAAACGGATTAAGCCCTGCTTTACGGGCGTTCGATCAGTTCCACCTTGTAGCCGTCCGGGTCTTCCACAAACGCAATAATGCTGGTTCCAAACTTGACTGGCCCGGCAGGCCGCACAACCTTGCCACCGCCTACGCGAACACGCTCCACAACAGCGGCAACGTCGGCCACGCCTATGGCAAAATGCCCGAACCCAGTGCCAACCTCGTACCCATCATCCTGACCCCAGTTATAGGTCAGTTCAATTTCCGCCTGCCCAGCAGCGTTATCTGCAAAGCCAATAAAAACAAGGGTGTATTTGCCTTCTGGCACATCACGGCGGCGCAACTCGCGCATACCAAGCAGCGCATAGAATGCCAGGCTCTGCTCCAGATTACGAACACGCACCATAGTATGCAAAAAACTGGACATAGCGTTTCTCCCCTCAGCTCAACAAAGAACTCATTTACGCTGTTATTCTACGGACTGTATTTCTGCCGGGTCTATGGCGATCAGGAACAAACCCAGTTTTTCGGCCTCTGCCACACAGGCGGCGCGGTCTGTTAACAGGGTGTTCCCCGCCTCAAACGCAATTCCACGCAAACCTGCGGCATGCGCGTTTCGCAGAGTTGTCGGCCCTATGGTGGGCATATCGGCTCTTTTTTCCTGCCCCGGCTTGAGCAGCTTAACCAGCACACCGCCATCCCCGGGCTGGCGGCATGCCCCCGAGCGCGCCAGCATGGCATCCGTGCCTTCCATAGCCTCTACGGCCAGCACAACGCCGTTCTGCACCACACAGCCCTGCCCTATATCCAGCCGGCCGAGCGCCTGAGCAACGATAACACCGTGCTTTATATCCGCCAGAGCCTGCTCATCTGGCCGTAACTGACCTAACACACCGGCCTCAGCCACGGAGTGGGATAAAAATTCATGTGCGCCACGCACCTGAAAACCCTCTTCCCCCAGAATACGCACTAAAGCTGCCAGCAGGCCATCATCCCCCGCAAACAGGGCTTTGCCAAGGCGCGCCAGAATACGCGCCCCTTCGGCATCGGGGTAAAGGCTACGCAGGGAAGGACGGCGGATAGGGCCGATAAGCACCAGATCGGAGCAGGCATGGGCACGTAACAGGCTTAACATGCGGCCCGCGGCCCCCAGACGCACACATTCATGCGGCCAGGGGGCTAGTGTGGCAGGGTCGGCAAACCCTTCAAATCCAATAATAAAAACAGGTCGGCCTGCGGCGTGTGCTGCCTCTGCCACTCTGGCTGGCAGAGGGCCTCCCCCCGCCAGAATGCCAACCGCTGTTGGCGCGGCACTCACGCGCCTTCGGTTTCCGCCTGATCAGCAGCTCCACCGCGTGCGGGGCGCACGAGCCCACGGTGGCTGGGAGCATCTATAAAGTCCAGAATTTCCTTAATCCGGGCGTTACCCGCAAAAGTCTCACGCACATGTGCCAGCCGCGCCTGAAAAGACACATCGCCACAGACCTTGGGGTACAAAGTAAAAAAGGCTTTGCGCATCAGCTGGATTTCGGCCGACTGCACGCCGTTGCGGCGCAGCCATATCCAGTGCAGGCCAATCAGCCGAGCACGGTTACCCAGCACGCTCCCATAAGGAATAACATCGGCTTCAACACCAGCCACCCCACCCACAAGAGCAGCGTGCCCGATCCTGACAAACTGGTGGATGGCGGCAGAGCCCATAACGCGAGCATCGTTGCCAATTGTCACATGGCCACCCATGACCACGTTGTTGACAATGATCACACGGTCACCCAGCACACAGTCATGGGCGACATGCGCATTGGCCATGATGAGCACATCCTGACCCACACGCGTGACCCCAGCGCCTGTAGCCGTTCCCCGGTGAATGGTCACATGCTCACGCACAACCGTACGGGCACCGACCTCGCACCGGGTGGGTTCGCCTTTGTATTTGAGATCCTGCGGCGCCATACCCACCGTGCAGAACGGAAAGTAGCGCGAATGCGCACCCAGATGGGTATGCCCATCCACAACAACGTGGGAGATCAGCTCCACCCCGTCATCAAGAACTGCATTTGGCCCAACAGAGCACCACGGACCAATAACCACGCCTTGCCCAAGCTTTGCCCCCGGGGCAACCAGAGCCGTTGGATGAACAAGCGTCTGCCTGGCTTCCTCTACAGCGTGCACCACTTCAGTTCCTTATATTCCGCCTGACTTGCAACACAGAGTCACTGGGCCCTGCCCCAGAATGTCGGCCGGTAAAAGCGAACAGAACTGGAGCATATCTTGAGCCAACCGGCACACCAAGCGTAAAAAATCAGCCCATGATCATGGCGCTAAAGGTTGCTTCTGCAACCACAACACCATCAACGCGTGCTTCCCCACGGAACTTCCATACATTGGAGCGGTGCCGTTCCTTGACCACATGAATACGCAGCTGGTCACCCGGCTCTACCGGACGGCGGAACTTTGCCCCTTCGATCGTCATGAAATAGACGAGCTTGCCCTCAAAGGCTTCCCCGAGCGACAGAACAACAAGCGTTGCCGCGGTCTGGGCCATGGCTTCCACAATAAGGACGCCAGGCATAACGGGCCGTCCGGGAAAATGCCCCGGAAAAAACGGTTCGTTAACCGAGACATTCTTGATACCGGTCGCTTCTTCCCCCAGGACAATATCTTCCATCCTGTCGATCAGAAGGAAAGGATACCTGTGAGGAATCGCCTGCATGATACGGTTGACATCAATCCGTGCGATTGTCTTGCCGTCCTGCTGGGATTCTTGTTGTGTCTCCACGTCCCCTAAACCACCCTCTGTACCGGACCGCAATCCGGGATAAGTTCATACCTTGTCTGAATCGCCCTTGGCCGACCCAGACGCTTTTTTTGCCAACTTGCGCAGCACCGCCACGTTACGGAAAAACTCCCGGAACGGCATGGCAGGGCTACCTATGACATCTGCACCGCTCTCAACATCCGACATAACACCACACTGCGCACCAATGCGCGCCTTGGCACCAATACGGATATGGCCAATAAGGCCAGCCTGAGCAGCAACCGTTACATAGTCCTCGAGTACTGTGGAGCCAGAAATACCCGCCTGGGATACCACAATACAGCAACGCCCAAGCTGGGCATTATGCCCGATCTGGACCAGATTATCGAGCCGAGACCCCGCACCAATAACCGTGTCATTAACCGAGCCGCGGTCAATGGTGCTGTTGGCACCAATCTCCACATCATGCTCGATGATAACACGACCAAGCTGGGGAACGCTCTCAAACCCCTCAGGCCCGACCGCAAACCCAAAACCTTCCTGCCCAATGCGCGCACCGGGCAGAATGGTAACACGGTCCCCCACCAGAGCATGAGACAGCGTAACCATGGAGCCAATACGGCAGTCCGCACCAAGCTGCACGCCGTGGTCCAAAACGGAATGAGAGCCAATAATGCAGCCGGCCCCAACCTGCACATCAGGCCCGACAACCACAAAAGGCCCCACCTCTGCCGTAGGGTCCACAACAGCAGAAGGATCTACCACTGCAGAAGGGTGAACACCACCCTTGCCAATCTGGCGCGGGTGGAACAGCCGCGCAATGCGCGACCACGCCAGATACGGCGTGGTGGTCACAAGGGCTGCGGAATGTTCTGGCACCTTATCTGCAAAAGCAGGGGCAACAATAACCAGACCAGCCTGCGTATGCTCCAGCAGGGGAGCATAGCGACGGTTATCCAGAAAACTCACATCACGCGCACGGGCCACCTGCAAAGGCGCTATGCCGGTATAACCATCCTGCGGAAAACTCCCCTGCCGGGGAGGCAGCAGCTCGGCACCGGCTGTTTCTGCCAGTACCGATGCATCAAATGGTCCGACACGCGTAAAAAAACGCGGATCAGCCGGGCCGGAAGACGCCCTGCAATCCACCATGCTTATTTTTTCCCGGCAGGAGCCGCAGGTGCCGCCGGAGCTGGGCCGGATGCTGCCATCTGCGGGTCCCCATCAGCCGTTGTGGGCATCTTGCCGGATTTTGCCAGCTCTTCGGGGTCTACGTTGGCTTCAGGAATGAAAACGTTGGGCAGAACCTTGTTCAGGTTTGCTGCCACTTCGTTCGTAATGTCCTGACCATCCACATGCAGGGCAACCTGCTCGCTATGCAGCACAAGGTTCATGCCATGTGCGGCAGCAACCTTCTGGATAACCTGCACCAGCTCACGCTCGATCTGCCCCAGAGAAACCTGAGCCGCTTCCTGAATAATCCGGTTGCGGTTACGGAAGTCGCGCTGTGCCTTCATGACCTTGGCCTGAAGGCTGCGTTCACGAGTCTGGATCTGGTCAGATGTCAGGGACTTGGCCTGAGCCTGCAGCGTCTGCTGCTCGTCACGCCAGCCAGCCTGTTCACGCTGGAGGTCCTGCGCCAGCGCATCGCGGCGGGCACCCAGAACACGCTCCACCTGCATGGCAGCAGAGGTCTGACGCATAACGCCAGATACGCTGATCACACCAATAATGGTGGTGGGCGGGGGTGCCTCCTTGGCAACTTCAGGTGCGCTGGGAATGGGCGGCAAAGGCAGAACCGGAGGAGCCTGATCTGCTGCTTCCTGACTATCAGCTGCGGGAGCAGGCAGTGCTACGGGTGCAGGGGCGGCATTACGAGCAGCAGGATGCGGAGCCTGTGCAGCAGGCTGGGTTTTGGGAACGAACCAGCCATTCCCACCTTCTGCCTGAGCAGCGGGCATGAGGGCTGCGGAAAAAGAAAGGCAAACAGCCCCCAGAAGGGCAGCTTTTGAACTGAAACGCATCATTACCTCAGAATTGCTGGCCGAAGCCGAAGCGAAGGAGCTGTGTACGGTCATTATAACTGCGCCTGACCGGCACACCAAGGTCAATATTCAGCAGGCCAAACGGGCTTTTCCATGAAAAACCTGCACCCGCACTGATACGCGGGCTCACCATATCACCCGATACTGCCGTATAGTTCGCCCCGGCGGTAGCGCGGTTGGTGTAAAGGTGCTTCACGCGCAAACCTGCCACGGACCCCATATCCACAAAGGCACGACCACCCACGCCCATTTCCGTCAGGAAGGGGATCGGGAAGTTCACCTGCGCCGTCGCGTTGTACATGAACCGCCCACCGATCAGATCTTCGGAGTGATGGGCTGCGTTACCCACGCTTCGTGGGCCGGCACCACCATCAAGGAAGCCGCGCAGGTTGTTACCACCCAGATAGAAGTTATCGATAATATCGTGGCGGCCGTTACTGCCCCAGTCCGCAAGGTACCCGGTGCCGCCACGGAAGATGATTGTCCAGTTGTGGCTGTTGGTCAGGTCATCAAGCGGGATGTAGTAACCACCGTTAATCTTGCCGCGAACGTAGTTTTCATCCCCGCCAATACCGGCAAAATCACCTCCGACAGAGACAAAATACCCGCTATGCGGCTGCATGCGGTTATCACGCCGGTCATACATAACCGTGGTGCTCAGCTGGGAAAGAAGCGACTTGCCCTTCTGCTCCTGAACATAGGGAGAAGATTCACTCCACATATCCCCCACCCAACGGCGGATCAGGCTGTAGTTCCACGACTGCGAAAGGTAGCGGTTATACGAATACCCCATACGCAGGGTAATACCGTACCGCCCTTCCGAGTAGTTCTGATACGTCTGGTAATTGTTTTCGATGAAGAAGATATCCGCACCGACAACCAGATTGCGCCCGAGGAAGACCGGGTCCGTAACAGAAAGGTCGGCCTGCTTCTGGTAGTACGAAACCGTACCCGAGAACCCGGCATCCACCCCTGTACCCAGCAGGTTGTGCTGCTTGAGCCCTACGTTACCAATAATACCTACGTCGGTGGAGTAACCACCACCAAGCGAGAACTCGCCCGTTGGTTTTTCCACAACGTTAACGGACACGTTGGCACGGTCGGGGGAGGAACCCGGAGCGTCCTTTACATCCACCGATTTGAAGTAGCCCAGATCCTGGACCCCTTCCTTGGCGTATTTCTTGTAGCTGCTTGTGTAGGGGTCACCCTCGGCAAACGGAAGCTGCCGGCGGATAACGTTATCCTGCGTAATGGTGTTGCCGTTAATATCGATCCGCTCAATATACCGGCGCGGGCCTTCGCTTACGTCAAACAGCAGATTGACAATATGCTTTTCGGGGTTGCGGGCAATAACCGGACGCACCACGGCAAAAGGATGCCCTTCCGACTGGAGCAGTTCTTCCATGTCGGTCGCGTTATCCTGCACGGCCTTGCCATCGTACCACTGGTGCGGGAACAACTCGACATACTTACGCAGCGACTTGGCCGGCACGTGCCGCAGGCTGGAGCGGATGTCCACCTTGCCCAGACGGTAACGGATGCCTTCGTCCATTGTGATGGTGATGTAGAAGGATTTGCGGTCAGGCGAAAGTTCGCCCTTGATATCCTTGATCTGGAAATCAACATACCCGTTGTGCAGGTAAAACCGACGCAGGAGTTCCCCGTCGTACTTCACACGTTCGGGGTTATATTCATCAGACGAACCCAGAAAATGGTACCAGGCCGTTTCCTTGGAGGAAATCGCGCCAGCCAGTTCGGCCTCGTTGTAAGCCTTGTTGCCAACAAACGCGATTTTGCGGATTTTGGTGTTCGGGCCTTCATTGATCTGAAAGATCACATCCACACGATTATGCGCAAGGCGCACGATCTGAGGCGTCACCACCGCTGCAAAGCGGGACTTCTGGGCATAGACTTCCAGAATACGCTGCCGGTCATCCGCCGTTGTTTCTGCCGAGAAAACCGCACGCGGACGCAGGGAGAGCACCTTGCGCAGGTCCTCATCCTTGGCGGCATGATTGCCCTCGAACACGATCCGGTTGACGATCGGGTTTTCCTTGAGCTTGACGAGGAGGGTATTCCCCTCACGCCGCAAGGTTACATCCTTGAACAGACCGGTCGCATACAGGGTCTTCAGGGAACGATCGAGGTCATCCTGCGTAAACGGATCACCCGGGCGGACAACCATGTAGGACAGGACCGTGTTGGTCTCGATGCGGGTATTGCCTGAGACGCGGATCTCATCAATCACCCCCACGGGTGCTGGCTGAGCATCCGGCAGAGGTGCTGGAGGACTTTCGGCATCACCCTCGGGCGATGCAACAACAGCTGCTGGTGCCTGTGTGTCCTGGGTCTGGGCGGCCATAGCCCCCCGTCCCTCGAGCAGGAAAAAAGGCAACATGCAGACAGAAACGAACAGGGCCGAACGTTTACCCGCCAAGATCTGCCTCCCTCCATCCGGGTCGGTTCAGCACGGAAGCCTATCTCCCGTTCTTGTCTCGCCCGCAAGGGACGTATCCGAAATTACCCTTGTCACGCAAGCCTTCCCTTCACGCCCAGTTCACTATCACCCTGCGAGCGTTGCAACCCACCTGAACAACCCGAAGCTGGACAGATCATTGAACGTCGAAAACAAGAACAGACCCGCCAGCAATGCAAACCCGGTCTGGAAACTAACCTCTTGCACCCGCTTGGAAACCGGGCGCCCTCTTATTGCCTCTATGGCATAAAAAACCAGACGTCCACCATCAAGAAGCGGAACGGGAAAGAGATTGATCAGACCCAGATTAACAGACAGCAGCGCCATGAAAGAAAGCAGGCTGGCAAACCCGTATTGAGCGACCTGCCCGGAGAGCTGCGCAATCTTGAGCGGACCGCCCAAATCCCGCGCGGTATGCTGCCCGCTAAAAATCTGCCACACGCCATTGAGCGTCTGCACAACGGTGTTCCATGTTGCCTTGGCCCCGGCAGAGACAGCCTGCGGAAGCGGCAGGGCCTTGCCCGGCTCAACCGCAAAGACCACACCCAGCAGCCCGCGCGCGGGCCCACCACGCGAATCCTGCGTAGAGCCAATGGTCAGGGGAACTTCCAGCGACTGGCCATTACGCTGCACCAGCAGTGTTGTTTTCTGCCCCGGTGTCTGGGCCACTGTGGCCTGTGCGTCCTCAACCCCCGCAATATCGTGCGTGCCTATACGCAGGATAACGTCACCCTTCTGCAGGGCAGCATTTTGCGCGGCACTGCCGGGCAGGACGGATGCAACCTCGTTCCGCACATGCGGCTGGCCCGCCGTTGCAAACAGCAGCACAAACAGCACAAACGCCAGAATGAAGTTAAAAACCGGGCCGGCCAGAATAACAATGGCGCGTGACCATACGGATTTATCGTGGAAAGTCCGGCCCGGAATCCACGCGGCTTTCTGTTCTTCGGTCGCATCTTCGGGGTCATCAAACCCGTGCGGGCGCACATAACCGCCCAAGGGAATCGGGCAGATGCGCCATTCTGTCCCGCTCTTGTCACGCCATTTGAACAGGGCGGGACCAAAGCCGAGCGAAAAGACCTCCACATGCACACCGCGCCAGCGGGCTGCAAGGTAATGCCCCAGCTCGTGAAAGGTAACCAGAACGCCCAGCACGAAAACGAAGGAAATCAGGGTGCGCAGATATTCGTGTATCATCATTCCTCCGATATCGGGGCTGAAGGCGGTTTTCTCAAGCAACCACGGTAGAAATCTGCTGGGTCGCAACGCGCCGGGCTTCTGCATCCCAATGGAGCACGGCATCGAGCGTATCGGCCGGGGGAGCGCCGAGAGCGTTCATGGTATCTTCAACCACGCGCGCAATGTCCAGAAAACCGATCTGTTCTTTCAGGAACGCTTCAACTGCAATCTCATTTGCCGCAGACAGAATGGCCGGAACAGCCTTGCCTGCCCGCAGGGCCTGCCGCGCCAGACGCAGTGCGGGAAAACGCACTTCATCTGGTGCAATAAACTCTAGCGTGCCAAAGGCGGCAAGGTCCAGACGACTGGAGGTCGTGGCCATACGCCGTGGCCATGCCAGTGTATGGGCGATGGGAATACGCATGTCAGCCGAACCCATCTGCGCGATCAGGCTGCCATCGGTGTACTGCACCATACCGTGTACCACGGACTGGGGGTGCACCAGCACATCAATCCGGTCTTCGGTCAGGCCAAAAATACGTGCCGCTTCAATAACCTCCAGCCCCTTGTTGAACATGGTGGCGGAATCGATGCTGATCTTGGCCCCCATGCTCCATGTCGGGTGCTTGAGTGCCTGAGCCGGTGTGGCCGCACGCATGACATCAACCGAAGCATTGCGGAAAGGACCGCCAGATGCGGTAAGAATTATTTTTTCAACCTGATCAGCCTGCCGGTCCGCCATGGACTGGAAAACCGCATTATGCTCGGAATCGACCGGCAGCAGCGTTGCCCCGGCATCCTGCACCGCACGGAGCATGACATCCCCCGCGCAGACCAGTGCTTCCTTGTTGGCCAGCGCAATGCTGTTGCCGTTCTTCACAGCGGCCAGTGTAGGTTCCAGCCCCGCAGCGCCAGTAATGGCTGCCATGGTCCAGTCCGCTGGCAGCCCCGCTGCCTCTATGACCGCCTTGCGGCCACAGGCGACCTCAACACCACTCCCGGCCAGAAGCGCCTTGAGTTCAGCATAGGCACTCTCATCAGCCAGCACGGCCAGTTCGGCCTTCAGGCTGCGGGCCTGCTCGGCCAGCTTGGCAGCATTTTTACCACCCACAAGCGCACGCACCCGATACTGGTCACGCGCCTGCTCCAGCAGATCCACGGTAGAGCAGCCAATGCTGCCGGTAGTTCCCAGAACGGTTACGGTTCTCATGTCTTGTCTTTCCAAACCCGAAAAATAACACAAGCCCCGATCACGCAGGGCAAAAGCCAAAAACTGGACTAACCAGGCATGCCAGAAACAAGGCTATAAACAAGATCGTGCAGGCCAGCGCTCCAGAAGGGTGCATCAGGCACGGTAACGGAAACGGCGGCAGCAACAGGTGCGGCCACCACCAGACCATCAAACCGGTCGAGCAGACCGCCATGGCCGGGCAGCAGCGTGCCGGAATCCTTAACGCCGAGTGCCCTCTTCATGGCGCTTTCGGCCAGATCTCCAAGCTGGGCGGACACGCCCAGAATGCCTCCCCAGACCAGCGCCATATGCGTGCTTCCCAAACCAGAGAGAAGCGCTATGCCACCCCCCATAAGCACAGCCCCCACAAACCCGCCCAGAGCACCTGAGCGGGTTTTGCCGGGGGAAATGCGCGGGGCCAGTTTGGGCCCGCCAATCAGGCGGCCTGCCATATAGGCTGATGTATCACTCGCCACCACAACGGCGACAACAAACAGAACAGGCCAGATACTTTCCACCCGTAGCCAGAGCAGAGCCGTACCCGCCATGATGATCACGCACATCATGGCGCACAACTCCGCACCGAATACGCACGAGCCGACACTGAACATGATAAAATAACGCCAGTGCTCGGTTGCGGCAGAAAACCCACCACAAACCGCCCACAGCACATACAGCCTGCCCTGCCAGCTCTGGGCAGGTAACTTGAGAAGGCCCGCAGCCTCAAACGCCATACCGCCCATGGCCACAAGCACCATCAGGATATAGGCAACCCCGCCTACCCCGATGCATCCACCCGCAACCGCGATCATGACCATGGCAGACAGCACGCGCGGCCGCAGGTCCCGCCATGCGGAGGATTGTCCGGTCGTTGTCATGCGGAAGCCACCGGCCGCGCACCAAAGCGCCGCTCACGGCGGGCGTAAAGATCCAGCACCGTTGCAAAATGCCCTTCATTGAAGTCTGGCCAGAACACATCCAGAAAAACAAGTTCCGCATATGCGCTCTGCCAGAGCAGAAAGTTGGAAAGCCGGTATTCCCCGCTCGTGCGCACGACCACATCGGGGTCAGGCACGCCAGCGGTCCACAAATGGTTGGCAAACAGGCTTTCATCAATCTGTTCGGGGGTTAGCCAGCCATCGCGCACTTCCTGCGCAACACGACGGACCGCCTGCATAATATCCCCCCGCCCCCCGTAGGACAGGGCAAGCAGCAGCACCAGCCGTCCGTTATTGCGGGTCATGGCTTCGGCACGGGCCAGTTCTTCGCGCAGGCTCGTATCAAACCGGCTCAGATCACCAATAAAGCGGAGACAGACGCCCTCGCTATGCAGTTCCTTGACCTTGTGGCGCAGGTAGTAGCGCAAAAGGCCGGTCAGGTCTGAGACTTCCTTGGGGCCGCGTGACCAGTTTTCGGATGAAAACGCATAAAGGGTCAGGTAGGGCACACCACGCTGAATAGCCGCCTTGATGCACCGCGCCACGGCATCTGCCCCGGCACGATGCCCCGCTAGGCGCGGCAACCCCCGCTCACACGCCCAGCGCCCGTTGCCATCCATGATAATGGCGACATGCGAAGGAACGACCGCTTTTCTGTCGGCTGGCAAGGAAGACATAACAGGAAAAAATCCACCGTTTCAGTTCAGCGGGCATAAACCGGCCCCGTTCAGGCAGGTCTTCAGACCTGCTTGATTTCCTTCTCTTTTTCGGCAAGCATGTCATCTACTTTTTTGACATACTGATCAGTCGTTTTCTGAATAGCGTCAGACCATGTCTTGACGTCATCCTGACTGATGTCGCCCTTCTTTTCAAAACCCTTGGCCTTGTCCATACCATCGCGGCGCACGCCACGTACGGCAATCTTGGCCCCTTCCGCATAACGTGCGGCAGCTTTTGCCAGTTCGTTACGGCGTTCTTCGGTCAACTGCGGAATAGGCACCCGGATGGTCTGGCCTTCACCGGCGGGGTTAAGGCCCAGCCCGGCATCGCGGATAGCGCGTTCCACGGCCCCGGCCAGAACACGGTCCCAGACCTGTACGGTAATCATGCGCGCTTCAGGCACGGCAATGGAGGCAACCTGCGTAAGCGGCACTTCCCCCCCATAGGCTTCCACCCGAACGGGTTCGAGCAGAGCCGGGCTGGCCCGGCCGGAGCGCAGGCCCGAAAAATCACGACGCAGGCTTTCCAGCGCGCCATCCATACGGCGCTTGATGTCATCAAGCAGGTCATTCAAGTCAGACACGGCGGTTTCTCCCGTTTTGTCGCGAAGGCACTGTCCTGCCCTCGCCTAGTTCATTCCGCGTGCTGCCTTAACGGGCAGCGGTTGCATGGTGTCAGGTTGCTTCAATAATGCGCGTAAACGCACCTTCGCCGCGCATAACGCGACCGAACGAACCTTCCTCGCCAATATTGAAGACAATAATCGGCAGTTTATTCTCACGTGCCAGACTGATGGCCGCTGCATCCATGACACTCAACTGGTTGGAGAGCACGGTCATGTATGTCAGCTCATCATACCGCGTGGCGCTGGGGTCGTGCTTGGGGTCGGCCGAATACACGCCATCGACCTGCGTCCCTTTAAGCAGAATATCGCATTCCATTTCCGCCGCACGCAGGGCCGCTGCCGTATCAGTGGTAAAGAAGGGGTTGCCCGTACCGGCGGCAAAAATAACCACCCGGCCTTTTTCCATATGCCGGACCGCCCTGCGCCGGATATACGGCTCAGCCACGGAAGACATGTGAATGGCGGACATAACCCGCGTTGTTATCAGTTCACGTTCAAGCGCATTCTGGAGCAGCAGCGCGTTAATGACCGTTGCCAGCATACCCGCATAGTCACCCTGCGCGCGGTCCATGCCTTTGGCTGCGGCAGCCACTCCACGAAAAATGTTGCCACCACCCACAACAAGGCACACTTCCGTACCGCTGCGAACGACCTCGGCTACATCCTTGGCAATCCGCTCGACCGTCTTCTGTTCTACCCCAAAGGCGCCCTCACCCATCAGGGCTTCACCAGACACCTTGAGCAATACACGTTTACGCCTTGGCGTTTCAGAGACAGAAGCAGTCATAGGCCCTCAATCATGCAAAGTCCGACAAAAAACAGACCTCCGCCACGCGCAGGCGCGCAGCGTGTAAGATCGCTCTCTCTTATCCTCCAAGGCGCACGGCCACAAGCGCCAAGCCGTGCTTTATGGCACGTCATCCAGCCCGATGGCACGCAGGCGGGCCCGCTCTTCATCCCAGCCAGAACGTTCCTTGACATTCAAAAACAGGTGGCACGGGCGTTCCAGCAGGCCGGCAAGCTGCTTGCGCGCCCGCTCGCCTATCATTTTGATCTTCTGCCCGCCATTCCCAATAAGAATGGCTTTATGCCCGGTGCGGCCAACGTAAATTGTAACTTCAATCCGCACCGAACCATCTGGCCGTTCCTGAAAACTCTCGGTCTCGGCCGTAGTGCCATAGGGCACTTCCTCATGCGTCTGCATAAAAATCTGCTCACGCACCAACTCGGCTGCAAGCAGGCGGTCGGGCAGATCGGTCAGGTCATCTTCGGGATACAGGTATGGGCCTTCGGGCAGGCTGGCAGCCAGCTTGTCCAGCAGGTCGTCCACACCACCACCGGTGCGCGCACTGACCATGAACACATGCTCAACGGGCAGTTTTTCGGTAATGGCCGCCGTAAGGGGCAGCAGGGCAGATGCAGGCACAAGGTCCGTTTTGTTCAGCACCAGCCACGTAGTGCGCCCAGCCTGCGCCAGACGGGTAATAATGTCCTGCACGGCTTCGGTCAGGCCTGTGCGGGCATCCACCAGCAGCAAGGTTATGTCCGCATCATCCGAGCCAGTCCAGGCGGCGGCCACCATGGCGCGGTCAAGCTTGCGGCGTGGCTTGAAGATACCGGGCGTGTCCACCAGCAGAATCTGGCTGGCCCCGCGCATGAGAATACCCAGCACCCTAAAGCGCGTGGTCTGTGCCTTGGGCGAAACGATGGAGAGCTTGGCGCCCGCCATACGGTTGAGCAGTGTTGATTTGCCTGCGTTTGGTGCACCCACCAGCGCAGCAAAGCCACAACGTGTTGTTTGTGTCATGCCTGTTGCTTCAGCCCTGATGGCTGCCTCCAAGTTTTTCCAGCAGGGTTGCCGCGGCAGAACTTTCTGCTGCCCGCTTGCTCCCTGCACATCCTTCTGCCGAATACCCACCAGCACTGACCCGCACCACAAACACGGGAGCATGCGATGGACCGTCGGCCCCTATTGTTTCGTAAAACGGCAAGCCCTGCCCACGCCCCAGAACCCATTCCTGCAATGCGGTTTTGGGGTCTTTGGGGGGGAGGGCCTGCGCATCGAGTATCCGCTTCCAGCAAGCACGCACAATCTTGCGTGCCGGAGCCAGCCCACCATCGAGAAAAACCGCACCAAGCACGGCTTCCAGTCCATCGGCCACAACATTGGCGGCAGTCTGCACACCGGCGCGGGCCTCATGCTCCGCTACGGACAGGGCTTCAGCAAGACCAAGCTGCTCGGCAATATCCGCAAGCGTTGCACGTGAAACCAGATGCGCAAGCCGCGAGCCCAAGGCCCCTTCCTGCTCGCCCGGAAACCGCTCCAGCAACAGTTCCGCCATAAGCAGGCCCAGAACACGGTCGCCAATAAACTCCAGACGCTCGTTGGAGCCTGCCCCTTTGGTTTTGTTCCGCCTGCGCCCACCCGCCTTCTGATGTGCGGCCGAACGGTGGGTCAGCGCTTCCTGCAACAGGGAAGGATTGGCAAACTGGTAGCCCAGACGCTCCTGCAACGCCATGGACGCCAGATATTGCGGCGTGGAGTGGCCCGCATTCATTACATCACGCCTTTTAACAGACGAGCCCAGCGGATTTCAGTCGGCCAGTACCAGACCTGCCAGATGGGATGTGCCGCCTCAACCGAGAAGAAAATACGCTGGGCCTTACCAACAAGGTTTTCCATGGGCACAAAGCCAAGGTCTTTGGGGCCATCCCCCACAAAACGACTATCTGCGCTGTCATCACGGTTGTCACCCATGGCAAAAAAGTAACCGGGGGGGACTACGTATTCGGGGGTGTCGTTCTGCGGGCCATCATTGGTCAATTTCAGAATATCGTGCCGGACTACTCCCTGCCCGTCGCGCAGGGGGAGTTCTTCCGTGCAGGCTTCGCCTTCCATGGGCATGCGCGTTTCATCCTGCGCCACGTAAGCATGCGGCTGCACGCAGGGAACCCGCACACCATTGAGGAAGAGCTGCCCCCCGGTTACCTGAATACGGTCCCCCGGCAGGCCAATAACCCGCTTGATGTAATCAATGGACGTATCTTTGGTAAACCGGAACACGGCCACATCGCCCCGGTGCGGCTGCCCCGCCCAGACCCGCCCGTTAAACAGGTCTGGCGAAAACGGCAGCGAAAACCGTGAATAGCCATAGCTGTATTTGGACACCCAGATGTAGTCCCCCACCTGCAGGGTGGGGATCATGGACCCGGACGGGATGACAAAGGATTCAAACAAAAACGTACGGACAAAAACAACAACGATCACGACCGTTAAAATTGTCCGCACATATTCCACCACAGCATGTCTGACGGTAACAGCGTGCTGCGCTCCAGTTGGAGAAGTCTCCGGTTTACTCATGCGCTGCCCATCTGCTCCCATAATCATGCCAGAAAAATAAAATCCGCTGGATCAAGCCGTGCGCTTGGTGTGATGTCAACCCGCGCGGACCGAGATAAACACCTGTGCAAACGCATAAGGGGGCTCATCGGTCATGCTCAGCATCAGTTCAGGCTCATGGCCTGCGGGCACCAGTTCTGCCAGCCTCCGGGCCGCGGCCCCCGTTAACACCAGCACCGGTTGGCCCGATGCAAGGTTTTCCACCCCGATCTGGCTTTGCGCAACCCCGTGGGCAAAACCCGTACCCAGCGCCTTGGCGCATGCCTCCTTGGCCGCCCAGCGTTTGGCGTAGGTGCCTATTCTGGCAGCCCCCACACGCCGTTCAGCCTTGGCACGCTCATACGGCGTAAAAACACGGTCCAGAAAACGCTCCCCAAACCGCTCCATGACCTGCTCGATCCGCCGCATGTCGCACAGATCCACACCAGTTGCCAGCAGGGTCATGACTTGGCCCGATCCGCCTGCGCAATGCCCGATACAGCCCGCAACCCGGCAATAACAGAGGACAGGTGGCGCAGGTCACGCACCTCCACATCCAGCAGAATTTCGGTAAAGTCGAGCTGGCGATGCACGATCTTGAGGTTGACCATAGCCGCATCGCACTTGGAAATCGTATTGGTAATGGATGCCAGCACAGAGCCCTCGTTTTCGGCTACAATGCTGATACGGCCAACACGCATCTGCCCGGTTCCACCCGCGCGGGCCATGGCGTCGTAATCCCAGTCCACATCCAAAAAGCGCTCGGGCGTTGCGGCAAAACTTTCCAGCGTCTGGCAGTTGCGCGTATGCACGGTCACGCCCTTGCCTGTTGCCACCACGCCCACAATCCGGTCTCCCGGCAAGGGGTGGCAGCAGGCTGCGTAATGCACGGCAACACCGGCCCCAAGCCCAACCAGCGGCACCGCCCCACCCGATGGACGGCGCATGGTGGGCGCGCCGCGCGGCCGTGGCCCTGCCGTACCCAGCACACCGGGCAGGCCCGCCAGCATGCGCGGCACACGTTGCACACGCCGCAGCTCGGGGTAGGCCGCATGCACCACATCCCGCGCGTTCAGGTTGCTGGTACCAACCGCAACATACAGATCCTGCAAGGAACTCTGCTTGAGCGCCTTGAGCGTGGTCTCCATGATTTTTTCGGAGCCATCCACACCTTCCTGACGGAAGGCCTTGGCCAATGCGGCACGTCCGTTATCCAGCGAAACCTGGCGCTGCTGCTGCGCCACATAACGGCGGATGCGCGCGCGTGCCTTACCCGTAACGACAAACCGCTCCCACGAGGGAGAGGGCGCGCCACCACGGGCGGTCATGATTTCGACCTGATCGCCGTTTTCCAGCTCATGCCGCAGCGGCATAAGGCGACCGTTAACCTTGGCCCCTACGCAGGTATCCCCGATCTGGCTATGCACCGCATAGGCAAAATCAACCGGGGTTGCCCCACGCGGGAGCGAGATAAGCTGCCCCTTGGGCGAAAAGCAGAAAACCTGATCCTGATAAAGCTCAAGCTTGGTGTTTTCCAAAAACTCATCAGGGGCGGATGAGGCCTCCAGAATTTCCAGCAGGTCCTGCACCCAGCGTGGGCGGCGCACGCCACCATACCCGCCCTCATCAGGGCTGCTGGTACCGCCTTCCTTGTACACCCAGTGGGCTGCAACACCGTTTTCGGCCACGTCGTGCATGGCCTGCGTGCGGATCTGCACTTCTATTTTCTGGTTACGGGGGGAACGCAGCGTAACCCCCGTATGCAGGCTCTGATACCCGTTGGCCTTGGGGGTGGAGATATAGTCCTTGAACCGCCCGGCGATCATGGGGTAGGCGGCATGCACCGCGCCCAGCGCCATATAGCAGTCCTCACGCGTGTCCACGATCATGCGGAAAGCCATGATGTCGGACAACTGCTCGAACGCCACATTCCGGCGCTGCATTTTTTCCCAGATGGAATAAGGCGATTTTTCACGCCCCGAAACCTGAGCGTCCTTCAGCCCCGCTTCGTGGCACAGGCGCAGCAGTTCGCGCCGCACGTCCTCAATAACATCCGCCCCCTGCCCGCGCAGATAGTTCAGGCGTGTGCGGATGGTTGTATCGGCCTCTGGCTCAAGCTGCGCAAAGGAGAGGTTCTGGAGCTCGGTCTTGACCCGGTCCATACCAATACGCTCGGCCAGCGGCGCATAAATATCGAGCGTTTCACGTGCGATGCGCTGCCTGCGGTCCTGCCGCTCCACAAAATGGAGGGTGCGCATATTGTGCAGACGGTCCGCCAACTTGACCAGAAGGACACGAATATCCTTGGACATGGCCAGCACAAGCTTGCGGAAGTTCTCGGCCTGCTTGGTGCGGTCAGACTGGAGTTCCAGCCGGGTCAGCTTGGTCACGCCATCGACCAGATCGGCCACAACCGGCCCAAAATCGGCCTTTAGCGTCTCATACGTAACGCCGGTATCTTCAATGGTATCGTGGAGCAGAGCGGTGCAGATGGACTGCACATCCAGCCTGAAGCGCGCCAGAATCATGGCGACGGCCAAAGGGTGGGTTATGTAGGGGTCGCCATTATCGCGCATCTGGCTCTGATGTGCCCTGTTGGCCACATCAAATGCACGACGAATGGATTGTACATCGGCCTGCGGTGCATAACTCAGCACCTTGGCAACCAGCCGCTCGCAGCCGATTTCCCCCACACGACTGGTGGGAGATGCTGGCGCTACGGACGCCTCAACCGGGGCACCCCCCTCCCGCTCGGGGGAGGAGGTGTGAACGGGAATATCGCCGCCCGGTTGGTCCACGCGCCCTTTACCGCCGTGCGCGACCGGTCAGTGCCGCTTCAATAGCGCGCACGTCATCGGCGGCTTCTTCCTCGGCGGAAACTTCCTGCAGACCGAAAATGTTCTGTTCGGTCGGCACCAGATCCTGCACTTCTTCTTCCACGGGCTCGGGTTCGGGCTCGCGGGCCTGCGAACGGATCAGATCGTTCCGCAGAGCGGGCAGTTGCACGGTTTCATCCGCAATTTCACGCAGGGCAACGACAGGGTTTTTGTCGTTGTCGCGGTCAATGGTCAGCTCCTCGCCACGGGAGATGTTGCGGGCGCGCTGCGCGGCGTACACCACCAGTTCAAAGCGGTTTGGAACCTTTTCAACGCAGTCTTCGACGGTGACGCGGGCCATTACGAAGAGCCTCCAGACAGTTCAGCACAGAAATAAGATAAAAAAGACAGAAAGGGCATATTACCGCATCCACCCCCGACAGGAAAGGCTTATTACCCGATCACCCGGATTTCCTGCCCTTTTACGGCCTGAAGCATCTGCTCCAGTGGCTGGCCGGTGCGCGGATGCACCCAGCCAGGCAGCACATCATGCAGGGGGCAGAGCACAAAGGCACGCTCATGCGCCCGCGGGTGGGGCAGAACCAGCCGCTCCGTATTCTGGCACAGAGCATCCATATCTATAATGTCCAGGTCAAGCGTGCGTGCGGCATTGGGCACGGAACGCACGCGGCCCTGCTGCGTTTCTATGCTCTGAAGATGATCCAGCAAGGCCAGAGGAGGCAGACTCGTCACACCCAGCACAACCCCATTCACGTAAGGTGGCTGCCCTGAGGGCGGCATGGGGGCCGTCTCATACCAGCGGGAAACAGCCTGCACGCTCAACCCCGGCACACGGCGCAAAGCCTGCACGGCCTGCTCGCAGCTTTCCAGCGCAGGCTGCTCCCCCAGGGGCAGATTTGCACCTATTGCTATCAGGACCGATCTGGTATGAATTTTTTCTTCCGCCATGTAACGCCTCACGCCTGAGTGGAATATCTTGTTTTGGACACAATTGGGGCCTCTTTTATAAGGGCGCCCTGCAAACAAACAGCCAGAGGGGCTTTCATTCCGAACCGCATGATAAAAATTTCATTTCCACATAATCGAAACCCAAAAGAAACAACTTTGAATTTATTTAGAGGACCACGCTCATGAACCTGAAAAAAGACGAAAAAACCTGTCTTTTCATTGACGGATCAAGCCTTTACTCAACATCGCGCAGCCTTGGGTTTGATGTTGACTACAAAAAACTGCTCGAATTTTTTGCAGCCAAAACGCATGTGATCCGCGCCTATTATTACGCCGCCATTCTGGACACGGAGGATTACTCTCCGCTCAAACCGCTGACTGACTGGCTCTCCTATAACGGTTATTTTCTTGTAACCAAGCCCGCGCGCGAATTTACGGATTCGACCGGCAAGCGCCGCGTCAAAGGCAATATGGACATCGAAATTGCGGTGGACATGATGGAAATGGCCCCGCACATAGACCATGCCATTCTGTTCAGCGGAGATTCAGACTTCCGCCGGGTTGTCGAGGCCGTGCAGCGGCAGGGTACGCGCGTTTCCGTTGTGTCCTCCATGCGCTCCTCCCCCCCTCTGATCGGGGATGACCTGCGCAGGCAGGCCGACCAGTTCCTTGAGCTGGCGTCTCTGGGAGCCAACTTTACACGCCGCCAGACCGAACCCAACCGCCCCCGCACCAACCCCGCACCGATCCGCCACCCGGCTGACCAGATGAGCGAACCCGAGGATGATCCGCTAAGCTAAGCGCAATATTACAAAACAGAATTTTGCTCTATGTTCTAGAACGTATCTGCCCCTCGCACGTTTGGCCTAAACACCACCCCATTGCGGGCCGTGTGCCTGCCACAGGCCAAACGTCAAGGTTTTCTGGAGTTAACTGATGCCCACTTGTTCCGAAGCCAGAAGCAAGCTGCTTTCTCTCCTGCGTGGTGTTGAACACTTCAACACCGAAATTTTCCCCGCGAAGGAAGCCCTGTTTGCCAGTCTGGCCAAAGGGCAGGCTCCCGGTGCGCTGTTCATTGCCTGCGCCGATAGCCGCATCAACCCCAACCTGATCACCCAGACCGAACCGGGTGATCTGTTTATTCTGCGCAACATTGGCAACCTGGTTCCCGCATACGGGGAAATGCTGGGGGGTGTTTCCTCCGCCATTGAATACGCAGTTCTTGGGCTTGGCGTGTCCTCCATTATCGTGTGCGGTCACTCCGACTGTGGCGCCATGAAAGCACTGCTCGAACCCGAAAAGAACGGGTTGGACAAAATGCCCACAGTGCGCAGCTGGCTCCGTAATGCGGAAGCCGCACGGGCTGCCACGGTGAACACCCTGCATTCCGAAGATGCCGGGCCTGCTACCGTGCGCTGCCTTGCCGAGCAGAACGTTCTGCTCCAGCTTGCGCACCTGCGCACCCACCCTGCCGTTGCCGCAGGGCTGGCGCGTAACACGCTCTTCCTGCAAGGGTGGTTCTACGATATTGGCACGGGGGAAATCTCGGTGCTGGATGAACAGACCCGCACGAGTGTTCCGATCAGTGGTGTTATTGAAAAACTGCAAGAACAGACCGAACAGGAAACTGCCTGACCTTTCAGGCTTACGCACGTCGGCACGCCGTCTGGGCTTGATAGCCCTTGCGGGTGCCGGCTTTTTTTTGCCCGGAGCCTGCCTTGCAACCCCTGCGCAAACCCTGAAAATCAGCACATGGAACGTGGACTGGCTGCTGGACAGCCAGATGCAGCACGCCCCGCAAATACCCCCCGATATTCCCCACAGAACAGCGGATGACCTTGCCGCCTTGGCAACCTACGCCAAACGCCTGCACCCCGACCTGATTGGCTTGCAGGAGGTGGGAGATACAGCAACTCTTGCCCGCCTGTTTGGCACGCAGGAGTATCAGCTTTTTCTTTCGGGGGATGATATTCCCCAACATACCGCGCTTGCCGTGCGCCAAGGCCTGCACGTAAAGCGCAACCCGGACGTAAGTGCTCTGGCACTCAGCCCCATCGCAACACGGCACCACCTGCGCAGCGGGTTAGACGTAACCATAAGCACTGACAGCGCAGATTTACGGGTGCTGGTTATTCATCTTAAAACCGGCTGCTGGGACAACCCGTTATCTGAAACACACCACGCCTGCCCCATTTTATTCCAGCAATTTCATGCCCTGCAGGACTGGCTGGCTCAACGGGCAAAAAATCGGGAATCCTTTGCCATCATAGGGGATTTTAACCGACGCCTCACGCGCACGGACCCTTTGTTTATCGCGTTAAATCAGATCACACCGCTGGAGCTTGTCACTGCCGGGCATGCCAGCCCCTGCCAGAACGGCAGCAGCTTTATTGATCACATTCTTCTTGGTGGAGGCGCCACCCAATGGGCACAGCCAGAGTCCCTGCGCGTTATGGTTCTGCCACAGAACAGCGCACGGATACTGAGCGATCACTGCCCCGTTTCCGTAACGTTAAAAATACCGCGTTAAACCTCGCCATAAAAAAAAGCCGCTACGGTTTGCGTAGCGGCTTTTTTACAACGTAACACAATCAGGCGTGAGCACCAGACCTGTGCGAGGCCCCCGAACGCCCACCACCGGAACGGCGCGGCGGGCCACCACGGCCACCACCGCCACCATTACGCGGCGGACCACCACGGCCCCGACCACCACCGCCACCCAGCACAGGCGGACGCTGCGTGGAAAACTCCGCTTCTTCCGAATGCCACGGATGGTCGCGGACTACGGGGATGGACTTGCCGATTGTTTTTTCAATATCCTTCAGCCATGCGCGCTGTTCCGCATCGCAGAAGGAAACAGCCCAGCCATCGCGCCCGGCACGGGCCGTACGGCCAATACGGTGCACATAGCTTTCCGGCACATTAGGCAGATCGTAGTTGAACACGTGGCTGACTTCATCCACGTCAATCCCACGGGCAGCAATATCCGTTGCCACCAGAACCTTGACCGAACCGGCACGGAATCCCTTCATGGCCCGCTCACGCGCACCCTGAGACTTGTTGCCGTGAATAGCTTCGGCCGTAACGCTGTTCTTGTTCAGGAACTCGGCAACCTTGTTGGCTTCATGCTTCATGAGCGTGAACACCACGGCACGGGCAACCTTGTCAGATTCCACCATGGTCAGCAGTGCATCGCGCTTGTCGCTGGTGCCGTTCACAAACATGATGGCCTGCTGGATACGGTCCACCGTGCTGGACGGCGGGGCCACTTCCACGCGGGCAGGGTTGCTTAGCAGGGAGGCGGCAAGGTCCTCAATGCTCTTGGGCATGGTGGCTGAGAACAGCAGGGTCTGCCGCTGGGCAGGCACATAGCTCATGATCCGGCGAATATCGCGCACAAAGCCCATATCCAGCATGCGGTCGGCTTCGTCCAGCACCAGAACTTCCAGGCCGGAAAGGTCGATATACCCCTGACCGATCAGGTCCAGCAGACGGCCCGGAGCAGCCACAAGCACATCCACGCCACGGCGCATGGCTTCAACCTGCCGCCCCTGCCCCACACCGCCAAACACAACGGCCTGAGAAAACTTCATGTAACGTGCATAAGCTTTAAAGCTGTCGCTGATCTGGGCAACCAGTTCACGCGTGGGCGCCAGCACCAGAACACGCGGCTGCTTGGGCGCTGCAGCCTTGGGGTTATTGTGCAGATGCTGCAGGATCGGCAGTGCAAAAGACGCGGTCTTGCCTGTGCCAGTTTGCGCAAGGCCTAACAGATCACGCCCTTCGAGCAGATGGGGAATGGAACCCGCCTGAATGGGTGTCGGTATTTCGTACCCTTGGTCCGTCAGCGCCTGCAACAGGGGTGCAGCTAGTTTCAGATCCGAAAAAGTAGTCATTTAGGGGCAACCTCTCCATGCACCTGAAAACGAGTCACATCCACCTTATTTTCAGTAACGCACTGCCAAACCAGAATTGAGAACAGAGCAGAACCGTCTCTAAGCCAGACCTTACGGACAGGTCAGCATGAATTTTATTACATTACAGACAGAATAAGAAATTTTCGGAATCATGCATCCCGCGCAGACTGTCTTGGAAGAATTATATAAAAGCAGTGTGAGCGCCCCGCAAGGGTTCCGTACCATATTGGTCCGAAAATAAGCAGCCCGCAGAACCGTTACAACATCTGCAAATCACGATTATCAGACGCCCGATATATACAGGATTTTTATCATATAACTAGTATTTTTAATATATTTTTGCACATACGCCCCATGCGCCACCCACGCTTGGGGAAGTGATTGGCGTTCTCAAATCTAACATATTTTTTAGGCTACTGTTAATAACCGCCCATCAATCCAGCTATTTGCGCAACTCCGGCACTGACCCGCGCTAGCGCCTGCGCAGCAGAAACAGGGCCTGTTCACCAAACAGGTTGGCAAGCCGTATGGACCGCCGCCAAGGTGCGCGCTCGCCATCTTCATCCACCGCCAGCCATTTTTCCACGATATATCCGTCCTGACGACAGAGTTCGAGAAAATCCCGAATCGTACAGGGGTGGATATTGGGTGTCTCATACCACGGGGTATGCCATACGGCCGTCATGGGCATACGCCCGCCCAGCAGCAGGCGCAGCCGCAGTTGCCAGTGCCCAAAATTGGGAAAGGACACAATGGCGTACCGCCCTATGCGCAGCATCTGCCGCAGCACTTCCCTTGGGCGCTCCACAGCCTGCAATGTGCGCTGGAGCACAACATAATCAAACGAATGGTCGGGGTAATAGGCCAGATCGTGGTCCGCATCCCCGTGCACAACGGGCAGGCCGTGGGCTACGGAGCGGGTCACCAGTTCCATGTTCAGTTCAATGCCACGGGCATCGCACCCACGTTCGCGGTATAAATGACCGATGAGTGTGCCATCCCCGCTCCCGATGTCGAGCACGCGGGTTTTGGGTTCGATCATGTCCGCAATCAGGCGTTGGTCAAGACGCATCAGGACAACCCCGCATGTTCGGCCACACCGCACAGGAAGCCGCGCACCGTGCGGTCAAAATCCGGCTCTTCGAGCAAAAAGGCGTCATGGCCTTTATCTGTTTCAATCTCGACGAATGACACATTGGCAGCAGCCCTGTTCAGGGCGCGGGCCAGCGTACGCGCGGCCGAGGTGGGGAACAGCCAGTCCGAGGAAAAAGAGACAACACAAAACCGGACTGCCGTACCAGCAAAGGCCGGGGTCAGGTCCCCATCATGGTCAGCCGCAATATCGAACCAGTCCATGGCCCGCGTAATGCTCAGGTAGGAATTGGCATCAAACCGGCGGACAAAGCTGGAGCCTTGATAACGCAGGTAGGATTCCACCTCAAAAATATCACCGAATGTAGAAACCGGGCCTTCCGGCCCCTGCCCGCCCGCTGGCCCACGCCGCATGCGCCGCCCGAACTTGCGGGTCAGCGCTTCTTCCGACAGGTAGGTAATATGCGCCATCATACGGGCCACGGCCAACCCGCGCGCGGGCACAACACCCGCCTCCCAGTAGCGCCCGCCCCGCCAGTCCGGGTCGGCTATAATGGCCTGCCGCCCGACCTCGTTAAACGCAATGTTCTGGGCTGAATGGAAAGGCGCTGTGGCTATGGGCATAACAGCCAGCATCATCTGCGGGTAGGTTACGGCCCATTCGAGCACCTGCATGCCCCCCATGGAACCGCCCACCACGGCAAACAGGCGTTCTATGCCCAGACTGTGCACCAACTTGTGCTGGGCGCGCACCATATCGCGGATGGTAATGGGGGGGAATGCGGTGCCCCATAACTCGCCCGGCGCTTCCTGCCCGTCGGTTCTGGGCGAGCGAGGACCCGTGCTGCCCATGCAGCCACCCAGAACATTGGAGCAGATTACAAAAAAGCGGTTTGTATCAATCGGCTTGCCCGGCCCGACCATGCGCTCCCACCAGCCGGGCTTACCCGTAAGGGGGTGAGCTTCTGCCACATACTGGTCACCGGTAAAGGCGTGGCAGATGAGAATGGCATTGTCTTTGTTGGCCGAAAGCTGGCCATACGTACAATACGCAATATCAACCGGTGCCAGTGTTACACCACAGTCCAGTTCCACCCCTTCGGGGAAACTGGCATGCGGGTGGTCACCAACGGTAAGGGGCGTTGTGCTGTTCATAAACCCGCTGCATTCTCCAACCCGGACAAGCCGGGCAAAAAACCGTGTGAGCCCCGATTACACCAGCACTGCCAGACCGGGGTTTACCGGCCACATATATGGCAGCAGCCGGTGTTGAATAGCTAGTGTTCCATTTTGAGGGCGGCAAGGAAGGCGCTCTGTGGGATTTCCACCTTACCAAACTGGCGCATGCGCTTTTTACCTTCTTTCTGCTTTTCCAGCAGCTTGCGCTTACGCGAGATGTCCCCACCATAACATTTGGCGGTCACATCCTTGGACAGGGCCCCAATGGTTTCACGCGCAATAACGCGGCTGCCAATGGCTGCCTGAATGGCAATTTTGAACAACTGCCGGGGGATAAGGTCTTTCAGGCGCGCGCAAATGGAGCGGCCCCGTGTTTCCGCCGCCGAGCGATGGGCAATGAAGCACAGCGCATCAACCGGTTCCTGATTAACCAGAATGGAAATACGCACGAGATCACTCTCTTCGTACCCATCCATCTGGTAATCGAAGCTGGCATAACCACGTGTGAGCGACTTGAGCCGGTCGTAGAAGTCAAACACCACTTCGTTCAGGGGCAGACGGTAAACGGCCATGGCCCGGTTGCCAACATAGGTCAGGTCCACCTGAATACCACGTCGCTCCGTGCACAGGGTCAGCACCGCACCCAGATACTCGTCCGGCACCATGATGTTGGCCTTGATCCACGGTTCCTCGATTTTTTCAATCAGGGAGCCATCGGGCATATCGGCCGGGTTGTGGAGTTCTTCCATCTCTCCGTTAGTGCGGTAGACCTTGTACACAACGGACGGCGCTGTGGCGATCAGGTCAAGATCGAACTCGCGGGACAGACGTTCCTGAATAATTTCCAGATGCAGCAGGCCAAGGAAGCCGCAGCGGAAACCGAAGCCAAGGGCCGCCGATGTTTCTGCCTCGTAGTGGAAAGACGCATCATTCAGGCGTAGCTTGGCAAGGCTGTCACGCAGTTTTTCAAAATCATCCGAGACAATGGGGTAAAGGCCGCACCACACAACCGGAATGGAGGGCTTAAAGCCCGGTAGTGGTGTGGCAGCGGGGCGACGGTCATCGGTGATCGTGTCACCCACATTGCAGTCGGCCACGGTTTTGATGGCGGCGTTTATGAACCCCATCTCGCCCGGACCAAGGCTTTCCACCGATGTCATGCGCGGGGCGAACACACCCACCTGATCCACCTGATGCACAGCACCAGAGGACATCATGCGCACCTTCATGCCCCGCTTCAGCCGGCCTTCCTTGATCCGCACAAGCACGATCACGCCCAGATAGGGGTCGTACCAGCTATCGACCAGCATGGCCTGCAACGGTTTTTCCGCATCCCCGGTGGGGGGCGGCAGGCGGGTGACCACCGCTTCCAGAACACCTTCAATGTTCAGGCCGGTCTTGGCCGAGATTTCAACCGCATCATCGGCGGGAATGCCGATCACTTCCTCGATCTGTGCCTTCACGCGCTCAGGTTCTGCCGCAGGCAGGTCCACCTTGTTGAGCACGGGCACAATTTCGTGGTTGGCGTCTATGGCCTGATACACGTTGGCAAGGGTCTGGGCTTCCACCCCCTGGGAGGCATCCACCACCAGAAGCGAGCCTTCACACGCAGCCAGAGAGCGGCTGACCTCGTAGGCGAAGTCAACATGTCCGGGCGTGTCCATCAGGTTCAGCACATAGGTCTTGCCATCCTTGGCAGGATAGGTCAGCCGGACGGTCTGCGCTTTAATGGTAATGCCACGCTCCCGCTCCAGATCCATGTTATCAAGAACCTGATTGGTCATCTCGCGGGCAGTCAGGGCTCCACACGCCTGAATCAGGCGGTCGGCCAGAGTGGACTTTCCATGATCGATATGGGCGATGATGGAAAAATTGCGGATGAGCGAAAGGGGTACATCGGTCATGCTGCCCCTTTACGGTAAATAAAGAGAAAAGTCAGCCTGTTCCTCTGCCTTGGGCACCACTTTCGCGCAATTTTTTAACGCACGGGTGCTTTGCCCTGCCAGCACCCCTCCCCCGCATGCAGGCTAGAGGGCGTGATTCATGGTGATCTGGCCATTTTTAACAATATCCGCCAGTGCCGCAGGCCGCCCGAGCAAAAAACCCTGTGCCTCATCACACCCGGCGGCGTTGAGCATGCTCAACTGGGCTGCGGTTTCAATCCCCTCTGCCATAACCGGAATATCAAACGCCTTGCCCAGAGCCAGCACAGCCCGCACGACTGCCTGCGTATGGTCGCTGGTTTGCGCGGCCCCAAAAAACGAACGGTCAATTTTTATGCGGTCAAACGGGAACCTGCGCAGCGTATCGAGCGAGGAATACCCCGTACCAAAATCATCCAGCGCCAGACTGACCCCCATATCCTTGATCTGGTGCAGCACCTGCAGGGCACGGGCCTGATCGGCAATAATGGTCGATTCTGTCAGTTCGAGTTCAAGCCTCTGGGGGGGGCAACCCGGTTTCTTCCAGAACATTGGCAACAATGCGGGCTATGTTGGAATGGACAAACTGCATGCCTGACAGGTTGACCGCAACCGTATAGGGCTGATGCCACCGCACGGCCTCGGCACAAACGGAACGGAGCACCCATTCCCCGATCTGCAGGATCAGATCGCTCTCTTCAGCCAGCGGAATAAAGTCATCGGGCATAATGGTGCCCCGCGTGGGGTGCTGCCACCGCACCAGTGCCTCGTACCCACGGATTTCTCCCGTAGCGATCACCCTTTGCACCTGATAGCAGATGGTTAGCTGCCCCGCCTTGACCGCCTGCCGCAGGTCTGCAGAGAGCTTGCGCCGGGTGCGCACTTTTTCGTCCATCGAGGGTTCATAAAAACACGGATGCCGCCCCGGGTCAGCCTTGGCGCGATACATGGCCAGATCGGCATTGTTGATCAGGGTTTCCTTATCCGCTGCATGGTCGGGCCATATGGCCACCCCCAGACTGGCACCCGGCAGCACTTCCGATTCCTCAAACCGGATGGGCTTGAACAGCACCTCCTCCAGCCTGCGCAAAAACCCCTTGATCTGCTCGGCCGAGACAACACGGCACAGGGCCAGAAACTCATCCCCTCCAGTGCGGGCAATAAACTCGCCGCTATGATCATGCAGCAAACCGCGCAACCGCCGCCCCAGAATACGCAGAACTTCATCCCCTGCCCTGTGGCCACGCAGGTCGTTAATTTCCTTAAACCTGTTCAGGTCGATCCCGATCAGCGCCAGCCTGCCGTTGTTCTCCCGCGCCCAGTCCAGCTCAAGGTCGAGGCGTTGATGAAAGTTCAGCCGGTTGGGCAGGCCGGTCAACGTGTCGTTCAGGGCCATACGCCGGAGCTTTTCCACCGACTCTGCCCGTGAACTATCGTCGATCATGCCGCTGACAAGCCCGCCCCCAAGAATAAGGAAGGACATGATGGCAATGGCTGCGGCCAGCACCAGCGAATCCTCGGAGTGGCCCATGCTTTCCAAAGCATGCGGCCCCGCCTGCACATGGTAGGCCGCCATACCAATAAAATGGACGGAAAGAACAGCCAGTGCCAGCACACCGGCCATACAGGCAATGGCCCGCCGCCCGGGCCTGACCCCCGCACGCACAGCCAGCACACTCAGCACAATGGCGGCCAACACCGAAAGCACAAGGCAGGGCATGTTCCATGTTGTCTGCCCCTGCACCCGGTAGGCCAGCATGCCGGTATAATGCATGGCAACAATAGCCAGCCCGACAATACCCCCGCCCATTTCCGGCAGAAAGCGGGCAAACCGGCAGGTCGCCAGCATAAAGCCAACTGTGCTGCCAAAAACGGCAATCAGCAGAGATATGCTGGTCAGCAAGGGGTCAAACCGTGCGGGCGTATCCCCCGCATAACCCAGCATGGCCACAAAATGTGTGCACCAGATTGCAACACCACTGGAAAGGGCGGTCAAAAAAAGCCACGCGTACCACTGGTTGTTTTTGGCCCGTAAAGCATGCCGGAACAAAGAGGCGGTAACTGCGGAGCCAGAGATGCATAGCAAGGCAGCTACACAGACCAGCCCGAGGTTATGCTGGCCAATAATGCACCTTACAACCATCATCAGACGCACGCCCCACTTTTTAACATATTGATAAAACAATAAATTTTAAAAAATCTACTGCAATAAACTCAAAACTGACCAAACCCGCGACCAAAACCGCCGCCTTATGCAACATTATTCGGCACAGTTTTTTTAAAAATCAAACACTCTCTGTCCTTTTAAAAATAGTTTTTCTCAAACTGTCATCATGACAATCCTGTGCAGCCATGCCTCCCCTTCCCGCGCAGGGGGCACGTGCACCTCCCCCCCGCGAAAAGAGCAGACGGCTGGCCCGTCCTGCATATCCAGCATCAACCCCATAACAGGCTCACGGCCTGGGCCGTGCATCAGAACCCGGTCCCCCTCCCGCAGCGGGAGAGAAGGCACCACAACAACTGCCCCACCATCGCGCACGACCGGCTCCATGCCATCGGTGTCCACCCGCACAACATAGGCATCGGGCTCGCCCCACCATTGGCCGGGGGATGCCTCCTGCACCCACACCGGCCCGCAGGGCAGGCCATTCTGGTCGAAAACACCGGTCTGCTGGAGCATGGAATATGCAAGGGTGCGTAACAGCCCGGCCCCTTCGGCCGGCGCGGCCGGGTTCAGCCTCTCGCCCGCAACGGAGCGGGCAAAAACTGCCAGCGGCACCTGCAAAACCTCCAGCACCCGCAAAAGCGTGGGGAGCGATGGCCAGCGCATGGCACCATTTGCCCCCACCCTGCGCGAAGGATTGAGCGCCGTGGCATCCAGCCCCGCCGCCCGCGCAAGGGCGGAAGGTGTAAACCCGCGCTCACGCGCAAGCACGTCCAGCGTATGCCAGAAGACCTGCGACTGCACGATCATGACCGGGAGGATGAATTGGGAGCAGGTTTGCCCTGATGCCTGAGCACTTCCTGCGCATGGCGGGCCAGCCCTGCATCGGTTGCCACAAAGCGTGACTGCGCGGTGCGCTCTGCCAGCCCCATGCGCTCAAGCCGCTCAAGGCATGGACCATCCATCAGGCCACAGGGGCGGCCATATGCACCGGCAAGGTAGAGCCTGTGCAGGGCGGAGCGGCAACATGTTTCCAGGTAAGGGTCATTCCACATTCCATGCAGGATCACCGATCCCGCATGGAACTGCAAGGCTTACTCCGTAGCTCTACCCGTTATCAGCGGGGTGCTTCGGGCAGGGCATAAGCCACGATGTAATCCCCTTCTTTTGTGCCAAAGGAGCCATGCCCGCCATCAACCGTCACAACATACTGGCGGCCATTGGCCTCGTACGTCATGGGGGTGGACTGGCCACCTGCGGGCAGGCGGTCCGCCCACAGGACCTTGCCGGTCGTAACATCATAGGCACGGATGTAATAATCGGCAGTGGAGGTCAGGAACGCGACCCCACCCGCTGTGATGATCGGCCCGCCAAGGGAGGGAATACCCACCTTAAAGCCCAATGGCAGGGGGGAGCTGTCCCGCGTTGTGCCGTTCCGGTGCTGCCAGATAATGCTGTTAGTCTTCAGGTCCACCCCAGCCACATAGCCCCAGCCGGGCTGCTTGCACGGAATACCAAGGGGGGACAGGAACGGATGCAGCTCCACCCCGAACGGTGTGCCGTACTGAGGCTGCAACCCGTTCTCTCCCCCGCTTGCGGCAGGGTCATGCGTGGTTGGCGGCACAACCTGATTATCAGTCGGGCGCGGCACAAGGCGGGAGACAAAGGGAATGGCAATGGGGTTGGCAAACGCCACCTGCCGCACGGGGTCCACGGCCAGACCGCCCCATTCAAACATGCCCAGATTACCGGGGAAAACCAGCGTGCCCTGCACGGAGGGCGGCGTAAACGGCCCTTCGTAACGCAACTTCTTGAACATGATCCGGCACACCAGCTGGTCCAGCATGGTGGCACCCCACATATCCCCATCCGTCAGCTTGTTTTTGGGACGGAAGGTCAGCTGAGAAAACGGCTGGGTTGCCCAGACATGGTCGCCCTGTGCGGCACCCTGCGGCACAGGCTGCTCGGGGGCAGGCACCAGCAGTTGCCCGTTACGGCGGTCGAGCACAAAAATATTGCCTGTTTTGGCCGGAGCATACAGCGCGGGAATAACCGTGCCATCTTCCTGCCTGAAGTCGATCAGGCTGGGCTGGGCCGGTACATCCATGTCCCACAGGTCGTGGTGGACCGTCTGGTAGAACCAGACCTTGTGCCCTGTCTGGGCATCCAGCGCCAGAATGCCTGATGCGTACCGTTCCTGCACATCTGTCCGTTTGCCACCCCATATGTCGGGCGTTGCCACACCGGTAGGAATGTAAAGCAGGCCCAGCTTGGCATCATAAGCTGAAACAATCCACGAATTGGGGGAATTGGGTGTGTATTCGTGGCTGTCGGAGGGGAGCTGGTTCGGGTCCTCATTCCCCGGGTCAAACGCCCAGACCAGCTTGCCGCTATACAGGTCATACGCCCGCGTCACACCCGAGGGTTCGTGCGTGGAGTAGTTATCCGTAACCGCGCCAGAGATAATGACAAACTTGTCCGTCACCACAGGGGGGGATGTCGGTTCATAAAACCCAAGGACGCGCATGGGCATGCCCTCGGTCAGGTCCACAATACCCTTATTGCCAAACGCCGGGCACACCTGACCCGTTTTTGCGTCCAGCGCCATCAGTCGCCCGTCATTGGTCGGCAGGAAAATACGCTCTGCACAGGACACAGGCGTTGCCGCACCGTCCTGCACCTCTGCACCATCTGCGGCACGGGGGGGTGTTACCGCATAGGACACGCCACGGCAGGTCAGATGCTGGAATGTCGGGTTAACCACCAGCTTGGGGTCAAACCGCCAGACCTGCTTGCCGGTCGCTGCATCCAGCGCAAACACAACCTGATGCGGGGAACACAGATAGAGCGTGTTGCCAACCTTGATCGGGGTTGTCTCATCCGTGACTTCCACCGGATCATCCGGCCCGCGCAGGTCGTGGGTTCTAAAGGTCCAGGCAACCTTGAGCTTGTCTACATTACCCGTGGTAATCTGATTAAGGGGGGAATAACGGTCCCCCGCCTGCGTGCGCCCATAGGATGGCCAGTCCTGCGCTGGCACAGCCGCCGCATCCCCCGGAAGCTGCATACCTGCGTAAACAGCCTGCGCACGGGGGAGCACGCCCGCCATATCCTGCGGGTCCTGCGTGAGTGCGTAACCATACACACCCAAACCGGCCACAATAACCGCCAGCAGGGGAACACGGTTCCAGATGGATGCCGGCTGCAACGCGCCTGCAACAAAAGGCAGCAGCAGCCATACCCCTAGCGGTAAAATAACATCCCCTCTGGGGGCGAGTGCCCAGAAGTCAAACCCCGCCTCGGCCACGGACCAGACCAGTGTGCCCGCGGCAACGGCCCCATAAAGCCACAATGCCTCGCGCCGCTGCGCCCAGAGCAGCCCACCTGTGGCCATAAGGGCCAAGCCGCATACTGCATAAAAAGCAGAGCCACCCAGCACGGCCAGCCAGCCGCCTCCCCCCGCCAGAACAAAACCAAGCACAACGCAGAGCAGCGCCGTGATTTTTGACAGACTATGGGAACGGCCGCCTTGCATGACCGGCATTCTCCTTGCGTTACAGAAAACCATTTTGTGGGATGGAAACGGTTATTCAGAGTTGATCAATGTTATTTCCGAAAAAATCTATCATATTATAATCGAAAAATGAATAAGTTTTCATTTCAGGATAAATCATAAAAAAAACGCGGCCCCCGTGTGGGAACCGCGCCTTTTATTCATCCATTCCTTAGCCCCTGAGGGCCAGGGATTAGACGGAGTAGTACATTTCGAACTCAACCGGGTGCGGCGTGTGTTCAAAGCGGTACACATCATTCCATTTCAGGGTGATGTAGCTTTCAATCTGGTCTTTGGTGAACACGCCACCAGCCAGCAGGAACTCGTGATCAGCGGTCAGAGCTTCCAGCGCTTCACGCAGGGAGCCGGCAACTGTCGGGATCTGCTTCAGTTCTTCGGGCGGCAGGTCGTACAGATCCTTGTCCATGGCATCGCCAGGGTGGATCTTGTTCTTGATACCGTCCAGACCCGCCATCAGCATTGCGGAGAATGCCAGGTAAGGGTTAGCCGTGGGGTCGGGGAAGCGCACTTCAACGCGCTTGGCCTTCGGGCTGGTTGCGTACGGAATACGGCAAGAAGCGGAGCGGTTGCGGGCAGAGTATGCCAGCAGCACGGGGGCTTCAAAGCCCGGAATCAGACGCTTGTAGGAGTTGGTGGACGGGTTGGTAAAGGCGTTCAGCGCCTTGGCATGCTTGATGATACCGCCGATGTAGTACAGCGCCGTATCGGACAGGTCCGCATAGCCATTGCCAGCAAAGGTGGACTTGCCGTCTTTCCAGATGGACTGGTGGACATGCATGCCCGAGCCGTTATCGCCAAAGATCGGCTTCGGCATGAACGTGGCGGTCTTGCCATAGGAGTGCGCCACGTTGTGCACACAGTATTTGTAAATCTGCATGAAGTCGGCGGAGCGGACCAGCGTTTCAAACTTGGTGCCAAGTTCGTGCTGGGACTGCGCAACCTCATGGTGGTGCTTTTCAATGGCCAGGCCCATTTCGCCCATGGTTGCCAGCATTTCAGCGCGCAGGTCGCTTTCGCTGTCAACGGGAGCAACGGGGAAGTAACCACCCTTTACACCGGGGCGATGGCCCATGTTGCCTTCGGGGTAGTCCTTGAGGGACGCATCAGGCCCTTCGATGCTGTCGAGCTGGTAGGTGCCGTAGTTGGGGCCCGTGCCGAACTGGACGTTATCGAAAATGAAGAACTCGGCTTCGGGGCCAAAGAAGGCCGTGTCACCCAGACCGGAGGACTTCAGGTACTGCTCGGCCAGCTTGGCGGTGGAGCGGGGGTCGCGGTTATAGGGCTGCCCGGTGGACGGCTCGATAATATCGCAGAACAGGATAAGCTGGGGACGGGCGGAAAAGGGGTCCATAACAGCCGATGTGGGATCGGGCAGCAGAACCATGTCGCTTTCGTTAATGGCTTTCCAGCCTGCGATGGAAGACCCGTCGAACATAAAGCCGTCGGTAAAGCTGTCTTCCTCAATGGTGCTGACGTGCTGGCACGTGTGCTGCCATTTGCCGTGCGTGTCCGTAAACCGCAGGTCAACCAGTTCGACCGAATGTTCCTGAATCAGGTCAAAAACCTTGGCAATTGCAGCAGCCTTGCTGTCGCCCGCCGAAGCTGTTTTCTTCACCATGCTCTCTTCACCTAAAAAGCCTGTTTATGTTCCGCACCCTGCGGAAACATGCTGTGGAATTGTGGAGCCCGCCTTGCCCGAGCCTGCTGACATGCAGCAGGGATCAGATCGCGTCTTCTCCTCGCTCACCCGTGCGGATTCGAACTACATCATCCACCGGGATCACGAAAATTTTGCCATCACCGATCCGTCCGGTGCGCGCAGCCGTGGAGATAGCCTCCACAGCCCGTTCCACCATGGAAGCGGGACAGACAACCTCGATTTTCATCTTTGGAAGAAAGTCAACAATGTATTCAGCGCCGCGATAAAGCTCTGTATGGCCTTTCTGGCGTCCGAAACCCTTGGCTTCGATCACGGTAATACCCTGCAACCCGAGCTCGTGAAGGGCTTCCTTCACTTCATCAAGCTTGAAGGGCTTTATAATGGCCTCGATCTTTTTCATCTCGCGTCGTCAACACACCGTTGCTGGACCCGCATGGGGGCCTGTACTCTCTTGTTGTTTTGCCTGACCCGTTACAAACCTCAGGCACCAGACCCGAACACACTTGCACGGCTTGACCCGTCGGGCAATCGGGTAGATGCGGATTTGTATCGGTAAAGCATTAAACAGAAGTTTCATCCCGACCGTTTCGGTTCCGTCTCCTTCTTTCTTCTTTTCCGCCTGCCGGGCAAGGGAATTTGTAATGACAAAAGCTTTTAACAGGCAGTTTGCCGATCTTCCTGTTACAATTTTTACGGTCATGTCCGCTCTGGCCCGCCAGCATGGCGCCATTAACCTCGGGCAGGGTTTTCCTGACCAGGAAGGCCCGCAGGACATGATTCGCCTTGCAGCCGATGCCCTGCTTGACGGACAGAACCAGTATGCACCCCTGACAGGACTACCCGAACTGCGCACGGCCGTGGCGCAGGCCAACCTGCGCTTTCAGGGCATTGCGGTCGATGCCGATTCGGAAGTCGTGGTCACGTCCGGCGCAACGGAAGCACTGGCCGCATCCCTTATGGCCCTGATCGAGCCGGGGGATGAGGTGGTGCTGATGGAACCGTTATACGACACCTACCTGCCCGTTATCCGCCAGCTGGGCGGCGTGCCGCGCATTGTGCGGCTACAGGCACCAGACTGGGCATTGCCCCGGCAAGCACTGGCCGATGCTTTTTCCGACCGCACCAAGGCAATTATCCTCAACTCCCCCATGAACCCGACCGGCAAGGTGTTCACGGCAGACGAGCTGGCCTTTATTGCCACGCTGGTACAGCAGCACGATACGTTCGCCATCTGCGATGAGGTTTACGAACATCTGGTGTTCAACACCCCGCATATCTCGCTCATGTCCCTGCCCGGCATGCGTGAGCGCTGCGTGCGTATTGGAAGTGCAGGCAAGAGTTTTTCCCTGACCGGCTGGAAGGTGGGCTACGCCACGGCCCCTGCCCCACTGGCTGCCGTTATTGCCAAGGCGCACCAGAACCTTGTGTTTGCCACCCCACCCAACCTGCAACGCGCCGTAGCATTTGGGCTGAACAAGGATACAGCCTATTTTACCACCCTTGCGCAGGACATGGCCACGCAGGGGGCAATCCTTGCCTCCGGCCTGCAACGCCTGGGCTTTGGTGTGCTGCCTTATCAGGGGAGCTACTTTATCATGGCCGACATTACCCCGCTGGCCAACGGGCAGGACGATGTGGCCTTTACCCGCATGCTTACGGAGCAGGCTCGTGTTACTGCCATTCCCGCCTCCGCATTTTATGCAGCCGAGCCGCCCCGCAACCTGATCCGCTTTGCCTTTTGCAAACGCCCCGAGGTGCTCATGGAAGCACTGAACCGTCTGGAGGCATGGAAAAACCGGTAAAACGGTTTTTTCCACCAATTCCGCAATTATCCAATTGACGGACCACACTCTTTTCTCTAAACGTCCGCTTGCTGTGCGGCGGACGTAGCTCAGCTGGTAGAGCGCCGGTTTGTGGTACCGGTGGTCGCGGGTTCAAGTCCCGTCGTTCGCCCCAGCATATTTCCTTTTAAAATCAGGTTTTCCAAAACCACCAGCCCCTAGGCTGCCATAACGGCGGCACAGGCGCTACCAGAACGCGCCCTGCACACAAAAAAATGCAGGCAACAGGCTGGTTCAGGCCAGAATCCCGGTTTGGTGTATTTTCCAACACCGTGGCAATGGCATAAAACCACACAATGCAAAGCACGTTGCCCCCCATAAGCCTGCTCGCCCTGATCATGCTTCCGGCCTGCACTGCCCCTGTGGCCCCACCCAACACGCCACCGGCTGAAGCCGCATTGTATCGGGCCAAGCAGACCTGTCTGGATACCTACCAGACCCGCCCCGGACAGGTTGCCAAGGATAACATGAGCAAGCTGATGACCTGCCTTGCCAGAGCCACCCAAAAATACGGGCGACAGGCTTATGGTCCCTATGCCCCCATTTATATGGATGGTGCCTCAAAAGGGGTGGAAGCCGCCCGGCACCTGCGCGAAGGCATTTATACCCCCGACCAGTTCGGGAGTGAGATCGGGCTTATTCAGGAGCAGGAAAATTCGGCCCTTGTGCAACAAAAAGCACAGATGAACACCCCGATGGACCCTATTTTGCAGCCAGTCCCTGCCGCCCCAAACCGTTAACCCGCACCCGGCCACAAGACCGGAGCCTTACGGAACCACCACTCCCTGCGGACCTGACCGGAATGTGATGAACCGGGCCAACCGGGCATAAAAACGGCCTGTTCCCGCCAGATAACCGCATAAAGCCAATACCCCTGTCCCGAATGTGAAGTGCGGAGCTGTTTACGGCTGCGGCAAGCTGTTCAATCCATACAGTGCATGACGCTCATACATATTGCGCAGCATTTGTGAGAACGAACAAGAAAACCATGTCGGAAATGGATTGGTAATCATGGCTAAAATCAAGGTCAAAAACCCGGTTGTGGAAATGGACGGGGATGAAATGACCCGCATTATCTGGCACTTCATCCGCGAGCGGCTGATCCTGCCTTATCTGGATATTGACCTCAAATACTACGATCTGGGCATTGAACACCGCGACGCCACGAATGATCAGGTCACCGTTGATGCCGCCGAAGCCACAAAGCGCTACGGCGTTGCAGTCAAGTGCGCCACCATCACACCGGACGAAGCCCGGGTGAAGGAATTCGGCCTGAAAAAAATGTATCGCTCCCCCAATGGCACCATCCGGAACATTCTGGACGGCACCATTTTCCGTGAGCCCATCATCTGCTCCAACGTGCCCCGTCTGGTGCCCCACTGGACAAAGCCGATCGTGATTGGCCGCCATGCCTACGGAGACATCTACCGCGCAGCGGAAACAAAAATTCCCGGCCCCGGCAAGGTCACGCTGAACTATGTGCCAGATGACGGGGGAGAGCCCATTACGCTGGACGTGCACGACTTCAAGGGCCCCGGTGTAACGCTGGGCATGCACAACACCCGTGCATCCATTGAAGGGTTTGCCCGGGCTTCCCTCTCCTACGGGCGCGACCGCGGTCTGCCGGTTTACCTGTCCACCAAAAACACCATTCTCAAAGCCTATGACGGCATGTTCAAGGACGTGTTCGCCGAGGTGTATGAAAACGAGTTCAAGGCCGAATTTGAAAAACTGGGCCTGACCTACGAACACCGCCTGATTGATGACATGGTGGCCTGTGCCCTCAAATGGCCCGGTGGCTATGTGTGGGCCTGCAAGAACTACGATGGCGATGTGGAAAGCGACATTGTAGCACAAGGCTTTGGCAGCCTTGGCCTGATGACATCCGTCCTGCTCAGCCCCTCTGGCGATGTGGTGGAGGCCGAAGCCGCCCACGGCACGGTAACCCGCCATTACCGCGAACACCAGAAGGGCAACCCCACCAGCACCAACCCCATTGCTTCCATTTTTGCATGGACTCGCGGGCTGGCTTATCGCGGCCGGTTTGATAACACTCCGGACGTAGTGCACTTTGCCAACACACTGGAAAAAGTGTGCATTGATACGGTGGAAGCCGGACAGATGACCAAGGACCTTGCCCAGCTTGTTGGCAAAAACGCCCAGTGGCTCAACACTCAGGACTTCCTGGATGTGCTGGACGCACGGCTGAAAAAAGAACTGGCCAAAGCCTGAACCCCATACCGGCAGGCCCGCAGTGTGCGGGCCTGCTTTTTACTCCCCCCACCAGCAAGCACCGCAGAGCCTGCCAAATATGCCAGAGGTCATGCCATTTGCCATTGCGTCCAAACCGGCGCTGACGCAAAACAGGGCTTTGAATCTTAGCATAACCTTAAGAGCAGGACCCTGCGCATGTCAGTCATCCCCGCAGAAACAGACGTAGCCATTATAGGGGCAGGCCCAGCCGGGCTGTTTGCCGCTTTCCAATGCGCCATGCTGCGCCTGCGCTGCGTGCTCATTGATGTTCTGCCCGAAGTGGGCGGCCAGTGCGCAGCCCTTTACCCCGAAAAACCGATTTACGACATTCCCGCCTGCCCCGCCGTGGAAGGTGCCGAACTGATTGCCAGTCTGGAACGCCAGATTGCCCCGTTTGATATTCCCCGCCTGCTCAAGCACCGGGTCGAGGGGCTGAGCGGCCAGCGCGGGGACTTCTCGCTCACCACGGACAAAGGCGCTCAACTGCACGCCAAAGCCGTGATTATTGCCGCCGGTGCGGGTGCTTTTGGCCCCAACCGCCCCCCGCTGGATGGCCTTGGTGCGTATGAGGAAAGTGGCGCGGTACAATACTACGTGCGCCGCAAGGCAGACTTCCAGAACAAGCGCATCGTGATTGCTGGCGGCGGGGATTCCGCACTGGACTGGGCGCTCTCCCTCAAGGATACGGCTGCAAAGCTTTATCTGGTACACCGGCGCGACCGCTTCCGTGGTGCACCGGAAAGCCTGCGCCAGCTGGATGAAGCCGTAACCGCCGGGCAGATTGAAAAAGTGGTGCCCTACCAGCTCCACGGCCTGCAAGGCACCAATGGCGCGCTGAACGGCGTGGATGTGATTGACATGGACGGCGCCACCCGCACGCTGGAAGCCGATGTGCTGCTGCCCTTCTTCGGTCTGGCAACCGACCTTGGCCCCGTTGCCCGCTGGGGAATGGATACCCAGCGCTCCACCATTCCCGTTACCCCCTCCAATTGCGAAACAAGCCTTGCTGGCATTTTTGCCATTGGGGATGTGGCAACCTACCCCGGCAAGCTCAAGCTGATCCTGCAAGGCTTTAGCGAGGCTGCCATGGCCGCCCACGCCATTCATCCCATTATTTACCCCGAGCAGGCCCTGCATTTTGAATATTCGACCAGCAAGGGCGTTCCTGCCGCGTAATCTGCGCCATTCGACCTGCCGGGCAGCCTGCCATAATGCCACCGCCTTTGCCGGGTAGGGGGTAAAGGCAGGGTGTCCCGCAGGCCCCGCTTCCATACTGGCGGGAGAGTTCTCTCCCATCCTCTTATAAGGATGAAGCCGTGAAAATCATTATCCTTGGCGCAGGCGTGGTTGGCGTAACCTCGGCTTGGTACCTCAACGCTTTGGGGCATGACGTAACTGTTATAGACCGCCAGCCCGCCCCTGCCCTGGAAACATCTTTTGCCAATGCGGGTCAGGTTTCACCCGGCTATTCCTCCCCCTGGGCAGCACCCGGCCTGCCCTGGCAGGCCATGACATGGATGCTGCACCCCCGCCACAGCCCGCTGGTCATTCGCAAACGGCTGGATCTGGCCATGCTGCGCTGGTTGCGGCAACTGTTGAAAAACTGCAACGCGCAGTCTTACGCACTCAACAAGGCCCGCATGCTCCGCGTGGCCGAATATAGCCGCGATTGCCTTGACGCCCTGCGCGAGGAAACCGGCATGACCTATGATGACCGGCAGCAAGGGCTGATCCAGCTTTTCCGGACGGACCAACAAATCAGCAAAAGCCAGCGCGACATGCGCCTGCTGGCCGAAAGCGGCATACCCCACCAGTTACTTGGCGTGGACGACATTCTGGACCAAGAACCGGGGCTACGCCATTCAGCCCATCTGCTCAAAGGGGGGCTGTTCCTCCCCAATGACCAGTCGGGGGATGCGCATATCTTTACCCAAAGGCTGGCCCGCATGGCCGAAGCCAAAGGGGTGCGCTTTCTTTACAACACCACCATCAAGGGGCTGGATGCCACGGCAGGCACGGTTGTTTCCGTCAGGACCAGTGCCGGGCACCTGAGCGCAGATGCCTATGTTATGGCGCTGGGCAGCTACAGCGCCCGCCTGCTACGCCCACTTGGGCTACATCTGCCGATATACCCCGTTAAAGGCTATTCCCTGACTCTCCCCTTAACAGATGAGAGCCATGCCCCGGTTTCTACGGTGAATGATGCGTTCTACAAAGTATCCATCACACGGCTGGGCAACCGGATACGGGTGGGCGGCACGGCGGAACTGACCGGGTATAACCTCAAGCTCAGCCCCGACCGGCGGGAAACACTGGAACTCTCTTTTTCCGAACTCTATGGCGGGGGCGACCTGAGTGCGGCCACATACTGGACCGGCCTGCGCCCCTGCACACCCGATGGCACACCCATTATTGGCCCGGCCACGCCCTTTGGGAACCTGTGGCTCAACACAGGCCACGGCACATTAGGCTGGACCATGGCCTGCGGCTCCGGCCGCCTGATTGCAGACATGATTGATGGCCGCAAAACCGATATTCCTGCGTTGGATCTGGCTTTAACCCGCTACGGTTAAACGGCAGCCACCAGCCAGCAGACACAAGAAAAGGGCCGGAGAATTTCTTCCCCGGCCCTTTTACTTTAAGGCTCTTATGCCTCCACATCACCAGTGGGCTGGCTTATGCCACCCCACCGCTGGATATGGCAGACTTACTGAGCGGATTCAGCAGCCGGAGCAGCTTCACCTTCAGCAGCCTTCTTGGCGCCTTTTTTGGCGTGGTGCTTGCTGCCATGCTTGGCATGCTTTGCGTGCTTTTCAGCCTTCTTGCCTTCTTCAGCTGCTGCTGCGGGAGCTGCGGCTTCAGGAGCGGCAGGAGCTGCAACAGCCGGTGCGGAGGGAGCAGCAGGCGCTGCAGGTGCTGCGACTTCCTGTGCGAAGGAAGGAGCGGCAGCGCCCATCAGAGCGACTGTGGAAAGAGCTGCGAGCAGACGACGAGAAATCATTTCTTAAATCTCCAATACAACCGGCCAGAATTCCTTGAGTTTTACTGCACCATCCCGTGCAAAAAACATCAGCCGGTTTCTGACTACATGCATAACACGGCATAAACAGGCCGTCTGCGTTTAAAATTTGCGCAACATTTTCACTTATTATGAGTTTAACGCACTCGCGCCACATTTTTGCCTTATTGTGGGAGTCCCCAACAAAAAAACCGCACAAAAATGGCGGTTTTCCTTGGTTTGATGAAGAAGCACCCAGTTTTCAGGTCTGTAATGCACCCGAAAAAAGTGATTCTTGCCACAGAGTAACCTTAGTTCGCCCGTGCCCACAAAAAACAAGGGCCACGCTTACGCGTGGCCCTTGGGTCAATCAGCCTTCGCGGCTTTTGGACCGCTTTTTACGCTCGTTCGGGTCCAGGTAACGCTTACGCAGACGAATGGCCGAAGGGGTCACCTCCACCAGTTCATCGTCTTCAATGTAAGCAATCGCCTGTTCCAGAGACATGCGGCGCGGCGGGGTCAGCATCAGAGCGTCGTCCTTGCCGGATGCGCGCATGTTGGTCAGCTTCTTTTCACGAACCGGGTTAACTTCCAGATCGTTTTCACGCGAATGCTCGCCAATGATCATGCCGACGTAAACTTTTTCGCCAGCATCCACAAACAGCGTGCCACGTTCTTGCAGGGAGAACAGGGAGTACGTTGTGGTGTTGCCATCTTCAGCCGAGATCAGCGAACCATTGCGGCGTCCTTCAATGCTGCCAGCATAAGACTGATAGCCATGGAACAGACGGTTCATGATACCTGTGCCGCGCGTGTCGGTCAGGAATTCGCCGTGGTAGCCGATCAGCCCGCGTGAAGGGATGATGAAGGTCAGGCGTACCTTGTCCCCACCGGAGGGGCGCATGTCCTGCATCTGGCCTTTACGCAGAGACATCTTCTCCACGACCACGCCGGAATAGGGCTCGTCCACGTCAATGGTGACTTCTTCGTACGGTTCTTCGCGTTCACCGGTTTCTTCGTTCGTACGGAACAGCACGCGCGGACGGCCGATGGTCAGTTCAAACCCTTCACGGCGCATGGTTTCGATCAGCACACCAAGCTGAAGTTCACCACGGCCAGCCACTTCAAACGCTTCGCTTTCGGGGCTGTCGGTCACGCGAATAGCAATATTGCTTTCGGTTTCCTTGAACAGACGGTCACGAATCTGGCGGGACGTTACCTTTTTGCCTTCACGGCCACCCAGAGGGCCATCGTTCAGGCGGAAGGTCATGGACAGGGTCGGCGGGTCAACCGGAATGGCGTGCAGCGGTTCCACAATTTCAGGTGCTGCAATCGTATCCGGAATGGTGGCTTCGGACAGACCGGCCACGGCCACGATGTCCCCTGCTTCCACTTCTTCAACCGCAACGCGTTCAAGGCCACGGAAGGAGAGCAGCTTGGTCAGGCGGCCCGTTTCAACCACGGAGCCATCTGCGCGCAGCACCTTGACGGGCATGTTCACACGGGCACGGCCCTGTTCGACACGACCGGTGAGCACGCGCCCGAGGAAGTTGTCGTTTTCAAGGATTGTGGCCGTCATGGCGAACGGCTTTTCCTTGTCCAGCACGGGGGCGGGCACATGCTTGAGGATCAGGTCGAACATGGGGCTGAGGTCCTTGCGGGCCCCTTCCAGTTCCAGATCGGCCCAGCCCTGACGGCCAGAGGCGTACAGCATGGGGAAGTCGAGCTGTTCGTCATTCGCGCCAAGGGCTGCGAACAGGTCAAACACTTCGTTATGAACTTCGTCGGGGCGGGCATCGCCACGGTCGATCTTGTTCACGACCACGATCGGCTTGAGCCCACGGGCCAGAGCCTTGCCCACAACGAACTTGGTCTGGGGCAGAGCGCCTTCTGCAGAGTCGACCAGCACAACCGCGCCGTCCACCATGCTCAGAATACGTTCCACTTCCCCGCCAAAGTCGGCGTGTCCGGGGGTGTCAATAATGTTGATGCGGGTATCTTTCCACACAACAGACGTGCATTTCGCCAGAATGGTAATACCACGCTCACGTTCCAGATCATTGCTGTCCATGGCGCGTTCAGCAACGTGCTGATGCTCGTGGAAAGAGCCAGACTGTTTCAGCAGTTCGTCAACGAGAGTGGTCTTGCCATGATCGACGTGTGCAATGATGGCGATATTGCGGATATCCATGAAGTCGGCCTGATTGCTCCTGCGCGCCTTACCGCCTCCTCCGTGCTTGAAAGGGCGGTCAGCGATCGCTGTGGTGTTTGCGTGGCGCACAGATAGCCCTCCCCGCACCAGAATGCACGTAAAATTCTTATGTCTGCCCCACATGGGGGTTGACCTGAGCCCTGTGTGCGTCAGAACCAGAGCGCCACGGCACAGGCCCGATAGCCCGCTCCAACGGGTTCCCCCCTGTGCGACTCCGCTGGTCTTTTTTGTTTTACGCCGCACCCGCCAACAACCCGGAAGGACCGCATGCCGGGCCACACCCCCCCTTTAAATCCGCGCATCCAGTTCTGGCCTACGGCCACACTGACGTTTATGGGCCTTGTTTTTGGGCTGGTCATGGGGTTGGGCGCTCCCCTTTTTACGCTCGACCTGACAGATCTGGGGTACAGCACGGGCATGGTGGCGGCCAACAGCATGATGCATGCATTGGGCGCGCTGGGCATTGCGCCCTTCATGCCCCGTCTGGCCAGACGCCTTGGGCCGCGGCGTGCCATTTTTCTGGCCCTTATGGGGGCTGGGATTACACTTCTGCTTTTTCCGCTAAGCCATTCCATCTGGCCGTGGTTTCCGCTGCGTGTGCTGCTCGGGGCCTTTTGCGAGGTCATTCTGGTTCTCTCTGAAAGCTGGCTGAACCAGATAACAGACAACCATGCACGCGGCCGGGTGATGGGGCTTTACAACACACTGCTTTTTATTGGCATTGCCATAGGCCCGGCCCTGCTCAGCCTGACCGGCCGACAGGGGAACCTGCCATTTTTTGCCACTGCGGCCCTCCTGCTGCTGGGAGCTGCCGTAACACAGGCCCCATGGATGGTGGCCCCACCTCCTGCGGCGCCGACGCGGCACCGGCTCTGGCGTTACCTGTGGCTGGCCCCCATTGCCATTACCGCAACATTGCTGATTGCCATGCTGGATGCCGCAGCCACCTCCTTTCTGGCACTTTATGCCATCCAGTCCGGCTGGAGCGAGCGGGCAGCCACCCTGCTGCTGAGCGTGATGCTGCTGGGGGCAACGGTCATGCAGGTGCCCATTGGCTGGATTGGAGACAGAACCAACCGGCGGTCCCTACAGATCATTCTGGCATTGCTGGCCTGTGGTGGCGCGTTGCTCTGGCCTTTGGCCATGCACCAGCCTGCTTTTGCCTACCCGCTTATGTTTGTGTGGGATGGAGCATTTGCCAGCCTGTATTCCGTTGCCATGGCCGCCGCAGGCAACCGCTACCGCGATGGAGACCTGATTGCCATATACGCCCTGTGCTCGCTGGCATGGGGGCTGGGCAGCTTTACCGGCCCGGCCATAAGTGCGGCAGCCATGCAGGCCAGCCCCCACGGGCTTGCCCTTTTTGCCGCCACTTTGTGCGGGCTGTTTGCCCTGCTGCCCCTGATTTTGAAAAAGAGCGTGTAATACGCTCCCAACCCGCCGTGCCGCAGCTTATCCTGCCGCAAAGCCCTATTTACTGGCTTTAAAAAACAGAGGAGTGCTCAGGCCGGGCCAGCGCCTTGGGTATTCACCTGAAGGCTGTAAAGAGCCCCCCCTGCGCACATGAACAGCCAGTCCCGCTTGGGGCCGCCAAAGGTCAGGTTGGACACACCATGTGGCAGGCGGATGCGCCCGATCAAATGCCCTTCGGGGTTGAAGATGAACACCCCGCACAGGCCAAGTAGCCCGCTTACGCCACACCAGAGATTGCCATAAATATCGGCCTTGAGCCCGTCGGGAATCATCTGGACCCCTTCAAAGCGCATATTGGTAAACAGCCTTGGATTGGAAAGGGGGAGTTCCTGCCTGTGCAGGTCAAACTCATGCACGGCCAGGTCCCCATCATGCCCGCCGGCCCCACTCTGCCGCCCTGTGGAAATAACGTACAGGTGCGAAAAATCGGGCGAAAAACACAACCCGTTGGGGTTGGGCAACTGATCCTGCGTTAACACGACATCAATCCGCCCCGAAGGATCAACCCGGAACGTGTGGTCGGGCTGTTTGTGCATGCCGCCCACAGCGCCGATCAGTTCTTCCCCCACCCGCCAGCGAATACGCCCATCGGGGTTGGCCTCCCCCCCGGCAGCATCAGCGTGGCCTTCTGCAACGCTGTCTCCGTACCCCGGGTCCGTAAACCAGATACTGCCATCGGGGTGGGCAATCACATCATTGGGGGAACTCAGGGGCTTGCCCTCAAAATGGTCAGCCACCACATGCACCGACCCATCATGCTCCCAGCGCACAACGCGGCGTAAAAAATGCTCGCAGGAAATCTGGCGGCCCTGATAATCAAACGTATTGCCGTTGGAATGGTAGGATTCCGGGCGAAAAACCGTAACCTCGCCTGTCTCCCACAAATAGCGGTACTGTCGGCTTGTTACCGTATCGCTAAACAGCAGGTATCGCCCTTCGGAGGACCATGCCGGCCCTTCTATCCACGTCCCGCCATTCCACACACGGTGGATGGTCGCATTACCGCTGACCAGATCGCGGAAAGAACGGTCAATAACCACCACATCAGGGTCTGGCGCGTAGGAAGGAGGCGCTTCCGGCCCCCATTGCCGGGGTGGCTGGGTGGTTACATCTGGCGGGAAAGCAGTCGCAGCGGCACCTGCACTGGCGGCCAGAGCTTTCTGGGGCATGCTCAGGCGTGGCAGCAGCAGACCGGCAGACAGGCCGGACAACCCCCTGAGCACATTGCGCCTGACCAGCCTGTTCCGTACTGAGGTTACCATCCAAGTCCCCTGCGCCTTACCCTGCCAGCAGGCCGCCCATACGGCCCACGCCTGGCCCCGCTTTCCCGCACATACCCTGCAACGGGGGGGCTGTCACCACCAGCAGGTTCCAGCATAGCGCATAGCGCTCAGGGGATTCTGGCAACCCTGAGCAGGTTGGTGGAACCACTCACGCCAAAGGGCACACCCGCAGCGATCACGACCGAATCCCCCGGAGCGCCAACCTGTGCACGGGCCACAACAGCCAGAGCCTCTTCCACCATGCGTTCTACCGTGGTGGATGCCGTATGCGGTGGGCTGACAAACGCCCGCACGCCCCACACAAGCGCCAGCCGCCGTGCGGCCTGCGCCGTGGGCGTAACCCCCAGCACCGGGCAGGTCGGGCGTTCACGCGCAATACGCAGGGCCGTAGCCCCCCTGTGCGTGTACGCCACAATGGCGGGAGAGCGCAGAGTAGCCGCAACCTGCTGGGTAGCACTGGCTATGGCGTCGGCCACATAGTCTTCCGGGGCAAGGCGGGCTGCGGCCATGTGGGCCTGCCAACCGGCATCCTGCTCCACCCGCCACAAAATACGGTTCATGATCCGCACCGCCTCACGCGGGTATTGCCCTGCGGCCGATTCTGCCGAGAGCATGACTGCATCGGCCCCATCAAACACCGCAGCGGCCACGTCCGATGCCTCGGCCCGTGTGGGGGTTGGCGCGGTTATCATGCTTTCCAGCATCTGGGTGGCCACCACCACCGGTTTGCCCAGCCTGCGGGCCTCGCGGATAATCCGTTTTTGAATAAGGGGCACACTCTCTGGCGGCAGTTCCACCCCCAGATCCCCACGTGCCACCATAACCGCATCGCTCAGGGCCAGAATGGCAGACAGGTTTTCTACTGCCTGAGGTTTTTCCAGCTTGGCCAGCAATGCAGCCCGCTCACCCACAAGACTGCGGGCCTGCTCCAGATCTTCAGGCCGCTGCACAAAGGAGAGGGCCACATAATCCACCCCCAGCTCCAGCGCGTAGGCCAGATCCACCTTGTCCTTTTCCGTCAGGGCCGGAATGGGCAGCGCCACATCGGGCACATTCACCCCTTTATGGTCGGAGAGCGGGCCGCCAATTTCCACCCGCGTTGCCAGCCAGTCCGGCCCGGCCTGCTCCACCACTACAGCCAGTTTGCCATCATCCATCAACAGACGGCTGCCCGGTGTGGCCACCTTGATAATTTCGGGGTGGGGGAGCTGCACGCGCGTGGCGTCCCCCAGTGTGTCGGACAGGTCAAACCTGAAAGGCGCACCCGGCACCAGTTCGACCTTACCATCCTTAAAACGCCCGACCCGCAGCTTTGGCCCCTGCATGTCAGCCAGAATACCAATCGGGCGGCCCAGTTCGGCCTCAACCTGCCTTACAAACGCGTGGCGGCTGGCATGGTCGGCATGTGTACCATGGGAGAAGTTGAAGCGGAACACATCCGCCCCTGCCAGAGCAAGGTCACGGATGGTTGCATAATCGGATGAAGCAGGGCCAAGTGTTGCAACAATTTTGGTGCGACAGGCCACTGCCTCTGTTTTTTTGCTATCCGGCGTTGTGACAAGAGACATAAAGCAGCTTCTCCTTAACAATCCGCCGGAAAAATTCAGGAGGGGCTGATCACGTCCTCAGCATCCACACCCCAGATGGCCCGGCGGGGCACCCATCCGTTATATTGCTTGACCGAGACCTTGCACCAGGCCGAGCCTGCTGCACACTCCCGGACCGAGCCAACCGTACCCGGCCGCAACACGGCCACTATGGCGGCATCTTCGCTGGCACCGGCGCGCATGAACACCACACCGGGCATTTTTGCCGCATCCTGCGCCGTGCCAACACTGGCAATAACCCGAGCATCCATATGCCCCGGTGGCAAGGCCTTCTCGCCTTCCTTGCTGGCCTGCGCGGGCAAGGGTGTTTCATCCCCCGGAGGTTCACCGGGGATCAGAAAATCGCGTCCGCCAGCCAATGTGGCCTGCTGCATCCAGCCTTTTTGCCCGCTGGGGTCTTCCACCAGACGCCAGACATCAAATTCCCGTTCCACCCGCACCGGCATACCCCGGCGGTGATAGACCCACAGAATGGGAAAACGCTGCCCCGGCCCTGCCCGCATGTTCACTTCATCCGAACGCAGGGCAGCATAACGTGGCAGCGGCAGGCCGGTTACACTCCCCTTTGCAGGGTCGTTCTGCACACCTGCATCGGGTGCACCCATGTCGGGCGTGCCGGGAGCAGGCGCGGCCACAGCGGCACCTGCCGCAGCCGTTGCAACCGCCGCACCCGCGGCAGCAGCGGCAACATGATGGTGCGCAGGAGCATGGTGTGCGGGCTTGGCCTGCGCGGTAGCGATCTCATGTTTTTTGTGATGCGCGCCTTTTTTGCTGCTCCGCGTAGCAGCGGCCTCATGCTTGCCTTTGGTTTTGGCCTTACCGCTCCCGGCCTTGTGCGCGGCTGTGGCCTGTGGGGCCGTCAGGGCATGTTTGTGGTGCTTGTGGAGCGGGGGTGCCACACCATCGGCCGCAACACCGGCAGACGCCGTGATGCCAGAAAAAGCTGCCATGCAGCCCGCCACGCAGGCAAGCAGACGAAACCGGAAAGAGGAACGAGTGCACATCATGGCTGCATCCCTGCCAAGAGAGTGACGCGGGGGCAAGAGGCCGCACACACTTCGCGCATGACTTTACGTTTCACAGCAGAACAGACTTGCGCCACAACCCTGTTCAAACCGGCCTTTGCATGCGCGCTCGCCCTTTAAAACACGAGTTGTCTGGCACGGCCTGCGCGGTCAAAAAAACTCGGCAGCCCTACGGTTTCAACCCCTGCCAGCAGGTCCTGCGCATTTAAGCCCAGTGTTTTTACGCCGGAGTCGCACACCATAAGGGTTGCCCCCATATCCACGACCGCATCACGCAGGTCATCCAACCCGGCAACACCTGCCTGCTCGCGCATACGCGCGCCTTCGGCAGCATCAAGCCCATTCCATTCCCGGCAAAAGGCGCAAACCCCGGCCCCCATGCCAAACAGCAGAACAGTCTGCCCCATGGCCGCAGCCGTGGCCGCCAGCATGTAAGCCGCATGAATACGCTCGTACCGGGACTCCACAACCAACAAGGCCAGATCGCAGGGGGGAGTATGCGCCTCAACCATGGGCGTGCCCTCCGCCACAGACGGTGCAGGCCGGGTCCGCGCTCAGGGTCATGGTTGTAAACTTCATGCGCAGGGCATCCCACATCAGCAGTTCCCCGGCACCAGTATTGCCTAAGCCCAGTATCTGCTTGAGCGCCTGCGTTGCCTGTAACGTGCCCATAACCCCTGTTACCGCGCCAAACACACCGGCATCACCACAGCTCAGGCCGGATGCCTGGCCGTCTGTTGCAGGGTACAGGCAGTTATAGCACCCGCCACCCTGCGTGGGGCTGAATGTGGCCAACTGCCCTTCAAACCGTTGTACTGCGGCGGAGACCAGCACCTTGCCAGCCTGCACGCAGGCAGCGTTAACCGCGTAACGGGTAGCAAAGTTGTCACACCCGTCACACACAAGGTCATACTGAGCGACAAGGTCGTGGGCATTGCCGGCATTGAGCCGCATATCCCATGCCTCCACCACAATTTCGGGGTTCAGGGCGGCCAGTTGTTCACGCGCGGTGTCCACCTTTTTGCGCCCCACGGCACGCGTGGTGTGCAGCACCTGCCGCTGAAGGTTGGACAGTTCGACCACATCATCATCCACCAGACCGATTCGGCCCACGCCTGCGGCAGCCAGATACAAAGCCGCTGGCGCACCCAGCCCACCGGCCCCCACCACAAGCACGGAGGCGTTTTTTAACGCGACCTGCCCCGTGCCGCCGACCTCGGGCAACAGAATGTGGCGAGAATAGCGCTGGATTTCATTTTCGCTGAGGTCAAGCTGCATGGGTCTTTTGTATCCGCTCCTGAGTAGTCCGGGGGCATACACGCCCCCATACACGTTATGGACACCCTAACACTGTGTAACAAAGGTCATATTTTTGTAATAACGCATGGAACCGTACACATTATTATCTGGTTAGAAGAAGGTAACTGGTTTATAAGAATTGCACCAAACGCATATGAGGAATGTGTAACATGACAACCTTCACCCAGCCCGGACCCGCAGTCCGGCCAGCCAGTCTGCCCCGCCGCCAGACCGCGCGCCGGGTGTGTGTTGCCACGGCAGCTGCGTCGTTTGGCCTGTATCTGGCCTCCCCTTTTGTCACGTTGTGGTCTGTTGCTTCCGACCTGCAACGCCACGATGCCACAGCCCTTGGGCGGATGATCAACTGGGGTGCGCTTGATGCCTCACTCAAACGGCAGACGCTGGCTGGCCTGCACCTGAACATCCAGCCCGCAGCGGATGAACTGCCCGATTTTGGGTCGTCCTTTGCCACAACAGCCGTATCCAACGCGGTGGATACCACAGTCACACAAGCCAACCTTGGCACATTACTGGATGAGGCCCTGCCTGCTTCCACCTCTGCAGAGCAGCCTGCCACGCCCTCTTTTGCATCGCTGGCCACGCGGGCTTCGGTCCATTTTAACCGGCTGGACCAGTTTGTTATGGAAATGCCCCTGCCCGGCCATGAGCGCGAAACACCCCTGCGCGTTGAATTACGTATTCAGGGCTGGAAGTGGAAAATTACCAACGTGGAATTCCCCATGCGGCGTGCGCCCGTCATGCAGGCATCGGCCACCCCTTCCAACGCCTGAATAACAGGCCGCACTGAACCCATAAAAAAAGCCAGCCCTCCCTTGCGGAGGACTGGCTTTTTTACTGGCGCTGCGGTTCAGGCGCGGGGCAGGTCTTCTTCCAGCACCACCATGTTTACGGCGTAGCTGACATCACCATCTTCATCATCACGATGAACGGTGCCGATGACTTCGCCCTTTACGGCCAGTTCGACCGACATGCCTGCACGCGGGGCCGGGTTTACGGTCAGTTCAGGCGAACCCAGCAGGCGGCGCAGCGCGCTCTGGAGGCGGGTGATCTCTGAAGCAGAAAGAGAAGCGCTCATGTCATTCATTCCTTAGTCGAGCCAAATCATGCATCAGGAAAAACGGAACACGGGGCATACCCGGTCGCCCCACAAACGGCGAACGACCATTAACCCGGCGTGCGCGCCTTCCGATCTGTTCCGCACCCTATAGGCCATCCCGCTTGGGCGGGGCAACCTTTGGCAGCCGTGCCACGCCCTTGCCATGTCCGCGCCATTTTCCACCGTGCAACTGTCTTTACTCACCAAGGGAGATACCTACACCGTGCGAGCACTGCGCCCTCTTTTGTCTGCCCTGCTGGTCTGCCTGTCGGCTGGACTGTGCGTTATGGCCACGCAGGACAAGCCTCTGCCACCCAGCATGCAGAGCGACAAAACAGACCATGTGCTGTACATGGCAACGCATGATGGCGTAGCCCAGACAGCTACAGCACTCTCCCGCCCCCATGGGTGGGACGATGTGATGCAGGCTCTGGCACAGGGCAGGCCGGAAGCCGCCCGTATTGTGGCAACCGTTCTGCCACAGACCGATGCCCGCACGGCCCGGACGGTAGAGCACACGCTGCAACGCCTGCTCCCCCGCCAGCCTGCAATGGTGCTGAGCGCGACCGAACCCAACGCAGCCGCAACGGGCAGTACCAAAAACATCTGCTCCCCCACGGGCATGTCCACCACATGGCGCAAAAAGGCCGAGCAGGCCGTAACCAAGGTGCATGACATCCGCCTGGCTACGCGCACGCAAACCTGCCTGCATACGCTCCAGCGCCGGGTTCCGTCTGCCTGAGTTGTGTTTTTTCTAACAGTTTTTGAAAAAACACAGATTTGTTAACCAGATTTTTCCAATTTTTTTATCGAAGTGTGGCGCTGTATTCCGTATAAGGGATGCAGCACACGCAAATGCGATATGACATAATCGCATTTATAGCAATAATGATAATATAAGTCATTCAATAATTGAATGAATTGCCAGACCTAATAAAAATAACAAGAAGTGACCTCGGCCCATGACCGTAATCACCGACCACACCACTCCAAAACCAGCCAGCACCACACGTTACCCCCTGCCCGGCCCGCGCTGTTACGCTTATTCTGTCGCCCTGCGCACGGGCCTGCTGGCCTCTGGCTCGGCCCTGCTCTGCCTGTGGGCTGCCCCCGCCGGGGCCGAAACCGCGCCCAATGCGGCGTATCTCCACATGCCGCACACGCCACCTGCCACACAGCAGAACACGCAGCCGGACACCACGACGACGACAACAACGACCACCACCGTAACCGCCCCTGCGCAGATTACGGGTGCCCGCATTGTTACCGTGACACCCCCTGCTGCCACGGCCCCACGCCCCGGATTTTGGGATAACAGCCGCCTGCTCCCCCCCCTGACCAGCCGCCCCGAAGCGTATGGCCAGCCGCAGTCGCTCGAGCTCACCCCCCTGCCAACAGCATTGCTGCATCAGGGCCCGTGGGGAGTGTTCAACGCCAATACAGGGGCCGCTGCGGGTTTTGGCACCGTGGGCTATTATGCTGTCTCCCGCTGGGCGGAGGACTGGTCCAGCCTGCGTGACAAACGCAACCGCCTGGACCCCATGGATGCGCTCAAATACATCCCGTTCAACACAAACGGTGATATTTACCTGACGCTGAGCGGCAACTTCCGGCAGCATAATTTTTATGACCAGCGCGCAGGTTTTGGCTCAACCAAAAAAGAGCCCGCCTACCGCAACAACTTCCGCTGGAACGCTGGGGCAGACCTGCATCTGGGCGAGCATGTGCGCCTGTATGGCGAGTTAATGAGCGGTCAGGCGGCGGGGATCAATTACTATGGCTATGCCGGGGGCCGCTGGCGCAGCAGGCTGGATGCACAACAGGCTTTTGTGGAAGTGCGCGGCAGGGTGCTTAACGCCACCGTGGGCGGCATGGCCGGGCGCATGACCTTTTTGGATGCACCACCCTACTTTACCGCAGGCAGCGTGTACCCCTCCGTGCCTTATTCCTGGAATGGTCTGCGCGGCTATGCGTTCTGGAAAAACTTTCGCATAGACGGGTTTTATTTAACCCTGACCAACAACGCGCCTTCAGCCATGTTCCATGATCAGGTCGGCTGGAACTCGCGCCTGTTCGGGGCCTATACGTCCTATGCGGTGCCCAGCTTCAAGTTTCTGGGGCGCAACAGCCAGATTTTTGTGGATACGTTCTATCTGGGGACCATTCTCTCCAAAAGCCCCCTGCCCTCGCTGGCTGGTGGCTCCATTGCCGGCTCCACCCACCGCGACACACCGGGCACACGCATATGGGGTAATGCTGGCCCGCTGGAATTTTCGGTCGGGGCCATGTGGCAGGGGGGTGAGTTCCGTGCAGCCAAAAACGGACCAACCCGCCCGGTTTCCGCCTATGCCATTGATGCCACGCTCTCCTGGCGGTTTGCAAAATGGCCCGGCCACCCTGCCATTGGCATACAGGTGGACAGTGTTTCCGGCGGGAATATGCGCAAAGGCCAGCGTAGCTCCTGGGGCAGCTTTTTGTCCCCCTACGTGCCCAGCGCCTACTACCTGGATATGAGCACCTATATCGGTCAGTCGAACCTGATCGACGTAGGCCCCATTGCCACCATTGCCCCCACCCCCAACACCACCTTGCTGCTCAAGGTGCCCGCCGTGTGGCGCAACAGCCGGCAGGATGCCATTTATGCCAGCGGCACCGCCTTTTATGCCTACCGCCCGCACGGGGCCTACACAGCCACCATGCCACAGGCCAGCTTTACCTGGCGGGCCACACGCCACATTACGCTTGGTATTGATGGGGAATACATTTTTGCCTCGCGCACCATGACCAACGCCGGAGCCACATCTGGCGCCTTTGTGCAAAGCAACATTGAACTGACCTTCTGACCCGCTTTGGGGCAGACAAATCCCTGTGAGCATCGTATGTGCACAAAAGAGCGGAGGATTGCGGCCTGCCCGCAAACCCTCCGCCCTTAGACCGTACGCGAGGGAACGCCAGACCACCCGCATGATGGATGGCGTAACCTCCATGACCCTCCGGGAGAGACAGGACGCATGGCCAGCCCGAACCCCCAACGGGAACTCACACTCCGTGGTCTGCTGCTTGGCGCGCTTATTACCATCGTATTTACCGCCTCCAATGTGTATCTGGGCCTGCGGATCGGGCTGACATTTGCCTCATCCATACCCGCTGCGGTTATTTCCATGGCCGTGCTGCGCCTTATGGGTGGGGGCACCTTGCTGGAAAACAACATGGTGCAAAGCCAGGCTTCGGCTGCGGGCACCCTGTCCTGCGTGTTTGCGACCTTTCCGGGGCTGATTATTGCCGGGTTCTGGACGCATTTTCCCTTCTGGCAAACGGCGGGACTGTCCTTTGCTGGCGGGGTGCTGGGGGTACTGTTCACCATCCCGCTCAGGCGTGCGCTGGTCACACAAAGCAGCCTGCCCTACCCCGAAGGCGTGGCCGCGGCCGAAATCCTGCGTGCAGGGGCGGATAAGAGCAACCAGCGCGGCCTGCAGGCATTGATCAGCGGCGGGGTCATGGCCTCTGTTTTTTCGTTTTGCAGTGGCGGCCTGCGCGTGCTGGCCGATGGGCTTAACCTGACCGCAAGTGCGGGGAGTGCCGTATTCCAGCTCAGTGCCGCGTTTTCCCCCGCCCTGATCGGGGCGGGGTATCTGGTTGGCCTGAGCGGGGGCATGGCCATGCTAACAGGCTGCATACTGGCATGGGGCGTGGGTGTGCCCTGGCTGACCAGCCTGCTACCCAACCCCGCGCACCTACCCCCCGCCCAGTTTGCGCAGGACATATGGCTGCACAAGGTCCGCTTTGTGGGGGCTGGTGCCATTGCCATTGCCTCCCTCTGGACCCTGATCGAGCTCATGCCCCCCGTGCTGCGGGGCATACGCACCATGCTGCAACGCACAACGGGCCTGACCGCCACAACAGACAAGGACCTTTCCGCCCGCACCATGGGGGTGCTTATGGTGGGGGCCATGCTGTTGCTGACTGGTTTTTTTGCCGCATTTCTGGCCCCCGTGGCTCACGGGTTCTGGCCTATTGTTGGCGTGGCTGTGGTGTTCTGCGTTGTATTCGGCTTTGTTATGGCCGCAGCCTGCGGGTACATGGCGGGTATTGTGGGGTCATCCTCCTCCCCCATTTCGGGCATTATCATTATTGGCGCAGTCTTATGCGCACTGATGATTCTGGCACTGGAAGCTCTGGGCCTGACACCTGATGCCATGATGGCAGATGGCCAGAAACTGGCCACAGCGTTTACCATCCTGCTCCTGTCGGCCATTACCGCCACCATCGCCATTTCCAACGACAACCTGCAAGACCTCAAGACCGGCCAGCTCGTAGGGGCCACCCCGTGGAAGCAGGAAGTCGCGCTTATAGCGGGCTGCCTTGTTGGGGCTGCGGTTATCCCGCCCGTTCTTAACCTGCTGTATCAGGCATACGGGTTTACTGGCGCCATGCCCCGCCCCGGCATGGACCCGGCCCATGCCCTGTCTGCCCCTCAACCCGCCCTGATCACCCTGATTGCCAAAGGCATTTTTACCCATTCACTGGACTGGACCATGCTTTGCGTTGGCATGGGGCTGGGGGTAGGCTTGGTTGTGCTGGACCTTGGCCTGCGCCGCCGGGGGCAGGCTCTGCCACCGCTGGGGGTGGCCGTGGGCCTGTACCTGCCTGCCTCCGTCAGCCTGACACTGGCCTGCGGGGCCATACTGGGGTGGGTGCTCAAGCGGATCAGCCGTAACCGGCATGCTGCCAGCGCCACAGGCCAGAGCAGCCCGGAGGGTGGTTCCACCGGCACCATGCTGGCATCTGGCTTTATTGTGGGGGAAAGCCTGACCGGGGTGTTACTGGCTGTTCTTTCCGGCGCCACAGGGCGGGATAATGCTTTTTCCCTCGCCGCCTTTGTGCCCCAGAACGTACCCGCCATTCTGGGCACGCTGGGCTTTGGTGTATTGTGCTGGGCTTTTGCGCGCAAAACTCTCCGCGCGCCCTGAACTCCCTGCCAGACGGCCAGCCGCCAAGGCTATTAGTGCTGTAACAGCACCGGCACACGGGGGGTGGCCAGAATATAGTCGGTCACACTGCCCATAAGCCGACTATAGAGCATGTTGTGCTGGTACCCCCCGATCACCAGCATGTCGGCACGGAAGGTTCCGGCCATATCCAGCAGGGTTTGCCCGGCGTTGTGGCTCTCCACAACAGGCTGCTGGGTTAGGGTTACGCCGGGCAGAATATCCAGCGGCAACGGGTCGGTGGCGGATACGGCAACCTCAACCGCCTCAGCCGCCCCCACAAAGGAGCGGGCGGCAAAAAACGTGCGGCGGCAGGCGGGGGTGTCTTTCCATGCCATGAACATGCGGTTCCCGCTGGTCTGCTCCCAGAATGGGGGCACAAACAGAACGGGGCGTCCGGATTCAAAAATGGCGGCACGGGTGGCCACATGCTTTTGTGCGCTGTCCCGGCTATCGGGGAAACCCAGAATCAGCAGGTCGGCGTCCTTGCCGTAACCTGCAATAATGCGGTCCACCGTAATTTCGGGGTCCAGCCAGTTGACCTCCACCTTGCCCAGCCGGTCTGCGGGAGTGCCATATTCCTGCGCCAGCCATTGCTGGAAGCGGGTATGCAGGGCATCGGCCCATTCGCGCTGTTGAGCCCGCAGGGTCTGGGCCTGTGTATCGGAAAACCCGATGCGCCCCAGAATCTGCTCCGGAGGTTCCCGCGCGGCCAGCACATCAATCCGCTGCATCCCCCGAATACGGGTGAGCGCCTGTGCTGCCATGCCCAGCAAAACCTCGGTCTGGTCCAGTTGGCTGAGAATAACAAGGCACCGTTGCATGCACGCCTCCTCTCGCACGCCATAAACTATGGGGCTGACTGTGGCACACCTGCCCTCTCTCTGGAAGGTGAAGAAAAAACAGCCCTCTGCCCCTCGCATTCAGCGGCAAAGCTGGGCAAAACTGCCCCACCATGCGCCATACGCGCCAGAGCAGAGGAAAGAGCAGAACAGTGTTGCTAAACGTGAGCGAGCGCGGCCCCGAACACCCAACGCCCGAAAAAACCCTGCCGGTTGTGCTGCTGCATGGCCTGTTTGGCCGGGCGCGCAACCTGGGTTTTGTGCAGCGCAAGCTGGCCACAACCCGGCGTACACTGGCCATGGACCTGCGCAACCACGGCAACAGCCCCCACGGCCCCATGAGCTACCCTGCCATGGCGCAGGATGTGCTGGACACAATGGAGCAGCTCCACGCCAGCCCCGCCATTATGCTCGGGCACTCCATGGGGGGCAAAACCGCCATGATGGCAGCCCTGACCCACCCAACCGCCATACGCGCCCTGATTGTAGTGGACATAGCTCCCGCACAGGGCGGGTTTGACCGGCTGGACCTGCCCGATAATCTGGAGCAGCTGCAATTCCCTCCACATCTGGACCAGCGCAGCACCAACGACCTGCTGCGCCCCTATATTGCAAGCGATGCGGTGCGCCAGCTTATGGCGCAGAACATACGACAGGGGGATAATCCCGGCTGGGCCATTGGCCTGCACGATATTCAGGCCGCCATGCCCGACATTATGGGCTGGCCCCACCTTGCCCCAGATTTACGCTATGAAGGGCCAACCCTGTTCATTCGCGGGGAAAACTCGCCTTATATCAGCCCGGGTAATTACGCCGCCATGCGGGCACTTTTTCCCAACCACCGGCTGGAGAGCATTCGCGGTGCGGGCCACTGGGTCCATGCCGATGCCCCCCAGCGCTTTACCGAACTGGTGGAAGAGTTTCTGGCCAATATTCCCTGAAGCCCCGCACGCGCGGGATAGGCCCTTACGCCAGCGTAACCGGCAGGCCAGCCATATCCTGCGCAACGGCCTCGGCCATGCGGATACCGTCCATGGCGGCGGAGAGGATCCCCCCGGCATACCCGGCCCCTTCCCCCGCGGGGTACAAGCCCGGTGTGTTGACGGACTGGCCATTCTCCCCCCGTGGTACACGGATGGGGGAGGACGTGCGGGTTTCCACCCCGGTCATGACCGCATCATCCATGGTAAAACCACGCAGTTTACGCTCGAACCGGGGCAGGGCTTCACGCAGGGCTTCCACCACAAAATCCGGCAGGCAGGTAGACAGGTCCGCTGGTGTTACTCCCGGTTTGTAGGAGGGCACCACATCCCCCAGCGCGGTAGAGGGGCGGCCGGCCAGAAAATCCCCCACACGCTGGGCAGGGGCGCGGTAATCCCCACCCCCGGCCAGAAATGCCTGCCGCTCCCAGTGGCGCTGGTAGGCAATACCTGCCAGCGGGTCATCCGGGTAATCCTCTCCGGGGCGCAGTTCCACCACCATGCCCGAATTGGCGTTCCGTTCGGCGCGGGAATACTGGCTCATGCCGTTGGTAACGACCTGCCCTTCCTCCGATGTTGCCGCCACAACCGTACCGCCGGGGCACATGCAGAAGGAATACACACCCCGCCCATTGGCTGCGTGGTGGACCAGCCTGTACTCGGCGGCCCCCAACTGCTCATTGCCTGCGCTGGGGCCAAACTGGGCCGTATCAATAACCGATTGCGGGTGCTCGATCCGCACCCCCATGGAAAAGGGTTTGGCCTGCATGCTCACACCCTGTTTTTGCAGCATGGCAAACGTATCGCGCGCACTGTGGCCCACGGCCAGCACAACATGGTCTGCCGCAATCACCTCCCCACTGGAAAGGAGCACCCCTTCCACCTTGCGGGTAGATGCGTTGAGCAGCAGGTCATCCACTCTGGCCCCAAAGCGGTATTCTCCACCGGCCTGCTCCACCTCCTGACGGATATGCTCCACCATGGACACCAGCCGGAACGTGCCAATATGAGGGTGCGCCAGATAAAGAATATCCTCCGGGGCACCAGCTTTTACAAACTCCTCCAGCACCTTGCGGCCCAGAAAACGCGGGTCCCGCACCTGACTGTAGAGTTTACCATCGGAAAAGGTACCAGCCCCGCCCTCACCAAACTGGACGTTGCTCTCCGGGGTCAGCACGGAGCGACGCCATAGGGCAAACGTGTCTACCGTGCGTTCACGCACAACCTTGCCACGCTCAAGCAGTAAGGGCCGCAACCCCACGCGGGCCAGAATCAGGGCGGCCATAAACCCGCATGGCCCGGCGCCGATAATAATGGGGCGTTTATACCCTTCTGCCGCGGCAAGGGCTGCGCCATTGGCAATGGGCGCATGCCAGGCCATGTCTGGCGCGGGTTGTACGTGGGGGTTGCCGGGGTGCGCGCTCCGGTAACGGGCCAGCACATCTGCCTCGTCCCGCACGGCGCAATCCAGCGTGTACACAAGCCAGATGGCAGAGCGGCGGCGTGCGTCATGCCCGCGCTTGAACACGGTATAGTGTTCCAGCGCATCCGCACCAATGCCCAACCGCTCACAGATCGCCTGCCGAAGTGCCTCGGGCGGGTGGTCCAGCGGTAGCCGCAGTTCAGTCAGACGGAGCATGGGGCGTGTTCATCCAGTATAATTGCAAGTGAGGCAAAACGATCCTTTGTCCCCTTCCCTATTCTGGAACGGCTTGGGCGTGCAACGTCTGCCGCGCAATCGGTGTGGGAATATTCCACTTCTATTCCGCACCAACCCACCCTACATAAGATGGCAACCCCGGAACGGGGCCTCTCCCCCACGGCCCTTTGTGTGAATGAAAGCAGCCAGAGCCATGCCAGCCCCAGACATGCACACGCATGACCATGCGGACCACTCGGGTTGCGCAGGCCATGCCAGCCCCCCGCCCTGCGCCCACGGTCATGAGCATGAGCATGAGCATGAGCATGAGCATGAGCATGAGCATGAGCATGAGCATGAGCATGAGCATGAGCATGAGCATGAAGGTAACGGGGCGGCCTGCACGCACAAGCACGGATTTGGCCACCACCATGTGCACACGCCGGCCTCCTTTGGCACGGCTTTTGCCATAGGGATTGCCGTTAACTCGCTCTATCTGGTGGCCGAGGCCATATGGGGCGTTTATGCCCATTCGCTCTCGCTCATAGCCGATGCGGGGCATAACCTCTCAGACGTGCTCGCACTGGCGGCTGCCTGGCTGGCCGAGCACCTCTCACGCAAAAGCCCGACCGTGCGCTTTACCTATGGGTTGCGCCGCTCCTCCATTCTGGCGGCACTGGCCAATGCCATTATTCTCATGCTGGTTACTGGCGGCGTTGCGTGGGAGGCCATCCACCGCCTGATGCACCCCACCCCCGTTGCGGGCATGACCATGATGGTGGTTGCAGGCATTGGCATTGTGGTAAACGGGGCATCCGCCATGCTGTTTGCCGCCGGGCAAAAAGGGGACCTGAATATTCGCGGGGCCTTTTTGCACCTCATGGCCGATGCTCTGACATCCCTTGCCGTGGTTATTGCCGGGGGGCTGGTACTGCTAACCCATGTTGCATGGATAGACCCCGCCATAAGCCTTGCCATTTCTGTTGTGGTGGTCCTGAGCACATGGTCCCTTTTGCGGGATTCGCTGGATATGGCGCTGGATGCTGTCCCGCGTGAGGTGGACCCCGGTGCAGTGGAAAGCTTTTTGCGCGGTACCCCCGGTGTTGCCGACCTGCATGACCTGCACATCTGGCCCATAAGCACGACCGAAACCGCCCTGACCGTGCATCTGGTCCGCAGCGCAAACGCGGCGGATGCGCAAAGCGATAGCCACCTGCTCGACACACTTGTCACCACCTTGCGCAAGCGCTTTGGCATTGCCCACCCCACCGTGCAGATGGAAACACAGGATTACAGCCCCACGTGCCACCTGTCTGACCCGCACACCGTCTAACACCAGCATAACAAGAGCCTATGCCCGAACTTCCGCTTCCCCAAAGTAACCGGGGCCTTGCCGTTGTCAGCCTGTTTGTCAGCCTTGTGGCGCTGGGGCTCAAATACGCTGCCTTTGCCGTAAGCGGCAGCGTTGCCCTGCATGCAGATGCCATAGAAACCATTATTAACGTGGTCGCCGCCGCTGGGGGGCTGTGGGCATTAAGCGTTGCAGAGCGCCCGGCGGACCACAACCACACCTATGGCCACTACAAGGCGGAGTATCTGTCTGCCGTGGCCGAGGGAACACTGGTGGTCATTACCGCCTTTATTATTGGCCGCGAGGCCGTGGAAGGCTGGCTGCACCCCCACCCCGCACTGGCACCATGGAACGGCCTGCTGCTGAACGCGGCGGCAACCTGCGTTAATCTGGTCTGGGGGCTGATCATGCTGCGCGCCGGGCAGGCCCGCCACTCCCCCGCCCTTATTGCCGGGGGGCAGCATGTGCTGTCCGATGTGTGGACAGGTGTGGCCCTTGTGGCCGGTGTTGCGCTGATCCCCCTGCTCGGCTGGCCGCAGCTGGATGCGGTTCTGGCCGGGCTTGTGGCCCTGAACGTGCTGCGGGTGGGCTGGGAGGTCATGCGGGACTCCATAGCCGGGTTGATGGACGAAGCCCCGGATGCCCAGACACTGGGCGAGATCGGCTCGATTATTACCTCCAACGGGCATGGGGCCATTCAGGCGCATGATATCCGCACCCGCATTGTGGGGGCCATGACGTTCCTTGAGTTCCATCTGGTTGTGCCAGGCACCATGAGCGTAAAGGCCGCGCATGACATATGCGACCGTATTGAGCACGCCCTGCGTGCGCATATGGGCAGCACGCTGGTCCATATTCACATAGAGCCCGAAACCTGCGCCAAGCATGATAATACGATCCTGAGCATACCGCCCGCAGGGGTATTCCCCGCCAATTCGGGTTCTTCAGCAGAAAAATAAACAGAAAACCGTAATAAAAGGCGGGAATGTCTTTCTTCTGGCGCATGAAATGTTAGACTGTCCCGCATCCTTTTTCTTTTATGCAAGAGATGCCTCATGCCCCCCGCGAGCGTGATACCCACCGCAGAGTCCCTGCGCCATCTGCGTGAACACGCCAAGGCTGGCACGGTAAGCTGGCGCCGCAAGCTTATGTACTGGTCGGGGGCAGTTCTGGTTGGTCTGGTAGCCGTGGCCTTTGCCGGGCTGGCAGACAAGGCCGCCCACGTGCGCACGACCCTTATGCACATCAACCCATGGCTGATGCTGCTGGTGACCCCGCTGGGGCTGGCACTTTCCACCTGGCTGACCCGCACATGGTTCCGCGGTGCGCAGGGTAGCGGCATTCCGCAGGCCATTGCCTGCATGCACCTGCATGACATGACCATTGTGGACAAGGTTCTGGCCCTGCGGATTGCACTGGCCAAAATCTGCCTGACCTGCCTTGGCCTGCTCAGTGGTGCTTCCATCGGGCGCGAAGGGCCAACCGTGCAGGTGGGGGCGTCCATCATGCATACGGTAGGCCGCCTTGCGGGCCTGACCGACGTGACCAAGCAGCGCGCCCTGATCAAGGCTGGTGGGGCTGCCGGGGTCGCGGCGGCCTTTAACACCCCACTTGCTGGCATTGTGTTTGGCATAGAAGAACTGGCCCACTCCTTTGAGCAGCGCACCAGCGGCACCATGCTGACCTGCGTGGTTATTTCTGGCGTGACCGCCATAGCCCTTGTGGGGAACTACACCTATTTCGGCCACACCTATTCCGCCGTGCCGGTTGGGGCGAGCTGGCTGGCTGTGGTGGTCTGCGGGGTTGTGGGGGGACTGTGCGGGGGCATGTTCTCGGCCCTTCTGGTCCGCATTTCCCGCGGGATTCCGGGCGCATTCGGGCGGTTTATCAGCCTGCGTCCCGTTCTGTTCGCCGCGTTGTGCGGGCTGGCGCTGGCCATAATCGGCCTGCTTTGCGGCGGCATGACCTATGGCACGGGCTACATGCAGGCGCGTGACATTATTATGGGCTCCGACCAGTACCCGGCCTCGTTCTTTTTGTTCAAGCTGCTGGCCACCCTTATTTCCTACTGTTCGGGTATTCCCGGTGGGCTGTTCGCGCCTTCGCTCTCTGTCGGGGCCGGCATGGGGGGGTGGATTGCGCATTTTCTGCCGCACACCACGCCCGGTGCCGTGGTGCTGCTGGGCACGGTGGCCTATTTTGCCGCGGTCACCCAATCCCCCCTGACCGCAACCGTTATTGTGATGGAAATGTGCGATAATCAGCAGATCACGCTAGCGCTTATGGCCAGTGCCTTTTTGGCCTTTGGGGTTTCACGCGCATTGTGCAGCCATGCCCTTTATGGCGCGCTGGCCGTACGGTTCCTGCGTTCTGCCGCTCCCAAACAAAAACCCCAGCCCCTTGTTACCGCCACGGACACACACAGAAACTAGGCTTTTTACACGCCACGGAAGTTCCGGTTATGGCGCGGCGGGGCCGTGCCTCTCTGGTTTCTCATAATCTGGCGTCCTATATGAAAAGCACGATTGTTGAATTGGAGGCTTACCCTATGTCTGACGCATCCCTCGCGCCGGAAAATGCTGCCACAAGCACGCCCGATACCCGTGTGCCCGTTACGGTGCTGACCGGCTTTCTGGGCGCGGGCAAAACCACCTTGCTCAACCATATCCTGACCGCCGAACACGGGCGCAAATATGCCGTGGTCATTAACGAATTTGGCGAACTGGGCGTGGACAACGATCTGGTTGTAGATGCGGATGAAGAAGTGTTCGAAATGAACAACGGCTGCATCTGCTGCACCGTACGGGGCGATCTGATCCGTATTCTGAACGGGTTGATGAAGCGCCGCGGCAAGTTTGACGGCATTATTGTGGAAACCACCGGCCTTGCCGCCCCCGCCCCCGTGGCCCAGACCTTTTTTGCCGATGAAGACGTGCGCGAAAAAGCAAAACTGGACGCCGTGGTAACAGTTGTGGATGCCTTTAACTTCCTGAGCACGCTGGCCGAAAGCCCCGAAGCGCGCGAACAGGTCGCTTTTGCCGATGTGATTATCCTCAACAAGACCGATCTGGTGGATGCAGGCCAGATTGCCCAGATTGAGGCCGCCATTCGCAAGATTAATGCCTCGGCCCCCATCCACCACGCCAAAAAAGGCAATGTGCACCTGACCGATGTGCTGGACCGTGGCGGGTTTGATCTGGCCCGTGTGCTGGAAAACACCCCTGATTTTCTTGAACATCCCGAACACCACCATGAGGAAGACATTTCCAGCGTGTCCCTTCAGGTCAAGCAGCCGCTGGATGCGGGGCGTTTTCAGGCATGGATCAGCGCCCTGCTGCAGGAAAAAGGGGCAGACATGCTGCGCACCAAGGGGATTCTGGACTTTGCAGGCCAGCCCGAGCGCTTTGCATTTCAGGCCGTGCACATGATGGCCGATGGCAACGCCATTGGCCCATGGAAGGATGGCGAAACCCGGGAGAGCCGTCTGGTCTTTATTGGCCGCAACCTGAACAGGCCACAGCTCCGCCGTGGGCTTGAAAGCTGCATTGCAGCATGAGCGCGACCCAGGAAACCCTTCTGCGCGGGCTGATTGAAAAGCGCGGTGCCTTCAAACAGGTCGAGGGAGAAATTACGGGCTGCGTTGCCTCGCACGATTCCAGCCGGTTCGCCTTTACCACGGGTGAGGGGGATGTGGTGGTCGCCCACCGGCATGACCTGACCGCCCCCAATGCGTGGGCAACCTACGCGGTGCATGACGGGCCAGTACTGGCCCTCTCCCCCGATACGCTGGCAGACAGTTTTTTAACCGGCGGGGATGATGGCCGCCTGTGCCGCCTTGACCCTGCGGGCGAAATTGAAGAACTGGCCAAAACCCGCCGCTGGGTGGAGCACATTACCACATTTGTCAGCGACAAGACCGCCCTGATCGCTGCGGCATCGGGCAAGAATGTGGAACTGCGCGATGCCACAGGTCGCACAATTATCCGCACGTTTGAACACCCCACCACCGTTGGCGGCATTGCGTTTGACCCCAAGGGCAAGCGCCTTGCTGCATCGCACTATAATGGTGTGTCGCTGTGGTTCACCCAGTCCAAGGATGGCAGTGCCCGGCTGCTGGAATGGAAAGGCAGCCATCTGGGCATTGCCATGCACCCGACTGGGGATGCGGTTGTAACCGCCATGCAGGAAAACGACCTGCACGGCTGGCGGCTGGCAGATGGGCATAACATCCGCATGAGTGGCTACCCGACCAAAGTGCGCTCCATGTCTTTTTCCAGCAATGGCAAATGGCTGGCCACCAGTGGTGCGGACATTGTGGTGATGTGGCCGTTCTTTGGTGGCGGCCCCATGGGCAAGCCCCCGGCAGAACTCCCCGGCGCAGGGGGCGCTTTGTGCACACGCGTTGCCTTCCATCCCTCGCAGGAAGTTGTGGCTGCCGGCTTTGCCAATGGCACGGTTGTGATGATGGAGCCCACGACCCAGCGCGTACTTCCTGTATCATTGGGGCAGGCTGGCGCGGTTACCGCACTGGCTTATAGCCCGGATGGCTGCACACTGGGCTTTGGCACCGAAGATGGGGTGATCGGGCTGCTGGACCTGTCCAGCGCAGCCTGAACCGCGCAAAACTGCGCCCACCCCAGCCACTGCCGGCTCGCCGCGCAGTGGCACAAAAGACGACATACCGCAAAACAGCCTCCCCCTCAGGCCAAAAGGGGGAGACAAAGGACAGGAATGATATGACGAACAGGTTCCGGCTCGTGATTATTGGTGGAGGCGTTGCCGGTCTGGCCCTGGCAACCCGCCTGGGCAACACGCTCGGCCGCTCCGGCAGGCTGGAAATCACGCTGGTGGACAAAGGCTTCAGCCATGTGTGGAAACCCATGCTCCACTGCTTTGCCGCTGGAACCGCCCGGAACGAAAACGACCGGATTACGTTTGTCTCCCACGCCGCAGCCCACGGCTTCCGCTTCTGTTATGGCGAAATTGCGCATCTGGACCGGGCCAACAGGCGCATTACCCTTGCCCCGCTGATGGAAGAAAACAACCAGCTGCTGCTTGAAGAACGGCATCTGGATTACGACGCCGTGGTGTTTGCCATTGGCAGCCGGGCCAATGATTTTGGCACCCCCGGTGTGGTGGAACACTGCATGTTCCTCGACAACGTGGTTGAGGCCAATAATTTTAACGAACGCTTCCGCCATGCCATTATTCAGGCCTATGGCCGTGGCACACCGGTCGATATTGCCATTGTTGGCGGTGGGGCAACCGGCGTGCAGCTGGCTGCAGAGCTGCACAAGGCGCTCGACATTGGCGCATTGTACAACTTTACCCCGGTCACGCCGGAAATGCGCGTAACCCTGCTGGAAGCCGGGCCGCGCATTCTGCCTGCCTTCCCGCAGAATGTCTCGGACGCGGCCCAGAAGCAGCTTGAGGCTTTGAATATTACCGTACGCACCAACACCATGGTCAGCGGTGCAGACGAAAGCGGGTTTATTCTTAAGGATGGCAGCCGCGTTAACGCGCAGTTCCGCGTCTGGGCCGCAGGCGTTAAAGCGCCAGATGTCACGCGGGATATGGACGGGCTGGATTACCAGCGTGGCGGGCAGCTTACCGTGCAGGCCAACCTGCAAAGCACGGTGGACGAGCATGTGTTTGCCTTGGGTGACTGCTCCTTTATCAAGGATGCGCCAGTGGCCCCCACCGCACAGGTGGCCCGCCAGCAGGCCCACCATCTGGCCCGCCACCTGCCGGGCTACATCTTTAACAAAAAGCCTGTGCCGGACTTCAACTTCCGTAACCGGGGGGCCATTGTTGCCCTTGGGGATTATAATGGCTGGGGCGCCTTTGCCGATGGCAAAACCTTTGGCGGCGGTTTTTTAAACGGTCTGAGCGCACGCCTTGGGCATATGGCCCTTTACCGGCAGCATCAGTTTGAACTGTATGGCCCCTTCCGTGGTGCCATTGCCTGCTTTACGGACTGGCTGGACGGTTTTGTGCGCCCCTCCGTACGCATGGACTAAACACACCCCCTTCCCCCATTTTTATCGGGGAAGGGTTGCACCTTATGATTACAAAACCCCTGATAAGATCAGGGGTTTTCACATGCATGTAAAAAATCCCTTACCAGCGCATTAACCGTAGCCGCCTGCTCTATATGGGGCAGGTGGCCGGTGCGGGCCAGAAAATGGCAGTTAGCCTGTGCAGGAATCCCCTGCACCTGCGTGGCAGGCAATACCTGATCTGCCTCCCCCCAGATAATCTGCACGGGGCATGGCGGATTATTGAGCAACGGGCGCAGGTTATTGGCCTGCTCACCATGGGGGAAGCAGGTTTGCGCAATGGCGCGCAGCGCAGCCCGTGCCCCCGGCACGGCGCGGGCTTCCACCAAAAACTCCGCGACCTTGCGCCCGATCAGTTTGGGATCATACACAGCCATGGCCATGGCCTGCGCCATATCCGCCGCAGTGCTGGCCTCCACAAAGCGGGTCATGAACGCCATGTTGACCGTGCGCCCCAACCCTGCCGGGGCCAGCAGGGACAGGCTGGCAACCCGCGCGGGAACACTCTCCAGCAAGGACAGGGCAATACCACCACCCAGCGAATGCCCCAGAACATGGGCTTTGCTCACCCCCAGCCCGTCCAGCGTCAGGGCTGTAACCTGCGCCAGACGCGCCAGTGTGGGGGCTTGAACCAGAGCACTGGACTGGCCATGCCCGGGCAGGTCAAACGCAATAACCCGCCGGTGGGCCGCCTGGACCTGCTGGGTAAGCTGCCAGTTGGTTGCACTGCCACCAAAGCCATGCACCAGCAGCAGCGGCAGACCCGGCCCCTCTCCCATCTGGCGGACATGCACGGTCTGCTCGCCCAGCCGGAGCAGGAAGGATTGTGTCTGAACAACCTGTTTTGTCATGCCGCCATCATGCCCTGTTTGCCCCTAGGGGGCCAGATTGCAGGTCATGGCTTTTTTCAGCCGTTAAAAATGGCAGGCAATGCGGCCACCAATAAAACGCGGCTCGCCGGGAATATAAAAATAGGTTGTGGTAGCCATGCCCCCGCTCTCCGCATAGCGGCGGTCCAGAATATTGCGGGCATAAACCGTTATGTCCCACAACTGGGAGGGAGAATGCAGGGTTGCATGGGCTCCCAGCAAAAAATACGGCGGCAGGCGGTAAAAGCCGGTTCCCCCCACCGTAATGGCCTGGCTGCCCCTGTATTGCCAGTCTGGCCCAAAATCCAGCCTGTAGTTCCGGGGCAGGGGCTGCCGCCATGTGGCATCCCCGTTCAAGGTAAGTTTTGGGGAGCCGTTATCCACGCCGCTAAAATTACGTTCAATGGCCTTCCACTGCTGCGGGTGGCTTGCGTGGTACGCATTGGTAGCGGCCCGGTCCACATTTGGAAAATCCTGAAAATTCCCGCGCTGCCAGCCAAGGTTCTGCATTAAAAACAGATGACCAAACGGGTGGGCTTCCAGCGTTGCCTCAAACCCCCAGCTTTCGGATTTGGGGGCGTTGGTAATTTCACTCAACGGGCCAAAATTGGGGATCAGCACGGTGCCTATGACCTGCTGGTTATGAAAGTCGTTGTAAAACGCAGCACCATTCAGGCGCAGACGCCCCGGTATGGGGTCCGATTTAAGGCCGAGTTCGTAGGTGAGAACCGTTTCCGGCTTAAACGGGTCCAACTGGGCCTGCACCTGCGTATTGTTGGCGCTAAACCCGCCGGGTTTAAAGCCCTTGCTCATTTTGTAATACAGTAAAGCCTGCGGTACAAACTGCCACGAAACCCCAACCTGCCCGGCAAACTGGTTGGCGGCAGTGTTCTCGGGGTCAAAACTCCGGGTTGCCCCGCCGAATATCTGGGACTTCAGGCTGGTAATGCCCCGGTCATCCAGCTCATGCAAAAGCCCGGCCCAGATGGTCACATTATGCGGCAGACGGTAACTGACATTCCCGAACTCGGAAACGCTCTCCTGATTCATGCCAAAGGTTGTGGCCATCATGTATTTGCGGGCAGAGTAATCCGTATAGTCAAAGAAAAACCGCTGGTTCATGCGGCTGCGCTGGTAATATGCCCCCACAACCCAGCTCAGGCGGCCATGCAGGGCAACTCCGTTCAGCCGGGCTTCCTGCGTGAACACGTTGGCATCTATGGTGCGGTACGTATCTGCCTGAGAAAGCGCCGTGCCATCCTGATCCGTGTATTCGCCCTGCCGCTCGGTTTCAAACGCGCTGATGGCCGTAAAGGTAGCGGGACCAAAATCATGGATCAGCCGCAGGTCTGCCCCCCAGTACTGGTTATGCTCGCTGGGTTTAAGCCCCGCACCGCGCCCTACAAGGCTTGCAAACTCTGGCCGCATGGACCATTCCGCCCGCCGCCCCAGCCCAAAACCCGGCAAAGGCTGTGACCCGATAAGCCTGTGCACGGGAACCGCCGTAACCACCTGGCTGTTATCCTGCACAAAGTGGCCCCCGAGCTGGATGGTCGTGCGCTCATTGGGCTGCCAGCGCAGTTTGCCACGCAAGGCCCACAGGTCCGCATCCCCCAGATGTGCGCCGTTGGTCGGGTTGTACTGCCACCCCCCGCCCTGCCGCGTCTGCCCGGCCAGCCGAAAACTCCAGCCCTTGGCCAGCGGGCCGGACACATAAGCCTCGCTCCGGCTCCGCGCGTAGGAGGCTATGTCCTCCATCCCGCCATAATGCCATGTGGTGGTGGGGTCGTTGGTGCGCAGGCGCACCTCCCCCCCTGTGGTGGACTGGCCATGTTTTGTACCCACCGGCCCCGGGTCCACGGCTGCATCGGCCATATCAAACAGCAACCCGTTGCTCATGGCGGGGTACGCGTAGGCCACATCATCCATATACGTCAGAACGGGGGGCATGTTGTTCTGCGTAAAATCATTAAACCCGGCACCGCGCAGGTAAAAATTGGTCGAGGCCGTGCCGTTGATGCTCTGCATGGTCAGGTTCGGGGCCACACGCTCCAGCCCACGTAGGGTGGTGACATCCCTGTTACGCAGCATTTCCGCGCTCAGATGCGTTGTGGCATCCGGCTCGTGCTGGGCGGCGGGAAAAGCAAAATCGGACCGATGCGCCCCCACATCCACATGGGTTACGCCACGAGCGGTCACATGGGCGGGTTTTGCCTGCCCAGCCTTACCGGGCACTGCGGGGGTGGCAGGCAATGCAGCCGGTTTGCCCACTGGGCCGGGAGTATTCTGCGCCTGCGCCACAGGGGCTGCAAACAGGCCGAGCGGGATCAGGCTGACACAGCACAGCATACGCTGCCAATACGCGCGGCTGTGCCTGCTGGTATGTATGGCCAGAGGAAAGCCATATGCTTGCTGCCCGAAAATAACCCGTTCCTTCCCCACCCATGCGCCGCCACGTTGCCGCGCAAGCCATGCTCCCCCGGCAAAGCTGGCCTCTCTCATGACGGAAACAGCCCCCCCTGTGCAAGGCTGTTGGCCCAAATCCATCTTATTTTTAACCGTTCGGCTGCACATTCATGCAAATCCCGATCAAAAAGACCTGCGCCGGTGTCTAAGGTTTTTTTTAAGAAAACCTCCGCATGCAAGAGGGTAGGCAGGCTGGAACAAGCTGGCTAAGGTAGGTGTTCATCTTGTGTTTTGCTTAAAAAACACGGCCAGCAATCCGTAGTGTCAGCAACTATAATAAAGAACCGGAGTTCCCCTGTGCCAGACCTGTCCTTGCGTGCCATTTTTCGCCATACCCTTATGCTTTCCGCCATTATGGGGGCGGGCAGTCTGGCCGGGCAGGCCCATGCTGCACCACAGGACACACCACAGAGCACACAGGCCAGTTTTGGGGCCTGGGGGGTGGACCTTGCAGGGCGGGATCTGGCGATTGTTCCGGGGAACAACTTTTTCCGCTACGCTAACGGCACGTATCTGGACCACCTTAAAATCCCTGCGGACATGACCAGCTACGGCCCGTTCAATGCGCTGGCCGAACTCTCCCGCACACGGGTCCAGAGCATTCTGGATGATCTGTCCGCCCACCCGCAGGCCGCCCCCCGCAGCACGGAAGAAAAACTGGGCACTTTTTACGCCTCCTACATGGATGTGGCGGAAGTGGAACGTCTGGGCACGCAGCCACTGGCACAGGATATGGATGCCATCCGCGCCATAAAGGACATGGCAGGGTTTGCGGCCCTGAGTGGTACGGCTGTGGGGTCGTTCCAGTTTGGTCCCTTCTCGCTGGGGATCAACCCTGACGCCAAGGACCCCACGCGCTACGCGCTCACCCTTGACCAGGCCGGGCTGGGCCTGCCGGACAGGGACTATTACCTCAAACCCGTATTTGCCGCCAAAAAAGCCGCTTACCAGAGCTATATCGAAAAAGCGCTCACGCTCGCAGGCTGGCCTGAACCCGGCAAGGCCGCAGCCGCCATTGTGATTTTTGAGAGCAAGCTGGCCGAAGCACACTGGCCCCGCACGGACCTGCGTGACCCACAGAAAACCTACAACCCCATGACCCTAGCCGAACTGGGGACCAAGGCACCGGGGTTTGACTGGGCTGCATGGCTCAGCGCCTCCGGCCTGCCCGCACAGGACATGGACAAGCGGAGCCTGATTGTTGGAGAACCCTCCGCCATTACAGGCGAGGCCCGTGTGCTGGCCGCAACGGACATGGACACCCTGCGGGCGTGGCTTGCCTTCCATCTGGTAGAAAACGCCACAGCCTACCTGCCAGACAGCTTTGAGCAGGCCCGGTTTGTCTTTACCAAAGCCCTGACCGGCCAGCCAACCCTGACCGCCCGGTGGAAGCGGGGCGTGCAAGCCACCAGCGCCGCCATGGGCATGGCGCTGGGCAAGGTTTACGTGCAGCGCTACTTCCCCCCCGAAAACCGCGTGGCCATGCAAAAACTGACCACCGACCTGAAAAACGCCTTCAGGGCCCGGTTGCAGAACAATAGCTGGATGAGTGCAGCCACCAAGGAGGCCGCTCTCCGCAAGCTGGAAAACTTTGAAATTCAGGTCGGCTACCCCAACCGCTGGCGCGATTACACAGACCTTGCCGTTAAAAAAGGCGATGTGTACGGCAATGCGCGCAACGGTGTGGCCTTTGAATGGCGCTACTGGCTGGACCGTCTGGACAAGCCGGTGGACCGCAACGAATGGGACATGACCCCACAAACGGTTAACGCCTACAACAATCCGCTGTTTGATCAGGTGGTTTTCCCCGCCGCCATTCTTCAACCGCCGTTCTTCAATATCAAGGCGGACCCGGCCGTAAACTACGGCGCCATTGGCGGCGTGATCGGCCATGAAATGACCCACTCATTCGATGATGAGGGCCGTCAGTTTGATGAACACGGCCGCCTGCGCGACTGGTGGACAAAAGACGATGCCGAACGCTTCCAGAAACTGGCTGACCGTCTGGGTGCGCAATATGACGCATTTGAGGTGCTGCCGGGTGTGCATGTAAACGGCAAACTGACCATGGGCGAAAACATTGCCGATCTGGGCGGGCTGACCCTGGCACTGGATGCCTACCACGCATCGCTCAATGGCAAACCCGCCCCGGTAGTGGACGGGCTGAGCGGTGAACAGCGCGTATTTCTGGGCTGGGCGCAGGTCTGGCGCGAAAAACTGCGGGAGGAAACCATCCGCAGGCTTGTTGTCACGGACCCGCACTCCCCACCCGAAGCGCGCGTAAACCTGCCCATGCACAATATTGACGCATGGTACGATGCCTGGAACGTACAGCCCGGCGACAAGCTATACCTGCCAGTGCAGCAGCGCGTTAAAATCTGGTAAAATCACCTGTGGTGGTAGTGCAGGCTGCCTTGCAACACCGGGCCATTCCTGTAGTGGTCCTCTACCCTGCCCGTTACCTGCCCAAGCCCCGGACCAAAGTTCTCTGTAGCACCGGGGCTTGAGCAATGGCAAAATAGCAGGCAAGTGGGCTATACCCACGCACACCATACTCATGCGGGGCAAGGGAGAACTCGGGCAGTCCATGGTCGATACGCGTCGCTCTTCCACACGCCCGGATACCGCCCTGCCCAACAGGCAGGAACCCCGCCTGCAACCTGCACGCCCTCTTTCTGCCCCCCCTCCGGCCGAAGTGGAAGGTGGTGCAGGGCAACGGCCGCGGCTGTTCCCGTTCATGCCTGTGCCCAAACCACCGGGCGGCCCGGTGCGCGGCTCCTCCACCCCCCTGATCCGTAAGGATATATACGCCGACCCCACATTGGGGCCGGTGTTTACGGCCTCTGCCCTTGCGCATTTTCTGTTACTGGCCGCACTCCTTTATCAGGCAACACACCACGGCAAAACTGGCTCCCCCCAGTCCAATCAGGCTTCCCCGGTGGAAATGGTTTTTTCCCAGCCCACAACCTCCAGCGGCATGGTTGGCCCCCATTCGCCCGAAGCCGGTGGCGGCAATGCGGCTCCGCAGGCGGCCCCACCCCCTCCGGCCGAGCAGCAGCCCGATACCCAGAAATCCCCACCCGAAGCCAGTGAGGCAGCACCGGACGTGCCCCCCCTTGCACAGTCGGATGATGGTTTCCCCAAACCCCAGCCTACCCCCCAGAAAGCGCGGCCAACCCCGCACAAATCCACATCAAAGCCGAGCAGCCGCGCTGTACCACGCCCCCAGCCCCAGCAGCTCCCCCAAAACCTGAAATCCCTGCTCCAGCACCCGATGGATTATTCGTTTAACGAGGCACCAGCCCCGCGCCGCCCCAACCGCCGGGGCCGCCCTGGCGGGTCAAACGCCCCGCTGGACATGTCCATTGGGCCAATGGTGGAAAATGGGCAGCTGAATGCCCATTACGCCTCGCGCACAAGCGTGCATGGCGTAAGCAGCGACTACGGTCAGGAAATTGACGCATGGATCCAGCGCCATCTGTTCTACCCACCCGAAGCCGCTGAGCGGGGGGAAGAGGGCAGCACGTCGGTCCATGTTATTCTCGACCGGTCGGGCCATGTGTTCAAAGTCTTTATGAGCGGGTCTTCAACCCCGGCACTGGATGCCTCCACGGTTGGCATGTTCCAAGGCGCACAACTCCCTCCGGTACCACCGGACATGAAGGATCAGTATATCAACTTCGATGTCACGGTGCATTATGTCCTTATCCGCAACTAGGCATGCTGCCTGCACCCCCCGGATTATTCGCGGCTGATGCGTGGGTATGACATGCAGATCACACAAAACTGAGGAGGCATCCTTGGTGCAATTCTGCTTATCTTACAAACTGGCCTCTGCCACTCCAGACGACCCAAAGAGTTAAGGACATACTTGCGATGCCACGTTCATCCAGCTCCGATCTGCCGCCAGGTGTGCCCACAATCCGCGTTGTGGCCATGCCAACAGACACCAACCCTGCAGGGGACGTGTTTGGCGGGTGGATTGTCTCGCAGATGGATCTTGCCGCTGGCACAACCGCTGCCTTCCGGGCCAATGGGCGGTGCGTGACCGTTGCGATCAACAGCCTTGTGTTTCTTGAACCCGTTGTGGTGGGGGATGAGGTGAGCATCTACACCAAAATCATCCGCGCTGGTCGCACGTCCCTGACCATTCATGTGGAAACATGGCGCAGGGCGCGCCACACCCATATTACGTCCAAGGTGACGGAAGGGGAGTTTATTTTTGTCGCACTGGACGACAAACGCCGCCCACGCGCCTTGCCCCCGTTTGAAGACACACTCCCCGCAACCAGCCACGAAAACGCCTGAACACCCCCCAGCGCCACCCCAATGCCGGAAGGGGGCTATGGCCAGTCGGGCAGCACCGTTACCCTTGGGTGTAAGGGTGCGCAGCTGGCCGTATCTGCCGTGGCGTGTTTTTCCCTGTTCCAGTACACGGGCTCCCCGTGCCATAGATAGACCCTTGCGCCGCCGACCTTGCGCCAGGGCCAGACCCGGGCAAGATATGCGGCACTTTGGGTACAGATGTACTTTTTTGTCGCGCACTACTTTGCCAACGCGCCATATGGTTTAAAAAACCCGCCAGCCTCTTCTGCTACCCCCCTGTTCCAACAGGGCGGACCATGCAGGCGTGGCGGTGGATTTGGCGTAACAGGAGGTCCGGTACATGAAGCACTGGCAGATTGATCAACTGCCATGGGATCGGTTTGATCCCTCCAAGGTTGACCCGGAGCTGATCCCCGCCATTAAGGCGGCCGCTGTTGTGGAGCGCAACAGCGTGGACTACGCGCAGTACCTCAACAACGTCTTCCATAATGACCCGGATTTCTGCACGGCGGCCGACCACTGGGCGGAAGAAGAAATCCAGCATGGGGATGCGCTGGGCCGCTGGGCCATGCTGGCCGACCCGGAGTGGGACTATCAGGCGGCATTCCAGCGTTACCGCGATTTTTACAAGATTCCACTGGATGTGGACCACTCGGTACGCGGTTCCCGCACAGGGGAGCTGATCGCACGGTGTATGGTGGAAACCGGCACATCCTCTTTTTATTCCGCACTGGCCGACACCACGGAAGAACCCGTGCTTAAGGCCCTGTGCAAGCAGATTGCCGCGGATGAGTTCCGGCATTTCAAACTGTTTTATGACCACATGCACCGCTACCTGCAGCGCGAAAATATTGGTCTTTGGCAGCGTATCCGCATCGCGCTGGGCCGCGTGACGGAAACCGAGGACGACGAACTGGCCTCCGCCTACTACACAACCAATGTGCCAGCAGACCAACCTTACGACCATACACGCTGCATTGCGGCCTATATGGTGCGGGCCATGCGCAACTACCGCCCCCAGCACCTGCGCCGCGTTACCACCATGGTGTTCAAGATTATTGGTCTGCCCCCCCATAGCTGGTTGCAGACCGTGGCGTTCCGCATTTCGGAAAAACTGTTCATCCGACGGCAGCAACGGTTTGCACGCATTGCCGACATAAGCTGAACAGGGCTTGCCGTGCGTGGCGTGGCAGGTCATCCTCCCTGCGTTCCAACCGCTGGAGAACAGACAGACCATGTTCACGCACATCATGGTGGGCACTAACGATATTGCCCGCTCAAAAAAATTCTACGATGCCGTTTTTGCTGCCCTGAACATTCCTCCGTCAGAAATCAGCGCCACGGGCCGCATTACCTATGGCAAGCATGGTGCCCGGTTTATTGTCACCCCGCCGCTGGATGGCAAAGCCGCCACAGCGGCTAATGGCGGCACCATCAGCTTTCAGGCGGATACTCCGGCCATGGCAGACGCATGGCACAAGGCAGGCGTGGAAAACGGTGGCAAAACCATTGAAAACCCACCCGGCGTGCGCCAGACCCCGGTTGGCCCGCTCTACCTTGCCTACCTGCGCGACCCGGATGGCAACAAGCTGTGTATCGCCTGTAAAGTGCCCGCATAACGCGGCTTTACTGCGCCTCCCCCTACTATACGGAACACACTGATCCGTTATGCCGGGGGGAGCTTACTCCTGCCGCGCCAGACAGGTGCAGGGCCACAACACGGGCCTGAGCTCCCTGCATGGTGCGGCAACCCGGCACCCAGCCAGCGCTCTATGAACCCAGCATGCTGCGGTCCACTGCCAGACCGGCAGAGGCCTGGCAGGTTGGCATCATTTCCACATGGTTGATGTTCACATGGGCGGGCAGGCCAAGCACCCAGGCCACGGTCTCAGCTATATCCTGCGGTAGCAGCGGGGCCGTGCCCGCATACACGGCATCGGCCTTGCCCTGATCCCCCAGCCGGACCTGACTGAACTCACTCCCCCCGCACAGGCCCGGCGCAATGGTGGTTGCCCGCACCTGCCTGCCCAGCAGATCGCTACGCAGGTTCCGCATGAACTGGTCCACAAAAGCCTTGGTCGCCCCATACACATTGGCACCGGGGTAAGGGTAAGTGCCAGCCGTGCTCCCCAAAGACACAACATGCCCACTATTGCGCGCAACCATGCCGGGCAGCAATGCCCGGGTGATTTCCACAAGCCCGGTTACGTTGGTTGCTATCATTGTCTCCCAATCCTGCGGATTGGTCTGCCATGCTTTTTCCAGCCCGAGCGCCAGCCCTGCATTATTCACCAGCACATCAACCGCCTGCCACTCCTGTGGCAGGCTCTGTGGCAGGGCGCGTATGGCGGAAAGGTCGGTCATATCCAGCCGTAGCGGCAGAATACGGCCGGCCTCCACCTGCCCTGCAAGAGCCTCCAGCCGTTCCTGCCTGCGGCCGGTGGCAATAACCCGGTATCCTTCATGCACAAGGCGCAAGGCTATGGCATGCCCAAACCCGGCGGTTGCCCCGGTTACCAGTGCAATCTTGAATTTCTGCGACATTGATCTGTTTCCATTCCTGCCAGAACACCGCCAGCAGCCTATGCCAGCATGCTGGTAGAACCAACACCGTAACCCGCTCTGGCACACACACAAATGCATGACGCCTGCAAAGTGCGGCCCGGTTTGCCCAGTGGCAGGGTCAGAGCTGTGGCGGAGGGCTTGCCGCCTGCAGCAGTGTGCGCCGCTCATACGGGTGGAGCAGGTCCGCCAGTGTGGCCTTGTCCAGAACCCCCATAAACGCATCCAGCGCCTGCCCCAGAACCCCGCGCAGGCTGCACCCCCCGGCAAGCAGGCAGGGAGCGCCGTCCTCCCCATTACGGGCCATGCAGCCGACCAGTGCCATATCCTCTTCCGTATGGCGCACCACGTCCCCCACACAGATTTCCTCGGCAGGGCGCCCCAGCGTTAACCCTCCGCCGCGCCCTCTTTGTGTGTGCACAAACCCGCCACGCCCCAGATGGTGAATGATCTTGACCAGATGATTTTCAGAAATGCCATAAGTCTGGGCCACCTCGCGTATGGAAACACGCCTGTCCGTATGTACGGCCAAGTAAAGCAAGGTGCGTAGTGCATAGTCGGTGTACAAAGTCAGACGCATAACAAAAAAATCTGCTCCAGCGGGTTACGGGCAGGACGGGGAACACCCCACACCAAGGCAGGCAGGACTAACCCTGAACGCCGCCTAACTGGCATGGTTTTTATAAAATGCGAACCCATGCCCCACCAGACAGCCCACAAACTGGCAAAATAAGGAACAAATGCAGAAAGACGATGAAACATATGCACGCTCCTGCCTTCCACAAAACTATCCACAGGGTTTTCCCGCAATCCGTCCCCCTGCTTTGTGGATAAACTTACCCGCCTCTGGAGCTGAATAGTATAAAAAATGTCTGTTTACTGCGGTTTGTAGCTTTTTTAAGCTTTTATGACACCAAACCCTCTTGACCTCTTACTCCAACAACGAGTCGGAGTGTTGCAATTCATCCACAGCCTGACTTGCCCACCACCACACGCCCAAACCATGCTCCCGCCCCCACACCCCCGATTGCACAGATACGGGAACGGCTGGCACACTACGGCGCGATTCCTTTCAGGCCCGAGGAGCAGACAGAGCCTTATGCAGTTCATTCTTACTTTTTCCTGCCCGGACAAGGCTGGCATTGTTGCAGGCGTAACCTCGGCGCTGGCACGCCAGGGGGCAGACATTACCGAGACCCACCAGTTCAGTGACCGCAGTACGGGCCAGCTGTTCATGCGACTGGCTTTTTCCACCCCCGCCCCCAATGACATGGCGGACATAAAAACCTGTCTGGCCCCTGTGGCAGAGCAGTTCGGCATGAACATGCGCCTGCATGATGCAGCCGTGCTGCCACGCATGATTATTATGGTCTCCCGCTTTGACCACGCTTTGCTCAACCTGCTGTATCAGGTCCGTGTCGGGTGGTTGCAGGCCCGGATTGTCGCCATTGTCTCCAACCACCCGGACAGTGAGGCCACAGCCCAACAGGCGGGTATTCCCTATTACTACTGGCCGGTAACCCCGCAGAACAAGGCGGAGCAGGAAGCCAGACTGCTGGAGCTTGTGCACACCACACAGGCGGACCTGATTGTTCTTGCCCGTTATATGCAGGTGCTCTCGGACACTCTGAGCGCGCAGTTAAGCGGGCGGATCATCAACATCCACCATTCTTTCCTGCCCTCCTTCAAAGGAGCACGCCCGTACCATCAGGCTTATGCACGCGGCGTCAAACTGATCGGGGCGACCGCGCATTATGTGACCGCTGATCTGGATGAAGGCCCGATTATTGAGCAGGAAACTGCACGGGTAAGCCATAACCTCTCCCCCAACGATTACATTGCCACAGGCCGAGGGGTGGAATCGCAGGTGCTTGCGCGCGCAGTCAAACTGCATACGGAACACAGGGTGATGCTCAACGGGCATCGCACCATTATTTTTTCCTGACCCGCGGTTTGGCTGGCCCTTCCCATACACCCGCGGGCCAGTATGGGAAGGCATGCCTTATTGGGCCTGCCCCCATTTTTGCCAGCCCCGCAACGCCAGCACCACAAACCCTGCGTACAGGGCTGCCGTAACCCACAGGCCACGCTCCATAAACAGCACGGTGTAGAAGACATCCACCACCATCCATAACACCCAGCTTAACCTGTAACGGCGCGCCCCCCAGAACTGCGCCAGAATACTGTAAGCACTCAGCAGGGCATCCCCCATGGGGGTTGGATCATCCGTCCAGTGCCGCAAAACCAGTGCAAGACCCAGACCGGCAAGGCCCGTGCCCCCCACATGCCCCCATAAACGCCGGGCTGTGGGGGAGCGGAGCACACGCACCTGCCCTTCCGCCCGGGCTCCGCGCAACCATTGCACCCAGCCGTAAAGGGACAACCCAATAAACACGCCCTGCAAGGCGGCATCCGCGTACAAAGCGGCACGCACAAACACCACGCCATACAGGGCCGATGCCACCACCAGCACAGGCCAACACACCACCATACGCTGCCCTGTTAGCCAGACCCCAAGGGCACTGGCCAAGGCAGCGGCCCATTCCAGCGTGGTCATTCCGCCCCCTGCTGGCTTGCGGTCTGGCGCAGCAGGGCAGGCAGGCGGGCCAGAAGTTCCTTGCCCTCCCCACTGGCAAACCAGCGCCCATGCCCGAGCAGATAATCCGTATAGGCGACCTCGGCCGAAGCCTGATCATGCACCAGCCCGGCAAAGTAGGCGACTTCGGACAGGGCAAACTCCACATGCACAAGGGGCAGAAACGCCACAACCTGTGCACATTCCCCAGCACTCAGCGGACGAACGGACTGGTACCCTTCCAGCAGAGCTGCCACCTGCTCCCATGCAACAACACCGGCGGCAGGTAAGGCCAGCCAGTCCACCACAGCCCGCTCCAGCGCCACGGCCAGGTCGAACGGTGCGCAGGTCCGGTCCGCCATGCCAAAGTCGAGCACGCAGCTCACATCATCCCCATTCCAGAACAGGTTGGAGCCGTGCCAGTCCCCATGCCCCCATGCGGGAACAATATGGGGCAACAAGGGCTGCAAACGCTGGTGGAAAGGCAGCAGCACGGCCTCCACGTCCCCTACCCAGTTGCGGTGTGCCAGAGCGGATCGCAACCGGGGCTGCCGGGCCACCCAATGCTGCAAGGCAGGCACCAGCTCTGGCTGGCCAACAACCTGCAACCCCGAGAGCAGAGGCACCACCTCTGCCCCTCCACGCGCAGGGGCTTTGAACCCGGCTGCCGCCAGATGCAGCCTTCCCAGCGCAACACCCGCACCATAAGCCTGCCTGACCGAAAAATACGGCTGCCAGGACATGACATTCTGATAAACATCCACCCCACGGGCGGGCAAAAAAGCCTCGTATGTCCAGTCCCCAACCGTTAGGGCCGTATGGCCATCGGGCAGAACCAGCGGCGGGCAGACAGTAGCCCCCTGCCCTGCCAGATGGTTTATAAAAGCGTGTTCTTCCTCCAGCCACTTTACAGAGCGCAGGGTCACGTGATGGCGTTTGAGCAGGCATTCCCCCTGCCCCTCCAGCCGCACACGCCCCAGAGCGGAAAAAGGGCGCATGCTATGCCACGCCACACTCTGCGCAGGCGGCATATTGTGGAAAAAACGCAGGACTGACCGGCTTTCATCCAGTGTCAGGCAGGGCCAGTCACGCCGCTGCTGCACGCCGTTTACCCCAAACTGGGCCTGCTCCCCCGCACTCATGCCTTAAAAACCGGTGGATGCGGTAAACAGGGCAGCAAAACCTCCCCCAATGTAATAATCAGGCGACTGGCCAGAAACCACACTCCTCCGCCGCCCCACCGTATCGTGCGCAGCAAGGGTTGGGTCGGCAATACCAGACAGATAATGCTGGTTGGTGATGTTGATGAAGTTCATGCGCAGCTGCGGCGCATGCAGCACGGATACATCCTTCATACGGTAACCAAGCGCCAGATTGCCCGTGACATGGGAGGGCATGCGCTCGTCATTCATAAAGGTTGCATACTGGGGCCCGGTATATTTGACCGTCATCACTCCAAAAAAATGCCCGTCGTCGTATGTCAGCCCGGCTGCGGCCTGCAAGGTGGGGGAGCGCACCGAACGTTTGCCCCGTGTTGGCAGAACCTCCGAGCCCGAAGACAGGTCATTATCAATTGTGGAGTGCAGATACTCACCTGAAAAATAAGGGCTTATATGGTGCCACGGCCTTAGCCCCACCTCCACATCCACGCCCCGCGTAGTTTGCCCGCCCGCATTAATGGTGGATTGCACCGGCGCACCATTGAGCATGACAAGAGTAGAAACCTGCCTGTTGGTAAAATTGTAATTGAACAGGGTCAAGCTCCCCACAAGCAGATCATCCGCGTAACGGTAACCCAGTTCCTCTGCAATGGAGTATTCATTCTTCAGATTGCCAGTGCCTTTTTGCTCCAGCGCACCACTTGTAGGGTCATAGACATCATACAACGCTGTTGCCGCCGGGGTACGAAAGTTGGTGGTGGCGTTAAAAAAGACCTGATGATGCGGCGTTATCTGGAATCTGGCACCAAGGCGGGGCAAGGGTACGGCCGTGTTTGTGCCAATATTATAGCGGCTACCCGGCATGGCATTTGTGCCGGTGCGGGAGAACATGACTTCCTTAAAACCCGCACTCAGCAACAGCCGGTCATGGAGCAGGCTTAGCCGGTCACCTATAAAAAGGGCGTTGGTCTGGGCAATAGTATGGTTGTTAGCCCCCCACAACGCCTGCCCCCCGGCCGTGCGCAAGGGATTGCCCCCCCATATGGACCCGGCCGCCCCCGAGGCATCCAGTATGGCAAAGGTCTGCTTTTGTGCATCGTCCCCGTAATCGTACCAGTAGCCTATGGTCAGGTCATTGGGGCCACGTTTCCAGTCCAGTGTTGTGGTAAAGCCTGAGCGGTAACTCCGCTGCGTATAATCCGCCCGCACGGGTATGGACCCATCGGGGCTATTTGCCAGAGCTGGAGCAAGCTGCACGGCGTCCGTGCCATTAAACAGGCCTGTGCTCGGCAGTTGCATGCCCCCCGGCGCATTACCGTAGGCCCCCTGTGCATAGGGTGTTACCTTCAGTTCCAGCCCATTGCCCAGACCAAGGCTAACGGGGGCGGCCATGTAAAGTGTACGCTCGGGCTGGCGGGCCAGACGCCAGTAATCCGTCCCCCATACTGCATTGTCCGCATTATAATGAGCGGCAAGATTATTGCCCCCATGTATGCCATCGGTCAGCCAAGCGTCTTTTGTAACCTGTGGGTAATAGCTGTCTATCGCCTGGTTCCAGGACCCAAGCAGGGCAACACTACTCTGCCGCCCCCATGTTTTAAGCAGCTTGAAGTCCACATGCTGGCGCTCATCCCGCCCCGGGCCGCGCCAGTTATCTGTTGCCCCGTGGGAGTAGGAGACAAACCCCCGCAGGCCGGTCTGGCCTATTTCACCACTTTCAAGGCGCAGGAACTGGCGATTGGTATTGTACGAGCCATAAGACGTATCAAACACCCCTCCGGCTTTGTCCGCCGGGGTTTTAAACCGCAGCGTCATCAACCCGCCAGCCGCATTCAGCACCGGGCTCGTCAGGTCTGGCGCACCTTGTTGCAGGCTTATGGTTTCGTAATTCTCGTTATCGGCAAACTGGCTCGGGTAGCCTGTGTAATAGGCAATGTCATTCAGGGGCATGCCTTCAAGCACATAGCCTATGGCATCCCCGTTCATCCCCCTGACAGAAATATTGCTCTGGGGGGAAAAGCCGAACGGGTCCGACCCACTTACCGTAGCCCCCGGCAACTGGGCCACAAGGTCAAACGCTGTGGCAGCGGGAGCCTGACGGGCAATATATTCGGCATTCACCACGCTCTGGGCCTGAGGCTCGGACTGGGGGCGGATCAGCCCCCCGCCTGCGGGCAGGTGCGCAAGACTGGCATGCACCGTAACAACCTGCGCCTTGCCTGCCTGCACGGTTTCCGCCGCCATGGCAGAAGACCCCGCAGCCCCCACAAACACGGCAGATACCCCATAGCAGGCCCATACCACCCGCAGGGTCTGGCCCCCTTTGTAACCTTTATCCAGCGCACACCTCCCCATCATGCTCATAGCCACGCATGCAGGTGTATAGCGCACGAAATGGTTTTAGTTTTCATCCCCGTCCGATTTATCCCCCAGCACAATGGTCTGGTCGGAAATGGAGACATCGGTAACCGCGGGGCGTTGCAGGGCTTCGGTTGTATCCCGCGCGATCCCGGCGGTTTTATCCTTCAGGTCTGCAAGTTCTTCACGCACATCGGACAGGATTTCCAGCAAGGCCGCATGGTCTTCCGATGCACGCTGGTCCGCTCCCTGGCTGAGCACCGCACTCCCCACCATAAGCGCGGGCAATGCCACCAGCTGAATGCAGTTGCTTATGTAAAGCAGCGTGTTCTGCCATTGCGGCACAATAACCGGAACCAGAGAAAAGACAAAAAAGGCATAAACGCACCAGATACTGCCAAACAGCATGGTCATTTTAACGGCCACGGCCACATTAAACCGCGTGATAAGGGACTTGGCTATTGTTTCGGGCTTTCTCATGGAGTCTCTTCTTCAGTTACGCTGCGCGCATAAGCAGCGGGCATTGCCGCGTGCGCTGTAACATACTCCAACCACCTTGTCCGCCATATCACAATGGGCAGCACGGTTGCCCTGCACCAGACAGGTATATGCCTGCGCCCCCGCGCACATCACCCCGCCCGGCTCTTACCCTTCTGGCAGAAGCCTGCGTGAAAACCGCAGCCGAAAAAACGCAGCCTGCCCGCGCGCGGCATCGGCCTTGCGCAGGAACACCCCTACAACATACGTTCCATCCTGCTCGGGCCTGCCAATATACGCGGCATTCTGGACCTTGCTGTTGTAAACTTCCGCCCCGCCGGGGTCGCGCACCCAAAAGCTGACACGCGCGCTTTTCGCATGCCCCCCGACCAGCAGGAACTGCCCGACTTTTGCAGGCACCTTGTACTGCACGACCTCTTCCCCCTCGACCGTGCCGGCTACAGTGGCCTCTTCCCCCTGTGTGCGAAAATGAACAGTGCGCTGGTGGGCCTGTGCGTACCCTGCATGCCCCAACAGCAACGTAGCCGTCACCAGCACTCCCCCCATCCGGCGCATAATGTTTTGCTCCTTGTTACGCAATGCAGCCCTGTTCGTGCCATACGCCCAACAGATGCCTGAGTTCCCTTGGCTGCATCATACGCGACAAACATTTTTGTCCGGATGTTATTTTTATGATTTCTGATGAACGATCACCTGCACCAGACATAAAAAAACGGGCCTGCCTTATGGCACGCCCGTTTTTATCTGGAGTTTTATGCTCCCTTACTGATCGACGAACTGTTCCTGCCCGACGATGCCCATCTGGGTGACCCCGAGCCTCTGGGCGTCGGCCATGACATGGACGACAGTCTTGTAATCAGCCAGCCGG
>NZ_WOTG01000002.1 GCF_011516925.1 Acetobacter fabarum
CAAGCTGCTTGAGCTGCTCAACAGACAGGTTGCGCAGGTCCGCAGGAACCCGAACACGATCCAGCGCAGGAAAACGGCCAAAAGTGGGAATCGGTGACGCGGCGTTCTGGTTTTTAGAACTGTCCATGCGATTGTTTCCATCTTCTTTTTAGCGGAAAACGGCACATAACTGCCTTTTTCAGGCAGGGTATGCTGTTCCCCGGCGTGCCTTACATCGCGTTAACATGCCGACAGACATCGCGAACCAATGGGGTTTGGTTTAATGTTTTGTGAAAGAACGCAAGCACGGAAACAAAACTCGCTGCTGATTGTGTCTTTTTTGCAACAGGTAGCGAAAAAGACTTGAGCTTGACAAACGAGGCCACCTATATGCAGGCGAATACCTCATACACGCGTGGCTATACATGTTCCGCGCCTGTTGCTCCTTCTAACAGTCCACGGGTGGAGTAGCAGGCCAGGCAGGCAGCAGGTCCGGTCGCGCGCTTTATGGACATACTCAATACTGACTTGTCTTACTACCAGTCACGATACAGGCGTTAAGTGGATGCGCCAAAGCGGGGGTTTATGGCCGTACCGATAATGCAGGCCGTCAGGGTCGGCAGTTACGTTGTCAAACAGCATATTACGGGGCGCAAGCGCTATCCGCTGGTGCTCATGCTTGAGCCGCTTTTTCGCTGCAACCTGGCCTGTGCAGGCTGCGGAAAAATCGATTACCCAGCGGCTATTCTCAACCAGCGCATGACCGTGCAGGAATGTCTGGATGCGGATGCGGAAGCAGGCGCACCAGTGATTGCCGTAGCCGGCGGGGAACCGCTGCTGCACAAGGAAATGCCCGAAATCATCCGTGGGCTGATCGCGCGCAAGAAGTACGTCTACCTGTGCACGAACGCCCTGCTTCTTGAAAAGAAGATGGACGATTACGAACCATCCCCCTTCTTCTCGTGGGATGTGCATCTGGATGGCGACAAGACCATGCACGATGCCTCCGTCTGTCAGGACGGGGTGTACGAACGCGCAGTTGCCGCCATTAAAAAGGCCAAGGCGCGCGGTTTCCGCGTGTCCATCAACTGCACCGTGTTCGATGGGGCAGACCCCCAGCGTATGGCCAACTTCTTTGATGAAGTGATGGCCATGGGCGTGGACGGGATCATGACCGCACCGGGCTATGCCTACGAGCGTGCACCCGATCAGGCGCACTTCCTCAACCGGCAGAAAACCAAGCAGCTCTTCCGCGATGTGTTCCGTCTGGGCAAGGGCAAGAAGTGGCGGTTTACGCAGTCTCCGCTCTTCCTCAACTTCCTTGCCGGTAACGAGCAGTACCACTGCACGCCGTGGGGTAAGCCCCTGCGTAACGTGTTTGGCTGGCAGCGCCCGTGCTACCTGCTGGGTGAAGGCTACGCCAAGTCCTTCCGTGAGCTGATGGACGACACCAAGTGGGACGATTACGGCACCGGTAACTACGAAAAATGCGCCGACTGCATGGTGCATTCCGGTTATGAATCCACCGCTGTTATGGATGCCGTCCGCCGTCCCTGGCACATTGCCAAGGTCGCGCTGTTTGGCCCCGAAACCGAAAAGCCGATGGTGCCGGAAATCTCTCTGGCTAACCAGCGTCCGGCCCAGTACGTGTTTTCCAAGCAGGTGGAAGAGCAGATGGAAGCCATTGCGGCGCGCAAGCCCGCCAAGGCTCCCCGGGTTAAGGTCGTGCGTACCGAAGGTGCGAATGACGAGGCCCCCAAGGCTGCTGAACCTGCAGAAAGCAGTGCCGCAGACTGATTCGGCCCTGTGCGAATCGGTTAGGCGAGACAGAAAACGGCTCCTTCGGGAGCCGTTTTTTTGTGCCTGCCGTAAAAAGAATACCGATTTGGTCCGCTTTATCCGATGGTCAGGCATACACACGCTGCATGGACCTGGCCGGTAGGGAGGGTCGCATGTTCGGCGCTGGTCTCCCGCGGGATCATCCCTTATCGTGCGCGTGAGGCTTTTGTTGCGCAAAGCCCGCTACAGCATAAAGGCGTGTTGGTTTTACCCATGGCACTTTCCATTCTTGTTATTTTCTTTCTGGTTTTCCTCAACGCCGTGTTCGCCATGGGTGAACTCGCCCTTATTTCCGTGCGTAAGCCGCGTCTGGCGCAGTTGCAGGAGAGCGGTATGCGCGGTGCAGACCGGGCCATGCGGCTGGCCGAGGACCCGCAGATCTTCCTGCCCACGGTGCAGGTAGGCATGACGCTTGTCTCCATTCTGGAAGGCACGTTTGGTGGTGTGCAGATCGAGGCGCACCTGACCCCCATTCTGGAACGCTTTGCCCTTCTCAAACCCTTTGCCCCGCAGCTTTCCATGGTTGTTGTGGTGGTTTTCATTACCGCCATCATGCTGGTGCTGGGGGAACTGGTGCCCAAGCAGCTTGCCCTGCGGGAGCCGGAAAAAATGGCCGCCCGTCTGGCCATGCCGCTGGAACTGCTGGCCAGGGTCACGGGCCCGGTAGTCATGCTGCTGCGGGCTTCCTCCAACATGGTCCTGCGCCTGATGGGGGCGAGTGATGCGGTCAACCAGAGCCTGACGGAAGAGGAACTCAAAGCCTACATAGCCGAAGGAGCGCGTCTGGGCGTGCTGGAGCACGAGGAGCGCAGCATGATCGAGCGGCTCCTGCGGCTGGCAGACCGGCCTGTACGGGCAATTATGACGCCCAGAAACGAACTGTGCTGGATAGACCGCCATGCTGGGCGTGAGGCACTGGTGCAGGTGCTCAAGCAGACCAGCTACGCCCGCATTGTGGTGTGCGAAGGGGGGGTGGATAACCCCGTGGGCGTTATTCTGGCCAAGGACATGCTGGACCGGGTGCTTGAGGGCATGCCTGTTTCCATTGAGGCGGGCATGCGGCCGATGGTGGTGGTGCCGGACAGCATTTCCGCGCTGGATATGCTGGAGCGTATGCGTAGCATCAGTCTGGGTATGGCCTTCGTGCTGGACGAATACGGGGCGTTTGAAGGGGTCGTGACCCCGGCAGACCTGTTTGACGCCATTGTGGGGGAAACCTCGCACGAGCAGCCCCAGTCCAGCCACCACGCCGCCAACGTGCCTGCGCCCGATGCTGTGATCAGCCTTGAAGGAACCGCCTCGGTGGATGAGATCAAGGATATGCTGGGCCTGCGCTCTTTGCCGGAGGAAGGCAGCTACCACACTCTGGGTGGCCTACTGCTGGCCCTGCTGCGGCGTGTGCCTGCGGCGGGGGATAAGGTGGCCTATGATGGCTGGCTGTTTGAGGTGCTGGAAGTGGAAGGCCGCCGTGTGGCCCGTGTGCGGGCCAGCCGTCAGGCATTGGCGGAGAACTGAGGGAAGACCCGACCGGGCGCACCTCCCCCCGCTCCCGGCCTGTGTGCCGGGCCGGTGTGGGGTGTGCCTGTATGGTGCCCGGCCTGTTCTGGCAGGGGAGATACAACAAAGGGGCGCTTGGCTTATGCCAGCGCCCCTTTGTTGTGCAAGCGAATGCTCAGGCCGGATTGTAAGGTGCTTACCCCACACTCCCCGAAGGGAAAGCCCCCTGAGCCTGCATTGATTTAATGCAGGGTGCTGGCCAGAGCGGTTTCATCCGCAAAGTCAGGCCATGTGCCGTGTGCCAGAGCACTCAGGGAAGGGGTGGGCAGCTTCATTTTTGCAGCATAGCGCCACAGATAGGTCAGGGTCCGGTGGACGTAGTTCCGGGTTTCCTGGTTGGGGAGCAGTTCCATGAACATGAGCGGATCATCCGAGGATGCCGCCAGATTCTCCCAGTGGGCCAGTGCGTTGGGGCCTGCATTGTAACTGGCCAGCAGGCGGATGATGTCCCCGCCCCGTGCTTCGGTATGGTTGGCCTGCTGGGTCAGCTTGGCCAGATACTGCACGTAGCGCTGCCCGATTTCCAGATTAAGGCTGGGGTCATGCAGGGCAGAGGCCGAGCGCTCAAACCTGTGGTTGGGGTTGGAGGCAGAGGCACTGGTCACAAAATCGGCCGTTATGGGGCGGATCTGCATCAGCCCATGGGCCCCTGCGCCGGATACGGCGCGGGCATCAAAGTTGGATTCCACACGGGCCAGCGCGTAAACAAGTGCCGGGTCCATGGTAAAGCCGTTGCGTGGGCGCAGTTGTGGCAGGGGAGCATCGTCCGTGCTTTGCGCGGAGGTTGCCTGGCTTTGCAGGGAATCCTCCATTTCGCGCGCAAGGTCATGCAGCCCCGCCGCCCCGGCTACCAGTTGGAAGGACCGGGCGAGGGTGACGTCATGCAGGTTGGGCCATGCGCGGCGCATGGCGTTTTCCGCTATTTCCGGCTCCCCGACCTGAAGCAGGGCAAATACGCGCCGGCCAACCTCGGTATTCCCCACGGCTTCTATGTCAATTTCGGTCAGAACCGGGGCGGAGGCCGTGCTCTGGCTGTTAGCGCCCGAGCTTTCCAGCGGAGCAAAGCTGGCAAGGCCGTGGCGTTCGCTCAGCTTGTGTGGGGTGTTTGCCGCACGCAGCATGGTGTTCGCCAGAAGCCCGTAAAACGTGCGGGGGAAGGTGGCGGCATGCTGGAGCCACAGGTGCTGGCTGTGGGGATTGTTGGTTTTTTCGTGCGTCCGCGCGGCCCAGAAGGCGTTTGCGGCCCGCATTTCCGGCGTGGCGCGCGGTGCGTGGGAGGCACGTTCAAAAAACTGTCTGGCCTGCGCGTAGTCCTGCTTCTGCCACAGGGCCAGCCCGGCCACATAACCCGCCAGCGCATTGCGCCCGTGGGATACGGTGTTGGCTGTGCGGCTGATGTCCAGCGCCAGATCGGTTTCACCCGCGGCCAGCATGGCCTGTGCGGTTTCGGCCTGCAACTGGGCGGCATACGCAGGGGTCATACCCGGCGTGATGCTGATCAGGTGCAGAGCACTATGCACACCTTTAAGGCCCCATGTCGTGCGTTCACGCAAGGTGCGGTCCAGCATGGGGTTGCGGGTGAACTCCTGCAGCGGCCCTGCCGCAAGGGCGGCGTGTTCGGGGGCCAGATGCTCGGTGGAAGGGGCTGCGGGCATGGGCCCACCCCGTTCGGGTAGGGCGGCAAGCCGCGCCCATACGGCCGGAGCATCCGCGTAGGAGGTGTATTGCTTGAGCCAGTTGCGTAGCTCGGTCGCACTGGGGTGGTAGCTGGGGTTGAGGTAGCGGTTTGCCTCCACCTCACCCAGCAGCAGTGAGTCGGTCAGGTGGGTGGTGCTGTTGATCGCCTCGGCAAACGCACCCATGCGCTGGAGACGGAAAACGGCACGGATGTTGGTTGCTACATCCTGTGGCAGTGGTCTGGGTAGTACAAGATCATCGCCTTCCGGAAAAGCCCGGCGCGGCAGAACCATCGCCAGCTCTTCGCTGTGCGGTTCCGCCCCGTGGTCCGGGGAACTGGCATGGGCTCTCGTCGTGGTGACGGAAGCGCTGGCCAAAAGAGCGGCTCCAGCCAAAAAGGCTTTTGCCGCGATCTGATGAGGAATTTGACCTATCGCTCGCATGGCTGGCGGGGTCTAGGCTTTTTGCGCGCAAAAAGCAAGTTTACTCTGTGTAAACATTGGTTGGCGTGTTGGAGAAACCATTGCGCGCTTTGGCGTAACGCAACGGTTGTTGCTTTTGGAGTTCTTTGTTTTTCAAAGGTATTTGGCGTTATTTCATGCTGTAATTCTTTGTGACGGGTGTGGGGATATTGCCACTATCCCCTTGGTTGCTTCATGGCGTGTCACGCAGTGTTTTCATCACCAGCATAAGCGTTTGCCATATCTCCCGCCGGGCCGTGGGGGAGGCACGGAGCTGGAGCGGGTGGCGCATGGCCAGAACCGGTACATCCCCCAGACCGGGCAGGGCCAGCGTGCCCCATTCGCGCCGTGCGGCGGGGGTGTCTTTGCCGAGCAGCATGGTTGCGGGCAGGCGGCCGCACAGCACAAGGCGGCGGGGGGCAAACAGGGTGATCGCACGGTGCAGGAAGGGCAGGCAGATGCGCTGCTCCGCATCCGATGGGGGGCGGCCACCGGGAGGGCGCCACGGCAGGGCGGTGGCAAGGGTTAACTGGCTGCGCTCCAGTGGCAGCGGGGCCAGCAGTGTATCCAGCAAGGTGCCGCACAGGCCGGCAAAAACATGGCCGCTCCGGTCCTCATCCGCATCAGGGGCTTCCCCGATCAGCATGAGCGGGGCGTTGGTCGGGCCGGAGGGCAGGAGTGTGTGCATGGCCGTGCCGCGCAGGGAGCATGCATCAAACTGCTCCATGGCAGTGCGCAGGGCATCCGGTGTGCTTGCCTGTGCGGCGGCCTGCTGGGCAAGGGCTATGGACTCGCCCAGACTGGTAATGCCGCCTTCACTCCCCGCCGCAGGGGTGGGGTTCTGCCGCAGGGTATGGGGCGCTACCATGGGCGGAGCCTGCACGGCTGGCGCGCTCTGGCGGGGTTTGCCGGGGTTGGGCAGGCGTGGCAGATGGTGCGCGCCGGCCCCGCTCAGGCGGTGGTCTGTGGCGGTGTCGGTTACGGCGGTATCCACCCCCCATTCGGTATAGAGGCGGAGGAGGGAGAGGGCGTCGTGCATTATCCCACCCCTATCACAATCACGGGGTGGACCAGAATATGGAGCGGATGGTTTGGCGGTTTGGCATGAGCGCGGTAGAGACAAAGCCAGCCGTTCATGTCGTTCCTCATTTGCTATGCTGGCAGATGTGGGCCGCCAGCCGCGGCAACCCGGTGCTGCCGTCTCAGCCTGAATAGGGTTCTTATGCTGTTTTGTCGTCTTATGCCTACGGTTTTCCTGCTGTCTGCCACCATGCTGGTGTCGCCTGCGCTGGCGGCGGTGCCTGAGTCTGCACGTGTTTTACACCATAAAACCGGCCCCGCCGCCCAAGCCGGGCACGGGTATGTCGATTCGGAGGCTTACCTGCGCGGGATCGTGGCTGTGCGTCTGGGGGATGACCTTGAGGCAGCGCAGGCCTTCCGCAAGGCATTGCAGGCGGACCCGGCGGATGCGGACCTGTTGCGGCAGGCTTTTGTACGCAGCGTCATGGTTGGTGCCCCTCAGGCGGTGGAACTGGCCCGGGTTGTGGATAAAACACCACAGGACAGGAGTGTGATTTCCGCCCTTGTTCTGGGGGATGACGCAGCTATGCGCGGCACATGGCCCGAGGCCGTGCAGTATTATCACCGTGCCGGGGCCGACCCCATGGCCCGCCTGATTGTGCCGCTGCTGCTGGCGTGGTGCCAGCAGGCGCAGGGCCACGCGGATGAGGCAATAGAAAACCTGCTCCATGTGCCCGGCTCCGGTCTTATGCCGTTTTATACCCTGCATGCCGCACTTATTGCGCAGGTGGCAGGCCAGTCCGACCGGGCGGGGGCGCTGTTTGTGCAGGCCCAGAAAGCCATGCCCGGCTACGACATGCTCCTGACTCGCTCCCACGCGGCGTGGCTATGGAACCATGGCCAGCAGGACAAGGCACGGGCCGTTATTCGTAAACTGGTGGCAACAGACTCCATTCTGGGGCTGGCAGGCCCCGCCCTGCAGGCGGAAATCGCCCATTACCCCGTGACATCCGCGCGGGAGGGAATCGCCCGTGCCTATGTGCTAACCGCCTTCCTGCTCCGCCAGCAGGCGCGGGAGCAGGCCCAGCAGGGAATGGAAGGGGAGGGCAGTGCGCTCAACCTGTTCCAGTTTAATGAGGCCGCCCGCCTGATGCTGGGCTTTGCGCTGGCCATGGACCCAACGCTGGCTGATGCCCGCCTGATGCTGGCAGAAATTCAGGACGACGAGCACCATTTTGCCGCCGCGCGCGAAACACTGGTGCGCGTTCCCCCGCAGGACCCGCTGGCCATGGTCGCGACCCTGCGCCTTGCAGTACTGGAAACCACCAACGACCACCCGGCCGAGGCCATACCGCTCCTCCAGCATCTTGCCCAGCAGGTGCCGGGCCAGATTATTATAGAGCGCTCGCTGGGTAACGCCTTCAGCCAGACCAAGGACTGGAAGGCCGCCATAGCCGCCTATACCCGTGCAATTGATCTGGCCAACGTGCAGAAAAGCCCGGACTGGACGCTCCTGTTCCTGCGCGGCATGGCCTACCATGAAGCGGGGGACTGGGCCGCTGCCAAAAATGATACCCGCGCTGCGCTGGCCTATGCCCCGGATGAGCCGCTTTTACTCAATTTTCTGGGTTACGGCATGGTCGAACAGCATGAAGACCTGGCCGAAGCCGAACAGCTTTTGCGCAAGGCCCATGCGCTGGATGACCAGGACGCCGCCATAACAGACAGTCTGGGCTGGGTGCGCGTGGAGCAGGGTGATCTGGCGGGGGGGATTCCCCTGCTGGAAAAAGCCGCCGAGCAGACACCGGAAGACCCGGAGGTAAACTACCATCTGGGCGAGGCCTACTGGCGTATTGGCCGCAAGACCGAAGCCGTGGACCAGTGGAATGTGGCGCTGGGCTTACACCCCAGCCCGGCGGATGAAAGCCTTATACGGGCGGCCTTGCAAAAAGCGGGTGTTCCCCCCACACCTCCTGCCGGGGCGGGTAGCCCTGCGGCACAGCCGGTTCCGGCCGCGCAACCCGCCCCCGCACAACCTGTTCAGGAACAAGGAAAGCACACGCCGTGACCGTTGCAGCACTGGATGTCTCCACCTTTGCATTTACAGAGGCAGCCCCCGCCAAGGTTAACCTGTACCTGCACGTTACCGGCCGCCGGGCGGATGGGTACCACCTGCTGGACAGTCTGGTGGTGTTTGCCGGGGCGGGCGATGTGCTGCACTACCAGCCCGGCCCCGAACCACTGAGCCTGCATGTTACCGGCCGTTTTGGCCGTGTGCTGGATGCTGCCTCCACGGGGGCGGACAACCTTGTGCTTCGTGCGGCCCATGCGCTGCAGGGGCTGCGTGGGAGCCAGACCCGGTTGCCGGGCGGTACACTGGTGCTGGAAAAAAAGCTGCCTGTGGCCTCTGGCATTGGCGGAGGTTCGGCCGATGCCGCTGCGGCCCTGCGCCTGCTGGACCGGGCATGGAACGTGCAGGCCAGCCGCGCAGACCTGCTTGCACTGGCCCAGACACTGGGGGCGGATGTGCCCGTCTGCCTGCTAAGCCAGACAATGCGGATGGAAGGAATAGGGGAAAACCTGACCCCCGCCGCCCACCTGCCCGAATGCGGGATGGTTCTGGTAAATTGCGGGCAGGCTGTTTCCACCCCCGAGGTGTTCCGCCGCCGGGACGGGGCTTTTCTGCCGCGCGCTCCCTTGCCTGATAACTGGGCCGATATTGCCGATGTAGTGGCTTTTCTCAAACAGCAGGGGAATAGTCTGGAAGAGGCCGCCTGTGCTGTCTGCCCCCCTGTTGGCCATGTTCTGGCGGATATTGGCGGGCAGGATGGCTGTCTTATGGCCCGTATGAGCGGGTCTGGCGCAACATGTTTTGGGCTGTTTGCCACACCGCAGGCAGCACGGCAGGCCGCAGACCGGCTGGAAGACGCACACTCCGCATGGTGGGTGTGGGGGGGCGGTCTGGTATAATGCGCCTACAGAGTTAATTTATCGTCAACGCGTATAGCGTATAAAGATTCATTAACCATTTTTTATGATTCGGCCACTAAGCCTTTTCCTTCAGGGTATTTTACAGGGGAGGGGGGTGGCGATGGTGCATTATGTCAATACCAATGGCGTAAGCTGCGCAATTACGGACCATCAGGGTTTTCTGGGGGTGCGCGACGGCTACCATGTGGCCATGACCGCCCCCGATGGTACGCGCATTTATGCCGGTGTTATTCACCCTGCCATTTTTGGCGGACAAACCAACGGGAATGTCCTTTTAGGCACGCACGGGTCGTCCCGTGCCGTGCCAGCACCTGCGGGGGGCACATATGTTGTGCCGCCGGGCGTGCACGCCACGTTTGGCATAGGCCCCGCTACCGGGCACGCTCCGTTGGGGAGTGCATTTTACATAGGTGGTAATGCCCTGCTGGGTGTGGCCCTTGGTGCGCCCGCTGGTTTGCGGGTGTATGTGGTGGGGGGGTACGCCATGTTTGCCCCCACGGAGCCCAATGCCACACTTGATGGTGTGGAACTGAACATTGCCTATGGGGGTGTGTTCTCCTGCGGGGCTGGGCTGGCCGATGTGCTGTGCGGGGCCACGGTGCGCTTTGGGGCCGGGGGCGGTACGGTGGTGATCCACGCGGATTATGCACCGTTTGACCTGTCTGGCACTGCAATCATGGATTACAACCCCGAACAGGCCATGATCGAGGTCCGCCATAGTGCTCAGCCAGTCGTGACCTGCCGCGTGAGCGCGGACCGCCATTGCCGGAGCATTGTCCTGTACGGTCAGGGGCAGGAAGAAGTCGGGCGTTTTACCGTGGAACTGGCCCAGGGTGCCGTGCTGGATGCCGGGGAATACCATGTGGCCGATACACGCTGCCCGCTGCGCATTACGGCGGCAAAAGGCCAGACCCGTACCCGAGCCTGCTTTATTGAGGGCACGGATATCCACACCGCAAATGCTCCCGCAGAGGTAGAGGCATTGCAGGCCGGTAGCCTTGTAGATGTGTGGAGCAAGGGTGGCATGACAACCCAGCGCTTGTTGTGGGTTGCCCGCGGGCATGTGCAGGTCCGCCCCGACTGCGCGGAGGAGGAGGCAGGCTACCCCATTCGCGTTTTGCGCCATGCACTGGGGCAGAACCTGCCCGACCGGGACCTGCTGCTTACCCCCCAGCATACCGTTTTGCATAACGGGCGCTTTGTGCCCGTACGCCTGCTGGTGAATGGTGGCAGTATTTTTTATGATCACAGTATTACCAGCTATAATTACACCCTTATGCAAACAGAAACGCATGCTGTTCTTGTAGCCAATGGCGTACCCACAGAGTTTTATCTGGCGCAGGAGGCAGGGCAGGCAGAGGCATGGGCCGGTGGGGTCGTGCGTGTGGGCCGTGCGGCCCCCCATGTGTGGGAGAAGGAGGTTCTGCCATCCCCGCAGGTGGAGCGGGCGGCATTGGCAGCCATGTTTGCCCAGTTGCGCGCACGCGGCCCCAGCGTGCCGGGGTGCAGGCCGTTTGCGGCTGTACCGGAACTGAGCATGGACCCGGACCTGTTTCTGGTCACGGATCGGGGGCAGCGTATCAGGCTGCTGCGGCGTGAGGGAGACAGGTGCTTTTACATGCTGCCAGTCGGGGTGAAAAAGGTTTTCCTCACCTCGCGCACCACCCAGCCTTCGGCTGCTCATGGTGCTTATGGGGATGGCAGGCGTACTTTTGGGGTCAAAATAGGGGGCATAACCCTGTTTAGTGGTGGCCGACATGTGCCCCAGATATGCCATTTGCGGGCGGAGGGCGCCGCATGGCCCGGCTGGCATGTTATGGAAGCCAACGCAATAAGCCGCTGGACCACAGGTTATGCCGAATTACCGCTCAAGGGGGTAAAGGAAGGGCTGATCGGGCTGCTGACCATTCAGGTCCATGCGGCGGGGCCATTTGTTGTGCCGCCTCTGGCCGGGGTGGGGGATGGCAGGTTACGGGCCTGAACAAATGAGTTTTGCAGGGCGGGGTAGTTTTTTATAACTCCGCCCCCCCTGCGCTTCCACGCCAGAGGTGGGGTACGCAGGGGGGAAGGCTTTAACGGCCCTGATCGTGCGGGATCAGTCTTTGCGGCACTGGCGGATGTGGTTGAATGCCGCACTCAGCCCCATGGCCGCGAGCGCACCAAACAGGCTGGCCCGCAGACCGGATGAGACAAAAATTGTAAACGGGCTGTTCAGCCTGCGGGCGTTGGCTTCAAACGGGCCTTCGGCGCCGTAAGCGCCGGGTACCGGGTTGTACAGGTCATCTGGCTGAATGCCCTCGGCCCAGTCATGGCTCATCTGGGCTTTGTAGCCGTGGCTGGCCAGCCGGGCCTCGCGGCAGCTGCGGCCAGCCAGACGCCAAAGGGCGGCAAAGCTGTTGGCCCAACCGATGGAAATGGAGCGGCTGGTAGTAAAGGCCGCGCGGCAAATGGCCTCTGCGGCAACTTCTGGTTCGTAAACCGGGCCAAAGGGTTTGAGCCGCTTGCCGGTCAGGTTGCGGGTCCAGCCATAATGCGGGGTGTTAATGGCAGGCAGGTCCACCATAACAATGCGGATATGGTCTGCATCATGCCGCAGTTCCGTACGCAGGCTGTTGCAAAAGCCGCGCAGGGCCGCGCGGGAGCCGTTCTCTGCTGCCTGTAGGGGCAGGTCACGCAGTGTGGGGGCCAGATCAAGGTTGATAATTGCCCCCTGTCCCCTGCGCCGCATAACGTTCAGGGCTGCCAGTGTGCCGTTAACGCTGCCAAGATAGGTAACTTGCGTGGCCCGTGCGATGTCCTGTGCATTCAGGGCTGCAACCTGGCCAACAACTGTGGCCCCCGCGCAGTTGGCCCAGACAGAAATGGGGCCGAGTTCGCTTTCAACCCGGTTGGCGGCGTCCTGCACGGCCTGTGCGTCGGCCACGTCCACGCTGATGACAAGGGAGCGGACGGAATGCTGGGCCAGATTCTGTGCCGTGGCGTCCAGGCGTTCCTTGTCCCGCCCCAGCAGGGCGACATCAAACCCCGCGCGCCCCAGTGCGCGGGCTGCTGCACGGCCAATGCCCGAACCTGCTCCTGTAATGACCGCAATCTGAGTTGCCATGCCTGATGTGCCTCCCGCGTTGGTTCTGGTGGTGTGGATGGGGTGTTAAAAACTGGGTCTTTCTACCTGCGCGAGCAGGGGGTGGAGCGCAAGGCGTGTCAGAGCGCGCCTGCCTTGTGCGCCATAGGGGCCATATGGCCCCGTTAAGGGGCTACAGGTAGCGCAGCGCCAAAAAGCCGCCAAGCAGGGCAAGGGCGAATACGCCCGTAACCAGCGGCAGGCGGGTTTCCAGAAAATCCTGAATGGTTGGGCCAAAGCGGCGCAGCAGGCCCGCCACCAGCGCAAAACGCGCGCCACGGGTTACAAGGCTCGCGCACATAAAGGGCAGAATGGCAAAATGCGCCATGCCGCTGGCAATGGTCACAAACTTGTAGGGGATGGGGGTCAGCCCCTTGAACAGAATGATCCATACCCCCCACTGGCGGAATTTTTCCTGCAAGGAGAGCAGTGTGTGTTCGGCATGGTAAAAATGCACAATGGGTTTTGCCAGCGTATCCAGCAACAGCGCGCCAATCAGCCAGCCCAGCAGGCCACCGGCCACACTGGCCACGGTGCAGATGGCGGCGTACCGCCATGCCTTGTCCTTTTGTGCCAGCACCATGGGGACAAGCAGCGTTTCCGGCGGGAGAGGGAAAAAGCTGGCTTCTGCAAAAGCCAGTGCCGCCAGCCATAAAGGCGCGTGGGGGCTGGCGGCATGCCGCAGAACGCGGGCGTAGAGTTTATCGAGCATTCAGGTCCGTTACAGTCGTTCTTGGCGCAGCACGGCTTCCGCCTTGCTGTGGATCAGGTCGTATTCCGCCTGTGTCAGGTTGCCCCGATGCAGCATTTCGCTCGCGCGGGCAAGGGCATCCCTTGCATGGGTGGCGTCTGGTATGGGGTAGCGGCGGCCGGGTAGGGCAAAGGCGCTATCGGGCAGGGCATTGCGTTCTTGCGTGGTCAACTTGGACATGTGCGTATTCCTGTTCCCTCGGTTAAAGGTCGGAGGCACTTTCCACTTCGTCCAGTTCCGCCATGGCGGCTTCTGCACTGGTGGTTGGCACGTCAGAAACTGGCGTGCTCCGCATATCCTGCGCCGGAGGGTGCGACGTGGGAGACGATGTGAGTGTTTGCGTGACACGGAATGCAGTCAAGACCGCAAATGACCCAAACAGCACTGCACCCATGGCCTGCCCCACCTGTACCCCCTGCGGGCCATAATGCGCGCATAGCAGAACAAACGGAATGGTGCCCAACGTTGCCCGCCCCCAGTTGAACGCGGTGGAATACAGGGGGAAGCCAAGGTTGTTGAATGCGGCATTGGCAACAAACAGCATGCCAACAAACAGGTAACTGCCAATGGTCCATGTGCAGAACAGGTGCAGAAGTGCCGCAGCATTCCCCTGTGCATTGTACATGGCAATAATCAGGTCCTGCGCAAAGTAGAGTGCAACCCAGGTCAGCCCTACGCTGAGCACAACCAGCTTAAGTGCGGCTGTCAGGGTCTGGCGCACACGGTCGGGGCGGCCCGCGCCCACATTCTGGCCCATGATCGGGCCGACCGAGCCAGTCAGCGCAAACACGAGCGAGAACAGTACCGGTACCATGCGCTCAATAGAGGCCTGCCCGGCCACGGCTTCCAGCCCAAAGCCGGACATGGCGCGCGTGACGTACACCCCCCCTGCGGGTGTTGCCAGATTGGTCAGGATAGCGGGGAGCGATATGCCAGCCACCCGGCGGGTGTCGGGCACAATGCGGCGCAGGCAGGGGCGGGCCAGCATGCTGTGCCGCAGGGCGCCACGCAGCCCGGCCCCGGCCACCACAATGCGGGAGAAGGTGGTGCTGATGGCAGCCCCCACAAGCCCTTCATGCAGCCCGAAAATAAACAGCGGGTCCAGCACGGCCGCCACCACGGCCCCCATAAGGGTAATATGCATGGAGCCTTTGGCATCCCCCACCACGCGCATAAGGGCCGAGCAACCCATGCCAACGCAGATCAGGGGCAGGGCAACGCTGAGAATACGCAGGTAGGCTGTGGCTTCGGTCAGGGTTTGCCCCTGTGCGCCAAACAGGTGGAGGATGGGGGCGGCCTCCATGGCCGTGGCAAGGCCCAGAATCCCCGTGACCACGGTCATGACAATCATGGAAGAGGCGGCAAGGCAGCGGGCTTCCTCATGCCGTCCGGCCCCGATCTCACGCGCTGTGGCGGCACTTATGCCAATGGTCAGGCCAATGGAAATGGCAATCTGTAGGCCAATAACAGCACTGGCAAAGCCAATGGCCGCGGTCATGGCGGTGTTGTTGAGGTGACTGATATACACCATGTTGAGCATATCAACCGCAAACACGGCCATAAGCCCGATGGCCCCCGTTCCGGCCATGACCAGCACGTGCCGCATGATGCTGCCTGTTGTAAAACAGGCTTTATGGCGGCTGCCGGGCGGGGGTGGCCGGGTCATGCTGGCTCCGTTGGGGCTTGCTCGTTGCGTATGGGCACGCTCGGGCGGACATTACAGCCGGGCAGTATGTCACGTCCGGGCGGCGCTGCGAATAACCTGTTGGTGGATTAAACCGCATGGCTCGGCTGATTTATGGCGTGGGGGCGTGAATCCCGTGTGGCCATGCCGGGCGGGGGATGTGCCCATGTGTGCCCGACCCGGCAGTGATGGGCCCATGAGTTACGTTGGATTCTTATGCGTACTGCGCATGGTAGATATGCAATTAATGCTAAGGGGATATGCCATGCTGGCAAGGGGCCTGCGGCTGCCTGCCGGGGGTATTCTGGAGCGTGAATATCCGCGCGGAAGAGGCGGAGGTACGGCGTATGTGGCGGTAAACAGCCATTGGCGGGGTGTTGTGCGCCAGACTAGCAAGGGCTGAACCTGCCAGGCGGTGTTGCCCGTGCGGGCAGTTTGCCCGGAACACAGGCCCGTACCCGGCCCGACCGCAACGCTCCCATTTAGAGAAAAGGGCGGATTTGCGCAAGTTAAGGATCATGGACAGGGCGGAGATGCGCGGCTTTTAGGCCACGCCTGCACCCCGGACGCATCAGGCAGGCCGAAGGGTGGATGACAATGGGGCGCGCGGTTGCTAAACCCCCCTCGCTGCAGTCTTCCTTCCTAATTCGTGTAACAGCTGAGGCCGGGAACCGTCCTTGTCATGAAAATCGTCGCCTGTAATAGCAACCTGCCACTGGCCCAGGCCGTTGCAGCAGAGCTGAACCTGCCCCTGTGTAACGTAACCGTGCGCCGCTTTGCGGACATGGAAGTGTTTGTTGAAATTCATGAAAACGTGCGCGGTGAGGATGTTTTTGTCATCCAGAGCACCTGCACGCCCACGAATGACAACCTGATGGAACTGCTGATCATGCTGGACGCCCTGCGTCGCGGGTCGGCCAAACGTATTACGGCAGTTATTCCGTATTTCGGGTATGCCCGTCAGGACCGCAAATCCGGCCCCCGTACGCCTATCAGCGCCAAGCTGGTTGCCAACCTGCTGGTGGAAGCCGGGGCCAGCCGTGTGCTGACACTGGACCTGCACGCTATGCAGATTCAGGGCTTTTTTGATATTCCGGTGGACAATCTGTACGCAGCCCCCCTGTTTGTGCGCGACATTCGCGCCCAGTACGGTGACCGCGACCTTATGATTGTCTCCCCCGATGTGGGTGGGGTGGTGCGTGCGCGCCAGCTTGCCCAGCGCCTGAACACCGATCTGGCCATTATTGACAAGCGGCGTGAGCGCGCAGGCGTGTCCGAGGTCATGAACGTGATTGGCGACGTCAAGGGGCGTCACTGCCTGCTGGTAGATGATATTGTGGATAGCGGTGGGTCACTGTGCAACGCAGCCCGCGCCATTGCCCAGCAGGGTGCGGCATCGGTTGGTGCATACGTTACCCACGGTGTGCTCACCGGGCAGGCCGTGCCCCGTATTGCCGAGTCCCCGATTGAAATGCTGACCCTGACAGACAGTATTCAGGCAACAGCACCGGTCATGGCGGCCAGCAATATCCGCCAGATCACCATTTCCGGCCTGCTGGCGCGCGCCATGCGTGCTGTATCGGACGAAAGCTCCGTATCGTCCCTGTTTGACTGAAGGTGCCATGACCGTGCTTCTCCCCCGTCCATACTGGTATCTGCGGCACGGTCAGACGGACTGGAACAGGGCCGGTCTTTCTCAGGGGCGTACGGATGTGCCGCTGAACGAGACCGGGATTGATCAGGCGGTGGAGGCTGGCAGGCTGATCGAGCAGGCCATACGCGCACAAGGGGCGGGGGCCATTACACGCATTGTGTGTTCCCCCCTCGAACGTGCCCACCGTACGGCCCAGATTGTGCGGGATGAACTGGTCGCCTACGGCCTGCCACAACTCTCCCTGAGCGTGGATGAGGATCTGGCCGAGGTCTGCTTTGGCGAGCAGGAAGGCCAGCCGATTGCCGACTGGTATGATGACTGGATAGCCGAGCAGTACACCCCACCGGGGGCGGAACCGTTTGCCGAGCTTAAAAGCAGGGCTGCCCGTGCGCTTAACCGCGCCACGGCAGCAGATGGGTTACCTCTGGTGGTGGCCCACGGGGCGCTGTTCCGGGCCTTGCGCGCGGTTATGGCCCTGCCAGCCAATGTACGCCTGCCCAACGCCATTCCGCTCAGTGCGGTGCATGATGCACAGACCGGCTGGAATCTGAGCGAACTCCCCTGATATTACGCCTCTGACCAGAAGGTTTTTTTGCACCTGTTAACTGCGTTGGGCCAGCGTGCCTGCCCGGTGCGGTACAGTAAGCCGTGCCTGATGTGGGGGCATCGTATGCCTGCCACATCAGGTCAGGCGGGTTGGCGGCTCATTCCCGAACCGTGGGCGGCTGCGGGAAAAGGGACGGGTCATGGATGGCCCGCAGCCTGACGCATTGCGGCAGCATCTTGCGGATCATCTTCATGGTTGCCAGGTCGGAAAGGCCTGTCTGTTCAGAAAACCAGTCCAGTTCTTCTTGCAAAAAGAATCCCCGCACTTCTGCCTCGGTTGCGGGTGGGCTGTGTGGTGCGCTCTGCCAGCGGCGTATGGTGCTGATCATGCCCATGGCCTGTGCGCGTTTTTCCAGCTTACTGGGCAGGTCGGGCCGGGGGACGGGGCCGAGCACTTCGTTCAGTGCGGTCATCAGGCCCGATTTGTCGCCCGTGGCGCCGGTAATAAAATCCCCCACATGCGTGATGGCATTGGAGACGGTGTTAAGGAATGTCATGGTAGCCCCCTGTTGTTAAAAAAGGAGATACAGGTGCAACGGACCGCAGGGCGGTGGAGTTGCAGGGCGGAATATTAAATAAAAAACATCTGGCAGCCCTGTGCGCAGCACTCTGGCAAAGGCCTTGCCCGCTCCCTACATTACGTAGGGTTCACGTGGTTGCCCCTTTTTGGGGGAAAGCCGCAAAAGCAAGGAAATACCATGTCTGATCTGATCGTGCTGGGCTTTGACCATATTGATGATGCCGCCAAGGTGCTGAGCGAATGCCACACCTTGCAGAAGGAATATCTGCTGGACCTGGAAGATGCCGTTGTGGTCACGCGGGATGCCACCGGCAAGCCGCGTTTGCACCAGAGCGTTAATCTGGAAAAAGCGGGTGCATCCTGGGGGCTGTTCTCTGGCGGGTTCTGGGGTGCGGTGGTCGGGCTTTTGTGCCTTAACCCACTGGCAGGCTTTGTTATTGGCAGTGCCGTTGGGGCCGGTGCAGGCGCTCTGGCAGGCAAGATGTCCGATTACGGGATTGATGACGGGTTTATTACCAAACTGAGCGATACCATTCCCCCCAACACCTCTGCCCTGTTTGTGCTGGTGCGCAAATCCCAGCCGGATAAGGTTCTGGCCGATCTGCAACAGTTCAAGGGCCATGCCCGTATTTTGCAGACGTCCCTCTCCCCCGAAGCAGAAGCACGGCTCAAGGCGGCTCTGGGCGATGCCTCAGCCCCCGCTCAGCCTGTGGCCTGAACTCCAGCGTTTTAATCCGGTGCATGCAGGGGGTGGCGGGCATATGCCCGCCACCCCCTGTTTTTATGGGTAGGTGTATCGGGCGTGCCGTGTCTGAGTAGAGCGTGCCAGCCCTTACGGTTTTCTGCGTGGTTGTGCAGGCGGGGCTGGCATAGTAGGGGCACGTCTGCCTTCTTTTCCATTCTGTCGGGTTATGCTGCCATGGTACGTCTTGTCATGCTCTCGGTCGGGGCGTTCATATGGCTTGTGACCGAGGTCATGCCCATTGGGTTGCTGACCGATATTGCACAGGGGCTGCATGTATCCCCCGCGCAGGTTGGGCTGCTGGTTACAGGCTATGCCTGGCTGGTGGCGTTAACGGCCATTCCGCTAACATTGCTGACTTCTGGCGTGGACCGGCGGGTACTTGTGGCCAGCCTGCTGCTGCTGGCTGGCGGGGTGGATATAGCCTGCGCCTTTGTCACCAATTATGCGCTCATGGCCGTGCTACGCATTATGCTGGCATTGGGGCATGGTATTTTCTGGTCGGTTATTGCGGGGGTTGCGGTCCGTCTGGCCCCGGACATACCCGTGGCACGGGCCACAGGCTGGGCTTTTACAGGGGTTGCGGTGGGGTTTGCCGGGGGTATTCCCCTTGTATCCGCCATTGGGCAATGGCTGGGCTGGCGCGCGGCTTTTTTAACCTGCGGTGCAGGGGCTCTGGCGGTGTTTGCCGCAGCTCTGGTGCTGTTGCCCGCCATGCCGGCCCAGCGGCGGCGGCTGGACCTGCTGCGCCTGCTCCGCCAGCCCGTGTTCGTTTATATTGCCGTGCTGACAATGCTGGTGATTATCGCGCATTTTACGGCTTACACGTATATCATCCCGCTCCTGCAAACCATTCCGCATAGTCCTGAACGGCTTATTCCCGTTCTACTGCTGGTGTATGGCGTTGCGGGGGTTGGCGGCAACTGGGTGGGGGGGCGGCTACCCTGTTCTGCCGGACGGCTGATTGGGGTAGCAACGGCGGCGCTTGTAGCCAGCCACGGCATTATGGTGGCGGCAGGCTGGTGGCCCGGTCTGGTCTGGGTGGATATGGTTGTGTGGGGGATTGTTGGCGCGGTTATGAACATGGCCCCCCAGAGTTACGCCATGGAACTGGCTCCGGATGAGCGCGAGGCCGCATGCTCCTTTAGCGTGACCGGCTTTAATGCCGGTATTGGCGGGGGCGCTTTGTGCGGTGGGGTCGTGCTGGGTGCCGCCGGCCCTTACGCGGTGCTGGCATGGAGTGCGGGTATTGCTCTGCTTGCCCTGCTGGTGCTGTGGGCCGGACGGTTTGTGGTGAGTGGCAGAAAACAGGGCTGAACGGGGTGTGCCCATTCAGCCCCGGTTGTTAAAACCCTTGGGATATACCGCACAGTATGGTCCTGCGCAGGCCGTATTGGGGTGCGGTAACACCAATGCCCGACCCATCACGCAGCATGTAGGTGTGGTCTCCCAGATTGATCACATCCAGCCTTAGCTGCGTATCCCCCTGCCATGCCGAACCAAAGGTGTTGTGAATGGTCTGCACGGCAGAAAAATTAACGGTAGCATAAGGTGTTAATGCAAGCCCGTTGGGGATGCCGTTTGCATCATCATCCGCGCGCAGGCCACTACCATAGACCAGTGTGGCGGACAGGCGCAGCGGAGCACGGGTTTTGTGAAAAAATGTGTATGCTGCTCCAGCAGATGCGGTCCAGCGCTGGTCATGGTCCAGATGGACCCAGCGGCTGCTGATGTAGTCCAGTTCGCCCTGGTCAAAATTGAACTGCGCACTGGTAATTTTTTTACCAATGGCGCGTGACCATGCAAAATTACCGTAAAGGGAGAGTGGGCCGCGGTCGTAGGAGGTGCTGACTTCGTACCCGTTTACCTGCCCATGGCGGTAGTTAAAGCCGCTCAGAATAATGGGGGCGCCAAACTGGCCCTCATCAATCAGGTTCTTGGCCAGTTTATAATAGGCGTCAAAGGCAATATGCCAGCCGGGCAGAATGGTCTGGTCAAACCCTGCGTCAAAATAATGGTCGCGCTCGGCACGCACTTTGCTGTTTGTGAGCGAATTGGGTGCGCCACTGGTGCCGTATAGATGAGTAAGCGATGCCCCGCTTACAATTTCAAACGGTGGGGGAGTAAAATAGCGCGAGTAGCCTGCGTGCAGGGTGCCGTTTTTCCATGGTTTCCACACAAGGTTTACACGCGGGCTAAACTGGTGTTCGGCGGTGTATTCGCTCACGCCGTCAAAACGCAGGCCGTAATTGATGGTCAGGTTACGCAAGGGGCGCCATTCGTCCTGCGCGTACACGCCATAAACCATGCCGGTTTTGCCGCTGCTGTCATACACATTAAAGGGGTTGGGGCCGTATGTGGGCGGGGTGCTGCCAATATTGGTCTGTGGGAAAACGGTTGATGTGGTGCTCGAAACATTGCGTTCCACAAAAACCTGAAACCCGAAGCGCACAGTATGGTCGCGCGCTGCGCGCCAGGTTACGTCGTGCTGGGTGCCGGTGGAAAAGACCGAGCGCGCGGCCCGCTGGGCATTGCCAAGGTAGAGCAGGTCCCCCGTGGGGTCGGGGGAGTAGCGCAGGGAGCTGTAGCGGGTAAAAACGGAATCCTGTAGGCTAAAAGCCCCGATTTCCTTTTGCAGGGCCAGCACGGCAAAGTCGGTAATCTGCTTTTGGTGTTCGTTCAGGCTATCGCTGTTGGTAGTGGCCCCTGCGGGGGGTGTGTAGTTTTGGCTCCAGCTATCGGGCGTTAGGCCGGGGTTGTTAGGGAGCTGGTATTCCGCGTTGGAAATGCCTGCAATCAGGCTGATCCGCGTATCTTCATCCACCGTATAACGGGCATGGCCCAAAAAGTGGTACTGGTTGCTCAGGTCATGCGGGGCGTTAAATGAGCTTGTGGTGTTTTCTATGCCCACGCGGTCATGCACAAAGTCCGCCGTGGCAAAAAAATCCCACTTTCCTTTATGAAAACCATATTGCAGGGAAGGGAAGAAGTAATCCCGCGCCCCACCGTAAATGGACAGGTTCCCCCCTGCATTGGTCGTGCCGTTTTTGGTGGTAATATCCACCACGGCAGCCTGCAGGAAGCCAAACTGGCTGGGCAGCGCGCCTGTGGTCAGGGACATGTTATCGGCAAAGCGGGTCATCAGTGCCTGCCCGAATACGCTCAGCCCTTCGGGTAGCTGCACGCCATCAAGGCGGAACTGCACTTCGTTATGGTCCCCGCGCACATGGATCTGGCCGTAACTGTCCTGCGCAACCCCCGGAGCTTGCAAAAGAACCTGATTAAGCGGGGCGTTATCCCCACCGGGAATATTCTCCAGCGCCTGACGGCTGAAATGGTACACGCTGGCCCCCGTGGTGGGCGACAGCTCGGAGCGGGCACGGTCCAGATGTGCGGTTACAATAACCTGTTCCGCCTCATGCGTGGTGGAGTGGGGGATAACCTGCACGGTTTCCGCCCCTTTGCGCACGGGCTTTTTGGCTGTGGCTGGTGTGCCAGTGCCTGCAAGTGTGCCTGTGGTTGTCGTGGCTGTGACCTGCGTGGTGGTCGTGGCCGTCTGGGCTGCTGCTGCATGGCCTGTTGCCAGCAGGCTGCTCAAAAAAGAAGAGCAGAGGAGAAGACCAGATGGTCGGTAGGTCATAATTACATGCCGCCTGAATTGGAGTGAGCCAAGGGCCGCATAGCTATTAGTTATAATATAACATAACAATCAAATTATGCGCTGCACCGCAAACAGGACCAACCTCTGTTGCATTTGTGCAACGCAGGGCAGACCCACCCCAAACAGTGCTCTATACAGCACCATGCCATACAAAAACGCCTCTCCCCCACAAGGTGGCGGGGGAGAGGCGTTTGAAAAAATCCTTATTATAAAAAGGTTATTTGGTTGTGTAGCCACCGTTGACCAGAATGGTCTGCCCTGTCATCCACCAGCCATCGGACACCATAAAGCGTACATGGGGCACAATATCTTCCACCTCTGTCAGCCCTGTCTGGCTGAAGGGGGAAAGTGCTGCGGCACTCTTGTGGTAGGCAACGGCCTCTGGCTCCTCCTGCCCGTAAAAGAACGGGGTATCCATGGGGCCAGGCCCAATGGCGTTGACCGAAATACCGCGTGCTCCCAGTTCCTTGGAGGCAGCGCGGGTAAAGTGCTCCACGGCTGCCTTCGCACCTGCATAGGTGCTGTAGAACGGGGTGTAAGCACCAAGCAGGGAGGTCACAATGCTGAGTAGTTTGCCGTTGTCGTTCAGGTGTTTGCCGGCTTCGCGGATAAACTGGAACGCCACCTTTGTGTTAATGGCGAACATGGCATCGTATTCTTCATCCGTTGTGTCGGCTATGGGCTTTTTGAGCACTTTGCCCACGGTGTTGATCGCTATGTCCAGCCCCCCCGTCATCTGCCGGGTTTTTTCAAACAGATCCGCCATGGCTCCGGGCTGGGTCAGGTCCGCCTGAATAACAAAGGCTTTTGCGCCAACATTGCGCACAGCTTGCGCTGTGGCCTTGGCATCTGCCTCGGTTGCGGAGCTGTTATAGTGAATGACAACCGTTTGGGCGCCATGCCTTGCCAGATCACGGGCCACCATTCCGCCAAGGTTTTTGGCGCCACCTGTGATCAGAACGGTTTTGCCGGTTATGCTGTGTGTGGTCATGTCTGTGCTGCCTTAGCTGGTGCAAACAGGCGCTGGCCCGTTTTTTCTGTCCGGGCACAGTATCATTTGTAAATTACCAATAAAGCGGCGGAATATGATAAGACCTGTCAGCTTTTACGAATAATCCGGGGTGGGGCAGGGGGCAGGCCAATGGACCGTATAGATCAATGCCGCATATTTGCGCGCGTGGTGGAAACGGGCAGTTTTACCCGTGCGGCAGAAACATTGGGCCAGCCACGCTCCACCGTATCGACCGCCGTGCAGGCACTGGAAGCACGGGTGGGAGCGCGGTTGCTGGCGCGTACCACCCGCTCCGTAACCCCCACCCCAGACGGACGCGCGTTTTACGAACACTGCGTAAGGCTTGTGGCGGATATGGACGAGGCGGAGGACCTGTTCCGCCGCGAGCGCGGGCACGTGCGCGGCGTGCTGCGGGTTAACCTGCCTGCGCGTATTGGCCGCCTGATTGTTGCCCCAGCACTGCCGGAGTTTGTTGCGGCCCATCCAGATATTCAGCTTGAACTGGGGGTAACGGACAGGCCGGTAAACCTGACGGAGGAAGGGCTGGACTGTGTGCTAAGGGTAGGCACATTGCATGATTCAGGACTGATCGCGCGGCGCATGGGGCGTATGAGCCTGCTCAATGTTGCCAGCCCCGCCTACCTTGCCCGCCACGGCATACCCCAGACCCCGGCTGATCTGGCGCGCGATAGGCACGTTGCCGTGCGTTACATGTCCCCCGCCAATGGGCGGGTGGAGGCATGGGAGTGGGAGGAAAACGGAACCCTCCACACGCTGGACCTGCCCGGCCCCGTAACCGTGAACAGTGCGGAAACCCAGATTGCCTGCTGTCTGGCTGGGCTGGGGCTTATTCAGGTGCCACAATATGATGTAAAGCCCTTGGTGCAGAGCGGGGAATTATGTGCGGTGTTGCCGCACTGGTGCGCGCCCGCCATGCCGGTAAACCTGCTTTACCCCCACAGGCGGCACCTTTCCTCCCGTGTGCAGGCTTTTGCCGGGTGGATGGAAGGGCTTTTGGCCCAGCATCTGCTCTGACCCGCCATGGCAGCGGGCCAGTACGCAGGGTTCAGGGCAGACGGGGGATAATAACCGGATTTTTGGAGTTGGGGTCCGGGTTGAGTTCAACCGTACCCGACTGGGAGGAGTAGGTGGACCCGGCGGACTGGTTGGGGCCCTTGGGCTCATGGAAGGCAGAAACAGGGCCAAACAGCAGGCTGCCTGTGTTTTTGTTCATTGTGCCTTCCGGCTGGCGGGAGCAGCCGCGGGTAATAATGGAGCAGATCCCGTCCGAGCCAATCAACTCATCATTATTGCCGGTGTAATGCACATCCGCCACCCGGTCATGGTCCAGCCGGATCACGGCGGAGCAGGTGGTGCCACCCCCACCCCCAAGCTGGTTGATGGTGGTGACAATATCCCCCACCGGAATAAGGGTGGAGCCCCCATAGCTGGGCTGCGGCTGTGTGCCGTTATAGATAAAAATCTGTGTTGTATCGTTTAACTGCTTTGTGGCGGAGGGTAGGCCCGCGCAGGCTTGCAGGTCGTATGATGTCATGCCGATCATGGTAACCTGCGCCTTATGCGCGGCACGCGAGTCAAAGTAACCGCACCCGCTCAACCCCAGACAGAGGGAGGACAGGGCAAGGGTGTTTAAAAGACGACAGTTCATATAAAGGCATATCCCAATAGCCAGACTTGGCGCATGCCCCCGCATGGCACACATTCCACACCCAGCCTACTGTGTTCTGTGCGCGCGATGCAAGGCGCAAACAAAGTGTAAAATAAAACCGTGCCAGTAAAATATGCTGTGTCCGCTATTATAGATCGGGCACCGGGCAGTCCTGCCCTATGGGGGCGGTCGCTATAAATGCGTCCGTCGCAGTCTTGCCATCCGTGTTATATGCTTTCATCATAAGGGGTGTGGTCACTGGGTGTGGCATCTGTTGTGGATATAAAAATCACAAGTGACGTCTGCCCGTTTGCTTATTGCAAACATTGTTTTCAATATTGGGTGTGCTTGCCGCCCCACCTCTGGCCCCTGTAAGGGAGAACTGCCGGTTATGTTGTTTTTGTTCCGCCATAAGGCGGCTGCGCTCTCCCCTTTCATGCTGTTGCTGCTGGGGGCGTGCGCCTATGTTACGCCCTCCCAGCCTGCGGCTCCGCCCTTGCCGGCGCTGGCAAAGCCAGCTCCGTTCAGTGCGGCGGATGCGGTTTTTGTGCAAAAGCTCAACACCATGGACCTTGCCCAGATTGGCATGGCCAACATAGCCAGGACCCATGCCGCCCGGAACGATATTGCCCTTGTGGGGGAGACGATCTCCAAGGACATAGGCGCGCTGCAAGCCCGGCTGGCCAAGGTGGCTGCGGCCCATGCCCTGACCCTGCCTGCCCAGCCATCTGGCCCCGAACAAAAACAGATCGAACGCCTGCAACGCTGGCAGGGCGCCGCGTTTGACAGGCATTACATCCGCTACTTTACGGCTACACATGCCAAAATTAAGCCTGTGCTTGCCAGCCAGATTGCCACCTCCAAAAACCCCGATCTGGTCGCAATCGCGCGGGATGTGCAGACCCGGCTGGCGGATTATCAGGCCGTCATGCGCTAGGGGCCTGCGGCCTGCCTGCACGGGAAAGGTGCATGCAGTCTTTTATGAGGCTGTGAGTTGATAATGGCTTGCACAAAAACATGAAGCCCCGCAAAGGGCATGCACCATGCTGACAATCGAATTCATTCTGCTGCTTTTACTGCTGACCGCTGTGAGCAGCCTGATAACCCTACGGTTCAAACAAAAGGTGCCGCAGCCCGTTATTCTGATCGCTCTGGGCGTTTGCGCCGGGCTTGCGGGCATGCATGTGCAGTTGCACCCCGAACTGTTCATGTTCGTGTTTCTGCCGCCTCTTCTGTTCGCGGATGCGTTTCGTATGCCCCTGCGCGAGTTTGGGGAGCTGCGTGGGCCAATCCTGTTTCTGGCCTTTGGGCTGGTGGTGCTCAGCACCCTGCTGTGTGGCTATGCCATTCACTGGATTTTGCCGGTCATGAGCCTGCCGGTCTGCTTTACGCTCTCGGCCGCCCTGTCCCCCACAGATACGGTTGCCGTGTCCAGCCTGATCAAAGGCAGGCGGGTGCCGACCCGGCTGTTGCAGCTTTTGTCGGGCGAGGCGCTGTTTAACGATGCCTCGGGCCTTGTCTGCTTCCGTTTTGCCATGGCCGATGCGCTTACGGGTGAGTTCTCCTACCAACAGGCGTTTGGCACGTTTTTGCTGGTGGCGTTCGGGGGGCTGGCCATTGGGGGGATTGTCGCCTGGGTTGCCGCCCGCCTGAACAAGATGCTCACCCGCTCCGGGTATGATGAAACCCAGTCCCAGATTGTGCTGGTGCTGCTTCTGCCGTTTTTAATGTATGCTCTGGCGGAAGCCATGGGGTGTTCGGGCATTCTGGCCGCGGTTGCCGGCTGTATGGTGGTCAAGCTTTCAGGGATTGTGGAAGATGCTTCCACCAGCACCCGCCTGCAATCCACCACGGTATGGACCATGGTCAGCTACGTGTTTAACGCGCTGATCTTTCTGTTCCTTGGCTTGCAGCTCCCCAACCTGTTGCAAAGTGCGCATACGCTGGTGCTGGCCCAGCATGTGGGCATGTGGCGGCTGGGGCTGCTGGTGGTGCAGATTTACTGCATTATGCTGGTCATGCGGTTTATGGGGGTCTGGCTGTCCATCGCCTGCCGCTGGGCTTCCGCACGGATCAACCACATTCCGTTCGAGGCCACAGGGTTTGCGGCCAGCCTGCTGCTGAGTTTTGCCGGGGTGCGTGGTGCGGTTACGCTGGCGGCGGTGCTGTCCCTGCCTACGGGGGAGGATGGCACAATGTCCTTCCCCACGCGTGAAGCCGTGGTGGTTATTGCCGCGGGGGTTATTGTGCTTTCCCTGCTGGTTGCCAGCGTGATTATTCCCTTATGCCTGAAGTTTATCCCGGCCGAACTGGTGGATAAAAATGCGCAGGAGGAAAACATGGCCCGCCAGCGGCTGCTGCGTGCCGCGCTGGACCTGCTACGCAAGGCCGAAACCATGCCCGCTATAGAAACCCCGCCCGAAACGGAGGAGGAGAAAGCCGCTCTGGAGGCCGCACGTGTGGAGGTTATTGCCCGCCTGACCAAGCTCTACCAGACCCGGCTGGAGCAGGAGGACGCCACCCCCCGCATTGCCCAGGCCGACAGGCGCAACGCCATACGGCATGCCCGTATGGAACTGGCCCTGCGCCTGCAAATCCTGCGGGCCGAACGCCAGACCATGCGTGAACTGGTGGCCCAGCAGGATATTAATGACCAGACAGAGTGGAAGTTACAGCAAGAGCTGGATTACGAGGAGGAAGTGATTCACGCCCTCGCCCAGCGCCTCCCCAGGGAGGTCTGACCCGGCAGGTATCCATAGGCGGCAGGACTGCCTGGGCTCAGATCTCTTGAGGGGACCGAAGATGAGCGACCTGCATGGGCTGGCGGACGAGCAGATGGATTGTCTGGGGTCTTTTTTCACGAAGAACCATGGCAAACCTCACGTTGATGACCATCGTGTGTTGAGCGGGATCATTCTCGTGAACCGAAATGGTCTGCGCGGGCGTGATGTCCTCTCCCCGGGAATACGGTCCACACAAGACGCTCTACAACCGCTGGAATGTTACGGGGATATTCATCTGCATGATGCAGAAGAGCCCGTATACTGCTGTCTTACACTGTAGAACGCCTGACCTTTCTTCAGAAAACCGGTCTCACCGATGATAGGGGCGCTACCTGCAGTGCCCAGATGCTCGACCACATGCTCCTTGAAGACATCACGCAGGGATCGGCATCCCACTGCCCGCAAACCCAGAAGCGCCTGTTGCCGCCATGGAGCGGGATATCCTGCGGCTTCCGCACGCATCCATCCCGCCTTGCGTGGTTCATTGCCAATTAGAACGTCAAGGAAGGCGCAAGTAGAAGCAGCAACATGCTTCTGCGTAAACAACGGTGCGATCTGCCCCCTGTTTATGGAGAGGATGAACACCCCAGTATAAAAATATCGCTCCGCGCAAGATGAAGATAAATATAAAATATTTAAAATAAATAATTATATTATTTAGAAGTGATGGCGGGAATATTATCAAATTCACTTTTCATATTTATTTTTTTAAATTGAAAAATAACATGAAACGGGATTGCTGGGCGATCCCACGCTACTTCTAAGTTTACGGGTTTACTCCATTCTTCACCAGCAAAAGACATAGTTTCTATAAGACCGTCAAGAACTGTTCTTTCTTCTTTTATTAATATATTTTCTGAATTTTGAAAAAATAATACGTATTCTTTTTGGTCTATCCATTCTAGATCAGTAAGAATCTCTAAGAGAGCATTATAATTTTTCCCCGCATAGTCAGGGGCATGAAGTTTTTTATATATCTCATTATAAACGTCATTAATCGTTTGCATCACATCACCCAATAAAATGATTGGATTAGTAAAGTTGAATTTTTCTTCTCTATCTTCAGTTTGGAAAACCCACGGACCGTTGGTGTTTTTTAATGTGGAAATATCAAACATTTTATCTTAACCCATTCCTTTGAATGTCTGATAGTGATCAGATGTATAGCAAGCTTTCCCGTTGCCTGCCTATAATAATAGGTTCTTTACTACGATTAACTCCATGCTGAATGACCTCCACTGAATACTGCATCGCCTACTGCGGAAACTGCCTCCGCAAGACAGTTCATCACTGCACTGACCAGAATTTTCTGCGTGTTCGGGTCACTGCTTCGCTGTATCCGTCGCCTTCCATTTACAGATCAGCCGAAATGTTTGATTGATGGAGATATACTATTTATAGCCAAAAAACGGGATGACCAGATCTGTTGCCGGCATACTCCCGTCATCCTGCAGTTTTGCTTTTGTGAACTTTAACGGTCCTTATGGGGCAGCTTTGAGGGCTTGTCCTGTCAGGCCTATAGGATATGTCTGTCCCGCAGAACCGTCTTTTCATCATTAATATTTTACAGGATAGAAAGCCTGTTTATCGAAACCAACGTTATGGGCATTGAATATATCAATCAGTTTCTGTCCAAAAAGCCTATCATCACCAGAAGCCAGCCATGCATCAATAAAATTACGGCCTTTTTCCATTAAATAAAACTGATAAGTTGACCATATTGCTCCTCCATCTGCATTATTAGGAGAATTATCGGACATCTTCTTGAAAATATCATCCATTTCCTGACCTGCAGGATCCACATCGGGATAGTCGAGAACCATGAAATTTATTTTGATTACTCTATACGCAAAATCGAGTGCTTCCTGACACCATGTGCTTGCATATTCAACTCCCGAAAGCTTGTATATTCGGAAACTTTCGGAAGGCCAGTAATAAAACAGGCTATTAACATCATGACGACAGATTTCAAAAAATTTTTTGTATTGAAGGATTAATTCCACAGCCTACTCCTTTGGGAATTTCAATTTTAAAACGTTTGTACTATTAAGACTTTTAAGGATATCTATATTTATTTCAACTGTGGCCGCAACATCTGGAGTCCGAAAACTAGCCGCCCCAGCAGGTCTAAATGTTATAGCAGTTCCATAGGAAGACCTGTCAGAAGAACGAACAGTATCTCCGTGAGCATCGCGCGGTCGGGCACACGCGGGCGTTCGCCTTTCGCCCGCACAGGAATCACGTGAAGGAGTGCTCTGATCATCATTCCAGAGTATCGGAAACAAGAGAGTTGGCATGTCCTCCCACCACTTATCCCCCTCAAAGTACAAGGAGTTTTGAAAGGCACTTTCAACGATTGCCCTATGCTTGAGACTATGGCGAACATTTCTTGATACTACGCGCTCCCTCCCATGACACATAAGAAACTGTCTTACCTTCTACTGTCGTGATTTTTTGAATATTTATAGCATTGCCTCTCGCCTCTGGCGTGGAATTATATGCAGCTACAATGTACCAGTTCCCTGCTGGAAGATTAGAAAAGACAAAGTGAGCAACCGATGGACAAAGGCTGGGACCAGCCATAGGACAGGTAAAATGAGGGATGAAAGGCAACACTGATGGAACAACCCAACGAGGGTCATTTACGTTTTTATAATCATTAACACGAAGATTATATACTTCCATTTTCTTCGCTAGAATGTGCATATACTCACTCTCTGGAAGAAGATCTATTGTAAAATTTTTTTGCGGCGTTTCTCTAAAAGAACTTTCTATTGGATAAGAGTCATAGTTTCCGTCAGGTTCTTGATAAGAATGATATTTTGTAAATTCGGCTCCACTAACGCACCCTTTGATGGTGGCATGCCCGGGTTTTTGGGCCCATGCGACTTCAGCACTATTGAATGGTATTTTGGGAGGTGCGGGGTGCACGCAGCCAGTCAGCAGTAACGTGGGAAAGAAGGTAAAAAATATTCTTTTGACACTAATATTTTGCATCATTTTTTGCTCTTTCTTCATCTATTAGATGGGGGTTCCATCCGCGTAGGCCAGTGCTTTATTCAGGTCAGGATGAAAGACTTTAAAATCCACGTTGGAAAGATGGAATCACAGGGTGCACATTAAAACCAGAGGGGTTTTAGAAGACTCCACCTCCACCCGGATCTGGCGGTGATGAGCTTAATCCGCTAATAAACGAAACGGCCCAGTCGATGGGGATAGATCACTATTCCCGAGAAAATGAAGTATGTTCATAGAATTAAGACGGAAACCGCTCAGTTTCGGAGGGGTTATGGGAAATATCATGATTAATAATAAACAGGTAACAGAGAAAAATTCTTTTTCAATTTTTCATCAAGAGTGGTGGCTTAATGCTGCTACAGATGGGCATTATGATCTGATTGAAGTTAAAAAAGATGGTCTTGTTATTGGTGATCTAGCTATTTTTATGCAAACGCATTTGGGTATGAAAATAATAACACGTCCACCTTATACACGAACCCTTGGGCCACGCTTATTTTTGCCCTCATCCAAGCCATTTCGCCGCGCGCAGAATATTCGCAATACCATTGCCGAATTAGTAAAAAAAATACCACCTTACGATAGCTTGCATATAAGTCTTGATCCGGAAGATGAAACTGCATTTGCTTTTTCTTTATGCAAGTTCACAATTGGTCAGGCTTTCACATTTCGTGTTCCATTGGATATCCCTCTTAAAGATGTATGGGATAATTGCGATCAAAAAACACGCAATCTGATTAGAACAGCAGATAAAAAACTCTCTGTCGTCTGTAATACTAATTTGGACGATTTTATTCGTATCTCTCTCATTGATCAGCCTCGCGCCCAAAATAGCCACGATTTTGCACGCATGAAAAAAATTTTTGACGCATGCTGTCAGAGAGAACAAGCTTGTGTCATGAGCGCGTGGGATGAGCATAATCAGTTGATTGCGGCTGTCGTGTTAATCTGGGACCAGAACAACCTGTACTTCTGGCAATCAGCCAGAGATCGTGGAGCCACTATTGCCGGATCTAACATGCTCCTGATCTGGCAAAGTATAGAATATGCCCATAACAGAGGTCTTACATTTGATTTTGACAGTTTTGCCTCAGCAAAATCTGCAAAAATGATTGCCAGCTTTGGACTACCTCCCATTGTCCGCCCACAAGTTTTAGGCGCGTCCATACTTCGGCAATGGGAAAGATCTGCGAATGGCACGCTGAAAATTTTTAAAAATAAGATTTTAGGTCGTGCTGTCAGTTAGCGCGTGATGTGGACAATAGCTTGTACCAGATGACACTATGTGTTTTCCAAAGTTTTCTTGATGATTAGCTCATTGAGTAGCCCAGCCATCATATGATTCGTTGAGCAAAAAACACAAGCCGGAAGAAGCAACGGAGATGATGACTGTCGATGCCATGGATAGAAATCGGATAACGGGCGAACAGCTGTTGCGTCCTGCGCCCACCTCTTATTTTGCAGGGGCTTTGCCGCTAATACTCCCACTTGCTAACGCCGCGACTAAGGCTCTGGCTTCTTCATCGCTTAAGGTGCCTGGATTATCTTGCGGCATAGAATAGCGGATTTTTTGGAACAGCACGGCAGGCCGTGACAACCATTTTTGCGCAAACGCTGAGCCAGCAAGGAGTGGGGCCTCGTCCAAGCTACGAGAGGGGGTGTTGTGGCATGCGCCACAACGCTGCTTGTAGAGCGCAACTCCATACGCCACCTGTTGTGAGGTGGCAGTAATGCCCGCCGCCTGCGGCACAGCACGCCCATGCACGGGAAACGCCACTAAGAGACCACACGCGGTCATTCGCGTAACACGCAGTATGCTTTGTCGCATGCTGGGCACTCTTTTACTGGTCGACCCGCTTGCGGGTGCCGGCTTCCTGCTTGGGGGTAACTTGGTGCTTATCTGGAAAAACCGGGTCACTGAAATGCTCAGCGTCATATTCTGCCTGCTTGAGCAAATCTGCTGTGGGCGGCAGAGTTGGCGCGGCTTCTGGCATTGCTCCAAAACGGAAGGCTGAGGTGAGATCTCCAAACGTATCACGCCGCCACTGGGTAATATTAGGTTCGCGCACGCCTGTTATACGCTCAAGAAATTGGAGTGTTGAGGTGTGGTCAAAGGTTTCGCTGCATACCCAGCCGCCTACTGTCCATGGAGAAATAATGATGCAAGGTACGCGAAAGCCTGCCCCAATAGGCCATTTATCAACATATTCTCCGGATGTACCGTCGGGGGCAAACGGCGGGGGTACGTGATCAAACAGGCCGTCATTTTCATCATAATTGAGAATAAAAGCCGTTTTTGCCCACACATCTGGGTTGGCAGCGAGTGCGTTGAGTTTTTGCGCGATAAATTCAGCCCCGGCAGCGGGCATGTAGTCAGGGTGTTCGCACGCCCAGTCGGGGGGGCAGAGCCAAGAAACCGTTGGCAGGCGATCATGCAAAGCATCATGTTCGAACTCACCTTCAGACGGTTCTGGCACACCTTTACGGTACAGGGCAGAGTTATGGGGCGCATCCATAAACTGCCGGAAATGTTGTAACTGATTAAAGGGGCGGCCATGTTTGCCGCACTGGTAGACGCGCCAGCTTACCCCTGCTTCTTCCAACCGTTCTGGGTAGGTTTTCCAGGCAAAGCCTTCTTGTGGTCGAATGTTGCTGGTACTGGGGCCGCCACTGGTCCCGTCTGGATCTATCATGCCGGTCATGTAGTACAAGCGGTTTGGTCCCGTTGGGCCGAGAACCGAGCAATGGTAGCCATCACAAATTGTAAAAGCATCGGCCAGGGCGTAATGGAAGGGAATATCCTCACGCTTGAAATAGCCCATAACGTAAGGGGCGTTTTCTTTATCGACCAAACGGTGGGCTAAGAGCCACTGATCCATTCTGCCACCATTCCATGCAATATGCTGCACGTTCCATGCGTGGCTGGTTGAAGGCAGTTTTTGCGCATTAGTTGTTTTAGTATCAAGGTGGAAAGGCAGCAGGTAGCCTGAATGGTAATTCTCCGGGTCTGGTTGGTAAAAAACACTTTTACCGTTTTTAAGGGTTAGAGCGTTTGGATCGTTAAACCCGCGCACACCAGCCAAAGTGCCAAAATAATGGTCAAAAGAACGGTTTTCCTGCATGAGCAGGACAACATGTTTAATGTCTTTGAGCGACCCTGCCCGCTTAGGTGTTTGGGCCATAAGTTTGCGTACATGAGGCGGCATAAGAGTTGCAGCAGAGCTAAGCGCTGCTAGACGGGCGGCACCGGTTATAAGGCGGCGGCGCGTTGACGGGCGTGAGCGAAACATAGATTAGCGCTTCCTGCTTTTATCTATACATATACGCCGTTCAATCACGCTTAAAGATGCTACAGCTTATGACCGGCAACAAGAATGAAACGAAAAACAAATAGATTTTTAAAGATAAAAACCTAAAACTATGCGTCTGAAGTCATATATTCAGGGTATCCATTGCGCTCTCTGTTGAGACTTTGCAACCAGTCAGAAAGCATGCAACATAAGTGTCATAAAAGGTGTGGCGGACAGAAGCTGAGCTTTATGTAGACGCAACAGCATGCTCGCCCTTCCGGCATGTCGTTAGTTAAGCAGGATGATGATTGAAACGAATTGCACGGCTGAGTGAAAGGTTGATTTCAGCCCCCAGTAAAGAGTGAAGTCTGTTTCTCATTGTGTTTTGGCGGGATTTCAAGCGTTCACAGCGCGCCAGAGAGATTGAGTCAAAAGTGATTTCATATTCTGTCATAAAACGTTCACAAACAAAGAATGATAAAGTGCTACACGTCCTGCGCATTCAGGGTGGGGCGTCTTTATGCTTGGCGATCAACATTACAGCTACTGGTTCGCGAAACATATTCTGCCGAATGAGCACGTGGTGAGAACATGGCTCGGTCGTTTTCCTCAGATCGAGGTAGATGACATCATTCAGGAAGCTTACGTCATCATGGCGGAAGCTGAGCTTGATAATATTTCCAATCCTATTGCCTATTTTTATACGGTTTGCCGGAACCTTATTTTGAAACATTATAAAAAGGCCCGCATTGTAGAAATAGTAGCTCTGGCTGATGTACAGAACGACCTGTTGGCAGATCATATGCCGTCACTTGAAGCAGTGGCAGATGCTAGAGCAGAGTTGAGGTTTCTGAATTCAGTAATCCAGCGTCTGCCTGAGCGCTGTCGTAATGTGTTTATTGATCGCAAGATTAACGGGTTCACACAAAAAGATTGTGCAAAAAATCGTGGAATTTCAGAAAACAGTGTTGAAAAACAACTGGCGCGCGCATTGCTTTCCATTTCAAAATTCTATGCCCAGCGTGACAAAAGCCAGGCAATACCCATAAGAGGAGGTGTGGGTAATGACAAAAAAAGCCACTCCTGACCAGATTGCAGCAGAATGGATCGCACGTCTTGATAGGCGACAGTTGACAGCAGAAGAAGACCGTCTGTTGCAGAACTGGATTCGTGAGGATGTACGGCATAAAGGTGCGTTTCTGCGATGTCAGGCTATATGGCACGCGACAAACAGAGCGCAGGCATTACGGTCTCCTGCTGCCGACTGGAGCCAGAGACGGCAACTTCCATCTAGACGGATGGTTGTTTCAACAGCGGCAGCTGCATTTTTTTGTGCCATTTTTGTACCGTCAGGAACAACAGAAGCAAAAATTTTCTATGAAACCCATAGGAATATTCTGCATACTCCAGAAAAATGGCGTAGAAAACTGATACTAGACTGTCATACCAAAGTTGAAGACAGTTCTTGTGACACCCGTGTAATTTCTGGTCTCTGCTACGTTACCGCGTGCGACGAGCTGGTGAAAACAGCCAATCTGAGATTTATAGTGAACGGCAGTCTGCTGGTTTCTCAAGGTCAGAACCACGAAAGCGGTGTTGTGATTAACGGCAGTGCTCATGTGTGGAGGCGCAGCATATCCGATCCTAAATGTCTTACCACAGGCACTCGTATTACGGTGACATCACGCGGAACATTACGGTTCAGTCATTTGGATAAGGATGAACTTGTCCGTCTCCTCGCATGGACAACAGGTCAAATAGCACTCGAAACAGAAACTATTTCCGAAGCGGCAGATATTTTCAATCGCTACAATCAGAAACAGATCATTTCTTCTTTTCGATTGGGCGATCAGAGGCTCTCCGGCTTATTCGATCTTAATCGACCTGATATATTTGTCCAGGCAGCCCGAAGCATTGCGGGTGCACGGGTAAGAGAGGACGCACACCACTTTTATCTGGAATAGCTTCTTGGGCTCAGGGCCCATTGATATGGGAGGCGGGCGGGAAACCGTTAAAAATACAAACGCCGCAACCGTATCGCGATCATGTTCGGCAGGCTCAAGGACTGGAGACGGGGCGCAACATGCTATGACAGATACCCAACCGCCTTCTTCTCGGCCATCTGCCTCGCTGCAATTGTCATGCTCTGGCTATAAGTCCTGAGCTGAGCATCGGGATGCGTGTCTTATTACTGTCACAAAAAAAAACGACGGAAATGGGAATGCCGACGACTCATTGAAGGCAGATGCTTCTGTTACACAAGGATGCAGTCATGTCTTTTTTGGGGTGCCGAAATGAGCCGTCTCGCACCCTCATAAGTGCAGCATTTTTGATACAGGATATTTTTTGCCACAAAGTGCTCGGCTATATGCATCATTGCCAGCAGCCTGATCTTTTTCATAAGACGAACGCGAGGGTATGACGGTGACAACACGTAGAGATTTTTTAAAATACGCCCTCTTGTCTGGAGCAGCTGCCGGATCTGCTTCAGTGTTGCCTTCTTCCATTCAGCGGGCTTTTGCCATTGCGCCGGATATCGGTTCAACATGGAAAGATGCCGAGCACATCGTTATTCTTATGCAGGAAAACCGCTCTTTCGATCATGTCTTCGGTACTCTGCAGGGTGTTCGGGGATTTAACGACCCCCGTACAATGCGCCAACCAGACGGAGTTCCAGTTTTTGCCCAAACCGGCAAATCGGGCAAAACTTACCTACCGTGGCGTTTGAACATCAAGGATACACGTGTAACATGGATGGGCTCAATTCCTCATTCCCGTGACAGTCAGGTTGATGCATGGAATGATGGCGGACATGATCAGTGGATTGATGCCAAAAAATCGCATCACAAAGGATATGGCAAATATCCTTTGACGATGGGATATTATACCCGCGAAGATCTACCTTTTTACTACGCTTTGGCTGATGCGTTTACTGTTTGTGACCAGAATTATTGTGGTGCAATGACAGGCACATCCCCTAATCGTCTGTTGTTCATGACCGGAACGGTAAGAAATCAACAGGATGTCTCGTCAAAAGTGTATATGCGCAATGACGAAATTCTTGAAGGGGGGATGACATGGACGACCTTCCCCGAGCGGTTAGAAAAAGCGGGTATTTCCTGGAAATATTATCAAAATGAACTGACACAAACCGGCGGCATGAGTGAGGCAGAAGATGCATGGCTCAGTAATTTTAGCACAAATATTCTAGAATGTTTTGATCAATATTGCGTTTCGGCCAATCCGGGTTTTGGGGACTGGCTGGAGGCACGAATCAGCGAATGTCAGAATGATATCGAACAGTTGCATAACCGAGAGATGCTTACGTCTGAGTCTCATAACGAACAGTTAACCGAAGCACGCGCCCTGCTTGCGGTCCTTTTGCGTAGGCGTTCTGTTTCTGACTTAACAAAAGAAAAACTGTCGGAATCAGAGCGTAATCTTTTTGAAAAAGCATTTGTTATTAATAGCGGAGACAATAATTATCGGAAACTTGAAGATTTATTTTTTAATGATGGGGTAAATAACTTGCATATGCAGGCCCCTAAAGGCGACGTTCTGTACCAGTTTCGTCAGGATGTAAAATCAGGCAAATTGCCAACGGTGTCCTGGCTTTCAGCGCCGGAACACTTTTCCGATCATCCAAGTTCTCCGTGGTACGGCGCATGGTATGTGTCAGAAGTGATGGACATTCTGACGGAAAACCCGGAAGTATGGAAAAAGACCATTTTCATCATAACTTATGATGAAAATGACGGATATTTTGACCATTGCCCTTCATATACCGCACCTGACCCCAAGCGCCCTGAAACAGGACGGTCATCAGCCAGTATTGGTCCAGACGGGCTTGAATATACGACAGCTCAGGATGAAATGGATATGGGCGTACCAAGTCATCTGGCCCGTACTGGGCCGATTGGGCTTGGCTTTCGCGTGCCAATGATTGTCGCTTCACCATGGAGCCGAGGTGGCTGGGTGAATTCACAGCTTTTCGAGCACACGTCAACCTTGCGTTTTCTGGAGTCATTCATTCAGGAAAAATTTGGCAAGACGGTTAGAGAGACCAATATTTCGCCATGGCGACGGGCGATTAGTGGTAACCTCACGTCGTGTTTCCGTCCTTATGATGGCTCAATTCCGACTTTACCGTACCTGAACCGCGACGCTCATTTACACATGATTGAAGGCGCGCGCGATCAACCCATGCCGGGTGGCTTTCGTCCCCTTACAGCGACCGAAGTCTCGGCTCTGCGCACTTTTCCCACAGACGTTCGCAACACGATCCAGCAGGAGTCTGGTACCCGCCCATCCTGTGCTTTGCCGTATGAACCTTATTGTGACGGTAGTATCGAAAAAAACGGAGGCACAATTAGTCTGCATCTACAGGCAGGCACCAAGATTCACGGAAACCACGCGGCTGGTTTACCTTTCAATGTGTATTATCACGATGTTCAAACTGCTTCGAGCATGCAAGCAGCCACCTATGCTGTAGCAGCGGGGGATACGTTAAATATTCCCTTCGACACGTCATCTTTTAAGCACCAAGTGTACGATGTCTCAGTCCATGCACCGAATGGTTTTTATCGGGGGTATAAAGGGCAGTTGCAAGGCCCACAGCTTCATATCCAATCTGCTTACCTCCTCGCCAAAAAGAAAGATTTTGTCCTGCGGCTGACCAATCGGGGAACGAAACCGGCGAACATTATTAGTGTGCTGAAAAGTCAGGGAGGGCAAAAAATGACCACCCTGCAGCCCGGGCAGAGCACTGAACTTGCATTTGATCTGACGAAATCTTCAATGTGGTATGATGTTGTTTTAACTAGCCCGGATGATTCTGATTTTCTGTGGCATTTTGCCGGTCGGGTTGAAACCAAGAAGCAGGGAGAAACGGATCCAGCAATGGGTAATGTTTATCCGGTTCCTGAGAGAAACAACGAGAGACTGGGCATATCACGGTAACCTCCCATACTGATTCTGTCATAGTTATATGTCCAGAGCCATTTTGTTGCGGCCTCTTGCAGGTTTTGAATGCTTTCAAACAGATACTGCTCGAGCAATTCCTGCCGTAAATTTCTGTTATAGCATTCGATATAGGCGTTCTGCTGCGGATTACTTGGTTTCGTATAGCACCAGGTAATCCCCTGCTTTTCGGCCCCTCAAATCAATATATGACTGATATATTCAGAGCCATTATCTACTCGGATAGGCTCTGGCCTGCTACTCCATAACCAGTTTCAGGTAACGGACAACCCGACAGGCCGGTAAGGAAAAATCAACCTCAATCGTTAGCCCTCCACGGTTGAAGTCAGCCAGGATGTTCAGAAGCCGAAAGGTACAAACATCCAAAAGCCTGCTGGGCATGAAGTCCATGGACCGGAGCCTTTTGAGAAGGGCAGGGACTGATGGCTTTTTACATTTTTCGCGTATCAGACGTTTACGGGGTTTAGTCCACAGATTGAGTGCTTGTTTCCGATAACGCCGCTTATGATGCCGGGTCTAGATCCGCACATTGCGCAGACACAAAACGCTGTGCGTCTATGCCAGTCGTGGACAATAACGAAAGCCGGATCCGAGATCCCCAAAATCCGACAGGCCTAGACACTGTGACTTCATGATGCGTGACAGCCTGTCCGACCATTACCCGGTGCTGGGCTGACGGAGCGCCCCTATGATCTGTGCGTCAGTAAAGCGATCACTCTTCATCAGAATCTCCTCATTCTTACGGTGAGAAAATTCCCATCTAAAAGCAGCTCTTTTTATGGAGGGATTACCATGGCAAGTGTCCAGTATCAGAAAAACTCAACGCAAAACACGATAATCGTCGGCCGCTCGTACATTCAGGAAATCAGGCTACTCATCGTAAAGCTTGCTGAACGCAGAGAAGCCTCGCTCACTTCCTCAGATGGTCCGTCCTTGGACGAACACATCAGACCGGTGTTCTACGCGCTTACTCATGACACAAAATACAACCATAGTGTTAGTTATAGACCAGCTCGAAATAAATGCTGCGGCCATAACTTTCTTTTGCTTCAAGGCGGTTGAGGTTCTCCCCATAATACATGCGTGTATGTGAGCCAGCTAGATTGTAAACCTCGTATTTTATACGCAGGCTGTCTGTAATGTCATGCCACGCACCAATATCCAAACTCGGCTGAGAGCCGTAACCATAGATTTGCGTCGGATCATCATTCAGCCCTTCAAGATATTTGGCGGAGTAAGAAAATGATGCTTTCACTGCGCCACGGACTTGTGGAATATGCCAGGTCACACTTCCATTAAAGACATATTTAGGCTGCTCGACCAACTGGTGCAGCTTGTAAGACACACCAGACCCTTCATATGTCATGCGGCCCTGCATCCATGTTCCGCTAGCATTAATATCGAAAGACTGTCTCCATGGACCTTTAATGTTTCGGTTAACAAAAGAAACCTCAACCCCCATGAGTGTCGAATTGTTGGCGTTACGTGGCTGCTTAACGTAAGTGAGCTGATCGTTGATAAGTTCTGTTGCTCTTGTCGTGTAAATATCGTGTTTGATCATTTTGTTAAAATACGCGACACTTACAACAGCATTTCCATGATTGAAAAACTTATCAATTGACACGTCAAAATTCTGAGCCTGACGAGGCTTTAGATTAGGGTTACCTTGCGTTAGCGAACAATTCACCTGCCCTTGTGTATCATCCGAATTACCACAGCTAAATTGTGCTGCCTGCGCAAGATCAGTCGGTTGTGGACGACCGACAGACTGGCTGTAAACAGCATGGAGTATCAGATTTTCTGGAAATTCATGCACAAACGTCAAAGATGGCAGAGGATTGATATACCCGCTATTCTTTTTATTAATATTACCTGTTGGGTTAGTCCCGTCAGTTTCAGGAATAAATGCATTGAAGTTGACAGAATCCGCGCGCACCCCAGCAATAAGTTGTGAATGACGCCATTTATAATGAAGCGAGACATATCCATCAAAAAGCTGTTCCTGATACCGGAAGTAAGCCAGTTGGGTGTAATTTCTGGATTTTGTTACGTCCAGTGTTTGCTGATTCCATGGGAAATGTTGCACGTCTACAAACGGCCCATTAGGATTTTTCATGTCCGGAATAAACATGCTTGAAGCGGCATTGCCGCCAGGTTTATACCAGAGTTGGTCTGACGAATTGGTCGCATTAAGGCTGCGCCATTCAAACCCGCTCGCAAAACCAAATCCAAGGGAATTAGGCTTGAGATTGCGCGTATAATCCAGACGGACGTTCGTCATACCTTCATGATCTCGGTCAAATTCCTGTTGTATATACTGATATTTATAACCACTATTCAGTAATTTATTCATGTCACTAATGTCTGTAAGCGTTGCGACATTGTCCTTATCTATATAGTAATCAGCAAAAATCGCGTTACTTCCTTTTTCACTTGGATAAGATCTGGCTGTGATATACGGCTCATGGTCATAGTAATCTTCCCATGTGTATCCGGCCCGCAATTTAAGAGTAGAAACATCGTCGTGCCATCCTAAATTACCCAGCACACCGTTTGTGTTCATTTTCCAGTTGTCTTTACGGGCAATGGTCCGTGCCCGGTAAATATACTCACGACCAGTCGTAGGAGTCTGGTTCCATATCCCTGTATCATCGAGAAGGTATTCATTATGCTCCATAAAGGAGTTTTCCCATCTCTGATATGCGTAACCCATAACGGAAGCTTCGAAACCGCTATTTTTGGGGTGCCATTCCAGACGGGCAGCACCTCCTAATGTGTTCAGATCATTGGAATATGTTCCGCTATCCACATAGCGTGGCGCTGTCATACCATTCCAGCCAGGAGTGCTGGACGCATTCGGCTTAAGAATCTTTCCCGACGTATTATAAAAGTTATAACTGTCTTCCTGCCAAGTCTTGCTCGTATTGCGCGTGCGCATCTGGTAACGGAATGAGGTCATAAAACCAAATTCCTTGTCTTTACCAAATCTGTCGGAAAGAACGACTTTAGCCCCACGACCCAAATGGGGAGACATGCCGGGTATTCTGTTCGCGCCAGCAGACCCTTTTTCTGTTCCGTAAATACCATAAATATCAATATACTTATACAACCCTTTGTGGTCGAAAGCGCTACGCGGATTCATATCAATAACCGCGCCGATAGCACCACCATCCTGCTCGGCAGTAAAGGTTTTATAAATACTGTCTTCTCCCGTCATTTCAGCCGGTATATTCTGCAGATTAACGCGGCGCCTGATGCTGCCCCCATCGCTGATACTTGCAAGCGTTATGCCATCAAGCGTTGTCTGGTTCAGGTCTGAGGACACACCACGCACACTGATGTATCGGGGTTCATCACCGTTACGAATGCCAGTCACACCAGGTAATTGCGTCAGTAGCTGTGCTAAGGAGGTTGCGCCACCAAGGTTGGAAAGGTCGTTATAGGTGACAGTGTCTACAACACCTGCAAAATTACGTTTAGTCCGAAGCTCGCGCCTGTGTCCCTGTACAGTCAGGTTATCCTCGCCACTTGTTTCTAAACTATGCTTTTGTTTAGACGTTTTTGTACGTAGCGTAATGACGCCCGGATTTGATGCGTCAATTTTAAAAGCCGGGTTGCCAATAAGTTTATGGAGCGCCTTCAAGTTATCCATTTTGCCATATAGTGAAACCGAGCGCAGGTTATCGGCAACTTTACCATCAAATGCGATATGTAGCCCGGTCTGGCGGCTGAATGCCATTAAAGCAGATGTCAGCTTTTGTGCTGGAATTGCGAAAACACTCTGTGGATCCTGAGCAACGGCACTAACTGGAGCGAAGCATGCGACGGAGGACGACAGGGCGAGCACGCGAGATCGGCTTAGGAAAGACATTCTTGCAACCTTGATTGAGACAGACCATCTACTCCAAAGAGTCCTGCATGCGCGTTTTTCCGCCGTCTTTTTTTGTGACGATTTTAAGACGCAGGCAGCGCCGGAATGTGCAGAAAACAAAACATCTGCTGAAAACCGTGATGGCCTATTTCCTCGGGGCTGTGAGAATATCCTTAGTTTTCAGGCAAGTAGGTTGCGCAAGAGCAACAGAAAGTCTTCATTGTCCCGGCATGGTTGCTTTCTATTTCCAGATCACGCGAAAGCAGGCAGACCGTTTTGAAGCCAGCCCCACGATCTGAAGGCTTCAGATCAGGGAAACGCGTAAAGGACAAGCCATCGTTAATCAGGTATTCCGTCCGTTCATCGTACAGGGTGTTCAAGTTCTGGGTGACCAGGATCATGAAGACCAGTGCCGGATGACACGGAAGGACGTTTGCCTTTCTAAAACATAGACGCAAAGCTGAAAAACTGAAGGTGTGTAGACAACAGATACGGCTGTTGCACTCATACTTTCACGTTCGTAATTCATATAGCTGCAACCTTCATCTTTTATCTCAAAGAATGAATTCCAGGCTTGGTATTTTCATTAAATTGTCACGGTCAAGCATGCTCGGGATGCAGTATGACATCCGCTTTCTTAAAACGTATTGAGGTTATTCTTATGGATCGTGGTGCTCTGATCCTTCTAACGATGCTGATTTGTGGTGACACGCTGATTCCACTTCAAGTCGGGCACGCAGCAACGATAATGTTGCCAGATGGCCGAGGATTTTTGCCGCCACCGCCAGTCATCAAATCTCATGCGCAGGAAGCTGACATACAGGCTTTTGAAAGTACACGGGCTTTAAAAAACAGTAATCGCTGGAAACTGGCGCACAATGACGCGGATCTTGATCCAGAACATATGATTGGTGACTTTTCATGCGCTGCAGGGTTCAAGCTTTTACCGAGCGAACTCCCCACTCTTGTTGCTGTTTTGAACGCATTGGAAAAGCCCCTTGAACAACGCATAACGGAAGAAAAAGAGAATTGGCGGCGGCAACGGCCTTTCGTGGGCACAAGTCAGCCTGTTTGCACGCCAGATGCCGACAAACTGGCATCGAGTTTTTCCTATCCATCTGGGCATACTACATGGGGCTGGTTGGTCGCCTCTATCCTAAGTAGCGCTATGCCAGAACGCTCAAGTCAAATCATGCAGCGTGGACGAATTTTTGGCGAAAGCCGTATTGTCTGCGGTGTGCATTGGAAAAGCGATGTACAGGCAGGCTACATGAATGGCAGCGCCATGTTTGCAGCCATACAGGAGCAGCCATGGTTTGCAGAAAAAATGGATTCAATTCGTAAAGAATTACAAAATGCGCGTGTTAAAGCGACACCCGCGGAGAGTGCGACTTGCGCTTTAGAGCACGAGGCATCTCAAGAAGCGTTTTAAAATAAATAAATTTATAAAACTGGAAGGATAGAAAATGGGGATCGGCAGAAATTTCCTTAAATATACGCTTCTTCCGGGTAATATTAGTTTTGCTAGTTTGGTGTAGGCAGGCTTTGTAGCATTGAGCGTAGAAGATATCCTGGCTACGAAAATCGGATTGGTAGGTCTTGTTGGTAGCTTGCGATTCCGGTTTTTGTGTCTGAACGAGGAGTAATATCAGAGATCAGGTGGCTCTACCGGATAAAGCGGTTGTATAACGTCTTGTGAAGACCATACGTTTTCGGAGCGATTTTCCACTGTAGACCGTTACGGATGACATAAACGATCCCGCTCAGAACACCCCGGTCATTCACACGAGGCACTCCGTGCACCAGAGGAAAAACCGGCTCAATCCGCTTCATCTGGCGCTCAGACAGCAAAAACACCTCACTCACGGCCTTACCTCCATCGGTAAGTCTGTGAATCACAACCGTTTGCTCAGTTCAATACATTAATAGATCCTGAGCCTAGGGGATGGTTTGATCAAGCAGAACCTCCACTCCGGGGACGATCCGCTGGATCAGGTCCCCTTCGGGCTGGGGGGTATTGGTCACGACATGAATACTGGCCGAGGTCGCTATGTCCTTTTTGGCGGCAAGCAGTGCAGTGCGGGCGTTTTCGCGCCAGTTTAGTGTGCGCCCGGTGCCGAGTGCGGCCAGCCCCGCACGGGCCAGATCGGCCAGTTGGGCCGAGGCTGCCAATGCCGGGGTCAGTCCCGTGTTATGGGCTGCTGCGCGGGCAAAGGCGCTGTCGTTACCGGCCCAGCGGGAGAGTGTATTTTCCAGCTCATGGCGCAGTTCGGTATGGCCCGCAATAAAAGCTTTGGCTTCGGCATTAAAGGTTTCAGCCTCAAAACTGTCCGGGCTGGCAATATCCGCCGGGGTGCCGAGCTGTTGCAAGGTGGCGGTCTGTTTATGCCGGATTTGTAAAAACTCATGATTATGGGCGTAATTACGCACGGGTGAGACCGCCTGAAGCAGCACGGCAGCAGCCTCAGTCTCCCCCGGAGCAAGGCGCTCAAGCATGCGCTGGGTGTTGGCGTGGGCCTCCAGCCCCAGCAGGTCCAGCCGGTCTGCCATAATGGCCAGTCTGGGGTACAGGGTTGTGGCATCGCACTGCTCCGGCGCGGACCAGAACCGCTCGGCCAGTGCTGCTGCCCGTGGCCATATGCGCGCATCCAGCATGTCGGGGGAGACAACCTCGGTCCACAAGGCGGCTTCCGCACCCAGCACATGGGTTTTTTGTGCGTCATTCAGGGGTGGTGGAGGGGCGTCCTCCGCCTTTGTCGGGGTGGTGGGGGGTACTGGCGGGTTGTCGGGCGGGTTGGGGCCGGTGGTCTGGGCTGCTGCCTGTGCTTCTGCTGCGTCCTTACGCATGTCCAGCGGGTCTGTGGTGTAGTAAGCGCTCGCGGGGAGCAGGCGGTCCAGATAATAGGGGCCGGAAATAACCGTGTCATGGCCAGCGGCTGTGGCCTGTGCGGTATGGGCGGGGCCGCGCCAGCTTTCTATAATGGTGTCAGGGGGAATAACGGCTTCCTGTACCTCATCCCAGCCCATAACGGTTTTGCCACGCAGGCGCAGGGCGTGGGCTACGTGGCGGGTGTAATCCGCCTGCAAGGCCGCAACCGAGGCTATGTGGCGCTGCTTCATATACGCGGCAATGTGGGGGGATTGCGCCCATTGCTTTGCCACCACCTCGTCCCCCCCGATGTGAAAAACGGGGTCGGGGAACAGGCTCGCCATTTCTGCGTACACGGCGTTTACAAAGCTGAGTGTAGCCGGGTTGGTGGGGTCCAGGGCTGCGCGGTTGATCTCGGCCCGGTCGGTGGTGTTGAGCGGGGCGTTGGCCGCATAGCGCGGGTATGCCAGCAGCATGGCGTAGCTGTGGCCGGGTGTATCAAACTCGGGCACCACACGGATACCCCTGTCCGCAGCCTCGCGCACAAGCTGGCGAACCTGCTCCTGCGTGTAATACTGCCCATGGCTGCCAAGTGTGTGCAGGCGCGGGAAAACCCTGCTCTCCACCCTGAAGGCGGCACCATCGGACAGGTGGATGTGTAGCACGTTCAGCTTGACCATTTCCATGGCGTCCAGCTGGCGCAGCAGGTCGGGCAGGGGCATGAAGTGCCTGCTGGTATCCAGCATAAGCCCACGCCAGGCAAAGCGCGGGGTATCCTCAATATGGGCCTGTGCCAGCACGGGGCCATCGCGCTCCTGCCGTACAAGCTGGCTCAGGCTGGTCAGGCCATGCAGCACTCCGGCCACCCCTTGTGCATTCAGGGTTATGCCGGTGGGGGCAACATCCAGCGTATAGCCCTCACGCATGGTGGGGCTGGGGAATGTGATGTCCTTGGGGGTGTTGATGTTCAGCACAAGCCCACCCGGTGGAGGTGGAGCCTGAGTGAACATAATGGGCCTGCCTGCCAGTATGCAAAGCCGGGTACGCAACCGCTCTACAGCCCGGAGCAATAGCGGGGTTGGCGGGCTGTTCCAGTGTAGGGTCAGGCTTTGGGGCAGGGTAAAGGCAGCCCCTGATGCCTGTAGAACAGCCGGTGCTGGCATGACCAGCGGCAGGCTTACGTTATTGCGCACAAAAGCCAGTTGGGGCGTGCCGGGGGATGCGTCCAGCGCATTTTGCGCCATGGCCACACAGGGTGTGCCCCCTGCCAGGGCAAGGCCACACAGGAGCAGTGTTCTGGCCGGGATGGATTTGAAAAAGTGAGCAATCATGGCTGTGTGTTTTGCACCGAAAGTGAGGTTGCAAGCCTGTGCACCCATGCCGGGCCGACCTCCCAGCCTGCCAGCTGGGCTGCACGCAGGGCGGCGCCACCCAGTGGGGGCAGGGCGGGAGGGGTTGCGGGCTGGCCCAGCAGTGTGCTCACACGCGCACGGACGACCGCGCTGGTCATCACACTCCCGCCATAGCTCCACGGCAGGCCTTTCAGGGGCTGTTCAGCCGGAGGGCTGGTGGGTGCAGCCGGGGGGGGCAGCACAAGGCTGCGGCAGGCCGTATGCGCCAGGTCGGCCAGATGCGCAGCCGCCGCATGCAGTATGGCCAGAGCACGGGGGTCATGCGTCTGGGCCAGTGCATGGACTATGGGGGCTACATCCCCAATGGCAGAGCGTGGGTGGGGGCGGGTGCGCAGCCACTCGCGCAAGGCGTCGGCGGCATTGGGGCCGTGGCTGGGCAGTTCCAGCGCATGCAGCACGGCGCGTGCAAAGGGCGCAAAGGGTGTTGTGGGGTCGTCCAGAAAACGGGCGGCGTGGTTAAGGGTCTGGCAGCCAATCCAGTAGCCGCCTCCTTCATCCCCAAACAGCCAGCCCCAGCCGCCTGCGCGGGTGGTGTGCCCATCTTGCGTGCACGCCTGCGCTACGGAGCCTGTGCCTGCCAGCACAAAAACTCCCGCCCCTCCGGCAAAGGCAGCCCGGTGGGCGGTCTGCACGTCGTTTTCCAGCTCCAGCGGGATGTCTGGCCCAAGAGCTGCGCGGGCAACGTCCACCTGCTGGTGGGAGGAAGGGCGCGCCCCGTCATACCCGGCCATGCCCAGTACGGCCGCGCACAGGCCGTTATGGGGGAATGCGCGCAGCAGGGCATGTAGGTGTTCGGCCCAGTCTGGCCGGTCATAGGGGTTGCAGCCGGGGCCGGTGGTGTGGGCCAGCAGGCCACCATCCCGCGTGATCAGGGCAACGCGGGTATGGGTGCCTCCGCCATCGAGTGCAAGAAGGGTCTGGGCCGGAGGCATTAATACAGCATCTGTTCGGGCGCGGGGGTGGTGTTATGGACGGCCGGGCCTACGCCACGTGCAGCCTGCACGGCCAGCAGGTCCAGTGCCCGGCGCAGGTGCCCGTCGCACAGGCGGAGCAGCATACGCCCCTGTGCGGGTTCCAGCCCCTGACGCAGCAGGATAGCCAGTTTGATGGACCCATCTGCCTTGAGCAGGGCGGCCTGTGCCTGCGTGTCCGAGCAGTCGGTTAACTGGGTAATCATCCGTAGTGCGCGGTGCACCAGCTTGGTGTTGACAATGCGCATGTCCACCATATGCCCCCGCCATGTATGGCCAAGGCGGATCATGAGTGTGGTGGAAAGCAGGTTGAGGCAGATTTTCTGCGCAGTGCCTGCCTTCATGCGGGTGGAGCCTGCCACGACTTCCGGCCCGGTTTCGGTCAGGATGCCTATGTCGGTTTCGGCCAGCAGGCGGGCTGCGGGGGTGCAGGACAGGCCAATGGTCAGGCTGCCGCAAAAGCGGGCGCTGGCAAGGGCTGCGCAGGTGTAGGGGGTGTTCCCGCTTGCGGCAATGCCGATCACCACATCATCAGCCGTGGGGGTGTGGCTGGTTATGGCGCGCTGGGCTTCGTCCTCATCATCTTCAGCGCCCTCCACGGGGCTGAACAGGGCGGCCTCCCCACCTGCCAGCAGCAGCACCAGCCGCTCCGACGGCCAGCCATAGGTTGGGATCAGTTCCACACCATCCTGCAAGCCAATCCGCCCCGATGTGCCTGCCCCTACGTAAAACAGCCGCCCGCCCCGCTCCAGCCGTGGCACCGCCTGCGCAATGGCGGCCTCTATGTCAGCCAGAGCGGAGCGCACTGCCGCCGTGGCCGCGAGCTGGCTTTCCAGCAGGCTTTCCAGCACGGTGGCGGTGGGCCATGTGTCCAGTCCGTCATAACGCGGGTCCTGCATTTCCGTGCGGGGGGGCTGGTTTGGTGTGTGTTGAGTCGTCATGATTTTGGCCTCCGGTTGCGGGCGGGCAGGGGGTACCGACTAAGGTGCATGATATGGAGCAGGCCGGCTAGCCCGAATAGGAGAATCACGCCCAGTACGATCAGCCACGCAAAGGCAAGGGGGTGCCCGTTGGGGCGCAGGGCCAGCATGGCCCAGACCATGCACGGCACGCTTAATGCAAAGGCAGGTGCCAGTGTGCGTGCCTGCACACGGGGCATGGCCATGCCCGCAACAAACGTGCCCAGCATGGGGCCATACCCGCACGCGGCAATGGACAGGCCAAGCAGAATGGCGGACTGGCTGGCATGGGCAAACAGCCCCGCACATGCCACCAGCGCGCAGGCCCACACCACGCTAACCAGCCGGGCAAAGCCCAGCGCGGAGCAGCGCAGCCTGCGTGCGGCACGCGCGCATAGGGGGGCAAAATCCCCCACGCTGGCGGCGGTCATGGCTGACAGCGTAGCCGAGAGTGAGCCCATGGTGGCGGCCAGAATACCCGCCAGCATAAGCCCGCGCAGGCCCGGTGGCAGGTCGTGCACAATATATGCGGGAAAAATGGCATCCGGGCTGGCATAGCCCGCCTGCGCAAGTGTGAGCCCGCCATTGCGTGCCCAGAGCAGCACGCCCGTCAGGCTGAGCAGGGCAAACAGCACACCCACCCCCAGCGCGCTGCCCATAAGGGCCAGCCGCGCATCCCGCAGGCTACGTGCGGCCAGCACACGCTGGACCATCAGCTGGTCGGTACCGTGGGATGCAACCGAGAGCAAAGCCCCCCCGGCAAGGGCGGCAAGGGGTGTAAACGGGCTGTTCAGCAACGGGGCGCCATGGGCAAACAGGTGCAGCCGTCCTGCCTGTTGCAGGCTGTGCCATGTGCCCGCGGGAGCGCCATGCCAGAGCAGCAGCGCGCAGGCTGTCGCCCCGAACAGGTACAGACCGAACTGGATACTGTCTGACCAGACCACTGCGCGCAGGCCGCCACAAACAGTGTAGAACAGGGTCAGCAGCATAATGCCCCCCAGCAGCACGGGCTGGGGCAGGTGTATGTGCAGGGCTGCCAGCATGGTGGCCAAAGGGAGCATGCCCGCAAACAGGCGCACGGCCTCTGCCAGCAGGCGGGTGGTCAGGAATGTGGCAGAGGCCAGCCGCTGCATGGTGGGGCCAAAGCGCTGGCCCAGCCAGTCATAGGCGCTGAGCATGTGCCCCTGCTGGTAAAGGGGCAGGAACCACCACGCAACAATGGCCCGGCCCACAAGGTAGCCAAGGGCCAGCCCCACAAAAACCATGCCCGCCCCATAGGCAATGCCCGGCACGCTGATGACGGTCAGGGTAGAGGTTTCGGTTGCAACAAGGGACAGGCACAGCGCCCACCATGGCAGGTCCCTGTGCCCTTCTAGGTACGCGGTGGGGGAGGACTGGCGACCCGCCAGCATAAGGGCCACAACCGGCATGGCTGCCAGATAGGCCAGCATGACCAGCAGATCGGTAAGGCTCATGGTGTGGTCCTGTTCATGCCGTGGGGCAGGGCTGGGGGAACGCCATACCGGGCGGGCCAGCCCGTGTGCGGGGTAAGGCTGGTATGGCGCACACGAACTTTAGGAACAGCCCGCACGGGCAGCAAGCCTCTATTCCCGTGCCCCGCGTGGCGGGCCGGCCCGGGGGAGGCGCTCGCCCGAGTGTGACAGGCCGGGGGCTTGGCGCAGCAGGCTTGCCAGCGGTAGTCTGGGCGGCAGGTAGTGCCCCGGTGCGGGGTGGCTGGTGCACCGCACCGGTTGGAGGCAGAAAGGAACCGTTATGACCAGCAGTTGCAGTTCTGGCGGGTGTGGCCCCCGTGCCCCCCTGACCCCCGAACAGGAGCAGATTCTGCTCGGCCATGGCACGGAATACCCCGGCTCCAGCCCCCTGAACGGGGAAAAACGCCCCGGCACCTACCATTGCGCGGCATGCGGTACGCTGCTGTTTTCCTCCACCACCAAGTATGAGAGCGGGAGCGGGTGGCCATCCTTCTGGGCGGCAGAGCCGCAGGGCGTTGCCACCCGGCGTGATACAAGCCACGGCATGGTCAGGGAGGAAGCCCACTGCGCGCAGTGCGAGGGCCATCTGGGCCATGTCTTTAACGACGGGCCACCCCCGACCGGGCTGCGTTACTGCATGAACGGGCTTGCGCTGGACTTCCGGCCCAGTGCTACGGGCAGCGCCGGGTAAACACACAACCCCGGTGTGGCGGGGCGCGCAGGTGTGTGCTCAGCCCGGAACCTGTTGCGGGGCCGGGGCAGTCTGCCTCCCCCCTACGGCGTTGAGGAAAAAAGACCATGCTTCGTTAAAAAAAGCATCGCGCTCTTCCTCGGTCTTGAGCGGATCAAGGCCAAAAAGGCTGTCTTCCATTGGCCAGCCGGTAACCATGCCGGTCAGCAGGCGGGCCGTGGTATCCGTGGCATGGCCGGGGTTGATCTGGCCTTTCTGCTCCGCAGCTTTGAGCAGGCGCACAAAATTATTATGGAAAGGCTGGCCAATGGCCGCCACCGCCTGCTGTTGCAGGGATGGGTGGCGGTGCCCGTCGGCTATGAGAATCCGGTACGTGCCCAGCGCATCGGGGCGGAGGGTCAAATCCAGCATCAGGCGGCTGATGTGGCGCAGCTCCTCCAGCGGGTTGGTCAGGGGGGTCTGTTCCATGGCCCGCAGTACCGAGCCGGTCAGGTTGGTGACCACTGCTATGAACAGCGCTTCCTTGGAGGAATAGCGACGGTAGATTGTCTGTTTGCTGGCGCACGCCTTGCGGGCGATCTGGTCGATGGAGGTGCCCGCATAGCCATGCTGCACAAACAGGCCCGCCGCTATTTCCAGCAGATACTGGTCAAGGTCTTCCGTAACATCGGTCGTGGGTCGCCCACAGCGCCGTTTACGCCCCTGCAGGCAAGGGTTTGCCATGTCCAGAGGACGGGTGGCAAAGGTAAGGGCCTTGCTCAGGTAACCTTTGGGTGAACGGGGGGCTGGGGGCTCAGACAACGATTATCCGCTTTGTGTTAGCTGGTGTAGGGGAAGGGGTAGGGAAACACATCTGCAATGTGGCGGTTTTATACCCGTGTCGTGTTTTTATTTCGAGGTCTTTCCGTGCGACGCAAGAATGTGTTGCAAGAAAAGGGGGTGTTGCGGCAGCTCTTTTCCGCCACACACAAAGCACACATACCATGTGGCGCACGATCATGTCAGGAAATAACCCCAGTGGAACAGCAGATGCTTGAGGGCGAACAGGCTCCCGCACCAGACCAGCCCGGCCAGACCAGTGCGTATAAAGGGTTGCCCCCCACCCCCATGGCAGATGCGGCAGGGACCGCCAGCGCGGAGCAGATAGCCGTTCTGGCCCTGAACGTGCAAAAGCTGGGGCGTATTCTGCGCCGCTTTTACCAGCTTGCCATTGCCGTGGTGGCGGCCCTGTGTGTGGGGCTGTTCATTTATGCGGGTGGGGCCGTGGTTATGGTGGTGTTTGCCGCAGCCCTTGTGGCGGTGGTCCTGCATGGTGCCGCGCGGTTGATCTGCCGGGTGCTGCCCATGCGGCAGTGGGTGGCGGTTGTGCTGTTCCTTGCCGGGCTTGTGGGGGGTGTTTCGTTTGTTGTGCATGTGTCCGGCCCCGAGCTGGTCACCCAGCTTTCCCATCTGTACGCAGCCCTGACCCATGAGCGCGATGCCCTGCATGCCGCACTGGACAAAAACCCGATCGGGCATTCGGTGCTCAACCACATTCCCCGCTTTTTTGGTGGCAACCAGACATCCGGCCCCCTTGGGTCGGAGGGAGCTGGCGGAATAGATTTTGCAGGCTCCATGACCAACGTGCTGACCTCCACCTTCGGGTCGGCAGGTACGCTGGTGGTTATTGTGATTGCGGGGGTGTATTTTGCGCTCTCCCCCCACCTGTATGCCAATGGTCTGCTGCGGCTGGTGCCCACGCGCTACCGTGGCACCGCGCGTGAGCTGATCCGCACAACAGCCCATGTGCTCTCTGCCTGGGTTGCGGGGCAGCTGCTGGATATGACCGTTGTGGGCGTGCTGACATGGGTTGGCCTGTCCCTGCTGGGTATGCCGCTTGCTTTCCCGCTTGGGCTGGTTGCGGGTACGGCCAACTTCATTCCCTATCTGGGTACGTTTATCGGGGCAGTGCCTGCCTTGCTGATCGCCCTGTCCATCAGCCCGCGTGAAGCCCTTATGGTGGCGGGGCTGTATGCCTTTATTCAGGCGTTTGAAGGGTATGTGATGTCCCCCTTCATTCAGAAAAGGGCGGTCAGTATGCCGCCTGCGCTGACCATTCTTTCCCAGACCATATTTGGCGCTTTTCTGGGGATGTGGGGCTTTGCTTTTGCCTCCCCCATTACGGCCGTGCTGCTGGCGGTGATCGACCACCTGACCGCCCCCCTGCCGGAAGAAGAACAGGTCTGACAGAGCGCATTTTTGGCATAAAAGGGTAAAAAACAGGACAAAACAGGCACGATCTGCGTTTTTGGGGGTGGTTTTCCCGCTTGTGTGCATGCACATTCCCCACAACAAGAATATCCGCTTGAAGGAAGCACGGGATGTCCAGCCCAGCCGACGACTTTCAGAAATACCGGCACCTCAGCCCGTTTGAACTCAAGGACCAGCTTATCCGGCTGGCCTCGGGGCGGGCACAGCGGGCCATGCTGGATGCAGGGCGCGGCAACCCCAACTTTCTGGCGACCCTGCCCCGGCAGGGCTTTTTTCAGCTTGGCATGTTTGCCGCAGCCGATTCTGCGCTCACCTTCTCCTATATGGCCGAAGGGGTGGGGGGTATGCCCCGCCGTGCAGGAATAGAAGCCCGGTTTGAGGCATTTCTGGCAGCCAACAAGGATGTGCCCGGCGTGGCCTTCCTGCGCCGTGCCCTGTCCTATGTGCGTGACCAGATGGGCCTGCCAGCCGATGCGTTCCTGCTCGAAGCCACGGCCGGCATTCTGGGGTGTGACTACCCGACCCCACCCCGCATGCTCCGCTATGCCGAGCAGGTGGTGCGCCACTACCTGCTGCACGAAATGGCAGGCGGCACCATGCCCGAAAGCACGACAGACCTGTTTGCGCTGGAAGGGGGAACGGCTGCCATCAGCTATATTTTTGCCTCCCTGCGGGAGAACGGGCTGATCCGGCCGGGGGACAAGGCCGCCATTGGCATGCCGGTCTTTACCCCGTACGTGGAAATCCCGGAACTGCGGGACTACCAGTTGCAGGAAGTGGCTATTAATGCCGACCCCGAGGCCGGGTGGCAGTACCCGCCAGAAGAACTGGACAAACTGCTTGATCCCTCGGTCAAGATTTTTCTGGTGGTTAACCCCAGCAACCCGCCATCGGTCCGTATGAGCGATGCAGGGCTTGCCCGCATTGCCGAAATTGTCAAAAAACGCCCGGACCTGATTATTGTCACCGATGATGTGTACGGCACTTTTGCCGATGATTTCCGGTCCATTTACGCCATTTGCCCGTACAATACGGTGCTGGTTTATTCTTTCTCCAAGTATTTCGGTTCCACGGGCTGGCGGCTTGGTGTTGTGGCCATGCACCAGAACAACGTGCTGGATCACGCACTGGCAGCCCTACCCGAAGCCGAAAAACAGGAGCTGGACAAGCGCTACGCCTCGCTCACCCCCGACGTGCGTGGCCTGAAGTTTATTGACCGGCTGGTGGCCGATAGCCGCACAGTGGCCCTTAACCACACGGCGGGCCTGTCCACCCCCCAGCAGGTGCAGATGGTGCTGTTTGCCCTGTTTGCCCTTATGGATGGGCGGGATGCGTATAAAAACGCGCTCAAACGCCTGCTACACCGGCGTGAGCTGGCTCTGTACCGCGATCTGGGCGTAAAAGCGCCGGATGATGATGGCAGCACCCACTATTATACGCTGATTGATCTGGCCAATGTGGTCACGCAGCTTTATGGCCGCCGCTTTGCCCGGTGGTTGATGACCAAGGTGGACTACCAGACCATCCTGTTCCGCATTGCGGAGGAAACAGGCGTGGTGCTGCTGCCCGGTGATGGCTTTGCCGTTAAACGCCCATCGGCCCGGGCCTCGCTCGCCAATCTTAACGAGTACCAGTATGCAGCCATAGGTACGGCCCTGCGGCGCATGGCGGATGAATATTATGCCCGCTACTGCGCGGAAAAAGGGGTTAAGGCCGTAGCCCCCGCACCTGCGGCACACTAAAGCCGGGCAAAGGCCGGGGTAGGGGTAAGCCCTGCTCCAGCCTGCCCGGTATTGCCCCGCATGGCCTGCGCGGGGCTGGTTGCGTGGGGGCGCTAGCCCCTGCAGCCGTCAGTCGTTTTTGCCAAAAACCGGGCGGGTGGTTTCAAACAGGAACCATGTGCGGCGCTCTGTTTCATCAATCCAGTTTTCCAGCAGGCTGGCGGTGGCAACATCGTGGGCATCATCACAGATTTCATGCACCGCGCGCAGGCGTTTGGTCAGGGTCAGGTTGTCTTCGCGCAGTTCGGCCAGCATGTCCTCGGGGGTGACGTACAGGGCGTCGTTATCCAGAATGGCCGTTTTGCGGCTGATTTCCCCAACGGAGTGTAGCGTGGTGCCGCCAATCTTGCGTGCGCGCTCGGCCAGAGGGTCGGTCATGGCAAAAATCTGCTGGCTCTGTTCGTCCAGTAGCAGGTGGTAATCGCGGAAGTGGCGGCCACTCATATGCCAGTGGAAGTTCTTGGTTTTGATGTAAAGGGCGAACACATCCGCCAGCACCTCGGCCAGACCTGCGGCCACAGCCTTGACCTTTTCGGCCTTCAGGTCTGTGGGCGTGCCAAGATATTCGTTGATGTGACGTTCTGAAGCATTGGGTTTGGTCATGGGAATGCCAGCCTTTCCAATAAATGTCAGTCTGCGGTGCGGGGTGTTCCCCCACCGCTGCATCCAACGTGGAAAGTGCATGGGCAGATACAACCCCATGCGGGCAAAGACTCCACCCCTCACACGAACGTGACAAAACGGGGTGCGCGTATTGCCAGAGCGTAGTCTGCTACAGCCTGTGCGCAGGTCGGGCGGCTAAACCTCGCTTTTAAGCGGGCGGCTGAGCAGGTTGTGGGTGGCCTGTTGCAGGGTTATCTGCCCTTCCATAAAGGCGGCAATGCAGTCGGTTATGGGGGTTTCCACCCCATGGGTGCGGGCAAGCCTTTGCAGGGCGGCAGCCGTTGTTACCCCCTCGGCCACGCCGGGCAGGCTTTGCAGGGCGGTTTGCGTGTTCATGCCCTGCCCAAGGGCAAGCCCCATCTGATAATTGCGCGAGGATGCACCCGTGCAGGTCAGGAGCAGATCCCCCAGCCCCGCAAGGCCCGCCAGCGTTGCCGCCTGCCCGCCAAGGGCTGTAGCCAGCCGGGTTATTTCGGCCAGTCCGCGGGTAATCAGGGCTGCGCGTGCGTTTTCGCCCAGACCTGCGCCTATGGTCACGCCCGAGGCTACGGCAATTACATTTTTGGCTGCAGCTCCAAGCTGCACCCCCACACAGTCCGTGCTGGCGTAAAGGCGGAACAGGGGGGTGGAAAGTAGGGTGCTCAGGCTTTGCGCGCGTGCGGCGTCCGGGGCAGCCAGCACGGCGGCTGCGGGCAGGCCTGCTGCAATCTCGCGCGCAAAATTGGGGCCGCACAGCACAGCGCCGGGGACATCTGCCCGCTCCCGCGCGAGAATATCCAGCGGAAAAGCCAGTGTCTGGCGTTCTATGCCCTTGCAGCACAAAATGGCGGCAACACCAGTGGGCAGCAGGGGCAGAACAGAGGCCAGATACTGCGTGGGCACGGCAACCAGCACGCAGCGCGGCGTAACTGGTGGCAATGCGGAGCAGGGGTGAACGGTAGGGGGGAGCGGGTAGTCCGGCAGGCGCGGCATGGCCCCATTGGGTAGGGTTTGCGCGTTGCGTGCCCACAGGTGCACCTGTGCTCCGGTGCGGGCAGCATGCAGGGCCAGTGCAGTGCCCCAGGCACCGCCGCCAAGTACAAAAACAGGATCGCTCATGCCTGCATCGGTGCCAGAAGCCAGAGGAGTGTGCAAGCGGGGTAAAAGGGCAGGAATAAGCCCGGCTGGCGTGTGCTCAGGCAGAAGCAGCCATGGCCACGCTCTGCTGGCGGGCGGCGTGGGCGGCCAGTTCAGCCTGCTGCATGTGCCTCATTTTGGCTTCGCGCAGCAGGCACACAACGCCTTTAACGCAGTTGCCGCACTGGGCCTTGCACCCGCGGGCGGCATAAATCTCACGCGGGTGGTTTGCACCATCGGCCACGGCGGCTTCAACATCTTTATGAGTCAGTAGGTTGCAGGAGCAGACAACCATTACTTTGCACCTCATGGTTACGAGTCTGACCTCACTCAACCATAAATGAGAATTAGTCGCAATACTTTCCGTGCGCTGCACTCCTCATTTGCCCCAAAAAGTGATTGCAGGGGACCGTGCCCCTGCCGTGCTGCCACAAAGGGCGGGCTAGTGCGGGAGGGGGAAGGCCCGGTCATACGCCATGTTGAAGACAAAAGCGTACACCAGATAAAACAGGGCAAGGGAGAGGGAGAGCGAGAACGTCTCCATCAGCGGGGCATGGGTGTACAGGGCAATCCCCGGCACAAGGGCCACCTGCAACCCGGCCTCGAACAGTAGGGTATGCACCAGCCGCCCGCGCATGGTTTTGTGCGTGGTGCGGTAAAGATGGGTCATCACCCGGTCAAAAATCAGGTTGTACAGGTAGTTCCACACCATGGCGGTTATGGCGCTGCCAAGGCCAATAACGCCCATGGAGGATTCGTGCAGGCCAAACAGGGCGCTACCAGCGGGAATGGTAATGGAGAGCGCAATAAGCTCGAACAGCAGAACATGGCGCAGGCGGTCCATGCCCGAACGCATGGGAACCACAGGAGGTGCGGGTAGCCCTGCCGCGCGCATGGCCGGGGGCTGGCTGGAAGAGTAAGTTGACATGGCGGCAATCTATCGAGCCTGATAGGAAAGAAAAGATGGAACCTATCGGAAAAACAGATGGATGAACGTTTCTCTCGAACAGCTTGAAGCCTTTGTGGCCACGGTGGATGCCGGGTCTTTTTCCGCGGCAGCGCGTGCGCTGGGGCGTGCCCAGTCGGCCATTAGTACGCACGTGGCCAACCTGGAGGTGGACCTTGGGGTTGTCCTGTTTGTGCGCACAGGGCGCACCCCCGTACTGAGCGTGGATGGCGAACGCCTGCTGCGTGAGGCCCGCGTGGTGCTGGAACGGCGTGAGCACCTGATTGGTGTTGCCCGCTCGCTGGAAAGCGGGGTGGAGAACAAGCTGGTTGTCGCCATAGACGAACTATACCCCGAGCATGCCCTTGGCCCGGTTTTTGCGGAATTTGCACAGGTTTTTCCGCATGTGGAAATGGAAATCCTGTTTCCACTCATGGAGGATGTCGGCCAGTTGGTGCGTGATGGTGCCGCCCAGCTTGGGGTTATGTGGCAGCAGCACCGCATGCCGCCCGAACTTGCCTTCCGCACCATCGGGCGGGTGCCGCTCAAGCTGGTGTGCGGGCGCAACCACCCGCTGGCACAGGGGGGCCCCGTAGCGTGGGAGGAGCTTAAACGCTACCGCCAGATTCTGGTCGCGGCCCGTGGGCAGGAGCGCGAGCGGCATTACCTGCGGCTGGCGGGGGAAGTCTGGTGGGTGGAAAGCCACTGGGTCATTCTGGAACTGGTGCGCCACGGCATAGGCTGGGCCTTTGTATCCGACCATGTTCTGGCGGCATCGCCCGCCGCACCGGACATTGTGGTGCTGGAGCAACAATTTGATGCAGGCAACCGTCTGGTGCCCCTTGCCGTGGTCTGGCACGCCAAGGGTTCCCACGGGGTTGCCGCGCGGTGGCTTTTGCAACGATTTTTTAAAAAAGAAGGGAATTTTTAAAATCGACCGCCGGATTTCCGCGGTCGGTTCCCGGTCGTGTCAGGTTGTTGACATATGTGTGCAATTTTTGTGTTGAAAAGGCAACAGTAACGACTATGATACGAAAATCCTGAAGGAAAACGAGAGAAAAACAGGTCTGCATGTCCCTTCTTAGCCCCCGCAAATCATGGCTTGGCCTGCTTCTTGGCAGTGCGGCCTTTTTTTCAGCAGCCACCGTTCAGGCCGCCGAACCCGTCCTGCAAACCGAGCAGAGCGACGTGGTCACCCTAAAACCTTACAGCCCCCACACCATTTTGGTGGAAGACGCGGTTTACACCCATAACAAGGATGGCCGTGTAGATGTGGTGGACGCCGATCGTGGCGTATTGCTGGGTATGGTGCAGGCTGCCTACAACCCCAACATGGTGCTCAGCCCCGATGCCAGCCACTTTTATGTGGGTGAAACCACATGGGAACGCGGCAACCGTGGCGCACGGAACGACCTTCTGGCCGAATACGATTCCCAGACACTCAAGCTGACTGCGGATGAAAAACTGCCGTCCCGCGCACTGGTGACCCCCAAGCGGAACGACATGGCCATCAGCGCCGATGGCGCACGGGTTTACGTGTACCAGATGAGCCCCGCCAACGCGGTGCAGGTGGTGGACACAAAGGAACACAAAGTTACCCATACGGTGGAAATTCCCGGCTGTGCCCTTGCATACGCGTGGGGCAATGCCGGTTTTTCCTCCCTGTGTGGTGATGGTACTCTGAGCAATGTCAGTGTCGAGGCAGATGGCAAGGCCAGTGTAACCCACAGCGCTGCGTTCTTTGAACCCGACAAAGACGGCATTTTTGAACAGAGCCCCAGTGTCGCCAAAGACGGTTCTACGTATTTCATCAGCTATAGCGGCAAGGTTTACCCAACCACCCTGTCTGCCAACAGTGTTGTGCAGCCTGCATGGTCCTTGCAGGAAGGGGCCGGTCTCAAGCCCGGGTCCGATGCTACGGCACCGTTTGAAGTCACCTGGCGTCCGGGTGGGTGGCAGATGTCCGCCCTGCATAAAGACACGCACGAGCTGTATGTGCTCATGCACCGTGGCACGTTCTGGACCCACAAGGATTCCGGGACAGAAGTCTGGGTGTACAACACGGACACGCACAAGCGTATCCGCCGTATGCCGCTCAAGGTAGCCAGCACCATGGTCGGCGTGACGCAGGATGCAAGCCCGCTGATGTTTACTGCGGATGAAGATGGCAACTTCTTTATCTCCGACGCCCGCACCGGCAAGCTGCTGCGGACCATGAAAGGGCTTGGTACGTCTTTGATTTTCACGGTTGCGCCGGGTGAAGGATGAGCCTGCAGGCTTCGCCCTTTCTGGCACCCGTATGGTGCGTTGAGACAGGGCAACTGGTAGCGGCTTTGTGTGCAGGTGGTATTGGCGCCCTGTTTATGGTGGCTGGTATTGCCAAACTGCGTGCGCATGACACGTTTTTGGGCACACTTGCTGCTTACCGCCTGTTGCCCGCATGGTCGTACGAAAGTGCGGCCTGGGCACTGGCTGTAGCCGAAATCGGGGTCGCTGTTTTGCTGTTTTCCGGTATTGGGGCAGGTGTTGGCAGCATTGCTGCGGCGGTGCTGCTGGTTGTGTTTGCCTGCGCCATGGGCGTGAATGTGCTGCGCGGCCGTACGGACCTGTCGTGTGGGTGCACGCCGGGGGTGGCTGGTCAAAAGCTCTCCTGGGCAGTTGTGCTGCGCACTCTGGCCTGTGCCGTGCTGGCTCTTGTGCCCTGCATGGGCCTTACCTTTGGGTATGGGGTTGCTCCCGTACTGTGGGGGCAGGGTGTTGTAGGGGGCGTGTGCCTGTATCTGCTGTGGCAGGCCATGCAGGTATTGCCACCGGTGCATGTGCCCGGGTCCGGCATGCAGGAGCACGGCGCATGATTATGCTGTTGTGCCTCTGGCAGGCTGTTCTGGTTGTTCTGGTGCTTGTGCTGGCCGTTGTGCTGGTTGCACTGGCCCGCCAGATTGGTGTGCTGCACGAGCGGCTGGCACCGCTGGGTAACCAGGAGGTCAAGCCCGGTCTGGACGTGGGGCAGGTGGTCCCGCGCCTGATCCTGCATACGCTGGATGGCCAGCCCTTTACCGTGGGGGATGTTCTTCCCGCAGGTCGCAGGCAGCTTTTGCTGTTTGTGGCGGCGGAGTGCCCCGTGTGCAAGCGCGTCTCCCCCATTGCGCGCCAGATTGCTGCCGAGCGTGGGCTGGACCTTGTGTTTGTAGGGGACGGCCCCGAACCCGAACTTAAAGCCATGCAGCTGGCCCGGCCAGAAATGCAGGGTGTTCCACTTATAACCGGGGTTGAACTGGCTCTGGTTCTTCAAATCAACCGTATGCCAGCGGTGGTACTGCTTGATGAGCGCGGCACCATACTGGCCAAAGACCTAGTTAATACGCGGCGGCAGATTGAAGGGGTGTTGGATGGCGTGGCCCCCACACACTCCGCAGCGCCAGCCGATACAGGAGCGAATGCGCATGTTGCCTTCTGAACACACTCAAAAAACGGAACAGGATGTCTCCCTGTTCGACCGTATGACCGAATCCGTGCTGCGCCGCTTTGCGGGGCGTACGTCCCGCCGTGGTGTGGTGGCCCGTCTGGGCGGGCTTGCGGCTGCCGTGCCGCTGTTCCCGCTGCTGCCGGTCAGCCGTGCTTCGGCAGCAACGCCTGCTGCGGGCAAGGCTGCTTCCAAGGCGCCAACGCCTTTTGGCACCAAGGCACAGGTCAAGGATGCCAATGCGTGCGATTACTGGCGTTATTGCGCCATTGACGGCAACCTGTGCACGTCCTGCGGTGGTGGGGTTCATAGCTGCCCGCCCGGTACGGCTCCGTCCCCCACATCATGGATTGGGAGCTGCTACAACCCGCAGGATGGTAATTCCTACATGATTGCCTACCGTGACTGCTGTGGCCAGGATTCGTGTAACGAAGTAACCTGCCTTGGCACGGACGGGGACCAGCCCTCCTACCGCCCCATGGCCAATAACGACATCATCTGGTGCTTCGGCACGGGTACGTCGGAAATGTACAACTGCTCCACCGCCGCCGTGATCGGGAAAGCTTCCTGAGCATGCGCATGGCGTTGTTGCGTTGTGTTCTGCCTGCCTGCGTTGCGGTGCTGGCCATTATGGCCGGTACCGCGCGTGCCCATGCGGTGCCAGATGCCGTGCCGGGTGCGACAACCCTGAGCCATACGCAGTCTGTTTATGTTTCGCATTGTGGTGGATGCCACGGGATTGAGGGCATATCCGGCCCGACCTTTGTGCCCATGCTGCGTAACACGGTAGGCAGTTTTGCCTGCACGGAGGAGGGGCGGTCTTATCTGGTGCGTGTGCCAGGTGTGTCCATGTCCCTGATCCGCGATGACCAGACTCTGGCGGATGTCATGAACTTTGTGCTGATCACACTGGGGGGGACCAGCACGCCGCCCAACTTCAAGCCCTACACGGCAGCGGAAGTGCACACATGGCGTGCGCACCCGCTCTCGGGGCCGGACTTCATGAGCCTGCGTGCGCATGTGCTCGAACGTTCGCTTGCGGCCTGCGCGCATACACCCGGCAAAGGGTGAGTGCGGCGTGCTCCTTGTGGCGGTGCGGCAACAAGGAGCAGGCGCAGCTTGTGGCAGGTCTGGCGGGTGACATGAAAACTTAAAGTGACTTTTGGTCACGCCTTATCCAGCCTGTATCCGGTGCAAACTGTCATACTCACCCGCCCGGCGGGTTTTACTGAATAATTTGGTTCTGATCTGTGGAGCAAAAAAAGTATGTTTCTTCGCCGCCCTTTGCCCGTTGGGATGTGGCTGACCATGCAACTGGCGGCGCTGCCCGCCATGGCGCAGGAAAAAATAATTCCCGGTGATTCCGCCCGCCCTCTGGTGCTGGAAGAAACCCCTGCGGAAAAAGCACAGGCGGACAAGGAAGAGGTTAATCTTAAAACCTCCAAGAACCATACATGGTTTGATGATCTGGAAGGCCACCTTGTGGTCGAAGCCGGCGTAAACGGCAACCCGTGGACCCACACAGGCCGGAACTGGGCACAGTCCTACGTGGACCGCGCCAACACGGCTACACTGAACCAGATTACGGGCACACTCTCCCACCCCACGACCGACATTGGCGGGGGCTATGGCATCGGGTTTGTGTTCGAAGTGCTGTACGGTTCGGACGCCCGCTTTAACCCGACCATTGGCATGGGCGATGGTAACCTGACAGGCATGTACCAGTGGGCGCCAACACAGGCCCATATTGATGCGCATCTCCCCTGGCTGAGCAAGGGCGGCATAGACCTGCAGATAGGCCAGCAATACGGTATTCAGGGTTTTGAGGGCACGGACGCACTGGAACGCCCCTTTTATTCCTATAACTATTCATCCGATTACATTGTACCATTTGAAACCGTGGGTGTGCTGGCCACATGGCATATGACCGACACGGTTGCATGGGTTCTGGGTGTTAATGCGGGTAACTCCACCACGTTTGGCGGTGCCAAAAACAACAAGCGGCCCAAAGGCTATTTTGGCGTGCAGCTTACAGGCCTTGCTGACGGCAATCTGGATGTGGCGGCCATTGCCTACCTTGGCCCGCAGCAGAGCGTGTATGCCATTGGCAATGTAGCCAACCAGAAAATGGAATATGTTGGCGATATTCTGGCTACGTACAAACTGAACGACACCACGTCCATCACGCTCAATGGTACCTATTACCATGACGACTATTTGCAGGATGACGTGTACGGCGTGACCACCTATTTTGCGCATGATTTCTCCCCCTCGCTGACCTTTAACGCACGTGGTGAAATCTTCCGGGACAATAACGGACAGGTTGTAGGTGCCAACACCTCCACCATGTCCTACGTGAACGAGCTGCGCGGGCGGAGCTACCCCTACGATCAGGCACCGGGCACCACGTATGGGGAACTGACCGTGGGCGTGACCTACCGGCCGGAGTTCCTCAAACTGCCGCGCGGCAGCTTTTCTCTTCGCCCCGAAGTGCGGCTGGACAAGTCGCTCAATGGCACCCGTCCGTTCAACCGTGTTTCTCCCACGGATGATCCGAACGTCAATTTTGCCAATAACGGCACCAACAACATGTTCTGGTTCAGCTGCGATGCCATCTGGTCTTACTGATACGCCGCTAAAGGGCGGGAAGGAGCAGGTATGACACAGGCAGGCCTGCAGGCTCTTGTTCTTGCAAATGCCATGTTGGGCCTGCTGCTGTGTGCCGCATTTTTTGTGGCGTACCGCATGGTGCTCAGGCTGCGCAGGCTTTTTCAGGAAATCGCGCCCGTAGGTGCCCTGACAAACGCACGCGGCCCCCAGCCGGGGGACATGGCCCCCGCAGGCTCCTTTGCAACGCTGGATGGGCAGGCCATGGGGCTGGCCGGTGGGGCCATGCCCCGCCTGCTGCTGTTTGTGTCGGCTACCTGCCCGATCTCGCGTAAGGTCATACCCATTGCACGCAGTTTCTGCGCCAAGGAGCAGCTGGAACTGGTTCTGGCGGGGGATGATAACCCAGCCGCACAAACCCTTTTTGCACAGCAGACCGCCACACCACCGGCCCTGTTTATAAACGACCCCGCTCTGGGCCGTGCGCTGGAAGTGGACAAGCTGCCAGCAGCCTTCCTGCTTGACCAGCAGGGGGTGCTGATCGCACGCGGGCTGGTGAACAACCGTGAACATCTGGAAAGCCTGCTCAATGCGTGGGAGAGCGGGTTTGGCACGGTACAGGCCTATATCGCCCATAACCGTAAAGCAGCCCGCACCAGCGCGTAGGGGAGTGCTGGCACACGGCCTTTTGTCGTGTGCCAGCTTACCATGCGTACCCGCCCTGCCTGTTCCTGCCTTGTGAATGGCGGAACCTTCATGCACACAGAAGCGTTGAGGTTAATCCGTGCGGGGGACTGTGCGGGGTCCATCCATACTCAAGGAGAACGCAGGCGTGAGCATTCCTGAACTAACCCTGAACGATGGCCGGAGCTTTCCACTTATAGCTTTTGGTACATACAAATTAAACGGTGCAGCAGGCGTGCAGGGCATGCTCAGTGCGCTTGATGTTGGCTACCGTGCGCTGGACAGCGCGTTTAATTACGAAAACGAAGGGGCCGTGGGCGAGGCCGTGCGTAAAAGCGGGCGTGCGCGCGAGGAACTGAGCATTGCGTCCAAACTGCCCGGCCGCCACCAGAAATATGATGAAGCCCTGACCTGCATTGAGGAATCCCTCTACCGCGCCGGTCTGGATTATTACGACCTGTATTTCATCCATTGGCCCAACCCCAAGCAGGGTTTGTATGTGGAGGCATGGCAGGCGCTGATCGAGGCACAAAAGCGCGGTTATGTGCGTTCTATTGCCGTATGCAACTTTCTGGCCGAACATCTGGACAAGTTGCATGCCGAAACAGGCGTGCTACCCACCATCAACCAGATCGAGCTTTCGCCCTACTTCCCGCAGGACGATATGCGGGCCTACCACCAGAAGCACGGTATTGTGACCGAAGGCTGGAGCCCGATTGGCCGGGGTGGCAAAATCCTGTCTGATGAGCTGATAGCAGGCATTGCCAAACGGCTGGGCAAAACCCCGGCACAGATTGTGCTGCGCTGGCATGTGCAGGTTGGTTCCGTGCCGATCCCCAAGGCATCGCACCGTGAGCGGCAGGTGGAGAACATGTCCGTGTTCGATTTTGAACTGACGGAACAGGACATGAAGGACATTGCCACTCTGGCCCGCCCCGATGGGCGCTCCTTTGGGCAGGACCCCGCGACGTACGAGGAGTTTTAAGGGCGGCTGGGGCATGGATAGCCTCAAACTCGCACAGCTCAGGTTTTTCTGCGCGGTTATGGAGGCAGGCTCGGTTGTGGCTGCCTCCCGCCGCCTGAACTGTGTTGCTTCCAACGTAACGGCCCGGCTGCGGGAGCTGGAGCAGAGTGTTGGCCAGCCCCTGTTCCTGCGTGAAAAAGGGCGGCTGGTTGAAACACCATCTGGCCGGGCATTTTACGCGCAGGCGCGTGAGGTTGTGCAAAAAGCCTCAGCCCTTGAACATTTTTTTAAACCTGATGTGCCGCGTGGTGTGCTCCGGCTTGGGGCGCTGGATGTAGCGTTACAGCATTTTCTGCCCCAGTGCCTTCCATCCTTCATGCAGACATTCCCGGATGTGGAGCTGACCGTGCTCAAGCGCGCGAGCTACACGCTGGAACAGATGCTGATGGAACGCGCAGTGGATCTGGCCCTGACGGATGGCCCAATCCAGCACCCTCTGCTGGAAAGCAGGCTGGTTTTTACGGAATGTTTGCGCCTTGTGGCGCCTGCACAGATTGCATCGCCCGGTGAGATAGACTGGGCAAACACGGATGTTCTTCTGTTCAACTCGGACTGTTTTTACCGCAGTGTGTTCGAGGCATGGATGCAAAAGAACGGTGTTGTACCAAGGCGTGTGCAGACTATTGAATCCTACCACGTTATTTTTGCCTGCGTGCGCGCAGGGCTTGGGGTGTGCTGCTGCCCCGATGTGATGTTGCCCGCAGCCCACACGCACGGGCTGCATGCCATGACCCCGCCAGACCTGCCAGAAGCCCCGGTGTACAGCGTATGGCGGCGTGATGGCGTAACCCCGCTGCTTATGCGGTTTGTGGACTATCTGGGCACCCCAGCGGAATAGGTGTTCATTTTTTGTGAGCCTTTGGCTCACATATCATCACTTTTAAAGTGGTGTTCCATGCCCAATAATCATACCCAGACGGTAAGGAGACTATTGGAAATGTCTTTGAAAAAACATGATCAGTTCATCAACGGTCAGTGGGTTCAGCCTAGCTCCGGCCATTACGTAACCATTAAAAACCCGGCCAATGGCGTGGCGCTGGCAGCCGCAGCCAAAGGTAATACCGCAGATGTGGACAAGGCCGTGGCAGCCGCGCGCAAGGCTTTTGGTCCGTGGAGTGCCAAAACAGCCTCCGCCCGGGCCGATTACCTGTACGCCCTGATGAACCTGCTGGTGCGTGACAAGGAAAAACTCGCCACCACCATTACCTCCGAAATGGGAAAACCCATTGCAGAAGCACGGGTGGAGGTGGATTTTGCCGCAGGGCTTTTGCGTTTTGCGGCTGAAAATACCCGCCGCCTGCAAGGCGAAATTATTCCCGGTGAACGTGAGGGAGAAAAAATCCTGATCGACCGTGTGCCCCACGGTGTTGTGGGGGGGATTGCCGCATGGAACTTTCCGCTGGCCCTGTGTGCGCGCAAAATTGGCCCGGCACTGGCTGCGGGGAATACCATTGTTGTAAAACCACATGAGCTAAGCCCGCTCTCGGCTCTGGCACTGGCCTCTCTGGCGCAGGAAGCAGGGCTGCCTGCCGGTGTGTTGAACATTGTAACCGGGGATGGCCCGGATGTGGGTGTGCCACTGGTGGCCCACAAGGACGTGCCGCTGATTACCATGACCGGCTCCACCCCTGCGGGCAAAAAGATCATGGCGGCCGCTGCCGAACATCTGAAGGAAGTCCGGCTGGAACTGGGGGGTAAAGCTCCGTTTATTGTTATGGAAGATGCGGACATAGACGCAGCGGTAGATGCTGCGGTGAGTGCGCGCTTCTTTAACGGCGGGCAGGTCTGCACCGCCAACGAGCGGACCTACGTGCACGAGGCCGTGTATGACCAGTTTGCAAAAAGCCTGCGTGCACGCGTGGAAAAGCTGAAAGTGGGAGACCCCATGCAGGATGATACCGATATGGGGCCAAAGGTCAGTCTGGCGGAGCTGGAAAAAGTGGATGCCATGGTGCAAAAAGCCATTGCACAGGGTGCCACGCTGGAACTGGGTGGCCACCGCTTGAGCGGGCCAGCCTATGACCACGGCACCTATTATGCACCCACCCTGCTGACCAATGTGCGGCATGGTATGGATATTGTGCAAAACGAGGTGTTTGGCCCAGTACTGTCCCTGCTCAAGGTGCGGGATTTTGATGAAGCCCTCGCACTGGCAAATGATAGCCAGTACGGCCTGTCGGCTTATCTGTTTACCAAGGATCTGGGTCGGGTGCTGCGCATGACGCGTGAACTGGAGTTTGGCGAAATATACGTCAACCGTGGCGCGGGGGAAGAACCGCAGGGCTTCCACCACGGCTACAAGAACAGTGGCCTTGGTGGGGAAGACGGGCAGCACGGGCTGGAAGCCTATGTGCAGACCAAAACCATCTACCTGAACGCCTGAATGCCACCCGTAAGCACGGGGCTTGGGGGTTAAAACAAAAGGCTGCGGAGCGTTCTGGCTCCGCAGCCTTTTTGTCTGTTTTGTATAAGCCCTGTTCTGTTAAGGATGTTTTATGTCAGGTGCCGTTTAGTTAGCCTGTCTGGCGTCATGCACTGCCTGTTCCATGTTGTGTGGGGTGGCTGTGGTAAAATGGGTCATGACAAAGCTGGCAATGTCGGCCAGATCCCGCTCGCTCAGCCCGCCACCGGCAAAATGCGGCATAATCTGCACACCCGTGGTGGTTTGCATGCCGCTCCCCTGCACCAGCAGTTGCACAAGGTTGTGCCCGTTATCCGCTCCAAGTGAGCGCGCTCCCGTAATGGTGCCAAAGCTGGACTGGCGGCCCGTGCCATCGGGCATGTGGCACCCTGCGCAGGTAGACGCATACAGGCGTGCCCCGCGCGTGTTCTGGGGCAAGCTGGCATCACCCGCTGTGGGGGTTCTGGCTTCCACCGTATCTTCCGCCGTGTGCAGGGGGGCAATGCTGCGCAAATACACAACCATGGCATGAATGTCGGATGCGCTCAGGTAGCGCAGGCTATGGCCAATAACATCGGCCATGTCTCCTGCTGCGGTGCCATGGCCATCGGCATGGCCGGTGGAAAGGTACTGGGCAAGAGCTTCATCACTCCACGCGCCAAGCCCGCTCTGTTTGTCCGGTGTCAGGTTATATGCACGCCAGCCATTGACCACATTGCCGCCCAGTGCGCGGCTGGTATCCAGCCCGAAGGTTCGTGTGCGGGGGGAGTGGCAGTCTGCGCAATGGCCCGGCCCTTCCACAAGGTAGCGGCCACGGTTCCAGTCTGCTGGTTTGGTCGGGTCATTGGCATAGCTTGCGGCCGGGCCGTTGAGCATGTTCCAAAAAACCATCAGGCTACGGATGGAGAACGGGAATTTGACCGAGTTTTCAGGTGTTTTCTGCGCAGATGGCGGCAGGGTTGCCAGATAGGCGCGTATGTCCCGCACTTCTGCATCGCTCATGCGGGCATAGGCGGGGTAGGGCATGGCGGGGTAAAGGTGCTTCCAGTGGGGGGATATGCCTTTGCGCACGGCATCTACAAACTGCTGGTCGGTCCATGCGCCAATACCTGCGGTTTTGTCCGGCGTAATGTTGGGGGCGTACATAACCCCCACCCCCGGCAGGCTGAAGGCCCGCCCGCCTGCATAGGGTGTTCCGCCTTCGGCTGTGTGGCATACCTCGCAGTCCGCCGCGCGGGCCAGGTAGCGCCCGTTTTCCACATTGGGGGCAGAGGCTGCTGCATGGGCATGTGCTGTGGTGGCCAGCAGGGCTGCCCCGCCAAGGAGCACGCCAGACAGGGCGCCACCCGCTCGGGAGAACTTTACCCGTGTGCCCTGCACACAGGTGGAAATAAAGGGGAAGGACATGGGGTTACGCATCAGCCCTGCTCCTTGTGGTCTGCCCCATTGCGGGGGGAAAGGAGTGGCAGCGTGCGGTAGCGTCGCCCCTGTGCCGCTGCCATGGCGTTGGCCAGAACGGGGGCTGCGGCTGCGGTGCCAACTTCGCCAATGCCGCCGGGGTCTTCCGTGCTGGGCATGAGCAGGACATCAATTTTGCAAGGCGCTTCATTCATGCGCATGACGCGCCATGTATTGAAGTTGCTTTGCTGCACACGGCCCCCTTCGAGCGTGATTTCGTTATAAAGGGCCGCACTAAAGCCAAAGATCAGCCCCCCTTCGATCTGTGAGATGACCTGATCGGGGTTGAGCACCCGCCCGCAATCCACCACTGCGGTTACGCGGTGGATAATCACGTTATCGGGTTCGGGCATTTCCACCTCTGCAATGCTGGCCATGTAGGAGCCAAAGGCAAACTGCACGGCCACACCGCGTGCGCGGCCCGGTGGCAGGGGGGTGTTCCAGCCTGCGGCCTGTGCGGCCTTGTCCAGCACGGCCAGAGCGCGGGGGTTCTGGGCCAGCATGGCGCGCCGGTAGGCTACGGGGTCCGCGCCTGCGCGGTGGGCCAGCTCGTCAATAAAACCTTCCACCACAAACAGGCCGCGTGTGCCGCCTACACCGCGCCACCATGCGGTAACAACGCCGGGGGCTTCACGCCGGGCAAACTCCAGCCGGTAGGCGGGGTAGGTGTAAGGCGTAATAACGGTCGCGACGGAAAGATCTTCGTCATACCCGTCCTTGGTCAGTTCCGGCGGGTCCCAGCGGGCAACCACGGCGGGGCCGACAATGCGGTGGGTCAGCGCGGTTATAAAGCCCTTGCTGTCCAGTGCGGCGGTCATCTGGTCCACGTAGGCAGGGCGGTAGCGGTCGTGCGTCAGGTCCTCCTCGCGGCTCCAGATGATCTTGAGCGGGTGGGGCACCTGCCGTGCGAACTCCACGCACTGGGTAACGTATTCATGTTCCAGCCTGCGGCCAAAACCCCCGCCAATATACTGGCAGTGCACATTAACCTTGTCTTTGGGCAGGCCGGTCAGTTCTACCGCCGTGTCCCGCGCGCGGTCGGCAATTTGTGTGCCGGTCCATATGTCGCACCCATCGGGGCGTACATGGGCGGTGCAGTTTATGGGTTCCATGGTGGCATGGGCCAGCAGGGGCTGCTGGTAGGTGGCGGTATGTGTGGCCGCCGCGTGGGCAATGATGGCTGGGGCATCGCCCTTTGTGTTGGCCACAATGGCGGGGCCATTCAGGCCATCATGCAACTGATCATAGATGGTCTGGGTCGTCACATGGGCGTTAGGGCCATCGTGCCATTGGGGCTTGAGCGCGCGCAGGCCCTTGCGGGCGGCCCAGTAATGGTCGGCTACAACGCACACGGTGTTATTGGCCGTGTTGACCAGCACGGCCTGCACGCCCCGTATGGCAAGGGCTGCGGCCTTGTTCATGCCTGCCAGCGTGCCACCTACAACCGGGCAGGCAGCTACGGTGCCGATTTTTTGCCCCGGCACCTGTACGTCCATGCCAAAAATGGCACGGCCCTGCACCTTGACCGCACTATCTATGCGGTGCTGGGGTTTGCCCAGCAGGGTGTAAGTGGCAGGGTCCTTGAGTGTGGGGTTTTGTGGCACGGGCAGCGTGGCTGCCTGAGCGGCAACCGCACCAAAGGGCAGGGAGCGCCCGGTAGGCACGTGGATAATTGTGGCCGAGCGGGTTGTGCACTCTGCCACCGGCACCTGCCAGCGCATGGCGGCGGCCTGTACCAGCATGCTGCGCGCTGCAGCCCCGGCCTGCCGGAGCGGGAGCCACTCGGTCATGACCGAGGTGGAGCCGCCCGTAATTTCGGCCCCGCCGCCGGGGGGAGCGGCTTCAATTTCCACCTGCGCCATGTCTATGCCCAGTTCTTCGGCAATCAGCATGACGGAGGATGTGTAAATGCCCTGTCCCATTTCCACATTGGGCAGAATAAGGGTGATGCGGTTGTCCGTTGCAATGCGGATATAGGCGTTGGGGGCAAAGGCTCCCTGTGCGTTTTCCACCAGCAGACCCTGCTCGGGGGCCGTGCTGGCGGGCACGGACGCGCCCTGTGCCCGGCCCTGGCGTGGTGTGGGCCAGAACGTGGCCAGCAGAAGGGCGCCCCCGGCCCCCAGCAACTGCCTGCGGCTGGCCAGTGCGGGGCGTGGTGTTTGTGTGGTCATGCCAGTGCTCCCGCCGCGTGGTGGAGGGCTGCGCGAATACGCACATACGTGCCGCAACGGCACAGATTGGCCGACATGGCGCTGTCTATCTGTTCATCCGTGGGGTGGGGGACGGCACGCAGGAGCGCAATAGCCGCCATGATCTGCCCCGGCTGGCAGTAACCGCACTGCACCACATCCAGTGCCACCCATGCGTCCTGCACGGCTTTGGTTACGGGGTCTGTGGGGTTCAGCCCTTCCAGCGTGCTGATACGCTGCTCACCAATCAGCCCTACCGGCAGGTTGCACGCCCGCACGGCCCGGCCATCCATATGCACGGTACAGGCACCGCACTGGGCTATGCCACAGCCGAATTTGGTGGCGTTCATGCCCAGAACATCGCGCAGAACCCACAGAAGGGGGGTGTCTGGATCGACATCCACCTGGTGGGATTGTCCGTTTATGTTCAGGCTCAGCATGGTGGCTCCTTGGGGTGGGTCTGGGCCTTGCAATGTAATGGAATTGGTTTGTTTCCGAAATGGGAAGGATGAAGAATGTGCCGGGTTTTTTGAAAAATCATCTGTATATAAATGGATACATTTCTAGCTTTGCGCAGGCTTGATGCCAGTAAGGAGTGGCCGTGCAAGGGGGGTAAACGCTGCCGTGATGGCGCTGGCGTTGCTACAGCCCGCGCCTGCGTTCATCATATGCAGGCACACAGCATGAGAGGCGATTCCCCATGAACACCACCCCCGGCACCCCGGATGCACTTTTGTGGAAGCTGGCACGTCTGGCCGCAGGTGTTGAGAACAAGGCCTGTGAGGAAACAGCGATTTCGTTCGATCTGAAGGAAATTACGCAGATTTTGCAGGAGATCAAAAACGCTCTGCCGGCGGATAATGAATGGTCGCTCTACCTGACACCGGGCATTATCTGGTCCACGGTCTGGAGCCTTTATCAAAACGCACTGGAGCTTGGCGGTTATCAGGACCGCGAGGCAATTGTGCAGCTTGTGCGGGATGCGGTGGAAAGCCTGAGAAGCGCTTTGCTGGGCACGGCAAAAACCACAGGTGTACGCACACTTGGTGTAGACCATCTGATGGAGCCGGGAGCCATTACAGCGGGCTGAATGCGGCAATGGGGCGTGTGCCTGTAAGGCACTGAGGCACAGAACCGCCAGCGTGTGTAAACACAAGGGCTGGTGGTTTACAAAAAGCCGATATTTTTTAAGGAAAACAATAGCATAGTCAGGCGGTTGGTGGAGCTGAGGGGAATCGAACCCCTGACCTCCTCATTGCGAACGAGGCGCTCTCCCATCTGAGCTACAGCCCCGCCTGATCTGTCAGGCAGTGGTTTACAGGGCTTACGATTTTTCTGTCAAGTTGTATTGTAGGGCGTATAACTGCAAGGTGGCCCTGCCGGGCTTGAAGCGTAAGGAGCTGGTTTTATATCGTGTTTGTGTTTTCGCTCTTCATGGTGCTGACGCGGATACTGGAGATTTATTGCTGGATTCTCCTTATATCCTGTATTTTTGTCAATCTGTATGCGTTTGGCATACTGGATAGCCGCAACCAGCTTGTCTGGAAGATTGGCATGTTCCTGGAACGGTTGACCGAGCCTGTGCTGGCCCCTGTCCGGCGGGTGCTGCCAACGCCCGGTGGGGTCGATTTTAGCCCCATGGTCGTGCTGCTGGGTATTCAGTACGTCATTCAGCCGCTGCTGGCCGATGTGTTTAGCGCATTGATCATGCACTAGGCCGTTGGATACAAAAAAACCGCCAGACCGTGCAGGCTGGCGGTTTTTTTAACGGGTTGTCCGCTAAGGCTCAGTGATGAGCGTCGGGAGTGCCGTCTTTTTCAATGTGGGTCAGCGTGTAGCTGCTCATAATGACAACCGGCACCAGGAACGCCACAACCGCAACGCCCAGCACTGCGGTGTTGCCGCCAAGCAGGTATGCGATCAGGTCAAGACCCAGAAGTGTTACGCACAGATAAATGCCCATTCCAAAAACCCTTTTGTAGCCTGTAAGGCAGGAGCTGCTGGTGTTCTGGCGCGGAATGCCTACTGTGCAGAACCTGCCGGATTCATTCACAAATCTGACAGCGTCACACTACTCCTTTGGTTTTGGCGGTCAACTGCTATCTGCTGCATGGCGTTGCGGCATTTTCGGGCGGTGTCCCGCCTGTGGGGGCGCTAGGGGCGGGCTGGTGGTGCAGGCGGTGTTGACCCGGATGCAGGGGCTGCCTGCTCCTGTGGTGCAGCCGGAGCCGCATTGTGCGGGGACTGGGAAAAACCGCTAATATCAGGCGCATGGAAGGCGGAAACCGGGCCAAAAATGGTGCCCGATACTTTATGGGCGGAGGGTACGGGGGTGTTCAGGCACCCTTTTATAACGGTGGCACACACCCCGTCGCTGCCAATCATCTGGTCGTTGTCACCGCTATAATGCATGTCTGTTACCCTGCCATCCACCAGCCGGATGGAGGCCACACAGGTGGAGCCTGCCCCGCCAAGGGTTGTCTGGGTCAGGTTGACCAGTGTTTGCAGGGGGATCAGCGTCGAATCGTTGGTTGCCGGTATGTTGGTGCCCCGGGTGTACTGGTAGATCCGCACGTGCTCGTTAATGATCTGTGTTCTGTCGGGTACGCCTACGCAGGCTTGCAGGTCCTCGTTGGTCATGCCCAGTACGGCCAGTTGCCCTTTATGCGCAATGCGGGAGGAGTAATAACCGCACCCGCTCAGGGCAAGCAGTGTAGCCAGGGTCAGGCGGGGTACAAGGTGCAGGGGCCGGGTAAAACGGCGCGGAGTAAGGCGGGCACGCATGCGCCTTAGTTTCCCGGTCTTGCGGGGGTGATGTCAATATACAGAATGGCAAGCCATGGCAGGGGCCATAAAAAGGGCAGGGGAGCTTGCCACAGCAGGGCTAACGCCCCAAGCATGGCCCCACCGGCAAAACCAACCCATGACAGACCGGGGAGCAGAATAGCCCCCGCAGGCAATGCTGGCCCCGTGCTGGCCCCGCAGCGCAGGGCTACGGCACTGGCCAGTGCCGAGGCACATTTGAGCATGTTGCTGGTGATAACCACGGTCTGGATTGCGTTGCCGGAAAAACGGGCAATGCTCTCGCCCTGAACCGCCATAAGGGCGGGGAGCAACACAAGCTCGACCAGTCGGGCATGTGCCCCAAATTGGGCAGCCTGCACCACCAGCAGTAAAAGCACCATGAGTGCAATGCCATTGGTGGCCCCCCACCGCAGGCGGGCAAGGCTTGCCAGAAAGCCCGCACCAAAAAAAATGGCCAGCACGCAGCCCAGCAACACGGCGTAGTGCCAGTTGGCATGGGCCAGTGCTGCGGAAAGATGTGTGGTGTTGCCGGTCATGGCCGAGGCAAACAGGCCGCCCAGATGAGCAAAGCTGAGCGCATCTACGTGCCCGGCCAGAATGCCAAGCACCAGAATACGGCGGGCGGATACGGCTACAGGGGTGGCAGGGGCGTCTGGCATGTTGGGGCTTGCTGTGCGTTCAGGCAAAAGGTGGGAGCGTATTGTGCCCCACAGGGCAGAAGGCTGCAAACACTGCCGGGCAGGCAGGAGCCATGCCAGACAGAGCGGGTTTATACCGGGCTGTGGGGATGGCCGCAGGGCACCTGATGGAAAAATCGGGTCTTTAAAAACCATAATGCTGCCACCAGATACAGGCATGCATAACGCAGGCCCTGAAAAGCAGGGCTGGTTTGGGAACGGAAAAGAGACAAGCGTATGAGACTGCACCGCGTGATGACACTGGGACTGGCCGGCCTTATGGCCGCAACAGTGGGCACAACCGTTGTACAGGCCGAACCGGGCGGGTGCCTTAAATATGGTGCGGCAGGTGCGGTTGGTGGGCATCTGGCCAACCATGCCGTACTGGGGGCCACGGCCGGTTGTGTAACGGGCATGTACCGCAGGCATGAATACCGTAAGGAAGCCAGAAACAAGGCCAAGCTGTACGATCAGGAACATCCCGGCGCAAAAGGCACATACGAGCAGAAAGCCACCGCCTATGATGTGGAACACTCCACCGCTCCGGGTAGCACAACGGCTCCTTCCAATGCCCAGCCCGGTTCTGCCCAGCCGCAGCAGCCAGCAAGCCCGCAGGGGGAAGAACACCTGTAACCGGGCCTGACGGCCTGCCCCTTTTGGTTTGAGGCCGCTGAAATATCTGCGCTAAAGGGGGATTTTGCCCCGCCCTGCCTGCATCATGCTTCCGGTTTGGGGGCAGGCGGGGTCCGGCGGGAGGAGAGCGTGCGCACGGTATCGAGCACAAATGCGGTCACGTAGAGCATAATGCGCTCAAACTCTTCCTGCACATCTTCAAAGGTCAACAACTGGTGGCGGAGCAGGATGTGCATGATCTGGGTATGGCAATCCATATCCGGGTTTGTGTCCAGCCATTCCGTCTCGCTCAGGCGTCGGGCATTGGCCTGGCAGATGTTCAGCAACACAATTTCTAACGCAATATGCCCACCCAGCACCCGCCCAAGTGGCTGGGTGGGGTTGTAAATGGTGGGAATAAGCGTTTCAGCGTTATAGGTTTCTTTGCACTGTTCGTAGTGAATTGAGTAATACAGATATTCCGCAAAAGTAATTTTTGTATAAATACCGGTATCGCGTGCTGTTGCCTTGAGAAAGTTTTTATAAAGATTGGCACTGACTTCAAACGGGATTGTGCCGTTCAGGTCGGCAAAGCGTTTTGCGACGCTGAGAATACTGGAAACCCGCAACTGCGCCCCTTTGAATGCGCGCAGGGTAATGGCCAGCAGCTCTTCCTGACTGATGCTATGGATGATTGTGCGGAATTTCTGGCTATGGTCGTGGGTTAATTCCACAAATTTATCGTAAAATTTGGCTTTGGTAAGAATGTAAGGCCCGGAAAGCTGGCTGTTGGGCATGATCGTGCTTTAAAGACGGGGGGATGAAATAGATAGGGTTTTAAAAACGCGGGCTGGCATGGCGTGTTTCTGAATCCTCTGGAGTGGCTTATGCTTAAAATACACTCACGCTCTTTTGCACAAAAAAGGTAAATTTCTGGTTAAAAATTGTTTTAGTGGCGGTCTCAAACCGGTGTTTGGGAACACAATAAAAAAGACGGACTCGTTTCGTTGTGTGGTTTTGCGGGCTGTTTGTGTGAATTTTACGCATGCCCGCCCAAGGGCAGCATAAAGCCGGCCCATACCGTCCTTATGCCACGGTAGCGTTAAAAGGTCTGGCGCAGGCGCATGGTTTTTCCATCCTGCGTGTGGAGCACAAGGGTTCCATCTTCCATGTTCCAGGACTGCACGGTGTGCAACAGGTCCAAAAACAGGGCAGAAACACGGCCATGCGCGCCCGGGCAGGCCATGAGCGTGCTCATGCCCGCCTGTGGAGACTGGCTCACCTTGCCATCATGGCCAAAAACAAGGCCACCGGCATAACGGTTGCAGCCATCTGACCCGGATACCTTGCCGCTGTCGTTAATATCCAGCGTGGGGGTAAACATGTCTGCCGCCGGGTCGGGGTTTTCGTCCGTGGCGCTGTCATGCGCATCGGGCAGAACATTGCCGTTGTGCAGTTTATGGCCATCAAGCTGTGTGGCAACCCAGCGTGTGGCGTTCAGTTGCGTGGGGGGCACAATGTTGCCGCCGCACCCGTTAAGGGTCTGCTCCTTGGTGGTAATGCGCACGCTTTGTGTGAACATCTGCCCGCTCATGCTGTCCTGGCAGGGGGTGGGGCTTATGGTTACGGCCAGATTGGGGGCCTCGTAATGGCGGGTGTCGCCACGGGTATAGGTCCGGGTGATCATGCGGGTCAGGCGGGGGCCATCGGGGGTGCTCAGGGCCAGTGTGCCAGCTGCCATGCTGAAGTTCCAGAATGGCTCGTTCCCACGGGCTTCATACACACCGTTGTCTGTGCCGGGTGTGTTCAGCGGCTGTGGTTGCGTTGCACAGCCCGCCGCAAGGGTTAAGGCGCAGGACGCCAGAAGGGAACGAATACGCGGCAGGGCCATGGCATGGCTCCTCATTCTATTGCGGACCGTAAGCAGTATGGCCCTTTGGCGCGTGGGCACAACGGCTTTCTTGCCCATGGCGTGTGGAGCAGGTGGGAGTTGGAGATATTAAGGTGCAGGGCGGGCCTGTTCTGCCGGGCATAGGGGGATTAAAAGCAGGGTATGATTATTCAGGGTTACAATTACTTTTGCGACATGCCGGACGATGCGCGCTACCTGCGCAGCCCCCAGCCGGATGAACGGTTTATTGAAGAAAATATGGTGTTCATTCTGCCCGATCGCCTGCGCAAGTTCCGCCGGCAGTTGTGGCATGTGCGCCGCAACCCCGGCCCGGTGCATGTTTATGTGCCGCTGTTCCGTGTGAATACGATTATGGCATCAGACCCGCTGCCTGCGGGGTATGGGGCGGTGCAGGATGTGTATCCATTCTATACCCACACCACGCGCAGGCGTGGGCGGGCACTTGATTATTATGTGCTGTTCCTTTTCAGGGACAAGGATTCCTACGTCCGGTGTGAAGCAGCCTTACCCGCTGATGGCGCGGGCTGACTGGCCCCCATATTCATGTAAGCAGATGGGCCGCCGCGGCCATGATCGCCCCTTGGGCGGATGAAAAAACAGTGCCGGAATCGGCCAGAACCGTTGCAATCATCAGGTTCACCGGTAAGCCAAAATCCTCCACCGTCATGTTGTGAGCATCCACCAGTGTTGTGCGGTTGTCCAGCGTGACCGTGCTCATGCTCTCCCCACTGGCCAATACGCGTTCGGGGTAGGCGGCCATGGGGGTGGTGGTGCTGGCATAGCCAAAAACCGGCAGGCCGAGCGCGTGGGCATAGCCTATTTCAAACGCGGTGCCATCATCCACATTGGGGCCACGGAAGGGGGAAAGATCGGCAATAACGGCCCGGCTCTGGCGGATCAGGTCCATATTGGCGCGGGCTATGGCTGCTGCAAGGGCTGCGGGGCCAGCATGGGCCTTTGGGTCGAGTGCGGCATCCAGCGGGTATAGGCCGCGCAGGCCCGCGCGCGTGCAGGCCGCCACCAGTTGTGCCCCCTGTGCGCGGGCATCCAGCGCAAAAACGCCCGGCCCGGCTAGGTACACGGCTGGTTCTGGTGTGGTGCTCTGCTCTGGCCGGGTGCCTGCATGGTTCTGGGGCATGGCGTTGGGTCCTGCTGGTGGTGGGCAAAGTGGTATGGTTGTCAGATTTTGTGTGTGCTGTCAGGCGTAAAGGTGGGCAAGGGGGTGCTTGGGCGGGTAGGTCAGGGTGGCTCTCGCACTCCGGCAATGGGGGTGTGCTTTTTTTGTTTATGGGGCATGGCGCAAAAGCGCGGTATCCTGCGTGCAATACTGGCCATACCAGAGCGGGAGCCGCCCAGACCATGCTGCATAGTTTTCAGTCCACCCGGGGGATGGTCACATCCCCGCATCATCTGGCCAGCCAGAGCGGTCTGGCTATTCTTAAAAAAGGCGGCACGGCGCTGGAAGCGGTTACCGCCATGGCCGCAACCCTGTGCGCGGTTTACCCGCACATGACCGGCATGGGGGGGGATGCGTTCTGGCTGATCTCCTACCCCGATGGCCGGACCGAGGTGCTGGAAGCCTGCGGTGCCGCTGCCCTGCATGCCAGTGCGCAGGACTACACGGCCGCAGGCCATACCAGCGTACCTTGGCGGGGGGGCATGGCGGCCAATACCATGGCGGGCACGGTTTCGGGCTGGCAGGCAGCACTTGAGCGCAGTGCGGCACTCCAGCCCGCCCTGCCGCTGGACGCAGTGCTGGAAGATGCCATCTGGTACGCCCGGAACGGTTATGCCCTGACCACGAGTGAAGCCTCCCTGCTGGCGGAAAAACAGGCCGAGCTACTGGGCAATGCTGCTTTTGCCGCAGCCTATGCCCCACAGGGGCGCTTGCCGCAGGCAGGGGATATACGCAAAAACCCGGCACTGGCCGAAACCCTGCAAAGTCTGGTGCGCCACGGGCTGGGCAGTTTTTACATTGGCGATGTTGGCCGCAAGCTGCTGGCAGACCTGACCCACGCCGGCAGCCCCCTGCGCGCGCAGGACTTTGCCCACCACGCAGTGGCAACCCCAGCCTCCCTGCATGCCCGTGTGGCGGGCGCGCAGGTCTATAACGCTCCCCCGCCAACTCAGGGTGTGGCCTCGCTCGCCATTCTCAAACTGTTTGAAAAACTCAACGTGCAGGAGGTGGATGGCTTTGCCTATGTGCATGCACTGGTCGAGGCCACCAAACATGCCTTCCTGTTTCGGAACGCGCATGTGGGCGACCCGCGCTGGATGAGCGAGGACGCACAGGGTTTTCTGGATGATACGGCCCGCTTTAACACCATGGCAGCCAGCATAGACCCCCACCGCGCCATGCCCTGGCCCGCACCGGCCCAGATGGGGGACACAACCTGGATGGGGGCCGTGGACTCCCGCGGGGTGGCGGTCAGCATGATCCAGAGCCTGTATTTTGAATTTGGCTCTGGTGTGTTCCTGCCCCAGACCGGGCTGCTCTGGCAGAACCGTGGCGCGTCCTTCCTGCTGGAGGAAGGGGCATGGAATGCCTTTGTGCCCGGTCGCAAGCCGTTCCACACCCTTAACCCCGCGCTGGCCCGGTTTGATGATGGACGGGTTATGGTTTACGGCACCATGGGGGGCGAAGGGCAGCCGCAAACGCAGGCGGCCCTGTTTACGCGCTACGCCATGTTTGGCGTGCCCTTGCAGCAGGCCATTACCGCGCCACGCTGGCTGCTGGGGCGCACATGGGGCAGCCACAGCCATTCGCTCAAAATGGAGAGCCGGTTTGATGCGGGCGTTATCGCCCGGCTGGAGCAGGCCGGGCACGAGGTGGAGCGCGTGGCTCCCTTTACCAGCATGATGGGCCATGCCGGGGCCGTGGTGCGCCATGCCAGCGGCCTGTTTGAAGGGGCGGCAGACCCCCGGAGCGATGGGTGCGTGGGGGCTTACTAGCCCGTATGCACCGCTGCATCCGCCTGCGTCTCTGCCCGTGCATGCACCAGTCGGCCATTGGCCCATGTGGCGCGTATGGCCCGGTCATCGCCCAGAACCATTAAGGTAAACAGGCGCTCGGCCAGACTGGTGCAGCGGGCACTCCGCTGGGCCATAAGTGGGGTGGCGGCGGGGTCCATAACACAGAGGTCGGCCTCCATGCCGGGGGCTATCAGGCCAATATGGTCGTGCAGGTGCAGGGCGCGTGCAGCCCCCGCCGTGGCCAGCCAGAGTGCCTGTGCTGCGGAAAGCCGGGTATTCCCCGCCATGAGTGACACCTTGTAGGCTTCTCCCATTGTGGCCAGTAGCGAGAGCGATGTGCCTGCCCCAACGTCTGTTCCCAGTGCCACGTGCACCGGGCGGGTGGGTTTGAGCGCGTCAAACAGGGCAAATGCGCCACTCCCGAGGAACAGGTTGGAGGTTGGGCAATGGGCCAGCGTACAGCCTGACTGGTGGCAGTGGGCAAAGTCATGCTCAGCCATGTGAATGGCATGGCCAAATATGGCGCGTGGTCCATCCAGCCCTGCTTTTGCGTACACATCCAGATAGGAGGAGCGGTTGGGGAACAGGCTGCGCACGGCGGCTATTTCGTCCAGATTTTCGGCCAGATGGGTCTGCATGTACAGCCCCGGCGTGTGCTGGAATAACGTGCCTGCCAGTTCAAGCTGTTCTGGCGTGCTGGTTATGGCAAAGCGTGGGGTTACGGCATAAAGCTGGCGGTCCCTGCCATGCCAGCGCGCAATAAGGGCGGCGGACTGGTCATACCCGCTCTGGGCGGTGTCCTGCAGGTTGGGGGGGCAGTTGCGGTCCATCAGCACCTTGCCCGCGATCATGCGGGTGCCAAGGCGGGCGGATTCCTCAAAAAACGCATCGACCGACTGGGGGTGTACCGTGCAGTACACCGCGGCCGTTGTGGTGCCGTTACGCAGCAGCTCGGACAAAAACAGCCTTGCCGTCCGCCGGGCGACATCCACATCGGCAAACTCTGCCTCGGTGGGGAAAATATACTGTTCCAGCCACGGCAGGAGCTGCTCCCCCCAGGAGGCAATGGCCGAAATCTGGGGGTAATGCACATGGGCATCTATAAAACCCGCGCTGATCAGGCAATCGGGGTAGTGGGTCAGGGGGGTGTTGTCTCCCAGCAGGGGGTGCAGGGTGGCGTAGGGGCCGCATTGGGTAATGCGCCCGTGTTCCATAATAATCAGCCCGTCCTCTTCCAGCACCAGTGCATCGGGCGTGGTAAAGGGGTTGGCGCAAAAGGTAACGTAACTGCCTCTTATGGCGTGGCGGTCCGGGGTGTGGGGCATTGGGGGCGTGCTTTCGGGCCGTTAGAACTGTTCGGCAAAAAAGTTTTCAATTTCGGTAATAATAAACCGCGCGGCGGTGGAAAGCTGGCGCGAGCGGTCCACGCACAGGGCCAGTGTTAGCGGGGGGAGCTTGCGGTTGGTAATGGGGGTAAAGGCCAACTGGCCTTTCTGCACCTCATCATACGCATCCAGATAGCTTAGAATCCCCACACCCGCGCCTTCCAGCACCATGGATTTGATCATCTGGATATTGTCGGCCTTGGCCACGGTTGCGACCTTGACCCCCGTTTCCGCCTCCAGCACCCCAATGGGGCGCCACAGGGCCAGCGGAGGGGCCGGGATGATCATGGGGTATTCCGCCGCAAGGCTGAAGCGGGCTTCGGTCATTTCCGCGATCTCGTGCGAGGGCAGGCAGACAAAGCCCAGTGGTATTTCCTTGTGGGTGCGTACTGTTAATTCGCGCATGTGGCCGGGGTTGAACATGAGCGCGAAGTCGGCATGCCCCTTAACCAGCAGTTCCCCCATATCGTGGCTTTTGCGTACATGCACGCTCACCATAATGCCAGGGTGTGTCTGGCGCAGCTTGCCCAGAAGGGTGGGCAGAAAACCCTTGGTCAGCGCATCGGGGATAAGAATATCCGTGCTCCCCTGCCGCAGGCCTTTAAGGTTATCCAGCTGGGTTTGCAGGGCGTTCAGGTCGCGGGACCAGTGGCGGCAGGAGGTCAGGAGCAGTTCCCCCGCGGTGGTCAGCCGCAGCCCCGATGGCAGGCGCTCAAAGAGCTGGGTGCCCAGAATTTTTTCGCCCTGCAACACCTGCCGGTCTATGGCGGATGCGGCAATATGCAGCTCGTCCGAAGCTTTTCTAATAGAGCCATGCTGGGCTACGGCCATGAAATACCGCAGGAAGCGGGAAAAAACGGGCATCAGCTTTTGCTCTCTTTTTGCGAACGCACCATGCTGAATTAAGTCATATACAAGAACGATACGTGTGTGAAACAGTAAGTCTGATTTTATTTGGCGCGATCAGGAACCACGCAGGATTCCCGATCTGCATAATGTGGACTGATAAATGGGTATGGAACAGCTAAACAAACGTGTTCGGGACGATCTTGCCAAAATCGAGTTTGCCTCGGGTAACTGGTGCGTTCCCCATCAGCACAACGGACGGGATGTGCTGGACGTGGCCATTATTGGCGGCGGGCAGGGCGGGCTTGCCACATGCTTTGGCCTGCGGCGGCGCGGCGTGGCCAACACCTGTATTTTTGATATGGCCTCCGAGGGGGAAGAAGGGCCGTGGGTTACTTTTGCGCGCATGATCACCCTGCGCACGCCCAAGCACGTGACCGGGCCGGACCTTGGTATTCCCAGCCTGACCCCCCAATCCTGGTTTGAGGCAAAATACGGCGAGCAGGCCTGGCGTGATCTGGATAAAATCTCCCGTCACGACTGGCAGGATTATTTGCTCTGGCTGCGTAATGTGCTGGACCTGCCAGTTAAAAACGAACACCGTCTGGCCGACATTGCATGGGAAGACGGTCTGCTCAGGCTGACCTTTACCGGCGCGGGTGGGGCCGAGCATGTGGTCTGGGCGCGCCGTGTGGTTCTGGCGACCGGCATAGAAGGCGGTGGGGCGTGGCATGTTCCCGACTTTATCCGCGAGGGGCTGCCCAAAAGCCGCTATGCCCATACCTGTGAACAGATTGACTTTGAAGCCCTGCGCGGCAAGCGCATTGGCGTGCTGGGGGCTGGTGCCTCGGCGTTTGATAATGCAGCAACCGTGCTGGAACATGGCGCTGCCAGCGTGGACCTGTGCCTGCGCCGCAAGCAGATCCCCACGGTGAACCCCTACCGCTGGATGGAAAACGCAGGCTTCCTCAGCTATCTGGCCGATCTGCCGGACCTGCTGCGCTGGCGCTTTATGTACAAGATTTATGACCTGAACCAGCCGCCCCCGCAGGATACGTTCTGGCGTTGCCGCAAGCACCCCAACTTTGCCTATCACCCCGGCACCCCCTGGACCGCCGTGCGGGAGGAAAACGGGGCCGTGGTCGTGACCACCCCAAAAGGCGAGATGGAGTTTGACTTCCTGATCATTGGCACAGGCTTTATTATCGACCTGACCAAGCGGCCCGAACTGGGGCGTATCGCCAGCCGCGTTGCCCTGTGGAAAGACCGGTTTGAAGCCCCCGCAGATGAGCAGAGCGCCCTGCTGGGTAGCCACCCTTACCTGAGCAATGCTTTCCAGTTCCAGCCGCTGGAAGCCAATGACCCGCTCGCCCCCATGATGCAGTGCATCTACAACTTTACGTTCTCCGCCATGCCCAGCATGGGGCTTGCCGGGGCAACCATTAGCGGGATGCGCTTCGGGGTGGAAAAACTGACCAACTGCATAGGCCGCAGCCTGTTTGTGGAGGACGGAGCCCTGCACCTGCAAAGCCTGCTGGATTATAACGTGGATGAACTGACCAGCTTTGACCCGCCGCCAGAGCAGGCCTGAAAAAAACCAAGCGTAAAACGGGATAAAAATGAACCAGACTTACCCGCGTGACATGATCGGCTATGGCGCCACCCCGCCCGATGCACACTGGCCCGGTGGCGCGCGTATAGCCGTGCAGTTTGTGATCAACTACGAAGAGGGCGCGGAAAACTGCGTCCTGCACAATGATCGCGGGTCCGAGGCATTTTTGTCCGAAATGGTAGGTACGTCCTCCATTGTCGGTGCGCGCTGCATGCAGATGGAAAGCCTGTATGAATACGGCAGTCGTGCCGGTTTCTGGCGGCTTTACCGCCTGTTTGCAAAAGCGGGCCTGCCCGTTACGGTTTTTGGTGTTGCCATGGCGCTGGCCCGCAACCCGACAGCCGTTGCCGCCATGCAGGCCAGCGGGTGGGAAATTGCAACCCACGGCCTGCGCTGGATAGATTACCAGAACGTGCCAGAGGATGTGGAGCGCGCCCATATGCGCGAGGCCATAGCCCTGCACACGCAGGTTACGGGTGCTTCGCCGCTGGGCTGGTATCAGGGCCGAACCAGCCCCAATACCGCCCGTCTGGTCGTGGAGGAAGGCTGCTTTTTGTATGATGCAGATTCCTACGCCGATGACCTGCCCTATTACGACCGGCGCTACGGCAAACCCCAACTGATTGTGCCGTACACGCTGGATGTGAATGACATGAAGTTTGCCGCCCTGAACGGCTTTACCGAGGGCGAGCAGTTCTTCCATTACCTGCGCGATACGTTTGACATGCTCTATCAGGAAGGGGGGCGTATGATGTCCGTTGGCCTGCACTGCCGTCTGGCAGGCAAGCCCGCACGGGCACTGGCTGTTGCCCGCTTTTTGGAGCATGTGGCAGCCCATGCCGATGTATGGGTGGCAACCCGGGCCGATATTGCCCGCCACTGGCAGAAGGTGCACCCGGCATGACCACCTCTGCCATGCTCACTCTGGCGCAGGTTAACGCCATGCCCGATGCCGCTTTTGTGGAGGCGTTTGGGAGTGTGTATGAACATTCCCCATGGGTTGCGGCGCAGGCAGCCAAAAGCCGCCCGTTTGCAGACCTTGGCGGCATGTGTGCGGCGTTTTCCGCCGCCATGCGTGCCGCGCCCGAGGCGGCACAGTATGCGCTTGTGCGCGCCCACCCCGAGCTTGGGCACCGTCTGGGGGTGGACCCGGGGTTGACCGCAGACTCTGCACAGGAACAGGGCGGAGCTGGGCTGGACCGGCTAACGCCAGAGGAATACACGCATTTTCGTGCCCTGAATGATGCGTACACACACAAGTTCGGCATGCCGTTTGTTATTTGTGTGCGCAAGGTGGGCGGGCATGCCAAACAGGTTATTGCACAGGCCATGGAACAGCGGCTTGCCAGCACGCCCCAAGCCGAACTGGCCGAGGCCTTGAGCCAGATTGACGCAATAGCCGCATTACGTCTGCACGATAAGGTGGTGGCATGAGCTCTCTTTCAACCCATGTTCTCAACACGGTTTCCGGCCGTCCGGCGGTGGGGGTGGCGTTGCGCCTGAGTGGGGCCACAGGCGTTCTGTTTGCAGGGCAGACCGATGCCGATGGCCGCTGCCCGGAACTGAAAGCACTTGAGCTGGAAGCCGGTGCCTACTGTCTGGAGTTTGAGGTCGCGGCCTATTTCCGCCAGCAGGGCACACCGCTGGCGGACCCGCCGTTCCTGGATATTGTGCCAATCTGCTTTGGTCTTGGCGGCAGCGGGCACGCCCATGTGCCCCTGCTGGTCGCCCCATACGCCTATTCGACCTACAGGGGGAGTTAAGCCATGCAACCTGCCAGCAACACGCCACAGACCGTCCACCCCGTGGACCAGATGCTCCCGGTCTGGAAGCTTGGCTTCTATGGCCTGCAACATGTGCTCACATTCTATGCAGCCGCCGTTATTGTGCCTGTTCTGCTGGCGGGTGCCATGGGTCTGCCCCGTGCCGCACTTGAGCATCTGATCGAGGCGGACCTGTTTACCTGTGGCATTGCCTCCTTCATCCAGTCCGCAGGGCTTGGGCGTTATATCGGGGTCAAGCTCCCGCTGTTGCAGGGGGTAACCTTTGTGGCTGTCACCCCCATGATCGCCATTGGCGTGGCTGCGGGTGGGGGCGTGCAGGGGCTGCCCCAGATTTTTGGTGCGGTCATTGCTGGGGGGATCTTTACCTTTCTGGCGGCACCTTGGTTTGGCAGGCTGGTCAGGTTTTTTCCGCCTGTGGTCACGGGGTCTGTCATTCTGGTTATCGGGCTGGCCCTGCTGCCGGTGGCCGCGAATGATATTGTGAACGGGCAGGGCACGGGAGTCATGCAAAACCCGGTTAACATGCGCAATGTGGCGTATGGTCTGGGCACGCTGGTTTCCATCCTGTTTATCCAGCGTATGTTCAAGGGTTTTGTGGCCAGTATTGCCGTGCTGTTCGGGCTGGTGGCTGGCACGTTAACCGCGTGGTTTCTGGGCGATGCCAGTTTTGATGGCGTGCTGTCTGCTCCGTGGGTGACTGTTGCGCAGCCTTTTTACTTTGGTATGCCCACCTTCCATGTGGTGCCGGTGCTGTCCATGCTGGTGGTCATGATCATTACCATGCTGGAAACCACGGGGGATGTGTTTGCCACGGGCTCCATTGTCAAAAAGGATATTTCCTCAGCCGACATCACGCGGGCGATCCGTGCGGATGGTCTGGCAACCATGATTGGCGGGGTGCTGAACTCCTTCCCCTACACCTGCATAGCCGAGAACGTGGGCCTTGTGCGGCTTACACGGGTGACCAGCCGCTGGGTTGTGGTGGCGGCGGCGTTTATCATGATGGGGCTTGGCTGCCTGCCCAAGCTTGCCGCCATTATTGCCAGCGTGCCCCTGCCGGTACTGGGTGGGGCCGCACTGGCCATGTTTGCCGCCGTGGCTGTGGTGGGGATTCAGACCCTTGTCAAAGTGGATTTTGATAATCTGAATAACACGGTTATTGTGGGCACCAGCATCGGGCTGAGCATGCTGGCAACAGCACAGCCCCATATTGCTGACCATTTTCCCGCATGGATGCAGGTTATTTTTGGCAGCGGTATTACGTTGGGTGCCCTGTCTGCCATTGTGCTGCATCTGGTGTTCAACTTTGGCAATCTGTGTTCCTCCGAGCAAACGGTGGAACAGGATACGGTCATACTCGAAACCCCGGTCTGGAATGTTGTGGGCGCGCAGGACAAACCTCAGGCCGCCATTGGGCAGGCTGGCCGCGCCCAGACCGAGTAAGCATCGGCGTTTCGCATACTCTGTGCCTGATACGCATAAAAACATAAGCCGGGAGGGCACGCATGCGCCAGCACATCAGCTTTTATGTGGGGGATACCCTCCACCATCTGTCCAGCCTGCCGCCGGAGTTGACCCTGCTGGACTGGCTGCGCGACCAGCAGGCCCGCACCGGCACCAAGGAAGGCTGTAACGAAGGGGATTGCGGTGCCTGCACCGTTCTGGTCGGGCGGCTGGAGCAGGGGCATCTGGTATGGCGCGCAGTTAATGCCTGTATCCACATGGTGTGGATGCTCGATGGCGCGCAGCTCTTGACCGTGGAGGATCTGCGCAGCCCCGATGGCGCATTGCACCCGGTGCAGCAGGCCATGGTAGACGAGCACGGATCGCAATGCGGGTTCTGCACACCGGGGTTTGTCATGTCCATGGTCGCGCTGTCCACGCGCGCGGATCTGGCGGCACTTGAGGGCACGCTGGATGGTGAGCGGATTATAAATGAGGCACTGGCAGGCAATCTGTGCCGTTGCACGGGGTATGCCCCCATTGTGCGCGCCATGAAAAAAGCCGCAGCCTACTGCGCCCGGCATGGTGAACCCATAAGTGCCCGCACGGCGGAGCTGAGCGCGCGCCTACAGGCCCTGCAGGATGGCAAAACAGTGGAACTGCATAGCCCGCAGGGGCGTGTCACGCTCCCTGCTACGGTGGAGGCACTGGCCACTGCCTATGCGCAGGACCCGGCGGCCGTGCTGGTAGCAGGGGGGACCGATGTTGGCTTGTGGGTCACCAAAAGATTGCGCCAGCTCCCCCATATTATTGCCGTGCGTAGCGCCCGCGACCTGCACAAAATCCACACCCGCCCCGATGGCGCGTTGTGGATAGGTGCAGGCGTTACCTATACGGAGGCCATGTCCCATCTGGTCGCGCACCTGCCAGCGGCGGCAGATACGCTGCGGCGTATTGGGTCCACGCAGGTCCGTAATGCTGCCACCGTGTGCGGCAATATCGGCAATGCGTCACCGATTGGGGATGGCCCGCCCATTTTTATGGCCGCAGGGGCGCAATTATACCTGCGTTGCGGGACTGATCGCAGGGTTGTGCCGCTGGAAGCGTTTTTTCTCGAATACGGCAAGCAGGACATCCGCCCCGGCGAGTTTATAGAAGGCGTGCTTATTCCGCCGTTGCCTGCTGGGAGCGTGTGCGGGGTGTACAAGGTTTCCAAGCGGTTTGATCAGGATATTTCTGCCGTGCTGGGGGCCTTTGTGCTGGTTATGGCAGAGGATGGCACCATACGGCAGGCCCGTCTGGCCTATGGCGGCATGGCGGGCATACCCTGCCGGGCCAGCCGGGCGGAGGCTGCCCTTACGGGGCAGACGCGTACCCCTGAAACACTCCTTGCAGCGCAAGCGGCCATAAAAGAGGATTTTACGCCTCTGTCAGACATGCGGGCCAGTGCGTGGTACCGTGCAACGGTTGCCGCCAACCTGCTGGTCCGCCTGTTTGAGCCTGATAGGGATAACAGCCCGCACCACGCTCCAACATTACAGAACTGGCAGGAGGTGGCGCATGGTTGACCCCCACACCATGGCAGCACAACAGGCTGAAGCCTCAGGCGTGGCACCCCAAGGCCCCGCACCGGTGGCCGGTGCGGCGTCTTCCTCGCTCAGGCATGAGAGCGCGCATTTGCACGTAGCGGGGGAGGCGCGGTATGTGGATGATATGCCAACACCGCCCAATGCGGTGCATGTTGCCCTTGGCCTGAGTAGTCGCGCCCATGCGCGCATCATCAGCATGGATCTGGGGCCGGTGCAGGCTTACCCCGGCGTGGTTTGCGTGTTGAGCGCGCGCGATATAGCGCACCACAACCAGATCAGCTCCGTAGGAGCGGGGGACGAACCCCTGCTGGCCGAAGACCATGTGTTTTTCTGTGGTCAGCCCTTGTTTGCCGTGGTGGCCCAAACCCGCCATGCAGCCCGCCAGGCCGCAGTGCTGGCACGGGTGGAGTACGAGGACCTGCCCGCAGTGCTGAGCATAGAGCAGGCCCGCGCACAAGGGGGAGCACTGGTCTGCCGCTCGCTGGAAATGACACGGGGTAACGCCGCTCAGGCTCTGGCCAATGCCCCGCACAGGCTTGCAGGCCAACTGGCCATTGGCGGGCAGGAGCATTTTTACCTCGAAGGGCAGGCCGCACTGGCCTGGCCCGGAGAGGACGGGGAAATGCGTATCTGCTCCTCCACCCAGCACCCGACCGAAACCCAGCACATGGTGGCCCACGTGCTGGGTTGCCCCAACAACCTTGTGACCGTGGAAGTCCGGCGCATGGGAGGTGGTTTTGGCGGGAAGGAAACTCAGGCCAACATTGTGGCCTGTCTGGCAGCCCTTGCCGCCGCGCGCACGGACCGCCCAGCCAAACTCCGCCTTGACCGTGATGATGACATGATGATCACGGGCAAGCGCCATGATTTTGTGATTGATTATGACGTGGGTTTTGATGCGCAGGGCCATGTTCTGGGGGTGGATATGGAGCTGGCTGCCCGCTGTGGCTGGTCGGCCGACCTGTCCGGCCCGGTAACGGACCGCGCGCTGTTCCATGCGGATAACGCCTATTACTACCCCGACGTACGCCTGCGCTCGGTGCCGCTGCGCACCAACACGCAGTCCAACACGGCATTTCGTGGTTTTGGTGGCCCGCAGGGGGCTGCGGCGGCTGAACGGATGATGGAGCAGATTGCCTTTGCCACCGGGCTGGACCCGTTGGATGTGCGGCTGCGCAATGTGTATGGTACGACCGAACGCAACGTCACTCCGTACCACATGACCGTGGAGGATTCCATTGCCGGGGAGGTCATGACCCAACTTGCGCAGGACTGCGACTACCGCAAACGCCGCGCACAGATCAGGGAGTTTAACAAGACAAGCCAGTACCTACGGCGTGGTATTGCGTTAACGCCGGTCAAGTTTGGTATTTCCTTTACCGCCACGCATTTTAACCAGGCCGGGGCATTGGTGCATGTTTACACCGATGGCTCGGTGCAGGTGAACCACGGCGGGACAGAAATGGGGCAGGGCCTGCATACCAAAATGGTGCAGATTGTCATGCGCGAGTTCGGGCTGCCCCATGAGCGGGTGCGCATTACCGCCACCACAACAGGCAAGGTCCCCAATACCTCTGCTACTGCCGCGTCCAGTGGTGCGGACCTGAACGGCATGGCCGTGCTGGCGGCTGTGCGCACCATCAAGGACCGGCTTGTAAACTTTGCCGCTGCCAAATGGCAGGTTCCCCCCGAACAGGTACATTTTACAGCTGATGGTGTGGTGGTGGGGGAGGCTACGGTGCCGTTCGCCACACTGGTCAATGCGGCGTATATGGCCCGTATTTCCCTCTCCTCCACAGGGTTTTACAAAACACCCAAAATCTCGTGGGATAGTGCAACAGGGCGTGGCCGACCGTTTTATTACTTTGCTTACGGTGCGGCCTGCGCGGAGGTTGTGGTGGACCTGCTTACGGGGGAAAACCGCATGGAGCGGGTGGACATCCTGCACGATGCAGGTCTCTCCCTTAACCCGGATATTGATATAGGGCAGATCGAGGGCGGGTTTGTGCAGGGCGCGGGCTGGCTGACCATGGAGGAACTGTTCTGGGATACATCGGGGCGTTTGCGCACCCATGCGCCCAGCACTTACAAGATTCCCGCCTGTTCCGACCGGCCACGTATTTTTAATGTCAAACTCATGGAAAACGTGCCCAACCGGGAGGAAACCATCTTCCGCTCCAAAGCGGTGGGGGAACCTCCGTTTGTGCATGGTCTGGCGGTGCTGCATGCCATTTCCGATGCGCTGGCCAGTGTGGACAACTACCGTACCTATCCGGGGCTGAATGCCCCGGCAACGCCCGAACAGATTTTGCGCGTGGCCGAGCGCCTGCGCCAGCAAGGTGGAGTGGGTCATGCGCAGGTACACACCTAAGCAGTTACTTGGCCTTTGGCAGCAGGCACCTCAGCCTCTGGTCGTGGCGCGCGTAACGCTTACCCGCGGTTCCACCCCAAGGGAGGAGGGAGCGTTTATGCTGGTCGGGCAGGACGTAGTGGCGGGCACGGTTGGCGGCGGCGCGCTGGAACTGGCGTGTGAGCAGCATGCCCGCACCATGCTCCAGTCGGGCGAGGCACTGTGCGAGCGCCAGATAGTGCTGGGGGGGAGTAATGTCAGCCAGTGCTGTGGTGGCCGCGTGGCCGTAAGGCTGGAAGTGCTGAGTGCTCCGTTATGTGCACAGCTTGAACAGCAACTGGCCCAGCAGAATACCCAGCGCCCAACCCTGTTTTTGTTCGGGGCGGGGCATGTGGGGCGTGCACTGGCCCACGCACTGGCCCCTTTGCCGTTGCGGCTGGTCTGGGTGGACCCGCGCGCACATGAGTTTGGCCATGTGCCCGAAGGAGTGGAAGCACGCGTGACCGCCGTGTGGGACGATGTTCTGGCAACGGCGGAGCCGGGTGCGGGGGTTCTGGTGTTAACGCCATCGCACACACTGGATGCGCTGATTGTGGAGGCAGCGCTCCTGCAGCCCGGCCTAGCCTATGTTGGGCTTATCGGTTCGCGCACAAAACGCTTGCGGTTTGAAAAATCCTTTTCAGAAGTGGGAATTTCTCCAGAACAGCTTGCGGCACTGGTCTGCCCCATAGGGGATAGGGGCGTGCGGGACAAACGCCCCGAGGTGATAGCCGCTCTTGTGGCAGCCGAAGTGGTGGAAAAACTGCTCCATCCCGCACAGCAGGGGGAAGGGTTTGCTGGGGCCAGTATGGGCGCCAGTGCCTGACCGCTAAACTCTGTGCGGCAAGTGTGCAGCAGTTACGTTGGCAGGGTCGGGGAAGAGCCGATTGTGGGCAAAAGACGTCACATTCTCTAGAGTACATGGCGCATCAATTTTAAAAACAGAATGAAAATGGCAGAGCAGGCCTGTCCCACGCCGTGTTCTGGTTGATTGGAATATTCCGCTCTTTTCAATTTATGAAAAATTCAGAAAATTGACCGCAATGGATCAATGCAACAGGAGGCAGCATGAAAATCGGGTTTGTTGGTCTGGGCGCTATGGGGCACCCTATGGCAAGGCGCCTTCTTGCTGCCGGGCATCAGCTTTGTGTCTATAATCGAACAGCCGCCAAAGCTGCCGACTTTGCTGCTCTGGGCGCGACTGTGGGGGAAACTCCTGCCATGGTTGCCCATGACGCCGATATTGTATTTTCTATGCTGCTGGATGATGCAACGACTGAGCAGGCGACATTTGGCAAAAATGGTATAGCCGAAGGGTTATTGCCCAATGCTGTGCATGTCTGTTGCAGCACAATATCCCTCGAGCAGGCACGCCGTTTGCGCGATGGTCATGCAGAACGTGGGCAAACATACGTCAGTGCCAATGTTCTTGGGCGGCCTCCTGCGGCGGAAGCGGGAGCATTGTTTGTTATGGCCGCTGGTAAATCGGCCGTGCTGGATTATCTGGAACCAGCACTCCAATGTTTTGGCCCTCATATCTTCAGGGTGGGGGATGACCCGTTACAGGCTAATCTTGCAAAATTGTCCCTGAATTTCATGATTTACTCAACCATTGAACAGATGGCAGAAGTTTTTGCTCTGAATGAAAAAGCGGGAACAGACCCACGCAAGATTTTCGAGATTATGACAGGCAGCTTCTATACTGCTCCGATCCATAAGAACTACGGCAAGCTGATGGTTGACCATGCTTATGACACTCCGGGAGCACCTGTTACTCTGGGCCTGAAGGATGTCGGGATGTTCATGGATGCCGGGGGAGATTATGGCGTACCACTCCCCTATGCCGCCATTGTTCGTGATCGTTTGTTGAGTGCAGTCAGCGCGGGTGATGCAGACCGCGATTTTGTCGTCCTGCAGGAACGGGTGCGTCAGGAAAGTGGCTTGAAGTAGGGCATGCCAGCGCAGAGAAGCTGGAAGGTTTGGGTTATGCCCGCTCAAGATATTGGCTTTGCAAGCATTGCACTTTGAGATTCCGGGTGAGTTTGTCCAGTGTTTCGCTTTTCAGGCGCGGAGTAACCCAGTGCAGATTAACATTTACTCGGTGCTTTGGTGCGAGTTCGACAAGCCGCCCGGATTCAAGGTGTGCTTTGGCGAGTGCAAGGGGTTGCAACCCCCACCCCATTCCGGCGAGTGCGAAATCCAGAAACCCCTGAGGGGTCGGGATATAATGCACCTGTCGGGGCAAAGGGAGTTGGTGGACCTCCTGCAACCACCGTGTTTGCAGCCTGTCCCGTTTTTCAAAGCACATGCAGGGCGCGTTGGAGAATGCGTCTTGCGTCCGTCCATGAGAAAAATAGCGTTGCACAAAATCCGGGCTTGCACAGGCTGCGTAACGTAACGTGCCAAGGTGTAGCGTGCGGCAGCCGGGCACCGGGCTTGAATCTGCCGTAACTGCGGCCATGACATCACCCGACCGCAGCCGGTCCGCCGTATGGGCTTCGTCCTCTATAAGCAGGTCCAGAAAAACCCCGCTTTCTTTTACGAAGCCAGAAATTGCGGATGGAAACCACGTGGCGAGACTATCCGCGTTAACGGCAATTTTGAGCGTGGGTGAGCGGGAGACGGATAATGCTGCATCTCCAGAAAGCTGAGGAATTTCAGCTTCCAGCAGGCGGACTTTGTCAATATGGGCGCAAAGAGCCTTGCCCAGCGTGGTGGGCTGGCAGGGCAGACCGCGGATAATCAGCAGCGCGCCCAGTTTTTCCTCATACCCTTTGACGCGTTGTGAAATGGCGGACGATGTAATGCCAAGAGCCTGAGCCGCTCCTTCAAAAGAACCCTCACGCACAACGGCACTGACAATACCCAAGGCAGCGTAATCCAGCATAAGTAAGGAATGCTTTATATCATTTAGAAAAACAAGTTTTCCTTATCAGGAAAAAGGACATAGTGAAACAGCATGATGCTGTTCCTCATTTCGTTTTGCACTGGTTTTGCGCTTTCCGCATCTCTGATCGTAGCCATTGGTGCACAAAACCTGTTTGTGCTGCGGCAGGGTCTTAAACAGGAACATGTCGGGGTGATTGTCCTGTTCTGTGGCTTTTCGGATGCCGTGCTGATTATTGCGGGTGTGAGTGGGGTCGGGGCTTTGGCGTCTGCTCTGCCTGCCCTGTCGGCGGGTCTTACGCTGGCTGGTGCCTTGTTTCTGGCATGGTATGGCGCAAAATCACTGTACCGGGCGGCACACCAGAGCAGCATGTTGGCTCAGGTGGATCGTGGGATTTCGTTAAGGCAGGCGCTGCTGGCGGTGGCGGCTTTTACGTGGCTTAACCCTCATGTTTACCTCGATACAGTGCTGCTGATGGGGGCTGCGGCCACGGCACAGCCTCCATCAGCAAGACCCATGTTTGCAGCAGGAGCGGCGTCTGCCAGTTTTTTGTGGTTTGCGGCTCTGGGCTATGGGGCACGCCTTTTACAGCCGTTGTTTGCTCGCCCCCGCTCATGGCAGATTCTGGATGTGTTTATAGGATGCATCATGTTTACGCTTGCGGGTTTTCTGCTCTGGAACGGCCTTGTGCACTCGTTTCTGGCACGGTCATAATGGCTACTATTGGGCTGGATCGCCTTATTGCAGGCAGCGCAGGGGGCATTGCCCTCCTTGCGCTGTTATGGCCGTCAAAACACTCTTTTACGGACCTGAGATTACATCTGGGCCCCGATCATCCATGGAACCATTTCCTCGTTGCCAACATTGAGCGCTTCGCTCTTACTGTGTTCCCCTGACGCCATGCGGATAATGAAGTGAAAAATCTCTTCCCCCATGTCCGTCACGCTGGAATGGCCATCCAGAATACTGCCGCAGTTGATGTCCATATCATCCTGCATGCGGTTATACATGGTGGTGTTTGTTGCGATTTTGATGGTAGGGGCAACGCGGGATCCAAAACAGGAGCCTCGGCCAGTTGTAAACGCCAGCAGGTTTGCCCCGCAGGCAATCTGGCCTGTGGCGCCCATCGGGTCATATCCGGGGGCATCCATAAACAGTAACCCGCGTGCATCAATAGGTTCGGCATAGTGGTAAACGCCCTGTAGCGCGGTGGAACCACTTTTTGCGACCGCACCCAGAGATTTTTCCAATATGGTTGTCAGCCCTCCCTTTTTGTTGCCAGGGGTGGGGTTGTTATCAATGCTGCCGTGTTCGCGCTCTGCGTATTGTTCCCATCCGTGGATGATATTGACGAGTTTTTCGCCAATATCACGCCGTGCTGCCCTGCGGGTTAACAGGTGTTCTGCCCCATAAATCTCCGGAGTTTCGGTCAGAATGGCTGAACCACCCTGTGCGACCAGAAGATCAACCGCATGCCCCAGAGCAGGGTTTGCCGTAATGCCCGAATACCCATCCGATCCACCGCACTGCAAGGCAAGGACCAGATGCGAGAGCGGGAGGGCCTCACGCGTGATAGTGTTGATTTCGGGAAGGATTTTTTCAATCGCGGCAATCCCGGCATCAACGGTCTTCTGCGTTCCGCCTTCCTCCTGCATCACAAGGGGGATCAGGCGTGTGCCGGGGTTTACATTCTCGGCCATGAATATGGCGTCCATCTGGTTTGCCTCACACCCCAGCCCGATCACAAGAACTGCCGCAAAGTTGGGGTGCACCACATAGCCCCCAATTGTCCGCCGAAGTTGCTGGAGGCCTTCCCCCTTTGAGTCGATACAGCACCCAAAGCCATGTGTGACAGGAATAACCCCATCAACATTAGGGTAGTGCTCAAGAATATCTGACCGAACGAAGTGTTCGGCAATTTTTTTGACAGTTGTGGCAGAGCAGTTAACCGTGCTGACAATTCCTATAAGGTTGCGTGTTGCTCCCCGGCCATCCGGGCGCAGGTATCCCTTAAAAGTCATGTGCTCGGCTGGTTCGGGCGAGGGTTTTACCCCTTTGCCAAACGCATAATCCCGCGCAAAATCATGCCCCATAGACAGGTTTTGGATGTGCACATGCTGGCCGGGAGCAATATCCTGCGTCGCAAACCCTATGATCTGACCATATTTGTGTACGGGATCACCGCGCTGGATTGTTCTTAAGGCAACTTTGTGCCCTCCCGGTATCTCGGTCGCAGTGCGCACCCCGTCGGTTCCTTCGAGCAGGCTGCCCGCAGGCAGGGCCAGCGTGGCAATGGCGACATCATCCATCGGATTTAATTTTATGATGTTGGCAATCGTGGACATTTTTCTAACCCCGGTTTGAATTCTCCATCTAATTTATAAGGAGGATTTGGAATTGGGTGGGTTGAAATCGTCGCACCTGTCTGTCAAAGTTTTTTCACCAATCTCAGAGCAGAAGCCACAGATGCAACGCCGCATTCCCCCCCTGAACACGCTTTACGCGTTTGAAAGTGCCGTCCGGCACGGATCATTCAGCAAAGCGGCTGAAGAGTTGCTGCTGACAAGAAGTGCCGTGAGCCACCGGATCAAACTTCTGGAGGAACTGGCGGGCTTTGCTCTCTTCCATAGGCAGGGCCGTGCATTGGTTCTCAGCTCCGCTGGGGAGGCGTATATTACGATTGTAAGGCATGCGCTTGATGCGCTTGAGGATGTTAAGCTGCCCCGTCTGGCCAATAACATTGAGGCCAGCATCACAATCAGCACACCACCGTCTTTTGCCCGGCTGATTCTGTGGCCCGCAATACAGGGTTTTCAGCAGGAACACCCCGAGGCGCAGATCAGTATTGAACTCAGTTCTTCCGGGCTGGATGTCAAAGCCGAAGGGGCGGATATTTATATTCGGTTTGGAACAGGCAACTATCCCGGAATGAAAAGCCTGATGTTTATGAAGTCAGATATTTTTCCTGTCGCAACACCGGATTTTATAAACCAGCATCGTCTTTTTGCACCTGCCGACCTGGAGCACTGCACTATGCTAAGGAGCCCTCTGGAACCATGGAAGCCGTGGTTTATGGCCGCCGGGCTGCCTTGGTCAGAACCTGTAGAGGGGCCTCATTTTGGTGACTTTGCCATGATGTACCAAGCCGCACGGGAGGGCATGGGGGTAGCCCTTGTGCGTGCTGCATTGCTTGAGCACTTTGACCCCGGAGCAAAACTGATCCCCGTCACCCATATTCGCGCGACCCCCGCATATGGGTATTATATCGTTTACCGCGAAGATGCTGCGGAGCCTAAGAGCAAGCATCTGCTCCTTGAATGGCTGGTTCAGGATAGGCGTGCCTAGGTTCAGGGTTTATGAAGTCAATATTTGAATTGATAGAATTGTGAAGGTCGGGGGTTATGCAGGGTAGCGGCGTTGGGGTCCTTGATAAGTATATGGCGCTGCAAAAGCATCTGGCAGGTGTCTCCAAGGGTTTGACAGCACTGGAGCTCGCGCGGTTGACGGGTATGGACCGTGGTACGGTCCACAGGCTGTTAAAAGCGATGATGCACTGGCGGCAGGTGGAGGCGGAACATGGAGTATACCGCCTTGGGGGTGGCTGCCTGCTACCAGCAAGTGCCTACCTGACACGCCTGCCCCTACGGCGGATTGCGCTGCCATACACCATTGATTTGCAGAATGTTATTGCGGATCGGCCTGCCATTGTCTCTGTTGCTCTGCCTGTGGGGGACCAGATTGTGCTGATCGAACGGATGTGGACAGCCGCAACCCCTTTTAATGTTGTTGCAGATCTGGATGACAAATTTGCCATAGACAGCTGCACCAGTGGACGCGCCATTCTGGCAACCTACCCCGAGGCGCAGGCGCGCCAGACAGTGGGGGATGAGCGTTACGAGCGGGTGCGCCCCAGACTGCTGGAGGTTGCTCAGGCTGGCGGATATTCTTTTGGCCATAGCGAGCAGCGCAAGGGTTTATCCTCTATGGGGTATCCAATCCGCCGGGGGCAGGATGCGGCTGTTGGTGCGCTGGTCATAGCGGGGTTGGAGATGGATGCAGTGTTGCAGGTTTCTTCCCCTCTGGCGCGGCATTTGCAACGAGCCTGCGGGGGTATTGCCGAACAACTGTTTGGTTGACCGCACGGGGCATTATTCTTCCAGAAGTTTGAGCAGTTTTGCCTGTTGTACCTTGCCATAATGAGAGCGCGGCAGGTGCGGTACAAATAATATCTGTTTGGGTACCTTGTGGCGGGAAAGCTGTTTTTTGCAATGCAGGATCAGCTCATCCGCTTCCAGCTCGGTATTGGCATGCAGGACTATGGCGGCACAGACGCGCTCCCCCCATTCGGGGTCGGTCGCACCAAAAACATGGGCCTCAGCAACCCCGCGGCAGGAGAGCAGGCAGTCAACAACTTCGGCTGGCTGCACGGACATGCCACCAGAGCGAATAATCTCTTTGCTGCGCCCCACAATTTTAAGCATATGGGTGTTGTCCATAATGCCCAGGTCCCCTGTGGCCAGCCAGCCATCGTGTAGCACGGAGGCTGTTTTTTGGGGCTGTTTCCAGTATCCCGCCATAAGGTGAGGGCCGTGAATTTCAACTTCCCCAGCATGGGGCTGCGTGCTGGGCGCGTTTAAGCGGGCCTGCACGTGCTGTAGGGGAAAACCGACAGCTCCAGCGCAGGTGCCGGCTTTGTGCAGGGCGGCAAGTTCTGGTGCTGGCAGGTAAAAGCTCCATGGTGCTTCGGTCATGCCGTACAGAATACTCAGCCGGGGGCCAAACAGATGCATGGCTTTTTCCAGCGTTTCGGGCGGCAGGGAGGCCGCGCCAACATCCAGAGAACGGAAAAAGGGAAGGGGGTTCTGGCTATTGGCAATGGTGCCGTGTGCCTGAGCGTGCTGCACCAGACGGGCAATCTGTGTGGGTACGAGCGAGCTGTAGGCGGCATGCGTTGTCTGGAGGAGGGGCAGAAACGTGGACGGATTAAAACGCCCACCCAGCACGACCGTTCCCCCGTGGCACAGATGCGCCAGCACGGAAACCGATGCAATGGGCCACAGGGGGCGGACATTAAGCAGCACATCCCCCGCAGATGTCGGGCGGGCCTGCCCGATATTGCTGACAATGGCAGTCAGGCTACCCTGTGTGTGCATAACAGCTTTTGGCTGGCCCGTTGTGCCCCCAGTATAGTTGAGGGACGCCAGCGTGGAGGGGGAGCCACCGGCCTGCGGGGCCGCCGTATGTGCGGCTACAGTCTGCCATGTGGTGGGGAGTGGAACACTGGTGGCACCCCCTGCCAGCTGTGCCAGTTCCGCATGAATGGGGTCGTGGAGCAGAATGGCAATTTCGGCATCGGCAATTTGGTTGCGCAGTTCCTCAACAGAAAGGGAGGGGTCAAACGGCACGCGCACATATCCGCAGGCCATGCTGCCGTAATCCGCAATCAGATAAGGGATGCTGGCATCGGCCAGAATGCCAACCCGCGCGCCGCAGGCAATGCCCCGTTCTGCCAGAAAGGCCCCAAATCCCTGTAAAGCCGCGTTTATCTGCCAGAATGTAAGCTTCTGGCCCGTGGCGGGTTCATGCAGGGCGAGTGTTTCTGGCCAGCGGGAAGCCGCGTTGGAAAAAAGCTGTTGTATGCTCATGCTCTTACCATCCGCTCAAAATAATGCGGCCATTGACCTGCCGTGCCTCCAGCAGTGCATGGGCCTGAGCCGCCTGGGTAAAGGACATGACACGGTCGATCTGGGGGCGAACAAGGCCAGAGGCAATCATGGCCAGAGACTGGCTGACCTCGTCCAGCGTGGCGCTGCCTGAGCCCTGTACACGTAACCTGCGCCCGATAAGCAGGCCGGGTGAAACTTCAACAGACCCCGGAGCAATGTTGCCCAGCACCACAATACGGCCCCCCATGCCCGTTGCACGCAGGGTCTGGGGGAGAGTGCTGCCCAGATTTTCCATGGCAACATCCACGCCCTTTTTGCCGGTTTTGTTCCACACCTCGGCGCTGTAGTTTCCATCCCGTGCAACCACAACGGAAGAGGCTCCCAGTTCTTCCAGCCTGCTGGCTTTTGCACTGTCCCCGGTTACGGCAATGACGTGTGCCCCAAGTGCGCGGGCAATCTGGATCTGGTGCACGCCCAGCCCGCCACTGGCACCATTGACCAGCACGGTCTCACCCGCAGTAAGCCCGGCCTGCGAGATAAGAGCCCGCATGGCGGTGCCAATGGGGCAGGAGGCAAGGGCCGCCTGCTGGAAGCTCACATTATCCGGTATGCGAATGGCAGATACCGCAGGCAGGCGGATATACTGGGCATAAGCACCTTCTGTATCCACGGCGGGGAGGGAGACCGCGCGGCACAGGTCTTGCCGCCCTCTCAGGCAGTCGCGGCACTGGCCGCAAAAGCGGCGTTGATAGCCTGTTATGCGGTCCCCGACCTGAAGAGTGCTGACTGCGGCACCGGTGGCCACAACACGCCCTGCGACCTCATGGCCAAGAATAACCCCCTTGGGGGCACCTGCCAGTTTGCCTGCCCTGTGCAGCAGGTCATGGTGGCAGACTCCGGCAGCTTCCACCTGCACAAGCACATCATGCGGGCCTGCTACGGGGGTTGATACCTCCTCCACCCGGAGTTGAGATGGACCGCCAAAGTTCGAGAGTATGATCGCTTTCATGCCGTAGTCCCTCCACAAATGTTCGAATTACGAACACATAGACCAAAATATAAACTTTTTATATTCCACATTGAAAATTGTTGCTATGGATAAATTAACGACTCTGAATCATGTTTTAAAACGGAATACACCATGATAGATAGTGCTATACAGTCCGGTGTCCTCACCATCACCCTCAACCGCCCCGATCGGTTGAATGCGCTGGACAGCCACGACAAAGCCGCCTTGGGCCGCGTCTGGCGTGAAGCACTGCGTGATTCCGCAGTCAGAGCCGTGGTGTTGCACGGTGCGGGTGAGCGGGCTTTCTGTGCCGGGTCGGACCTGAAGGAAATCGCAACAACGCAGCAGGTCGCCACAACAGATGTTCTGGCCTCCTGTATTCCCGGTGTGGCGGAGGATTTTACAAAACCAGTTGTTGCCGCACTGCACGGCCATGTCATTGGGTTGGGAATAAGTATAGCCATGTATTGTGATTTTCGGATTGCGGCGCCACAGACCTCTTTTCGCTTTCCTGAAGTCGAGCATGACATGCTCTCCGGGTTTAGCGCGGTTGAACTGCCCTCCCTGATCGGGGAGGCCGCCGCACTGGATATTATGCTGACCGGTCGCACTTTTGGTGCGGAAGAAGCACAGCGCATGGGGCTTGTTTCCTCTCTTGCGCAGGACCCGCTGGCCGAGGCCACAGCCCTTGCGGTCCGGCTGGCAGCACTGCCGACATCCGCCATGGCATGGAGCAAGCGTTTGCTGCTGGCCGAGCGGCGTACCCGACTGGACAGGCATTATGCACTGGTGGATCAGGCCAGGCTGGAAGTGGGGCGATATGAACAATGATGGCCTGACGCGTGCCGGGCAGACTGAAGGCGCTGTTTTTCGCCGTGTTGCATGGCGTTTGATGCCCTTCCTTTTTATCTGCCTTGTTTTTAACTGGCTGGATCGTGTTGCCGTTAGTTTTGCCCATTTGCAGTTTGGCGCGGACCTGCACATAAGCGATACGGTTTTTGGTCTGTCTGTCGGTCTTTTTTCAGCGGGTTATCTGCTGTGCGAGATTCCCAGCAATCTGGTCATGGAACGCTGGGGAGCGCGGAGAACACTTGCCCGGATCATGATCTTCTGGGGGTTAGTGACCATTGGTATGGCGTTTGTGCAGGGGGCGTATTCCCTGTACGTCGCGCGGACTTTGCTGGGTATGGCGGAAGCTGGCTTTTTCCCGGGGGTTATCCTGTACCTGACTTACTGGTTCCCCAGTGCATACCGGGCCCGGATTACGTCACGCTTTATCATGGCTATAGCGGTCTGCGGCATTGTGGGCGGGCCAAGCGCAACGTGGATCATGACCCATATGGCCGGGGTCTGGGGCTGGCATGGGTGGCAATGGCTGTTTCTGCTTGGTGGGCTGCCGCCAGTTATTGCCGGGTTTGTGGCTTTTGGCTGGCTGGCGGACAGGCCGGCCGATGCACGCTGGCTTGGGCGTGATGAAAAAAACATCATTCTACAGGCCATGGTACGCGAACCATCCTCTGTCGTGCGGCCTGTTCGGGCATCGCTTGCCAGTGCTTTTTCCAACCGTACGCTGTGGCTGTTATCCCTGAGTTACTGCCTGACCATTACGTGCACCGGCAATGTGGTCAATTTTTGGGTGCCCTCTTTGTTGCGTGCCGCAGGGGTGCAGAACCTGCAGCAGCTTGGGCTGCTCAGCGCCCTGCCGCATGGCGTGGGTATTGTGGCCATGCTTCTGGCTTGCCAGCATTCTGACCAGCAACAGGAGCGGCGCCGGCATTTTGCTCTGGGTGGTGCTCTGGCCATGGCCGGCATGCTGGCGCTGCCATGGATGGTGCATGGCACCATGAGCACAGTGTTTTTTCTAACCATCATGGTCGCAGGGTATCTGATTGCCACAGCAATTTTCTGGAGCATTCCAGCAAGCCTGCTGCCTGCACAGGACCGCGCCATTGGTTTTGCACTGATCAACTGCTGCGGTCAGGTCAGCAGCATGCTTGTTCCCGTTTTAATCGGTTTTCTCAAAACCCGGTTGGGCGGGTTTGAGGTCGCCCTGAGTATTGTCAGCCTGTTTGTCGGGCTTGGAGTGGTTGTGCTGCTGGCCATGACGGCCCGCACGGCACGCCTCCCGGCTTCTCCTTCTCATTCGATCGTGGATTCACACTCATGACAGATTATGTTCATATTGCCCGCACGCTTGCCCCGCTTATTGCCGAAGATGCCTCCCAGCGGGATGCGGAGCGGATCCTGCCATTTGCCATTTTTGAAAAAATCGCCAGTTCAGGCCTTGGTGCCGCTCGTGTGCAGAAAGAACTGGGTGGGGGAGATGTCAGCCAGAGTGCCGTGGCTGAGATTTTTATAGCTCTGGGTAAGGCAGACCCCAATGTGGCGCAGGCTCTGTTCCCGCATTTTATCAATATCGAGCAACTCAGGCTTATGGCCGAGCCGGATGCACAGACGCGTTATCTGGGGCAGATCGGTCGCGGTATTATCAGTTCCGGTGCCGTGGCTGAGCGGAGCGGGAACTTCCGGGGGGAAATCCATACCCATATTGCGCATGTCGATGGCAAAACAGTTTTGCGTGGGCGCAAATTTTACAGCACCGGCTGCCTGTTTGCCGACCTGATCAAGGTGCAGGCGGTGGATGAGGCGGGCAAGGGGATTTATGTCATGCTCCCCAAAGACACACAGGGCCTTGTACTGCTGGATGACTGGGACGGAATGGGCCAGCGTACCACAGCCAGTGGTGTAACGGAGTTCCATGATATTGTTCTGTCACCAGAGCAGATTATTCCCACAGGGCATTGGGCAGGTCGGCGGAACTACGTAGGGGCCTCCGCACAGCTTATCCATTGTTCCATTGATGTGGGCATTGGGCTGGCAGTGCTGGATGATGCTGTTTACTGGGCCAAAAACCACACCCGTCCTTTGCGTGAAAGTGGCGTGAGCAGAGCCAGTGATGACCCGTACATTCTTTACGCGGTGGGAGAAATTTCTGCTCGTGTCAGAGCGGCGGAAGCATTGGTCCGGCGTGCGGCCGAGTATGTGGAACAGGCTGCCCGTGCCCAGTTGGAGGATGTCCGCCATGGGCGGAGCACAACAGCGGAAACCGAAAATCTGCTTGTTCAGTCATCCATTGCTATTGCGGAAGCCAAAATAGCGGCCACGGAAAGCGCAATACATGTTGCGCAGAAGCTGTACGATGTGGGTGGTGCTGCAACCACCCAGAAACCGTTCAACTTTGACCGGCACTGGCGCAACGCACGCACACACACAACGCATGATAGTGTTGCCTATAAATACAAGGCAATTGGCAATTTTCTTCTTAACGGGGAGCCGCCTCCCATCACGTTTACTTACTGAATCAGCCATCTGGCGTTTTTTTATCTTAATACAACTATTTTAATTAGTTGTATGAAAAAGGGATCGTTTGTTATGGTTATTAAAGTTGCGAGTGGAAGGAAAGCGCTCCCAATAGTTGTTGTTATGGCGGCGCTACCGGCTACGGCATATGCTGGCACGGCGGAGGAAGGCAAAAGTCGGGACCAGCAGGGGGCACATGCAGCGCCAGCCCACCAGGCTGTTGTAAAAAATGCGTCCGCAGTAAAAAAAACTGTCCATAAGCAGGATGTTTTGCAGGCATCGCCAGAGCTGATCTCGGTTGTGGGCAAACAGGAAGACCCGGTGTTGTCCGGCACCACGCGCAGGCATAGCACGGCTAATGTGCAGGTGATCAGCGCGCAGGAAATTGTAAGGACCGGGCAGAGCAACGCCATGGCTGCGCTGGAGCAGTTAATGCCTTCAGTCAGTTCCCCCTCATTCAGCGGGGTGGGGTCCAACCGTTTTATCCGTACCATGCAGTTGCGTAACCTCTCGGCCGACCAGACTCTGGTGCTGGTGAATGGTAAACGGCGGCACCTGACGGCAAACTTCAATGCCAATGCAGGCCCCAATTCCGGCACGGAACCGGCTGACCTGTCCCTGATCCCCTTAAGCGCGATTGATCATATTGAAGTCATTACAGAAGGCGCGTCCGCCCTTTATGGTCAGGATGCCATAGCGGGGGCGGTTAATATTGTGCTCAAGCACAATACAAGCGGGGGGTCGCTCAATTTTGTGGATAGCGGATATTACGCCGGAGATGGCGTGGGCGTAAACGGGTATGGAGACTACGCGATAAAACTGGGGAACCGTGGTGGTTATCTGGATGTTGCGGCGCAGGTTTCCAACCAGTTACCGACCAATCGCTCGGGCCTTTATACGGGCAGCATGTATTTCCCGCTGGCTGATGGCAGTGTGGACCCGCGCCAGACAAAGGCTGGCCGTGACTTTAACCGTCTGGAAGGGCTGGGCCATACAACAATGGAGACACTCTCCGTTAATGGTGCCCTGCCCATAACAGATAGTATCCGTGGTTATCTTACGGCCACTTATGGCCACAGAACGGTAGAAAATCAGGTGACCTACCGTAATCCGGCTAATAACAATACGGTTCGAGCACTCTACCCGGATGGTTTTATTCCGCTTATGGGCATGACCGAAAATGACTTTCAGGTTAACGGCGGCGTGCAGGGTACAACCGCTGGGTTTGACTGGGATGGCTATGTAACCTTCGGGCGGGATGATGAGAGCTATACAACTCTCAATTCCGATAACCCGACATTCGGGCTGGCCAGCAAACGCAATTTTTATGATGGTTCGGATATTTCCACCCAGTTGGTCACGGGTTTTAAAGCATCCAGAAACTTTACGCCCTCTTTTCTGTCTCGCCCGGTAACGCTGGAGTTTGGGGGAGAATACCGGCACGATACGTTCCAGTTAACGGCGGGGGAGTATCAGTCCTGGGCTAATGGTGGGGTCAAGGTGCTGGACGGGCCAAACGCCGGTGCCACCGCCACCCCCGGCGCATCGGGCCATATTGGGGCATCCCCCGATACAGCTAGCAACACAGCGCGCGATACGTTTGACGGGCACGTTAATCTTTCTTTCCATATTCTCCCAAAATGGGAGTGGACACTAGGTGGCCATGTGGTCAGCTATTCCAGCCTTGCCACAACGGAAACAGGGTCTGTTGGCACGCGGTATGATTTTAACAAACGCTGGGCCATTCGTGCGAATTTTAACACGGGTTATAGGCCGCCCACTCTTGGTCAGGAAAATTATTATTATACCTCAACATTTCCGACCTACACATTTGCACAGCTCCCAACCACAAGTGCTGCGGCCAAGGCGCTGGGTGGCGGCCAACTGAAAGGTGAATACTCACGCAGCTACAGCATTGGCATTGATGCGCACCCGGTGGATAATTTTACGTTAACCGCCAACCTTTACCGCATTGCCATTAACGACCGCATGGCAAACTCCACACAGTTTGGAGGAACAGCGGTGGAGAGTATGCTCAATAATCTGGGGTTAAATGGTATCCGCTACGTTCAGTACTATACCAACCCGGTTAACACCGTGACCAATGGTGGGGATGTTAATGCGGCATATAACCTGAACCTGCATAAGTACGGGCAATGGATTTTTTCTGTTGGCGTCAATTTTGCCGATACGGAAATCAGCCATTACAACAGCACGCCCTCTCAGCTTCTGGCGCTCAACCAGCCGTATTTTGATGCGTATGCCCAGAACACATTGTTACACTCTTCCCCCAAAAACAGGGAAACCCTTGGGATTACATGGGCAAAAGACAAATGGCTCGTGTCTTTTCAGGAGCAGCGTTACGGGCAGTTGACATATATTGCCAACCCCAGTCTTGCAGCAAAGGACTGGACAGTTGTCAAACCCGCCTTCATTACCAACTTGACAGTCAGCTACGACATTAATTCCCGCTGGTCGCTTAGTGTGGGGGCGCAAAACCTGTTTAACAAATATCCCAATCAGGTTTCCAAGGCCGGGCAGGCGTCTTCGAGCGGGGCATTTAAATACCCGTATTATTCTGCCTACGGGTTTATGGGCGGGTATTACTTTGCAAAGATCAGCTACCATTTGTGAGGTGATGCCCCATTCATTTCATGGGCAAAAACCTTCGTGCGTTATCAGAGCGCGCTGTATAATGGGTTCCTTCTGGAACCCATTAAAAGCTGTTTGATTGCCAGATGTTTTTTATTCTGGGGGCATGTGCCGGGTGAAGTGTTGCCCGGCACATGCTTTTTAAGCAGCCTGTTGCGCCTCAAGCGGGCAGCGCCCGGCCAGACCAGCCTGTTCCAGCTTGCGGGCCAGACTGAACAGAGCAGCCTCGCGCCCGGGAGCCGCTACCAGTTGCAGGCCCAGCGGCAGGGTGCCGGTGTTCCTGAGCGGCAGGCAGAGCACGGGCAGGCCCGGCAGGGTGATAGGCTGCGTGTACAGGCCCAGATTGGCACGGGCGGAAGCCGGTTTACCGTCAACCATAACGGTTGGGTCATCCAGTCGGGGGGCTTCGCACATAACGGCAGGGGCAATTAGCACATCCACCTGCTCAAACACGGCATGCACCTGCTGGCGGAACCAGCGGCGGAAGCGTTGTGCCTGCACATAGGTGCTGGAGGGCAGCATGGCACCCGCCAGAAGCCGGTCGCGGGTTGCAGGGTCGTATTCCTCTGCTGCTGCGCGCAGGCGGGGCAGGTGGAGCGTGCCACCTTCTGCCGCTGTAATCAGGAAGGATGCAGCCCGGGCTGTTGGTGTTTGTGGCAGTTCCACACTGCCCGACAGACCAAGATGCTGGCAGACCCGGCCTATGGCCGCAGCAAGGGCGGGGCTGAGGTTTTGTGCAAACCAGCCGCCAAGGCATGCTGCGCGCAGGGTCTGGGGTTCGGGCTCGGCTGGTGTGTCCGCCATAATGTAAAAGGCGGCCATAAGGTCATCCAGCGTTCCGGCAAAATGCCCCACTACGTCCAGACTGGCGGAAAAAGGATAAGCACCCTCCCGCGGGAGGCGGCCGAATGTGGGCTTTAACCCCCATACCCCGCAGAGTGATGCCGGCACACGGATGGATCCGTTGGTGTCTGTTCCCAGTGTGAGCGGTAAAAAACCGGCGGCAACAGCCGCGGCCGACCCGCCGGAGGACCCACCTGCCATGCGGCTTGTATCGTGCGGGTTGCGGGTTATGCCGTAATGGGCGTTGTCGGTTGCAAAACCGTAGGCAAACTCATCCATGTTGAGTGTGGCAACGGCAATGGCTCCGGCTGCGCGCAGGCGGGCCACAATGGCGGCGTCCTGCGTGGCGGGGGGAGTATTGCGCAGCACAATGGAGCCTGCGGTGGTAACATGGCCCTGAATGTCAAACAGGTCCTTGACCCCAAAAGGCACACCTGCCAGCGGGGGCAGGGGTTTGTTGCGGGCCAGCAGGGCATCCACGGCCTGAGCCTGCTCCATGGCCTGCTGCGCAAACAGGTGGGTCACGCTGTGAATGGCGGCATCATGCTGGTTGATGGTAGCCAGCACCGATTGCATGACGGAGGCCGCACTGCGTTTGCCACTGCGGATGTCCTGCGCAATACCCAGTGCGCTTGCAAAGCGGGTCATGGTATGTAGTCTCCCGCTGGTTCGCATGTGTCGGGGAGTGGAAAATCCCTTACAAGGGCCGCATAGTTTTGCAACACATGGGTGTTGGCAATCACGCCAGCAATGCAGGCCGGGGGGAGGTCAAGCTCCATGGCCTGCGCACGGGCAGCGACAAGAACCTCATCAGAGAAGGGAGGCGTGGTCATGGCATGCTCCTTTCCTTACAGTGTGGGGCGTTCGGTTTCTGGCTGTTCGGCCATGATGGACACATGGGCCGCCAGAATTTTCCAGCCATCGGGCGTGTTGATCCATGTCTGCATCTGCCGACCCGTGCGGGTAGAGCCGATGCGGCGGAATTCCAGACTGACAACCCCCGCCTGCGTGCCAACGGGGGTTATGGTGCGGCGCAACATGGCGCGCGGGGGCGAGCCACCTGTGCGGTTGCGGCGGAAGGCGGCAATCTCTTCCGCGCCGTAAAGGTTTTCCCCCACGCCGTAGCGCACGGTCTGTGGCCCCTGCCAGAACAGGGCGTCCAGCACGGCCACATCGTTTTCGGCCAGTGCGCGTTCGTACTGGTCGGAGCAGTGCGTGAGTGCGAGGATGGTCTGGGCGTCATCCAATGTCATGCGCGTGCCGTCCTTTTGCGGGTGGCCTTGGGGTTATGGCCATTCGGCCAGTGCGGCGTCCACGGCTGCACCACGGGGCAGCGTGTGGCCCTGTGCTGCAAGGCAGGCCTCCAGCGCGCCAAGGGTCAACAGCACCTTATGTTTGACGGCATTGTACCCCATGGTGCCAATGCGCCAGATACGGCCTGCCAGCGGGCCAAAGGCCGTGCCAATTTCTATGCCAAAATCATCGCGCATGCGGGTGCGTATGGCCTCACCATCCACACCATCGGGGATCCACACACCGGTTACGTTGGTCATGCGGTGGGCATCATCCCCAAAAATGCGCAGGTTCATGGCGCGCAGCCCCGCAATCAGGCATGCACTGGCCTGTGCGTGGCGGGCAAAGCGGGCATCCAGCCCTTCTTCGAGCACAATGCGGGCGGCTTCTCGCGCGCCGTAGAGCATGGTCGTGGCCTCGGTATGGTGGTTGAGGCGTTTTTCCGACCAGTAATCCATGACCATGGCCAGATCGAAGTAGTTGGACAAAATGCGTGCCCGGCTGCCATTGGTTGTACCTTCGCCCCGGATCCCTGCTTCCACATGGCGGCGGGCCATAATGTGTTCCGCTGCCCGGTCCGACACGGTTATGGGGGCGGAGCCGGGTGGCCCGCCCATGCATTTCTGCAACCCGCCAGAGACCACATCAATCCCCCACACATCCGTGTTAATGGCCATGCCGCCCAGCGTTGCGGTGACATCCGTGTAGGAAAGTACGTTGTATTTGCGGCAGAGTTCTCCAACCCCTTCCAACGGCTGGGCCATGGTAGTGGAGGTGTCACCATGAATGCAGGCGAACACTTTTGGTTTGTGGGTTTTTAGTGCGTCTTCAATCTGTTCCAGCGTGGCCACCTGCCCCCATGGCAGGTCGAGCGCGCAGATTTCCGCCCCGATACGCTCTGCAATTTCGGAAAGCAGGAGGCCAAAACGCCCGGCCCGCACCAGCAGGATTTTATCGCCCGGTTCCACAAGGGAGACCAGAGCCGCCTCAATCCCTGCGCGGGCCGTGCCATCCACCAGAAAGGTCCACTGGTTCCGTGTCATGAAAATCTGACGGTACAGAGCCATGGTTTCGTTCATGTACTCTGTCATTTCCGGGTCAAACTGGCCCAGCATGTCAGCCGACATGGCGCGCAGCACACGCGGATGCGCGTTAATGGGGCCGGGGCCCATCAACATCCGCTGGGGTGGGTCAATCTGCCGGAAAAACGTGGAACTCATGCAGAAAACTCCGTTGGTTTGTGTGCGGTTGTGGTGGCAAATGCGCGTATGAAATCCAGCATGACCAGAAAAGCCGTATGGGCATCATCATGCCGCACGGCTTCTGCGGGGTTGTGGCTGATCCCCTGATGGCAGCGCAGGAACAGCATGCACACCGGGGTCAGGGCCGCCATGACCATGGCATCATGCCCTGCACCGCTGACCAGATGGTGCGCCGCCTGCCCGGTTATGCGGGTGACAGATGCCGCAAGGCAGGCCGTTAATGCGGGGTTGCAGGGGGTGGCGGGCAGGTCGTTCTGGAGTTCAATGCTCAGGCCCACGCCGCGTTCGTCTGCAATGTTCTGCAAGGCTTCACAAATCCGGGTGGTGGCCTGGTCGCGCACCTGTGCGGTGCCTGCGCGGATATCCAGACTGAAAGTGGTCTGGCCGGGCACAACGTTGCTGGCACCGGGGCCAACATGCAACTGGCCAACGGTTGCCACCAGATCGGGCGGGCCATTTGCACCAATGCGCTCGATGGCCACCATGGCCTGAGCGGCTGCGGCCAGCGCATCCTTCCGCAAGGACATGGGCATGGTGCCGGCATGGCCCGCCACACCCTGTATGCTCACCTTGAAGCGGTATTGCGCGGCAATGGCGGTGACCACACCAACGCCCAGCCCGGCGGCTTCCAGCACGGGGCCTTGCTCTATATGGGCTTCCAGATAACCGACAACCTGTTCGGGTTTGTAGGCTGCCTCAAGGTAGCGGGCGGGGTCCAGACCGTTCTGGTGCAGAACATCATGCAAGGTGGTGCCGCTGGCATCCACCGTGCCAAGGGGGAGGGCATCAAGCGTGCCGGCCACAGCGCGCGACGTAAGCATGGAGGCAGGGAAGCGCGAGCCTTCCTCATCCCCAAACCCGATGACCTCAATGGCAAAAGGCATGCGCTCACCCTGAGCGGCCAGATGGGCCACGACCTCTATGCCCAGCATGACACCCAGCGTGCCGTCATAACGGCCCGCATTACGCACGCTATCCAGATGTGACCCGATAAGGAGTGCTGGGGCACCGGGGGTCTGCCCTTCGTAACGGCCGATCAGGTTGCCCGCCGCATCCGTGCGGGTGGCCATGCCTGCCTCGTGCATCCACAAGGCAACCTGTTTGCAGGTAGCCGCATGGGCAGGGGACAGATAAGCCCGAAAAAGACCGTCCTGCGTATCGGAAAAAGGGTGTGAGCCAAGATGGTCACACCGGTTGACCGGACGGGAGTCCTTTTTGCTGGCCTCTGCCGGGCCTTGGGGGAAGGGCGGGGTCGGGGTGATTGGTTTTGTCCTTGGTATGCAAATGCCTGATCGGGTTTTGCCAGCGCTGGCTGGCGTAGTCTGGCAATCATAGACGGATTTGGTCCGTTCTCCCAAAAGCAAAAAAGGCAATTTCGCGTTGCAAAATTGAGCGCGGCCCCCGTGCTGAAAAAAGCAATGAGAAAGTGCTTTTTTTTATTTTGTGAGAAAGGGAACTCGCAATTATATATCGGAATCGTATCGTTTATGGGCAGAGTTTCGGAACACACCCCGCCTTAGGCAATCTGCAGGGGAACACACCGCGATAATGCCTGACCCGCCGCCCTTACCCCTGCTCCAGCTTCTGCTTTTGGGAGACTACACCATGCCTTCCCGATTTTTTCCCACCCGCCGTTCTGTCGGTTCATCCCTGACCTATCGGCAGCGCCTTGCAACCTTGACCTGTCTGGCCAGTGTTGCCGGCTTCTGTGCCAGTGTGCAGGGGGTGGGGCAGGCTTTTGCCGCCACGACCGACCAGAGCGCCCCTGTTGCAGGCAAGGCAGGGCATGCTCCGGCCAAGGCAGCGGCCCGGCATGCCCATGCCAAGCCAGCCAACAGGTCGGTGCAGGCAGGTGGGGCAGAGGAAATTTCGGTTGCATCCAATCGCACGGCCCGTTCCGGCGGTGGTGGCATGATGCGCCAGGAAGTGGCCCCTCACGCGGTGCAGACCGTGACCAAAGCCTACATCAATATGCGCAGCCCCACCTCCACACCGCTTGATCTGGTCAAGAACCTGCCCAGCCTGAATGTTATGACCCCCGACGCATCGGGGATGCAGGGCGGGTCCATCCAGTCACGCGGGCTGACGGACCTTGATATGGCGCTTATGGTGGATGGTGCACCGGCGGCAGCGGCCAAATACATGACCGAAGATATTGATTCGGAAAACCTGGATGAAGTCAGCGTAACTCCCGGCAGTGCCGCGCGTGACCTGCCGGTTATGTCTGCGGCAGGCGGGGTCATGAACTCGCGCACGCATCTGCCGTCCGAAAAAATGGGCGGCATGGTCGATTTTTCCTACGGCACCAACAACCTCTCGCGCGAGTTCATTCGCTTGGAATCCGGCGAGATCGGCAGGACCGGGATCAAGAGCTTTTTCTCGTTCTCCAACACGCATGACCGGAGCTGGATGGGTGCTGGCACCAACCAGCGCAAGCACATCGATTTTGGCGTGCGCAAGGACTGGGAAAACGGGTCCAACGCCCACCTGTTCCTGTCCTGGAACTCTGAAGACTTCGTCATCGACAACTACCCGACTGCCGAGCAGTTCTACAAATACAAGCATACGGGCGATGGCTATGGCCGCTCTGCCAGCTCCAAGGATGTTAACTACTGGCGCAACAATAATGACCACTGGAACCAGATTTTTCTGACCGCTCCTGTGCATATTGTGCTGCCCAAAAAGCTGACATTCGACATCCAGCCCTATTTCGGCTTCGGGCAGGGGTGGGATGCATCCCCTGGTGGGGTAGCCGGTTATAACAACCCTGTGACGAATAGCGTCGTAGGTGGGAACTATGCGTCAACGGGTCAGGCCGTGCCGTCTGGTACCAACATGACCAACTACTTTTTGGAAAATGAGGCGCGACAGGTCGGTGTGGTCGCCAAACTTGGGTATGATATTGATAAGCACAACCACCTGAGCTTTGGTTACTGGTACGAAAACAACCAGACCATTCAGTCCTACCCAACTGCAACAACTCTGGCCAATGGGGCCGCCTCCGGCCCTACTGCATCTGCACATGTGGTTGGTTCCACTTTTGGCCAGACCGCAGGGTATGAACTGCACTCGCTATTCATCCAGAACCAGTCGCGCTACCTGAACAACCGCCTGCTGATCAATGCCGGGTTCAAGTTCGTTATGTCCAACACCTGGAATAATGGCTGGATGGGGAATACAAACCATCCGACCGGCTCCAACTCTGGTGCGAATAGAACTGAGCCTCTGCCGCAGCTGTCCATCAGCTACCAGATTAACGAGAACAACCAGATTTACGTGAACGCGGAAGGTGATTACCGTCAGCCAAGTGCTACCGATCTGGGCTGGACATACGCGGGTACGCCAATTCCCAAAAATCAGTATTCCATCAAAGAAGAACTGGGTTATCGCTACCACAATAAATACGTTATGGTTGACATGTCTCTGTTCAACTACAACGTCAAAAACAGGCTTGTTGACCAGTACGTGGGTATGAACAGCTTTAGCCCCATGTCCATTGGCAGCCAGACCATGCGTGGGTTTGACTTCATGGTCGCGGGCACGTCCTACCATGGCTTCAGCCCGTATGCATCGGTCGAGTATCTGCACGCTACGCAGGATAGCAACGTGTATGATCCCAACGACAACACGATGATCCACTCCAAGGGCACGCAGGCCATTATGGCCCCGCGGGTTATGGCAAACTTTGGTCTGACCTATACATATAAAGGGTTTTTTGCGAACGGTTCCGTGCACTACACCGGCCCGCAGTCTGTTGCCATTGCCAACGACCAGCGTATTCCGGGGTATGTGACCAACACACTCTCGCTCGGGTATCACTTCAAGCCGTTTGGTTTCCTCCAATCGCCTACGTTCAAGCTGAACTTTACCAACCTGACCGGGTCTATCGTGCGCACGGGTGCCATGGGCGCTGTGTACCGGGGGAGCGACCTGAACTCGCATCCGGTGTGGAGCGGCAGCGGCAGCAACACGGGTGGATTGGGTTATGGCAACTCGTTCATGGTGGAACCACGCTTTACCATGGTAGGTTCCGTCTCCACGTCCTTCTGATCAATTCACCAGCGCACCCGGTTTTGCCGGGTGCGACAGGAGTTTGCATGCCACGCCGCACTTTGCTCACAAACATAACCAGACTGGTGTGTATGGATGATGCACGCACGGAGCTGGAAAACGGGTGGGTTCTGGTCGAGGGGCGGCAGATTGTGGCGCTGGGTGGGGGGCAGGTTGCGCCCCCGCCCGGCGCTGACCACGTTATAGACCTGCAAGGCCATGTGGTGCTGCCGGGTATGGTGAACACCCACCACCATATGTACCAGTCGCTCACACGGGTTATTCCGCAGGCACAGGATGCCTCCCTGTTTGGCTGGCTTAAAACGCTCTACCCGATCTGGGCCGGCCTTACGCCGGAAATGGTGCAGGTCTCCACCCGCACGGCCATGGCGGAACTGCTGCTTTCAGGCTGCACCACAACCAGTGACCATCTTTACATCTTTCCCAACGGATGCAGGCTGGATGACCAGATAGAAGCCGCCTTTGCCATGGGCATGCGCTTCCATGCCTGCCGTGGTGCCATGAGCGTGGGGGAGAGCAAGGGGGGCTTGCCGCCTGATGCGCTGGTGGAGCGTGAAGCCGATATTCTGCGCGACACACAACGCCTGATCGAAACCTACCATGACCCCGAACCCCTTGCCATGCTGCGGGTTGCGGGCGCGCCGTGCTCGCCTTTTTCGGTCAGCCGGGAGCTTATGCGGGACATGGCAACACTGGCCCGTGCCACAGGCACCATGCTGCACACGCATCTGGCTGAAAATGATCATGATGTCAGCTACAGCCGCGAGCGCTTTGGCCAGACCCCGGCAGAATACGCTGAAGTACTGGGCTGGGTCGGGGCCGATGTCTGGCACGCGCACTGTGTAAAGCTGGACGCGGACGGCATGGCCCGTTTTGGCCGCACGCAAACAGGTGTGGCGCATTGCCCGTGCTCCAACATGCGGCTGGCATCGGGAATAGCCCCGGTGCGGCAGATGCAGGCAGCGGGTGTGCGTGTGGCGCTGGGGGTGGATGGCTCCGCCTCCAACGATGGTGCCAGCCTGCTGGGTGAGGCACGGCAGGCCATGCTGCTCTCCCGCCTGCTCCCCGAAACCCCGCAAACACCGGGGATGATGAGCGCGCGGGATGCACTGGCCCTTGCCACGCGGGGTGGTGCGGCCGTGCTGGGGCGGGATGATATTGGCCAGATTGCCGTGGGCATGGCGGCGGATATTGTTGCGTTTGATGTGCGCGGTCTGGCCCATGCCGGTGCCCAGACCGACCCGGTAGCTGCCCTTGTGTTCTGCTCCCCCACGCAGGTTTCCATGAGCATGGTTAACGGGAATGTTCTGATACAGGACGGATACTTTGCCCGTCTGGACCTGCATGGGCTGGTGGCGCGGCACAATCAGCTTGCTGCGCAGTTGTGCGCTGGGGCGTAGAGCTGCCCATACAGGTGTTTTACCAGTCAGCCCCATCCGGCGAAGCAGGCGCTACCTCCGGCGCAGCTGCCTGAGCCGTGCTGGCTGCGTGTCAGTTCTGCGTCGCCAGCTGTTCTATTCCTGCCTGTTTTTCCCAGCCTGCAGAAGCCTCCCGTTGGGAGGGAGGCTTTGTGGTCGTGGGGTCAGGCGGAAGGGATCTCCTTCCGGGAGGCATGCAGGGTTTTATTGAGCTGCTCTGTATCCAGTGCGTTTTCCCACCGGGCCACGACAATGGTCGCTACGGCGTTGCCCACAAGGTTGGTGAGCGAGCGGCACTCGGACATAAACCGGTCAATCCCCAGTATGAGCGCCATACCCCCCACCGGCACACTTGGTACAACGGACAGGGTGGCCGCCAGTGTAATAAAGCCTGCCCCTGTAACCCCCGCAGCCCCTTTGGAGCTAACCATAGCCACAAGCAGCAGGGCAAGCTGTTCACCAAAACCCAGATGCACGTCGGTTGCCTGCGCAATAAACAGAGCTGCAAGGGTCATGTAGATATTGGTGCCATCAAGGTTGAAGGAATAGCCCATAGGCACCACCAGCCCCACAATGCCCGGCTTGCACCCGGCCTGCTCAAGCTTGCTGATAAGCCCGGGCAAGGCTGATTCGGACGAGCTGGTGCCCAGTACAATCAGCAGTTCTTCCTTGAGGAACATCAGAAGCCGCAGAATGCTGAACCCCGCCAGCCGGGCAACAATACCCAGAATAACCAGCACAAACACGCCTGCGGTAAAGTAAAAGGTCAGCACCAGCCCCAGCAGATGCACAATGGAGCCAAGGCCAAACTTGCCCACGGTAAATGCCATGGCCCCAAATGCACCAACTGGCGCCAGATACATAACCAGCCGGACCACGCCAAACACCATTTCCGTCAGGCTGCGGAACAGGTTCAGAACCGTCTCCCCCGCCTGACCCATCTGCGCCATGCTGATGCCAAACAGAATGGCGACCAGAAGCACCTGCAGGATCTCGCCCGAGGTAAAAGCCCCCGCCGTGGTGGAGGGAATGATCTGGAGCAGGAAGTCGGTAAAGGAATGGCCGTGTGCTGCCTGCACAAACTGCTCAACGGAGGCGCTATCCAGGCTTTGCGGGTGGATGTGCATGCCAGCGCCGGGGCGCACGATATTGGCCACCACCATGCCCACAGCCAGTGCCAGCGTGGAAAAACATAGGAAATACAGCATGGCCTTACCCGCCACGCGGCCGGTCTGTTTAAGGTCCGCCATGCCTGCAATGCCGGTGCTGACCGTCAGGAAGATAACCGGCGCAATGACCATTTTGATCAGTTTTACAAACCCGTCTCCCAACGGTTTGAGCAACGTTGCAACGGAGGGGAACAGAGCGCCGACAAGAATACCTGCCGCCACGGCTGCGAGAACCTGAAGATAAAGGAACCGCTGGTGTGAGCTGGATAGGGGAGCAGTAGAGGGAAGCACGCTGGTTATCTTTCTGTTTTTATTGTTTTTGTTTTGGCGTCCGCAATGGGCGTTGGCGAAAAGTTATGCTGTTATATCAAGCCTCTCGGTGTAAGCAGGGGGTAGGCTACTCCCACTTGTTGCAGTTTGGAAAGGGTTGTCCCCTTATCTGGGGCATGAAAAAAACAACACTGTTGTGTGTTTGCCCCCGCACCTGTGCATGCGCGGGCGGAATGGGCGCATCATGTACCGGGGTTTACGGGGAGAATAAGCGGTCGTGCGACGGATTTGTGTGTTTTGTGGTTCCAGTGTCGGGCGTGGGCCTGCCTACCTGCATGCGGCAGAACAGCTTGGCCTGCTTATGGCCCGGCGCGGCATAGGGCTGGTGTATGGGGGGGCTTCGGTCGGGCTTATGGGGGCTGTGGCCAATGCCGTACTGGCCGGTGGCGGGCAGGTTACGGGCGTTATTCCGCAGGCACTGGTTGCGCGGGAGGTGGCGCATAACGGGCTGGAGGACCTGCGGATTGTAGGGTCCATGCACGAGCGTAAAGCCCTTATGGCGGATATGTCCGACGCCTTTATTGCCCTGCCCGGCGGCATTGGCACTCTGGAGGAACTGTTTGAGGTCTGGACATGGACCCAGCTTGGCAACCACGCCAAACCCTGCGGTGTGTTGAATGTAAACGGGTTTTACAGCACGCTTGGCACGTTTCTGGACCACGTGGTGGCGGAGGGTTTTCTTAAACCCGCGCACAGAGCCATTTTGCAGGTTGGCCAGACACCCGAAGACCTGCTGGACAGGCTGGCCCAATGGCACCCCCCGCAGGAAACAAAATGGATTGCGCAGGATGAACGCTGAATTTGTTTCAATACTGCACCAATGGGGGTGATATTTAGATTATAGAGTTGATGTAAAAGGGATTTTTGTTTCACAATTTCTTAACGCAACCTGAATAAAAAGAGTTTTATCTTGCGCTCATCTTTTTCTGCGCAGGGTGCTTTTATGTCAGATACAATGCTGAGTTCTCCGGTTGGAGGACGTCCGAATATGCGTAAAGGGGAGCATCAGGCTTTCCGCATGTTCTTTTTGGGAGTGATTGCAGCAGCTCTGGCGTTTGTTGGTTACAGCGTGCTGGCTGACCTGCACGCTGTTGGTACCAGTGGCATAGCAACCGGGGCCTTCGCCCTGCTGGCTCTGGCGTTGCTTATTGCTCTGGGCTTTGAATTCGTGAACGGATTTCACGATACGGCCAATGCGGTCGCAACGGTTATTTACACCAACAGCCTGCCGCCACTGGTTGCGGTAGTCTGGTCTGGTATGTGGAACCTGCTTGGGGTTCTGACCTCCTCGGGGGCGGTGGCATATAGTGTTGTAACGCTGCTGCCGGTGGAACTGATCCTCCAGGTTGGCAGTGGTGCTGGCCATGCCATGATCTTTGCCCTGCTGCTGTCCGCCATTGTGTGGAACCTGGCAACATGGGCGCTGGGTATTCCCAACAGCTCGTCCCACGCTCTGGTTGGCTCCATTCTGGGTGTGGGCCTTGCAAACCAGCTTATGTCGCCTTCTGGCAGCGCGCTGTATGGCGTGGACTGGATGCAGGTTAAAAAGGTGTTCTCCGCCCTGCTGTTCAGCCCCCTGTGTGGCTTTATTCTTGCCGCGGGCCTGTTCATGGTGCTGCGCGTTGTGGTGCGCAATGCCGCCCTTTACCGTGCGCCTGAAGGCGATGCCCCGCCCCCTCTGTGGATCCGTGGTCTATTGATTGGCACCTGCACGGGTGTTTCCTTCTTCCACGGCAGCAACGACGGGCAGAAGGGCATGGGCCTGATCATGCTGATCCTGATTGGTGCTGCGCCTACCGCCTACGCCCTGAACCGCGCCATGCCCGACAGCATGATGCCCGGCTTTGTGGAAACCGCACAGCAGGCCTCCCACGTGTTTGACGTGCACGCCCAGCCCATGCTCAAGCAGCCTACGGCGGAAGAAGCCCGCGCCCAGGTAACAGACGCGCTGCGCATCAAATCCGTAGCCCGCCCCGAAGTGTATGCCGCACTCTCCGTCCTGTCGGCTGATATTGCACAGGCCGTAAGTGGGTACCACTCCTTGCACGAAATTCCGGCAGCAACCGTGCCCAACGTGCGTACCGACATGTATCTGGTGGCGGAAGCCATTCACAACATGGGCAAGGCAGCAACCTTTAGCGCAGAAGAAGACAGCGAACTCGCCAAGTTCATGAAGCAGCTTAACGCAGGCACACGCTTTATTCCTGTGTGGGTTAAAATTGCGGTGGCTCTTGCTCTGGGCCTTGGCACCATGGTCGGCTGGAAGCGCATTGTTGTGACCGTGGGTGAAAAAATTGGCAAAAGCCACCTGACCTACGCTCAGGGTGCTTCCGCCGAGTTCGTAGCTATGGGCACCATTGGTCTGGCCGAAGGGTATGGCCTGCCGGTTTCCACCACGCATATCCTCTCCAGCGGTGTGGCTGGCACAATGGCTGCCGGTGGTGGTGGCTTGCAGTGGGGCACCCTGCGCGCCATGGGCATGGCATGGATTACCACCCTGCCTGCCGCCATGCTGATCAGTGGCGTGCTGTATGTGGTGTTCCGCCACATTTTCTAAAAAACCTCCGCTCTGGCGTGGTCATGCACCACGCCAGACACTGTTTCTGCCAAACAGCAAAGGCAAGATCATGTCTGATGCCAATGTGAACAGCCTTTCTGCCGCCGAGCGTGAACGCGAGCGTATCCGGCAGGAGATCATTGACGATCTGGATGAAGAGATCGAACTCGAATTGCAGGAAGAGGGGCTGGGGGGGGAGGCCTCCGTGTCTGACCGCAGCTTCCGCCATACCTATTTTAGCGAGCTGGTCCGCCTGCAGGGCGAACTGGTGCGTTTGCAGGACTGGGTGAAGGAAACAGGCCACCGTCTGGTGGTGCTGTTTGAAGGGCGCGATGCCGCAGGCAAGGGGGGGGCGATCAAGCGCATTACCCAGCGGCTCAACCCGCGCATCTGCCGTGTGGCCGCGCTGCCCGCCCCCACAGACCGCGAAAAAACACAGTGGTACTTCCAGCGTTACGTAGCTCAGCTTCCCGCCGCGGGTGAGATCGTTCTGTTTGACCGTAGCTGGTACAACCGCGCTGGTGTGGAACGGGTCATGGGGTTCTGCTCGGATGAGGAATACGAGGAGTTCTTCCGCTCCGTGCCAGAGTTTGAGCGCATGCTGGTGCGCAGTGGCATCCAGCTTGTCAAATACTGGTTCTCCATCACGGATGATGAGCAGGAAGCCCGCTTCCGTGCCAGAATAGAAGACCCGCTTAAGCAGTGGAAGCTCAGCCCGATGGATCTGGAGAGCCGCCGCCGGTGGGAATCCTATACCAAAGCCAAGGAAACCATGCTCGAGCGCTCCAGCATTGCCGAGGCCCCATGGTGGGTTGTGCAGGCGGTGGATAAAAAGCGCGCACGGCTGAACTGCATCAACCATCTTCTGGCACAGGTGCCTTACCAGCCTGTGTCACATCCCGAGGTGGATCTGCCCCCGCGTGTGCATCATGCGGACTATGAACGCCTGCCTACGCCTGAAAACATGATTGTTCCAGAAATCTACTAGGTGTGTTCAAAAACCCTCCCCGCCCTGCGGGGAGGACCTGAAGCAGTTGTCCACGGCTTCAATCAGGGCCCGCCCGCTGGCCTCGTCCCGTTTGGGGGCGGCAAAATGCGGTCCAAGCTTTATACCGTAGCGCATGGGCAGGGGAGGGCGTTTTAAAAACGGCCAGCCCTGTGACAGATAGGGTGATGGTGTTTCTATCAGCACCACCTGCACGTCCGAGCGTGTGCGCTGGGCAATGGCGGCAAAGCCGGGCTGCACCGGGCCGGGTTCGGCTCCTGCGCGGGAGCGTGTTCCTTCGGGGAACAGCAGAAGCTGGCAGTCCTCATGCAATGCCTGGGATGCCGGGCCAATAATCCTGAGCAGCGTATCGTGTCGCACATAGCCTGCGGTGCGCAGGGTGCTGCCCAGCACGCCTCGCTCCCATATGGAGGCTTTGGTCACGCACACCATATGCGGCAGGGCTGCGGCCAGCAGCAGGCAGTCCAGCCGGGAGGGGTGGTTGGCAACCAGCACAAGGTTCCGGCGCTGGGCAATGGCTGCCAGTTCCGCCATGTCACAGTCCAGAATACCGGCGGCATGTAGGTAGCGTACGGCCACCTTGGCCATGGTGCACAGCCAGCGCCGGGCCACACGCCTGCGGCGTGCGCCCTCGGGCATGGTATGGCGCAGCACAAATGCCCCTGCATCCAGCACCACAAAAACCCCTCCCGTTACCAGCAGGGAGGTATAAAAGCGCGCCGAGGCACTTATGGCGGAGGGGGGGGATAGCGGCATGGGGCTACGGAACAGACCTGCAGGAACACATAACAGAAGTTAAGGCGGGGGAGCCTGATCAGGGGGCGGGAGCATCCGCCGCCATGATCTGGCGCAGGCTTGCGGCCATACTGGCTTTGTCAGCCTGTGCATCTATGGTGCCCCGGTAGCGCGTCTGCGGGTCCATAACCACAAACTGGGGGGACATGCGCATGGCGTAATCCCATTCCGGGTCAGTCATTTTTTCAACCGGTGCATGGTATTCCTTGGCCAGATCAGCCAGAGCAAAGGGGGCTGCCGTGCCAGCCACCACGCGGGGGCTTATGGTCTCGCCGTACTGGCGCAGGCGCTGGGCGTCATCCCGGTCGGGGTCCAGACTGACAAAAATAATAACCATCTTGCGTTTGCCCGGATCAACCTCATCCATGGCGGCAGACATGGCCTGTAGGGCAGGGGTGCATGCGTCCTGCCCGCAATGGGTTGCCCCGAACAGCACCAGCATCCACCGGCCCTGAAAGCTCTTGTCCGTCATGGTGCCGGTTGTGGCGTCCATCAGGCGGAAGGAGCCCCCAACGGGGTTGCCGTAGGAGTTAAGGGTAATGCTGTGCTTGAGTGCCAGCTCGGTGGCCAGCAAGCTGCCCACCCCGGCAAGAGCCAGAATACCCACACTGATCAGGGTAATGCGTTTTCCTGCTGGTGTCATGGGTTAGTGTGCCTCCGCCCAGTTCTGGGCAATGCCTGTTTCTACCACCAGCGGCACTTTGAGCTGTGCTGCTGCTTCCATAATGGCCTTGGCTTTTTGTGCCACGGCACTGGCCTGTTCTGCATCCACTTCAAACAGCAGTTCGTCATGGACCTGTAGCAGCATGCGTGCGCTGTCCAGCCCTGTGGCCTTCAGGGCTTCGGGCAGGCGCACCATGGCGCGTTTGATAATGTCCGCAGCACCACCCTGAAGGGGGGCGTTAATGGCCTGCCGCTCCGCATACTGGCGGCGAACGGCACTTTTCTCATGAATGCCCGGTACATAGCAGCGCCTGCCAAACGGGGTCATGACATAGCCGTTGGCGCGGGCTTCGGCCTTGACCTGCTCCATGTAATCCCGGATGCCGGGGTAACGGGCAAAATAGGCATCTATGTAGCTTTTGGCCTCCCCTGCAGGAATACCAAGCTGCTTGCCCAGCCCAAAGGCGGAAATGCCGTAAATAATCCCAAAGTTAATGGCCTTGGCGCGGCGGCGGGTCAGGGCGTCCATGCCTTCGAGCGGGATGTTGAACACCTCGGAGGCTGTGCGGGCGTGAATGTCCTGCCCCAGCTCAAAGGCTTCACGCAGGGTGGGAATGTTGGCCACATCGGCCAGCAGCCGCAGCTCGATCTGGGAATAGTCGGCCGAGATCAGCTTGCGCCCTGCCGGGGCCACAAATGCCTGACGGATGCGCGTACCTTCCTCCGTGCGGACAGGAATGTTCTGGAGGTTCGGGTCGGAGGAGGACAGGCGGCCCGTGGTGGTAATGGCCATCTGGAACGAGGTATGGACCCGGCTTTCCTTGCTGGTCAGCTTGAGCAGGGCATCCGTATAGGTGGATTTGAGCTTGGCAAGCTGCCGCCATTCCAGCACGCGTACCGGCAGGTCGTGGCCCTGATCGGCGAGGTCCTGCAATACGGAGGAATCCGTACTCCACGCCCCGGCCTTGCCGCGTTTGCCGCCCTTGAGTCCCATTTCATCAAACAGGATTTCACCAAGCTGGCGGGGAGAGGCAATGTTGAACTCCCGGCCAGCCGCGGCGTAAATGCCCTGTTCCATGTTTTTCATGCGGCTTTCAAAATCGGCGGAAAGGCGGGTCAGTTCCGCGCGGTCCACTGCAATGCCGTTTTTTTCCATGGTGGCAAGCACCTGTACCAGAGGGCGCTCCACCTGCTCGTACAGAGCCAGAGCCTTGTTGGTGCGCAAGGTGGGGTGCAGCACATGCCACAGGCGCAGGGTTACGTCTGCATCCTCGGCAGCGTAGGTGGTGGCTTTTTCCACCGGTACCTTGGCAAAGGGAATACGGTTGCGGCCCGTGCCGGTTACGCTGTCATACGTTATGGGCGTGTGGTTGAGGTGTAGGGCAGACAACTCATCCATGCCCTGCCCATGCAGCCCGGCAGACTGGCTGTAGGAGATCAGCATTGTGTCATCCACCGGCGCAATGCTGGTGTGGTCTATGCCTGCGTGGTCCAGTACCAGCAGGTCGAACTTGGCGTTCTGGAAGACTTTGAGAACACTTTTGTCCTCCAGTAGCGGACGTAACAGCTCCAGTGCCTGTGTGGCGTCAAGCTGTTCGCCGGTCAGGGCTTCCAGCGTGCCCTCGTGCCGTACGGGCACGTAACAGGCTTTGCCGGGTGCGGTCGCAAGGGAAAAACCGAGCATGTTGGCAGCCAGCGGGTCCAGCCCGTCGGTTTCCGTATCCACGGCGCATACACCTGCTTCCTGCGCCATGCTGACCCATTTTTGCAGGGCCTCGGCGGTACGCACGGTTTCGTACTCCGCATAAGGTGCGCTCAGCAGGTCGGCGGGGCCAGTGGATTGGGCTGGTGCGGCCTGAGCCGGGTTGGGGGTGTCCTGCCCGTTTGCGCTGGCATGGGCGGAGGCACGGGCCGCGCGGTGGGCATGTGCCCCAGCCGGGCTGCCCATACCCATGCGGGACATGACGGAGCGGAAGCCCATGCTGTCCAGCCAGTCGGCCAGTGCCAGCTTGTCTGGCTCGCGCGTGGCCAGTTCCTCTACCGGTACGGGCAGGGGCACGTCCGTTGCCAGCGTGACCAGCTGGAGCGAGAGGCGGGCCGCCTGCGCATGTTCGATCAGCATGTCCCGCTTTTTGGATTTTTTCATATCCGGGGCGCTGGCCAGCACGTTTTCCAGCGTACCGAATTCGTTAATCAGGGCCGAGGCCGTTTTGGGGCCAATGCCGGGCACGCCGGGCACGTTATCCGTCGGGTCGCCCATAAGGGCCTGCACATCCACCACTTTTTCGGGCGGGACACCAAACTTGGTTTCCACTTCCGCCGGGCCTATGGGGGTCTGCTTGATGGGGTCAAGCATGCACACGCCTTGCCCCACAAGCTGCATCAGATCCTTGTCGGAGGAAATAATGGTGCAGGTGCCCCCCATTTTGCGTACGGCCACGGCGTAAGAGGCAATCAGGTCGTCTGCCTCCCAGCCCGGCAGTTCTATGCCGGGGACGTTAAAAGCCTGCGTGGCATCCCGGATCAGGCTGAACTGGGGGCGCAGGTCTTCCGGCGGTTCTGGGCGGTGGGCTTTGTATTGGGGGTAAATGTCGGAGCGGAAGGTCTGGCGGCTTGCATCAAACAGCACGGCCAGATGCGTGCCCACATGGTCGCGCAGCAGGCGGGCCAGCATGTTGGTAAAGCCGTACACCGCATTGACCGGCACCCCTTCGGGGCTGGTCATGGGGGGGAGGGCATGAAAAGCGCGGAAAATAAAGCCGCTGCCATCCACAAGAACCAGATGCGGCGTGTTGGTCATGGCTGGGGGAACCGTGTGCAGGGGAGGGCGGGTAAAAAAGCAAGCATGTTCTGGGGATATGCCGCTTGGGCCGGTCTGTCCAGCATCTCTGCCGGAGGTATAGACAAAAACACCCCGGCAGAGACCGGGGTGTTTGAGCAGGGTGCCCTGAGGTGGCCTTACGCTACGGTGCTGATCCAGTTATGTGGGTCAGCCGCGCGGCCAAACTGGATGTCGCACAGCTTTTGGCGCAGCTTTGCCGTGACATCACCCACCTGATTGTTGTTGATGGTGCAGCTATCCGTCTTGCTCTTGAATGCCCCGATGGGGGACACAACAGCCGCCGTGCCACAGGCAAACACTTCCTTGAGCCTGCCGGATTTGGCATCGGCAAAAAGCTGGTCAAGCGCGTAGCGCTCTTCCTTTACGGTCAGGCCTGCATCGCGCGCCAGTGTCAGCAGGCTATCCCGCGTAATGCCGTGCAGAATGGTGCCGCCTTCCAGCGGGGGGGTCAGCAGGGTGCCATCTTCAAACACCATCATCACGTTCATGCCGCCCATTTCTTCCAGCCAGCGGCGTTCTTCCGCGTCCAGAAACAGAACCTGCTGGCAGCCGTGGTGCTTGCCTTCCATCTGTGCGGTCAGGCTGGCGGCGTAGTTGCCGCCGCATTTGGCCGTACCCGTGCCCCCGCGGGAGGCGCGCACGGTTTCCGTTTCCACCCAGACCGAAACCGGACCGGCATCCTTGGAGAAGTATTCCCCCGCAGCACAGGCAATGACAATGAACTTGAACTCGGAGGCAGGCTTGACCCCAAGGGCTGCTTCCGTCGCAATCATGAAGGGGCGGATGTAAAGCGTGCCCACCTCGGGTGCGGGCACCCAGTCCTGGTCGATTTTGACCAGCTGGGTCACCGCTTCCAAAAACAGGTCTTCAGGCAGTTCCGCCATGGCCATGCGCTCGGCCGATTTTTGGAACCGGCGGGCATTGGCTTCGGGGCGGAAGAGCTGCACACCGTCATTGGGGGCGCGGTAGGCCTTCATGCCTTCAAAGATTTCCTGCGCGTAGTGCAGCACGGAGGCGGCGGGGTCGAGCATGAGCGGCTGGCGGGGCAGAATTTCAGCCGAATGCCAGCCCCTGCCTTCCGTATAGGTAACAACAGCCATATGATCGGTAAAAGCGCGGCCAAAACCGGGGTTGGCGACCAGGCTTTCACGCTCGGCGGCGGGGGTGCCATCCGTTTTGCGGGTGATCTTGAAGGCAATGTTGTCGGCTACGGTGGTCATGGTGTTCTCGCGTTTTCCGCGGCGCTGGTGTGGGGACCAGGGGCCTGGTTGCTCCGATATACGGGTTTATTCTGTTGCTTCAGGCACGCCATAAGGCAGCCTGCCGGTGGCCCGGTTGGGCTCTTTCCTATCATGTTCGCCGTGTCTGTGCCAGACAGGTGCAAACCATGGCGTATGTGGTCCGTTCCTGTGTGTTGTGCGGCTGCGGCAGGGCTGGAAGCCCCACGCCACAGTGCCAAGGCTTTTTTGCAAGGTGGTGTAACAATGCCTCATTCTTCTATCCGGCAGGGTTATGCAACGCTGCCCTCCAGCTTTTATACCCGCACGCAGCCCACCCCGGTTGCCCGGCCTGAACTGATTGCCCTGAACACGGCACTGGCCGCAGAGCTGGGGCTGGATGCAGCATGGCTGGCCGGGCCACAGGGCTTGGCCATGCTGGCAGGCAACCAGATACCACAGGGCATGGACCCGCTGGCAACCGTGTATGCGGGGCACCAGTTTGGCCATTTTTCTCCCCAGCTGGGGGATGGCCGTGCCCTGCTTTTGGGGGAGGTTGAGGACCGCAACGGCCATCTGCGCGAAATTGCACTCAAAGGCTCCGGCCCCACGGCTTATTCCCGCAGTGGGGATGGCCGGGCCGCCCTTGGTCCTGTCCTGCGTGAATACCTGCTGAGCGAGAGCATGGCCGCCCTTGGCATCCCCACCACCCGCGCGCTGGCCGCCGTGGCAACGGGGGAGCGCGTTTACCGTGAAACACCCTTGCCCGGTGCCATTGTGGCCCGTGTGGCGCGCAGCCATATCCGCGTTGGTACGTTCCAGTTCTTTGCCGCCCGGCAGGACAGGCACGCCTTGCGCGCGCTGGCCGATTTTGCCATTGCCCGGCTTTACCCGCAGGCAGCACAGGACGCGCAGCCCTATGTGGCGCTGCTACAGGCCGTGGTGGCGGCGCAGGCGGCCCTTGTGGCGCGGTGGATGCTGGTCGGCTTTATTCATGGGGTCATGAACACCGACAACATGGCTATATCGGGGGAAACCATAGATTACGGTCCCTGCGCCTTTATGGACACCTACAACCCGGCCACCGTGTTCAGCTTCATAGATAAGCGTGGCCGTTACGCCTACACCAACCAGCCGACCATAGCCCTGTGGAACCTGACCCGTTTTGCCGAGGCCCTGCTCCCCCTGCTGGCGGAGGAGGACGGGCAGGCCATCAGTCTGGCCCAGCAAGCACTTGGGGCGTTCCATCCGCATTTTCATGCAGCCTATTTTGCTGGCATGCGCGCAAAGCTGGGGCTGGTGGGGGAGGATGAGGGGGATGAAACCCTGTTCAAAACCCTGCTGGACCATATGGAGGCGGAAAAGATGGACATGACCAACACCTTCCGCGCTCTCAGTCATGAAGAGGCTTTGCGCGGCCCCGGCCTGCCGGCTGGGTTGCCTGCCAGTACCAGCCCGTGGCTGGCCCGCTGGCGTGCTCGTGTGGCGCGGCAGGGGAGTGCGGACTATGCCGCCCGTGCCAGCGCCATGCAGCAGGTCAACCCGTGCTATATTCCACGTAACCACAAGGTGGAGGCCATGATTCAGGCCGCCGTAAAACAGCACGATTACACACCGTTCCGGGAAATGCTGAGCGTGCTGGCCACCCCTTATGTGGAGCAGCCGGGCATGGGAAGCTACACAGTCCCCCCCACACCTGACGAGGTGGTACCCTATACCTATTGTGGCACCTAAGGAGCGTTACACCACACCTGTGGTGCTGATGAAGCGTTGCCCGTCCCGCCCGGTATCTACCCGTGCCTCAATACGGTACACGGTGCGCAGGTGCTCGGGGGTTAAAACTTCCGCCGGGGGGCCGTAGGCCAGAATATGGCCATTGTGCAAAAGGCATGCCAGATCGCACTGATTGAGTGCGATGTTCAGGTCATGCAGCACCATTAGCGTGACCAGATTGCGCTGTACGGTCTCACGCCGGATCAGGGCCATAACGGTCTGCTGGTAGTACGGGTCAAGCGCGCTCAGGGGTTCATCCAGCAGCAGGGCGCGGGGTTTGCGGCCAAGGGCCTGTGCCAGCCCTGCAAGCTGGCGCTGCCCGCCGGAGAGTGCATGCAGGCTTTGCGTGGCAAGGTGGGCAATGCCCACATCGGCCAGACAGGCCATGGCGGCGTCTATGTCCGCTGCCGTGCTGGTGTTGCCCTGCCTGCCTGTGGCGTGGCGGGCGGCCAGCATGGCATCCAGCACGCTCAGGCGCACGGGCTCTGGCAGGGTCTGGGGCAGGTACAGGCAGTGCTGCGCCCGTTGGGCCCGTGGCAGGGGGGTAAGGTCCACCCCATCCAGCATGAGTGTGCCTGTGGCGTGCAGCAGCCCCCCAGTGGCGCGCAGCAGGGTGGATTTGCCGCTGCCATTGGGGCCCAGAACGGCACAGACCGCCCCGTGGGGGAACGGCCCTGCATCCAGTTCGGAGATTACGGATTTGCGCCCGTACCGCACAGTCAGGTTATGCAGCGTCAGCCCGGCTGGCACGGGGGGCGTCATGGCAACTCTTCCCCACGGCGCAGCACAATAACCAGAAAAAACGGTATGCCCACCAGAGCGGTCACAATACCTGTTGGCACCACAACGCCGGGCACCAGCACCCGCGCGACAAGGGCTGCGAGGGAGAGAATAAACGCCCCGCTCAACAGGCTGGCAGGCAGGTAAAAGCGGTGGTCCTCCCCCACAAGCCGGCGGGCAATATGGGGGGCCACCAGCCCGATAAAGCCAATAACCCCCACAAAGGCTACGGCCAGCGCGCATAAAAGGCTTATGCGCAGCAGGGCCGCACGGCGCAGGCGTGGCACATCCACCCCAAGGCTTGCAGCCCGGTCCTCCCCCATACGCAGGGTGGTAAGCGGCCATGCCGCCCGGAGCGAAAATGGCAGGATACAGGCCAGAGCCCCGGCCAGCAGGCCCAGCGTGCCCCATGTTGCGCGGGTCAGGCTACCAAGGGTCCAGAACACCAGATTTTGCAGGGCGTCCTCGTTTGCCACAAACTGCATGAGGGCAACCAATGCCTGAAACGAAAACACAAGTGCCACTCCGCACAGGATAACCGTGCCCGTCCCGCCCTGACGCAGCCGCACCAGCATGTCCAGAATCCATACAGACAGGGCCGCACAGACAAAGGCGCTCCCCGCAGTCAGCCACATGTCGGGCACATGAGCTACGTGCCAGCCCAGCACAATGGCAAGGGACGCGCCAAACGCCCCGGCGGCGGACAGGCCCAGCGTAAACGGGCTGGCCAGCGGGTTGGCCAGAATTGTCTGCATTTCCGCCCCTGCCAGCCCCAGTGCAGCCCCCACGCAGGCCGCCATAAGTGCGTAAGGCAGGCGGATCTGCCAGACAATCAGGCTTGTCTGCTCATCTACTCCGGCAGGGTCAAAAACAGCACGCAGCATGGTTGTGGGGGAAAGTTCGGCAGGCCCCACCGCGCAATCCAGCAGGACAGACAGGGCCAGCGCACCCAAAAGCCCGGCCAGCACAAGGCTGCGGTGGCGCAGGGCGGTCTGGTAGGTGCGGGCAATGGTGGGGTGGTGGGTCATGCCCGCACACTATCCTGCCGTATATGGCGCAGGGCAAGGGGGCATGGTGTACGGGCACACCAAAAGACGTGCAGGCCACGCGGCAGGCTGGGCTGGTGGTTTACACCCTGCGGCTTGACGCACAGCCTGCAAGCAGGCTTTGTACGCGCAATTCCACCCCATAAGCGTGAATGAGACAAACGGGTTTGGCACATACAGTTCCCCCTCAAGGCGAAGCCGCGCCCGGCCTTGCCCCTACCCACGGCACCACACTGGCCTTTACGGTGGATGCCGCACAGGCGGGCGAGCGGGTGGACCGGTTTTTGTCCAACTGCCCCGGAGCCCCTTCGCGCTCACGCATCAAAGGGCTGATCGAGGGCGGGAACCTCCTGTGCAATGGTGTGGTGTTGCGTGAACCCGCCACGCCGGTCCGGGCCGGAATGGTGGTGGTGCTGGACCTGCCTGCCGCAGCCCCTGCCACCCCGCAGGGCGAAGCCATGGATTTTAACATCCTGTATGAAGATGATGACCTGATTGTGCTGGACAAGCCCGCGGGGCTGGTGGTCCACCCCGCACCGGGGAACGAGACGGGTACGCTGGTCAACGGCCTGATCGCCCATTGCGGCAATAGCCTTAAGGGCATTGGCGGGGAGCGCCGCCCCGGCATTGTGCACCGGCTGGATAAGGATACGTCGGGCGTTATGGTGGTTGCCAAAACGGAAAAAGCGCATCTGGCGCTCTCGGATGATTTTGCCGCCCGCCGCATAGACCGTGCCTATCTGGCGTTCTGCTGGGGTGTGCCTACCCCTGCGGAGGGGGATTATGAAGGCGCAATAGGCCGCGACAAGCGGGACCGCAAACGCATGGCGCTGGTTACCCATGGTGGCAAATGGGCCTTGACCCATTACCGCACGCTCAAGGTGTTCAGTGCTTCGGCCGCCCTTGTTGCGTGCAAACTGGCAACGGGCCGCACGCACCAGATCCGGGTGCATTTTTCGGCCAATGGCCACCCGCTTATGGGGGACCCGCTCTACCTGCGGCGCGTGCCTGCTGCGGCCCGTGGTCTGTCCCCGGTGGGCAAAGGGGCTGGGCTGGACTTCCCCCGTCAGGCGCTCCATGCGGCGCGGCTGGGCTTTACCCACCCCAGAACGGGCGAAAACCTGCTGTTTGAAACCCCAATGCCGCCCGACATGCAGGAACTGGAACAGGCCCTGAGCGACTCGTAACGGCGCAGGCCTGCTCCGAGTCCGCATTAAAGGGGACCGCTACGGTCCACTAACTGTGGCAGTTTTGCTACCATCCGCACCTGTTTTCTTGACAGGGTGCATTTTTCAGGCGCACCCTCTTGGTCCATACCGCTCACTTTTCCGTAAAGCGGGAAGGGGCCTTTGGTCTCTGCTGCTCATGCCGAGGGTAGATGCAAGGGCCGTCTAGTTTTCCATCGGGTAATGGGACTCGCCGCTGCAAGTCTGGATGCGCCTGTTAACGGAACAGGAACCAAACGCATCCGTGGGAGTTTCCATCTCAGGAAGGAGTACTCAAATCATGGCTTCCGTCATTGATGTTGGGCCTGAAGGCAATCTTTCAAGGTACCTTCAGGAAATTCGTAAGTATCCCCTGCTCACGCCAGAAGAAGAACTCACCCTTTCACGCAAATGGCGCGATAAGGGAGATGTCAAGGCAGCCCACCGGCTGGTGACATCCCACCTGCGTCTGGTTGCCAAAATTGCCATGGGCTACCGGGGTTATGGTCTGCCGATCAATGAACTGATCAGCGAAGGCAATGTGGGGATGATGCAGGCCGTGCGCCGCTTTGACCCCGAAAAAGGCTTCCGGCTGGCCACTTACGCCATGTGGTGGATCCGCGCTGCCATTCAGGAGTACATCCTGCATAGCTGGTCTTTGGTCAAAATGGGCACAACGGCAGCCCAGAAAAAACTGTTCTTCAACCTGCGCCGCCTTAAAGGGCAGATGCAGGCGATTGATGATGGTGACCTTCAGCCCGAACAGGTCAACAAGATCGCCACAACTCTTGGTGTGTCCGAGCAGGATGTGGTGGACATGAACCGCCGCATGGCTGCACCTGACCACAGCCTGAACGCCCCGCTTAAAACGGACTTGGAAAGCGAATGGCAGGACCGTCTGGTGGACGATCAGGTGAACCAAGAAGAGGTTTACGCCGAAAACGAGGAAATGTCGGGTCGCAAGGCCCTGCTTGCTACAGCACTCGAAACCCTGAACGAGCGTGAACGCCGCATTTTCACCGAACGTCGCCTCAAGGATGACCCGGCAACGCTGGAAGAACTCGCCCACGACTACGGCATTTCCCGCGAGCGGGTGCGCCAGATTGAAGTGCGCGCGTTTGAAAAAGTGCAGGAAGCCATGAAGAAGGAAGTCGCAGCCCGCCGCAACGCCGCACAGGGGGAATAAGCCCCCTGTGCCTGCACAGGGTAGGGCCGTTCAGGCTCGGGCTACGTCCTGCACAAAAAAAGTGGCGTCTGTGCGCCCGTTCCAGCTTTCTGCCCGCAGGTAACCTGCCAGATGCAGGGCGGGGCGGGTTGCATCTTCCAACACAACAGCGAGCGGGTTGTTATCCGCCTTGAACAGAAGTGCCTTGAGCCTGCTGCCATTGCTGGCGCGGATCAGCACCCGCAGGGTGTTGCTGTCCCGCCCTATGCGGTCAGTGCGTACAATATGCACATTGGGCAGGGCAATAAGTGGTTCGGGGTTGCCTGCGCCAAAGGGGGCCAGAGCTGCCATGTCGGTCGCCAGTTCTGCCGTGGCCCCGGTTACGGCCACAACGGCATCTATGGTCAGGTCCACGGTGGGCGGCAGTTCCGCCGCCTGTGGCAGACGGGTATCGAGAAAAGAGTGGAACTCCGCCAGCTTGTCTGCATGGAGCGAAAAACCCGCAGCCATGGCGTGCCCACCACCTGTTTTAAGCAGCCCGGCCTGACGTGCGGCAATAATGACCGTACCAAGGTCCAGCCCGGCAACCGAGCGGCCAGAGCCTTTTATGCTCCCGTCCTCCTGCTGCGCGCCAACAAGGGCGGGGCGGTTGAAGCGTTCTTTTATGCGCCCTGCCACAATCCCCACGACACCGGGGTGCCAGTCCTTGCCCGCGAGCAGAATAACGCCGTGACCAGCGTCCTTCTGTTCTGCTGCCTGCTCCATGGCGCGGTCCAGAATATCGGCTTCCACATCCTGCCTGCGTCGGTTGACGGCATCCAACCGCTCGGCCATCTGCTTTGCTTCATGCACATCCGGGCAGCGGAGCAGGCGCAGGCCAAGTGCGGCTTCGGCTATGCGTCCGCCCGCATTAATGCGCGGTCCCAGCGCAAACCCGCACGAAAACGCATCAGGCGCTTTGCTGACACCTGCAATTTCAAGCAGGGCGGCAACCCCTATACGCTGCCGGGTCGCCATAACCTTTAGCCCCTCGGCCACAAACAGGCGGTTGACCCCTTGCAGGGGCATGACGTCACACACCGTGGCCAGTGCAACAAGGTCCAGCAGGGGGCGCAGGTCGGGCTGGGGATGGCTTGCGTTAAAAAAACCGTTCTCGCGCAGGGTGCGTCTGGTCGCAACAGTGGCCAGAAAACTCAGTGCTGCAGCGCAGATATGCCCAAGACCCGATGAGCAGTCCGCCCGGTTGGGGTTAACCGTGGCCAGAATGGCTGGCAGGGCATCTTCCGACTTGTGGTGGTCCAGCACCACCACATCGGCCTTGCCTGCAAGCTGGTTCAGAATATCGGCGGAGGCTGTGCCACAGTCCACACAAACCAGCAGTTTGGCGCCCTGAGCCACCAGTGCCTCAAGTGCTGGCAGGTTGGGGCCATACCCTTCGGTCATGCGGTCGGGAATATGGGTGAGAACGGAGCAGCCAAGCTGTTCAAAAAAAGCGGCCAGCACGGCACTGGCGCATGCGCCGTCCACGTCATAATCGCCAAAAATACCTATGGTTTCCCCCGCCTGTACAGCCTGTGCCATGCGGGCGGCGGCTTTGTCCATATCCATCAGGCAGGACGGGTCGGGCATAAGGGCGCGCAGGGTGGGGGCCAGAAAATGCGGTGCATGCTCGGGGCTGACCCCGCGCATGGCCAGCAGGCGGCCTACAATTTCGGGTATGCCAAGCTGCTGGGCCAGTGCGGCCCCCAGCCGGTTGGTGGTCGGGTTGTCTGCTCCCTCCCGCCAGGACCAGCGTCGTGCGTTCACGCTGTGCTCCACATTGAGCACGGCTGGTGTTGCGGCTGGGGTGGGGGCGTGCGCCCCCTCTGGTGATGCGGTCGAGAGCATGGGGTTAAAAAACGCCTGTTATTGTGGCGTCCATGTTTTGGTTTTGAAGTTGTGGTGCCCTTCAATAAAGCGGGACGTGCCAGATTTGGAACGCATGACCAGCGAGTGCGTCACCGCCTGATGCGGGTACTGCCGCACGCCGCGCAGCAGCGCCCCGGTGGTGACCCCAGTGGCCGAGAACAGCACCGAGCCTGCTGCCATATCATGCAGGTCCAGCTTGCGGTCGGGGTTTTTGCCGGGGTTCATCTTCTGGGCGCGTTCGCGCTGGGCGTTATCTTCAAACAGCAGGCGTCCCTGCATCTGGCCTTCCACGCAGCGCACGGCGGCGGCGGTCAGCACCCCTTCGGGCGCACCACCGGAGCCGACGTAAATATCGACCTGACTGCTATCAAGGCAGGCAGCAATGCCACCGGCTACGTCGCCATCGCTCAGCAGGCGCACGCGGGCACCGGCTGCACGGGCGCGGGCAATCATTTCCTCGTGCCGTTCGCGGTCGAGCGTGCATAGCAGCAGGTCCTGCACGCTTTTGCCTTTGGCTTTGGCAAGGTTCTTCAGGTTGGTTTCAATCGTGTTTTCAAGGTCCACCACACCTGCGGGCAGGTTGGGGCCAACCACAATCTTGTCCATGTACACATCGGGTGCGTGCAGGAAGTTGCCGCGTTCGGCCAGTGCCACCACCGTAATGGCGTTTGGCATGTCCTTTGCGCACAGGTTGGTGCCTTCCAGCGGGTCCACGGCAATATCCATGGCCGGGCCGCCGGAGCCCACTTTCTCGCCAATATAGAGCATGGGCGCTTCGTCCATTTCGCCCTCACCAATGACCACGGTGCCATCAATGGCCACGGTGTCAAAGGCAATGCGCATGGCTTCCACCGCGGCACCGTCTGCATCGTTCTTACGGCCGCGGCCCGTCCAGCGGGCAGAGGCAAGGGCCGCCGCTTCGGTCACGCGCACCAGCTCAAGAGCCAGATTGCGGTCGGAAACAACGAAGGGAGAGGGGCCAATGGAATCAGACATGAGAAAGCGGGATCCTTAATTACACAATTGATCGGGCGGGGCTGGCGGGTTGCTTCAGGCAGCCTCGATCCGGATCACAACTGTGGAGTCTGTCACAACAGTCAAAGCGTCAATCCGGGTGACGGCGTCCTGCATAGCCGCCTCGGATGTCCGATGTGTGACCAGAACAAGGGGAACATAAGGCGTGCTGTCATTTTCCGCCGGGTGCTGGAGCATGCTGCGCAGCGATACGCCACAATCACGCAGGATGGCGGTAATGTCGGCAATAACGCCGGGGCGGTCTTCCACCATCAGGCGCAGGTAGAAGGCACCTTCCCCGCTGGAAATGGGGCAGGCCCGCAGCGGGGGCTGGGCGCTGGTCTGCACGCCCCACACGGCAATGGTGTTGCCACGGGCAATATCCACCAGATCCGCCGTGACCGCACTGGCCGTGGGGCCAGCACCGGCCCCGCGTCCTTCGATCATGATCCGGCCAACAAACTCGCCTTCAGCCACCACAGCGTTAAAGACGCCATCCACCTGTGCCAGCGGAGCCTGCTGGGGCACAAGGCAGGGGGTTACGCGGGCGTGCAGCCCGGCATCGGTCATGCTGGCAAGGCCCAGCAGTTTGATCCGGTAGCCAAGGGCGCGGGCAAAACTCTGGTCCACCGCACCAATGCGGCGGATGCCCTCTACATGCACGCTGTCAAACGCTACGGGCTGACCAAAGGCCAGACCAGCCAGAATGGTCAGTTTGTGGGCTGCGTCCAGCCCGTCCACATCGGTGGAGGGGTCGGCTTCGGCATAGCCGAGGTCCTGCGCATCCTTGAGCACGGTTGCAAAATCCTTGCCCGTCTCGCGCATGACGGTGAGGATGTAGTTGCAGGTGCCGTTAAGAATACCGCCCACGCGCAGCAGGCGGTCCGCTGCCAGCCCTTCGCGCACGGTTTTAATAGCGGGAATACCGCCAGCAACCGCTGCTTCAAACAGCAGGGGGGCGTTGTTGTCAGCACTCAGGCGGGCAAGGGTGGAGCCATGCAGGGCCAGCAGCGCCTTGTTGGCGGTAACCACAGGTTTGCCAGCTTTAAGGGCTGCTTCCACCAGCGTACGGGCGGTGCCTTCTGCCCCGCCAATCAGCTCCACCACCACGTCCACATCGGGGTCGTTTACCAGATCGGCGGCGTTGTCGTGCCAGCGCAGGGCGGACACATCCACCCCACGGTCCCGCGTGCGCTCGCGCGCGCTAACGGCCACAACCTCCAGCGGGCGGCCTGCCCGTGCGCTCAGCAGGTCCGCATTGGCCCGCAGCAGTTTGATAACGCCCGCGCCAACCGTGCCGAGCCCGGCAATGCCAAGACGAAGAGGAGAAGAAGAGGAACAGGATGTCACGGTGCAACAGACTCCGGTTTTTGGGCTGGGTTGGAGGAGGGAGGGGCCTTGACGCCGTGGGCGGCCATAAAGCCCTTGATGGAGCGCAGGGCCTGCCGCAGGCGGTGGGTGTTTTCCACCAGCCCGATGCGGACGTGGTCATCACCATATTCACCAAACCCAAGGCCCGGTGCCACGGCAACGCCGGCTTCTTCAAGCAGGAGTTTGGAGAAGGCAACACTCCCCATCTCGCGGAAAGGTTCGGGAATGGGAGCCCATGCAAACATGGACCCTTCGGGGGAGGGCACGTCCCACCCGGCGGAATGCAGGCCCTTGATCAGCACGTCGCGCCGTTCCTTGTACAGGTTGCGCAGGTCGGCCACGCAGTCCTGCGGGCCGTTCAGCGCGGTTACGGCGGCAACCTGAATGGGGGTGAAGGCCCCGTAATCCAGATAGGATTTAATGCGGGTGAGGGCGGAAATCAGCCGTTCGTTGCCTGCGGCAAAACCCACGCGCCAGCCAGCCATGGAGTAGGTCTTGGAGAGCGAGGTAAATTCCACCGCAATGTCACGTGCGCCCGGAACGGCCAGAATGGAAGGGGGAACCAGATCGCCAAAATAGATTTCGGCATAGGCAAGGTCGGACAGAATCCAGATTTCCTCACGCCGGGCAAAGGCGACCAGTTCCTTATAAAAATCCAGATCAGCCAGATACGATGTGGGGTTGGACGGGAAGTTGACAATCAGCGCCGTGGGTTTGGGCACGGAGTGGCGCACGGCGCGCTCAAGTGCGCGCAGCATGTCCTCGTTCGGGGTGGCGGGGATGGAGCGCACGGACGCACCCGCAATAATAAACCCGAACTGGTGAATGGGGTAAGACGGGTTGGGCACCAGAATGGTGTCCCCCGGGCTGGTAATGGCGGAGGCCAGATTGGCCAGCCCTTCCTTGGAGCCAAGGGTAACAATCACTTCGCTGTCGGGGTTGAGTTTGACGTTGAAGCGCCGGTCATAATACCCCGCCACGGCCTTGCGCAGGCCGGGAATGCCACGGCTGACCGAGTAACGGTGCGAGCGTGGGTCGTTCACCGTTTCAATCAGTTTGTTCACAATATGGGGTGGGGTGGGGGTGTCGGGGTTGCCCATGCCAAGGTCAATAATATCCTCGCCCCGTGCGCGCGCTGCTGCCTTGGCCTGATTGACAGAGGCGAAAACATAAGGCGGCAGGCGGCGGATGCGATGGAACTCTTCGGTCATGGACTTTGGGTGCTCTGAAAGGACAGGGAACATGGCCCCTGTAGGATGAAGGGAGTGAGCATAGTAATCGCCAAAATGGAACAGGCAACTCCTCTGGATGCAAAACCGCCGTGCGGGTGCGTTTTTACCGCATGTGGGGCGGAGCAAAAGGGGTGTGTGCGCGGGATCAGGGCGGGGTAACCACCTTTGCCCCTGTGCCAAAGGCATCGCCCCGTACGGTTATGGCGCTGGCGGGAATGCCCCGTCCGGTCAGTTCCACGGCAAGGCGCTGGGCACGCAGCAGCCCAAGGCGTACGGCATCGGCCTGATCCTGCGGGCTCATGGATGCGGCATCACCAAACCCGCGGATGGTCAGGGGGCCGTTTGGCCATTTTTGCACAATCTTGGCCAGTGCCGCGTCCTGCCCGCTGGAGAGCTGGTCGGACTGGGGCACAAAATGGAAGGCCGTGCCTTTTATATCGGTCAGGTCATAGTTGGGGCGCACGGCATCGGGCAGGTTTGCATCCGTTGGCACATCAAAACCGGGGAAGCTGGGGGCCGTGGGCGGGGTTTGAGGTATTTGCGGAATCTGGTCGGGGCGTAATTCGGGAATATCCGCTTTTTTGTGCACCTCGGGCATGGCCACTTCCGCCTCGGCTTCCTCCGGTGCGGGGGAGGAGGCCGTGGTGCCTGCAGGCAGGCTGGATACGGCCGAACGCAGGGGTGCCCGCACGGGCTGGGGGGCGCTGTCGGCTGCATCCATCACCGCGCCGCTTACGCCTGCGGGCAGGGTCGGCTGGGCCTTTTGCGTACTGGTTCTGCCGCTTGCATTGGGTGGGGGCGGAATGTTGGGGATCATGGTCCCGTTGGCGGCCACGGTCCGGTAGGTCAGGTTGCGGTCGCGGGTCAGCTGTTCGCTTAACAGGGCGCGCGCATCGGGGGAGGGCACTTCGGGCACATCCGTTGGGGTCAGGCCCACTTTGGGGTAGGGGTCGTAGCGCCCGGGTGGTGGGGGGCGCTGCTCGGCAATGGCGCCGCCGCGCATACTGCGTGACCAGTCCAGCGCTGTATCAATAGCATCGCGGTGCTGGCAGGCGCTTAATGTGCCACCCAGTGCAACAAGAGCAGCCATGCTGGCAGCCTGCAAAAAGCGGTCTGGCCGGGGGGCGTTGGTCCGGCTGGTCGGCTTCTGCTCCAGAGGGGGCTGCTGCATGGCGGGGGGAATGCTCCGAAAAACCTGATATAAAATTGCCCCGCACCTTACCCTTTTCCCTCCCCCGTGGCGAGAGAGCGCATGATTGCCCCTTGGCAGGCACGTTCGGGCAGCGCAGGATAAGGGAATGAACACTGCTACGGAACAATGTGCGGAGACAGCAATGACAGGCATCTTCTCCCGTAACGCCATCAGGCTGGACGATGAACCGGAAACCCCCGAAAAAGAGGAAGGCAAGGCCTCTGGCGCCCCGCAGGGCGAACTGGAGCACAAGCTGTTCAAGCAGCGTAAGGTGCTTATTTTTGGTGGGATAAACGACAAGGTTGCGCGCGACGTAACCGGCCGCCTGCTGGCACTGGCCGGTGAATCCGACAAGCCGATTGATGTGTACGTCAACTCCCCCGGCGGGCACGTGGAAAGTGGCGACACGATCCATGACATGATCCGCTTTGTCGATTCGATTGCTCCGGTCAACATGATCGGCACGGGCTGGGTGGCTTCTGCTGGCGCGCTTATTTTTGCCGCAGGTCACAAGGACCGCCGATTCTGCCTGCCCAACACGCGCTTTCTGCTGCACCAGCCCATGGGCGGTGTGCGTGGTCCGGCAACCGATATTGATATCGAAGCGCGCGAGATCATTAAAATGCGCGAACGCCTGAACCACCTTTTCGCGCGTGAAACCGGGCAGCCTTACGAAAAAGTCGTCAAGGACACGGACCGCAACTACTGGATGTCCGCAAAAGAAGCGATAGATTACGGTTTAGTGACCAAGATCATTTCTAAGCTGGCTGATCTGCACTAACACGGGGGCGTCGTCGCCATTCCCGGCAATGGGGATGGCGGCATGTTTCAGGTTTATTGGACCTTCCGACGTTCCAGCCAGTCAGGGCCGGTTGCAAAAAGGGGAGGTCCCCAGATAACGGGTTCCTCACATGGGTTCTCTGAGCGATATTTACTCCCATCTGCCGGAAAGTATGGATGACCTTCCTGCACCCCCTAATGCCGAGGCTGTGGCCGAAGCGGATTTCCGCGCGCGGCATTGGCTGAGCCCCATTCGCGGGCCGCTTAAGCCGGGTTCGGAAGAGCATAAGCGCGCACTCGCGGCCATGTTCCGCGACACGTTCAACCCGTACAAGCCATCTGTCATTGACTGGCCCAAGCTGGACCCCGAAACCCTGCACCGCGTAACCTCCCTGCCGATCTGGGATATTGCCGTGCAGACCGAGGGCAAGGCCCGCCTGCGTATGGCCGCTTACGCCAGTCTGGTCACGGATCCTGATGTCAAGGACGCCATCTCACGCAATGCGTGGGAAGAAAACCGGCATAAGGAAGTGCTGTCCAAAATGGTGGCAGCCTACAACATTCCCATGGCCCCCGAGCCCCCGTATGTGGAGCCGAAGGACGTGGAATGGGCCTATCTGGTCACTGGTTTTTCGGAATGCGTGGATAGCTTTTTTGCGTTTGGCATGTTCGAACTGGCCAAGCGTTCGGGCTACTTCCCCGAAGCCCTGACCGACACGTTCGAGCCGATCATGCAGGAAGAATGCCGCCATATCCTGCTCTTTGCCAACTGGCTGGCTTGGTATCGCGCGGTTATGCCGTGGTGGCGTCGCCCGTTCTTTGAGGCAAAGGTATGGGCTGTTTGGGGCTTTCTGGCCTACGAACGCATGAGCCTTGCCCGCACGGTGGATGATAGCGGGCAGGTCCATACGCAGGACAACAACTTTACCGTAACCGGCACCAAGGAAGTGACCAACATCCAGATCAGCCTGCCGGACTTTATGGACCTGTGTCTGGAAGAAGATGATCGGCGCTTTGCCGGGTATGACCCGCGCCTGCTGCGCCCGACCACAACCCCCGCCATTGCCAAGGTGATCCGCAATGTGGGTCGGGTGTGGGAATTTACATCGGGTATTTTCAAGGCCAACGGTAAAAAAGCCGCCTGAGCTTTTTGCCTGTCGTGGTTTGCATGCAGCCTGCCCTTATGGGGCAGGCTGTTTTGTTTTGGGCATAGGCACAAAACGCAGCCAGATATTGGCTCAGCAAGTGCGTAGGCGCGGCATACTTCTGTAAGTCAGAGACCTCATAATAGGTTTGTTTTTTCCAAACCCTATGTACTGGCATGGGGCTTTGTGTGGCCCATGCCAGTAAGGTCTTGTGCGGGAGTTCAGGATTTTTTTACAAATTCCGACTTCAGGTTCATGGCCCCGATGCCGCTTATTTTGCACGCAATGTTGTGGCCGTCCGTGGCATCGACCAGTTTGATGTTCTTGACCTTGGTGCCGCTTTTAACCACCAGAGAAGACCCTTTTACCTTAAGGTCCTTGGTGACTGTAATGGTGTCCCCGTCAGCCAGAACGTTGCCGTTGGCATCATGAATAACGCCAGAACCGCCTGCATCCGCATCCGTTGCACTGGTGGAGAATTCGTTCCATTCGTGCGCACATTCGGGGCAGACCCATAGCCCGCCATCCTGATAGATATGTTCACAGCCGCATTGCGGGCATTTGTGTTCGTCGCTCATGGTCATCCCCCCGTGGTTACAATGCGGCGCAACCTAATACATGCGCCCGGTAATAGAAATAGCAGGGGAAAAAGCAGGCTGGCGCTCCCGTTAGCTCAGCAGGCAAAAAGTGGAAGCAGTTGGGGGTTACGCAGCGGCTGCCGGTTTGCGGTGGGCGCGTACGCACAGCAATACGCTCAGCACCACACAGCCAAAGGCCAGTGTTTCCATCCCGCTGGGCAGTCGCTGCTCCCATATGAAGCCGTAGCAGAGGGAAAACAGGGTTTCGAACAGAATCATCTGCCCCACCAGTGTTAGCGGGAGGAGCTGGTTCATTCTGTTCCACAGTGCGTTGCCTGCAATGGAAGCCAGCAGAGCTACGCCCGCACTCACCAGTGCAAAGTTGCGCCATTGCTCCAGCCCGTGGGCTGTGCTGTCCAGCAGAAGGGCAAGGGGGAGCAGGACCACATTCTGGGCACCAGTGGCAAGCCCGGTCAGCAGGTTCCAGTCATGGGCGGAAAAATGCCGCTGGCGCACAAGTGCGCGGCTATTCCCCACGGCATAGAGTGTCCAGGAGCCAAGGGCTGCAACAGCGCAGAGCAACCCCACAAAAGGCGCACGTGCAACAGAATGTGCATGCGTATGCATGGCCTGCCAGCCAATGCACGCAGCACCGGTCAGGCACAGCAGGATGGAAGGCAAAAGCTGGCGCAGGGGCAGGGCGTCCTTGTCGCGGCTGCCAACCAGTGTCACCAACACAGGCAAAAAGCCGATTACAAGAGTGGTGCTGGTAATGCCCCCGTTTTTGACAGCGCTCGAGAGCAGCACATAATAAGCCGTATTCCCCGCAAAGGAGAGCCAGCTCAGCGTCCACCATGTGCGCAGGCTTACGGTATGGCTGAGCACCTGCCAGCGTGGTGCAACCATAGCAGCGGCAAACAGGCCGTACAGCACGTAGCGGCCACAGGCCATTTCCAGCGCGCTGAAGTTGCGGATCAGCTCGGGGGCCAGAAAAACAAGCCCCCACAATGCGCCCGCCCCAACACCGCAGGCAATGCCTTTGCCAAGGTTATGCTGTGCGGCTGGGTGGTGCATGGGGTTGGTCGCCTTGGCCGGGGGTGTGGGGCCATGCGGCCCGGGCAAATTGTGGGGCGCTCGGGTCCGAGCGGGTTACTGGTGCCTCTTAGCCATAAGTGCGGCTGTGATGCAATTTGTTCGCATGTCCTGCGCCTGCACGTGGCATCCGTGGCGTTGTTTGGGTCAGGTAGTGGCCGGTTTTGTAAAAACCCTTTTTGCCTCAGGCGTTCCCGAAGCGCCTGTAGCGGAAGGGGGGCGGCGTTTGGGGGCGCTGGGCAATAGCTTGTGTGACCTGTTTGTGATCGGGGGCCTTGTGGCAGACCGGGTCTGCCGCATCCGCCTTGCCGGCCAGTGCCAGTGCCTGACAACGGCAGCCCCCCCAGTCTTCCTCCTTGAACGCGCAGGACTGGCAGGGCTCGGGCATCCATTCCGTGCCGCGGAACAGGTTAAAAATGGGGGAATCCTCCCATATGGCAGCAAGGCCTGCCTCGCGCACATTGGGGAAGGTAATGTTGGGAATGGTTTCTGCCGCGTGGCAGGGGAGCACCTTGCCTGTGGGGGTAATGTTTAAAAAACGCTGGCCCCATCCGCCCATGCAGGGTTTGGGCCGGTCCTCGTAATAATCGGGGGTAACAAAATCTATGCTCATGCGCCCTGCCAGCCGGGTGCGGGCTGCGGCTACGGCTTCGGTCGTGGCCTCTATCTGGGCGCGGTCGGGCAGGAGAGCATCGCGGTTAAGCAGGCCCCAGCCATAATACTGGGTGTGGGCAATTTCCACCCGTCTGGCGCCAAGCTGTTCAGCCAGTTCCAGCATGGCGGGCACACGCTCGGCATTCTGGCGATGGATGACAAAATTGAGCGTGAGTGGCAGACCCTCTGCGGTAATCAGGCGCGCTGCTTCCAGCTTTTTGGCGTGTGCGCCTGCCATGTTGGCAATGCGGTCCGCGCTGGCGGGGTCCACGTCCTGAAAAGAAAGCTGGATATGGTCCAGCCCTGCATCGGCCAGAGCGCGCAGTGTGTCCGGGCGGATCAGCACGCCAGAGGTGATCAGGTTGGAATACAGGCCAGCCTGTGCTGCGTGGCGCACAAGTTCTGGCAGGTCGGGGCGGGCCATTGGCTCCCCGCCAGAAAAATGAACCTGCAACACGCCCATCAGCGCCGCCTCGTCCAGCACACGCTGCCATTCCGTGGTGCCTAGCTCCTGCGTTCTGGGGTCGAGCATAAGCGGGTTGGAACAGTAGGGGCATTGCAGGGGGCAGCGGTGGGTAAGCTCCGCCAGCAGGCTCATGGGGGGAGGGGGCGCGCTCATGCGGGCAGCAGCACCTGCTTTGTGGCCAGTTCTGCCACCATGGCCAGAACGTCCTGCGCAATAACGGCACGGGGGGCGGTAAATTTTTCGGCCAGCAGGTCTATAATGGTGTGGAGCGGGCGGGTGCCATCCACCAGTTGCAGCACTTCGGCGGCAATGGCATCGGCATGAAAAGCGCGCTCGGGGGCCTGAATAAACCAGACCTCCCGCACGCGGTCATATTGCAGGCGGGTGCCACGCGCAAAGCGTGGCACGGTCGTCTCGCACAAAGTTGGGCCTGTGGCCTCGGTCATGCCTGCGGGCCTGGGCGGAATGCACCGGGGGGAACACGCCCGGGGACCACATAGGCGTAATCCAGTGCATCCAGCATGGACCACAACACGTTGCATTTGAACCTGAGCGCGTTGAGCACCGCTGTCTGCTGCTCTGCCGTGCGGGCGTGCTCGCGCACATAGGCCAGCGCAAAAGCGGAATCCTGCGGGGCCTGCGTGAGCCGGGGCTTGAAGTAGGCGAGTGTTTCCTCGGTGACAAAATCGTAGTTGCTGAGCATGCCCGCAACCCGCTCGCTGATAATGGTGGGGGAGAACAGCTCGGTCAGGGAAGAGGCAATGGCCTCCAGAATGGAGCGTTCCCGCACGAACTGCACATAGGCTTCCACGGCAAAGCGCGTGCCGGGCAGCAGCCCATCGAGCGATTCCACATAAGCGCGGTCCAGCCCGAGGCCATCGGTCAGTTTGAGCCAGCGGGCAACACCCCCCGTGCCGGGCTGTGTGCCATCATGGTCTTCCAGTCTGCGCCGCCATTCACGCCGCAGCTCCGTGGTGGGCAGGCGGGCCAGCAGGGAGGCATCCTTGGCGGGAATGCTGGCCTGATAGTAATAGCGGTTCAGTGCCCAGGCCTGTACCTGCCCCTTGTTCAGCTTGCCGTCGTGCAAGGCACGGTGGAAGGGGTGCAGGTTGTGGTAGCGCTCGGCACCAATGGCGCGCAGGGCGGCTTCCAGTTCATCGGGGGTGAGAATACGGTCTGTCATAATCTTACCTTCATGCCATCAAAGGCCACTTCCCAGCCTGCGGCTTCGGCCTGCTGGCGCTCGGTGCTGTCGGCCAGCAGAACAGGGTTGGAATTGTTGATGTGGATGAGGATTTTGCGGGTCACATTCAAATCCGCAAAAGCGCAGAACGTGCCATCGGGCTGGTCGGCGAGGGACATATGGCCCATGCGGTGGCCGGTTTTGCTGCCAAGGCCCGCGCGCACCATTTCATCATCCGTCCAGAGCGTGCCGTCAAAAAATACGGCGTCGGCTCCCTGAATGTGGGCGCGCAGTTCATCCGTCATCATCGCGCAGCCGGGAATAAACAGGGCGCGGGCGGTGCCATCGGTTATTTCCAGCCCGATGGTTTCACCATTCGTCATGATTTCGGCCGGGTTTTCCGCTTTTTCGGCATAAAGGGGGACTTTGCCGGGAGCGGAAAACGGGGTGATGCAAAAGCCCGGTGGGTCCAGGGCAATCGGGCGGTCGAGCACCATGGGCAGGCGGGGCACCAGTGTGCGGTCGAGGGCTGTAAAAATGGGGTTTGCGTCCAGCTGGTCCAGCACCGGCTGCGTTGCATACAGCTCAAACGCCTGTCGCTCGCGCAGGGTGAGCAGGCCGGTAATGGCGTCAATTTCCCCACTGGTCAGCACAACCCCGGCAATGGGGGTGGAGCGCAGGCCGGTGCGCGGGTGCAGGTCGGGGGTCTGGTTGATCTGGGTCCGCAGGTCGGGGGAGGCATTCAGCACGTACCACGACGTGCCATTCCCGCTAACGGCTATGGAGGCCTGTGTGCGGGCGGGGGCTGCGGGGTCACCCGCGCGGGCGCGGCGGCAGGCAGGGGCGTTGGAGTTCCATTGCGGAAAACCGCCACCAGCGGCTGCGCCAAGGACGACAATATCAAGCATACGACGCTTTCTAAACAAAAAAGCCGTCAGGGGGAAAGTCGGTGAGGCACCAACCCGCCTGACGGCTGAGAGAGGGCATGCCCTCTCTTATTTTTTCTGACCGCAGACATAGCTGTTGATTTCTGCGCCCAACGGAATTTCCGTCACTTTCGGTGCGTTCCAGGCCATGATGTTTCTCCTTGGCATTGGGTGTGGTGTGCACAAAACGCAGCCACACATCGCAGGTACGTGCGGTGCGTCAGAGCGTGGTTAGTGTGATGAAAAAAAACAAACGTGCAAGGGCTGGTACTGCCATAAGGGGAGAAGGTGCGGCCTTATCACGGCAGTGTGATGGCGCATGCCCGCTTTGAGCGGCGCAACTGTTTCATTTTGAAACACATTCAGCCGTCGCAGGTACAGCATACTGCATGGCGCAGCGGGGTATTGCGGCAAGGCCGGTGGCGTGCTCATGCGCCAGTATGCTGGCCAGCCGTGCGTCCAGTGCGGCATCGGGCACATGGCAAAACCCGGCCGAGGCATAGAATGGCGCGTTCCATGGCACGTTGACAAACGTGGTAAGTGTTACGCGCTGCAATCCCCGCTTCTGTGCGGCTGTGCATACGGCGTGCAGCAGGCGGCGGCCCAGCCCCTGGCCCTGTGCTGCCCGCGTGACCGACATTTCCTGAATATGCAGGTCCTGCCCGTAAGGGTGCGCTGTGACAAACCCCAGCAGCGGCCCCGCAGCACTGGCAGCAACCCAGCAGGCTTGCGCGGCTATGCTGGCAGTATGTTCGGCAAGGGGGAGCACATCACCCCCGGCCAGCCAGGCCAGTTCCGGTATGCTGGCAAATGCCTGTGCGGCATCGCGCTCCAGTGCAGGCAGGTGCGGGGCATCCGCCAAACAGGCGAGGCGGATGGTGCAGGGCAGGCGGGCACCCGTGGCAGGGTCGCCTCCTGTGCCTGTGGGCCTAGCTGGGTGTGGGTGTGCCATTTTCCAGCGTGACAATAAGCGGCACGTGGTCGGATGGGCGCTCCTTGCCGCGTTCCTCCCGGTCGGGTTGTGCTGTTTGCAGGCGTTCGGCCACACGGGGGGAGAGCAGCATATGGTCGATCCGCAACCCGCTGTCCCGTGGCCATGCTCCGGCCTGATAATCCCAGAATGTATAGGCCGCACCGTGGGGGTGCAGGGCGCGCAGGGCATCGGTCAGGCCTAGCCAGCGCAGTTGCCGCCATGCTGCCCGGCTTTGCGGGCGTACAAGGGCGTCATCCGGGGCCAGCGCACCGGGGGCGCAGTCCTCTGGGGTGGGGCAGATATTGTAATCCCCCGCCAGCACAAAGTCCGTATCCTGCTGCAAAAAATCCTGCGCGCGCGCGGTGAGTGCTGCCAGAAACTCCAGCTTGGTGGCGTAACCCTGTTCCGCGCCGGAATTGCCATTGGGTAGGTACAGGTTGCCCAGCACCAGCCCTTGGGTGCAAACCTCCACATACCGGGCGGCAGGGTCGGTAAAGCCGGGCAGATGCTCGGTTGTGACTGTAAAATCCCCACGGACCAGTGTGGCTACGCCGTTATAGGATTTCTGCCCCACAACGGCGCTGCGGTAGCCGGCCTGCGCAAAAACCTCGGAGGGGAACAGATGCGTCTCGCATTTGATTTCCTGCAACATCAGCACATCGGGCTGTTCGCGCGCCAGCCAGTCCAGCACCAGATCCTGCCGCAGACGCACCGAGTTGATGTTCCATGTCGCGATTTTCATGCGAGGGAAAAGCTCGTGCCGCACCCGCAGGAGGACGCCGCATTGGGGTTGGCTACGGCAAAATGTGCCCCCATCAGCTTGTCCTCAAAGGTCAGCTCCGCCCCGGCCAGCAGGTCCAGACTTGTGGGGTCCACCACCACCAGCGCGCCGTTTTTTTCTATGCGCACGTCATCAGCGGCCAGCCCGCCGGGCGGGGTGAGGATGAACTGATACTGGAACCCGTTGCACCCCCCTGCTTCCACTGCTACGCGCAGGGCAACCGGGGCTTCCTGCCCGGTGGTGGCACTGGCCTGTTTTTTGGCGATAACGCTGGCAATGCGGTTGGCAGCGGAGTCGGAGACGGAAAAAGTGGGGGCTGGCTGTGTCATACCCCCATAGATAATCCGCCCGCGTGCAGGTTTGAAGGGGCAAGACGCCTCCAATGGTCAACTTTCCTCCAATAGCCTAAGATCAGGCGGCATGGTCCGTGGGCATTGTGCCGCCCGGACAGGCCAGGAGGTGCGTAATGCTGCAAGCCACACAACGCGATGAGCTGATGCCCTATGCCGTGCAGCCCGGCGAGGGCCGGGGCAGGCGCCTGCACGCAGAGCCCGAATCCCTGACCCGCTCCCCCTGGCAGCGTGACCGGGACAGGGTGGTGCATTCCTCCGGCTTCAGGCGTTTGCAGTATAAAACGCAGGTGTTCATTAACCACGAGGGCGATTTTTTCCGCACCCGGCTGACCCATTCGCTGGAAGTGGCGCAGGTGGCCCGTTCCATGGCCCGCTACCTGCGGCTGGATGAAGACCTGACCGAGGCCGTGGCCTTGGCGCATGACCTTGGCCACACCCCCTTTGGCCATGCGGGGGAAGATGCACTTGCCGCGCGCATGCAGGAGTACGGCGGGTTTGACCATAACGCGCAGGCGCTGCGGCAGGTCATGCTGCTGGAGCGGCGCTATCTGGCGTTTGATGGCCTGAACCTGACATGGGAGACGCTGGAAGGGCTGGCCAAACATAATGGCCCCGTGCGCAGGCCCTCCGCCAGACTGGCAGAGGTGGATGCGCTGTTCCCGCTGGAGTTGGGCGGTTATGCCTCGGCCGAAGCACAGGTGGCTGCTCTGGCGGATGACATTGCCTACCACGGGCATGATCTGGATGATGGCGTAAAGTCCGGCCTGCTGTCGCTGGATGATCTGGTGGATGTGCCACTGGTCGGGCAGGCTCTGGCCGAAGCCCGCGCACTGGCGGCAGACCTGCCAAAAACCGACACCCGCACCCACCAGCGTATCCGGCACGAAATGGTGCGCCGTGTCATTCATGCTCTGGTGACCGATGTGCTGGTGTGCACGCGAGCGCGGCTGGCGGATCTGGCCCCGCGCAGTGTTGAGGATATTCGTGCTGCCAGCGCACCCGTTGTGGCCTTTGGCCCCGCCATGGATGAGGCCAATAAGGGGATCCGCAAGTTCCTGTTTGCCAAGCTGTACAGGCACTGGCGGGTCAACCGCATGACCCACAAGGCCCGCCACGTAACAGGGGAGCTGTTTTCCACCCTTACGGAGTCGCCAAACCTGTTGCCAGCCGAATGGCAGCAGCGTCTGGGGGATAAAGATAAGGCAGCCGTGCACCGCACCGTGGCGGATTACGTGGCTTCCATGACCGATCGATACGCCATGGAAGAACATAGGCGGTTGACGGACCTGGCCGTTGCAGGCTGATAAACGCGTTTGCTGCACCAATTACGGGGTTGAGTCGTCTATGTCCGAGTGTGTTTTCCAGCGTTACCGTCATCATGTTCTGGCCGTTGTGCGCGAACTGTTGCCCGACGTGGCGGAGGAAACGCTGGCCCGCGTGGAACTGACCCCCACGCGTGACCCCGCGCACGGGGACATGGCAACAAACGCCGCCCTGCTGCTAGCCAAGGCTGCGCGCCGCAAACCGGCCGATATTGCGGCTGATCTGGTCAGCGCCCTGCAAAAGGTGGAAGGCATTGCCGCTGTGGCTGCCGCCGGGCCCGGTTTTGTCAACATCACCCTGCAACCCGCCGTGCTGCGGGCCGTGCTGCCCGTGGTGCTGACTGTGGGTGAGGCCTATGGCCAGTCCACAGCAGGCAAGGGCGTGCGGGTGAATGTGGAATACGTATCCGCCAACCCCACCGGCCCCATGCATGTCGGCCATTGCCGCGGTGCTGTGGTGGGCGATGCTCTGGCCAACCTTATGGCCAAGGCCGGGTTTGACGTGACCAAGGAATTCTACATCAACGATGCGGGGAATCAGGTCAAGGCGCTGGCATGGGCGGCATACTGGCGCTACCTGCAGGTGCTGGGCACCAGAATGACGCAGGACGATTTTTCGGCCCTTGCCCCCGGTGGCCTGCAATATCAGGGCGAATACCTCATTCCCGTGGGTGAGGCACTGGCAGCCGAGTTTGGCAACAAGCTGGCCGAAGTGGACGTGGACGGAACACCCCTGCCAGCCCCTGCCGCAACATGGCTAGAAACCGTGCGCGGCTTTGCCGTGACCCATATGTTAAGCGCGATCAAGGAAGACCTCGCAGCGCTTGGCGTGCACCACGATGTGTTTTCGTCCGAGGCGGATGTGCTGGCCCGTGGCGTAACCGATGCCGCCATAGACCAGCTGGCCAAGGCCGACCTGCTGTATAACGGCGTGCTGGAGCCCCCCAAAGGCAAACTGCCAGAAGACTGGGAAGAGCGCGAACAGCTCCTGTTCCGCTCCACCAGCTTTGGGGATGATGTGGACCGCCCGCTGCGCAAGTCGGATGGTACCAACACCTACTTTGCCAATGATATTGGCTACCACATGGACAAGGTCGCCCGTGGCGCACAGGTCATGATTGACGTGTGGGGTGCGGACCATGGCGGTTACGTCAAACGCATGAAGGCTGCCGTAAAGGCCCTTACGGGGGATACCGTACCGCTGGAAGTGCTGCTGTGCCAGATCGTGCATATTCTGCGTGATGGTCAGCCGGTCAAAATGTCCAAGCGTGCAGGCACGTTCGTTACCCTGCGGGACCTGATTGACGAAGTCGGGCGTGACGCCGTGCGCTTTACCATGCTCACCCGCAAGAGCGATGCCCAGATGGAGTTTGATCTGGACCTTGTGGTGGCCCAGCAGCGTGATAACCCCGTGTTTTATGTGCAGTATGCCCATGCCCGCTGCCGCTCCGTGCTGCGCAGTGCCGCAGAAGAAGGGGCCTACGGCGCAGTGGACAACGCAGCCCTTGCCACCGCCACGCTGGACAGCCTGACCTCGGACGCGGAAATGGCTCTGGTGCGCCGTCTGGCTGAATGGCCGCGTATGGTGGAAGCCGCTGCCTTTGCGCGGGAGCCGCACCGTATTGCGTTCTATCTGGCCGAACTGGCGGGTGATTTTCATGCGCTGTGGAACCGTGGGCGTGATGATGCGTCCCTGAGGTTCCTGCAGGCTGGTGCGGTGGAAGCCACGCGCGCGCGTCTGGCCCTTGTGGCGGCTACGGCGGCGGTGATCCGCTCCGGCCTTGCGGTTATGGGTGTGGACCCGGTGGAGGAAATGCGCTGATGAGTGAGGATGACCGCCCCAGCTCTACGGTGGAAGAACGGATCAGCCGTGCGCGTGAGCGCATGAGCATGGATTATGACGACAAACCCGCCACGCGCTCGGCAACAGGCAACAAATTGGCCGGTGGCAGCAAGCTGATGGATATGTTCACCAGCTTTTTGGGCAGTGAGTCCGGCACGCGGCGTCTGGCTTACGGTGCGGCCGGGCTGGGCGGGCTGCTGGTGCTGGGTATTGGCGGCTGGGCCGTGCTGGGCCACCACCAGAGCGGTATTCCCGTTATGGGGCCCCCCCCGGTTGCCATGCGCACCAAGCCGGTTGATCCGGGCGGTATGCAGCTTGATACGCTGGCCCTGCCTGATGCAGATGCAAACCAGCAGGGCCACCCCGTGCCCGCGCCTGAAAAACCCAACCCCGCAGCCCTTGCTGCCCAGTACGGTGGCCAGCCTGCCCCGGTGGGTGCCCCAGCCCCCGTAGCGGCGGATAATGCAGGCACCACTCCGGCAGCGGGTGCGGCTGCACCTGCACCTGCGGCTCCCGCAGCTGAACCCACAGCGCAGGATGCCGCACAGGCCGATGGCGCAGCCCTTAAGCCTGTGCCCTCCGCCGCTTTGCCCGCGCAGGGGGCGGACGCTCCCGTAGCCGAGGCCGCAGTGCCCGAACCGCTTAAGGAAGCCCCCATTCCCACGGATGATGCCTCCGATGGGGAAGAGGAAGCCGCTCCGGTTGCCAAACCTGCGGCCAAAAAAGCCGCAACTGCTCCACATGGTACGGCAGGGGGCAAGTATCAGGTCCAGCTGGCAGCCCTGCAAACTGAGGCAGAAGCCCAGAAGGAATGGGCACGGCTCAAAACCCGTTACCCAACCCTGTTCGGTGATGTGACCCCCGCCTTTGTCCGTACCGAGCAGAATAACGCCACGTTCTACCGCCTGCGCGTGCTGGGCTTTGGTGCCGTGGCGGATGCAAAGGATTTCTGCTCCTCGGTGCGTGAGCGTGGTATGGCCTGCATGGTGGTGCGTCCCTGACGCCACCTGTGGAACGCCTGATGGAATCCCAAACTGTGCATCCGGCAGGGGAGGGCACGCAGCCCCCCCCTGCCCACAAACCGGCAGACCCGCAAACCACTGCGCCGCATGATGCGGCGCAGGACCACGTGCCACGTGTACCGCTTTTGCGGCTGGAGGGGTTTGAAGGGCCAATGGACCTTCTGCTCGATCTGGCGCGGGCGCAAAAGGTGGACCTCGCCCGGATTTCCATCCTGCAACTGGTCGAACAGTATCTGGCTGTGGTGGAAAATGCCCGCCGTGTCCGGCTGGAACTGGCAGCAGACTGGCTGGTTATGGCCGCATGGCTGGCATGGCTCAAATCCCGCCTGCTGCTCCCCGCCGATGACGAACTGGCCATGGAGGGGGAGGAAGCCGCCGAGCTGTTGCAAGAACGGCTGATAGAGCTGGCCTGCATGGGTGAGCTGGCCCGCTGGCTGGATGTGCGGCCCCGCCTTGGGCGTGATGTGTTTGCCCGTGGCCTGCCCGAAAATCTGGTGGAGGTGGACCGCTCCGGTCTGGCGCTGGATATGGCCCAGCTTATGCGGGCTTACCTTGCCTGTGTAAGACGCACCGCACGCAGGCGGATTTACGCCCCCCGCACGATCCGGTTCTGGACTGTGCAGGATGCGCTGAGCAGGCTGACCCGTCTGCTGGGCGAAACCCCACCGGGCTGGAGCACGCTGGACGCTTTTCTGCCAGACAGCCTGCCCGGTCAGGCGGAGGGGGAGGATGCCCTGCGCCAGCGCCGCGCCGCCATGGCTGGCACCCTGATCGCAGGGTTGGAACTGGCCAAGACCGGTCGGCTTGAACTGCGGCAGGATGAAACCTTTGGCCAGATCATGCTCCGCCCGCATGAGCAGGCAGAGGCCACCGACCCGCAGCCCGAACCGGAGGAAGACCCCGCCCCCGCAGAGGACGCCACGCCTAGGCACACCAGAGAAAAGAAGCAGGACGCATGACCACCCCCGCCCCCCTGACTGTGCCGGATGAAGCCGTAAGGCTGGCCGAAGCCCTTATTTTTGCCTCGACCGAACCCGTGAGTGCCCGCCGTCTGGCAGACCTGCTGGAAGGCAGGCAGATCATGCCCACGGGGGAGGAAGACCTGGGGGCTTTTGTGGCGGCTGTTCTGGCCGAACTGTGCCGCCGTTATGAGGGCAGGGGCGTGTTCCCCGTAGAGGTAGCCGGTGGCTGGCAGTTCCGTACCGCCCCCGATCTGGCACCGCTCTTAACCCGCGTGCTGGAGCGGCCAAGGCGGCTGCCCCGCGCGGTGATGGAAACACTGGCCATTATTGCCTACCACCAGCCCTGTACCCGTGTGGAAATAGAAGAAATTCGTGGCGTAAGCCTTGGGCAGAATGTGCTCGATACCCTGATCGAGGCGGAGCTGATTGCCCCGCGTGGCCGCAAGGAGGTACCGGGCAGGCCGGTCCTGTGGGGCACCACGGCCGACTTTTTGCGTCATTTTGGCCTGCGCGCACTCTCCGACATGCCACGGCGTGAGGAGCTTATGGTGGATGTGCCCCAAAATCCGGGGGAGGGCGGGCTGCCCCAGTCGGCTATGGCGTTTCAGGCCGCAGGGCAAGGGCCTGATGAGGGCCCCCACTCCCCGGGGGATACCCCGGAGCAGGTGGGGGAAGAGCCAGAGGTACTCCCCGCAACCGGCACGGCAGATGAGCAGGTTGCACAGGTTGCGGTTCCCGCCCCCGATGGTCCGTGATAGAGATGCACGCCCTGACTGTGTTGCAGGACTATGTTGTGGGTCGCATGGGGTGGGCGTGAACGGGGCTTGGTATGTTTGATTTTGCATGGTCGGAATTCGCCCTGATCGGCGCGGTGGCTCTGGTTGTTATTGGCCCCAAGGACCTGCCGGTTGCTATTCGCGGGCTTGCAAAAGGCATTAAAAAAGCCCGTGCGCTGGCCAGCGAGTTCCAGTCCCACCTTGATGAGGTGGTGCGTGAGGCTGACCTGTCCGAGGTAAGCGAGCATGTGCGGGACCTGAAAAACCTGAACGTGCGCGGCCGGATCATGAAGGCGCTGGATAGCGATGGGAGCCTGAACAGGGCTGTATCCGCCCCACCCGTAACCGAGCGTTTTGTCCCCTCCGGCCCCAGAGCGCTGGATGCCATGCCCCGCTCGGCAAGCCCCGCCCCCGCAACAGCGGACTACGCCACCACGCCTATGGGCCATGAGCACTACGGCTCCGCCCCGGCATGGCAGGAAAGTGTGCAGGACCGGCAGGTGGACAGTGCTCCCCCCGAACTGCCCCCCATTATTGTGCGCCGCATCCTGCGCGAGCAGGACCGGCTGCATCCGCCTGCCATCCTCCCCCCCGTGCGGCTTATGCATGCAGGCCGTAGCGTGGCCCCCGGCGTTATTGCCGGGCTGGAGGACCAGCCCATGACGGGGCAGGCCGTTGCGCCTCCCTTTACGCCAGAGCAACCCACCCCGGCGGGCGCAGAGCCAGCGGGGGAAGAGGTCGAGAATAGAACGCAGGCCGTTACGGCAGCGCATGGACCCGCCAGCACGACAACGGACCCGCAGGCATGAGCGATAACGCCCCTCATCAGGAAGACCCGATCCACGACCAGCCCATGCCCCTGCTGGAGCATCTGCTGGAGCTGCGCCGCCGCCTGCTGTGGTCGGGGGCTGCGTTTATTGTGTGTTTTGCCCTGTGCTACCATTACGCGGGTGATATTTACCTGTTTCTGGCCCGCCCGTTAGGCGAGATCATGCGCCAGCGTGGGGAGCAGCCCCACCTGATTTATACCGCACTGTATGAGGCGTTTTTCACCTATATCCGGGTGGCCCTGTTCGGGGCGGCGTTTTTGTCTTTTCCCATCGTGGCCATACAGGCGTGGATGTTTATTGCGCCGGGGCTTTACCGATCGGAAAAACGGGCTTTTGCGCCGTTCCTAATCGCAACGCCTGTGCTGTTCGTGGCCGGGGCGGCGCTGGCGTATTACTTTATTTTCCCTGTGGCATGGCGGTTTTTCGTGTCGTTCCAGACGCCGGGTGCGGGGGGCGATCAGGTACAGATCGAACTTCAGGCCAAGGTGTCGGAATATCTGTCTCTGGTCATGAAGATGATCATGGCGTTTGGCATTGCGTTCGAGCTGCCGGTGGTGCTCAGCCTGCTTGCCCGTGTGGGTATTGTGACCTCCGCCATGCTGCGCAAGTTCCGCCGCTACGCCATTGTGGGCGCGTTTGTGCTTGGGGCCATTTTTATGCCGCCCGACCCCATTACCCAGTTCGGTCTGGCTGTGCCGCTGGTGTTGCTTTACGAAATTTCCATTCTGTGTGCCCGCCTGATCGAGCCTAAACGGCCGCTGGCGGATACGACCAACCCCGAGCAGGAGGTTCCCTGATCCATGCATGACATCCGCGCCCTAAGAGCCGACCCCACGGCGTTTGATGCAGATCTGGCGCGCCGGGGCATGGCCCCCGTCTCTGCGCAGCTTCTTGCATGGGATGAGGAAAAACGGCAGGCCCAGACCCTTTTGCAGGACAAGCAGACCCGCAGCAAAACCCTTGCGCGGGAGATAGGCACCCTCAAACGCACAGGGGGAGACACAGCCGGGCTGGAAGCCGAAGGCGCTAGCCTGCGCGCGGACATGGAAGGACTGAAGGAGAAGGTGGACACTCTGGGCAACCAGACCACCAACCTGCTGGCCACCCTGCCCAACCGGCTGGACCCGAGCGTGCCTGATGGCCCGGATGAAACCGCAAATGTGGTGGTGCAGACATGGGGCACCAGACCCGAGTTTGCCTTTGCCCCCAAACAGCATTTTGAGCTGGGCGAGGCTCTGGGCCAGATGGATTTTGCCACGGCGGCCAAGCTTTCGGGGTCGCGCTTTGTGGTGCTGCGTGGCGCACTAGCGCGGCTGGAGCGCGCTCTTGGCCAGTTCATGCTTGATCTGCACACCACGGAGCATGGCTACACGGAAACACAGGTGCCCGTGCTGGTGAATGATGATGCCATGTACGGCACCGACAAGCTGCCCAAGTTTGCAGACCAGTCCTTTAGAACGGAGGATGGCCGCTGGCTTATTCCCACAGCCGAAGTGCCGCTGAGTGCTTCGGTCGCGGGGGATATTGTGGATGGCTCCGCCCTGCCCATGCGCCTGACCGCACTCAGCCAGTGCTTCCGTAGCGAGGCCGGGGCCTCCGGGCGGGACGTGCGCGGTATGCTGCGCCAGCACCAGTTTGAAAAAGTGGAAATGGTCAGCGTGACCACGCCGGAGGAAAGTGACGCCGAACACGAGCGCATGACCCGCTGTGCCGAGGTTGTGTTGGAAAAACTGAACATTCCCTACCGCCGCATGCTGCTGTGTGCGGGGGATACGGGGTTTGGCGCGGCCAAGACGTTTGACCTTGAAGCCTGGCTGCCGGGGCAGGACGCCTGGCGCGAGATTTCGTCATGCTCCAACACGCGCGACTTTCAGGCCCGCCGCATGAATGCGCGCTACCGTGCGCAGGCCGGTGGCGCCCCCGCATTTGTGCATACCCTCAATGGTTCCGGGCTGGCGGTAGGACGTACCTTAATTGCCGTGATGGAAAACTACCAGAACGAGGATGGGTCCATAACCGTGCCGGAGGTTCTGCGCCCCTATATGGGTGGTGTTGAGCGCATTGCGTAACGTCTGGCGCGCTACTCCCGCTTCGGGTTTGTGGGGATGACTCACAAACCCCTGCTGCTGTTGGGCATTGCCATTGTGGCGGAAGTGATTGGCACGGCCTGCCTTGCCGCGTCTCAGGGGTTTGCGCGCTGGCTGCCTGCGACCATCAGCCTGCTGGCTTATGGGTGCGCGTTTTACTTCCTGTCTATCCCGCTTAAAACCCTGCCCGCAGGCGTTGTGTACGCCTTGTGGTCGGGTGTTGGCATTGTGCTGATCTCGGTTATTGGCGCGGTGTTTTTAAAACAGACGCTCGATGCCCCGGCCATTGCGGGCATCGCGCTTATTCTGGCTGGTGTGGTGGTCATCAACCTGTTTTCCACCACCACGCATTAAGCCCTCCGCAGCTTTGCTGGCAGGGGCTTGGTGTGGGGTGGAGCCGTGCCGTGGCTCTCAGGGTATGGGGGTTATGGTGCGGAGCACCAGCCCCTGGGTCAGAATCTGGGGGAGCACCACGGCATCACCCTGTGCGGGCACAAACAGATAAAACGGCACACCGTCGCGCCCATGCGCGTGCAGAAAAGCCGTTATGGCCGGGTCTCGCCGGGTCCAGTCCCCGCGCAGGACCGTTACGCCGTAGCGGGCCATGGCGGCTTTTGTGGCATCGGTGTTCAGGGCCACCCGCTCGTTCACAAGGCAGCTAATGCACCATGCCGCTGTCATATCCACAAACACGGGTTTACCGGCGGCATGCAGGGCGTCCAGCCGCTTTTGCGAAAAAGCCTCTGTCCCGCTGGGTAAAGCCTGCACCGTGCCGGGCTGCTGTGCCGCCTGCTGTTGCAGGGCAGGGAGCAGCGCCATGGCCCCCAGCAGCCCCAGCAGGGCCACACCATACAGGGCCGTGCAACTCCGGCTGTGGCCCATGTGGCGCTGGCGCTTTTGGGCAATGCCATACACCCATGCAGCAAATGCCAGACACACCATGCCCGAACACAGCAGCAATACTGTTGTGGCGCCCCCTTCCACCGTGGCAACCCAGAGCAGCCACACGCAGGTCCCGAGCAGGGGGAACGCCAGAAACTGGCGTAAATAGTCCATCCATGCACCGGGGCGCGGCAGGTGGCTGGCCAGTGCGGGGCTAAAGGCCAGCAGCACGTAGGGGGCTGCCAGCCCAACGCCAAGGGCTGCAAACACCACCAGCCCGGTAAGCGGCGGGCCTGCAAGGGCTCCAGCAATGGCAACCCCCATGAACGGGGCCGTGCAGGGGGAGGCCACAACCACAGCCAGCAGGCCGGTCAGCACATCATGCGCAAGCCCGTGTTTGCGGGAGGAGGCATTGCCCAGAGCGGGGGGAAGAAAGGCAAATACATCCAGCAGGTTGAGCGCCATGGCAAAGAGCAGCCAGGTGATCATGCCCACAAATACGGTGGACTGGAACTGGAACCCCCAGCCCGTAGCATTCCCCCCAACCCGTAGCGCCATGACCAGTGCGCCAAGGGCTGTAAAACCCGCAATAACCCCGGCGGCGTAAGCTATGGCACTCTGCTTTTGGTGCTTGCGCTCGCTTTGGCCCATACGGGCCACGGCCAGCGCCTTCATGGCCAGAATGGGAAAAACGCAGGGCATCAGGTTTAGCACCAGCCCGCCAAGTAACCCAAGTATGATAAAGCGGAGCAGGTCGCCCGTTGTGTCCCCCCTTTCCGCTGGTGCGTTACCTGTAGAGGCGGCTGTGTCGGGGGCTGGGCTGGGGCTGGCAGCGTTTTGCTCTTCGGGCCGTGTGGGGGCGGGTTGGGGTGTGCTTGCTGGCGGAGTTGCCGCCGGTATTGCGCGTGGCACTCCACTCAGGGCCGCGCTCTGTGCCGGGGCTGGTGTATCCGCCTGTGGGGTAGCCTGTACGCTCAGGGCGCGCTCGGTTCCGTCTGGTGCCTGCAGGACCAGAATACCCGCTAGAGGTTTGTTACGGGCAAAACCTGTTGTGGGTTCAAGGCGGAGGGACAGCCCATTGGCATCAAATGTCAGGGCCTGTGGTGCGGCTTCGGCAATCTGCCCGCGTTCTTGGGGCATGAACCACGCATTCCCCACGGATTGCCGGTTCAGGCCCGGTGCGAGCACATGCAGTACGCCGTCAGGGCTGACTGTAACCGGGTAGGGGGAAGGCACAGGCGTATGCTGGGCCGCCTGCACAAAAAGAGATGCCTGAGCAGAGGCCAGCGGAGCCCCTGTGGGCAGGGTCAGGGTAAACGTACCGTCTTCGGGAATGCAGGATTGCTCGCATACAAGCCAGCTTGCCTGTGCGTTCAGGGTTGTCCAGCCGTGTGCGTCTGGCGTGCCGGGTTGCAGGTGCAGCGTAACCGGCAGCACAACATCCCCCGTATAGGCGTAGGACATAAGGGAGGCATCCCTTATGCGCTGGGGCGTGGGCCAGGTAATGGTCTGGGCGGTGCCCTGTAATGCGCCCGATGCGGTGACACTCAGGCTGGCAGGGTCCCCCGCATCTCCGGGGTTGAGCCAGTATGTGTGCCATCCGGGCTTGAGCTGCAGGCGCAGGGCAACATGGAGCGGAGCAGTGGCGCTGGCCGTGCTGGCGTCCGTAATCAGGGTGGCGGTGCTGTGGGCACTGACCACAGGAGCACTTTGCGCAGCCTGTGCGGCATGGGGCAGGCTGCCAGTGCAGGCCAGTGCTACCCCCAGTAGTCCTGCCAGCCCCGTTGCAAGCCGTGCCACCTGTTCAGAACCACGCAAAAACAGGGGGCGGGGTGCGTGCGTGCTGGCAGCCGCTGGTGCGGAGCACGCAACCTTGGGGGCAGGGAGTTGGGTGGCGGAGCGGGCAGGGCGGCGCATCAACGTCAGCTTTCAGCACGGGTATGGGTCCAGAGGGCCAGCATACGCAAAGCCTGGCTGTGTGGGAAATGGATCGTGTGCCCGCCGCCGGATTAATGCCCGGAGTCGGCTGCGGCACCGGGCTGGAGCACAAACAGGCGCGAGCAGTAGGGGCAGACCGTCTGGTGCCCACCGATCCTGAGCCAGACGCGCGGGTGCCCCAACTGGCCCAGCCCGCCATCGCAGGCAATTTTGCGCTGATCGACCAGAATGGTTTCCACATGCCCCAGACGGGGGCGGGGGATGGGGTTTGCCGGTTGGATAAGCATGGGTTCAAAAAGCCTCGTATCAGGTTGGCAGGTACGGGTGTGGCGCAAAGTCTGGGGGGATGATACGCATTGTAGCCGTGGTTGTGCAGCAGGCATCTTTTCCCATACGCGTGAGCAAAGGCTTACTCCGGCGCTGGAGCAGGGCTTTGCCCCTGTTTGCATGTGGGCTGGCTCTGCTTGGAGGCTGCGCCAGTGTGCTGCCCCCCGCACCTGTTCCTCCCCCCCGGTACGCCGCCGCCGCCCGCCTTGTTCCGCCTGATGGGGTGATAAGCCTGCGGGATGGTGCAGCCATACCCGTGCGGGTGTGGCAGGCCCATGGGCGTGAACGCGCGGTTGTGCTGGCCCTGCACGGGTTTAATGACAGCAAGGACGCATGGGAGTACTCCGCCCCGGCTCTGGCAGCACAGGGGATTACGCTTGTTGCCCCCGACATACGCGGTTTTGGGGCCGCCCCCCTGCGTGGGGGCTGGGCCGGCAGTGCCCAGCTGGTTGCCGATGCGCGTGAGGAGGAAGGCCGGATCCGCCAGACCCACCCCGACGTGCCGCTTTACCTTATGGGGGAGAGCATGGGGGGCGCTGTGCTTATGCTGCTTATGTCCGGCCCGGATGCCCCCAATGTTGCAGGGACCATATTGCTGGCCCCTGCTGTGTGGGACCTTGGAATAGGGGCGGATATTCCGCTGGATGTGCTGGCCACACTGTTTCCCAAGCGTTTTGTAACGGGGCGCGAACTGCCGGTGCATGTTGTGGCCAGCGATAACCCCGCAGCCCTTATCCGCCTGTATTATGACCCGCTCACCCTGCGCCAGACCCGGCTGGAAGCCCTGCGCGGGCTGGTGGCCCTCATGCGCAGCGCAGCGCGTGCGGCGCCAAGGGTGCATGGCCCCGTCTTGTGTCTGTACGGAGATCAGGACCAGCTTGTGCCCCCGCAGGCCATGGCGCAGGCATGGGGGGAACTGCCACCACCCGTCCGGCTGGACCTGATAACCGGAGGGCACCACCTGCTGCTGCGTGACCTGCGCGGCGCGCTGGCTCTGGGGGATATTGCTGGCTGGATCAACCAGCCAGAGCGGTTTTTGCCATCGGGGGGTGATATAACCGCTGCCGTATGGCTGGCGCAGGAGCAGGGAGCCAGCGGGCTGGGTGGTCGTAGCCCGGCATGGTTCCTGCCTGCCAGACTGGATGGCGTTGTTCCTCCCTAAGCCCTGTGGAGGCCCCTTGCAGGGGTTATTCTGCCGGTGCTGGCCTGTTCGGGCGGATATGAAAGATTAAAGGCTTGGCAACGCCCCCCGCTTTAGGTTAGGAGATGGGCCAACGGACCCGTAGCTCAGCTGGATAGAGCGTTGCCCTCCGAAGGCAAAGGTCACGCGTTCGAATCGCGTCGGGTCCACCATTCTCCTGTAAAAATAGCTAAAAACTGCGGTTTATAGGCCGGGTTAGACACTTTCCCGTTTTGGGTTAGACATGTCCGGGCTGTTCTCCCTTGTTTATGCTGCGGGTAAGTGCTTCTCGCGCGCGGACAGACTGTTTATTCTTGGCCATTCATGCCAGATTGCGCGTGGTATTCAGGACAGCTTTTTTACAAACGGTGGATAAAGGGTGCGGCAGTGGTGATGAAGCAGAAACTTTTTGTTGTGGCATCCTGCCTGTTTATTGCGTCAGTCGCTGCGTTTGTGCCTGCTGCCACAGCACGGGCGGCGTCCGTGCCCCGTTCGCCCTATGCCGCCAATGATGGCGAGAGCACATTGTGTGTATCCGGCCCGGTTTACATTATTGATGTGCATGTGGTGGTGACCGTCAATGACGTGGAACACACAATCAGCACCGCTGCGTCTGAAGTGTGTTCGGTCAACCCGGCCAATTTTTCCGATGTAGTGGTGCAGGGCGCACCGCCGCAGGGGGGAGCGCCGCTGGAGGTCAGCAAAAAAGTCGGGGTGGAGGGCACAGTCCGCCTGAACGGCCGCACAGCTACGCTGGAAACCAACGTGTACCTGCCCACCAAGGGGGGGAGTGCCGCCCAGTGCGCCAACAGCCAGCCGGGGGATGGCAGCCCGCCATGCAAAAGCAGCTCCCTTGGGGTTAACCTCTCCAAAACATGGATATTTACGCGCAACACATGGCGCGATTTTTACGTAGGACCAGATGACAACGGCAACCCGGTCAAGGTGCTTGTGCGTCTGTCCGATGGTCCGGTGAACTAACGCGGCCACCATGCGCGTAACAGGTGCCGGTATGGATAAAACCAGCCCATCCCCCGTTGTGGTCTGGTTCCGCGATGACCTGCGGCTGGCCGACAACCTTGCCCTGACCAATGCTGTGCGGAGCGGCCAGCCCCTGTGGTGCGTGTTTATACGCCCTGCTGGCCAGACCTGCACAACCGCGCTGGACTGGTGGCAGGCCCAGAGTGTGCAGGCGCTGGACCACGCCTTGCGCGCATATGGCGGCCGCCTGCACCTGTTTACGGGGCAGGCCGAGCAGATTCTGCCCGAGCTGGTGCGTGAAGGCGGGTGTACGCAGGTGTTCTGGAACCGTCGCTACGACCCGGCGGGTAAGGCTACGGATACCCGGCTCAAGGCCCAGCTTAAACAGATGGGTGTGGCAGTGCACAGCACGCCGGGCAGCCTGCTGCATGAGCCATGGACCGTGCGGAGCAAGGCCGGGCAGCCTTTTCAGGTTTTTGGTGCATTCTGGCGTGCGGCCAGTGCTACGGCCCATTACCCGGCCCCCTTGCCGGTTCCCCCAAGTATGGCGTTTGCCCCATGCCTGGCCTTGCCAGATGCACGGATCTTGCCCGATGCTGCGGTGCAGAACCTGCCGGGCTGGGCCGAGGCCATGCGGCCCTACCACGTTTTTGCCGAGCAGGACGCACACGCCCAGTTGCATGACTTTATTGCCCATGCCCTGCAAAACTATGTGCAGGACAGGGATTTTCCCAGCAAAGATGCAACGTCCGAGCTTTCTCCCTTCTTGCGCACGGGCCAGATAACACCCGCACAGATCTGGCACGCCGTGGCGGCGGCAGGCGCGCAGGATGGAGGGAGTAAGTTCCTCTCCGAAATCGGGTGGCGGGAGTTTGCGTGGTCCTTGTTGTGGGAACACCCGGATATGAGCACGCGCAACCTCAGGCCTGAGTTTGATACAATGCCATGGCGGGTGGACCCCAAGGGGCTTGCGCGCTGGCAAAAGGGGCGCACGGGTTACCCGCTGGTTGATGCGGGCATGCGCCAGCTCTGGCAGACGGGTCTTATGCACAACCGGGTGCGGATGGTTGTGGCGTCTTTTCTGGTCAAACACCTGCTGATTGACTGGCGCGAGGGCGAACGCTGGTTTGCCCATACGCTGGTGGATTATGACCCCGCAAGCAACCCCATGAACTGGCAATGGAATGCTGGAACCGGGGTGGAATCCGCCCCTTTTTTTCGGATTATGAATCCCATCCTGCAATCGCAGAAATTCGACCCCGATGGCGCGTATATCCGTACCTGGGTGCCCGAACTGGTGGGGCTGCGTGGCCCCGATATTCATACCCCATGGCAGGCAACTCTGTTGCAGCCGACTGGCTACCCCAGCCCCATTGTGGACCACGGCGTAGCGCGCGCACGGGCACTGGCGGCATGGAAAGCGCAGAAAAACGAGGCATGAGTTAAGCCCGTGTAGCCTTTACGCCGGATATGACCCGACAATGCGGGGTAAAGAACTGATTTTTTTGAAAATATGGTGAAGAAAACAATTTTTTTGACGGGCATCAAGGCCAAAGGCTTCGGTTTGCGTTTGTAATTACAGGACAGAACAAACCACGGAGCAGATACATGACCCGCGTAGCAGGAAAAGTCGCCATTGTTACAGGGGCCGCCAACGGTATTGGCAAGGCCACCGCAATTCTGCTGGCCAAGGAAGGTGCCAAGGTTGTCGTGGCTGATTTGCAGGAAGAAGCCGGGCACAACACGGTAGCCGAAATCAAGGCTGCAGGGGGCGAGGCCCTGTTTGTCAAACTCAACGTTACGCAGGAAGCAGACTGGCAGAACGCCGTAAATCTGGCGGAGCAGACATTTGGTAAGCTGGATGTTGCGGTCAACAATGCCGGTATTGCCTATAATGGCACGGTGGAAAGCACGAGTTTGGAAGACTGGCAGCGTGTGCAGTCCATCAACCTCAACAGCGTGTTTCTGGGCACCAAATATGCGGTTGAAGCCATGAAAAAAGCAGGGGGCGGGTCCATTATCAACCTGTCTTCCATTGAAGGGCTGGTGGGGGACCCTACCCTTGCAGCCTATAACGCCAGCAAGGGTGGCGTGCGCCTGTTTACCAAATCTGCCGCATTGCACTGTGCCAAGTCGGGCTACAAGATTCGGGTCAATTCCGTGCATCCGGGCTATATCTGGACCCCCATGGTGCAGGGGCTGACCAACGATGCCGCAGAAGCACGCCAGAAGCTGGTGGACCTGCATCCGCTTGGCCATCTGGGTGAGCCGGACGATATTGCCTACGGCATTCTGTATCTGGCGTCTGACGAATCCAAGTTCATGACCGGGAGTGAACTGGTGATTGATGGCGGTTACACGGCCCAGTAAGTCATTTTGTTACCCCCGGCCTTTCAAGGGACTGGGGGTAACAAAAAAGCCTCCCGCAGCACTGTGCGGGAGGCTTTTTTTATGGTCTGCCCGTAATGGTGCAGGGGCTTATGGCAGCGGGTGGGCTGCGTTAAGCGTGTTGCGCTCTTCCAGAATCTGGCCGGGCTGGAGTGGGGTTGCACGCGCGCTCTTGATTTCGTCCGCAGTAAAGGCCGGGGCGGAAGCGTCGCCCGACAGGGCGGAAACGTAGCTCAGCAGTGCTGCAATATCATCATCCGACATGGCGGCCATGGAGGGCATGTAACCCATATAGGACATGCCGCCAGCCTTCAGGCTGCCTGCCAGGCCGTTGAGCAGTACGTGAATAACGTAGGTTTTGCCTTCGGGGGTGGCTGCAATCTGGTTGATACGGCCTTTAAGCGGAGGGAACTGCCCGGGCACGCCGCTGCCGGTGCTCTGGTGGCACATGGCGCAGTGTGTTGCGAACAGTTGCGCACCATCGGCTGCTGCGTGTGCGTTCCCTGCAAGGCCGGACAGGCCCGCAGTTGCTGCAAGCACAGCCAGAATGGTTTTTTTCATGAAAAACTCCTGCTTAATCGTTCGATTTCGCAACAATTATACACGGCTTTGGCTGTATCTCAACTCCCCCCTGCGCACAGATCCGCATATGGGGCGCGCAAGGATAAAGTTGCCGTTGGGCTGGCTTCCTGTCATTCAGGCGTCATGACGAAAGACAAGGACTTTGAGATATTTTTGGCCACCGTGCCGGGGCTGGAATCCGTGTTGTGCGCGGAGGTGCGGCTTAAAGGGTTCAAACAGCCCGTGGCCGTGCCCGGCGGGGTTGTTATCCGCGGTGGGTGGCCGGAGGTCTGGCGCGCAAACCTGTGGGTGCGTGGGACCAGCCGGGTTCTGGCGCGTATAGCGTCTTTTCCCGTTGTGCACCTGTCCCAGCTCGACCGGCGCGCGCGGCAGGTTGCGTGGCAGGACGTTCTGCGCCCCGATGTACCCTTCCGGGTGGAGGCAAGCTGTGCAGGCTCGCGCGTGTACCATGCCGGTGCTGCGGCCGAGCGCATAGGCAAAGCCATTGCCCAGACGCTGGGGGCCACACAGGCGGATGACGCACCAGTGCTGGTGCGTGCGCGTATTGAGCAGAATCTCTGCACCATAAGCGTGGATACATCGGGCGATCTGCTACACAGGCGCGGCTACAAACAGGCGATTAACCGCGCCCCCCTGCGGGAGACAATGGCGGCCCTGTTCCTGCGCCAGTGTGGCTATAACGGGCAGGAGCCAGTGCTGGACCCCATGTGTGGCTCGGGTACGTTTGTGATTGAGGCCGCCGAAATTGCTGCCCGCCTTAACCCCGGCCGGGCGCGCCATTTTGCGTTTGAACAACTGGCGACCTTTGATGCGCAGGCATGGCAGCAGATGCGCGCGGTTAAAAGCGAACGCACACCGTTGGTCCATTTTTATGGGAGCGACCGGGATGCTGGCGCCATAACCATGAGCCGCGCCAACGCTGAACGCGCAGGCGTGCAGGACTATGCAACCTTTGCCCAGACCACCATTAGCGCCCTGCGGCCACCACCGGGGCCTGCGGGGCTGGTTATTGCCAACCCACCCTATGGCACCCGCATAGGCGACAAGCAGAGCCTGTTCCCCCTTTACAGTGCGTTTGGGCAAACCATGCTGGCGCATTTTTCGGGCTGGCGTGTGGCTATTGTCACGACCGAGGCAAAGCTTGCCCACGGCACCGGCCTGCCATTTTTGCCGCCCGAAGCCCCCGTGCCCCATGGGGGGCTGCGTGTTTCGTTGTACCAGACCGCACCGCTGCCATAGGGGACAGTGTGGTATGGGGGCGGGCATGACGGGCATGCCTGCGCGCCCCCTTTATTTCCCCCATCCTGCTTTATAAAAGGAAGCCCGATCAGCAGGTGAGCCAGGGGTGAGGTGCCAAAAAATGAGCGTGACATGGGGCGATTTTCAGGCCGTTGTGCAGTTATCGGCCGGTCTTAACGTGGCTATTCTCAGCTTTGTGGACATCAGCCTGCCCGCCATCAAGGAGCGGCGGCGCGTGTTTGCCAAGGCCCGGCAGGAACTCGATATTCACCGCAAAAACCCCCACAAACGCACGGAGGTTGAAATAAAGGAACACACCGCCGCTGTGGATGATGTGGACCGCAAGCTGTTTGACTTGTGGCGGGAGACATCGGCGTTTGAGAGTATTGAGGATTCCTTGCTCAAATCAACCGGCGTGCTCGGGTTTTGTGGCGCGGTGTTGAGCATAGGCCTGCTGTGGTATTCCGCCCTGCACTATGATGCTCCCATCCTGTTTACAGGGGAACTGCTGACCGTCATTTCGTTCGGCTCCCTGCTGGGTGCGTTTTTGATCAATTACTTCACCGCATCCAAGGCATCCCAGTATGCCAAACGGTGCAATGACCTGCGCACCCATATGCGCTTGCACCTTTAGGCACAGAACCTGAAAAAAACAGTGCAGGTTCTGCCAGTTTTATAAGGCTGGTGGAGCATGGCCTAGAACTTCAGTAACATGCTGGCCTTTACACCACTTTCCACCGATTGCGCGCCATACTGACCGGTATAGGACAGACCGATTTTTATGCGGTCGCTCAGTCTGGCGCTCAGCCCCGTATCCAGCACCACAGCATCGGTTGAGAGGGGTGTGCCTGCAATATCCATGCTGCCGCTGCCTCCTGCGGCAAACAGCATATGGGTTGTGGGTGTTGTCAGCCCGAATGCGTGCCGGTACGCCACCGAGCCATGTGGGATTAACAGCAGCCTGCCCGCATGAAAGCTGGAAGAAGCCTTGACCCCAAAGGTGGAAAACGTAACCCCCGTATCCATTCCGGCCCCCCGCAGGGCCGCTGCCCCGCCATGTTCATGGTAGCCATTGGTGTGCAGGTTGACATACGCCACATTGGCAAAAGGTTCGGCTATGCTCCGGCCCATGTAAAGGCGGTAACCCAGCTCACCAAACCCCTGTGCGGTGCCCCCAAGATAACTGCTTGAAAGGCGGTCCGTATAACCGGGAAAAGCAACATTGCGTTGTAGGCTCAGCATATTCCACGTATAGGCAGCCCCCAGTTTAAGGGTAAGCGCACCCCAGTGTGTGCCTGCATACCCCCCAAGGCTTACCGTGTTGCCATGGCCGGATGAGCCACGCCCACTCCCTACATCAAACATGGTGCGGCCATAGCTGAGCATGCTGCCAATGCGCCATGTGTTGTTGAGTATGGGTGTATCTACCCCCATGATAAAACCGGTGGTGGAATGGTGCAGGGCTGCGGCATTGCCATCGCCCCCATTGTGGCCAAGGCTGCCGTAAGCCTGCCCCCACAAGACGGTCTGTTCGCTCAGGCAGCCTTCATCCTTGCGGCCGGTTCTGAGCGATGCCGTGTGCAGGGTATCGTCCACATAGCCTTTGTTGCAGTCTGCTGTATCCAGCCGCTCCATGGCTGCCTGACGTAACAGGAAGCTGTCCTGCACAAGTGCGGTACGGGCCGAAGCATGCACCTCGCCCGAAAGCGTGTTCATGCTCCGGCGGGCCTGTGCGGCATTCAGGTGCTCCATAGCCCCCACAATGGCGCTGCTCTGGGGCACGCGGTCCAGCATCTGTGCGGTTTCACGCTCGTTGCGGGTATTGGTGACGGAGGCAAAGCTCAGGCTATTGCGTGCCATAAGTACGTCCAGATCATTCCCGTTATAATACAGCGATGGTGAGATAAATGTGTAAGGGCTGGTCAGGTTGGTTTGCAGGGAATAGGTTTTTTGCAAAAACCCGCTGCCTGTTGTGAGAATGGTATAATATTCATTCAGTTTTAACGAGGTGGCAGGCGTAACATTCAGAACAACAGTGCCAGAAAGAGCAGCACTGCCCGCAACGCTGAGTGTATTGGACTGCAACTGCTGGTACTGCGTGCCCTGAAGGTTCATGACCTTGCCCGAAAGCTGGTCCGTGCCCTGAAGGGCGAGTGTGGAGTTCTGCGCAGTTTGCAAATTGCCTGCCACCCGAACACTGTTTTGTACATCGGGGGTGGCAAGGGTGCCACCAGAACCAATAACGGTATCCCCCACGGAGCCAGACCCGCTTAAGGTGCCACCATTGCTGACATCAACGGATGAAGAGGTAATGGACCCATCCACCTCCAGCGTGCCTTGTGTTACGGTGGTGGCCCCCGTGTAGGTGCTGTTTGCGCTCAGCACGGTTGTGCCGGCACCATTTTGTGCCAGACCACCAGTGCCATCAATACTTTGCGCCAGTGTAAAGGTGCCACTGTGGTTTATGGCCAGCACGCCGTTATTGTGGATGGCAGTGCCAGCGGCAAGGGCACCGGACGTGCCTCCATTACCCAGTTGCAATACACCGCCGTTAATGGATGTTGCTCCCTGATAGGTCTGGTCCTTGGTAATAATCAGGGTTCCCAGATCCGTTTTTACCAGAGATGTACCGCCAGAAACCAGTTGGTCATTTAGCACCGTATCCAGTACGGCGGTAATGGATGCCCCAGCCGTGGTGCCATCGCCCACACGGATAAGAGTGGACGCGCTGTTTGCGTAAATATTATCCCCGGTTACCGTGTATATTTTGCCATCATTATTGGCAAACTGCATGCCACTGGCGACAACATTGTTTGTAACGCCGTTATATGTGTCCTGCACGGTTACCGTTCCGGCATTGCCGGCATAAACAACAAACTGGCCATTAACCCACGGCCCGTTGGTCTGGCCTGTTTTGTCGGTCCAGTTCAGGTCATTGGTGCCGGTCTGGGCGTCCCATGTGCCGGAACCGCCATCTACCGTGTTGTTGCTCCGGTTGGTGGTGCTTCCACCATCCCAGAACGTCAGGTTGCCGTAATTGATAACCAGATTGACCTGATGATCAATGGATGTCTGCAAGGATGCCGTAGCACCGGGGGCAACGCTTGTTGGGGCCAGCGTCTGGTCTGCGGCACCACTTAATGTGCCACCGTATGTGTACAAACGGTAAAGGCCGGGGTCCAGGCTGTTATTGTTTACGTTTGGCCCGGCGGTATTGGGCGTAATGCTGAGCGTGCCGCCAAGGGTTAGGTCCCCCTGCACGGCAACCAGAGAGTTATAGGCGCCGCCAGCAACATTGGTCTGCCCCAGATAAAAGTTCTGGGATGACCCGCTCGCCAGTGTCAGGTTCTGTGCCATGCTCAGGATGCCAACATGGCTGGTCACATCACCCGGGGTCAGGGTGCCCCCACTTTGTATGACGGTATTCCCCCCCAGTGTGCCGGTGCCAGATAAAGTGGCTGTGGCGTTTACCAGTGTATCCCCGGTGGCTGTGCTCTGGTCACCATTGATGGCAAGAATGCCCGATGTGATCTGGGTGGTGCCAGTATAGGCATTATTGCCACTAAAAACCTGCGTCCCGGATGCGCTTACGCTCACCCCCCCAGTGCCGGAGAGCGTGCCGGAATAGGTGTTGTCTGCCGTAGCCAGTGTAAGCTGCCCGTCCAGAGTGCCGTTGGCCGAACCGGTTAAAGACCCAATGGTTGCGCCGTTTGCCGTGACATCAAAAGTACCACCATTGGCCAGAAGCTGCCCGTTTATGGTGTTCCCATCCAGCGTCAGGGTGCCGGACGTGTTGGTTGTGTTGTGCAGGACCGTATTGTTTTTGGCGAGTAACAGCGTGCCTGCGTTAGCAACACTATCCACGGTGCCAGCATTGAGTGTGAGTGTGCCGCCGGAATCATTGACCGCGGCACCCGCTATTGTGCTGTCGGAAAAAGTTGCCGTGCCACTTTTGTTTTCCACACTTCCAACATGGGAGTTGTTCTGAATGGTCATGACCCCAATGTTGGAAAGGGCACCCTGTATGGTTGCGGCATCCATGTTCAGGACTGTCGAGTTTGTAAAGTTTCCAACAACTGTTGCATTGGTATTGATGTTTGCCGTCCCGGCATTGTTGACATCCCCCAGAACCTGGGATGACCCGGTCAGGTTAAAGGTGGAGCCGGTGGTGTCTGTTACGTTGCCTTTGATAACGGAGGAACTGCTGAGTGTGGCCGTGCCGGAGTTTATAAGAGACTGTTCAAAAACCGCATTACTGGCGGCCTGAATAACCCCCGTGTTGGAGTTGTTCACCAGTCCGCCAATGGTCCCGTTAACGGTAAGCTGCCCAATGTTGAGCACATTCCCAAAAACCTTGCCGGTGCTGGTAATAATGGTGGGGTTGGCCGCACTCGAATTGTTGGTCAGGCTGCCAGCGATTGACCCGGATAGATTCAGGGCAGCATTGGCGCTGACTGCGGTCATCCCCGTATATGTATTCTGCCCTGAAAAGGACTGAGCCCCGCCAGAGAGCGATATGCCACCCGGCCCGGACATAACGCCGGAATAGAGCGCGTTGCCCGCACGGTTGATGATCAGGGTGCCGGTCAGGGTGCCATTTGCCGTGCCGGAAAGGGCGTTTACCGCGCCATTGATAACATTGAATGTGCCCCCGTTGGCCTCCAGCGTGCCCAGCACATAAACGCCCATACCCGAAAGTGTGACCGTGCCGCCATTGCTGACAACATTGCCCTGAACCATGGCGCTGCCATTCAGGTTGAGTATGCCCGAATTGCTTACGTCACTCCCTATTATGCTATTGGTTGTAAAGGTGCCCGATGCGTGGTTTGTCAGCCCCCCCTGTACTGCGGTGGCGGAGAGTTTGGCCGTGCCTGAATTTTCAAAACTCCCGTTTATGGTGCCGGATAGGTTTGAGAATGTTGCATCCTGCTGGTTGATAACATTAAGGGTTTCTGCGGCTGAGAGCGTCATGCTGCCGTAATTGTTCACGTCCCCCATTGTGCCAAATGTGGCGCGGATGGACCCGGAGGCAAGGTTGACAATACTGCCGGTTGTTCCTCTGGTCAGGTAGAATGTTCCGCTGTTGGTTGTATTGTTGAGCGTTCCTGAATTATTTAACATCCCATTATTGGTTGTTGTGCCGGCAATTCTCCCCGATGAGTTGATGAATGTGCTGCCATTGTTGGTCAGGTTTATATTCTGGCTATCGCTGACCGAGTAATTCGAGCCCGCAGCAACGGTATAATCCGTTGCACTGCTGGCTGCGAAAGCGGGAACAGAAACAAAAAGGGACGTGGTAAAAAGATAAACCTTAAGCCCGTTAACGTGTGGTTTGCGGAAAATTGTAAGGCATTTTCCCAACATGCGGCTGTCTCCTGACGGGCTTAATAGAAATGTCCGGAGGAAACCTTAATAATAATTAATTAATAATATTCTAATCTTTCTCTATCTATATTTGATATTATTTTCTTAACAGCGTTATTTATCCTGCAAAAAACAACATTTGTTTGATTTTTATTTACAAAAATTATGTTTATTCAGGGCGGGAGGAGCCGCTTATCCTATGCAGTAGGCCGGTCCTCTGTTGCATGGAGCGCCATTTTGGCCGGGTTGCCGCGCGGGAGGATTGTCCGCGTTGGTATGGGAAAAACCTGCTCACACCTGTTCAGGACTGGGGAGCTGAGAACGCGGAAGGGGGAGGGGGCTGATCGTAAAAATCCACCCTCATCGTCACCTTGCCCATGGGTGTTACAAAATGAGGCTGCTGCGGTTCGATCAGGCCGGGGGTGGCGGGTGTCAGCAGAAGTTCAGATGGAGGGGCCAGATAAGTGAGCTTCAACTCCCCTTCAAGCACACGGACCACGCCCCACACACCTGCCTTGGTATTATGGCGCGTGCGCAAGGCAGCAGGTAGCGTGTCCTGATCGAATACGGGCGTGGAGCGATAGGGCAGGGCTTCGGTCATGGGTATCACTTTTCCGAGGAACAGCGCCTCAAGGTGCTGTGTTGCGCTGGGGCATGGCCCGTTTGGCGTAAAAAGAGAGAGCAAGCTGCAAGCTTCTGGCAATGTTGGCTGCCTTGTCCTGTAGAACAGCAGCCACATCTGCTGGCATGTGTGTGGAGGTGGTCTCACCCCACAGTGCCAGCCACCGATCAAACAGTTCTGGCGTCATCCGGTCACGGTGCTGCATATGCACGGGCACTGGCTGGCCTTTGTAACGCCCGGTACCCAGCATGACGGAAGACCAGAAAGCCGTGAGCGTTTGCAGGTGCTCAGGCCAGTTGGTCACGGCATCTTCAAAAATGGGGCCAAGCTCGGGGTCCGCGCGCACACGTGTGTAAAAGGCGTCTACAAGTGTTGCCAGCCCGTCCTCGTTTAGTGGCAGCCTGCTCATAATATGAGCCTCCTTAACAGCCTGATGTTGAGCACAGTCTATCTGATGCGACTGGCAGAAAGATTGCGCCAGCGCAAACCCGACACGCCCCCAACGCAGTAGAAATACGGCGAGACAGGCAAATATGGCAATCTTCCCAAGGAGGGATGGATGAACGAACTGGCAATTGCCCGGGCACTGCACGTGATCGGGGTCGTGATCTGGATTGGCGGGGTCTCCATGGCGACAACAGCGGCTTTGCCTGCCCTGCGCTGTGGTGTGTTCGGGGCGGACAGGCTTGCGGCTTTTCAGGCTTTTGAGCGCCGTTTTGTGTGGCAGGCGCGCGGTGCTGTGGTTCTGGTCGGGCTGAGCGGGCTTTTTATGGTCATGAAAATGGACCTCTGGGCACGTTTTGCTGAACCCGGTTTCTGGTGGATGCACGCCATGGTGGGGTTGTGGCTGGTGTTTGCCATTGTTCTGTTTATTGCGGAGCCTCTTGTTCTCCACCGGCGCTTTAATGTCTGGGCAAAGCGTGACCCGGATGCCGCTTTTACCGCCTTGCATCGCGCGCATATTGTTCTGCTGGTGCTGGGTCTGATAACCGTTTTTGGTGCGGTGGCGGGTAGCCATGGCTGGTCGCCGGTCTGATCGTATGCGTGGCATGAATACCCTGCGCGGCATAAGGGGTGTATGGGTCATGGCATGTCTGAGCAAAAAGCGCCTTCGCAGAATACGGTCAGGGCCATATGCGCACTGGGTCTGGTAAAGGGGTTGCCGCCCGAAGTGGCAGCGCATGTTGCGTCTTTGGCGCGGATTGATGTTCTGCCCGGTGGGGCTGGTGTGTTCACGCAGGGAGCGGTGGCGCAACGGGCCTATGCGGTGCTTGTGGGGGCGGTGCGTATCCGCCAGATCGGGAGCGATGGCGCGCAGGCACTCATGCGCATGATTGCACCGGGGGAGATGTTTGGCACTGTCGCGCTGTTTACCGAAGGGTATTACCCGGCGGATGCTGAAACAGCGATGCCCTCGCATATTGCAAGCTGGTCAAAAGCGGATTTTATGGCGCTGACCATGAACTCCCCGCAAATTGCGATCAACATTATCGGCATGGTCGGGCAGCGGCTTGCCAATGTTCAAAACCGCCTGCGTGAAATGGCAACCCAGAGCGCAGAGCAGCGCATTGCCCATGCCCTGCTTATGCTGGTTGAGCAGAGTGGCGCCGTGCAGGCCGGGGCTTGTGAGATTTGTATTCCCCTGCGCCGCAGGGATGTGGCGGAACTGGCGGGCACAACGCTCTATACTGCCAGCCGCCAGCTGGCCGCGTGGGAGAAAGTGGGGCTTTTGGCCCGCTCCCGCCAGATGCTGGTTGTGCGTGATGCCAATAAGCTGCGCAGAATTGCGCAGGGCGGACTTCTTTAAAAACATTTTGAATGGACTACACTCTTTGCAGAGTGTCTTGCTGCTGCATGGCTTGGCACCTTGCGTGGCCTGTGTGGCAAAAAACAAACAGCATCCTGCCAGGATGTCGCCCGCGCATAGAAACATTTTGACATCGGAATGATATGCCGTCATCCTTGGGTCAGATCTGGTAAATGTCAACGCTGGCATTCGATCCATAAGGTCATGATGATATCTACATTGGGGGCCAATGATGGCCTTCTTGCCCATGGTGGGCGTGCCTGACGTTTAGTCCGGCACTAGGTATTAGTGTTATGGATAGAGGTTTCCTCAAAGCTGGTCATCCCCGCACTCTGCTTGCTGCTTTTCTTTATTTTGATGTGTCTTTCATGGTCTGGGTGCTGCTTGGGCCGCTTGGCATAGCCATATCACATGACCTGCACCTGAACTCCGGCCAGAAGGGGCTTCTGGTGGCCATGCCTGTGCTTGCAGGTGCTTTGCTGCGGGTTGTTGCTGGCGCACTGGTTGACCATTATGGCCCGCGCCGTGTTGCCATAGGCATGCAGTCCTTTGTTATTGCAGGGCTTGCCGCAACGTGGGTGCTGGCACCACATAGTTATGCCGGTCTGTTTCCCGTAGCTTTTGTTCTGGGTGTGGCTGGGGCTTCCTTTGCTGTTGCTCTGCCTTTGGCATCTGGCTGGTATCCTCCGCAGTATCAGGGCACGGCACTGGGTATTGCCGGGGCTGGTAATTCCGGCACGGCGCTTGCCTCCCTGTTCGCGCCCGGGCTTGCGGCCCTTTATGGCTGGACCAACGTGTTCGGGCTGGCCACGCTGCCGCTTGTCCTTGTGCTGTGTGCCTTTATCTACCTTGCCAAAGAACCACCCCGCCGCCCGAGTGCCGGCCTTGTGGCGTGGCTCCCGGTTTTGAAAAAAGCCGATTGCTGGGCCCTGATGTTCTTTTACGGCGTAACATTTGGCGGCTTTGTTGGGCTGGCCTCCTTCCTGACTATCTATTTTAATGACCAGTATGGCCTTTCCCCCGCAGTGGCAGGGAGTTGCACCGCGCTGGTAGTGTTTGCTGGTTCCTTTATCCGCCCGCTGGGTGGCGCACTGGCAGACCGTATTGGGGGTGAGCGTGCGCTGTGCATACTCTATGGGGCCGCAACCGTTATTTTTGGCCTGATCGGTTTGGGGCTGCCTACGATCTGGCTGGCGTTCCCTGCTTTTTTCGCGGGCATGTTGGTGTTGGGTCTGGGGAATGGTGCCGTTTTCCAGCTTGTTCCCACACGTTTTGCACAGCAGGTGGGCATATTGACCGGGCTGGTCGGCATGAGTGGTGGGGTTGGCGGGTTTTATCTGGCCTCCTCTCTGGGAGCCGCACGGCAGGCAACGGGGTCTTATAGTCTGGGGTTTCTGGCTTTTGCCGGTATCGCTCTGGTGGCTCTTGTCTGCGTCTCCATCTGCCGCAGAAGCTGGAACAAACCAGCCGATGCACATGGGTCTGACACGACCGGCCTTTCCGCAATTTCCTGATTTTCCTTTCAGCCACGGATTATGACACGTGACCTTGAACAAGAATCGCGTGCGCCCCAGGTGCGCCCTTTTTCAGACCTGGCCAATCTCGGTTCATGCGGCTGTGCTGCTGGGCACTGTGGGGATACACCCCGCCTTGGCGCAGGCTGCCAGTGCTCCCGCGCAGGATACAGCCCCGACTGCACGCCAGACCATTGTGGCGGTGGAGAAAAACAACACGCCCAAACCCGCAAAAGCGGCGGGGCACATCCCCCATACACAGGATTGGGGGGTGTTCAACGCAGGCAAGCAGGCTGCCAGCGGCTTTGGAACAATGGCAGGCTTTGGGCAGGTCCGCTGGGCCGAGGACTGGAGCGATCTTGCAAACGTTCCGGTATCAAAAAGAAATAAGGACTGGTTCAATCGCCTTAAATACATACGCCTGAACACCACAGGCAGTATCTGGCTCTCCCTGAGCGGGGAGGAGCGGCTACGCTATGTGTTTGAAAACCAGCCCATGATGGGCACAGCAGGCAAAACCAACGCCAACCGTGTGCTGTTGCGCAACATGTATGGTGCAGACCTGCATCTTGGTGAACATGTGCGCGCATACGCCGAGTTTTTGTGGGGGGTGGCCGGTGGCTCCAATTACTACGGGTATCAGGCAGGCACACAGCGCGAGCGGCTGGACCTTCAGCAAGGGATTCTGGAGGTAAAGGGGCATCTGCTGGGGGCGAGCATGGGGGTTATTGGCGGGCGGCAGGTATTTTTGGATGCGCCGGTTTCCATGCAGTCGGCCCGTGACCTGCCTAACGTGCAGCAGACATGGGATGGCGTGCGGGGCTACGCGGTGTGGAAGTCCTTTCGTGTTGACCTGTTTGACTTCATGCAGACCAATAAAAAGCCGATTGATGTGTTTGCAGATGGCACAAGTTACAATGCCCGCATGTATGGGGCCTACACATCCACGGCACTGCCATCATTTTCTTTTATGAAGCAGAAGAGCCAGCTTTTTGCCGATGTGTTTTTTCTTGGCTACCTGTTTAACGGTGCCAATGCGGCCCTGCCTCTTGCTCAGGCAGGCAAGACGGAAGCAGGCTCCACCCGCCGGGATAATATAGGCGGGCGTTTATGGGGGAATGCCGGTCCGTTTGATGTTAATCTGACCGGGGTTTTTCAGGGTGGGCAGTTTCGTCCCGCGCAAAAGGATGCGCAAACCCGTCCGGTCCGGGCATTTGCGGTTAACGGAAGCATTAGCTGGAATGCAAAAAACCTTCTGGGTAAACCCTCTTTCGGGATTCAGGCCGATGTGTTTTCCGGCGGGAATTACAACAGCAAGAATGGTGCAGTTGGCACTTTTGCAACACCGTATGTCGCATTGCCATATTATAACGATGTTACACTCGCCCTGACATCCCAGAACCTTGTGGGGGTTGGCCCGCTAATTACAGCCGCTCCCAAACCCAACCTGCGCCTGAGGCTGCACGTGCCTGCCTTCTGGCGTGAGAGCACACAGGACGCGGTTTACGGAACAGGCAAGACCTATGCCTGGCGCAATAACCTGCATGGTGGTTTTGTTGGTGTTTCTCCCCAGGTGCAGGTTGCCTGGAGTTTTGCCCCGCATTTTACATGGACGCACGATATTGCAGGTTTTGCCTCATCCCACGGTATGCGGGAGGCCGGGGCCAAAAGCGGCATGTTTTATATGCAGACCATGGAGTTCAAGTTCTAGGTCCGTATGCCATGAGCCGGGGCAGCTTTTGGCGTGATATGTGGTTCCCTATTTATTTTATTTCGTGTAAGGAACTAATTGGAAGCATCCCATAACAGTTACCGTCAACGGCGGTGGTAACGGGTTAACGGCGAGTTGTTCAGGGGTCAACGGCGGCTCCTTGGCCTGAACAAGGCGTGTTTGCACACAGTGCAAACGCAGGAACCGTTCCATAATGGTGCAGCGTTTTTCCCATTCTGTTTTCTGTAACATGCGTTCTTCCCTGTGTGCATGCCTCCTGCGGGGGCGGTTGCACGCTTCCGGGCAGCCTTGCGCGCATATGGGCATTTGCGTTGTCACCCCCTGTTCCCAAATTGCGAGGAGTTACTGACCATGGCCACTACCGGCACTATCGTTATCATCGGCAATGGCATGGTGGGGCACTACTGTGCAGAACAGCTGGTCATGCACGGCCTGCACGAAAATTGCGCCATCCACGTATTTGGCGAGGAACTGCACGATGCATATGACCGTGTGCACCTGACCGAATACATGACCGGGCAGGATGCGCTGGCCCTGCGCCTGCATGCGGAAGATTTTCATGCAGCACACGGCATTACCCTGCACCGTGGGGTGCGCGTGAGCAGCATAGACCGGCAGGCACAGACCGTACACAGTGCAGAAGGCGCTTTGCAGTACACAACGCTGATTTTGGCAACTGGCTCCACCCCCTTTGTGCCTCCGGTGCCCGGAAATACCGGTACGGCAGGGCTTGTTTACCGGAATCTGGAAGATCTGGACCTTATCCGCGCAGCAGCACAGGGTGCACAGCACGGCACGGTTATCGGGGGTGGTCTGCTTGGGCTGGAGGCCGCCAATGCCCTGAGAATACTGGGCCTGCACACAAGCGTTATCCAGCTTGGAGGGCACCTTATGTCTGCCCAGCTGGATAAGGAAGGCGGAGATGCGCTCAAATGCCGGATTGAGGCATTGGGGATAGATGTGCGCACATCCCACGCCACAAAGCAGATTGTGCCGGGGCAGACCTGCCGGCACCGCCTGATTTTTGCAGACGATACGTTCCTTGAAACCGATATGGTGGTGTTTTCCGCTGGTATTCGTGCGCAGGACCAGCTTGGGCGTGAGTGCGGGCTGGAGGTGGAAGCACGCGGCGGTATTGTGATTGACCAGAGCTGCCGTACGTCAGACCCAGCCATTTTTGCCGTTGGGGAATGTGCCTCCTGGCAGGGGCAGGTTTTTGGTCTGGTTGCGCCCGGCTATGCCATGGCCCGCACGGTTGCGTCCATTCTGGCAGGCGAGGAAGCCGCTTTTACCGGGGCAGACATGTCCACCAAGCTCAAATTGCAGGGTGTGGATGTAGGCTCCATTGGCGATGCCTACGGGGCAACACCGGGGAGTAGGAGCTACCGCTTTATAGGCGAGGCAGATGGCACCTACAGGCGGCTTGTGCTGTCTGGGGATGGTACCCGTGTTCTGGGTGCCGTGCTGGTGGGGGATAATTCGTATTACGACACCATTCTCCAATACGTGCAGAACGCGATCAAACCCCCGGCCGACCCGGCAGCACTTATTCTCCCGCGTGGGGAAGGGGCGGAACTGCTTGGGGCCGATGCCCTGCCCGATACGGCCATGGTCTGCTCATGCCATAACGTGACCAAAGGGGCGATCTGCGCAACAATAGATGCCGGGTGCACCGATCTGGGGGAACTCAAGCAGACCACAAAAGCCAGCACAGGGTGCGGCGGGTGTGCCGCCCTTTTGAAAAGTGTTTTTGAAACAGAGCTGGAAAGCCGTGGCATTACGGTTGATCGCAGCCTGTGCGAGCATTTTTCCCATACCCGGCAGGAGCTGTATTCTCTGGTCCGGGTGCACGGTATCCAGACATTTGAAGAGCTGATGCAGCAGCATGGCCATGGCGGTCTGGGGTGCGATATCTGCAAACCTGCGGTTGGGTCCATTCTTGCTTCGGCCTGGAACAAGCCCATAACCGACCCGCTGTATATTCCCCTGCAGGACACGAACGACACGTTCATGGCCAATATGCAAAAGAACGGCACCTACTCGGTGGTGCCACGCATAGCCGGGGGGGAAATTACACCGGACAAGCTGATCGTGCTGGGTCAGGTTGCAAAAAAATATGATCTCTACACAAAAATTACCGGTGGGCAGAGGATCGACCTGTTTGGCGCGCAACTGCACCAGTTGCCAGAAATCTGGACCGAACTGCTCGATGCAGGGTTTGAAACGGGGCAGGCTTACGGCAAGTCCACCCGCACCGTAAAATCATGCGTGGGGAGCACATGGTGCCGTTACGGTGTGCAGGATAGTGTGGGCAAGGCCCTTGATCTGGAAAACCGCTACAAGGGGTTGCGCTCGCCCCACAAACTCAAGTTTGCGGTTTCTGGCTGCACGCGTGAATGTGCGGAAGCACAGAGCAAGGATGTGGGGGTTATCGCCACAGAAAACGGCTGGAACCTTTATGTCTGTGGTAATGGCGGCATGCGGCCGCGCCATGCGGAACTGTTTGCAACCGACATCGATTCAGAAACTCTGATAAAATATATAGACCGTTTTCTCATGTTCTATATCCGCACGGCCGATAAACTCCAGCGGACTTCTGTCTGGCGTGAAAATCTGGAAGGCGGGCTGGATTACCTCAAGGACGTGATCATCAACGACAGCCTTGGCATTGCCGAAGAGCTGGAACGCCAGATGCAACTGGTGGTGGACCGCTACCATTGCGAATGGCGGGACGCACTGAGCGACAAGGACAAACTCAAGCGGTTCCGCACATTTGTAAACGATGCCCGCCCAGACCCCAACATTCGCACTGTGGCCGAGCGTGATCAGGTCAGGCCCGCTGCCAATCTGCCCGAGGCAGGGAGCCTTGCAGGCCCGCAGGCATGGACGGAACTGTGCGCGCAAACGGACCTTGTGGAAAAATCTGGTGTGGTCGCATGGTGCGAGGGTAATCAGGTTGCCCTGTTCTATGTTCCGGCCACGCAGGCCGAGCCCGCCTGTGTGTATGCGCTGGATAACCATGACCCGTTTTCGCATGCCAATATTATTGGCCGTGGGCTGATAGGGGAGATCAAGGGGCAGCGGGTTGTGGCCTCACCACTGTACAAGCAGCACTTCCGTCTGGAAGATGGCCAGTGTCTGGAGGATGCATCGGTCCGGCTGCGCACATGGGATGCACGGCTGGTGGACGGCAAGGTGCAGATCAGGGTGCGCGCCGGGCAGGGCACACCTGAACTGACGCCTGCCTGACGTGGCCATGCCTGATACTTCATTCCGTTCTGTCTGCCCGTATTGTGGCGTAGGGTGCGGGATTATTCTGGATGTAAAGGATGGAAAAATTGCAAAGGTGCGGGGTGATGCCGCGCACCCTGCCAATGCCGGCCGTTTATGCACAAAAGGCAGCTCGTGCGATAAGCCCTTATATGCGCAGGAGCGTTTAAAAACCGCCTTGTTGCGCCCGCAACGTGGGGCGGATGCCGTGGCGGTTCCGCTTGAACAGGCTATTGGCAAAACGGCAGCAAGGTTAAGGAGCATCCTGGATACACATGGGCCGGATGCAATTGCGTTTTATGTGTCCGGTCAGATGTCTGTGGAGGCACAGTACCTCATTAACAAACTGGCAAAAGGGTATGTTGGAAGCCAGTATATAGAATCCAATTCCCGCCTGTGCATGGCAGCGGCAGGTACAGGCTACAAGCTCTCGCTCGGGGCAGACGCACCACCGGGCAGTTATGAGGATATAGACACCACCAACCTGTTTTTTGTCATCGGGTCCAATATGGCCGATTGCCACCCGATCCTGTTCCTGCGTCTGATGGAGCGGAAAAGGGCCGGGGCCAAGCTGATTGTGGTGGACCCACGCAAAACGGCCACGGCGGAAAAGGCGGACCTGTACCTGCCCATCCGCCCGGGAACAGACCTGGCCCTGCTGAATGGCCTTTTGCATATTCTTGTTGAAAATGGAGACATAGACAAACAGTTTATCGCGCAGGCAACCCGTGGGTGGGATGCCATGCCTGCATTTCTGGCAGAGTATGCGCCCAGCACTGTTGCCGAAATAACCGGCCTGCCTGTTGCAGATATTATGACCGCCGCCCGCTGGATTGCTCAGGCCGGGGACTGGATGAGCCTGTGGACCATGGGGCTGAACCAGAGCGTTGCGGGAACATGGAATACCAATGCGCTATGCAACCTGCACCTTGCCACAGGCACGCTGTGCAGGCCCGGTTGCGGCCCGTTTTCCCTGACCGGCCAGCCCAACGCCATGGGGGGGCGCGAAATGGGCTATATGGGGCCGGGGCTACCGGGGCAACGCAGCGCGCTGGTGGCGGAAGACCGCGCATTTGTGGAGGCGCAGTGGAAGCTCCCCCCCGGCACTCTGCGGGATGTGGGGGGCAATGGCGCCATTGCCATGTTTGAGGCCATGGAAGAAGGCCGCATAAAAGCCTGCTGGATTATCTGCACCAACCCTGTGGCTACTGTTGCCAATCGCGGTCATGTCATACGGGCATTGGAAAAAGCGGATTACGTGGTTGTACAGGACGCCTTTGCAGATAGTGAAACCACAGGATTTGCCGATAGTCTGCTCCCAGCTGCCCTTTGGGCAGAAGCGGATGGCGTGCAGGTGAATTCCGACCGGACCATGACCTTGGCACAAAAGGCGGTTGCTCCACCGGGGGAAGCACTGGCCGACTGGGAGCTTATTGCCCGTGTTGCGTGCGCCATGGGGTTTGAACAGGGTTTTTCCTTTACTTCCGCCGCTGAAGTGTTTGCTGAACTCAGCCGTTTTACAAACCCCAAAACCGGCTATGACTGCGCCGGAGTGAGCTATGAGCGCCTGCGCCGAGGCTCGGTGCAGTGGCCTGCCCCTGTGGGGGACACGCAGGCCCGCCACCCGGTGCGCTATGTACCGGCCGGGCAGGTGCTACCAGTTTTTCCTACCCCCGATGGGCGTGCGATTTTTTACGCGCGCCCATGGATGCGCCCGCAGGAATGGCCAGATGAGCAGTTCCCCTTTGTGCTCAACAGTGGCCGACTGCAACACCAGTGGCATACCCTGACCAAAACAGGCCGTGTTGCCAGCCTGAACCGCCTGAACCCCGGCCCATTTGTGGAGGTTTCGGTGCAGGATGCACAGTTACTTGGGTTGCAGGCGGATGATCGTGTCAGGGTAACGTCCCGCCGTGGGCACATTGTTCTGCCTGTTCAAATCAGCCAGCGCGTGGGGGCGGGGCAGTGCTTTGCCCCATTCCACTGGAATGACCGCTTTGGCCCGGACATGGCCGTCAATGCGGTTACGTCGGATGATGTGGACCCGCTCTCTCTCCAGCCCGGCTTCAAGCTCTGTGCCGTTAAGCTGGAGCGGGTTGCGCCAGATGCGTCGCCGCCCTCAGCCCCCCGTCAGGAAGAAGGAAGTGCCCCTATGCCGCTTGATACCCTGATGCGTCATTTCTCCCTTGATGATCCAGCCCTCCAGCCAGATTTGCCCGAACAGGCCAGAATATGGCTGAAAGGTTTTCTGGAAGGGTTGCGTATGGTGCCCCCACAACCCGGTCTGGTGCCGGATGTACCCGCATCTGCTCCCCTGCCTGTGGAGGCGCGGAGTTATGTAAACGGCCTGCTGGCGGGCCTGTTCAGCCGTGTGGGGGAGGCGTGTGCCCAGCCTCTTCCCCCGGATGTTCTTGCCGTGCGGCAGAGCATCCGGGTTTGGTGGGCATCGCAGACTGGTCGGGCGGAGGCGCTGGCCGCTACCGTGGCTGTCTGGCTGCGGGAGGCCGGGTATACGGTGGAACTCGCCTGTCTGGATCACTGCAAGGATGCGGACCTCGGGCAGGGGAAGGCGATTTTTGTTGTCTCCACTTTTGGGGATGGAGATCCCCCCGATTGTGCAACCCCATTCTGGGACACCCTGCGTGCGCGCAAGGAGGCACTGACAGGCCTCTCCTGCGCGGTTCTGGCATTGGGGGATTCCTCCTATGCCAGTTTCTGCGGGTTTGGCTGTGCGCTGGATGGCCGCCTGCGGGAGCTGGGTGCCTGTATGATCATGGACCGCGTGGATTGCGAACCGGATTTTGAGGATACGGTAGAAGTCTGGCGTGGCCAGCTTCTGGCTGTGCTGGACAGCACAACACCCCCAGTGGCCCCACCCGCCGGAGGGGAGGCCGCACCCGCCACCACGCTGCCCGAGCCTAGAGTTGGCACAAGGGATGCGCCGGTTATTGCCCGCCTTGCACTGAACGAACGCTTGTGTCAGGGCGCTGCCAGCAAGGATACACGCCGTATTGGTCTGGACCTGGGCAAGAGCAGCCTGGACTGGAAGCCCGGAGATGCGCTGGGGATATGGCCCTGCAACGCTGTGGAGGTTGTCAAAACCACTCTGGCGGCACTGGGCCTGCCAGCGGATACTCCCGTGACCCTAAAGGGCGCAGGCACCGTTGGGCTGCACGATGCCCTGTTGCGCCATTTTGATCTGGCACGCCCCAACCCGGCAATGCTGCACGCACTTGGCCGGACCGAAGGCGGTTACCTGCCCGAACTGTTGCAGGCGGCCCGCCTTGATGTTGCGGCACAGGATGTGCCCGCCCTGTTCCGCAGGATGCAGCCCCGGCTTTATTCCACAGCCTCTTCCCCGCTCGTGTCGGGGCGGGTGGTGGAACTGACTGTGGGCGTGAATAACGACCCATGGCCCGGTGTGTGCACAAACTGGCTTGCCGGGTTGCCCGCTGGGGCCGATGTGCCGGTTTTTGTCCAGCCCACAACGCACTTCCATCTTCCCGCAGATGGCGGGACGGATGTGATCATGATCGGCCCCGGCACGGGTATTGCGCCATTCCGCGGGTTTTTGCAGGAGCGTGAAGCCCTTGGCGCAATAGGGCGCAACTGGCTGTTTTTTGGCGAACGGCACGCTCAGGAAGGATTTTACTATCAGGAGGAGCTGGCCCGCTTTGCGCATACCGGGTGCCTGACACGGCTTGATACCGCATTTTCGCGCGATCAACCCAAGCGGATCTATGTGCAGGACAGGATGGAGGAAGCCGGGGCAGAGCTATGGAACTGGTTGCAGGCCGGGGCTTTCCTTTATATTTGTGGAGATGCGGCGCGTATGGCGCGTGATGTGGATGCCGCATTGCGCCGTATTGTGGCACGGCATGGGGCCATGCCAGCAAGCCAGGCAGATGATTATGTTGCCGGGCTGACCAGAGGGGGCCGCTACCTGCGAGATATTTATTAATGGATAAATATCCTGCCCCATCCCCCATGCGCACCCCCATCAAGGTGCTGGTTGCCGATGAAAACCCCGGACGGGCAAAGGCCTTGTCCGATACGCTGCGGGCGGACCCGTCGCTTGATGTACAGTCCGTTCCTGTTGGCATGAGCCTGATAGAAGCCGTGCACCAGTACTACCCCGATGTTGTGCTTGTGGACATGGCCCGCGCAGACCGTGATGCGCTGGATAGCGTGCGCGCGCTGTCTGTTCCAGCACTGGAACGGCCCATTGCCCTGTTTGTGGATGAGGACGATGTGGACCTTATGGAAACCGCGTTTGATACTGGGGTATGCTCCTACAATGTTCTGGATGCCCCTCCGGATGATGTTAAGCCGCTGCTCCGTGCAGCCATTGCGCTCTATGCGCGTTTTCAGCGCACGCGGGCGGAACTCAGTGCCGCACAGCAGGAAATTGAAGAGCGCAGGATTATTGATCAGGCCAAAAAGCTGTTCATGAAAAATGAAAAAACAAATGAAACACAGGCATATCGCTGGTTCCGAGGGCGGGCAATGCAAACATCCCAGCGTATTGTCACCGTGGCCACCCAGTACCTCGCCGCGCAGCAGAAAAGCGACACACCATGACCAGACCTCTCCGTATCGGGTTGCTGCGCCTGTCTGATAGTGCGCCCGTTATGCTTGCCCATAATGCGGGCCTGTTTGCACAATACGGGCTTAGGACGGAACTGGTGGTTTCTCCCTCATGGGCCAATATCGCAGATGGTCTGGTCTGGAAAACACTGGATGCAGCCATTATGTTTGCGCCACTGGCCATGATGACCTCTTTGGGCAGGCGTGGGCATATGCCTGCACTCAAGCCCCTTGCGACGTTAAGCTATGGGGGCAACACCGTTATACTGCGTGGCACCAACCCGCTGATGGGACAGTGGCCCACGGGGGATAAGGGGCGTGAGGCTTTTGAGACATGGCGCGCTACAATCAGCCGCCGTCCAAGGCTTTCTGTTGTGCATATGTATTCAACCCATTTTCTTATCCTCAAGCGGTTCCTGTTATCCATAGGGGTGAACATGGAGCAGGATATTGAAATTCAGGTCATGCCCCCGCCTGATATTATCAGCGCCCTGATGAATGGCTCCATAGATGGCGGGTGTGTAGGCCCGCCATGGGGGACAGAAGCCTGCCTGCAAAACCTTGCTTTTCTGGCTGGTGGTTCTCAAACCGTTATGCCGCGTCATATTGAAAAGCAGTTTGTTGTGCCACAAGGCACGTCTCAAAATCAGGATGTCTGCAAAGCAATTATCAACGCGCTGAACGATGCCAGGATTTTTTTGCGCAATGCGGAAAACAGGCAGACTGTTGCGCATGACCTAGCCGCACCGCTGGAAGAAAAAGGATTAAACCTGCCCGAAGCCGCAACCCTTAAAACCTTGAGTGGCGAAGGCTTTACAGAAAAAACACATTACATCCATGGCCATACAGAAGCAGGGAATGTGGCGTGGATGCTGGATGACATGCAGGGGCTGGGCTGGATCACTCAAACGGAACACAGTTTTCTGGAAGAAAAATGGAACGTGCCATTGTTGTTTTAAGCAATGATGGCACGCTTCTGTGCGCATTCTCTGGTTGGTATGGTGGGGCGCAATCAGTGGAGATATTCCACAGGAAGTGGAACAAAACCTGCCATGCAATTTATTGAGTGCAGACAGAATTTTGAAATAGAAGGCAATATATTACAAGAAGGCGTGACGCTCATAATGTGGGGAGCGGATGGACCATGTCTGACAGACGAGACAAGAAATCCGGTGTGTTCGATTTTTCACTCAACCCGATAAAGGACTAGTCATGTTTGACCTGTTTTTAGAAAAAAGTGATAATTTCTATGATGAAGACGGGTACTGGGGGAAAATAATTATCAATGATTTCAATGAGAGGTTTTTTTCGAATACAACTTTTTTCGATAAGGCTTCTTACCAGAAACAATGGCGGCATGCTGCAGAGTTACTTTTAAAGAAGAAAAAATCTTATTTTCTTGTTGATGTTCATAATCCAAACACATCTAATTTCTTTATGTCTTGGCCGTGTTATTTACAAGGTGATATTGTTTATTTGCAAAATTGGATGATTCTTGCTGATCAACATCCATTGGATAAAATAATTTCTAATGAGGCTGATTTGGGAGATTTAAGGTTTACCAATGAAGATGATCAAAAAATATCAACTTGGGAAACCGACATACAGTCATTTGTTAATTTTAAAGATAAAATCAATAAAATCCAAGAATGATAATTCAATAGAAACTTCGAAAAAATATTGATTAAAGAAACAAGTATCAGAGTTTAGTAGCAATTTTGACGAAGCCAACTGGAAGGCCAATTATGGGCGCACTTTGCTTGGAGTGGCCGGAAGCACTGGCATTGTGGTTCCGAGGCATAGGAATATAGCCATTTCTGGCTTGGGGGGCAGCGATAGCGTGGGAAGTCAGCGGTCTCGGTCAGGCTGTTTCCTATGGGCTGCCCTGCAATATAGTAGCCCGAACACGCAGACAATTCCGGTCAGTGTAATGATGAACAAGCCTTACGGATGCAGTTTCCGCATCGGGGGCAGCACCTGGCAGAAGCCAGACAGATACCATTCTCAACCGGGTGGGAAGGTGCTCACTATTGAACGAACACTTAGGCTTCTTGCTGTTGAAGTTGTTTCCATCGCTCTGGAAGTAAGTAAGGAGATGGCAGCCAACAGGTGCCAGTGTTGTTCCAACTGTCGCAGTGCCTTTGTAGGCGGGTGTAAAAATGCGAACACGCACAAAGAGCGATGAGCACAAATTACATCAAATTGTCACGGGGGGATGCAGTTTACTGCGTTATAATGGTGCCCAAGACCGGGATCGAACCAGTGACACTGCGATTTTCAGTCGCATGCTCTACCAACTGAGCTACTTGGGCACCGCAGCCTTGCGGCGTGAGAGAGGATTTATCTCAGCTCGCTGTAGAGATCAAGTCATGTTTCATCATTTATTTCAGGTTTTTCACCATCCGGTTCCTGAACAGGTTCGCCGGGGATGCGGTAGTTGCCGCCAAACCAGCGGCCAAGGTCCACATCCGCACAACGGCGGGAGCAGAAAGGGCGGTAGTCAGGGGTGCTGGGTTGCCCGCAGATCGGGCATTTGGTGGCTTTGCTCATCAGGATTCCTGAACAGTCCATGTCAAATCGGGCAGGGCGTGGTTTGTGTGCAGGCTCAGCTTGTGGCCAAGCTGGCGTGCGCAGTCGGCCACGGCTTCGGGGTCCTGCTCCAGTGCGCGGATAATGCCTGCTCCACCCGTTATCTGCGTTGTCTGGGGGGCATGCACCAGAATATGCCGGAGCACCCGCAGCGCGCGGCCGTGCGGGCTGTTCAGCAGCTCGGGCAGGGAAGGGTAAATACGGGCACGCACAATTTCTATCAGTCCAAGGGCAGTAATGCCCAGGCAGCGCGGGTTAAGCGGGTCTGGCTTGAGCGCGGCATTAACCGGCTCCAACAAGGCCTGGCGCTTGCGGGTGGCAAGGCCTGCCGGGTCTATCAGAATGGCCCCAGACAGGTTGCGTAGCCGGATCTGGCGCATCAGTGCGGGCAGGGCATCGCGGTTGGCAGCAAATTGCGCGGTCTGTTTGGTACGGCCCGTTTGTGCGGGGGGCGCGTCCATATCAATCGCGATCAGAGCAGGGGTGGGGGTTATGGTTGCTTCCATGCCACCGGGCAGGGCAACAAGCGGTTCCTCCAGCGCGTCACAGGCTGCGGCTATGGAGTCGGGGTAGGGGGCAAAACCCGGTTCACGCCGGTCACGGAGTGCGGGTGGGATAAGGGCTGCTGCTGCCGGGCTGTCCACCACCACAGCAGCGGTAGGCCACAAGGCTGCCAGCCGGGCCAGTGGTGTGGGGCCGGGGGTTACAAGCCCCTTTTGCTCCGAGGCTACGTCAGCGGCCAGCAGGCGCAGGCGCAGGCCCTTGCCACCCTGCGCGGCACGGCTGACCTCCACCGTGACGGCCTGCCCCTCCGTTAGTTTAGGGGCGTTGTTCTGCAAGGGTAAAAAACCGCTCTGGTTACCACCAAGCGCAACAAAAGCGCCCCCCATGGCTGGGGTCAGGGCTTCTATGCGGGCGTGGTATACGCTGCCCACCATGTCCGGGGCAGCGGGGCGCCAGAGCGCAAAATCCAGCAACGTGTCGTTTTTGGTAACGGCAATGCGCATTTCGCCGGGGAAGGTGGCAATGCGCAGGAACAGGCTCACGCTAGCCAGCCACCGGGTTGCCCGCGCAGGAGTTGGCCTGTTTCAAACAAGGGGAGGCCAATAACACCCGAGGCACTCCCGGACAGAGCCCGGATAAAACCAGCCGCATGGCCTTGCAGGGCATACCCGCCCGCTTTGCCAGACCAGTCCCCCGCATCCAGCAGGGCATCAATCTGGTAGGGTGTCAGGCGTGAGAATGTTACGGCGGTTTCCACCAGCCGTGTGCCATGCCGCCCAAGGGGCCAACTGGCTGTGGGGGCAACCACAACGCAGGTCAGCACGGTGTGCCGCCTGCCAGAGAGACGCTCCAGACAGAAGCGTGCACTCTCCCGGTCTTCGGCCTTGGGCAGAATACGCCGGCCAAGGGCCACCACCGTATCGGCTGCCAGTACCAGAGCAGGGTCTTCCAGCGTTGCGGCAACGCATCTGGCTTTTTCGGTTGCCACGCGCTGGGCATAGGCCCTTGGCGTTTCACCCTTTGCGGGTGTTTCGTCAATATTGGCAGGCAGAACGCGGTCGGGCACAAGCCCGATCTGTTCCAGCAAAGCGATACGGCGGGGGGAGGCGGACGCGAGAACCAGCAGAGGGGCTGTAGCCTGCCCCGCCTGTGTCTGCCCGGAGGAAGTCATGCTTACTTGAAGCGGAAGGTGATACGACCTTTGGACAGGTCATAAGGGGTCATTTCCACATTCACCCGGTCACCCGCCAGAACGCGAATACGGTTCTTGCGCATCTTGCCGCTGGTATGGGCGAGAATAACGTGTTCGTTGTCCAGCTTTACGCGGAACATGGCATTAGGCAGCAGTTCGGTCACTGTGCCGCTAAATTCGATCATGTCTTCTTTAGACATTGCATCCTTCGTGTATGTTGAAACTGACGGAAGTTTGGTCAGCAGATATGGTTGAGGGGCGCTTGGCGGTCAAGCATTAGGTGTTTGCTCTGCCAGGGCATCCAGCCGGGCAGAAACGCTAAGGGCGTGGGCTTGCAGCCCTTCGGCATGGGCCAGAGCCACGGCGGAAGGGCCAATCCGGCGCAGGGCATCCGGCCCGCCGGAAAGGAAAGTGGTGCGCTTCATGAAGTCGTAAATCGACAGGCCGGAGGCAAAGCGCGCGGTGCGTGATGTGGGCAGAACATGGTTTGGCCCCCCCACGTAATCGCCTACCGCTTCCGGGCAGAAACGGCCAAGGAATGCGGCTCCCGCGTGCCGGACATGGACAAAAAGGGCCTCGGGGTCATCCACCATCAGCTCCAGATGTTCGGGTGCCAGACGGTTGGCCAGTTCCACGGCTTCCAGCAGATCGCGGGTGATCAGCACAGCCCCGTTACGGGCCCAGCTTGCACTGGCAATGGCCGTGCGGGAGAGAACCTTAAGTTCTGCATCCACAGCCGCAATGACCTTGTCGGCAAAAGCTGAATCGGGGGTAATCAGGGTGGCCTGTGCAAGTTCGTCATGCTCGGCCTGCGCCAGCAGGTCGAGTGCGATCACACGCGGGTCGGACCCCGAATCGGCAATGACCACCACATCGGACGGTCCTGCAATGCTATCAATCCCCACATGGCCAAAGACCTGCCGCTTGGCTTCGGCCACATAGGCGTTGCCGGGGCCAACAATGCGGTCAACGGGGCGGATGGTCTGGGTGCCATAAGCCATGGCCCCAACGGCCTGTGCGCCACCTACCCGGTAGATTTCTGTCACGCCTGCGCGTGCGGCTGCGGCAAGCACCAGCGGGTTGATCACCCCGTCAGGCGTTGGCACGCACATGGCCAGCCGGCTGACCCCGGCCACCTTGGCGGGAATGGCGTTCATCAGCACGGAGGAGGGGTAAGCCGCCTTGCCACCGGGCACATACAGCCCTGCCGCATCTAGCGGAATCCAGCGCATGCCCAGCGTCATGCCCTCGGCATCCGTGTAGCGCATGTCGGATGGAAGCTGTTTTTGGTGGAAGCTTTCAATCCGCCGGGCTGCCACGTCCAATGCTTCAAGCAGTTCGGGGCTGACCTGTGCCGTGGCTTCGGCAATTTCCTGCGCTGTAAAGGCCAGCGTGGCCGGGGTTACGGGCAGGCGGTCAAAGCGTTCGGTCAGGGCGCACAGGGCGGCGTCGCCCTCCTTGCGCACGGAGGCCAGAATATTGGCCACGGGGGTTGTAACTTCCTGCCCCTGTTCTTCCCGGTTGGTCAGCAGCGCGTTGAAGGCGCTCTCAAAACCGGCATCACGCGTATTAAGCCGTTTCATGGAATCCGATCTGCCTTACACATTATTTTGCAGCGGTTGTGGTGCCCGCAAGCGCCGTGCGGAAGCGGGAGAGAATGCAGTCAATCTGGTCAGGGCGGGTTTTGAGCGCCGTGCGGTTGATAATCAGGCGGCTGGAAACCTGCGCAATGGTTTCAACCTCTTTCAGCCCGTTGGCCCGCAGTGTGGAGCCGGTATCCACCAGATCCACAATCAGGCGGGACAGGCCAAGCATGGGGGCCAGTTCCATCGCGCCGTGCAGGTGTACAATGGTAGCGTTAATACCGCGTGCGGCAAAAAAGCGGCGGGTAATGGCGGGGTATTTGGTCGCCACCCGAACTTCCGACCAGCGCGCCCATTCCTGCGGGTCATGCGGCAGGTGGGCTGGCTGGGCCACGGCAATGCGGCACGCCCCTATGCCAAGGTCCAGCGGTGCATAAATTTCGGGGTAGTCAAATTCCATCAGCACGTCAGAGCCGCAAATGCCAACCTGCGCGCCGCCTGCGGCAACAAAGGTGGCTACGTCAAACGAGCGAACGCGCACGATGTCCACGCCGGGGTCTTCGGTGGAAAAACGCAGCTTACGGCTGCTATCGCCAAGGCAATCGGCCGAAGGGGCCATGCCGGTACCCGCCATAAGGGGGGTTACGGCCTTGAGAATACGGCCCTTGGGCAGGGCCAGAACCATCTGCCCGTCATGGCCCGCACCGAGCGCGTTGGCGGTCTGGGGGTCTGGAAAGGGCTGGTTCATGCAAACTCCGGCAGGCAAGGCATTGAAATGCGGCCTGCTCTCCTAGCACAAGGTGGCCGGGAAGAAAAACCGGCAGCCTGTTTTCCGGGTGGAAGACGTTCCTCCACCCGGAAAAGACAGTGCGGGTTTTAGCGCTTCCACCACCCGGTGCGGCGGCGGGTAGCGGGTGGGCTGTCCTCAATCACGATCGGCTGTACCAGAGGTTCGGCTTTTTCCTCTGTGACAGGGGCGGTCGTGGCGTCTGCCTGCGGTGCGGCCTCTGCGCTGGTTTTGCGCGTGGTGCGGCGGCGGGTAGGCTTTTTTGGGGCCTCCTCCTCCGCGCCCTGTGCGGCAGGGGTATCCTGCACCGTTTCGGCTTCCGTGCTTGCAGCGGCGGTTCTGCTGCGTGCTGCGCGGCGGCGGGCCGGCTTTTTGGGAGCTGCCTCGGCAGTTTCACCCGCATCGGCCACTGGGGCTTCTGCCGGTGCGTCTGCCGTATCCGCCGGTGCCTCGGCCTTGGCGGAAGCAGGTTTGCGCGTGGCGCGGCGGCGGGTTGGCTTTTTGGGTGCCTCCTGCTCCTCAACCTGTGCGTCTGCCTGCGGGGCTGGCGCGGCTTCGGCCACCACATCCTTGCGGGCGGGTTCTCTGGCTGCGGGGGCAGGGGCGGGCTTGGCCTGCGCACTGTTTTCCAGCAGTTCAAAAATATCCGGCCCATCGCCAAACGGGTTGGCCGGGGTTGGCCCGGTCCAGACCGCGCGTTGCGGGCGGGGAGCGGGGCCTTCCTCTATGGTCACGCGCTGTTCTGCCCCCGATTCGGGAGCCTGACGCTGCACGCGGGAGTGGCGTGTGCGGCGGCGACCGGGAACAAGGTGCTGCCCATCGGCGCCCTGCTGCTGTGCGGGAGCACTTGGAGCGGCCTCGTTTGCTGCGGGTTCCTCGGTGTCTTCCGCGTCCGTTTCGGCGGAAGCGGGCATACCATTCTGGCCCTGCGCATTACCGTTGCCATTCCCGCCACGGCGACGACGGCGACGGCGGCGGCGGCGTGGTTCCTCATCCCCTGTGGCGGCTTCTGCCGTGTCTGGGGTGGGGCTGGAAGGTGTGGCCACAGGGGCGGATGAGGGAACATCCACATCCACATTTTCAACCGGAGGCAGCGCGTGTTGCTGTGCGGCTGCCATGGGGCGGGCCGGGGAGCGGCGTTCGATGCGGATTTCCGGCGCGGGAAGTGTGTTATCGGGCGAGAACAGCACTTCCATCTGGTGGCGCTGCTCAATATTGGCCAGCCAGTCACGCTTGTTGTTGAGGATATAGAAGGCAATCTCGGCCGCCACATGCACCGTAATGGCGCCAGCGCGGCGGCGTGCGCCTTCCTCTTCCACGGAGCGCAGCACGTGCAGGGCGGAGCTTTCCACGCTGCGGGTCATGCCGGTGCCGTTGCAGTGCGGGCAGACCGTAAAGGCCGCTTCTGCCACAGACGGGCGCAGCCTCTGGCGGGACATTTCCAGCAGGCCAAAATGCGATATGGAGCCGATCTGGATACGGGCGCGGTCGTGGCGCAGGGCGTCCTTCAGGCGGCGCTCTATGGTGGCGTTATGGCGGCGGGATTCCATGTCAATAAAGTCAATGACAATCAACCCGGCCAGATCGCGCAGGCGGAGCTGGCGGGCCACTTCGTCCGCTGCTTCCTGATTGGTGCGGAAGGCGGTTTCTTCAATATTGCGCTGGCTGGTGGCCTTGCCGGAGTTCACGTCAATGGCGACGAGTGCTTCGGTCTGGTTGATGACCAGATACCCACCCGAGCGCAGCGCCACCACGGGGGAGAACATGGCATCCAGATGCCCTTCCACATGGTAGTGGGTGAAGAGCGGCTGATGCTCCTTGCTCCACAGGCGCACTTTTTCGGCGTGCTGGGGCATAAGCATGCGCATGAAGTCGCGTGCGGCTTTCCACCCGCTTTCACCATCCACCACAATCTCGCTCACATCACGCGTGTACACATCGCGGATGGCGCGTTTGACCAGACTGGCTTCCTCATAAATCAGGGCAGGGGCCATGGACTGGAGCGTGTGCTCGCGAATGTCGTCCCACAGATGGAGCAGGTATTCGCAGTCACGCGTAATTTCGGGGCCGGGGCGCTGGGCACCAGCGGTGCGCACGATCATGGCCATGCCGCGCGGCAGGTTCAGGCTGCTGACAATATCGCGCAGGCGGCGGCGGTCGGCCACGGATGTAATCTTGCGGGAAACACCGCCCCCACGCAGCGCGTTGGGCATGAGCACGCAGTAACGGCCGGCGAGCGAGACGTAGGTGGTGAGCGCTGCACCCTTGTTGCCACGTTCTTCCTTGACGACCTGCACCAGCAGAACCTGACGGCGGCGGATAACTTCCTGAATACGGTAGTTGCGCAGGAAGCGTGCAATCCGCTTCTGAATAAGCGCTTCCTCGCCCGTATCGGTTTCACCGCTTACGTATTCGGGTGTTTCCTGCCGGTCTTCATCCCCTTCGGCGCCGTCGTTCTCGGCGGTGCTGGAGGTTTCATCCGCTTCGGCATCCGCGTTGTGGGCGGTGGCTTCGTCCTCATCGGAATCGGAGCCAGCGTCGTCCATCAGCGTTTCTTCTTCGGCCTGAAGGGCGAGAAGTTTTTCGCGGTCAGCTACCGGGATCTGGTAATAATCCGGGTGAATTTCGCTAAAGGCGAGAAAGCCGTGCCGGTTGCCGCCATATTCTACAAAGGCAGCTTGCAGGCTGGGTTCTACACGAATAACGCGAGCGAGGTAGATATTGCCTTTAAGCTGCTTTTTTGCAGCAGATTCAACATCATAATCTTCGAGTCTATTTCCGTCCATCACAACAACACGCGTTTCTTCTGCGTGTGTTGCGTCGATCAGCATCCGCTTTGACATAAAAAGAAAAACTCCGGTGCGCTGGTGGCCAGCCTGAGCGGTGCTTTTGCCAACGTGGCGCAGCACGGAGCAGGGGCGCTTCCAGCGGGTATAAACAGGCGTGAAATGGAAAACCGAAGGTGCACCCAAAGCCCGCTGGCAGCCGCGCGCCAGTACCCGGCAGGCATGCTGGTGCCTGTGGTCTGGCCGAGATACTCAGGGCAATGGGGCGAGCTATGGTCGTGTATCCTTCAATCATCACTTTGCTCGGCTTCCGGGTGCTGGGTGGTGGCGGGGCATGCCGCGCAAACACAACGCCCAAAAGGCTACAAGCAGGGCGCACGGCAGGTACACTAATGCCCAGATGCCATGCACATTAAGCATGACCCAAATACAGCAAGACTGCAAGCTATTCGTAATAAAGGCTTTGGGGTGTAAATGGGTGGTTATTTTTTTGCCATTTTTCGGGCACAGTGTCCGCTAGATAACCCAAGGATAAAGGCGCGCTTGATGGCACCGCACAGGCCGGACCACGTTTGGTCGGATACGCACCTGCTGCTCCCTGCACCGCAGAGCCTGTCCGTGCCGCGCAGAACCTTCCTGACCACTGCGGCAGGCGGGGTGGTGGGGGCTGGTATTGTGGCCAGTTCTCTGGCTCCAGCCAGTGCGCGTACGGCGCACCATACTGCGGCGGTGCATGCACCTGCTGTGGTCGGGCGTGCCCAGCCACCCAAGCCGCTGGTCATGCTGGACCCGGGGCATGGGGGTAAAGACCCCGGAGCCATTGGTTTTTCCGGCACCTATGAAAAGCACGTGGCAGAGGCCGCAGCGCAGGAATTGGCGCGGCAGTTGCTGGCAACGGGGCGCTACCGCGTAGCCCTTACGCGCTCGAGTGACCACTTTATTCCGCTGGACGGGCGGGTGGATATGGCCCAGCAGCACGGGGCGTCTCTTTTTGTGTCCATGCATGCAGATGCGCTGCATAATGCCAGTGTGCGTGGGGCGAGCGTGTACACCCACGCCCACGGGGCATCGGACAGCCAGACGGCAGATCTGGCCCGTACAGAAAATAGTGCAGACCGCTTTGGTGGCCCCATGGTGCACGGGGCTTCGCCCGAGGTGCAGCGTATTCTGGCCAGTCTGGTAACGGAGGAAACCCGCAAGGGGTCCTCGCATATGGCGCAGGCGGTGGTGTCTGCTTTTCAGTCCCGCGTGCAGCTTTTAACGCATCCGCACCGCCATGCGGCATTTGCGGTGCTTAAATCCGCACAGATTCCCTCGGTTCTGGTGGAAATGGGCTTTATGTCCAACAGGCTGGATGAGGCGGCTCTGCGGCAGGCAGGGCACAGGGCTATGGTGGCAGGGGCCATGTGCCATGCCGTTAACCTGTATTTTGCCTCTGCTGGCGCGGGGCTGGCAGGCTGAAACTATTTTGGGGTGTGTGCTGTTGCCGGGGTGGCAGGAATAGCCTGCGGCCAAAATGCTGGCGGCTTGCGCTCAGGGCATCAGCATTTTTGAAGAGGGGAGAGTAAAGCGGGAGGCCAGAAAAGCAGAAGCCCCCTTGCGGGGGCTGCTTTGCTTGACAAATTCCCGGGGGAGAATTTGGTGCCCAGAAGAAGACTCGAACTTCCACAACCTTTCGGTCACAGGTACCTGAAACCTGCGCGTCTACCAATTCCGCCATCTGGGCTCAAATGGCAACCCGGAGTGTTCCGGGCTGGTGAAGAGGCATTTACCCCGCACACATGCTACCGTCAACAGGTAAAATGATTTTTTTTTGACGAATTTGTGTCGGCCCCTCCTCTGGCCTGTTGGGAGCGAATGCAACACAGTGCATGTATTGCGTGAAGCGCAAGAGACTGAAGCAAGGGAATGCGGGCATGAGTGGGAACAAGACTGCGGCCGTGCTGGGCGGGAATGGCTTTGTTGGCCAGTATGTTGTGCAGTGTCTGGCGCAGGCCGGGTACACGGTGCGTGTTGCCAGCCGAAGGCCGGACCAGGGTGCCCTGCTGCGCCCCATGGGGCGGGTGGGGCAGGTTGCGCCTTTTTATGCCTCGGTGCTGGATGACAGCACGGTGGCCTGTGTCGTGCGCGGGGCGGATGTGGTGGTCAACCTTGCGGCGGTTCTGTCCTCCTCCTCCGCGCAGAGCTTGCAGGCGGTCAATGTGGAAGGGGCGGGGCGCGTGGCCCGCCTTGCGGCGGAGGCCGGGGTTGCGCGCTATGTGCACATGTCCGCCCTTGGTGCTTCGGCCGATGCGCCCTCTGCCTACGGGCGGAGCCGCGCTGCGGGGGAAGAGCTGGTCAGGCAGTTCCGTCCGGATGCCTCCCTTGTTCGCCCTTCGGTTATTTTTGGGCCGGAAGACAAATTCTTTAATCTGTTTGGTACGCTGGCGCGCTACCTGCCGTTTATGCCGGTTTATGGGGCAACTACCCGCGTGCAGCCTGTTTATGTGGGGGATGTGGCGCAGGCCGTGGCGCAATTGGCGACCACGCCCGAACTGGCCGGGCGGGAATGGCTGCTTGGCGGGCCAGATATTATGACCATGCAGGATATTGCCGAGTTCGCATTGCAGCAGACGCAGCGTGACAAGCCCGTTATGCGTGTGCCTCTGGCGCTGGCGCGGTTGCAGGCAGCGGTGCTGGAGCGTCTGCCGGGCAAGCTGCTCACACGCGACCAGTTGCTCATGCTCTCGCAGGATAATGTTGTGCCACCAACGGAATCGGGGTTCGAGGTGCTGGGTATTGTGCCGCGCAGTGTGGCGGCCTGTGTGCCCTTCTATCTGGAACGGTACAGGGCTGGCGGCGGTCGGTCCGGGGTTTTTGTTCCGCAACGGTAGGTTGGGTTCATAAAGGTCCGGAATGGAACCAATTATTTTATAAAAAATACGCCATTTAACGCCATTCCGGGCCTAAAATTAAAATAGGTAAGCAATGCTGTCTTTTTATCCGGAAGGATAACAGGCACTTTCCCTCCTGCTTGATTTTAGGGGGGCGAGGACTGTCTGCCGCGCCCTTGTTAGCCGGGGATGGCGTATGACAACCAAGATGCTGAAATTTGTCTCCGTTCCGCAAAAGCAGCCACAAAAACGCACGGCGGCTGAGCGGCGGACGGATTTTGACGAAATTTACGACGACTTTAAGCCAGAACAGGCCACCGAACAGGCTAGCCGCTGCTCGCAGTGCGGCGTTCCGTTCTGCTCTGTTCACTGCCCGCTGGGGAACAACATTCCCGACTGGCTGATGCTCACGGCGCAGGGCCGGCTGGAGGAGGCTTATGGTGTCTCCTCCGCTACCAACACCTTCCCCGAAATCTGTGGCCGCATCTGCCCGCAGGATCGCCTGTGTGAAGGAAGCTGCGTGATCGAACCGGGGTTCGAGAGCGTGACTATTGGCGCAGTTGAGCGGTTTGTAACGGACACGGCGTTTGAAAACGGCTGGGTCAAGCCGGTCAGCCCCCTGCGTGAGCGCGCCGAATCCGTAGGGATTGTTGGGGCGGGCCCCGCAGGGCTGGCTGCGGCAGACCAACTGCGTGCGCAGGGTTATCAGGTCCATGTCTATGACCGGTATGACCGTGTGGGCGGCCTGCTGGTGTATGGTATTCCCGGCTTCAAGCTTGAAAAGCATATTGTGGCCCGCAGGCATGAACTGCTGGTGGAGGGCGGTGTTGTCTTCCATCTGGGGCAGGGTATTGGCAACGGCCCGGGCGAGTTGTCCTTTGCTGAACTGCGTGGGCGGCATAATGCGCTGCTGATCGCAACAGGCGTGTACAAGTCCCGCGCCATTGGTGGCCCCGGTGCGGGCCTTGCCGGGATTGAAAAGGCGCTGGATTACCTGACCGCCTCCAACCGTCGCTCCCTTGGGGATGTCCTGCCTGATGAGGCGCAGGCGCTGGATGCCGCAGGTAAAAACGTGGTGGTGCTGGGTGGTGGTGACACGGCCATGGACTGCGTGCGTACGGCTATCCGCCAGGGTGCCAAATCGGTGCGCTGCCTCTATCGCCGTGACCGTGCGAACATGCCCGGCTCCACGCGTGAGGTGAAGAACGCGGAAGAAGAAGGCGTGCAGTTTGAATGGCTGGCCGCCCCCGAAGCTTTTCTGGGCGACACCCACGTAACAGGTGTGCGTGCATCCCGCATGAAGCTGGGCCTGCCCGATGCTTCGGGCCGCCAGTCGGTGGAACCGCTGGAAGGGTCCTCCTTTACACTGGAAGCGGATCTGGTGATCGCAGCCCTCGGCTTTGACCCCGAACCCCTGCCGCAGTTGTGGGATGAGCCCGCTCTGGCGGCATCGCGCTGGGGTACGCTCAAGGTGGACCAGAAAAGCTTCATGACCTCGCTGCCCGGTGTGTTTGCAGCAGGGGATATTGTGCGTGGGGCCAGTCTGGTCGTGTGGGCGATCAAGGACGGGCGGGAAGCCGCCCAGAGCATCCATGAGTGGATCAAGGCCGATGCAATGGCTCGTACGGCGGAGCAGGGATAATGGATATGGAACAGTTTTCGCACACTGTTTCCGCTGAAAGCGGTGAAGAGTTTCTCAAGGCGTGGGACGCCAACGTACAGGCGCTGGATGGGCTGTATGACCCGGCGGACGAACGCGATTCCTGCGGTGTGGGCCTTGTGGCGGCACTGGACGGCAAGCGCCGGCGTGAGGTGGTGGAAGCCGGTATTGCCGCGCTTAAAGCCATCTGGCACCGTGGCGCGGTTGATGCCGATGGCAAAACGGGCGACGGCGCGGGCATTCATGTAGAAATCCCGCAGGAGTTTTTTGCTGACGCCATCACCAGCACGGGCGACCGCCCGAGCGATGGCCCCATTGCCGTGGGGCAGGTGTTTTTGCCCAAGACCGATTTTGTGGCGCAGGAACAGTGCCGCCAGATTATCGAAACCCAGATTCTGGCCTTTGGCTATGGCATTTACGGCTGGCGTCAGGTGCCGATCGACACCTCCTGCATTGGTGAAAAAGCCAATGCAACCCGCCCCGAAATCGAGCAGATCCTTATCCGCAACCTGCCGGGCAAAACGGAGGAAGCGTTTGAGCGCGACCTCTACGTTATTCGCCGCCGGATAGAAAAGGCTGCCATTGCAGCGCAGGTGGACCTGTATATCTGCTCGCTCTCCTGCCGCTCCCTTATCTATAAGGGCATGTTCCTTGCCGAGCATCTGACCGAGTTCTACCCGGATCTGCTGGACGAACGTTTTGTCAGCCGCTTTGCCATTTACCACCAGCGGTATTCGACCAACACCTTCCCCACATGGAAGCTGGCTCAGCCGTTCCGCCGCCTTGCCCATAATGGTGAAATCAACACCATTTCGGGCAACATCAACTGGATGAAAAGCCACGAAACACGGCTGTCTCATCCGGATCTGGACCCGTGGATGGCGGACATCAAGCCTCTGGTGCAGGCTGGTGGGTCAGACACGGCAACGCTGGATAACGTGTTTGAACTGCTGACCTTTGCCGGGCGGGATGCGCCCGCAGCCAAGGCGCTGATGATCCCCGCCAGCGTGGGCGGCAATGCGGCCATGAAGCCCGAACACCGGGACATGTTCACCTACTGCAACGCGGTTATGGAACCGTGGGACGGCCCCGCCGCCCTGTGCGCGACCGATGGCCGTTGGGTTGTGGCCGGGCTGGACCGCTCCGGCCTGCGCCCGCTGCGCTATACGGTTACAACCGATAACCTGCTGATTGTGGGGTCCGAAACCGGTATGGTACGCGTGCCTGAAAACGCCATTGTCAGCCGTGGTCGCCTTGGCCCGGGCGAGATGATTGGTGTGGATCTGGACGACGCCAAACTCTACGGCAACAGCGCCCTGCTGGATGTGCTGTCCTCCCGTCAGGATTTTTCTGACTGGATCAAACGCACCCAGAAGATCGGCCATCTTGTCCGCTCCGAAGTGACCGAGCCGGTTTACTACACGGGCGATGAACTGCGCCGCCGCCAGCTGGCCGTAGGCACCACGCTGGAAGAGCTGGAAACCCTGCTCCACCCGATGGTGGAAGACGCGAGCGAAGCCATTGGCTCCATGGGGGATGATACACCTCTGGCCGTGCTGTCGCCCCGTTACCGTGGCCTGTCGCACTATTTCCGCCAGATGTTCAGCCAGGTGACCAACCCGCCCATCGACAGCCTGCGTGAATCGGGGGTGATGAGCCTTGCCACGCGTCTGGGCAACCTTGGCAACATTCTCGACCAGTCGGCCGAACAGTGCGACATGCTGCAACTGCCCAGCCCGGTTCTGACCTCGGGCGAGTATGAGGCCCTGCGCGGCTTCTGCGGTACGTCCGCCAGTGTGATTGACTGCACCTTCCCCGCAAAGGATGGTGAGGCCGGTCTGCGTGAGGCCATTGCCCGCATCCGCCGCGAGGCGGAGGAAAGCGTGCGGGGTGGCTGCACCCATGTCTTCCTGACGGATGAAGGCCAGTCCCCCGACCGGGCTTCCATCCCCATGATTCTGGCCACCGGGGCCGTGCATACGCATCTGGTGCGGACGTCCCTGCGTACCTTTACCTCGCTTAACGTGCGCACCTCCACGGCGCTGGATGTGCATGCCATTGCCGTGACCATTGGTGTGGGCGCCACTACAGTTAACCCGTATCTGGCGCAGGAAAGCATTGCAGACCGCCATCGTCGTGGCCTGTTTGGCAGCCGCAGCCTGCGTGAATGCATGGAGCGCTACCGCAAGGCGGTGGACAAGGGTCTGCTCAAGATCATGTCCAAAATGGGTATTTCCATTGTGGCGTCCTACCGTGGTGGCTGCAACTTTGAGGCCGTGGGCCTGTCCCGCGCGCTTACGGCGGAGTTCTTCCCCGGTATGCCTTCGCGCATTTCCGGTATTGGCCTGTCGGGTATTGCCCGCAACGCGCTCAGCTTCCACGAGCAGGCATGGGGTTCGGCTTCCGCGCTCACCCTGCCGGTTGGCGGGCTGTACAAACTGCGCCGCAGTGGGGAGCAGCACGCATTTGATGGCGGGCTGATCCATATGCTCCAGACCGCCGTGGCAACAGACAGCTTTACTATTTACCAGCGTTACGCCGATGCCGTGCGTGCCCAGCCGCCCGTGGCCCTGCGTGACCTGCTCGACTTCCGCGAAGGGCGCACGCCTATTCCGGTAGAAGAGGTGGAAAGCATTACGCAGCTGCGTAAACGCCTGATCTCGCCTGCCATTTCGCTCGGCGCACTCAGCCCTGAAGCGCATGAGACCCTCTCCATCGCCATGAACCGGATTGGCGCAAAATCCGATTCCGGTGAGGGCGGGGAAGACCCGGCACGCGCCAAACCACGCCCGAATGGGGATAACGCATCCTCTGCCATCAAACAGGTGGCGTCTGGCCGTTTTGGGGTGACCGCACAGTATCTGAACGACTGCCGCGAGCTGGAAATCAAGGTGGCCCAGGGGGCCAAGCCGGGTGAGGGCGGGCAGCTGCCCGGCTTCAAGGTCACCGAGCTTATTGCCAAGCTGCGCCATGCAACGCCGGGGGTTACGCTGATCTCCCCGCCGCCGCACCACGATATTTATTCCATCGAGGATCTGGCCCAGCTTATTTATGACCTCAAACAGATCAACCCCGATGCCAGCGTAACCGTTAAGCTGGTGGCCCGTTCGGGTATTGGCACTATTGCCGCGGGTGTGGCCAAGGCCAAGGCCGACGCCATTCTTATTTCCGGCCATTCCGGTGGTACGGGGGCAAGCCCGGTCAGCTCCATCAAATACGCGGGTCTGCCGTGGGAGCTGGGGTTGGCGGAAACGCATCAGGTTCTCATGCTCAACCGTCTGCGCCACCGCGTGCGCCTGCGTGCCGATGGTGGCATCAAGACCGGGCGTGATGTGGTGATCGCCGCCATGCTGGGTGCGGAAGAGTTTGGTATTGGCACGGCCAGCCTTGTGGCCATGGGCTGCATTATGGTGCGCCAGTGCCACTCCAACACCTGCCCGGTTGGCGTGTGCTCGCAGGACCCGGCCATGCGCGCCAAGTTTGAAGGTACGCCGGAAAAGGTGATCAACCTGTTCTCCTTCATTGCGGAGGATGTGCGGAACATTCTGGCCTCCCTTGGCTTCCGTACGCTGAACGAGATTATCGGCCGCACGGACCTGCTGCGTCAGGTTTCCCGCGGGGCGGATTATCTGGACGATCTGGACCTGAACTCCCTGCTTTCGCAGGCAGACCCGGGGCCGTTTGCCCGTTACTGCACGCTTGAAGGCCGTAACGAGGTGCCCGATACGCTGGACGCGCAGATGATCAACGATGCCCGTCCGCTGTTTGACCATGGTGAGAAAATGCAGCTGCACTACAATGTGCAGAACACCCAGCGCGCCATTGGCACGCGCATTTCCTCCCTCATCGTGCGTCAGTTCGGCATGAAAACGCTGGCTCCGGGCCACCTGACCGTGCGCCTGCGCGGCTCGGCCGGGCAGTCCCTTGGGGCGTTTGCGGTGCAGGGCCTCAAGCTGGAAGTGCTGGGCGATGCAAACGATTACGTGGGTAAGGGCCTTTCGGGCGCGACCATTACGGTTCGTCCGTCTCCGTCCTCTACGCTTGTGTCCAACCAGAACGCCATTATTGGCAACACGGTGCTCTACGGCGCTACAGCGGGTGAGCTGTATGCCGCAGGGCAGGCGGGTGAACGCTTTGCCGTGCGTAACTCTGGCGCGACAGCGGTTATTGAAGGTTGCGGTTCCAACTGCTGTGAATACATGACCGGTGGTACCGTTGTGGTGCTGGGTGAAGTGGGCGACAATTTTGGCGCAGGCTTTACCGGCGGCATGGCCTTTGTGCTGGACAGCAATGGGGGCTTTACCAAGCGCATCAACCCCGAAGCTCTGCTGTGGTCGCGTGTAACCGACCCCAAATGGGCCGAAAGCCTGCGTGCTCTGGTGGAACGCCATGTGGAGGAAACCGGCTCGGCCTACGCCTCCATGCTGCTGCATAAGTGGGACGAGGTTCTGCCCCAGTTCTGGCAGATTGTGCCCCGCGACTACGCCAGAATCATCGGCTTTGATGTTGAAGGCGCAGAACAGGCCCAATCGGCCTGAACCAGCCTTTACAGGGCATGCGTGCACAAAACGGGCGGGGGCTTATGGCTCTCGCCCGTTTTGCCGTTCTGGTGCCTTGTCTTTGCATGCAAGGGCTCTCGCCTCTGGTGGATTTGCGCGGTAGAGTGGGGGCATGGAACATACCGCGCATTTTTCCCGTTCGCTGTCACTTCCGCTCATGGCGGCGGAAGCCGGACCTGCCCCTTCCTCCGACCAGAGCGCTGCTGCCCTGCCGCGCTGGGACCTGTCGGCCCTGTACGCGGGCATGGACGACCCGCAACTGGAGGCCGATCTGGCTGGAGCTGCCGCGGCTGCCAAAAGCTTTGCCAAGCTGTATCAGGGCCGCCTGAACAGCCTGAACGGCGGGCAGCTGGCGCAGGCCATGAGCGAGTTTGAAGAGATCGAGGAAAAACTGGGCCGGGCAGGCTCCTATGCCTCGCTGCTGTTTGCTGCGGATTCGTCCAACCCGTCCATCAGCCGCTTCAGCCAGTCCATTAACGAACGGCTGACCGATATTTCCACCGACCTTCTGTTCTTTGGGCTGGAACTCAACCGGCTGGAAGAGGCCGACCTTCAGGCCAAAATGGACGATCCCGCTCTTGCCCGCTGGCAGCCTTACCTGCGTGACGTGCGCATGTACCGCCCCCACCAGCTTGGCGATGACGTGGAAAAAGTGCTGCTGGAAAAATCCGTAACCGGCGCGCAGGCATGGTGCCGCCTGTTTGATGAAACCATAGCCGCTCTGCGGGTTACGGTGGATGGGCAGACCATGACGGTGGGCGATGCGCTTAACCGCCTGTCCGATACAGACCGTGGAGTGCGCGAGCGCGCAGGCAAGGCCGTGGGGAGCGTGTTTGAAGGGAATGTGCGCCTGTTTGCGCTCATTACCAACACGCTGGCCAAGGACAAATCCATATCCGACGGGTTGCGGCATTTTGCCCGCCCCACATCCTCGCGCAATCTGTCCAACATGGTGGAAGATGGCGTGGTGGATGCGCTGGTTTCAGCCGTGCGCACGGATTATCCGCGTTTGTCCCACCGTTATTATGCGCTCAAGGCCAAATGGATGGGGCTGGACAAGCTGGAGCACTGGGACCGCAACGCCCCTCTGCCCGGTTGCGAGGACCGCCAGATTCCGTGGACTGAAGCCAAATCCATTGTGCAGAAGGCGTATGACGGGTTTGACCCGCGCATGGGCAAGGTGATCAACACCTTCCTGAGCAGCCCGTGGATTGATGTGCCTCCCGCTCCCGGCAAGTCCCCCGGCGCGTTTGCCCACCCCACCGTGCCATCGGCCCACCCGTATATTCTGCTCAACTACCACGGACGCATTCGGGATGTGATGACGCTGGCGCACGAACTGGGGCACGGCGTGCATCAGGTTCTGGCGGCAAAGCAGGGTTACCTGATGTCCGACACCCCGCTCACACTGGCCGAAACCGCCAGTGTGTTTGGGGAGATGCTTACCTTCCAGTCCCTTCTGGATACGGAAAAAGACCCCGCCCGCCGCCGCCTGCTGCTGGCTGGCAAGGTGGAGGATATGCTCAACACCGTGGTGCGCCAGATTGCATTCTACGAGTTTGAAACCCGCGTGCATGACGAGCGGAAAAAAGGCGAACTGCTGCCCGAACGGATTGGTGAAATCTGGCGCGCGGTGCAGACCGAAAGCCTTGGTCCGGCCTTTAACTTTACCCCTGATTACGATGTGTTCTGGGCGTATATCCCGCACTTTATCCATTCCCCCTTCTATGTGTACGCCTATGCGTTCGGGGATTGTCTGGTAAACGCGCTGTACAAGGTGTTCAGCGAAGGGGCTCCGGGTTTTCAGGACAAGTACATTGCCATGCTGGAAGCCGGTGGCACGCTGCGCCACAAGGAACTGCTGGCCCCCTTCGGGCTGGATGCCTCGGACCCCGGTTTCTGGCGCAAGGGGCTGGATGTGATTTCCGGCTTTATTGACCAGTTGGAGCAGGCAGAGCATGGCGCGTGATCTTGATAACTCCGGCATGTTCGGGGAATTGCGGCGTATGGTGCAGACCACCGGCACGGTGGGGGGCATTGCCGCACGTATGGCCGGGCACAAAATGGGGATCCGCACCACGGGCCTGACCCACGCGGAAGACCTTAAATCCGTGCTGGGGGGGCTTAAAGGCCCGCTCATGAAGGCTGCGCAGCTTCTGGCCACCATACCCGGCGCATTGCCGGAAGAATATGCGGAGGAACTGGCCCAGCTCCAGTCCAACGCGCCACCCATGGGCTGGAACTTTGTGCGCCGCCGCATGACGGCGGAACTTGGAGCAGGGTGGGAGAAAAACTTCCGCGCCTTTGGCAAGGAGGCCGCCGCGGCTGCAAGCCTTGGGCAGGTGCACCAAGCCATTCTGGCCGATGGCCGCCGCGTGGCCTGCAAGCTCCAGTACCCGGACATGAACTCGGCAGTGGAGGCGGACCTCAAGCAGTTCCGCATGGCCATTGGTGTTTACCATAAGCTTGATAATGCCATCCGTCAGGATGATGTGGTGGAAGAACTGGCCGAACGCCTGCGGGAAGAGCTGGATTACCGGCGTGAGGCCGCCAATATGCGCCTCTATCACGCCATTTTGCGCGACTGCCCGGATGTAACCGTACCGCTGCCGGTAGATGAGCTGAGTACCCGCCGCCTGCTGACCATGGAGTGGGTTGCTGGCCAGAACCTGAATGCCGCCATCAAGGCCGGGCTTTCAGATGAGCAGAAAAAGAAAATTGCTCGTGCCCTGTTCCGGGGTTGGTACGTGCCACTCTACCAGTATGGTGTGGTGCATGGTGACCCGCATATGGGCAACTTTACCGTGCGTGAGGATGGCGGACTGAACCTGCTGGATTTTGGGGCGATCCGCATTTTCCGGCCTTCGTTCATCAAGGGTAATATCGACCTGTACAACGCCCTGCGCACGAAGGATGAGGACCTGGCCGCCCTTGCGTACGAGGCGTGGGGCTTCAAGGACCTCTCGCGCGAGAAGGTGCGTGTGCTCAATGAATGGGCAAGCCTGCTTTATGCCCCGCTCATGGATAACCGTGAGCGTTACATTCAGGAAGAGAACACCCCCGAACACGGGCGCGAGGTGTTGAGCCGTGTGCATGAAGGGCTACAAAAAACAGGGGGTGTGCGCCTGCCGCGCGAATTTGTGCTGGTGGACCGCTCGGCCATCGGGCTTGGGTCGGTATTCATGCGGCTCAAGGTTAAAATGAACTGGAGCGAACTGTTCCACGAAATTGTGGAAGGGTTTGATGAGCAGGCCCTGACCGACCGGCAGAACGCCGCCATAAAAGAGGCCCGCTTCCCCCCTGACGCACCGCCTGCCACCTAATGGGCGGGGCGCGCGTTACAGGCTTGTAACGGTGGGGTGCACAAGGGCGGATGCTCCCTTGCGCACCCCAATTTGCTTAGTAAGCTTGGTAGTTCGCCCGTTTGAGGTGCGTCTGGTTATATTCAAGCTGACGTGGGCTTAGCTGGAATCCCACCTCGAACCGGTAGTCGGAATCGACATTGCGGGGGGGAATTGGCAGGTCGATCGTGACCACCTTGCTGGTGGTGTCAAACGTTGCAAGGTTGGCCGGGAACGTAACGGTGTGGCGGAAGATGTGCTTGTTCACAATCCGGTCGCCATGCATCACGGCAATAAACCACGGTATGTTCAGCATCTCGGTAGAGGAGGCTGGGCCGCGTTCAACCGTAATATGCAGTACGACTCGGGTCTTCAGGTCCTTGGGGCCACCGGCGGAGCATTCTCCCTCCAGCTTGACAATACTGGCCCGCGCTACCAGATCACCAAAACCGGTACCTTTCCCGTTATACAGGTAATAATCCGCTGCCTCGGAGGGGATATGTGTAATGGGGCAGGCAGGTGCGAACTCCATGGAGGCGCTTTCTCCGCCACTGCAGGCCGCCAGAGTTGTCAGCAGGCCCATGGCCAGTGCGCCACAAGCAGTTACGCGGGGGAGCAGGCGGCGCAGGCGGGTAAGATCATAAGGCATGGAGTGATCCGGCATTATAAGGGGTGGAGGAACAAAAATAGGTGACGCACCAACCCGCAACGCCCGGCAGCGTGCGTGTTTCACGTCTTGAATGCTGCAAAACGGGTTGCATCACATGCGTCCTTTGCGTAGGCCACAACTGCCACGGCCTTTACCGGGTTTCGGGCGTAGCCTGTTTTCAGTATGCGTCTTCATAGCCAGTTATCTTCTCTATACAGTCCGCTGCAACTTTGGGGAACACCATGCCCGATCAAACTGACACCCTTACCACCACCCAGACCGCGGATACGCAGCATGGCCGCTCACTCAAGGTCCTTCTGGCTGGCCCGCGCGGCTTTTGCGCCGGGGTGGACCGCGCCATCCGTGTGGTGGAGGAAGCCATTCGCCGTTACGGCGCGCCGGTCTATGTTCGACACGAGATCGTTCATAACCGCACCGTTGTAGAGGAGCTGGAGGCACAGGGTGCCATCTTTGTGGAGGAACTGGACGAAGTTCCCGCAGATGGTCACGTTGTTTTTTCCGCCCATGGCGTGCCCAAGACCGTGCCGGCCGAAGCCGAGCGCCGCAACCTTTTGTATCTGGATGCCACATGCCCGCTGGTGTCCAAGGTCCACCGCGAGGCCGAGCGCCATTATGCCGCAGGTGGCCCGGAAAGCCGCCATATCCTCATGATCGGCCATGCCGGCCACCCCGAGGTTGTGGGTACCATGGGCCAGCTCCCCGCCGGGGCTGTAACCCTGATCAACGATGCAGACGAAGCCCGCAGCGTGCAGCCTGCGGACCCGAGCATGCTGGCGTTTATTACCCAGACCACCCTCTCGGTTGATGATACGGCAGAAATCGTGGACATCCTGCGTGAGCGCTTCCCCCTGATCGAAGGGCCAAAGCGCGAGGATATCTGCTACGCCACCACCAACCGGCAGGAAGCGGTCAAGACCATAGCCCCCGAGTGCGATCTGGTTATTGTTATTGGCTCGCCCAACTCCTCCAACTCCCAGCGTCTGCGGGAAGTGGCCGAACGCTCTGGCGCTGCCCGTGCCCTGCTGGTGCCCCGTCTGGATGCGCTGGACTGGTCCGTGCTTGATGGCGTGGGTACGCTGGGCATTACGGCGGGTGCCTCCGCACCGGAAGCTCTGGTGCAGGAAATGCTGGCAGAAATGGCCAAGCGTTACACCCTGTGCATTGAAGAACGGATCGTGAAGGAAGAAAACGTAACGTTCCGTCTTCCCGCACCCTTGGGCTAAAGGTGGTTTATGGCCGTTTACACGGACGTTAGCGACGAGGCGCTGCAGGACTTTCTGGCAGATTTTGCCATTGGGGATCTGGTGTCGTTCCGTGGCATTGCCGAGGGGGTGGAAAACACCAACTTCCAGCTGCGTACAACCGAGGGGGATTTTATTCTCACTCTGTACGAAAAGCGGGTGAATGCGCGTGAACTGCCCTGGTTTCTGGGTCTGATGCAGCACCTTGCGCGGGAAGGGGTTACCTGCCCGCAGCCGGTGGCAGACCGGCGGGGGGAAACGCTAAAAACCCTTGCGGGCCGTCCTGCGGCCATTACCACGTTTTTGCCCGGTGTCTGGCCGCGTACGGTGCGGGGCGAGCATTGCCGCCCTCTGGGCCGTGCGCTGGCGCAACTGCATGCGGCAGGCCGGTCCTATGCACCAGAGCGTGCCAATGCGCTGGGGCCAACCGCATGGGCACCCCTGATGCAAAGCTGCGCGGGTGGGGCCAACACGGTGCAGCCGGGTTTGCAGGCGGAGCTGGAGCAGGCTCTGGCCCGCATTGTGCCCGCATGGCCGGGCCACGGTGGCAATCCAACCCTGCCGCGCGGGCAAATTCATGCCGATCTGTTCCCCGATAACGTGTTTTTCCTCAACCACGGTGTATCGGGGCTGATTGATTTCTATTTTGCCTGCACGGACTACCTTGCATACGACGTGGCCATCTGCCTGAACGCGTGGTGCTTCCAGCCCGATGGCGCATTTAACGTGACCTTCGCCCGCCAGATGCTGCTGGGGTATGAGGAAGTACGGAAGCTTGATGAGGCCGAGTGCTATGCCATGCCGGTTCTGGCCCAAGGTGCGGCCATGCGCTTTTTGCTGACCCGGCTGTACGACTGGATCAACACTCCGGCCGATGCACTGGTCACGCCCAAAAACCCGCTGGATTACCTCAAACGGCTCAGGTTCCATCTGGCAACGCAGACTGTGGGTGGTTATGGACTCTGAACCTTCTTCCCCAACCCCGGAAAACCGGATGCAGGTTGAAATCTGGACCGATGGCGGGTGCAAACCCAACCCCGGCCCCGGCGGCTGGGGGGTGTTGCTGCGCTGCAAGGGCGTTGAGCGCGAACTCTCGGGCGGGGAACTGGCAACCACCAATAACCGCATGGAACTGACAGCCGCCGCTGAAGCACTGGAAGCGCTGACCAAGCCCTGTACCGTTAACCTGCATACCGATAGCGAATATGTGCGGAACGGCATTACGCGCTGGCATACAGGCTGGGTCCGCCGGAACTGGCGCAATGCGGCGGGGGACCCTGTTGCCAATATGGATTTGTGGCGGCGCCTGCTGGATGCGGCCAAACCGCATGATGTGTCATGGCACTGGGTCAAGGGCCACTCTGGCGTGCCGGAGAACGAACTGGTGGACCAGTTGGCCACACAGGCCCGTATCCGCATGGAAGAGCAAAAAGCAGGCGCGTAATGCCGCCTGCTGCCCACCTTTACCTTACAATCTGAGTGGTTTGTGTATCGCCCCCGGCAGGCTGGGGGCGAGCCGTGCGCCGTAGTGGCTTATGCCGCGTTATGGCTCCATGTCAGACTGGTAAATATCAATATAGTCCTGTGGCGCATCCGGCTTGGCGTTCTGGGGCTGACCAATAACCCGCACATAAATTCTGGTCGAAGGCGTTCCGCCGTTCATCAGCACGCTCCGCGCTGCCAGGCCGCGGGCAAGAGCCATGCGCCGTGGGAGCGAGGGGTCATCCGCCGACCCTGAACTATAGGCATCCACAAGGGCGCGAACATGCGGCTTGTAAGCAAGGTTCTGACCGAATGCCAGAATGGCCTGATGCGTTTCGGGGTTAAGGTCGGCCGAGCCGGGGGCAAATGTCAGGCGCACACCACCGGGAATGGGCGTGAGAGTACCGGTCGCCTGAAGCTGCACGGCAGGCTGCGGCGGAATGGGGAAGGGATGCACCTCCACATCGGAGGGGGGCGGAGTAAGCTGCGGCACACCCGGTGGCGCATTGGGGATAGTGGCTTCCGGCGCGGGGCGTACCGGGGCAGGGGCTGCAACCGGTTGTGCCTGCGCGGTGCCCGCCCCACCCGCAGGAGCAGGAGCAGGAGCAGGAGCAGGAGCAGGAGCAGGAGCAGGAGCAGGAGCAGGAGCAGGAGCAGGAGCAGGTTGGGCCGGGCCGGGAGTACCTGCTGGCGTTGGCAATGGTTGCGTGTTCTGCCCTGCTGGTGCTGGTGCTGGTGCTGGTGGCGTGGTTCGGGTGGCGGCAGCATTTGCCGTGGCGGCTGGCTGGGTGGTTCCGGGTGTGGAGGTCTGTGCCTGCGGCCGCGACGTAGGCCGGGGGGCTACGTGGCGCTGCGCGTGCGGGTGCTGGGGTGTGTTCTGCCTTGCCTGCGTGGCGGCTGTTCTGGAGGCCGCGGGGGGCTGTGCGTCTGCCAGACTGTCGAGTGCCTGTGTGTTGGTCGTGATCTGGGCATGGGCTGTGCCCGCTCCGACCAGCCCTGCGGCGCAGAGCAGGGACAGACGGCACGAAAGGGAGAACATTTTTTTCATTGCAGTGCAGACTAGCCCAGAAGGTGGGAGGGATAAAACGGGGTATTCTGGCAAGGTGGGGCAAAACGGCGCGCAGTCATGCGGAAAACTGCTCTTCTGCAATACGTTCGGAGAGTGTCTGCCCCGGATCAAACAGCAAGGTTACGGTCAGGTTACGGTCTTCGCGCACCTGAACCGAGGTCACGTCGCGCACTTCTACCGAATCGGCCACAGCAGCCACGGGCCGTTTTTCGGCCTCCATGACCGTAAAACCTACATGGGCGGTGGAGGGCAGCAGCGCGCCACGCCAGCGGCGGGGCCGAAAGGCGCATATGGGGGTAAGCGGGAGCAGATTGCCCGAAAGCGGAACAATAGGCCCGTGAGCGGAAAGGTTATAGGCGGTGGAGCCTGCCGGTGTTGCCAGTAATGCGCCATCGCAGATCAGCTCAGGTACACGGACCAGCCCATCCACATCTATGCGGAGTTTGGCGGCCTGGCGTGTCTGGCGGAACAGGTACACGTCATTCAGGGCGAGCGCTTCGTGCGTTTCATTGCTGCTGGTGGTGGCGGTCATGCGCAGCGGGTGCAGGGTGGCCGCCTGTGCGTGAAAAAGGCGGTGGGGCAGGTCTTCTTCGTCCATCGGGTTCATCAAAAACCCAACGGAGCCACAGTTCATGCCATACACCGGGGCGGTGAGCTGTGTTTCCAGCACCACGCGCAGGGTTTCGAGCATAAAGCCGTCCCCCCCCAGGCAGACAATAATTTCCGCATCGCCAGGGTGGCAGTTGCCGTAATGGGCTACCAGCCGGTCAAACTCCATCCGTGCCTCATGCGTGGGGGCGGCCATAAAGGCCAGCTTGCGCGGCGTCTGGGCAAAAAGGGGCTGCGTGGAGGGGGATGCGGCACTCATGCTCTGCCCTGTGGGTGGAGGAAGGAAGAGTGTGTCTTACCCCGCAAGACCGTGGTCCTGAAAGGGGGCGGTCTCATTTTTGGTGTGGAGGAAGGCAGGGGCCAGCCGGGTGCCCAGTAACTCGTCATAGACGCCCAGTGTTGCGTGCTGCATGGCCTCGGTTGTGTAGTGCGCCACAACTGCCTGCCGGGCGGCCGTGCCCATATGGGCGAGTGAGGCTGCCGGGGCGTTGAATACGGCCAACATGGCATCGGCCAGTGCCTCCACATTGTTGGGAGGAACAGACAGGCCGGTTACACCATTCTCCACCGTTTCCACCGCCGCCCCGTGGTGGGAGACAATAACCGGGCGGCACATGGCCTGTGCTTCCACCACAACACGGCCAAAGGGTTCGGGGCGGAGGGAGGGCACAAGCACCATGGTGGCCAGTGCCATGGCGGCGGGCATGTCCTCGCAGTGGCCGGCAAAGCGGATTCTGTCGTCCAGCCCAAGGCTGCTGGCCAGTTGGATGAGTTCCTGCACGTAGCGCCCGTCTGCCTTGTCGGACCCGGCAAACACGCAGTGCCACGGCTGGTCGGGCAGCCCGGCTTCCAGTTGCGCCAGTGCCTGCAGCACAAGGGTCTGCCCTTTCCAGCCAGTAAGCCTGCCGGGCATGAGAATAATGGCTGACCCTGCGGGAATGCCCCATTGCTCGGCAAGCTGGTGCATGCGCTGCCCGCTGACCGCATGGGGGCTGAACTGCCCTATATCCGCCCCGCGCGGAATAACCCGCAGGCGGGTGGCAGGTACATTGTAGTCCTTGTGGAGCATCCGCCCGATATGCGCGCTTATGGCAATAACCCGGTCCCCGCTGGCCAGCACGGAGTTATAGAGCTTTTTGCCCGGCATGGTGTTGGCATGCACGCCATGCCATGTGGTGACAAACGCGGTGCGGGTACGCCTGCACGCCATTCTGGCTGTCCAGGCGGGAATGCGGGAGCGGGCATGCACCAGAGCCACATTGTGCTGGCCCAGTATGCGGGCCAGTACACGGGCATTCTTCCAGACATGTGCGGGGTTGCGGCTGCCACATTCGGGGAGGGTAATATGCTCAGCCCCCAGACTCCGCAGCATGGGCACAAGGCGGCCACCGCTGCTGGCAACAAGGGCCTTGCCGCCGGCCTGAGTAATGGCCTGCGCCATTTCCAGCGTGCCGCGTTCAACCCCCCCCTGCTGCAGGGCAGGAAGAATTTGCAAAATAACAGGAGAGCTTAGAGAACTGGCCATGGTGCTCCTATTATCACGCACAGGGGCAAAAGTGCCATATTCTGAACATGCTGGGGTCCGCGCTTGACCAGTATGGGCGAGAGTTTGCTATGGATGGTCTATGAAAGCAGTTTTCTCTGCGCGTCGGTCCTTGCCCTGCATGCTGGCTGGCGCTGTTGTTCTGGCGGGAGCATCTTCGTTTGAAGATGTCGCACAGGCCCGCACGCAGCAGGCGTCGGGGGATAAAAAGCAGGTCTGGTCCGTGACCACCTGCATGGCCATGATCGGTGATGACCCCTACGGCGCGCGGGATTACGCGCTGGACTGGCTGCACCATGGCGGCGGGCGGGATGCCCGGCACTGCCACGCTCTGGCCCTGCTTGAAGCGGGGGATGAAGACGAATCCGCGCGTGAGCTGGATGAACTGGCCCACCAGACCGCACCCAAGGGGGATGTGCCGCCGCCAGCCCTGCGTGCAACTCTGGAGGATGAGGCCGCCGAGGCATGGCTTGCCGCCGGAGTGCCGGGCAAGGCGCAGGCCAGCGCGGATTTTGGGCTGCTGGCCCAACCCCATGACCAGTCCTTACAAATTGCCCGGGCGCGCAGCGTGCTGGCCCAGAACCGGGCCGATCTGGCGGAGCAGGAACTTACGGCCCTGATAGCCCACCAGCCCGGTGCCATGCCCGAAGCCTATGTTCTGCTGGCCGAGGCCGAGCGCAAGATGGGGCGGCTTGACCTTGCCATGCAGCACGTTGCCCATGCTCTGGCTGTGGCGCCAGACAGTGCAGCCGCCCTGCTGGAGCGCGGGATTATTCGCGAACGCAAGGGCGATGCCACCGGTGCACAGCAGGACTGGCAGAAGGTGCTGGACCTCTCCCCCGATAGCCACGAGGCAGACATGGCCCGTCAGGATCTGGCCGTGATGGCGGCAGACCCCGATTCTCCATGAGCGGAGGGCCGGGGCTGGACCCGCAGCGTATTCTGGTTATCCGGCTAAGTGCGCTGGGGGATTTTGTGCAGAGTTTTGGCCCGTTCGAGGCCATAAGGCGCGCACACCCCAACGCCAGCATAACCCTGCTGACAACCCGCCCCTTTGTGGACCTGGCCCGCCTTGCCCCATGGTTTGACCGTGTGGAAGTGGACCACCGCCCCCGCTGGACCAACCTTGCCGGGCTACGCACCCTAAGGCGGCAGTTGCGCGGGTATGACCGGGTCTATGATTTGCAGACATCGGGGCGCACTGCGCGGTATTTCTGGCTGGCGGGGCAGCCGGTGTGGTCCGGGCATGTGGGGCGTGCAGCCTTGCCCCACGCCAATCCGTGGCGGAACATCATGCACACACGCCCCCGCCAGCGTGACCAGTTGCGCATGGCGGGCGTTACCCCGGTGGATCGGCCCGACCTTGGCTGGCTGGTGGGCGGTGGGCCGCACCTGCCCCAGCCCTATGCCTTGCTGGTACCCGGTGCGGCCCCCCATCGCCCCGCCAAACGCTGGCCCGCGGGGCATTACGGCCAGTTGGCGGCCCAGATGGTAGCGCACGGCATAACCCCCGTTGTGGTTGGCAGTGCCGGGGAGCAGCCTCTGGCGGCACAGATCCTGCGGCATTGCCCGCAGGCGCTGGACCTGACAGGCCAGACCAGCCTGCCCGACCTGGCGGGCCTTGCCGCACGGGCATGGGGGGCGGTGGGGAACGATACAGGCCCCATGCATCTGGCTGCCGAGGTTGGGTGCCGCTGCCTTGTCCTGTTTTCGCGTGACAGTACGCCTGCGCGCACAGCCCCTTTGGGGTATGCGCCGGGGCAGGTGGACGTGTTATGGGCGCGTGATCTTGCATTCCTTTCGGTGCAGAGGGTTGCAGCCGCGCTCTGGTAGCGCCATTAAACACTCTTTGCTTTTATTCTTCCTATCCTTTTGGAGCTTGCACCTATGCCCGCTATCACCCTGCCCGACGGTTCTGTTCGCAGTTTTGACGGGCCAGTTACGGGCACTACGGTGGCAGAGTCCATTGGTGCAGGACTGGCCAAGGCCGCTTTGGCCATGGAAGTAGACGGCCAGCTCAGCGATATTCGCCAGACCATAAAAACCGATGCCAAGGTCCGCTTTATTACCAAAAAGGACCCGGAATCGCTCGAGCTGATCCGCCACGATGCCGCCCACGTGCTGGCCGAGGCCGTGCAGGAGCTGTTCCCCGGCACTCAGGTGACCATTGGCCCGTCCATTGAACACGGGTTCTATTACGATTTTTTCCGTGCCGAGCCGTTTACCCCCGAAGACTTTGCCGCCATCGAAGCCAAGATGAAGGAAATCGTGGCACGGGCCGAGCCGTTCGAGCGTGAAGTCTGGCCGCGTGATGCCGCCATTGCGTTTTTTGAAGAACGCGGCGAATCGTTCAAGGCCGAGCTGATCCGTGACCTGCCGGAAACGGAAGATATTTCCATCTACCGGCAGGGCCAGTGGCTGGACCTGTGCCGTGGCCCCCACCTGCGCACTACCAAGGATGTGGGAACCGCCTTCAAGCTGATGAAGGTCGCCGGCGCTTACTGGCGCGGGGACCACCGCAACCCCATGCTGACCCGCGTGTACGGCACCGCATGGCGCGACCAGAAGGAACTCGACGCCTATCTGCTCCAGCTTGAGGAAGCCGAAAAGCGTGACCACCGTCGCATCGGGCGGGAGATGGGGCTGTTCCATTTTCAGGAAGAGGCCGTCGGGCAGGTGTTCTGGCACGCCAAGGGCTGGCGCGTTTATTCCGTGTTGCAGGACTACATGCGCCGCGCACAGACCCGTCACGGGTACCAGGAAGTGCGCACTCCCCAGCTTGTGGACCGTGGTCTGTGGGAGGCATCGGGTCACTGGGACAAATACCGCCACCACATGTTTGTCGCCACGGTGGAGGATGAGGATAAAACCCTCGCCCTCAAACCCATGAACTGCCCGTGCCATGTGCAGATTTTCCGCCATGGGCTGCGCTCCTACCGCGAGCTGCCGCTCCGCATGGCCGAGTTTGGCGCCTGCCATCGTTACGAACCCTCGGGCGCTCTGCATGGCCTGATGCGTGTGCGTGGCTTTACGCAGGATGATGCGCATATCTTCTGCACCGAGGACCAGATCGCGGCCGAGACCGTACAGTTTGTGAAGATGCTGCACGAAGTGTACCAGGACCTCGGGTTTGAGCACGTACGCGTCAAGTTTGCTGACCGCCCCGAACAGCGCGCAGGCAGCGAAGCGGTGTGGGACAAGGCCGAAGCCGCACTTAAGGAAGCCTGCACCGTTGCCGGGGTTGAGTACGAATATAACCCGGGTGAGGGGGCATTCTATGGTCCCAAGCTCGAATTCGTGCTGCGTGACGCCATTGGCCGCGACTGGCAGTGTGGCACCTTGCAGGTGGATCTTGTTCTGCCCGAACGGCTGGATGCCAGCTATGTGGGCGAGGACTCGGCCAAGCACCGCCCCGTTATGCTGCACCGCGCCATTCTGGGCTCGTTCGAGCGGTTCCTCGGGATTCTGATCGAGCAGCACGCCGGGCGCTTCCCGCTGTGGCTGGCACCTGTTCAGGTGGTTGTGGCCTCCATTGTCAGCGATGCCGCACCCTATGCGCAGGACGTTGCCGCGGCCCTGCGTAATGCCGGGCTGGTGGCCGAGGCGGATGTCCGTAACGACAAGATCAACGCCAAGGTCCGTGAGCATAGCGTAGGCCGCGTACCGGTTATTCTGGTCGTCGGGCGGCGCGAGGCGGAGGAAGGCACTGTGGCCATGCGCCGCCTTGGCTCGCAGGCGCAGGAGGTGCTAACGCTGGATCAGGCCATTGCTGCACTCAGCCACGAAGCGACACCACCTGACCTGCGCAAAAAGGCGTGAAGCAGGCCGGGTTTTTGTGGCAATGCTGCAATGCCCCTGATTTATTGCATGGACCGCTTGATAAACAGCGGAGAATTGCGCACATACTAACCGCAGGCGGAGCACCGGGTAACGGTGCTTCTGTTTGTTTTTGAAATGTATTACAGGAGCCGACCATAGTCAGATCCCCTTACCCCGCGGCACCCAGCAAAGAAGGGCCGCGCGTGAATGAAGAAATTCGTGTGCCGCAGGTTCGCCTGATTGATGAAACAGGCGAAATGGCGGGCGTTATGTCCGTGCGTGATGCGCTTGCCCGCGCCTATGGCGTTGGGCTGGACCTGCTGGAAATAAGCCCCAATGCTGAGCCGCCGGTAGTAAAGATTCTTGACTACGGCAAGTTCAAGTACGAGCAGCAGAAAAAGCGCAACGAAGCCAAGAAAAAACAGAAAGTTATTGAAATCAAGGAAGTCAAGGTTCGTCCGAATATCGACGAAAATGACTACCAGGTTAAGATGCGCTCTGTGAAAAGCTTTATTGGCGACGGGGATAAGGTCAAGGTCACACTGCGTTTCCGTGGGCGCGAAATGGCGCATCAGGAACTGGGGATCAAGGTCCTGGAACGGATTCGGACAGAGATTGATGAACTGGCCAAGGTTGAGCAGATGCCTCGCCTTGAAAACCGCCAGATGATTATGGTGCTGGCACCGCGCTAAGCATTTTTCTGTCTGGACTGGTTATAAAAAACCGCCCGGGGTTGGCCCCCGGGCGGTTTTTTGTGCGTGCATTCTTCTATGCAGCGTTTACGCGCCCTGGCTTTGGGGCGCAGCTTACCACTATGATACCCGACCCCAGAGGTCTGCTCAGGGTTCCAGAAGAACGGTTGCCCGCAGGTCCGCGCGCACGGTCTGGGTTTCCGCCGTGCTGGAGGGGCTGGCATCGAGCGAATCGTTTGCCGCACCGGCAACAGCGGCCCGGAGCATAATGGGCATAGGGTGGGGGTAGCCCTGATCAGAAACACTGATCTGCGTAAACCGGGCTACGTGGAGGCCAAGGGTCTGCGCAAGTGTATCGGCCTGTTTTTTAAGCTCGATAATGGCTTTTTTCTCGGCTTCCAGAAACAGGCTCTGGCGTTTTTCGTCCGAAAGTGACCAGTCCAGCCCTTCCAGAATAAGCCCCTTGGCTTGCAGTTGCCCGGCCAGTGGCAGCAGGTTTTTGCCATCTGTGGCAGAAAAGCTCAGGGTCTGGCTGGCAGTCCAGTAGGGGGAGGCTTTTTCGGGCCGTGTCTCGTACACCGAATACTGGAGGACGGCGGCTTTGATGTCGGCATTTTTGGCGGCTTCATCCGTGGCTTTTTTGACCACAGCATTGACGCCCCCTTGGGCGGAGGCCGCATTCTTGTTCTGGCTTTCTGCCCTGAAGCGCGCACTCAGCTTGTCTGGTGCCGCCTCTGTGGTGCCCGTGGCATGGATTTCCAGTCGGGTATAAGGCTCTTTGTTGTCCTCGGCATGGGCGGCAGGCGTGTGGGCCAGCACGGCCATGCCCGAAGCCAGAGCCACAAGACCCATGGATTTGAAAGATGGGAGGAGAGTCACGATGGTGCTCCTTCTGCATTCAGTAGGGCGCGGCGCAAGCGCACCAGTCCGGGGCGGACATGCCCGTTTTCGCAAAGGTTTATGCCTTCCGCCTTCAGGCTGGAGACGGAGGCAGAAGACTTCGTGGCTGAATATGAATCTATCAAATGGGCAAGTTCAAGGCAGAAGGACAGACTGTCAGACGTAACAACAACTGGGGTGGATAATCTGGGAGCGGGAAAAAAGTGCCAGCCAAACGGCAGCGATGTTGGCAGGTGCGTGTTACTGGCAAGGGTGACGGAACCGCCCGTAATAACGCACGCCAAAGCTAATGACAGAACAAGGGGTAAGCGGAAATTCATAGAGACACTAAGAGACGCAATTGCATGTTATTTCAACAAAACTATCCACCAAAAACGATCTATTAACGTTAATAGATTTACGTCATCATTATAATATTACGTATAGTTTAGGTTTTATCTGGATAATCATGTATTGCGGGCACATCTATAGTCACCGCAAGGCCGGGGTTGTTGTGCGACAAACGCAATGTGCCGCCATGCAGTTCCACAATGGCTTGCACAAGGGATAAACCCAGCCCCGAACCGGGGGTATGGCGTGCCCGCTCTGCCCGAAAGAAGCGTTCCGATGCCCGGGCAAGGTCTGCTTCGTTCATGCCAATGCCCCTGTCCACCACCATAATGCGGATGGTGCCTGACTGCTCACGCTCCGTAGCGGGCGGGGCGGGAATGTGCCACGCGCTCAGGCTTATGGCCCCTTGTGGGGGGGAGAATTTGATGGCGTTGTCCAGAATATTGGCCAAAGCCTGCTGGAACATGGCCTGATCCCCCCAGAATGGCAGGTGGGGAGGCAAATCTGTCCGTAATTTAAGGCCGTGGTCATCTGCTACGGCTTCATACAATTCCGTAATGTCGCGCAAGGTGGTGGCCAGATCGAATATGGCAAAGGCCGAGCGGCGTGTACCTGCCTCAATCTGGGCAATGCGCAGCAGGGCTTCGCAAATGCCGGTCACGTTATCCAGATTGACCACGGCCTGATCTATGGCTGCACGGAGAGCCTGCTCGCTTGTGGCGGAACGGGAGGCATCTTCTAGTTCGGCACGGGCACGGGCAATGGGGGTGCGCAGGTCATGGGCAATGGAGTTGGAAACCTGTTTGACCCCATCCATCAGCCGGGTAATGCGGTCGAGTATCTGGTTGATGGTCAGGGCCACATCGTCCAGTTCGTCCCCCATGCCGGATACGGGAATCCGGCGGGACATATCGCCCTGCGTAATGGCCAGGGTTGTACGGTTGATGGAGTGGATGATCCGCCGGAACAGGATGCGCACAACCCAGCCCCCGCCAATGGCCAGCAACCCGACCATAAGGCAGGTCCAGACCATGGCATCGGTGAGCATGCGCTGGATCTGGGTGCGTTCGCTAATATCGCGCCCGATGAGCAGAAGGTAATCGCCTTGCAACGTCCATACGCGGACCTGCGCAAGGTTGAGTTGCCCATCACGGAGCACGGGCAGGGTCTGCCAGATCTGGGTAGGGTCGAGCCGTACGGGCCAGTGGGCCAGATTGCCAGCCAGTAGTTTGCCGTCCGGCGCGCTCAGCAGGTACAGGGCGTTGTCGTCTATATCCTGCGCCAGACGGTTGCTGATCAGGTTTTCCAGCCCCAGAATACCGTCATGCCGCCATTCCGTCAGCAGGGCATGGGCATCAAGCGCAATGGAGTGGCGTACGCGCTGTTCCAGTAGGCCAATGGTGCCCCACCATACAAACGACAGGAACAGTATGGCGGAGCTGATAAACAGAACACTGTAAACAAGACCAAAACGCAGGCTGACGGATTGTATGCGGACCTTGCGTAAAATGGTCTGCATAAATCGGCCTGGTCCGGTCATTCTTGCAGCATGTACCCGGCGTTGCGCACGGTATGCACCAGCGCGTGCTCAAAAGGTTTGTCTATTTTCTGACGCAGGCGGGAGATGTGGACGTCAATCACGTTGGTCTGCGGGTCAAAGTGGTAGTCCCACACGCCTTCAAGCAGCATGGTGCGGGTTACGACCTGCCCGGTGTGACGCATTAAAAATTCCAGCAGCCGGAACTCGCGCGGTTGCAGGTCTATTTTCTGCCCACCCCGGCGCACAGCGCGGGAGAGCAGGTCTATTTCCAGATCGCCCACGCTCAGTTTGGTCAGGGGCTGGGCCTCGTTGCGGTTGCGCCGCACAAGGGCTTCCAGTCGGGCCTGTAGCTCGGAAAAGGAGAAGGGCTTGCTTACGTAGTCATCCCCACCCGCTTTAAGCCCGGCGACTTTCTCGTCCACATCCGCCAGAGCGGACAGCAGGAGAACGGGGGTTAAGTTCCCTTCACGGCGCAGGGTTTCCAGAATATGGAGCCCCTCCACCCCACCGGGGAGCATACGGTCGAGGATGATGACATCGAACTTATCCTGGCAGGCAAGGGAGAGCCCCTGCTTGCCGTCTGCCGCCTGTTCCACCAGATGACCTGCTTCGGACAGACCCTTGGCAACAAAGTTACGGACCGTTTGATCATCTTCTATTAGAAGAACACGCATAGACAGACCTCAATTACCCAAACGGATTACCAAATTCTTACAAGGAATATATGTTCTTGTCACGGGTTAGTGCGGAAATGTTTCATATACGGTCTGTTTCGGCTAGGGGTTTTGTGAGGGAATCAAGGATTGCCAGCAGAACCGCCGTAAGGGGGGAAGCAAAAATCAACCCCGGAAAGCCCAGAATAGCCCCGAACAAAGTCTGGGAGAGCACGGTAAGGGCCGGTGGCATCTGCACAGCATGGCGCTGGATAACGGGGGCAAGCACGTTGCCTTCAAAAAACTGGATCACGCTATACAGCACGGCCACCATAATGGTCTCACGCGTGCCGAGCGAGAGAGCAAGCAGCAGGGCAGGCACAGCCCCCATGATGGCACCAATATAGGGGATAAAATTACACATCCCCGCCAGTACACCCAGTGCCAGTGCCAGAGGCACGCCAATAAACCACAGCCCGATGCCCGAGAGCGTGCCAACTACCAGCATGTCCAGCGACTGGCCGGCAACCCATGCCCACAGGGTCTGCCCCGCGCGCAGCAGCAACTGCCGGATGACCGGGCGGCGTTCTTCTGGCACCAGACGCAGCAGGCCATTGGCATAGGTGGCGGGGGACATGGCAAAATACAGCCCGGCAATCAGCACCACAACCAGCGTGCCTATGGCACCAAAGGCAGAGCCCAGTATGCCGGTCATGGACCCGGCAATACGTGAGCCAAGCGAGGCCAGACCACTATCGCCCCCGGTATGGTGCCCCCCGAGGGAGGCAGGCAGGTAGTTGAGGATCATCTGCCCGGTGGGTGTGCCCTGCAGGGTGCCCCGCAAGGCCATTTCCTGCTGGCGCAGGGCTTCTTGCAGGCGGATGGCCTCGCTCACAATGGCAGGGCCACTGTTCCAGACCAGCAGGGCGGCACTGGATAGCAGGGCCAGCACGACAATGCTGAGCGCCCATGCGTGCGACACGCCAAGGTGGTGGCGCAGGATGCGGGCCAGCCCGTACAGCACCACCGCACACAGCACGGAGGCAAACACCACCATAAGCACATCACCCAAAAGCCATATGAGCAGGCCCATACACACAGCCCCCACGGACAGGCGCAGGATGCGGGCAATATGTTCGGGGCCAAACACTGGCGAGTCCGGCCGTGGTGTGGGTGGGGGAGGGGAACCGCTATCGGATGGCATGCAAGAAAACTCTTTCAGGATCGGGGGAGGCTGTGTAACGGCTGTCCGTTCGTTAATCTGTAAGCACACGATGTCTTACTTTTTTGTGTACTCTTATCCATTCATGCACGGATGTGAGAAGAAAATTCTTTATATAGTTGCAGGAGCATAAACGGACATGTCTGGCGGGAACGACGGTGGGCTGGCGGCTGCCTCCAAAGCCATTCTCGCTCTGGCGGTGGGCACTTTTGCCATCGGCACGGGAGAATTTGCGGCAATGGGGCTGCTGCCCCAGATGGCGGACAGCATGCATGCCAGTATTCCACGCACGGGGGAGGCTATTTCGGCCTATGCTCTGGGGGTTGTGGTGGGGGCTCCTGTTGTGTCGGTCATGGCTGCGCAAATGTCGCGCAGGCAGTTGCTGGTGCTGCTTATGGGCTGGTTTGCCGTAGCCAATGCACTGGGCACACTGGCCGCCTCGCTGGGTATGCTTGATCTGGCGCGGTTTGTAACCGGGCTGCCACATGGCTCCTTTATGGGGGTTGCGGCACTGGTTGCTGCGGGGCTGGTGGACCGTGGCTACCGTGGGCGGGCCGTGGGGCGTGTTTTTTCGGGCCTGACCATTGCCAATGTGGTGGGGGCTCCCTTTGCCACTTATGCCGGGTCGTATTTCGGGTGGCGGCTGTCCTACCTGTTTATTGGCCTTATTGGCGTTGCGTGCTGCCTTATGGTGCTGGCATGGGTGCCGTATGATGCGCCTAACCGGGCGCGCTCGGCTTTGTCGGAGCTTGGTGCGTTTTCACGCAAGCAGGTCTGGTACGTCATGGGCACCGTGGCGGTGGGGTGTGGCGGCATGTTCTGCGTGTACACCTATTTTTCCGTGACATTGCAGGATGTGACCCATGTGCCGCTCTGGGGCGTGCCGCTTTTTCAGGCGCTCTGGGGTGTTGGCATGTGTGCGGGCGCATGGGCAGGTGGCCACCTGATGGACAGGAACCTGAAATGGGCAACCATTTTTGCGTTTTTGTGGAATGCCGCCGCACTGGGGCTGTTCGCACTGGTTGCGCATTCGGTCTGGCTGACGGCGCTGGCCGTTTTTATGCTTGGTGGTGGCATTGCCATTGGCCCGGCCATGCAGGTCCGCCTGATGGATGTGGCAGCCGATGCACAGACCCTTGCCGCCTCCATGAACCACGCGGCCTTCAACCTTGCCAACGCCATTGGGGCTTGGCTGGGCGGGGTGGTGCTGGCTGTGGGGTTTGGGCTGGAAGCCACAGGCTGGGCCGGTATGGCGCTCTCGCTCGTGGGGCTGGTGCTTTTCCTGCTCTCGCTACGGGTGGAAACGCTGGACGCCAGAAAAGCCGCGCTGGCAGAAGGTGGTGCTGCGTAAGCCGAACAACAGGCCTTGTGCGTGCATAAGGGCTGCTTTGCGGCCCGGAGGGCGCATAGGGCCGTTACCGCAGGTATTGCCGTGGTTTTTACTCGACCAGCTTGCTGTTTATTTATAACCCTGAGCGGGCAGGTGCAAAAAGCAGATCAATACTGAAGGTGTGTGAGCATGGAAATCAGCAGCCCCTACCAGATCCTGAACAGCCCGGCGAGCGCGGCCCAGCAAAGCCAGAACAGGAAATCGCTCGGGCTGGATTTCAGCAACATGACACCGCAGGAAATGGAATCCGCACGGCGGGAGCTGTCGCTGGAGGGCAAGATTTCGCTCCACCAAAGTGTGACAATGGCTCTGATGGATGGTTATGCTCTGGAAGGCGTGAATGGCGGAAAGCTCGTGAGTGGCTCAACCAACATGTACGCCATGATTGATTCGCTGCTGGATTATCAGGAAAAAAACGGCGTCTTCAACGTCCAGCAAAACATTGAATCGCTTAAGTCTCTTCGCAAGGTGCTTGAGGAGAACGATGTGAATTACACCTCTTCCACAACATCCATAACGGCCTGAAAAACCTCCCCCAGCCCAACCGGAAAGGGAGAGGCACCGGGTTGCGCCTATGGGGCGCTGGCCGTGTCCTCTTCCATCTGGGCTTCGGCGGTCAGCCAGCGTTCTTCGGCTTCGGATTCTTCTCTGGCAATGGCGGCCAGTCGGGTGTTCAGGCGGGTTACTTCTGCCGCCTTGCCCGGTTCGTACACAGCCGGGTCAGCCAGTGCGGCTTCCAGCTTTGTGCGCTCAAGGGCCAGCTTGGCCAGCTTGGCTTCCGCATCCTTAACAATTTTACGCAAGGGAGCCTGCGCCTTGCGGATTTCGGCCCGGTCGCGGCGTTCGTCCTTGCGGCTGTTCTGGCTTGTGGCGTCCTGTTTGGGGCGGTTGCTGGCGCGGCTACGCTCAAGCAACCATGTGCGGTATTCGGCCATATCCCCTTCAAACGGGGTGACCTGCCCATCGGCCACCAGCCACAGCCGGTCTGCCACCAGTTCCACCAGATGCGGGTCATGGCTGATCAGCACCACCGCCCCTTCAAAATCCGCCAGAGCGCGGATCAGCGCATCACGCGCATCGAGGTCCAGATGGTTGGTGGGTTCGTCCAGAATAAGCAGCTGGGGGGCATCTCGCGTGGCAAGGGCCAGCAGCAGGCGGGCTTTTTCCCCGCCCGAGAGGTCTTTGACCGCAGTTTCCGCCCGGTCCACATCCAGCCCGAAGCGGGCTAGCTGCGCGCGTACAACCGGCATGGTGGCTTTGGGCAGGGCACGCGCCATGTGCTCGATCGGGGTCTGGTCCAGATGCAGTTCTTCGGTCTGGTGCTGGGCAAAATACCCAACCCGGAGCCGGGCATTGCGCTCCACATCACCCGAAAGTGCCTCAAGGCGGCCAGCTATCATTTTGGCGAGGGTGGATTTACCATTGCCGTTGGCGCCAAGCAGGGCAATCCGGCTTTCCATATCCAGCCGGAAGGAGAGGTTGCTCAGCACAGGCCTGCCCTCATACCCCACGCTTGCGCGGTTGACGCTCAGGATGGGGGGAGGGAGCTGCTCGGGCTCGGGGAAGGAAAAATGTGCAGCGGTATCTTCCACCACGGCGTCGATCACGGGCAGTTTTTCCAGCGCCTTGAGCCGGGCCTGTGCCTGTTTGGCCTTGGTGGCCTTGGCCCGGAAGCGGTCCACAAAAGACTGCATATGAGCGCGGCGGGCGGCAATTTTTTCGGCCTGCCGGGTCTGCTGCAACGCCTGTTCGGTACGGATTCGGACAAAATTTTCGTAGCCACCGGGGGTCAGGCTCAGCTTGCCGCGTTCCAGGTGGGCAATGGCGTCCACGCAGGAATCGAGCAGGCCACGGTCATGGCTGACAATAAGTGCTGCCCCTGCGAATCGGCGTAACCAGTCCTCCAGCCAGAGTGTGGCCTCAAGGTCCAGATGGTTTGTGGGTTCGTCGAGCAGCAGCAGGTCAGGTTCCAGAAAAAGGGCCGTGGCCAGCGAGACACGCATGCGCCACCCGCCCGAAAAGTCCGATACCGGGCGCATCTGCGCCTGAGCACTAAAGCCCAGCCCCGCCAGTACGGCCCCGGCGCGCGCGGGGGCGCTGTCTGCCCCTATGGCGCGCAGGCGTTCGTGTATTTCGCCAAGGCGCATGGGGTCTGTGGCCTGTTCGGCCTCGGTCAGCAGGGCTGTGCGCTCGGTATCGCCTGCCAGGACGGTGTCCAGCAGGTTGGCGCCATCTGCTGGGGCTTCCTGTTTAACACGGGCCATGCGCGCGCGTGAGGACAGGCGGATTTCCCCCCCATCGGGGGCAATGTCCCCCGCAATGGCGGCCAGCAGGGTGGACTTGCCAGCACCATTGCGCCCGACCAGCCCGACCTTGCGGCCGGGGTCGATGGAAAGGCTCGCCTGGTCCAGCAGAACGCGGCCAGCCATACGCAGGCTAAGGTTGGAGATGACAAGCAGGCTCAACTCAAGTCTCGTTTCTTCTGGAATTGTTCATTACATTCTGTGTGGTACCTACCAGCCAGCGCCGATATGCTCTAGATGGAAACGCTGAACGTTCGCCAGACCAAGGCGGATATCTGCGTTTATACCCAAGGAGGGCCTTATGGCTAAAGAACGTACTCTGTCCATTATCAAGCCGGATGCAACCCGTCGTAACCTGACCGGCAAGATCAACGCCGTGTTTGAAGATGCAGGCCTGAGCATTGTTGCGCAAAAGCGCGTCCAACTGTCCCACGCTGTGGCTGGCGCTTTTTACGCTGTGCACAAGGAACGCCCTTTTTACAACGATCTGGTGTCCTTCATGATCTCCGGCCCGGTTGTGGTGCAGGTGCTTGAAGGCGAAAACGCCGTTGCCAAAAACCGTGAAGTCATGGGTGCAACCGACCCCAAAAAGGCCGACCCCCAGACCATTCGCGCCCAGTTTGCTGAAAGCATTGAAGCAAACTCCGTGCATGGTTCCGACAGCGCGGAAAATGCTGCAAACGAAATCCGCTTCTTCTTTGCAGAAACGGAAATCCTGCCCTAATTCTGGCAGGTCACACCCCGGCGTTGTGCCTTGCGCATACGTCGGGGCCGCCATAATGGCGGTTAAACGCCAAGCCAGACGTCTTGCGCATGGGAGATACCCGGCTGCAGGATAGGGCAATGGGGTGCATTTCTTATATAATCATTTCTTATGCTCGAGCGTTATGGGCAAGGCGGGATGCCGTTCGCATTCCCGGCCCGCAGTAGGCAGAAAGGAATGTCATGAAAGTTCTGGCGGTTCATCCCAGCGCCCTGATGTACACCAAGGTTTTCCTGCGGCTGGAGCCGCTGGGGCTGGAACTGGTGGCAGGTGCTGCGCGGAATGCCGGACACGACGTGCGGATTATCGACCTTCAGGCCGAAACGCACGAAGATTACTGGAAGCTGGTTGACGAGTTCCAGCCCGATGCCGTGTGCTACTCGGGCAGCTATCTGGCCAATGTGCCGGAAATTCTCGATCTGTGCCGCGAAACACGCTACCGCTTCCCGCAGGTGTTCCAGTTTATTGGCGGGCATTCGGTTTCGTTTATCGCCAAGGATGTGCTTGATCTTTCCGAAGGGACAGTCAACTGCATTCTCAAAGGGGAGGGCGATGCTACGGTCGGCCTGCTGCTGGATGCAGTGCAGAACGGCACGGATATTCTGGAAGTCCCCGGCACCATTACGCTGGACGGGGAAGGCCCGCCCCCCATTTTTGTCAAATCGCTTGATGAGGTCCGCCCCGCGCGTGACCTGCTGCGCCACCGCAACAAGTACTTTATTGGCACGCTGGACCCCGCAGCCTCCATTGAATTTGCTCGTGGCTGCCCGTGGGACTGCACGTTCTGCTCGGCTTGGACCTTCTATGGTCGCTCCTACCGCACGGCCAGCCCGCAGGTTATTGCGGATGAGCTGGAGGAGATCAAGGAACCCGGCATCTTTATTGTGGATGACGTGGCCTTTGTGCATGAAGAACACGGCATGGCCATTGCCAACGAAATTAAAAAGCGTGGCATTAAAAAGGAATATTACCTTGAAACCCGCGCAGACGTGCTGCTGCGCAACAAGGAAGTGTTCAAGGTCTGGAGCGAGATCGGTCTCTCCTACATCTTCATCGGTCTGGAAGCGGTGGATGAGGAAGGGCTCAAGCAGTTCCGCAAGCGTGTTTCACTCGACAAGAACTTTGAGGCCCTTGAATATGCCCGCTCTTTAGGGCTGATTGTAGCCATCAATATCATTGCCGATCCATCCTGGGATCGTGCGCGGTTTGAGGCTGTGCGGCAGTGGTGCCTGGAAATTCCCGATATTGTGAACATTTCCGTCACAACGCCTTATCCGGGGACGGAAATCTGGCACAAGGAAGCACGCCGCCTGACCACGCGTGACTACCGCCTGTTTGACATCCAGCATGCCGTGCTGCCCACCACCCTGCCTCTGCCCGAGTTTTATGAAGAACTGGTCAAGACCCAGCAGGTGCTCAACACCAAACATATGGGCTGGCAGGCACTCAAGGACACGGCAGGGATTGCGGTTAACCTGCTCAAGAACGGCCAGACCAACTTTGTTAAGATGTTGTGGAAGTTCAACTCGGTCTTTAACCCCGAACTCCAGCTTGCCGACCACCAGCGCCCTGCGCGCTACCTTATGCCCGTGCAGCCCGATGCGGTGGACAAGGTGGACCGTAACGACCTGTACGTGCATGGCCCCGGCGGCCGCAAAACCCGCGCGCTGGATGATGCGACCGAAACCTTTGTGGACAAGACCCGTATGGGGGAAGATGCGTAACCCGCATCTTCCCAACAGTTTTACCCACACTCAGGCGTTTGCCTGAGTGCTGGTGCCTGCCTCTGCTGGCCTGTGCGGTGTTTAACGCACAGGGGGCGGAGTAAAGGCAAAGGCCTGCGGGGTGTAGGTTTCCACCACCAGACTGAACGGCGTGCCGGCATGGGTCCGTAACAGGGCAATATGCCGGAAAAGATGCGGGGGTAGAGCCAGTGGGTCTGCCCCCGTTGTGCTGTTTGGCGGGTGGGGTTGCATTTCCCACAGCTCTGGCAAGGGGGACCATAGGGTTTCCCGCCGGATCAGCTGACGGGTAAACCGCAGGGGAGATACAACACGGCCAAAGGGTGTGTCGGTTTGCTCCAGTGCCTCGGTCATGGCTTTTGTCAGGCGCTCTGGCACAAACCAGTTTTCCGCTTCCGAATAAATGCGGTTGTGCCCTGCCAGCCGTATTTTGCGGTAGCGCAGGCTTTGGCCACCTTGTGTTGTGGGTAGGTCTAGTGCGGCCAGCAGGTCGGGCGGGCAGGGGCTGTGGGCACCGGCTTCACGCTCGGCGCGCAGGGTTTCATGCGCGCCAAGGAGTGCGTGCTCGCGCAGCCAGTGTTCCAGCGTTTGTGTGGCGCTGTTTTCGGCCAGCAGGCGGTTTTCCATCTGGCTGATCAGGGTTGCCAGCATAAGCCGGTGCATAAAGCTGTTCCGCCAGAGGGGGCGTGCAGGCTCCGTGGCGGGTTGAGGGGGCGCAAAGTTGGGCATGTGGGTCTTATATCATGCTTTGGGGCAGGTATGGGCTGCACATCACTGTTTCGCATCAAGGCGGAGTTGCGTTATGGAAGAAGCAGAATGGCCGTGTAAAAACGCCATGTATGGAATTTTGTAAAAAGGATGCAAACGCAATGAGCCAGACGACAGCGAGCTTTATGGTCGAAGGAATGACATGCGACGGTTGTGTTTCGTCCGTAAAACGTGCGCTGGCCGCAATTGACGGTGTGGATGGTACGGATGTGAATCTGGCCAATGGTGAGGTCAAGGTAACGTATGACCCCGCACGTGTTGGTGTTTCTTCCCTGCGGGACGCCATTCGTGGTGCTGGTTACGAGGTAAGCTGAGCGGCATTGTGCCGTGTCATGCAACCAGCGGAAAGGGGGCGTGAGCTGCGCTCTCTGGTTGTTGGGGGGCAGGCATGGCACCATGGGGTGTGCCGGAGTAACCGGTGCTTAAAAGCCGCTCGACAGGCAAAAACAGAGGTAAGCTGGTCCGTGACGCAAAAAACAAACAAATTTGCTCTGGGTGTAATGGCGGCGGGCGGTTTGCTGCTGGCTGGGTGTTCATCCGAAATCGGGCGTGTGCCCATGCTGGATACGGATATAAGCTGCCTGCACAAGCAGATGGCTGGCCCCATGTTTTTGAGTTTTCCACTGGCGGCCAATACCTGCCAGCGCATGAGCAATAATGGTTTTGTGCTGGGCGAGGCCAAGGCCAAGCCGCTCCCCCTTGACCTGAAGGGCGCACTGGACCTGCAAAAACTGGCGGATGAATACGGCTACACCTACACCCGCTAGGGCGTGTGGGCGGGCTTAACCTTCCAGTTCCGCATCCCAGTATAAATAGTCATGCCAGCTTTTGTGCAGGTAGTTGGGTGGAAAAGCCCGTCCGTTTTCCTGCAGTTCCCATGATGTGGGGCGTACAGGGGTGCGGCGGGGCAGCATGCCAATATGGTGCGGCATGTGCGGGCCCTTGCGCAGGTTGCAGCAGCCACACGCGGTAACAACATTCTCCCAGCTTGTGCGCCCGCCCTTGCAGCGGGGAATAACGTGGTCAAACGTTAGTTCCTGCGTGGGGTGGCGCTCCCCGCAATACTGGCAGGAAAAGTTGTCGCGCAAAAATACGTTAAAGCGCGTAAAGGCCGGTTTGCGGGCGGCTGGCACGTAGTCCTTGAGGGCCACCACGCTGGGCAGGCGGAAGGCCTGGCGGGGTGAATGCACTTCCATGTCATATTCGCTCAGGACCGAAACCCGGTCGAGGCACACCGCTCTTATGGCATCCTGCCATGCCCAGAGGGAAAGCGGGAAATAGGAAAGTGGTCGGAAGTCTGCATTCAGAACAAGGGCTGGGTAGTTTAGAGTACTGCCATCGGCCAAGATGTGTCTCCTCGTTAGCACGAGAACACAGTTCCGAAGGGGTCAGAACAACTCAAGCCGACCGCCAGCAGAAGTGCGTCGTCGAGATAATTACCGCCAAGACTATTGCAGACACAAAGAGGTGTGGCAAGAAAATGCGGGCCAATAGTCACCGATATTTGGCATCTTTATATATCTGGTAAGATTAATATGACTATTCGATTACAGTACAATGAACATTGCAAAACAGAGTGGGTTACGCGGTTCGCTCCCAGCCCCACAGGGGCGCTGCATCTGGGCCATGTGGCGTCTGCCCTGTTCGGGTGGAAACTGGCGCAGCCCGGCGGGCAATGGCTGGTCCGCATGGAGGATATAGACCCCCAGCGCTGCAAACCTGCCTATGCCACCGCTCTTTTGGAAGACCTCGCATGGCTCGGGCTGGTGCCAGATGGGCCTGTTCTGTACCAGTCCACCCGTATGGCGGTTTACAAGGCCGTGCTGGACACGCTTGAACATATGGGTGTGCTGTATCCGTGCTTTTGCACCCGATCGGATATTGCGCGGGAGAGTGCGGCCATGTTCTCCGCCCCCCATACCGCCCCCGATGGCAGCCTGCTCTACCCCGGCCGTTGCCGCCAGCTTGATGCCCACACACGGGCGCAGCGTATGGCGCAGGGTCAGCCATACGTGCTGCGCCTGCATATGGCGCGCGCTATGGAGTGTGCCCGCACGCTGGCCCGCACCCGGAGTGGTGGGGAGCATGGCGGGGCAGGGGCCTATGGCCCGCTCACCTACCATGATCTGGCCTGTGGCCCGGTCCCCTGCCAGCCCGAACTGTTTGGTGATGTGGTTCTGGCCCGGCGGGACGTGCCTGCATCCTACCACCTGTGCGTGACGTGTGATGATGCCGCGCAGGGCGTCACGCTGGTCACACGGGGGGAGGACCTGCGCCCCGCCACCAGCCTGCACCGGTTGCTGCAGACCCTTATGGGCTGGCCCGCCCCGCATTACGCGTTCCACCCCCTGCTATGCGATGCCACAGGCCGCCGTCTGGCCAAGCGTGATGGTGCGTTGAGTGTGCGCGCCATGCGCCAGAGCGGGCTGAGTGCCCAGCAGGTGCGGGACAAGGCCGTGTTTGCGGCGGCTCCCCATGGCCGCGCGCCCTTGCAGGGTTAGGTTACCGCCCACTGCACCCTTTTTTGCATGACAGGGAAAAAGCCCGCGCAGAACAAAAAAGACAGAGCAGGTGGAATCTCCGGTTCCGCCCTGACCGGAAGAGGATTACTGTGCGCGCCGGAGCAGCGCATTTGCCGCCTTTGTCCGGGTCTGTGCCCGCGCAGGTGCCGAGTGCCTTAAAATATTGTGTCGGAAAGTAAGAAAACCATGAGCCTTGTTGCTGACCGCCTGAACAGGATCAGTCCTAGCCAGACAATCGTCATTTCAACGCGTGCACGGGCGCTGAAGGCAGAGGGGCGGAATATTATCAGCCTTTCTGCGGGTGAGCCGGACTTCAACACACCCGACAACATTGCTCAGGCTGCCGTAAAGGCCATTGCCACAGGCCAGACCCGTTATACGGATGTGGCTGGCACGCCAGAACTGCGCAAGGCCGTGGCAGAGCGCTTCAAGCTGGATAGCGGGCTGGATTACACGCCTGAGGAAGTTATTGTTTCCACCGGCGGCAAGCAGATCATTTACAATGCCATGATGGCGACCCTGAACCCGGGTGATGAGGCCATTATTCCCGCGCCATGCTGGGTGTCCTACCCCGATATTGTCACGCTGGCCGAAGGCGTACCCGTGGTGGTGCCCTGCAAGCGCGAAAACGGTTTTCGCCTTCAGGCAGATGAGCTGGAAGCCGCCATTACCCCGCGCACCAAATGGGTGTTCCTGAACTCGCCCTGTAACCCCACCGGGGTTGCCTACTCGGCCGAAGACCTGCGCCCGCTGTGTGATGTGCTGCTGCGCCACCCGCATGTGTGGATTTTTACGGACGATATTTACGCAAAGCTTGTGTACGACGGTTTTCGCCCCGCAACATTCGTGGAGGTCGAACCCCGCCTGCGCAGCCGCACCGTAACCATGAACGGTGTCTCAAAGGCTTATGCCATGACCGGCTGGCGTATTGGTTTTTCCGGCGCGCCGGTGGAACTGACCAAGGCCATGAACAAGTTGCAGGGGCAGTCCACCTCCAACACCTGCTCCATTGCGCAGGCCGCAGCGGTGGAAGCCCTGACCGGCCCGCAGGACTTTATCCAGACCATGGTCGATACCTATCAGGGGCGGCGGGATATGGTGGTCAGCATGATCAATCAGGCCAAGGGCATGGAATGCGATGTTCCCCAAGGGGCGTTCTATGTTTTTCCCTGCATTGAAAAATGCCTTGGCAAAACCTCCGCTGGCGGAAAACTGCTTAAAACGGATGAGGATTTTGTAACGGCCCTTCTGGAAGAAGAAGGCGTGGCAGCCGTGCATGGGTCGGCCTTCATGTATCCGGGGTATATGCGTATTTCCTACGCAACCGATACGCAGAGCCTGCGGGACGCCTGCACCCGGATCCAGAATTTTTGTGAAGGTCTGCTGTAAACCATGTCCCGGAGTTTTGCGCACCGCCTGAATGGCCTGCCAGCCCCCGCAACAATAGAGATGGCCCGGCGCGCCCGGGCTCTCAAGGCGGAGGGCAGGCCGGTTATCTCGCTTGCTCTGGGCGAGCCCGATTTTGCAACGCCGCCTGCGGTGGTGGAAGCCGCCCATCAGGCTGCGCTGGCCGGGCAGACCAAATACCCCCCTGTGGATGGTACGCCCGCGCTCAAGGCGGCCATTGCCCGCAAGTTCGCGCGGGAGAACGGGCTGGACTACACGTCCGAGCAGATCATGGTTTCCAACGGGGGCAAGCAGGTCATCTTCAACGCCTTCATGGCGACCCTGAACGCGGGGGACGAGGTGGTGGTGCCAACACCCTACTGGGTCAGCTACCCCTTGATTGCGCGCATGTTCGGGGCCACGCCGGTGTTTGCTCCATGTCGGGAGGAAGACGGGTTCAGGCTCCGGGCAGATGTGCTGGCGCAGGCTCTTACGCCCCGTACACGCTGGGTTGTGCTGAACTTCCCCAACAACCCTACCGGGGCCATCTGCCCGGCCGAGGATCTGGCCGCTCTTGCCAAAGTCCTGCGCGATTACCCCGATGTATGGATTTTGTCGGACGAAATATACGAACATCTGGTGTTTGACGGAGCACGCTCCGCATCAATCGCCGCCGTGGCACCCGACCTCAAGGATCGCACCATTACGCTTAATGGTGTTTCCAAGGCTTATGCCATGACCGGGTGGCGCGTGGGGTTTGCCGGTGGACCAGCCGACCTTCTAACCGCAATGCGCGGTGTGCAGGGGAACGCCACATCGGGCGTGTGTTCCATTGCGCAGGCGGCTGCTGCCGCCGCACTGGATGGGTCGCCGGATCTTGTGCAGACCATGGTTGCCACATACAGCCGCCGCCGTACCAACGTGGTGCAGGCCCTGCGTGCGGTGCCGGGCCTGACCTGCGCCATGCCCGAAGGGGCTTTTTATGCCTATCCCGGTGTGGCCGCCTGCCTTGGGCGCACAACAGCCGCCGGACGCCTGCTAGAGACTGACCACGACTTTGCCGCAGCTTTGCTGGATGAAGAGTTCGTGGCAACAGTGCCCGGTAGCGCCTTTGGGCAGTCCCCCTACCTGCGTCTGTCCTGCGCAACCTCGGATGAGGTTCTGGCCGAAGCCTGCCAGCGTATTGCGCGCTTTGTGGGCGGATTAACGTAATCATACGGTCGGGCAGGTTCCAAGGCCCGGCTAGGAGTGCCTGAACGTGCCTGACCAGCCCCAGCCCGCGCCGCTACCTGCGGGGGAGAAACGTGTCTTCCGGAGCTTCTCGCGTGAGGAGATGGCTCTGGTCTGCATTACCGTTCTGTGGGGGGTAACGTTTTTGGTCGTGCATACGGCCATGCGTTACACGGGGCCCATGTTTTTTGTGGGGCTGCGCTTTACCACGGCGGCTCTGCTTTCCATGCTGCTGTTCCGCCGCCTGCTGCTGGACCTGACCCTGCGGGAAGTGCAGGCGGGGGCCTGTGTGGGGGTGGCCATTTTTTTTGGCTATGCGCTGCAAACTCTGGGGCTTGGGAGCATTTCCAGCAGCCAGTCGGCCTTTATTACGGCCATGTATGTGCCTATTGTGCCGTTTTTGCAGTGGTTTTTCCTGCGCAAACCCCCTCATCTTATGGTGTGGCTGGGGGTGCTGTTCGCTTTTTCCGGTCTGGTGCTGCTAACCGGCCCGCAGGCCATAGCCCATATGCACCTCCAGTTTGGGGAGGTTGTAACCTTGGTCAGCGCTGTGGCTATTGCGATGGAAGTTGTGCTGATCAGCCGTTTTGCCTCCTCCGCCATTAACAGTTTTCGGGTAGCGATCGTGCAGTTGCTGGTTGCCGGGCTGCTGGCATTTGCTGCCATGCCCATTATGCACGAACACGTACCGGCTCTGACGTGGTGGTGGGTGCTGCCCGGTCTGGGCCTTGGGGCCATGAGCGCGGTTATTCAACTGGTTATGAACTGGGCGCAAAAAACAGTTTCTCCCACACGGGCAACACTTATTTATGCGGGTGAGCCCGTATGGGCCGGGCTGGTGGGGCGTCTGGCGGGGGATATGCTGCCAGCCAGAGCGTTGGCGGGTGGCGCGCTGGTTATTCTGGGCGTGTTGGCCAGCGAGGTGCGCCTGCCGCGCAGGCAGGGGCGGGGCAGGAAGGGGCGTTCCCTGTAAAGTGGCTCCGGTCATTCTGCCTGAGCGTGTGACACAGGCAGCCAGTTAGAAAAAACCGTTTATTCGTGCAGAACATTCAAGGTGTAGGCACGGGCAAGGGCGGTGGAATCCTCTCCATCGGCCATCATGCCCACAAGCTGGAGTTCATCGCAGTACTGCGCGATCTGCTCACGTAGGCCGTGGCCTACAAGGGGGCGGATAACCGGCTCGTTGCGCAACATGCTGCGGGCACTGGCAACGGGCAGACCGGCGGCGTTATCGGCTATCAGGGTTGCGGCATCATCACGGTGGGTGTTGACCCATAGGGCCGCATCGCGCAGGGCCATAACCAGTGCCGTGGCGGCTGTGGGGTCTTTGTCCTGTGCGGTATCTGCAACGCCCAGAATAAGGCTGGTGCGTGCGGCGTAATGGCCTGTATCGCTGCCAACAAGTTCGTACAGAAGGTCCGGATAATTCTGGAGCAGGCTCCACGCATCGGGATCATGCGTGACCACAGCTTCTATTGTCTGGTCATGCAGAGCCTGTTCTATTTGCGGGATGGGCAGGTCAACCCAGTTGATGTGGTTGAGTGCATCCATGCCCTTGCGGCGCATCATGATACAGAAGAACAGTTTGTCTGCCGCATTCTGGTCTGGCACCGCCACGTTGCGGCCCATAAGCTGGTCCAGCCGTGTAATGCCGCTGCTCCGCCGCACCAGCAGGCGGCGGCTGCCCGACTGTACCCCCATAACCAGATGGGCCGGCAACCCTGAATGCAGGTGTTGAAGCCATGTGAGAGCCGGGGCCAGCGCGTAAGAGGTTTTTTGCTGCGCCAGTGCTGCAAGCGCTTCCTGCCCGTTATGGATATTGGGCAGGGGGTCCACGTCCAGATTGTACTGGGCAAAAAAGTTCTTCTCCAGTGCGGCTGCCAGCACGGGGGACATGGCGGCCTCTGGCCAGGCAATCCGGAGCTTGCGGTAAACACCGTCGGGCTGTTTGCGGGGCTTGCGGGGGTGCTGCTGGCTCGCCAGAAGCACAACGCCACCTGCGGCAACGCAACTTCCGGCCCCCCAGAGCAGGGCACGGCGTGAAAAGGGGGAAGGTGCGGGTGCGCTCATATGCGTTATCTTACACCGTGTTGGCGGAGGTGTCCCGGTTAAGGGGGCAGAAAATCAAAAAAACAGGAGCATGCCAGAGCCTTATGGCCGCAGTTGTGAGGAGGAAACTGTACTATTGTTTTTATTGTTTGTTGTTTTGGAAAGGTTTTTCAAAAGTTCTTTATGCATTCTGGCGATGTGTGCGCAGGTATGTGTTCTGCCAGTTTGGATGCGGCGCAAAATGTGCGGCGCGAGGGGAGGCTATACTGGCCAGCGCATGGGCTAACAGGCAGCGGTAGGGGTTTTGGCAGAGACGGTGCGGGCGGAAACAGCGGGGCAAACGGGGTGCGTTTACAGGGGAAGTTTGATTAACATTTTGTAATATAAAAAGGGTCTTGCACCCTCAAAGGGTTGCCGTTATACACCCATTCAGCAGCACGACGGGCGGCATCTTGAAAAAGATTATGCCCTGAAATGCCGCTAAGTGGTTGTAAAATAATTATTCCCGAATAGCTCAGTTGGTAGAGCAAGCGACTGTTAATCGCTGGGTCGTAGGTTCGAGTCCTACTTCGGGAGCCACACTTATTCCTCCCCCCTAAAATGCAAATCCCTATACCGTAGCTTCAAACGCTCTGTGTGCGTTCGCGCATGTTTTTGCCGCCCGAGTGGTGTGCCAGCACGGGCGGCGGAATGTGGAGTGTGTTGCGTGGGCTCAGGCCTGAGCGGCAATGCCGGTGAGTTCCACCTTCCAGGACGGATCAGCCAGCTTGGCTTCTACCGTGGCGCGGGCGGGTTTGTTGCCCTTGTCCAGCCATGCATCCCATGCGCGGTTCATGCCTGCCATATCGGCCATGTCGGCCAGAAAAATCTGGACTGAAATCAGGCGGCTTTTATCTGTTCCGGCTTTGGCCAGAATGGCATCCACCTGACGCAGAATATCTTCCATCTGCCCCTGCGCATCCAGTGTGGCGTCATCCGCGACCTGCCCCGCCAGATAGACCAGACCGTTGTGAATAACAGCGCCGCTCAGGCGTTCTTCAGGTTCAAGGCGGGTTATGCTCATGCTGTTGTCTTTCCTGTGCAAAAAAGCTTGGTGGGTAAAGGAGTTTACGCAGCCGCCATGTTGTCAATCAGGCGGATGTCGCCCAGACTTGCGGCAACAAACAGGCGTGCATCGGGTGTGAGCGTTTCGGTCGTAAGGAGTGTATCGCCCGAGCGCAGGTCCAGATAATGCACGTTAAAGCCGTGGCTTTTCAGGTTTTCACGGCAGGATTGCAGGCAGGCATCAACCGCTTTGCCAGCCTGAATATCCGCAATGCAGGCCCGTAATGCCGCAGGCAGGTAAGGAGCCTGTTCGCGCTGCTGGGGGGTGAGCCTGCGGTTGCGTGAGGACAGGGCAAGTCCATCGGCCTCGCGCACGGTGGGGACGGGTTTTATGCGCACGGGCAGGTTCAGGTCCTGCACTAGGCGGCGGATCAGGCAGAGCTGCTGATAATCTTTTTCGCCAAACGCGGCTATGTCGGCCCCGGTCTGGAGCAGCAGCTTGGTAACAACCGTTGCAACGCCATCAAAATGGCCCGGTCGGTCCGCGCCACACAACATGCCATCCAGCCCGGAAACTGTAATGCGGGTTGCAAAACCCTCAGGGTACATTTCTGCCCCGTCCGGGGCGTAAAGCACATCCACTTTGCCTGTGCTTTCCAGTAGGGCGGCATCGGCTTCCAGCCCACGGGGGTAAAGTTGGAAGTCGGCTGCGTTATCAAACTGGATTGGATTGACAAAAATGCTCACAATCCGGCGCGTGGCCTGCCCATCCAATGCGTTAACAAGGGTAAGGTGGCCATTGTGGAGCGAGCCCATGGTGGGCACAAAACCTATGGTTTCACCCGCGTTGTGCCATTGGGCTACCAGTGTGGCCAGTTCGGTTCTGGATCTGATAATCCGCATGAAAAATCCTGAAAAACAGATGAATCCCCATAAGGGGATTGCCCGGACAGGGCAGGAATGCCCGCATTGTAGTGCTGATTGGCTCGCGGTTCCAGAGAGGGCGGTTTTACAGCATGCGGGATTTAAAGTGCAGACAACCCGGTGGAGAGGGGCCGGGCCTGTGCTATAGGGGGCGTATGTCCTACGCTGATTTTGTTCATCTTCGTGTGCACTCTGCCTACTCGCTTAGCCAGGGGGCAATCCGGGTGCCGGAAATTGCATCCCTCGCGCAGGAAATGCATATGCCTGCCGTGGCTATTGCCGATTCGGGCAATCTGTTCGGCGCTTTGGAATTTTCGCAGTACTGCACAAAAAGTGGCATTCAGCCCATTATCGGGGCCCAGATCGGCCTGCCTGCCCGCAATGACAAGCCCGGTGCCCCGGCTGAACCGGTGGTGTTGCTGGCCCAGAACGAGGTGGGGCTGACCAATCTCCAGTTCCTCTCATCCGAAGGGTTCAAGACATCCGACCCGTCTGACCCGTTTGTAACGCTGGACACACTCTGCGCACGCGCCGAAGGGCTGATGCTGCTTAGTGGCGGCACACGCGGCCCGCTGTTCCAGATGCTGGCCGAAGGGCAGAAGGACGAGGCCACACGCTGGCTGGCCCGTATGCAGGAAGCGTTTGGCGACCGGCTGGTGGTGGAACTGCACCGCCACGGGCTGGCTGTGGAAAAAGCGGTGGAGCCGGGTGTGCTGGGCCTTGCAAGCCAGTTTGGCCTGCCGCTTGTGGCCACCAATGAGTGCTTTTTCCCCAAGCCGGAAATGTACGAGGCGCATGACGCGCTGGTGTGTATTGCCCAGGGCCGCACCATGGCGGAAAAAGACCGCTTCCGCGTGACCCCCGAACACTGGTTCAAACCCCCGCAGATGATGCGCGCCCTGTTCGCGGACCTGCCCGATGCGTGCGACAATACGCTCGAAATTGCACGCCGCTGCGCCATAAAGGTGGAAACCCGCAAACCCCTGCTGCCCGTCTGCCCCAAAGTGCGTGAAGGTGCGACCGAGGACCAGACCCTGCGCGCCATGGCGTGGGAAGGGCTGGAGCGCCGCATGGCCTCCATGACGCTGGATGACGCAACGCAGGACCGCTACCGCGAACGGCTGACATTCGAGCTGGATATTATCTCCAAAATGGGGTTCCCCGGTTACTTCATGATCGTGGCGGACTTTATCCAGTGGGCCAAGGCGCATGATATTCCGGTGGGGCCGGGGCGTGGTTCGGGTGCAGGCTCGCTGGCGGCATGGGCGTTGACCATTACGGATATTGACCCCATTCCCTTCAACCTGCTGTTCGAACGGTTTCTTAACCCCGAACGTGTCTCGATGCCTGACTTTGATATCGACTTCTGTCAGGACCGACGAGACGAGGTGATCGCGTATGTCCGGCGTGAATATGGGGGCGACCGGGTTGCCCAGATCATTACCTTCGGTAAGTTGCAGGCCCGTGCGGCCGTGCGTGACGTGGGGCGTGTGCTGGGGCTGCCCTATGGCATGGTCAACCGTGTGGCCGAGCTTATTCCCAACAACCCTGCCAAGCCTGTTACGCTCAAGGAAGCCATAGCAGGCGAACCCAAATTGCAGGAAATGCGCGATAACGACGAGGCTTTGCGCAGACTGCTCGAAATTGCCCAGCAGCTTGAAGGGCTGTTCCGTCACGCCAGCACCCATGCCGCCGGGGTGGTGATCGGGGACCGCCCGCTGGTGGAACTGGTGCCGCTGTACCGAGACCCCAAGAGCGATACGCTGGTCACCCAGTATAACATGAAGTTTGTTGAGCAGGCCGGTCTGGTCAAGTTCGACTTTCTGGGCCTGACAACACTGACCATTCTCAAACGCGGTGTGGATTTTATCCACCGCATGGGCAAGGACGTGGATCTGGCGAGCATCCCGCTCAATGATGCGCCAACCTATGACATGCTCAGTAGGGGGGATACGGCAGGCGTTTTCCAGTTCGAAGGTGCTGGCATGCGCGATGTTCTCAAGCAGATGCGCCCCACCCGGCTGGAAGACCTGATTGCCGCCGTGGCCCTGTACCGCCCCGGTCCGATGGCCAATATTCCCGATTACTGCCGCCGTAAACATGGAGAGGCATGGGAACCCCCGCACGAGGAAATCCGCGATATTCTTGAAGAGACCTACGGTATTATGGTCTATCAGGAACAGGTCATGCAGATTGCCCAGAAGATGGCGGGCTACAGTCTGGGGGGGGCAGATCTGCTCCGCCGTGCCATGGGTAAAAAAATCCGTGCGGAAATGGACCACCAGCGCGAGATCTTTACCAAAGGGGCCACCGGGCGCGGCATAGATCACGACAAGGCGGTAGAGGTGTTCGACCTCATGGCCAAGTTTGCGGATTACGGGTTTAACAAATCCCATGCTGCGGCCTACGCTCTTGTCTCCTACCAGACTGCATGGATGAAGGCTAACCACCCTGTGGCCTTCCTTGCAGCCTGTATGTCACTCGCGCGGGAGCGGACGGAAAAACTGGCCGCTCTTCGGCAGGAAGCCGAGCGCATGGGCATTGCCGTGCTGCCGCCAGACATCAACCGTTCAGAGGCCGACTTTGCCGTGGAGGTCATGCCCAATGGTGAATATGGCATTCGTTATGCACTGGCCGCGGTTAAAAAAGTTGGTTTTGGGGCCATGGAGGTTCTGGTTGCCACAAGAGGGGACAAGCCTTTTGCCGATCTGGCCGATTTTGCAACGCGCATAGACCCCAAACACATCAACCGCATGCAAATGGAAAATCTGGCCAAGGCAGGCGCGTTTGAATGTCTGGATAAAAACCGGGCGCGTGTTTTTCATTCCGCCGATGCCCTTTTGCGCCGTGCCCATAGTCAGGCGCAGGAGGCGGCATCTGGCCAGATTGGCCTGTTTGGTGGTGGCGGGCAGAAGGAACCCCTGCGTCTGGCCGAAGGGCCGGACTGGCCGGAGTTTGAAAAACTGGCCATGGAAGCAGAAGCAATTGGCTTCCACATGACAGCCCACCCGCTGGATTCCTACGGCCCCGTGTTGCGCAGGTTGGGGGTTGTTAAATCCTCCCAACTGCTTGCCGCGGCAGAAGCCGGGGTAGGGCGAGTTAAAATTGCGGGCTGCGTGGTGGACCGCAAGGAACGCCCGACCCGCACAGGCAATAAAATGGCATGGGTGCGCCTGTCCGATGCCACAGGTGGGTGTGAGGTCACGGTCTTTTCCGAAGTGCTGGGCCGTGTGCGGGAAAGTCTGGTGGCGGGCAGGGCTGTGCTGGTTACGGCCGAGCTTAAGCTGGAGGGCGAGGCCATGCGCATAACCGCGTCCGACATTGTGGAACTGGAGGACGCAGCCGCCCAAGGCCAAAGCGAATTGCGGATATGGCTGGAAAAGGAAGAAGCTCTGCCTGCCCTGCAAACCGTGCTGAGCGACCAGAAGGGCGGAGCAGGCCGCATTGTGCTACTGCCGGGTGTGGCTGAAAGCTGCGATGTGGAAATCCGGTTGCGTGGTGGCTACAAGGTGACCCCTCTGCTCGGGCAGAAGCTGCGTACCCTGAATGGTATTTCCCGCGTGGAGCAGGTCTAGCCCGTGGCATGGACGCGCACCCTGCCATGGCGGGAGCCGGATACGGTTCTGGCCCTGTGGGGCGGTGCCCCGTGGTGCGCTTTTCTCGATAGTGGCGGAGTGCTGGACGCGCGCAGCCGGTGGCGTATCTTCTGCCATAATCCACGCCATACCCTACAGGTTTTTGCAGAGAGGGTAGAAGTGGATGGGGTGTCTCAGGCTCGGGGAACGCCTGAACAGATATTGGATATTCTGCGTAAAATACAGGCAGGTTTCAAGGTTGGTGCCTGTCAGGCTGATGTGCCGTTCTGCGGTGGCTGGGTTGGCTTTGCCAGCTACGCATTTGGTCGGGCCCTGCAAGGTGTTCCGTCCCGGCATGCGGAAGGGGATGCTCCTGTATTTTCCGCAGCTTTTTACGATCATGCTTATATATGGGACCGCAAAAACCGGCAGGTGGTGCTGGCAGGGCTGGCGCGTGGTGGGTTAACGGCCCTGGCTCGTGAGCAGGCTCAGGCACTCTGGTCCGCCCTGCCTGAGCACGCGGAGCCTGCGCCACAGGTGCCCCCGTTGCATTTGCGGGCCAGTCAGACACAGGCCGAATACTGCCGGGCAGTCAGTGCGGCGCAACGCTATATTGCTCAGGGGGATATTTTTCAGGTTAACATCACCTGCCAGCATGTTGCGGACCTGTCGGCAGATGTGTGTGCATCTGGCCTGTATCGCCGGTTGCGGCAGGTGGCCCCGGCACCCTTTGGGGCGTTTTTATCCTGTGGGGTAAAGTTTTCGCTGCTTTCATGCTCGCCAGAGCGGTTTTTGCAGGTTGACCGGCACGGGCATATGGCAACCCGCCCCATAAAAGGCACAGCCCCACGCGGCCAGAGCGGGGCGGAGGACCTGCTTCTGGCTCAGGCTCTGGCAGCAGACGACAAGGAGCGTGCTGAAAACCTGATGATTGTGGACCTCATGCGCCATGACATCGGGCGTGTTGCCCGTATTGGCAGCGTATGTGTGCCAGAATTATGGGCGGTGGAACGGTTTGAGCATGTGCATCATCTTGTTTCCGAAGTGCAGGGGCATTTGCGGCAGGGGTGTGATGTGTTTGACCTGCTGGCAGCGACCCTGCCGCCCGGCTCCGTAACAGGTGCGCCCAAACACCGCGCCATGGAAATTATTGACGAACTGGAAGCCACACCCCGTGGGGCTTATTGTGGGACGGTTTTTTGCCTTGGTGTGGATGGGCAGATGGATAGCTCCGTGATCATCCGCAGTTTTGTTGCCCATGGGGGGCAGTTGCGTATGGGCACGGGGGGCGGGATTACCATTTTGTCCGACCCGCAAAAGGAATATGAGGAAATGCGCCTGAAGCTCGCCCCTTTTGCTGCCTTTGCGGAGGGAGCATGACCGTCGTCTGGCTCAATGGTGCGCTCCTCGCGCATAATGAGGCCCGTATAAGCCCGGCAGACCGCGGCTTTACGCTGGGTGATGGCCTGTTTGAGACCATGCGCGCGGTTGGCGGGCGGGTTCTGCATCTGCCCCGGCACATGGCGCGTCTGGCATCGGGCGGAGGTGTGCTGGGCATGCCCGTGCCGCAGGTGGGTGTGGTGGTGGAGGCGGCCACGGCGCTGCTACAGGCATGCGGGTTGCAAAACGCGGTGCTGCGGCTGAGCGTGGCGCGCGGGGAGGGGGCAAGGGGGCTGCTGCCTCCGGTTCATCCGCACCCTACCGTGTTGCTCACGGCGGCCCCGGGGGAGTTCAGCCTTGCCCGTATTCAGGCCGTGACCAGCCGGTTGATCCGGCGGGATGAGGCTTCTCCCCTGTCTTATATCAAGAGCCTGAACTATCTGCCTGGTATTCTGGCCCGGCAGGAGGCCGAGCGTTTGGGGGCGCAGGATGCGCTGTTGCTCAATACGCAGGGGCGGGTGGCGGAAAGTACAATCAGCAACCTGCTGGTAGCAACGGATGCGGGGCTGCTCACGCCCCATGTGGCGGAAGGTGCGTTGGCGGGCATTGCCCGTGAGCGCCTGCTGGAGCAGAATCTTGTGCGCGAGGCCCGTCTGGCCCCGGCGGACCTGCTGCGCGCGCGTGGCGTGTGGCTGGTCAACTCCCTTTCGCTCCGGGTGGTAACAGCACTGGACGGAACGCCTTTGCCGGTGGACGAACCACACACCGCGCAACTGGAGCAATGCCTGCGGCACACTGCATAAGCCGGTTTTGATTTATGCCCTTTTCGTTTAGAGGGCAGGCATGCGACGATAAGGGCTTGTGCAGACCTGCCTGAATGCTCAATCGTTCGCCCGTCCTTTTCAGGCCGGAATGATATGCATCGGAACAGCCGGTCTGTGGTATTCTGATGAGGTGACACCATGCAACAGGCAGCAACAGCCACGGAGCAACAGGCGGAGCAGGGTCATGCCCCCCGTTATGATCTGAGGCAGATCGATGTTGATCCCAATTTCTGGTACCCTGTGGCATGGTCCAGCAAGGTACGGCAGGGCAAGGCATTTGCCGCCCGCTTTGCAGGCCACCCCATTGCGCTTATCCGCCCCGAATACGGCCCGGTCTATGCGCTGGAAGACCGTTGCGCCCACCGTCAGGTGCCGCTGAGCAAAGGCGTTGTCGACGATAAGGGCTGCATCAAGTGCTGTTATCATGGCTGGGCGTTTGACCAGCAGGGCAAATGCGTAACCGTGCCTTACCTGAACAAGGAAGGCGTGGGTCGCCCGGTTAAATCCTACCCCTGCCGCGAAAAAAGCGGGCTGATCTTTATCTTCCCCGGCGACCCCGATCTGGCGGACAAGGTGCCCGTGCCCGACATCGCGCAGGTGGGGAACCCCGAATACAAGACCCGCCAGTTCAGCCCGCGCCTGAAGTGCCACTACACGTTCATGCACGAAAACCTGATGGACATGAACCATCAGTTCCTGCACCGCCGCCAGATGGGTTCCATCACGGCTCGTTTTCTGGGGCAGGACAAGGGCGACAACTTTATGGAAGCCCGCTACAGCTTTGCGCGCAAAGGGGGCAACCAGCCGCTGGCCGAAGCCCTGATTTTTGGCAAACACCATGATGATGGGCGCGAACAGCCGGTGGAAGAGGTCGTGTCCATCCGCACCACTTATCCGTACCAGACGCTCCAGATCCACGATAAGGACGGCGACCTGATCATGGACCTGTGGGCATGTTACCTGCCGCTGGGGGAAACCCAGCAGGTTACTCAGGCGTTTGGTCTGCTGTCGGTTAAAAAGCCCAAATGGACTTTCCTGCTTGATATGGCATGGCCGGTGCTGGGTCTGTTTACGCATCGCATCTTTGAAGAAGACCGCGAAATTGTGGAAATGGAACAGAACGCATGGCGTGAACTGGGCGGGGATCACAACGTGGAAGTGTTCCCTGTTGTCAAAAGCCTGCGCGAGCTGCTGGCCCGCAGCGGGGTGCCCAACCGTTACGCCAAACCGCTCAAGCAGGGCTGAACGCACTTTTTGGCCTTGCCCGCAGGGCCAAAAAACGCCATATAGAGCCGCCCCGGCGCAGGCCGGGGTATAACACACGCGGGGCCATACACCTCTGGTGCCCAGTCAGATGGCTGGGTGGTGTCTCGCGGAGGTTTAACCAGTTAGGTAGGAATACGCCCCATGGCGATGCCCGATTTCACACTGCGCCAGCTGCTTGAAGCTGGTGTTCACTTTGGTCACCACACACGCCGCTGGAACCCGCGCATGGCGCCGTTCCTGTTCGGTGTGCGCAACCAGGTTCACATCATCGACCTCCAGCAGACCGTTGGCCTGCTCGACCGCGCCCTTAAGGCGATTCGCGATGTTGTAGCTGGCGGTGGCCGCGTTCTGTTCGTTGGCACCAAGCGCGCTGCACAGGACCCGATTGCAGAAGCAGCACGCCGCTGCGGTCAGTACTACGTCAACCACCGCTGGCTGGGCGGCATGCTCACCAACTGGAAGACCATTCAGGGCTCCATCAAGCGTCTGCGCCAGATTGAAGAAACGCTCGAAGGCGCGACTTCCGGCCTGACCAAGAAGGAAGTGCTGGAACTGACCCGCCAGCGCGACAAGCTGGAACGCTCCCTTGGTGGTATCAAGGAAATGGGTGGTCTGCCCGACGTCCTGTTCGTGATCGACACGAACAAGGAAAAGCTGGCCATTGAAGAAGCCAACAAGCTGGGTATCCCGGTTGTGGCCATTCTGGACAGCAACTCCGACCCGCGCGGCGTGACCTACCCGGTCCCCGGCAACGATGACGCCATTCGCGCCATTGGCCTTTACTGCGACCTCGTTTCCGCTTCCGTGCTCGACGGTATTTCCGCCGAACTGGGTGCAGCGGGCCATGACGTGGGTGCATCTGAAGAACTGCCGGTTGAACCCGCTCTGGAAGCGGCTCCGGTGGCGGAAGAAGCTCCGGCAGCAGGCTGAAGCCTTTAAAAAACAGCCCGGCTTAAACCGGGCTGTTTTTTTGCATGAGATGCCTGTGGTTTTTACAGGCAACGGAATGTTCTGCCACGCGCCCTGCCAGGGGCGCGTTGCGGTTTTCTAAGGAGTAGGAATATGGCGGAAATTACCGCAGCATTGGTCAAGGAACTGCGCGAAAAAACCGGCGCAGGCATGATGGATTGCAAAAAGGCGCTGAACGAAGCGCAGGGTGATATTGAAGCCGCCATTGACTGGCTGCGCACCAAGGGCCTTGCCGCCGCCGCCAAAAAATCCGGCCGCGTGGCAGCAGAAGGTCTGGTTGCCGTTGCCTCTGGCGACAAAACCGCCGCCATGGTGGAAGTCAACGCCGAAACCGACTTTGTTGCCCGTAACGAAGCGTTCCAGAACTTTGTGGAATCCGTTGCTCAGGTTGCACTCAAGGTTGGTGATGATCTGGAAGCCATCAAGGCAGCTACGCTGGACACGGGCCGCACCGTTGCTGATGAACTGACCCACCTGATCGCCACCATCGGCGAAAACATGACCCTGCGCCGCGCACGCGTGTTCACCGTGCCGTCTGGTGTGGTGGCAACTTACGTGCATGGTGCCCTGCGCCCCGGTCTGGGCAAAATTGGCGTTCTGGCAGCTATTGAAGCTCCGACGGCTGATGAAGCCATTGAACAGCTTGGCCGTCAGGTTGGTATGCATGTTGCAGCTACCCGCCCGTCCGCGCTGGATGTCAGCAGCCTGAACCAGGAAGAAGTCGAGCGTGAACGCGCTGTTCTGATCGAACAGTCCCGCGCATCGGGCAAGCCCGAAGCCATTATTGAAAAAATGGTCGAAGGCCGTATCCGCAAGTTCTACGAAGAAGTGGTGCTTCTGGAACAGGTTTGGGTGCATGACGGCGAAACCCGCGTGAAGGACGTTGTTAAAAAAGCTGGCGTCAAGCTGGCTGGTTTTGACCGCTTCCACCTGGGTGAAGGCATTGAAAAGACCGTTGATGACTTTGCCGCTGAAGTGGCCAAGGTTTCCGGCGTCTAAGACCGGGTCTTTTGCATGTTGAACAAGAGCGGGACTTCTCTGCAAAGGGAGGCTCCCGCTCTTGTTGTTTTTGTGGCCCCGCAGGGCGAAAATGGCGCGCAGGTTCATATGCTGACCGAGCAGGACGGGCTGGTGCGTGCCCTGGCTTACGGGGGTGCTGGCCGTGCCGGTCGCGCCTTGTGGCAGCCGGGTAATGTGGTCAAGGTCCGCCTGACACAACGGGGCGAGGGGGCTCCTGTTCAGGTATCGGGTGAACTGCTGTACGGCTGTGCGGCGCGTATCCTGAGCATGCCGCTGGCACTGGCCATGATGCAGTCTGCCTGCGTTCTGGCCGATGCGACCCTGCCCGAGGGTGAGCCTTGCCCGGCATTTTTTGGGGCGACCCTCAAACTTCTTTCCTTTATCGGCTACAGCCCCGACGTTGCGGAGCAGACTGGCCTGCCCAATTACATTGAGTGGGAGCTGGCCTTGCTGGACGTGCTGGGCTTTGGGCTGGATTTAAGCTGCTGCGCCGTGACCGGGCAGACGGGCGACCTCGCTTTTGTCTCCCCCCGCACAGGGCGTGCCGTCAGCCGCGAAGGAGCAGGAGTGTGGAAGGACCGGCTCCTGCCCCTCCCTGCTTTTTTGCATGACCCCACACAGGCCGGTTCCTGGCCGGACTGGCTGGATGGCCTGCGCCTGAGTGGGCATTTTCTGGCGCGGGATGCCTTTGGCCAGCGGCATCTGCCCCTCCCTGCCGCCCGGCAGAGGCTGCTCGGGCGTGTGGAAAAACTGGTAGCAGGGGCGGGCGCAACCTGAACTGCGCACCAAGGCTGGCACAACTTGGCCTGTGGCGGTATGTCATGGCCATCACACATCGCACCGTTTTATCTGGGGCAGAACATGAACGAGACATTCGAAGGCCATATTGAGGAGACAAAACTGGCAGATGCGCTAAGCGAGCGTTATCTGGCCTATGCTTTGTCCACCATCATGTCACGTTCGCTGCCAGATGTGCGCGATGGGCTCAAACCAGTGCACAGGCGGCTGGTTTACGCCATGCACCAGCTCAAGCTGGACCCGGCATCGGGGTTTAAAAAGTGCGCGCGTGTTGTGGGGGACGTCATTGGTAAGTTCCACCCCCATGGTGATGCCTCGGTTTATGAGGCACTGGTCCGTCTGGCGCAGGATTTTGCCGCCCGTTACCCGCTGGTTGAAGGGCAGGGGAACTTTGGCTCGATTGATGGCGATAACGCAGCCGCCATGCGGTATACGGAATCCCGCCTGACCGAAGTGGCCGTAGCCCTGCTGGACGGGATCGAGAGCGATGCAGTCGATTTTCGCCCCACCTATGATGGTGAGGAGCAGGAACCCGTGGTGCTGCCAGCGGCGTTCCCCAACCTTCTGGCCAATGGTGCCGCGGGTATTGCCGTGGGCATGGCCACCAGCATTCCCCCCCATAACGCGGCAGAAGTGTGCGCGGCCGCAGCGCTGCTGGTGCGCAAACCCACCGCCACCACGCAGGACCTGCTGGCCCTTATGCCGGGGCCGGACTTCCCCACCGGCGGGCTGATTGTGGAGGATGCCTCGGCTATTCTGCAGGCATACGAGACAGGGCGTGGGGGCTTCCGCATGCGTGCACGCTGGGCCGTGGAGCAGGGGCGGTTTGGCACATGGCATATTGTTGTGTCGGAAATACCGTACCAGGTGCAGAAGTCCCGCCTGATCGAACAGGTAGCAGACCTGCTGGAGCAGAAAAAACTCCCGCTGCTAGGCGATATTCGCGACGAAAGTACGGATGAAATCCGTCTGATCCTTGAGCCAAAAACACGCGGGATCGAACCCGAAGTGCTGATGGAAACCCTGTTCCGCGCCACGCCGCTGGAAAGCCGCTTCCCCCTGAACATGAACGTGCTTGGGGCGGACCGCTCCCCCGGTGTGCTGGGGCTCAAGCAGGTGTTACAGGCATGGCTGGACCACCGGCACGAAGTGCTGGAACGGCGTAGCCGCCACCGCCTTGCCGCCGTGGAAAAACGGCTGGAAATTCTGGCAGGCTTTCTCATCGTTTACCTCAATCTGGATGAGGTCATTCGCATTATCCGCGAGGAGGATGATGCCAAAGCCAGCCTGATGGCCACCTTTGGCCTGACCGACATGCAGGCCGAATCCGTGCTGAACATGCGCCTGCGCAGCCTGCGCCGCCTTGAGGAAATGGAAATCCGCAAGGAGCATGACGCCCTTGCTGCCGAAAAAGCCGGACTGCTCGCGCTGCTGGGAGATGAAAAACAGCGCTGGAAGCAAATCGGGCAGGAACTGGAGGGCATGGTCAAAACGTTTGGCAAGGGCCGCGTTGGACCACGGCGCAGCACCATTCTGTCCGCTCCCAAGCCGGTTGATATTTCGGTGGTGGAAACAGTGGAGCGCGAACCACTGACCATGATCCTGTCCCAAAAAGGGTGGGTGCGGGCCATCAAGGGCCACAATGTTGATCTGGAAAGCCAGAAGTTCAAGGAAGGAGATGGCCTCAAGCTGGCCCTTCCGTGCCAGAGCACGGACAGGCTGTGCTTTTTTGCGACCGATGGCCGTGCCTTTACGCTCAAGGGTGTGGACCTGCCGCGCGGGCGGGGTGATGGCCAGCCGATACGCCTGCTTATGGACCTCTCCAATGATGAAGAACTGCTAGCAGTTTTTGTGCTCGAGGAAGGCGGTAAGCGCCTTGTGGCTTCCAGTGCGGGGCGTGGCATGGTGGTGGAGGATGATAACCTCGTCTCCGAAAAGCGCTCAGGTCGGCAGGTGCTTAACCTCAAGGGCGATGAGTCCGCCCAGTTGTGCATTCCCGCACAAGGGGACCACGTGGCAGTGCTTGGGGATAACCGCCGGTTTTTGATTTTCCCGCTCGATCAGCTCCCCGTCATGGGGCGTGGTCTGGGGGTGGCGTTGCAGAAATACGCCGATGGCGGGCAGTTGCGTCAGGCTGTGGTGTTTACTGCATCCGAAGGGCTGGTCTGGCCCGGAGCCGTACGGAACCGCGTTATGGCGGATTTGCAGGACTGGCTGGGCAAGCGTGCAAGTGTTGGCAAGCTGGCTCCCACCTGGGCGAACAAAAAAGCCTAAGCCTGTTATCAGGCCTGCTCCTCGGGCGCATGGCCTGCGGGGGCAGGCCTATGTCTGGCAGGTGGGTCAGAATAACGGCGCATCCGGGAACAGGGCGTCCCGCGTGGTGTTGATGGGCTGCTCCGGGTCCAGCGGCTGCCATGTATCATCACGCAGGATTTCTGCCGGTCGGAAACGGCTTTTGTACGCCATCTTGGGGCTGCCCGGAATCCAGTAGCCCAGATACAGATACGGGCGGCCGAGCAGAAATGTCTGGTGAATAAGAAAAAGCACAACATACACCCCTAGTGAGCGGGTGGTCTGCTGGGGGTCGTAAAAGCTGTACACGGCCGAAAGCCCGTCATCGAGCGTATCGGTCAGGCTGACTGCGACCAGTTTGTTGTCTGCCGTGCGGAATTCTATGATCTGTGTATCAACCGTCGTTTCCTCCACCATAATCCGGTAGTCGCGCGCGGTCATGTTTGCCATTTCGCCATCTGCGTGGCGGGTGTTCAGGTACTGGCGGAACAGCTCGTATTGTTCGCCTGTTGCTACAGGGGGCAGCAAGGTCGCGCTCAGGTCCGTATTGCGGTTCCAGACCCGTTTTTGTGTGCGGCTGGGGGCAAAGGCCGCCACAGGCAGGCGGATGGGAATACAGGCAGAGCATCCTGCACACAAAGGCGCGTAAGCGAGTGTGTGGCTGCGCCGGAAGCCCGTGGCAGACAGGCGGCTGTGCAGGGTGTCGGCATCGGGGACTGCCAGATCAACCAGAATTTTGCGTTCCATGCGCGCAGGCAGGTACGGGCAGGGTTGTGCCGTGGTGGTGTAAAAAAACTGCGGGTTGCGCAGCGGAGGCGTCATAATCGGCAATCCCGGATGCATGGCGGGCCAGTAGAACTGGCCCGCTTATGCCCGGCATGGGCCAGGCGGTGGTTACAGGCCCGATCTTTCCCGGATGCGCTGTGCAGCTTCAATGGCAAAATATGTGAGTATGCCATTGGCTCCAGCACGGCGGAAAGCCATCAGGCTTTCCATGATGGCACGGTCGCGGTCGAGCCAGCCATTGTTAATGGCTGCCATGAGCATCGCATATTCTCCCGAGACCTGATACGCAAAAGTCGGCACGCTAAAGGTGTCTTTTACGCGGCGGATAATGTCCAGATACGGCATGCCCGGCTTGACCATGACCATGTCCGCGCCTTCGGCAATGTCCATCTCCACTTCGCGCAGGGCTTCATCGCTGTTGGCGGGGTCCATCTGATAGGTTTTTTTGTCGCCTTTCAGCAGCCCGCCAGAGCCAAGCGCATCACGGAACGGGCCATAAAAGGCGGATGCATATTTGGCGGCATAGGACATGATGCGGGTGTTGATCAGGCCATTGGCGTCAAGGTCCTGCCGGATAACGGCAATGCGCCCGTCCATCATGTCCGAAGGTGCGATAATATCCACCCCTGCGCGGGCCTGATTAACAGCCTGCTGGGACAGGATCTGGACCGAGGCCTCATTGACCACGTAGCCATCTTCGATCACGCCGTCATGGCCGTGGTTGGTGTAGGGGTCCAGCGCCACGTCCCCGATCAGGGCCATGTCGGGGAACTCTTTTTTCAGTAGTCTGGCTGCCCGACACATCAGGTTGTCGGGGTTGAGCGCTTCGGTCCCGACGTCATCACGGGCTTCTGTCGGGGTGATGGGGAACAGGGCAAGGGCCGGAATGCCCAGTTTGGCGGCTGGTTCCACATGCTTGGCAAGCCGGTCCAGTGTAACGCGGTGCGCACCGGGCATGGAGGAAACTTCGGTTGTAACACCTGTTCCTTCCATGAAAAAAATCGGCCAGATCAGGTTGCTGATGCCCAGTGAGTTTTCGGCAACCAGGCGGCGTGTCGCATCGTCAAACCGGTTGCGGCGCGGGCGGGTCAAAGGGAAACGACCAGCCATCATGGGCGGGATCTCCTTGCACGGTGTTTGCCACGGGGCAGGCTTGGCTGGTTGTCCATGGCAGCACAGGGGTGAACAAAACGGGGGGAGTATGCGCTCCTGCCCCTGTTATGCAACCCCGCTGGGGTAAAGGTCAGCTCCGCGTGGTTTTGCAATGCTCACGGTATGCGAATCCGCCGCTACCGCAGGGGCCAGCCCCCGTGCCATGCCGGGGCTGGTGCTTGTGGTGTATGCAAGCCTGTGCGGTGGGTAAAAGTACAGGGCTGCAAAAGGGGGGAGAGTTCCGCCCCTTTTGCGTTTTTCTCCTGTCAGGGGCGCAAGGAACGGAGTAAGAGAGCACCCAGCGCTTGTGTCTGTTATAAAAAGCAGTGTGGAACATGGTCTGGCAAAGAGCGTGCCAGAACCGTATAGAGTGACCACCATCTGCCGCCCGGCAGGCATGTTGCCAAACGACAGTTTGATTTTGAGGGAACACCCGAATGAGCCACACGGATCTGGACCGTTTTTTTCATGCGCCGCTGACCCAGACGGATCCGGACGTTGCGTCCGCCATTGCCGCAGAGCTGACCCGCCAGCAGGATGGGATTGAGCTGATCGCCAGCGAAAACATGGCCTCCGAGGCTGTTTTGCAGGCGCAGGGCAGTGTGCTGACCAACAAATACGCCGAAGGCTACCCCGGTCGCCGCTACTACGGTGGCTGCGTGGAAGTGGACAAGGTGGAAACTCTGGCCATTGAACGGGCCAAAACCCTGTTTGGTGCCGCTTTTGCCAACGTGCAGCCGCATTCGGGCGCCAATGCCAACCAGGCCGCGTTCATGGCCATGGGCAAGCCGGGTGACACCGTTCTGGGCATGAGCCTTGCCGCGGGTGGGCACCTTACACACGGTGCAGCTCCCAACTATTCGGGCAAATGGTTCAATGCCGTGCAGTATGGCGTGCGCCAGCAGGACGGCATGCTGGACTACGACCAGATGGAAAGCCTTGCGCGCGAGCACAAGCCCTCCATTATCGTGGCTGGTGGGTCCGCTTACCCGCGGATTATCGACTTTGCCCGTTTCCGCCGCATTGCGGACGAAGTGGGTGCGCTGCTTATGGTGGATATGGCGCATTTTGCCGGTCTGGTTGCTGCGGGCCTGTACCCCAACCCGCTGGAATATGCAGACATTGTAACCTCCACCACGCATAAAACCCTGCGTGGCCCGCGTGGCGGCCTGATCCTGACCAACAGCGAAGCACTGGCCAAAAAGATCAACTCTGCCGTGTTCCCCGGCCTGCAGGGCGGCCCGCTCATGCATGTTATTGCCGGTAAAGCCGTAGCTTTTGGCGAAGCCCTGCGCCCTGAGTTCAAGGAATATCAGAAAGCCGTGCAGAAGAACGCCGCAGTGCTGGCCGAAGTGCTGGTGGAGCGTGGGTTTGATATTGTGACTGGTGGCACGGATTCCCACCTGCTGCTCGTTGACCTGCGGCCTAAAAAGGTGACCGGCAAAGCAGCGGAACAGGCACTGGAACGTGCGGGCATTACAGCCAACAAAAATGCCATTCCGTTTGACCCGGAAAAACCTGCCATTACCTCTGGCGTGCGTCTGGGCAGCCCTGCTGCTACGGCACGTGGCTTCCGCGAAGCAGAGTTCCGCCAGGTTGGTGAAATGATCGACGAAGTGCTGACCGCCCTTGCCGCCTCGGGTGGGGAAGGTGATACCGCAGTGGAAAACGCTGTGCATGAACGGGTTAAGGCCCTGTGTGCACGCTTCCCCATTTATACGCGCTAATCTGCGTTTAAATCGGTTCTGCCTTAAAAGGCGCGGGAGATTTCTCCCGCGCCTTTTTTGCTGGTCTGTTCATGCCCGACCCGTGTGCGGCGTTTCTGCGCGTTCCTGTGGGGAGAAAGCAGGTAGGCCATGGCCGGAATATGAAAAGATATGCAGCCTGTTTTATAAAAAATGAAATTTATGCAGCGGCATATACAACAGAAAAAAAATGAAATAAATACAACGCAAAAGCCTTGGACAACATGGATGGATTGAGGTGTGGAAAAGTAGTTTTCGCCATCCATATAGTAGAGTGTAAGTGATTCAATGGATGTTTCTAAGTCATTTTTAGCTGATATTAAAGTTGTGGTTTTAATACCCTGCTATAATGAAGAAATAACCATAGGGTCAGTTGTTCGGGATTTTCGGGCAGCACTGCCTAATGCGCCAATCTATGTTTATGACAATAATTCCACGGATCAGACGGTCAAAACCGCGCTGGCCGCTGGTGCCATTGTTCGCTCTGAATCCCTTCAGGGCAAAGGCTACGTGATCCGGCGCATGTTTTCAGACATTGAAGCCGATTTTTACATTCTGGTGGACGGGGATGCCACATACGAGGCCGCTGCTGCACCAGAGATGCTGAAAACCGCCTACACCAACGGGCTGGATATGGTGAATGGCGCGCGTGTTACCGACCGGGTGGATGCCTACCGGCGCGGCCATGTTCTGGGCAACAAGGTGCTTACCGGGCTTGTCACCAGCGTGTTCGGGCGCCGGTTGTCAGACATGCTTTCGGGCTACCGGGTTTTTTCGCGGCGGTTTGTCAAATCCTTTCCCGCCCTGTCTTCAGGGTTTGAGACGGAAACGGAATTTACCGTTCATGCGCTGGAACTGGCCATGCCTATTGGCGAGCAGTCAACCCGTTATGTGGAACGGCCCCCCGGCTCGGCCTCCAAGCTGAATACCTATAGCGATGGCTTCCGTATTCTGGGCATGATCATCAATCTGGTCAAACAGGAACGGCCATTGATGTTCTTTACCACCATTGGTGTGGTTGTGCTGGTTTGCGCCATTGGTCTGGGCTTGCCGGTTATTCTCGACTTTTTCCGGACCGGGCTGGTGCAGCGCCTGCCCACGGCTGTTCTGGCGACCGGGCTGGTCATTCTGGCCGTATTTTCCATGGGGTGTGGTCTTATTCTGGATAGCGTTGCGCTGGGGCGGCGGGAAACCAAACGTCTGGCCTATCTCGCGCTGCCGCCTCCCCCCCGCCTGCCCGATGCGCAGGGCGATGTTCCCCCGGTTGCAACGGCAGAGCCTTAAGGCAAACCCTGCCTTGAGCCTGTACTACCCGGTCTGATTTTAAAGAAGGCGCGCCAGCCGGACAGCCGTATGCCCCCGGCGGGGGCGCAGGTTGGGTATGACCAGCATGCAGTTGTCGTAGGGGGTGCGGATTTCGTCCATGCCATCCACGGCAATCAGGGTTTGGGCGCGTTCAATAATATCTCCACCCGTATAGCGGCGCAGGAAGGCAAAGCCTGCGGTATGGGCTTCCACGCAATCGGTCACCACGGCATTGATCCCGCCCTGGTGTGGGGTGATGGGTAAAGGCGGCCCCATGCCATGCTGGGCCAGAAACGCGCGGGCCATGCTCAGGCTGTGCTGGGTGGCGCTGCGGGTCCAGTGTTGCCCGGCTTCAAGCAGGCAGGCCCGTGCCGTGCCTGATGGTGTGGAAAAACGCTCGTAATCAATCAGGCGGGGCCCGGTGGGGTGGCCCTGATCCAGTACAACCTGTGGAGGGTCTGCCTGCTGGCAGGCCAGAGTGTTGGCCATGCGCAGGTTGCGCTCTGCCATGCTGGTCAGCAGCAGGGGGGCGGAAGGCCATGTCATGGTGTGCAGGTCAAGCAGCACGTCCACCGTGTCAATCACGGGTACAAGCTCGCGCACGCGCTGCATTTCAAGGGATGTATGTGTGGAGTGGATAAGTTTGGGGGCCCACAGCCTGTTCATGTCCTCCTCAATATAACGGAAGCGGGAGGGGTGGCGGGGGTCAAACGCCGCGTAGGCATCCGGGTTAAGAAAAATCAGGCTCAGCCGCCCCCGTGTGGGGGTAGGGGGCGTTGCCAGCAGGTGGGTAAGGGCTCCGGCCCCGGCATATTCGTTGCCGTGCATCAGGGCCGTTATGGCAATGTGGGGGCCGGGCCTGTGGCTTTCAAAATGGTGGACCCCTCTTATGCCGCAGTTCCCCTGCACCCATGGTGTTATGTCCGGCAAGGGGTCTTGCGGTGGTGCGTGGGGGAGCGGTGGCAGAGGGGGAGGCAGAACCTCTGGCAGGGTGCGGAAGCGGTAGGAGCTTTTGCCACCCCGTTTGCGCTTTGCGGCACAGCTCATGGCTGCCCCGGTGCTTTGCAACGGAGTGTTGTCCCCAAAGATTGGCACAATGGGTGAGGGAGGAAAAAACTGCACCACATGGGCCTGAGTATGGTTCGGGTTGCGTGTGGCTGCAATCCCCTCCCTGCACGGTGGTGTGGAGGTGTTGCGGGCATGGGGAACATGCCCGTGTTGTGGTGGCGGATGTGGTTATGCGCCTTTGGTTTTTGGGCGCGGCTTGCCTGCCACAGCGCGCGGGCCAGACGGCGTTGCAGGCGGGAGTGCCTGCTCCGTGCTGAGCACGCGGAGTTTGACATGCGCGCCAACCTCCACCTGCCGCAGGCGCTTGCGTTCGGCCCCCGAACACAGGGTGAGTGCGGAGCCCTTCTGCCCCGCGCGGCCTGTGCGGCCAATGCGGTGCAGGTAGGTTTCGGGCTGTTCGGGTACGTCGTAGTTAATAACCTGCGTAACTGAGGCAATATCCAGCCCACGGGCGGCCACATCGGTCGCGACCAGAATAAACAGGCGGCCAGAGCCAAAGCTGGCCACAGTGCTGGTGCGTTTGTCCTGTGTCAGGTCCCCATGCAGGGGGGCTACGGCCAGACGTGCTTTTTTGAGTGTGGCGGCCAGCACATCCGCTTCCGCTTTGGTGCGGACAAACACAATGCTGCGTGTTTTGGGGCTGCGGCCAAAAAATGTCTTGAGGAAGACTGCCTTCTGCTCGTCTTCCAGAAACAGCACACCCTGACGGATGGCGGGGCGCTCCTCGGGTGGTTTTTCAACACTCAGTTCCACCGGCTTGTACACAATGCTGGCCAGCATGGCCTTGCACGCGGCCGGCATGGTGGCGGAAAAAGCCAGTGTCTGGCGCGGTGTGGGCAGATAGTTGAGGATGGTGCGGGTTTCCTCCTCAAACTCGTGGGTGAACAGGCGGTCGCACTCGTCCATTACAAGCTGGAAGCAGTCTGTAAGGTCGCATGTGCCTGTGCCAATAAAATCCAGCAGACGCCCCGGTGTGGCAATAAGAATACGGCTCATGCCGCTGGTCTGGATGAGTTCTGCGGCCTGCTCGTCCCGGTCCGCGCCGCCATACAGGCAGATAATGGGGGGGGTATGCGTTCTGGCGTTTGCCTGCTTTTTGCCCCCTTCGCCCAGACAGGCGCGAAAGACCTTGGCGGTCTGCAACACAAGTTCACGCGTGGGCACCATAACCAGCAATGTACGGGGTTTGCGGGCCTTGAGCAGCCTGTGCAGCATGGGCAGCGCATAAGCTGCGGTTTTGCCCGTGCCGGTCGGGGCGGTGGCCAGAATGTCCCGCCCTTCCAGTGCTGCGGGAATGGCCGCTAGCTGGATGGGGGTCGGATGTGTCATTCCCGCCTGCTGTGCATGGGCGCAAAGGGCTGGGGACAGACCCGTATCCTTGAAGCTAGCGGACATACTGTTGCCTTTCTCGTGGTCTGGAATGCGTACAAGGTGCCTTGCTTTTAAAGACAAACCGATAGCAAGGACAAAGCGGACCATGCAGGGCGCGTGGTTGCAAAGGCCGATGTGTAGCGGAGGAATGCGCGTTATGGCGAGCGCAATGTATGCAGGTGCGCAAACTGGCTCGAACCCGGTAGAGGATTTGCCGCGTGCGGCACCCCACGCTTTTGTGGTGGGGGAAAATTTTGCCGGTATGCGTTCGCAGGCATTGGGGCTTGCCCACCGTGCCGGGTGGGATGGTACGTTCCAGCCCGTATGCCCCAGCCGTGTGGCGCGTGTGGCGCTGGCTGGCCCGCGCTGGCTTGGCCGCACATGCCTGCGTGGTAGCAGCGGGCAGATGCTGGAATCCCACAAGGACCTGCTGCGCGCGGATGTGGTGATCAGCATTGGTGGCAAGGGTGGCGCCATTGGGGCAGCCCTGCGCGCGCACCACCGCCCGGTGGTGCAGATTCAGAACCCCCGGCAGTCGCTCGCCCGTTTTGACCTGATTCTGGCCTGCCGGCATGATGATATTTCTGGCCCCAATGTTCTGCTCGGCCGCACCGCGTTGCATGGCCTTACCCCCGAGGAGCTTGCAAGTGCCCGGCAGGAGTGGGAGCCACGGTTTGCCCATTTGCCCCGCCCGCTGGTAGCCGCCCTTGTTGGTGGCTCCAACGGGCGCTTCCAGCTGGGTGAGGCAGAAGCCCGCAGGCTGGCCCATGTGCTGGTGCAGACCCGCAAGGATGAAGGCGGCAGCCTGATTGTGACCGCCTCCCGCCGGACAGACCCGCAGGCACTGGCCGCGCTCAAGGAAATTATAGAACCCGCAGGTGGCTTTGTATGGGATGGGGAGGGGGATAACCCCTATATCGGGCTGATCGCCTGTGCCGACAGCCTGCTTGTAACCATAGACAGTGTTTCCATGATGTCCGAATCCGTGGCAGGGCGTGCGCCTGTTACGGTTTTTCCGCTGCCTGGCAAATCCCGCCGGATCAATGAGTTTGTTGAGGAACTCGAACTGGCCGGGCGCGTGCGCGTGCTGGGTGAGAGTGCTATCCGCCTGCCCACGCCATGGTACGTAACCCCACTGGATGATACGGCCGAACTGGTGGGGGAAATGCATAGCAGGCTCGGCTTCTAGCCCGCCTATAGTGCATGGAAGGCAGGGGCAGTACCCAGTGTGCTGCCTCCGGCCCAGTATTGGGTTGGCTGGAATGTATCAGGCTACAGGGGAGCCGGTTCGGGGGTGTCCGGGTTGTCTGCGGGCCAGACCAGAGACGCCAGTGCCGTGGCCATAACGGCCAGCACGCATAACCCCATAGCGGCAACAGGCAGCCCAAACGCAGCCCCCACGCGCCCGGCAAGCGGGTAAGCCAGTAACCAGCATAAATGAGAGAGCGAAAACTGGGCCGCGAACAGTGCGGGTCTGTCCTCCGCCGTGCCGGAGCGGCGGAGCAGGCGGCCAGAAGGTGTTTGTGCAACGGAATACCCAACGCCCAGCACGGCCCAGAGTGGCAGTAGCCAGCCATAGCTGGGCACGCTTATGGCCAGAGCAGCCCCCACACACAACACACTGGCCCCACCCAGCATAACCGTGCGGTCTGCCCTGCGTGCCAGCACGCGGGGTAAGCCAAGAGCTGCCAGCATGGAGCCCGCCCCAAAACAGGCCAGTGCGAGCGCTGTTGCGCTCTGCCCCAAACCGAATGTGCCCTGCACATAAACAACCGTGTTGACCAGCACGATGGAGGCTGCCGCAGCAACGGCCATGTTAATACCCAGCAGGCCCCGCAGGCGCGGAGTAGCAAGGTAGAGGCGTATGCCGCGGGTTGTGCGCTCGTACACACTCCGGTGCGGTGCAGGTCTGGGGGCGGGCAGGCGAACAGACATGACAAGAGCGGCAGAACCCAAAAAGCCCAGCGCAGTCCCCACGAACAGGGCGTGGAAGGACACGACACTCAACAGGGCTGCGGCCAGTAACGGGCTGAGTACGCTTTCCATGTCATACGCAATGCGGGAGAGGGAGAGCGCATCGGTATAATCCTGCTCGTCGGGCAGAATATCGGGGATGGTCGCCTGAAACGTCGGTGTAAATGCAGCCGAAGCCGCCTGGAGGGCAAAGATCAGAACGTAAATCTGCCAGACCGTGTTCACAAACGGCAGGCAGGCGGCCACACCACAGCGTACAAAGTCCAGCAGAACCAGTGCCGTGCGGCGGGGCAGGTGGCCTGCAAAAGCTGCGGCAAGGGGGGCTAGGCCCACATAAGCCAGCATTTTTATGGCCAGTGCGGTGCCCAGTACAGCCCCGGCATGCCCCCCCGCTACGCGGAAGGCCAGCAACCCCAGTGCAACGGTGGCAAGGCCTGTGCCGGTCAGGGCAACAAGCTGTGCCCCAAACAGGTGGCGGTAGGTGCGGTGGCGCAAAACATGCAGCATGCGCTTACAGGTATTTGGTCAGGGCGGCAAAAGCCTGCAAGGCGTCCTCGCGGCTCATCTCGCCTGCGGCAATGGCGTCTATAATGCAGTGCTCAAGGTGGTCCTGCACCAGCATGCGCTTGGATTTGCGGATCGTACTTTCCACGGCCTCAAGCTGTTGCGCAAGGTCCGAGCAGCTTCGGCCTGCGTCGAGCATGGCAATAACTTTGGCAAGGTGCCCGTGGGCCTGTTGCAGTTGCCGCCGGATAAGGGGGTGAGAATGATGAACCATACATCACCCTACCCTAGGGGGGAGGGGTAGGCAACGCACAAACACACGTTGGAATAGAAGTAAGATTGAACTTTTTTAAAATTTCACCGGAATAAATCTGGATTTATCAAATCCAACGTTATTTTCTTCGAAAATATGGTTCAATTTCTTCCAATAAGCCTGATCATTCCCAGATATATTCCATTCATCCAAAAACTCCTGTCCTTTATCAGTCAAATAAAACTGATGGGTTGACCATATCGCAAGACCACTAAACTCATTAGGAGAGTTTTGAGACATTTGTTCAAAAATATCTTTTAGCTCTTCGGGGGTTGGCCCTTCATCAGGGTAATCGATCCACATTAGATGAGAGTAGATCATTCTATATATAAAATCCAAAACATCCTGGCACCACTTTTTTGAATAGGTCCATGGCTCATAAACTGGATACATACAGAAAGGATCAGATATTTCACCACCATTGATGCTAAGTATTGATTCTTTATAAAGGTTCAGCATTATTGTTACTTTTCTGTGATTTTAAAATTTATTATTTAGGAAATGTATTGCATATTTTTTGGTTTTTACAGTTTCTATATCGTCTGCTGTGCAAAAACTTGCTGATCCAGAAGGTCTATATGTTGTAGTATTTCCGTCAGAAAATTTTGCACCTCATGCTCCGGCCTGTTCTTTAATGGTCAAGGGTTTGACTCATATAGATATTAGTTGCTGGGATTATCCGCGGATCAAAGCTGTTCGTCAGTGAGTGATTGGCGCTCGAAGGGGCACGTGAGAGCGTACCTCATAGGTACAAAGTTGTAGGGAGGTCTAAACTCTTTCGAGGTAGCTTTACACTGGAAACCGTTGGGGATCGCAATGCGATGCTCAGTTCAGTAAATTAATGAAGTCCTGACCCTAGATCCAGATGCTGCCCAGCAGCAGAATGGTGCCGACAATCAGCGCTGCCACATGCCGCATGACGTGCTCGGGTGTGTCCTGTGGCAGGGTCAGGTAGAAGTTGAAGCAGTACAGCACCAGCCCCACGCCCAGTACAATACTGATGGCGCGGGCTATGGGGTAGGTTGAAATATCCCTTGGGTCAAACTGCATGGTGCTGCCTTACTTTTTTACAGGCGCTCAGCGGCTGGTGTTACGGGTTATGCGCTTACAAAAGCGGATGCGGGGTAGCCCTGCATGAATAGTGCCGTGCGGAGCGAGGTATGGTTGATCTGGGCCGCTACGGCCTGACGCACAACCGGCTTTGCAAAAAAGGCAATGCCCAGCCCTGCGGCGCGCAGCATGGGCAGGTCGTTTGCGCCATCGCCAATGGCCAGAGTAGCCTCGGGGGCCAGCTTGTGGCGCGTGCTGAGTTGTTCCAGCAGGTCCAGTTTGGTTTGCGCGCCTAGAATGGGCAGGCCGGGGGCACCGCTCAGGTGGCCGGTCGCATCGGTCAGCAGGGTATTGGCGTGGTTTTCCTCAAACCCGCAAAGGGCGGCCACGCGGGAGGTAAAAAAGGTAAACCCGCCCGATACCAGCGCCGTGTAGGCTCCATGCGCACGCATGGTGCGCACCATTTCCACCGCGCCGGGGTTCAGGCGCACATCCTGCCATGCTTTTTCCAGCAGGCTTTGGGGCAGACCTTTAAGCAGGGCTACGCGTTCGCGCAGGGAGGTGGCAAAATCCAGCTCGCCGTTCATGGAGCGGGTGGTAATGGCGGCAACCTTGTCCCCAATACCGGCAAGGGCTGCCAGATCATCGAGTGTTTCGTTGGCGACAATGGTGCTGTCCATGTCCGAGACCAGCAGTTTTTTGCGGCGGCCCTCTGCGGGGGTCAGTACCACGTCCACCTTGCTGCCAAGATGTGTGTGTAACTGGGCCAGCACGTCTGGCGTGCAGGCCGGACAGGGAATATCCACTGCCTCCCCGGGGGAGAGGATAACGGTTTCACCCTGGGCACGGATAATATCACGCACGAGGGAGATTGTGGCGGTATCGAGTGTTGTTGCCTCACGGGGGGCAACAAGGGTCAGAACAAGGCTCGTCATGGCACTTGGGTGTGTGGCAGGAATACGGACATGAAGCAAGCAGAACACCCATGCCCCAGCCCGGCAACCCGCTACACGCAAAGCCAGCCCCCGGCCCTTGTGCTGGCAGGGCCGACCTGTTCGGGCAAATCCGCCCTGGCACTCAGGCTGGCCCAGCAGTTGGGGGGCGTGGTTATTAACGCGGATTCCATGCAGGTTTATAAAGACCTGCGTGTGCTGACCGCCCGCCCGGACGAGGCGGAAGAACAGCGTGTGCCGCACCGGTTATATGGTGTGCTGCCCGCCGCCCATAAGGGGAGCGTGGCATGGTGGCGCGAGCAGGCTCTGGCAGCCATGCAGCAGGCATGGCATGCGGGGCAGTTGCCCATACTATGCGGGGGCACGGGCATGTATATGCGCGCCCTGACCGATGGGCTGGCCCAGATTCCACAAAGCCCCCCTGCCGTGCAGCAGGCTGCCCGTGCTCTGGTAGCGGAGGAAGGGGCCCCCGCCGTGCATGAGCGGCTTATGGCGGTGGACCCGCAAACGGCATCACGCCTCAAGCCAGTGGATTCGCAGCGTGTGGCCCGTGCGTGGGAGGTATGGCAGGCCACAGGCCATGGGCTGGACTGGTGGCTGGCCCAGCCCGGCCTGCCGCCCGCCCCGGCCCGGTTTGTCGCTGTGCGTCTGGACCCGTCCCGGGTGGAACTGCGTGCGCGCATACAGGCCCGGTTTACCGCCATGCTGGAGCAGGGCGGCGTGGAGGAGGTGCGCGCCCTGTTACAACAGAATCTGGACCCGGACCTGCCCGCCATGCGCGCCCATGGCGTGCCCGAACTGGCTGCCATGCTGCGGGGGGAGATTACACAGGCCGAAGCCGCAACCCGTGCCGTTGCCGCCACAGGGCGCTACACCAAGCGGCAGGCCACATGGTTTGCCCACCATCCGCTTACGGCTGAGGGGCTGACCTGTATGGTTAATGCCTGTTTTTCCGATTTTGAGCAATTTTCGGAAAGAAAGTATGATGAAATTGTTTCTTTTATTCTAAAGGGGATTGACGCACCCAATATCGGGTCCTAAACAGGCGACCTGCTCCCAATTCCGGGAAGAGAGGACGCTATGACACGCACAACGGGTTCGACCACACTGGACGCTCAGACAACCACCACCCTGCCGGGTGCGGAAGTTCTTCTGCGCGCATTGGTCGAACAGGGTGTGGAGGTTATTTTTGGCTACCCCGGTGGCGCCGTTCTTCCTATTTACGATGCCCTGTTCAAGCAGAATCACATCCGCCACGTTCTGGTGCGCCATGAGCAGGCGGCTGTGCACGCGGCGGAGGCCTATGCCCGCTCGACCGGCAAGGTGGGGGTGGTGCTGGTGACCAGTGGCCCGGGGGCGACCAACGCCGTAACCGGCCTTCTGGACGCCATGATGGATTCCATTCCGCTGGTCTGCCTGTCCGGGCAGGTGCCCACACCCCTGATTGGCAATGATGCTTTTCAGGAAGCGGATACAACGGGCATTACCCGCCCTGTTACCAAATACAACTATCTGGTGCGCAAGCCTGAAGATCTGGCTCCTGCGGTACATGAGGCTTTTGCCATTGCCCGCTCCGGCCGGCCCGGCCCGGTGCTGATTGACCTGCCCAAGAACATTACGGTGGGCGATGCCCCTTATGTGGAGGCACACGCCGTAACCCCGCGCACCACCCGTATGGGCTCCCAGCCAGACCGTGCGGCCATTACCCGTGCCGTGGCAGCCATGAAGGCAGGCAAACGCCCGCTGTTTTACACGGGTGGCGGGGTTATCAACTCCGGCCCGCAGGCCAGTGCCGCTTTGCGCCGGTTGGTGGAACTGACGGGTTTTCCCGTAACATCCACGCTCATGGGGCTGGGGGCGTTCCCCGGTACGGACCAGCGATTCCTTGGCATGCTGGGCATGCACGGGACGTATGAGGCCAATCTGGCAATCCACGGCTGCGATGTGCTGATCGCCCTTGGCAGCCGGTTTGATGACCGGGTAACCGGGCGGCTGGATGCGTTCTCCCCCAGCTCGTTCAAAATCCATGTTGATATTGATCCCTCCCAGATCAACAAGATCGTGCATGTCAACGAAGGCATTGTGGGGGATGTCGGGCAGATTATCGATCTGATGATCGAAGAGTGGGAAAAACAGCCCGCTTACGCCCATAAGTCTGACCTGGATGCCTGGTGGACACAGATTGAAAGCTGGCGCGCGCTGGACTGCCTGCGCTTTGGGCAGGACAAGGCCCCCGATGCCGTGATCAAGCCGCAGCAGGCCATCCAGCGGATTTACGAACTGGCACGCCAGACCGGGCGGGATACGTACGTTTCCACCGAAGTCGGGCAGCACCAGATGTGGGCTGCGCAGTTCTTCCGCTTTGATGCCCCCAATCGCTGGCTGACATCGGGCGGGCTTGGCACCATGGGCTACGGCCTGCCTGCTGCCGTTGGCGCGCAGATTGCGCACCCCGATGCGCTGGTTATGGATATTGCGGGGGAAGCCTCAACCCTGATGAACATTCAGGAACTGGGGACCATCGCGCAGTACCGCCTGCCGGTTAAAATTTTCATCATCAACAACCACTACATGGGCATGGTCCGCCAGTGGCAGGAACTGCTGCACGGTTCGCGCTATTCGGAAAGCTATTCCGATGCCCTGCCGGACTTTGTAAAGCTGGCGGAAAGTTTCCATGCCACCGGCCTGCGCGTGACCCGGCTGGACGAGCTGGATGCCACCATCCAGAAGGCGCTGGAGCATAATGGCCCCGTGCTGGTGGATATTTGCGTGGCGGAGGGGGAAAACTGCTTCCCCATGATTCCATCTGGTGCCGCCCATAACCAGATGATCCTTGGCCCGGAGCAGGAAGCAAGCAGTGCCACGATCAGCAAGGAAGGGCAGATGCTGGTCTGATTAACCAGTTCTGTTCTTTTAGGTTCCGTCTTGTCCTTTCTGCCTTGATTGCGAGAAACATGAGTATGCAGGTCGAAGTTTCCGGTTCCGCTGTTATTTCCCTTCTGGTGGATAACGAGAGCGGGGCTCTTGCCCGTATTGTGGAGCTGTTCTCGGGCCGTGGTTACAACATCCAGAGCCTGACCGTGGCTCCGGTGGATGAGCATGGCCACACTTCCCGTGTGAACATTGTCACCACGGGCACGCAGTCTTCCATCCGGCAGGTCAAAACGCAGCTTGAGCGGCTTGTGCCCGTCTCGCGCGTAGTCAACCTTACGGCGGAAGGGCCTTATGTTGCGCGGGAAATGGCTCTGGTCAAAGTGGTATCCTCTGGCGAACCACGGACCGAAGCCCTGCGCATTGCACAGGCGTTCCGGGCACGGGCGGTTGATACAACCGCCAGTTCCTTTGTGTTTGAACTGACCGGCTCCACAGACAAGCTGGACAGTTTTATTGAGCTGATGCGCCCGCTCGGGCTTGTTGAGGTGTCCCGCACCGGGGTTGCCTCCATTTGCCGCGGGCCGCAGACAATTCAGAACTTCTGAAGTATAGACAGGTGCAACGCCGGGGACTGACCCCCGGCAACAGGGAGAAAAGTATAATGGCTATGCGCGTGTATTATGATCGTGACGCCGACGTTAACCTGATCAAGTCCAAAAAGGTGGCCGTTATCGGTTACGGCAGCCAGGGCCATGCCCATGCCAACAACCTGAAGGACAGCGGTGTTTCCGACGTTGTGATCGGCCTGCGTGAAGGCTCCACGGCAGCGGAAAAAGCCCGCAATGCTGGCTTTACGGTTATGACGCCCGACAAGGCCGCTGCCTGGGCAGACGTTGTTATGGTGCTGACCCCCGATGAAGGCCAGGGCGCACTGTACACCGAATCCCTGGAAAAGAACCTTAAGCAGGGTGCAGCACTTGCCTTTGCTCATGGTCTGTCCATCCACTTCCGCCTGATCGAAGCCCGCCCTGACCTGGACGTGTTCCTGATCGCACCCAAAGGCCCCGGCCACACCGTGCGTTCCGAATACCAGCGTGGCGGCGGCGTGCCCTGCCTGGTGGCCATTGCACAGGACAAGTCCGGCAAGGCTCTGGACATCGCCCTGTCCTACGCATCCGCCATTGGTGGTGGCCGTGCAGGCACGATCGAAACTTCCTTCAAGGAAGAAGTGGAAACCGATCTGTTTGGTGAACAGGCCGTGCTCTGCGGTGGTCTGGTCGAGCTGATCCGCGCTGGCTTTGAAACGCTGGTTGAAGGCGGTTACGCCCCGGAAATGGCTTACTTCGAATGCCTGCACGAAATGAAGCTGATCGTGGACCTGATCTACGAAGGCGGCATTGCCAACATGAACTACTCCATCTCCAACACTGCGGAGTATGGTGAGTACGTATCTGGCCCGCGCGTGATCACGGCGGAAAGCAAGAAGGCCATGAAGGACATCCTGACGGACATCCAGAACGGCACCTTCGTGCGTAACTTCGTGCTGGAAAACAAATCTGGCAACGTGTTCTTCAAAGCGACCCGCGCTCGTAACGATGCCCACCAGATTGAAGCCGTTGGCGAAAAACTGCGTGGCATGATGCCCTGGATCGCCAAGTCCCGTCTGGTTGACAAAACCAAGAACTAAGACCGCGACCCTTACGGCGTTTATGCTGTGCTTAAAGGCTCCCCCACCAGCAGGTGGGGGAGCCTTTTTTGTATCTGCACCGCTCCCAGCCTTGCAAAGGAGGGCGCATTGCGTGCCGGGGCTGGCTGAAAAACGGTAGTCTTCAAATTGTTGTAGGGGTCATTGTTATCCTGCGTGACTGCTCTTTATGATCTTGCTGACCCGCAAGAGAAATGGAGAGTGTTGACGATGACAACCCTTGATCTGGTTGATGAACAGCAGCGCGGGATGGTGGCGTCGTTTCCAGCCTTCAACCCTGAGCAGGATGATCTGGCAGAATTCCGCCGTGCGCTGGTGGAAGGCACAACAGAACTCTTGCAATCCGCCGCAGCCAGATTTGAGGAGCGCATCATCCCTGGCCCCAAGGGTGCGCCAGATGTGCGGATTATCCTGTTCCGCCCCGTGGATGTTCAGGGCGTTGTGCCTGTTATTCTCAATATTCATGGTGGCGGCATGATCGCGGGCACGCCAGACATGCAGGCCGGGGCACTGGAGCGCCTTGCGGCAGATACGGCGGCTCTGGTCGTGTCGGTTGATTACCGGCTGGCGCCGGAAACGCCTTTTCCCGGTGGTCTGGAGGATATTTACGCCGCGCTGGTATGGCTGCATGAGCACGCGCGTGCGCTTGGGGCAGACCCCTCGCGCATTATGGTCATGGGCGATAGCGGGGGCGGTTGCCTTGCGGCGGCCACCGCTCTTCTTGCGCGGGACCGCGCAAAGGTAAGGCTGTGCGGTCAGGCCCTGATCTACCCTATGCTGGACCTGCGCACAGGTAGCCCCGATGCCCCGGGGGATGACCCCACAACCGGGGAGTTTGTCTGGACTCGCGCACAGAACCGGCACGCATGGTCTGCAGTGCGGGGGGCGCTGGCAGCGGATGACCCGCGGTTTGCTTACCTGTCCCCCACCTTTATGCATGACCTGTCGGGGCTGCCTGCAACATTTATCGTAACCGGCGCGCTAGACCTGTTCCGGGATGAGGATGTGACGTTTGCACACCGCCTGTGGCATGCTGGCGTGCCAACCGAGCTGGTGGTGTATGCCCGTGCGGTCCATGGGTTTGACTTGCTGCCTTCTGCTCTGGCTGAGCGTTGCCGCCATGATCTGGTGGCTGCCGTGCGGCGCATGCTGGGGACGTAAAGCGCACAGGCAGGCTTCTGGTTGAGCACTCATGCTGCTGCGTTGGCCTGCTGGCTGGCATGCAGTGGAGCCTTAAAGTGGGTGTGGGCGGCAGGCACGCTCTCGTTTGCCTATGCCGGTCATTGCCTTGCCGGAAAAAGTGATGAGCAGGAAGTGAACACCCGGCACAGGATATGCGTTGCATAAGTGTACGGCGAACACGCGAAGGAGACCGTGGTGACAAATGATTCAACCGTGAAAATACACACAACGGAATCCGGTATCCCGGTTTCGAGCGATGAGCATTCGCTCACTGTTGGCGCGAATGGCCCCATTGTTCTGCATGATCATTACCTGATCGAGCAGATGGCGGCCTTTAATCGCGAGATGATCCCCGACCGCCAGCCCCATGCCAAAGGGAGCGGTGCATTTGGTACGTTTGAAGTCACGCACGACATGAGCGCGTACACCTGTGCAAAGTTTTTGCAGCCGGGTGCGAAGACCGAGGTTGTGGCCCGGTTTTCAACCGTGGCAGGGGAGGCTGGCAGCCCCGATACATGGCGGGACCCACGCGGTTTTGCCCTGAAGTTTTATACGGATGAAGGCAACTTTGATATGGTCGGCAACAATACGCCGATCTTCTTTGTGCGTGATCCGCTTAAGTTCCAGCATTTCATCCATTCCCAGAAGCGCCGGGTCGATAACGGCCTGCGTGATAACGACATGCAGTGGGATTTCTGGACCCTCAGCCCCGAAACCGCACATCAGGTTACCTGGCTTATGGGGGACCGGGGTATTCCGGCGTCATGGCGGCATATGGATGGTTTTTCCAGCCATACCTACATGTGGGTCAATGCACGGGGGGAACGGTTCTGGGTTAAATACCACTTCAAAACCGATCAGGGTATTCAATGCCTGACGCAGGAGCAGGCTGGTAAAATTGCTGGGCAGGACGCGGATTATCACCGCAGGGACCTGTACGCGGCAATCCGGCGTGGGGAGTATCCAAGCTGGACGCTCAAAATGCAGATCATGCCGTATGAGGATGCCAAAACCTACCACATCAACCCGTTTGATCTGACCAAGGTCTGGCCGCATGAGGACTATCCGCTGATCGATGTCGGCAGGCTCACGCTTGACCGGAACCCAACGGATTTCCATTCCCAGATCGAACAGCTTGCGTTTGAACCAAACAATTTTGTACCCGGCACCGGCCTGTCGCCTGACAAGATGTTGCTCGGCCGTGCGTTTGCTTATGCGGACGCCCACCGTGCGCGCCTTGGCGTGAATTACAAGCAGATCCCGGTTAACGCACCCAAATGCCCCGTTCATGGGTACACCAAGGGCGGCACAATGCGCATGAACCCCGCGCACGACCCGGCTTATGTGCCCAACTCCAAAGGTGGGCCGGTGGCGGATGCACAGCGTTTTCCAGATAACGCAGTCTGGGCGGCCGATGGGGCTTTTGTGCGGGAAGCCTACACCTTACGCGCCGATGATGATGATTTTGCGCAGGCCAATACCCTGATCAACCGCGTTATGGACAGTGCCGCGCGGGACAGGCTGGTGAGCAATATTGTCGGCCATGTTCTACAGGGTGTTGAAGAACCTGTGCTGTCACGGGTGTTTGAATACTGGACTAATATTGATGCCACCATAGGCCAGCGCGTGCGCGATGGCGTGGCTGCTGCACGGGACTAACCCCGTGCGTGCGGTAACCGGGGCAGGCATGGCAGCGTTATGCCATGCCTGCCTGTAAAAATAGCCGTATTATTCAGGCTGTTTTTTGGGACGCAGCGCGTGCAGCCTGTTTTTCTTCCTCAGTCCAGACCCGGCGCTCACGCTTGACCTGCGGTTTGACCTGCTTGACCGGCCCGCCACCCAGTACGGGCGCGCGCATGGTGGAGTTCCGGGCGTCTTCTGAGTGCCATTCATGCTCGGTATGGACGGTCAGGGTCTGCCCGATCTCCCGTTCCACATCATGGAGCCATGCGCGCTGTTCGGCATCGCACAGGGTTACGGCAATGCCCCGCCGCCCCGCACGCCCGGTGCGGCCTATGCGGTGGACGTAGCTTTCGGGCAGGCTTGGCAGGTCGTGGTTAAAAACATGCGTGACTGTATCTACGTCAATCCCGCGGGCTGCAATATCCGTTGCAACCAGAACCTGCACCGTGCCCTCACGGAACGCATTGAGCGCGCGCTCCCGCTGCCCCTGTGAGCGGTTGCCGTGCAGGGCTTCCGCCGTAATCCCGGCATCGGTCAGAAAAGAGCAGACTTCGTTGGCAATGTTTTTCTGCAAGGTAAAAACAACCGCCTGACCAATATCAGGTTCCTGCAACTGTGCGAGCAGGGCTGTTTTTTTGTCGGCGGCGTTCACAAACATGACCGACTGTTCAATCCGGTCCACGGTGGTGGAGGGGGGGGCAATTTCCACCTTGGCCGGGTCGCGCAGCAGGTTTTCCACCAGTGCGGCAATGGATTTGGGCATGGTGGCGGAAAACAGCACGGTATGCCGGTCTTTGGGCAGGGTTGCCACAATCCGCTCAATCGGTTTGGCAAAGCCCATATCAAGCATCTGGTCGGCTTCGTCCAGCACCAGGGCTTCAAGCTGAGACAGGTCACAAAGCCCCTGTTCGATCAGGTCCAGCAGGCGTCCGGGTGCGGCAACAAGAATATCCACACCATCCTTGAGCGCGTTGACCTGATGCATCTGGCTTACGCCGCCAAATACCGTTGTGACGCTAAAGGGCAGGTGGCGGCCAAAGTTTTCAAAACCATCGGCAATCTGGGACACAAGCTCACGCGTGGGTGCCAGAACCAGAATACGCGCCCCCCCTTTGGGGGCCGGGCGCGGGTTTGCGGCAAGGCGGTGCAGGAGCGGCAGCGCAAAAGAGGCTGTTTTGCCCGTGCCTGTTTGCGCCAGACCCAGCAGATCACGGCCTTCAAGCAGTAGGGGAATGGACTGGGCCTGAATGGGGGTGGGGCTTACGTAGCCTGCCTCGGCCAGTGCAAGGAGCAGCGGCTCCATCAGGGAGAGGTCGGCAAAAGTCATGGACATGGGAAAGCGGCGCCTGATGGGGCATCGCGGGATGAAAACTGACGCTTTTTACGGAGGATGTCTGGCCGGGTCAATATAGCGGGAGGGCGGTCTTTTGGCAGAATGTCCTATTTTACCATTTTGCGGATAACGCCCATCAGTTCCTCCAGTGCTTCCTCCCCGCCATTTTCAGCAATGGCGGTGCGCACGCAGCCTTTGGCGTGGGATGTCAGGATCTGTACCCCCACGCCATCCAGCGCGGATTTAACGGCGGAAAGCTGGGTCAGAATATCCACGCAGTAGCGGTCATCCTGCACCATGTTCAGTATCCCCCCGACCTGTCCCTCAATCCGTTTAAGGCGGTTGATCAGGGCAGTCTTGTCCGGCTGGGTCACGTGCCGTTCCGTGCTGGCCGGGGTGGGGGGTGTGCAGGCATGGCAACCGGGTTTGTCTGTGGACATGGGCTTCTACAGGCTGTTCTGAACAAAAAAGAGGCAGGGGCCGAAACGGGTAAGAGCCTTTCAGGCCCCGCAGCCGTTCCGGAGTGTGATCTTGCTCCCTGTGTAGAATGTCTGCGCGCCGGACGCAAAAGGGAGTGTGCCGGTCAGGCGCTGGCAGGGGTTAGAACCATGTGCGCACGCCAAAGGTAAAGCGGATGTCCTCTGGCCCGTTATCGGCTGTGCCGTGCCAGTTTGGCCTGCGGTTTGCGGTGTTGCCGTAATGGCCGGCATAGGTCACGGCAATATAGGGAGCTATTTTGCGCTTGAATTCGTAACGCAGGCGCAAACCCGCATCAATGTCGGAAAAACCCCGGCTTACGTCGCGCTGAGCATCGGTATGGGAATAGAAGTTGAACTCCGCCTGAGGTTGCAGGATCAGGCGGTTGGTAATCAGCAGGTCATAAGACCCTTCCAGCTTGCCCGCTACACCTTGGGCATTAAAGTAGGCTGTGGCTGATACATCAAAAAAGTACAGAGCAAGCCCCTGTACCCCAACAGCCCCCCACGCACGGGTTGGCCCACTATCCAGATCAAGCCGCACACCGGCCTGTAGGTCAAAATAGGTGGAAATGGCGTGGTCATATAAAAATTCGTGGTCGCCATCACTCATATGGCGGTGCCCGTCCACCGTGCCTTCGGACTTGATCCAGAGCTTGTCGTGGTCGGTGCCAAACCAGCTTTGCCCGGAATAGCGCAGCAGGCTGTCCCCCGCAGTATAGCGGCCTTCAAACTGCTCCATCAGAACATGAAAATAAGTGCTGTGGTCCATGACCGGGGGCATGTTGTGCACATAATGCACGACTGGCGTTGCCGGTGGGGTCGCCGGCCACTGGCTGCTGGGTGCCAGGGGGGGCAGACTCACGCGGAATGTAGTGGGGTTCGGGGGCTGTGCAATCACCCCGCTGGTGGCGGAAGTGGCCGGGTGGGGCGTGCTGGCATGGGTGGTAGGCGCAGGTGGGGCCGCCGTGTGGGAGGGAGCCGCAGGGTGCGCCGTACCATGGGTGGTGGGCTGCGGGGCCGGGTGGGCTGGCATATCCATGCCCTCGCTCATGTCCATACCGGGCATATCCTCCATGCCTGCCATACCCGCCATGGCGGGTTGTGGGCTGGCAGCTCGGGCGGGGCTGGTGTTGGGCAGGTTTATGCCAAGCAGCAGCAGGGCCGCGCAGGCGGCGGGGGTGTATCTGCTCATGACACCACCACTGTGCGGAACATGCCAAGGTCCATATGGTAGAGCAGGTGGCAATGATAGGCCCACAATCCGGGCGTATCGGCCGAAACAAGGTAGCTGAGCTTGCTCCCCGGCTGCACAATAATGGTATGTTTGACCGGGTTGTAAGCGCCTTGCCCGTTTTCCAGTTCGCTCCATAACCCGTGCAGGTGAATGGGGTGTTCCATCATGGTGTCATTGATCAGGGTAAAGCGGACGCGCTCGCCCAGCCGCAGGGGAATTGGCTCTGCTTCGGAGAACTTTTTGCCGTCAAAGCCCCATATGTAGCGCTCCATGTTGCCGGTCAGGTGGAGCGTGATCTCCCGCGAGGGGGGGCGGGTATCTGCCACCGGGTGCAGGGCGCGCAGGTCGGCGTAGGTGAGCACTCTGCGGCCATTATCGCGTAGTCCATCCCCCGGGTCAGCAAGCCGGTCGGTGGGTATGCGGGCAATGTTCTGGTTTTCAACATTCAGCGGCGGCGTGTGGGTGGCAAGCGGTTTGGGGGCGGACATATCCATGCCTTTCATGTCCATACCCTGCATGGTGGAGGGCATGCCCATGTCCAGCATGGTGCGCACGGGGCGTGGGTCCATGGGGGGAATGGCGGCCCGCATACCCTGCACGGGGGCCAGCGTGCCGCGCGCAAAGCCCGTGCGGTCCTCCGTCTGGGCAAAAATGGTGTAGGCTCTGCTGTCCGTAGGCTGCACGATGCAGTCGTAGGTTTCGGCCACACCAATGCGGAACTCATCAACCCGCACGGGTGCTACATCGTTGCCATCGGCCTGCACCACATCCATTTGCAGGCCGGGAATGCGGATGTCGTAAAAGGTCATGGAAGAGGCGTTGATAAAGCGCAGCCTGACCCGCTCGTTCGGGCGGAACAGCCCGGTCCAGTTGGTATCGGGCGTGCAGCCGTTCATCAGGTAGGTGTAAATAATCCCGGTTACGTCTGAAATATCGGTGGCGGACATGTTCATGCCTGCCCATTGCAGGCGGTTTTTTATGGCGGCCCCCAGACCATCCCGCTTGGCGTCATGCACAAGGGAGACAGCCGTCCGCTGGCGGAAGTTGTAGTAGTCGTCCTGAAATTTCAGGTTATTCATAATGTCGTGCGGGGCCACGTCCGACCAGTCAGAGAGAAGAATAACGTAATCCCGCTCCCATGTTGTGGCCGGTGGGGTGCGGGGGTCTATGATAATGGCCCCATACAGCCCCCGTGCTTCCTGCATGTTGGAATGGCTGTGGTACCAGTAGGTTCCGCTCTGTTTGACGGGAAAACGGTACGTAAAGCTCCGCCCCGGCGCAATGCCACCAAAGCTCAGGCCGGGTACGCCATCCATATCGGCCGGGCAGCGTATGCCATGCCAGTGGATGGAGGTGTCCTCGGCCAGATGGTTATGCACGTTCAGGGTTACCGTCTCCCCCTCGCGCCAGCGCAGGGTGGGGCCGGGCATGCTGCCGTTCATGGCCGGTATGGTCTGGGTTTTGCCGGCAATGGTGCAGGCCATCGGGCTTATGGTCAGGTCATAAACCTGCTGTGGGTTGGGGGGAATAATGGGGTCAAACAGGGTATCCGCCTGCGCACGGGGTGTGGCAGGCAGGGTGGCCATGGCGGCAAGCGCGCTGGCACCAGTTATAAACTGGCGGCGTGCAATGCTCCTGCCATGGCGGAGGGAGGAATTGGGCATGGTCTGGTCCATACTGCGCGCTCTGCACGGGGGCAGGGCGTCTGGCTGATCGGGCGGAGCTGTGGCTCCGGCGGATGTGTCAGGCCGTGTGCAGTCTGGGGGGGCGGAGCAGGGGGGCCGCCCTGCGGTCGGGCAGGGTAGGGGGTGTTGCAAAAACCGGGCGTGCCCGGGTGTGCCACAACAGGCCACTGGGCAGCATGCCAACCGCTGTATCAACAACAGACAGGGCATTCCCCGTCATGCAGCATGCGCCGTGGTGGTGCATAAGGTGGTGTGTGGCGGCCGTGGTTGTGGGGCAGCTTATGGCTGCTGATGTGTGGCTGTGCAGGGGGGCTGTGCCCGCCATGCTGTGCCCGGCCATGTGCATGGCTGTATGGGCCATGGCAGGTTGTGCCGCCCGCGCGGGTGTATGCGCAGCCCAAAGCCCCAGTGTTGCGGCCAGCACAAGCAGGCAGCCCATCACCATCTGATGCAGGAAAGAACGACACAGCATCTTTTAAATATACCCCTAGGGGGCATATATGGCAAGAAGAATGGATGCGGTTCCAACCCGACCACCCCCTATGCATAAGCATGTTTGGCCCCGGTCTGTGCGACCACGGGCGCGGAGCAACAAGAGCATGAGCCAGATTGTCAGTTTTCCCATAGAGGGCATGAGCTGCGCCAGCTGTGCCACCCGGCTGGAAAAAGTGCTTAACCGCCAGCAGGGCTTGCAGGCGTCGGTCAATTTTGCCACGGCAAGGGCGCAGGTCACGCTGGAGGACCCCACCACCCAGTTGCCACAGGTGCTTGCTGCCGTGCGCAGCGCGGGCTTTGCGCCCCAGACGGCCAGTGTGGATCTGGCCCTGACCGGGCTGACCTGTGCTTCCTGCGTAAGCCGGGTGGAAAAAGTGCTTAATGCCCTGCCGTCTGTTCAGGCATCGGTCAATCTGGCGACCGAGCGTGCGCATGTCAGTTTTGTGCCCGGTGTGGTGGATACCGCGGCCCTGATCGCGCGGGTGGGAAAAGCGGGTTACGGTGCAACCCTGTACAGCCAGCAGGACCCGGATGCGCAGGCAGCGCAGCACAAGGCCGCGTTGCGAGATGAATGGCGTAATTTTGTGCTTGCCGCAGTGCTGAGCCTGCCTTTTGTGGGGCAGATGCTGGGCATGCTGGCAGGGCTGCACGCAGCCATGCTGCCCTTGTGGGCGCAATGTGTGCTGGCAGCCATTGTGCAGGTCTGGTGTGGGCGCTCCCTGTATGGCGGGGCCATGCATGCCTTGCGCAGTGGGGCTGCCAATATGGATGTGCTGGTGGTTATGGGCACCGGCATTGCCTTTGTGTTCAGCACCGTTGTCATGCTGTTTGGCCTTGACCAGCCTGTGTATTTTGAAACCAGCGCACTGGTCATGACCCTTGTTCTGCTTGGGCGGCTCCTGGAGGCCCGCGCCAAGGCCCGTGCCAGCGCAGGTATGCAAAGCCTGCTGCACCTGCAACCCCGCACGGCACAGGTGGAGCGCAATGGCCAGTGGGTGGAACAGCCGGTGGAACAGCTTGTGCCCGGTGACGTATTTATGGTTCGCCCCGGTGAGAGCGTTGCCGTGGACGGGCAGGTGCTTGATGGCCAGTCCGATCTGGATGAAGCCATGTTAACGGGGGAAAGTGCTCCCGTTGCCAAAACCGCAGGGGACCGCGTGTTTGCAGGCACGCTCAACCAGACCGGGGCATTGCGTGTGCAGGCCACCAAGGTGGGCACGCAAACCGTACTTTCGGGCATTGTGCGCATGGTGGAGCAGGCACAGGGCAGCAAGGCCAGCGTGCAGCGTCTGGCCGACCGCGTAGCGGCTGTATTTGTGCCCGCGGTACTGGTGCTGGCCGTGCTGGCCCTTGGTCTTGGCTGGGTTATCACGCATGACTTCGGGGCCAGTCTGGTCAATGCCGTGTCCGTGCTGGTTATTGCCTGCCCGTGCTCTTTGGGGCTGGCAACGCCCACGGCCATTATGGTTGGCACGGGCCTTGGCGCACAGGCGGGTATTCTGTTCCGCAATGCGGATGCGCTGGAACAGGCCCGCAAGATGGACATTCTGGTTACGGACAAAACCGGCACGCTCACCATGGGACGGCCCGGTGTGGTGCAGGTGCAAAGTGCGCAGGGTGTGGCGGAACAGGCCATGCTGGGGCTGGCCTGTGCGCTGGAGCAGAGTTCCGAGCACCCGCTGGCCCGCGCCATTGTGGCCTACGCCACGGAGCGGGGTGCCCAGCCTGCGGCCCTGAGCGACTTTAAAGCCATACCGGGGCAGGGGGTGCAGGCCCGCGTGGATGGGCAGGATGTGCATATGGGCTCGCTGGCTTACATGCTCCAGCTTGGCTATCCGGTTGACCATACCTTGACCGATGGTTGGCAGGCACGGGGGCAGAGCATTGTTGCACTGGCCCGTGCCGGTGCGGTGGTCGCCTATTTTGGGCTGGCTGATCAGGTGCGGCCAGAAGCCCAGCTTGCTATTGCCGCCTTGCGGAGCGAGGGCCTGCGGGTTGTCATGCTCAGCGGGGATAACGCGCGTGCAGCGCAGGCTGTAGCCCGGCAGGTGGGTATTGATGAGGTCGTGGCTGATGTGCTGCCAGATGGCAAGGCCGCCCAGATTGCGCGGTTGCGGGCCGATGGCCAGCATTGCGTAGGCATGGTGGGGGACGGCATTAACGATGCACCAGCCCTTGCGCTGGCCGATGTCAGCTTTGCCATTGGTGCCGGGGCCGATATTGCGCTCGAAACAGCCGATGTCGTGCTTGTGCGCAGCCAGTTGACAGCACTGGTGGATGCGCTCTCGCTCTCCCGCGCAACGGTTTTCAAAATCCGGCAGAACCTGTTTTTTGCCTTTATTTACAACATACTGGGCCTGCCGTTGGCGGCCTTTGGGCTGCTGGACCCGGTCTTTGCCGGGGCGGCCATGGCCATGAGTTCCGTCTCGGTGGTCAGTAACTCCCTGCTGCTCAATCGCTGGAAGCCGCGCAAGGTCTGGTCCGCGTAATCTGCCTGTAGTCCAGCCTGCTCCCCTGTGCCCGGCGGTTCAGGCGGGCAGGGTGGGGGTTGTGCTGCCCAGCAGCAGGCTGCTGGTATGGGGGCGCCATTCGCCCGTGTTTTCGTCCCGCCCCTGTAGGTAGAGCCTGCGGGGCGTGCCAGCCGGGGCGGGCTGTGCGGCATCGCGCAGGAAGACCTCCATATCCTCGGACTGTTTGCGGTTGATCAGGCAGCATAGCGGTGTATCGGGGAAGGATTTGAGCAGGTTGGCCGTGCTGCTTTCCCCCGCAAAGATCATCAGGGGGGGCTGTTTGCGTTTCTGTTCAAAATGGAGGCGGATCAGCTCGGTTTTTCCAACCCCTGCGGGGAATGGGTAGTGGGAGACCTCGGTAGGTTCCATAACGCCCTTGCGCTCGACCAGCCGTGCGCCAAACACATGCTCGTGCCGCAGGTTGTAGCCGTATTCGGCCGAGGTGGCGAACAGGGCAATCAGGTCCTCCAGTGCGGAAGAGCAGATAATGGGGTCTATCCCATGTTCCTGCAAAATCTGGAGCAGGTTGCCCATTTCGGGCGTTAGCCGCAGCATTTGCGTTATGTCTGCCTGCACAGGGCCAGCCTTGCCGGGGCGGGAGGCAGGGCAGACCCACCTCTGGTTGCTGATTGACGCTCCAAGGCACCATTCATTGGCGGCGCGGCTCAGGGTAATCACATCGGTCTGGGTTTGCCCCGCAACCAGCCGGATCAGCCATTGCTGTGCTGCATCGGGGCCATGCAGGGCGGCCACCGCCTGATGGCAGAATGCCATACGTGCCCTGAAGGCCAGCATGGCGGGGTTGTCCTGTAATTCCTCACGCGCAATGGGGTGGGGCATGTGCCCGTAGCGGGCGGCCAGTGCGCTGTAATCCTCTACAATATCGCTCACAAGGCCGGGAAAAGTAACCGGCTGTCCGGCAAGGTTTGCAAAGGGAGCAGGTAGGGGGTGGCTGGATGCGTGCACATGGATCAGGCTGCGGAACTTCTGGGCTGGCAGCAAAAAGCAGAAGTGTTCCAGCATGAACAGGAACAATGTCTGCTGCACATCACCCACTATGGCGGTGTTGTTCCAGTCCATCACCACATAAGGGGGGGCGTTGCCATTATAGGTGTCGGAATAATGGCCATGCGCGTTAATGAGTGCCTGAATGGCCTCCCGGAGCGGGGGGTGCCACTTTAACTCTTCCAGTTCGGGCGGAGGGCGGTCCATCAGGTCGGGTATGCTGGTGGCCCGTCCGGCTGTGGGGGCGGCCAGAAGCGCGGTCAGGCCCAAACCAAATGTACGGCGGTGCAGAACAGGGCGCATACAGATTCCAGACTGACAGATAAAGCGGTGCAGCCCCCTATTGAAAGGCGGGAACACGCACGGTCAAGTCATGTTATGCGCAATGGACAAAAAGACACGGGCCAGAAGACGCTCAGCCAGACCCGCTACAGGGCAGCACACATGGCCCCGGCAGCCTATACCGGGGCCATATGGCGTTGCCGTTGGTTTAGACCTGAGAAGGCAGCAGGCGGGCCAGTGCGCGTTTGCGGCCGATAAGGGGGAGCAGGTCGCGCAGTTCAGGCCCGTGTTCTTCCCCCGTCAGGGCAACACGCAGGGGGTGGAACAGGCTTTTACCGCTGCGGCCTGTTTTGTCCTTGATCGCGGCTGTCCACGCCTTCCATGTTTCCACATCCCACGGTTCGGGCGGGAGCAGGGCTGCGGCATCCTGCAGGAATGCTTCGTCTTCTTCCTGCACGGGGGGGATAATGTCCCCCTCCACAACGTTCAGCCACAGCTTGGCTTCCGAAAGCAGGTCGATATTGCTGCGAATAGCCAGCCAGAAGGCTTCCGTAGCCCCTTTGGGCAGCTTGTCGGCCACCGTGGTAAAGGGAAGCTGGGCAAGGTAGCGGTGGTTCATGGCCAGAAGCTGGCGCGTGTCAAACCGTGCAGCCGAGCGCGAGATATGTGACAGGTCATAGCTCTGGGCCAGCGCATCAAACGGCATGAGTGCCGGGTCGTCCGAACTGCCAAGGCGTGCGAGGTAGGAGATCAGGGCTTCCGCCTCCACCCCGTCCTGACGCAGGGTGCGCAGGGAACAGGCATCAAATCGTTTGGAAAGCTTGCCGCCGTTTTCATCCAGAAGCAGGGGCAGGTGGGCAAAGCGGAAGTGGTCGGGGCGCGCGCCCAGAGCCTCGGCTATGTCAATCTGCACACCGGTATTGGTAACGTGGTCTTCCCCACGGATAATGTGGCTGATCCCTGTTTCTAGGTCATCCACAACCGAGGCCAGCGTGTACAGCACCGTGCCGTCGGTACGGACCAGAACCGGGTCGGATACAGATGGCAGCTTGACCTGACATTCCCCCATAACAAGGTCGCGCCAGCGCACAATGCGGCCAGAAAGTTTGAAGCGCCAGTAAGGCACCTTGCCATTGGCCTCGGCCTGTGCGCGCTGCTGCTCGGTCATTTTGAGCATGGCGCGGTCATACACAGGAGCACGGCGCTGGCGGATCTGGGTTTCGCGCTTTGCGGCCAGTTCCTGCTCGCTTTCAAAGCAGGGGTACAGATGGCCGGATGCCTTGAGCTTTTCAATGGCGGCAGCATAGCGGTCCAGCCGCTCGGTCTGGCGGAAGGTCTCGTCCCACGTAATGCCCATCCACTCCAGATCCTGCTGGATGGCACCTACCAGTTCCTCGCGCGAGCGACCGGTATCCGTATCATCAATACGCAGTTGGAATTTGCCCTTGTTGCGGCGGGCAAACAGGGCGTTGGCAAGGGCAAGGCGGGCATTGCCCACATGGAGAAGGCCCGTAGGGCTGGGCGCAAAGCGGAGTTTCATAACAGGGGCTTATGCCGTGAATGGGCTGGAAAGACCAGCACGAAGGAAACATAAAACAGGGGCAGGGGTGGCATGCCGGGTGGGGCTGCCTGCCGCTGCCGCTTGTGGGCGGGAATTAGTGCAGGTTGTGCAGGCCGGGGTCGAACGTGTCCGTGTCGTCCTCTTCCGCTCCCGCATCGTCTTCATCTTCAAGCAGAATGTCTTCCCCGTCCACCAGCCGGCGGGGGTCCAGCATGCGCCAGTCACGCTCCATGGGGGTTGCTGGGGTTGCGGTAAAGTCATCCAGTTCGTTGGCGGAGCGCCAGCCATCGTCTTCTGCGTCTATAACCACGGCGTCCTCGCCAAAGCTGGTCCATGTGTCCAGCACGTCCTTGGCGGAAGCACCGGGCGTGCGGCAGCGTTCCACACTGTCACGCACATAGGCGCGGGCAAAAGCGTTGGCGTGGGCAAGGTCATGAAAAACGCCAACCTCTTCCACAATATTGTCTTCGGCGCCGCCGGACAGGTCCAGAATACGGACTTTCCAGCCCTGCTCCTGAGGGGCTTCGGTTTCGCTCATGAGGTTTTCCTAGCTGTCTTTTTTGTTGCGGGCGGAGGCAAACAGGAATTCACGCCCGATTTTAACCCGCTCAACACCGTTGTACGAAATAATATCGGCTGTGGCGTAGGTTTCGTTCCATATTTCGGGAATGAACGAGCCTGTGCCAACAACGTCTATGGGGGCATGCGCATCGGCCATACAGGCGCATTTGGTGACCCCAAAGCCCGAGGAGGCGATAATCCGCACCTGTTGGAACCCTGCCTCGTCCAGTGCTTCACGCATTTTCCAGATGGATGCGGCAGAAACGCCTGTACCAATCAGGTAGCGCAGCTCACGGTCCGAGCGGTAGCGGCGCAGGGCCTCGGGGGCGTGGCGGTTGACCACGGTATAGGATTCCTGCGGGTTCAGCCCTTCCATAAACCGCCCGCCATGCGTATCCAGCCGCACGGCAATGCGGCCTGCTTTGGCCAGGTCTTCAAACCGGCGGCATACGGCCAGTGCGTCGGTTATTTCCTGCCCAAAATAGTCCACCAGCACCACAAGGTCGGAATCGGGGAATGTCTCGTGGAACATTTCCGCCGCCCGCACGGTGGAACCCGCATACCCAATAAGCGCGTGGGGCATGGTGCCTGCGCCCTGTGTGGTGCCAAAAAAGGCGGAAACGGCATCATTGGCTGTGCCAACAAAGCCTACCGCCCCGTCCTGCTGGGCTGCCCGCCCACCAACGGAGGCCGCATAGGCCATAAGTTCCTGCATTTCGTAGCCTGCGCAATGCCGGGCATCCATGGCCAGAAAGCGGGTTTGTGGCAGGGAGAGCGCCATCTGGTAAGCCCGCAGGGCCGCAACGCAGGAACTCCCCAGCTTCTGGAGCAGAAGTGTTTCCAAATCCGCCAGATGCAGGAATGAGCCGGTCACATAGACCAGCGGTTCCCCCGCCCCAACCCATTCGCCCTCGGGGTGGAGCAGGTCCACGGTGTAATGGCTGCCGCGTTCGGCCATAACGTTCTTCAGCCATTCCAGCATAATGCCGGGGGCGGAAATAACAGGGCAGCGCAGGAAAAAGGCGTAAGTGACCTCACAATCCCCAAAGTGGCTGACAATCTGACTGGTGCGGTTGAAGTAGGAATCCGTGCGTGCCCGGATTTCTGCATCTGTCAGGGCGGTTGCGGCCTGTGCCGTAGTAATGCCGGGAGCCGTTACGCCAGAGGGGGACTGCGTCATTGCTGAAATGCTCTTTTCTGCCAAATACACTGCACAGATGATGGGTGTGATGGAGGGTGGCGTAAAGACCACCCCCCGCTTCTGTGATCAGGCAAAGAGCAGCGCGGCCTTAGTTGCGGCCGGTCAACTCCTCCGCGATCAGGAATGCCAATTCCAGAGACTGTTCGGCATTCAGGCGCGGGTCGCAGAAGGTTTCGTACCGTGCGCCAAGGTCTGCTTCGGTCAGGCGCTGGGCACCGCCTACGCATTCGGTCACGTTCTGGCCGGTCATTTCCAGGTGAACACCGCCAGCAGGTACGCCCTCGGCTGCGCACACGGCAAAGAAGCCTTTGACTTCCTTCATCACCGCATCGAACGAACGGGTCTTGACCTTGTTCTCGGTCGAGATGGTGTTGCCGTGCATGGGATCGCTGATCCATGTCACAGGCTGCCCCGTTTCCTTGACCGCCCGCATGAGCGGGGGCAGGAACTGTTCGATTTTTTCCGCCCCCATACGTGAGATCAGGGTAATGCGCCCGGCCTCGCTCTGGGGGTTGAGGATGGTGGTCAGGCGTTTGATGTCTTCCACGCTGGTGGTGGGCCCAACCTTGATGCCAATGGGGTTGCGCACCCCACGCAGGAACTCCACATGCGCCCCATCGGGCTGGCGGGTGCGGTCCCCGATCCATACAAAATGGGCCGAGCAGTCATACCATTCGCCCGATGTGGAATCGACGCGCGTCAGGGCCTGCTCGTAAGGCAGCAGCAGCGCTTCGTGCGAGGTGTAGAACTCGGTTTCGTCCACCTGGGCGGAGGAGGCTGCGTCAATCCCGCAGGCCTGCATGAAGGCAAGGGTCTCACCAATCCGTTCGGCCATGGTGCGGTAGCGGTTGGCCAACGGGGAGCGTTCCACAAAACCAAGGTTCCAGCGGTGCACTTCGTGCAGGTTGGCATACCCCCCGCGAGAGAAGGCGCGCAGCAGGTTCTGGATTCCGGTGGACTGGAAATACCCTGTTTCCATCCGTGCCGGGTCGGGAATACGGGCTTCAGGGGTGAATTCCGGCCCGTTGATGATGTCCCCCCGGTAGGATGGCAGGCTGACACCATCTATCGTTTCCATATCGGAAGAGCGCGGTTTGGCGAACTGGCCAGCCATACGGCCGAGCTTGATGACCGGCACCTTGGCCCCAAAGGTGAGCACCACGGCCATTTGCAGCAGCACACGGAAGGTGTCGCGCACAATATCGGCCTTGAACTCGCCAAAGCTTTCAGCGCACGGGCCGCCCTGAAGCACAAAGGCCTTGCCCTGTGCAGCCTGAGCCAGATGGTTGCGCAGGCGGCGCACTTCACCAGCAAAAACCAGCGGTGGGTAGGCGCTCAGCCGGTCCTCAACGTTTTTAAGGGCCGCTGCGTCCGGATAGGTGGGAATCTGCTTGAACGGAAACGAACGCCAGCTATCCGGCATCCAGGTCTCAGACGTCGGGTTGGGCTGGGTGAGCGTAGCACTCATAACGCGTTCCTGTTCAGTTGGGCTGATTACACACAAATGGTAAGCAGAAGGGTAAAAACAATCTCTCTTGGGCATGAATTTGCCAAAGGCGGCTGCCTTTATGTCTAATATGCACAAATTACGCAAATAGCGTTTGCTGGCCCAAGCCATGTTCTGGTCAATGGTGTGGCATCTGCCCCACTCTTGACCAGAGGATTTGGATTTTTGCACTTTTGGTGTGATAAGGGGGACCAGTATGGAACCTGCGCGGCCATGTGCTTTATGGTTTGTGTGGGGTGTTTTTTCTTTTTTCTTGCGGGGTAACGCGCAATGGCGCAGCTGCGTAGACCGTTTGTAAACGTGATGTCCGGCCTTCTGGTGGGGGCCAGCCTTGTGGGGGCAGTAAGTGTTGCTCACGCGGACCCCCTGATGACCCCCAATGACGATGTTTCCTTCTCCGAAGGGAATGGCAACATGGACACGGGCGCGGGCAAATCAACCGAAGCAAAGACCGTGCACGGGCACCGTAGCCTGCCCCCCGGTTATCAGGATGCTCCGTCCATGGAGTTCCAGCATGGGGATGACCCGGACCATCTGGCCAAGGTGCACAGGGATTCGGTCACGGGCTCGGACCTGTCCCGCTATGGTTCCGCTTACCAGAGTTCCGGTCCGTTTGGTTCGGGGCAGGTGGGGGATTCCACAGGCAATGGCTGGGTTACCCCGCGCTAAACTGGTGTGGGTTCGTCCTCTATAAGACGAATATCGGCCTGGCCACTGGTCAGGTCGGTCAGCTTTGCACAGACGTCCTGTTGCAAAGCCTGTGGGAGCAGAAGCTGGAACCACGCCCCGTTTTCATCAAAAACGGGAGGTTCGGCCTCCACTCCCCACTCAGGCAGACGGGCCTGAATAATTCCCAGTAATGAAAACGGGCAGTGGAACCCAAGCCTGATCCGCTCGATCAGCTCTTCCTTCGGGGCTTCACGCAGGCATTCGGCTGCCGTGCCGGCATAGGCCCGCACCAGCCCACCCGCACCCAGTTTGATCCCCCCAAACCAGCGGGACACCACAATAGCTACGCGGTCCAGCTTTTGGGCAACAACCACCTGCAAAATTGGGCGGCCTGCCGTGCCCGAGGGTTCTCCCGCATCGTGGCAGCGGCAGTGGGGGCCAAACTGCCATGCCCAGCAATGGTGGGTGGCATCCGGCTCGGCTGCGGCAATGCTGGCAATAAACGCATCGGCTTCCGCAATGCTGGCAATGGGGATTGCGCGCGCGAGGAAACGGCTTTTTTTAATATCCCGTTCCAGCAAAAAAGGGCCGACCAGCGTTTGTGTCATGCGCCCTTCTTATCCTTTCCGTTCCGGTTCGGGCAAGTCGGGCGGGGGCAATGCGCAGCTTCACGAGGGGCATATGCCAAAACTGGGGGCTGACAGTCTTTTGTAACAGGAGTAACGCGGTAACAGATGTTAACCTGTGTTACGCTAGCCCGGAACTGGCAAACCCTGCCACCAGAGGTCTGAACAAAGGAGAAAGCACCCACATGATGCCGGTATTCCGTAAAAAATGGAAAATCCTGTTTGGCTTGTGTGCGCTTGCACTGCCCCTTATGGCCGGTGTGCCCGCCCACGCCGATGGTGACCCGCTCAATGGTGGGGATGATGATGACACGGACGCCCACCGTGCCTCCAGCATGCATAATCTGGCAGGCAAGTTACCTTTGCCACGCGCGCACAAGGACTTTAGCAAATACCGTTTTGTGCCACCGGGGGACAGGGTGGTGGAACAGGCCGATACAAACCGGCTGCTGTTCTGGACCAAAGGCGGCCAGCCAGATGGGTATGCCCAGCGGCGCGGGAGCAGTGTGATTTATTACAACGCCCAAGGGCAGGCTGTGCGGGTACAAAGGCTGACAGCGCAGGAAATGAACGACTAAATGCCTCGCCCAGCCCATGGTTCTGTTCAATCAAAGCCAGAGGCTGGGAGGATACCCCTGTGGCCCCGTTAAAAAGGGGCAACAGGGGCGTGTTTTCAGGCTGTGGTGGCAATCAGTTCCAGAATGGAAGCAGACGACTCCTCAATGGAGCGGCGCGTTACATCTATGACTGGCCAGTTATGGCGGCGGCATAACCGCCTTGCCCAGTGCAGTTCTTCCTGCACTTTTTCCAGATCAATATAGGCGTAATCGGTTATGGCCTCTGGGCGGGACTTGCCCGGGATCATCTGGTTCAGGCGGTTGCGGCGGATTTCAATCAGCCGTTCGGGGTCTATGGTCAGGCCAATAACCGGCTTGGTTGTGGTAAACAGGGCTTCTGGTGGTTCTATGCCCATAACCAGCGGTACGTTAGCCGCCTTTATGCCCCGGTTTGCCAGATAGAAGCAGGTCGGTGTTTTGGAAACGCGTGAGACGCCAACCAGAATAACATCCGCCTTGTTCAGGCCGCGTGTTTCCTGCCCATCATCATGGGCCAGCACATAATGCATGGCCTCAATACGCTGGTAGTAGTTTTCGTCCATAATATACTGGCCGCCGGGGTGGCGGGTTGCCTCTTCCCCGGTTTCTTCGGCCAGAAAGTTCAGGGCGTTGTCCAGCACGTCCAGAAGCCTGATCTGCAGGCTGGCGCAACCGGCTTCCATATCCGCCTGAAGGATCGGGTCTGTCAGGGTAGACATGACCGGCCCACGGTTATTGGCAATATGCCGCAAAACCCGCCGGAGCTGGATCTGGGTGCGGATCAGGTTCCAGTGCCGTAGCCGGACTTCAGTGTTGGGGAACTGCGCAATGCAGGCCCGCGCCACGGAATCGAGCGTTTGCCCCGTAGCCTCGGAAACGAGGTGGAGAGTAAGAATTTTTTGCATGGTATCAGATTGAAAAATGGCCGCCTCAAAGCGAGGCGGCCACTTTTTCCTTAGGCTTTAACAGCCTTGTTATTGCGTGCGGCAAGAGCTGCCTGTGCTGCGGCCAGACGGGCGACCGGCACACGGAAGGGGGAGCAGGAGACGTAATCCAGCCCGACTTCTTCAAAAAAGGCGATGGAGAGCGGGTCCCCACCATGTTCACCGCAAATGCCCAGCTTGAGGTCGGGCTTGGCGGCACGGCCTTTTTCCACACCCATGCGCACCAGAGCGCCCACGCCTTCGCGGTCGATGGAAACGAAGGGGTCCTGGGGCAGCAGCCCTTTTTCCACGTATTCAGGCAGGAAGGAGCCTGCATCATCACGCGACAGGCCAAGGGCTGTCTGGGTCAGATCGTTGGTGCCGAAGGAGAAGAAGTCAGCACTCTGTGCAATCTGGTCCGCAGTCAGGGCTGCACGGGGCAGTTCGATCATGGTGCCAATCTTGTAAGCAAGCTTGACGCCACGTTCGCTCAGCACATCGGCAATAACGCCTTCGCAGGATTTACGAACCAGATCCAGCTCGGCTTTGGTGCCGATCAGCGGGATCATGATTTCGGGTTCCACGGCCTTCCCGGTTTCCTTCGCAATGTCCAGAGCGGCCTCGGTAATGGCACGCACCTGCATGGCGTAGATTTCGGGGTAGGTAATGCCAAGGCGGCAACCACGGTGGCCCAGCATGGGGTTGGATTCGGAAAGGGCCGAGCGGCGTGCGCGCAGGCTTTCCACATCCTTGCCCAGTGCCTTGGCCACATCAGCCAGCTCGGCCTCACCATGCGGCAGGAACTCATGCAGCGGCGGGTCGAGCAGGCGGATGGTAACCGGCAGGCCAGCCATAATACGGAAGAGTTCCGTAAAGTCGCTGCGCTGGAACGGCAGAAGGGCCTCAATAGCGCGGGCGCGTGTCTGTGCGTCATCCGCCATGATCATCTGGCGCACATGGCCAATACGGTCAGGGCCGAAGAACATGTGCTCGGTCCGGCACAGGCCAATGCCTTCCGCACCAAAGCGGCGGGCGGTCTGTGCATCTTCGGGTGTTTCGGCGTTGGCGCGCACACCAAGGCGGCGTACGCCATCTGCCCAGCCCATAAGGGTGGCAAAATCGCCCGAAAGGGTGGGCGGAATGGTGGGAACGCGACCCTTGTAAACAGCACCCGTACCACCGTCGAGCGTAATCCACTCGCCCGCTTTGAGCGTGTGGCCATCCACGGTCATGGTCTGGGCCTTGTAGTCCACGGCAATGCTGCCAGCACCGGCCACGCAGACACGGCCCATGCCACGGGCCACAACGGCTGCGTGGGAGGTCATGCCGCCGCGGGTGGTCAGCACGCCACGGGCTGCGTGCATGCCGTGTACGTCTTCTGGCGAGGTTTCAATACGCACCAGAATAACGTCTTCACCCTTGGCTGCGCGGTCTTCCACATCCTCGGCGGAGAAGGCGATTATCCCGGTTGCAGCACCGGGGGATGCGGGCAGGCCGCGGGTCAGCAGCTGGCGCTCGGCTTTGGGGTCCAGCACAGGGTGGAGCAGCTGGTCGAGCGATGCGGGAGGAACGCGGGTTACCGCTTCTTCCTGCGTGATCAGGCCTTCCTTGGCCATGTCAATGGCTACGCGCAGGGCTGCGGCTGCGGTCCGTTTGCCCGAGCGGGTCTGGAGCAGGTAGAGCTTGTTGGCCTGTACCGTAAATTCAATGTCCTGCATGTCGCGGTAGTGGCGTTCAAGCAGGTCGCGCACCTTGAGCAGTTCGCTGTACGCGTTGGGCAGGGCTTTTTCCATCGAGGTCTGACCCTCGACCGAACGACACTCCGCCATGGGCTGCGGGGTGCGGATGCCGGCCACAACGTCCTCGCCCTGTGCGTTGATCAGGTATTCGCCGTAGAAGATGTTTTCACCCGTGGACGGGTCGCGGGTGAAGCACACGCCCGTTGCACAGTCATCCCCCATGTTGCCGAACACCATGGACTGAACGTTAACAGCCGTGCCCCAGCTTGCGGGAATGTCATGCAGTTTGCGGTAGGTGTTGGCGCGTGGGTTCATCCATGAGCCAAAGACGGCTCCAATGGCACCCCACAGCTGGTCCTTGGGGTTTTCGGGGAAGGGGGTTCCCGTTTCGGACAGGACGATCTGCTTGTAGCTTTTTACAACGTCCTGCCATTCTTCGGCGGTCAGGGCGGTGTCATCAATCTTGCCAGCGGCGCGTTTGGCCTGTTCAAGCAGGTCTTCAAATTCGTGGTGCGGCACGCCGAGCACAACGGAGCCGTACATCTGAATGAAGCGGCGGTAGCTGTCCCATGCAAAGCGGGCATCGCCCGAGGAGCGGACAAGGCCTTCAACCGTTGCGTCGTTCAGACCAAGGTTGAGCACTGTGTCCATCATGCCGGGCATGGAAACGCGCGCACCGGAGCGGACAGAAACCAGAAGCGGGTTTTCGGCATCGCCAAAGCGCAGGCCCATGGCCTGTTCTACCAGCCCCATAGCCGCTTCAAGCTGGGATTCCAGCTCGGCGGGGTACTTCCGTCCGTTGTCGTAAAAGGCGGTGCAGACTTCAGTGGTAATGGTAAATCCTGGGGGCACCGGCAGGCCAATATTGGCCATTTCCGCCAGATTGGCGCCCTTGCCGCCGAGGAGATTGCGCATCCCGGCGTTGCCTTCGCTTTGGCCAGCGCCGAAACTGTAGATCCACTTGGTCATTTTGCCGTTCACTTCATTCTTTTGTGCCAGATGAGCTGAAGTTCCGACCGAGGGGATGGGAACAGGGGATACCGGAACAGCAGCCGGACTGGGCACGGAATTTTTATTTTTGGTTTGGACGACGAACTCCACCCCTTCGTTGCCCGGCAGCATGGCGCAGATTTGGCCGCCGGGCAATCTCTCTTTTACACGTAAATGGTAAAAAACTGCGGGTGTGGTGGTTCTATCCGTTTGTTACGCAAAAGGCGTTCCATTCTGCTTCGTCCATGGTGGGAATGTTCAGCTCCGCCGCTTTTTTGGCCTTGGAGCCTGCCTTTTCCCCCAGCACCACCAGATCGGTCTTTTTTGATACGGAGTCGGACACCTTGGCCCCCATGCGTTCGGCCGTGGCCTTGGCCTCCGGGCGGGTCATGGTGAGCAGCGTGCCGGTAAACACAATGGTCTTGCCCGCCAGAGGGCCGCCACTGGCGGCACTTTCCTCGGTAATGGTCAGCTCGGCGCTCAGTTCGGCCAGCGTGGTCTGGTTGTGGGGCTCAGCAACAAAGGCCACCACATCCGTTGCTATGGCGTTACCAATGCCGGTAATGGACCCCAGTTCCAGCCGGGCGTCAGAGCCGATAATGGTGGCCGCCTCCATCTGCTGCAGCCAGTTGGCATAGCTGCCGTAATGGCGGGCCAGCAGGCGGGCGTTACTTTCCCCAATACGGCGGATACCCAGCGCGTAAATAAAGCGCGAAAGTGGGATTGTGCGCCGGTCGTCTATGGCCTGAAGCAGATTACGCACAGACTGCTCACCCCAGCCATCACGCTGTTCCAGAGCTGCTGCGTGGGCCTTGAGCCGGAAGATGTCGGTGGGGGTGTGGATCAGCCCGGCGTCATAAAACTCGCGAATACTGCGCTCACCCAGCCCTTCAATGTCAAAGGCAAGGCGGGAGGCAAAATGGATCAGCCGCTCCACGGCCTGTGCGGGGCAGGTCAGCCCGCCGGTGCAGCGGCGCACCACTTCGCCTTCAGGTCGCACGGCCAGCGCGCCGCATACGGGGCAATGATCGGGAAAATGAAAAAGAGGCTGCCGTTCGGGCGCTGGCTCACCTGCTGGGACCGTACCAAGCACCTGCGGAATAACATCGCCTGCGCGCTGGACGTACACAAGGTCACCTTCGCGCACGTCCTTGCGGGTAATCTCGTCTTCATTGTGCAAGGTGGCGCGGGTTACAAGCACCCCGCCAACGTTAACCGGTTCCAGATGTGCAACAGGGGTCAGGGCACCGGTGCGCCCGACCTGAATTTCTATGGCGTTCAGGCGCGTAATGGCCTGTTCTGCCGGGAACTTCCACGCGATGGCCCAGCGGGGGGCACGCCCGGCAAAGCCCAGACGTTCCTGCAGGCTCAAGTCATCTATTTTGTAAACAACGCCATCAATATCATAGGCCAGACTGGCGCGCTCGCGGTTGATTTCCTCAAAAAAAGCTTCGGCATCGGCCGCTCCCTCAATCTGGCGGGAGAGCGGGTTGACCGTAAACCCCCATGCCTTGAGCTGCTCCAGATAAGCCCAGTGGCTACGGGTTGCCTTGTTCGAGCAGAAACCCTGCGCATAGGCAAAAAGGGAGAGCGGGCGCTGGGCCGTAATGCTGGCGTCCAGCTGCCGCAAGGACCCCGCCGCCGCATTGCGCGGGTTGGCAAACAGGCGCTTGCCTGCTGCCTCCTGTGCGGCATTGAGTGCGATAAAGTCGGTTTTGGAGAGGAAGACTTCCCCGCGAATTTCGATCAGGTCGGGGTAGGGGGCGGGGAGCTCCAGAGGCAGACTGCGCAGGGTGCGCAGGTTGGCGGTTACGTCTTCCCCTTCCGTGCCATCGCCCCGAGTGGTGCCCCGGATGAACTTGCCGGATTCGTAAGTAAGGCTGATGGAAAGACCATCAATCTTGGGTTCACCCACCAGACGCAGGCTGGACGTATCTGCCTGATCCAGCCCCAGAAACCGTGCTGCACGGGTGATGAAGCCTTCAAACTCCTCACGGTCAAACACGTTGTCGAGCGAGAGCATGGGGGCAAGGTGGACATGCTTGCCAAGCCCCGTATCCGCGCTGGCCCCGACTGCATTGGCTGCGCTGTTCTGTGGTTCAGCATCGGGGTAAAGGGCGGCAAGCTCGGTGTAGCGCTTGCGCAGGGCATCATACTGCGCGTCGCTTATTTCCGGGGCGTCATGACCATGGTAGGCGGTGTTGTGGTAGGCAATCTGGCTGGCCAGTTCCGCCAGTTCCGTGCGGGCCTGATCACTGTTCATTTCCGTGACCGGGGTGGTGTTCGTTGTCATTTTTTGGAGTCCAGCAGGCTGGCGGCGGCAGCGCGGGCTGCATCGGTAATGGTGTCTCCTGCCAGCATGCGTGCGATTTCTTCCCTGCGTTCGGTTTCTGCCAGAGCTATGGCGTGGGTTGCGGTTTGTCCGTTACGGGTCTGTTTGCCAATCCGTAAATGCGCATCAGCACTGGCGGCAACCTGCGGGCTGTGCGTAACGGCCAATACCTGCACATTCAGTGCCAGACGGTGCAGGCGCTCACCAATGGCGGCAGCGGTTGCACCGCCTACGCCTGCGTCAATTTCGTCAAAAATGAGCGTGCCAATACCAGATTGCCCGGCCAGAACCAGCTTGAGTGCCAGCATCAGGCGGGATAGTTCCCCCCCCGATGCCACCTTGGCAATGGGGCCGGGGGGCTGGCCGGGGTTGGCGGCAATAAGGAACATGACCTGCTCCATGCCGTGGCGGCTCCACTGCTCGGAGGGGAGGGGCTGCAACTCGGCCAGAAAACGGGCTTTTTCCAGTTTAATGGGTTTGAGTTCGGCCGTTACGGCCTGCTCCATTTTTTTGGCGGCAAGGGTGCGGGCATCGGTCAGGGCGCGGGCGGCCTCCATATAGGCAAGCCGGGCGTCTTCCGTGGCTTTGCGCAGGCCCTCCAGCTCGGTGGCGCCATTGTCCAGTGCGTGGATGCGCGCAGTCAGTTGCGCCAGCAAAGCTGCCAGTTCATCCACCAGCACGTTGTGTTTGCGCGCAACGGTGCGCAGGGCAAACAGCCTTTCTTCCGTTTCTTCCAGCTCCCGTGGGTTGGCTTCCGTATCTGCCATAAGGCGGGAGAGCAGGCTTTCAGCTTCGGCCAGTGCGGTTTCTGCATTTTCCAGCGCGCTCAGGGCTTCGGCGGTGCGGCCTGCAAGCTCATCGGTTTCAGGCGGTGTGCTGTCCGATGTGGTGGAGGGGACCAGACGCAAAAGGGCGCGGTTGGCAGCGCGCAGGGCGGCGGCTGGCCCGGTGGAGCGGCGGTCACGCGGTGTGAGTTCGGACAGGGCGGCTGCCACGGCCTCGCCCCGGCGTTCGGCCTGCTGGAGCGCGTGGCGTTGTTGCGCCAGCTGGCTTTCCTCCCCCGGTTGGGGCGCTAGTGCGGAGAGTTCGCTCACCGTATGGCGCAGCCATTCTTCCTCACGGGCGGCGTCTTCCAGTGCCTGTTGTGCGCTGGCAAGGCTCTGGCGCAGCTCCTGCCAGTGGGTAAAGGCCTGTGCGACTTTTTTAAGGAGGGAGGGCTTAATGCCGTAAGCATCCAGCAGGCCGCGATGGGTGGAGGCATCGGCCAGCCCCATCTGCTCATGCTGGCCCTGAATTTCGATAAGAGCGGAAGCAATTCGGCGCAGCAGGGTCAGGCCCACGGGCTGGTCGTTAATCCATGCGCGTGACCGCCCCTCGCGCGAGATCACCCGGCGCAGCACAAGGGGTTCGCCTTTGTCGGCCGGAATGCCCTGTTCTTCCAGCTGGGTGTAAACCGTATGGCTTGCCGGGGTTTCAAAACAGGCGGTTACACGGGCTTCCTCCGCACCGGCGCGGACAAGGCCCGCATTGGCGCGCTCGCCCATGGCAAGGCCCAGACTATCCAGCAGGATGGATTTGCCTGCCCCGGTCTCCCCCGTTAAGGCGGTAAAGCCGGGGTGGAGAGCAAGGTCTAGTGCCTCGATCAGCACAACGTCTCTGATGGAAAGATGTGTCAGCATAGCGACATCCGGCTTTTAGGTTCACACCTGAAATGACTGGAGTCTGCGGAACAGACTAAACAAATGCGCCTGCTCCCGCCTGAGCGTGAACAGGCATACCCTTGCTGCGAACAGGAAAGGTGAGTCCTGTATGTTCCTGTTGTGTTCTTAGTTCAAGAGTGAAAGTGAAAAAGCCGTATTACTTTTTGGTGGCCGCCGCAGGAGTAGCGGTTGCAGGCTGCTGCATGGCTGCCGGGGCGGCCATACGCTCATCCCGTGTGTCTGATGCCTGTGCTTTGAGCAGGTCCGGTTTGGCAGGGGTGGTAACTGCCTTGCCCGGAGGCGGCAGTTTGCCGTCGATCAGGTGGTAGCTCTTCAGCTTGTTGTAAGCGTAGTGGTACCACTGGCTACCGGGGTAGTTGTAACCCAGAACAATGGCGGATTTGCGCGCCTGATCGGTTAGCCCAAGGTCTAGGTACACTTCCACCATGCGTTCGAGTGCTTCAGGCACATGGTTGGTGGTCTGGAAGTCCTGCACAACGCGCTGGTAACGGTTAATGGCACCTTCATAATTACGTTCGCGCTGGTAATAGCGGCCAACCAGCATTTCCTTGCCAGCCAGATGGTCACGGCACAGATCGATTTTAAGCTGGGCGTCGCGGGCGTATTTGCTCTGGGGGAAGCGGGTAACCACTTCTTCCAGCGCGTCCATGGCTTCTGCCGTGCCCTGCTGGTCACGCTGCACGTCTGCAATCTGCTCATAAAAGCAGAGCGAGCGCAGGTAATAGGCATAGGCGGAATCGGTGCTGGTGGGGTGCAGGCTGATAAAGCGGTTCAGTTGCTGCACGGCTTCGGGGTATTTTCCTTTGAGGTAGTAGGAATACCCTTCCATCAGCTGCGAATTGGGGATGTAACCCGAATAGGGGTAGTTCTGCTGGAGTGTTTCAAACTCGGCAGCAGCCAGCTCGTAGCGGCGTGTGCGCAGGGCATCAATGCCGTTGTTATAGAGCGTCTCCGGTGGTGCAATTTTGGGCGTGATCGGCCCTTTTTTGCTGCCGGTCAAAAGACTGCAACCCGTAAGCCCGGTCAGCACCAGAGCTGAGAGCACGAACGGCAGACGACGACGGACTGACTGTGTTTTTATAGAAATATCAAACATACCGGCTCTTCAGATCGAGACGAAATCTTATAGCATGTCAGCGGGTCAAGAAAAGCAAAGAAACGCCGATTATTGAAAGAGCCGTGCAAAAAGCTGGTCAGGCTGCAGCAGAGGTGGATTGCAGGTCTGTTGTGTCCTGCCATGCGGTGCTCTGGGCAAACAGGGTTTTGAGCAGCATGTTGTTGAGCGTGTGGCCCGAGCGGTTGCCCCGGAAGCTGGCGTTGAGCACGCAGCCCGCTAGATACAGATCCCCCACCGCATCCATGATCTTGTGGCGTATGAACTCATCCGGGCAGCGCAGGCCCGCCGGGTTGAGTACAACGTCATTATCCACAACAATGGCGTTATCCAAAGACCCGCCCAATGCCAGCCCGGCTTGATGCAGGGCTTCAATTTCCTGCCGCATGGCAAAGGTGCGGTTGCGGGCCAGCTCGTTGCGGAAGGAGGTCGGGGTCAGGTCCAGAGCATAGCTTTGTGCGCCAATGGCGCGGGCGGGAAAATCAATGCTCATGGACAAATGCGGGCTTGGGCTGCTGTGGGGGAGCAGTTCCACCCAGGCATTCTGGTGCTCCACCCGAACAGGTTCCAGAACCTGTACCACCTTGCGTGGCAGGTCCTGCGTTTTGCGTCCGGCGCAGTCGAGCAGAAAAACAAAATCTGTGGCGGAGCCATCAAACACCGGGGTTTCCGGCCCATCAACCAGAACAAGTGCGTTGTCTATGGCGCACCCGCAAAGGGCGGCCATCAGGTGTTCAACGGTTGCAACCCGGTTTTCGGGGCGTGCTTTTTCGCCCAGAACGGTGCTCAGATGTGTTTCCACTACGTAATCATAACGCGCGGGCAGGGGGGCTGCCTGTGGCAGGTCGGTCCGTTGGAAAACAATGCCGTGCCCTGCGGGAGCAGGGGCAATGGTCATGTTAATGGAGCGGCCAGTGTGCAGGCCAATACCTACGGCAGAAATGGCATGGTGCAGCGTGTGCTGGGCCGGTGCGGTTTTTTGGCGCATCTGTCGCATGGTGGTGGGGAGGATCTCCACAGATTTGGAACATGGGGTAAGCTCCCCAGACAGATTATCCATGATCCCGACCGCCCCGTATTGGTGTGGAAAGTTATCTCACACTAACGCTAGGGCCTGTTTGGGGCAGATGCGAGTCAATGATTATTGCCGTCTGTTTCATCCCCCGCCATGCGGCACACAGGTGCCGGGCGGGGGTAGCCCATAAGGCTTAGCGGCGCAGAAAGGTTGGAATTTCCAGCCCGTTATCGCCTTCACCATGGCGGGGTGCACCCTGCTCGGCCTGGCTGATGGTGGGGTGAGACTGCGCTACAGGCTCTTCCCGTGTTTCTGGTGTGGTGGCCCGGCGGAATGCACCAGTCACGCGGCCAAACAGGCTCCGTGCATTGGGGTCCTGCACAGGGTAGGCCGAGGGACGCGGCGGTTCGCTGAACAGATTGGCATGTTTGGATGCAGCAGGCGCTGGTGCGGGGGCCGGTGCAGGCTGGCGGGGCTGTTGTGCCGCAGCGGCAACCTGACCGGGAACCATGTGCGCCGGGGGGGCGGCATGGCCGGGCTGGGGAGCATAGGCCTGCTGCTGTACGGGGGCACTCTGCTCGGCCACGGGGGGCTGAGGCTGTGCAGGCGGCGGCGCGCTGGGCTGTGCCGCAGGGGCAGCGTAGGTCTGTTCCGGCTGGGCTTCGGTTTCCACTGCTGCCAGATGCGGGCGTTCAGCCGCGCCTGAGGGTACGTCAATCCCCGTGGCAACAACGGATACGCGTACGCGCCCGCTCATTTTTTCCTCAATGACCGTACCAAAGATCATGTTGGCGTCTTCTGGTACTTCACGGCAGATGCGGTTGAAGGCTTCTTCCGCTTCAAAGAAGGTCATGTCTTCACCACCGGTAACATTGACCAGCAGGCCCTTGGCGGTAGCCATGCAGGTATCTTCCAGCAGTGGGTTGGAAATGGCGGCTTCGGCAGCTTCCACCGCACGGTTTTCACCTTCGGCTTCGCCCGTACCCATCATGGCCTTGCCCATTTCCGCCATAACGCTGCGGATGTCGGCAAAGTCGAGGTTGACGTAGCCGCGTTCCATCATCAGGTCGGTAACGCCGCGCACGCCCATGTTCAAAACTTCGTCAGCCAGCTTGTAGGCTTCACGCAGGGTGGTGCGTTCGTTGGCAATACGGAAGAGATTCTGGTTGGGGATGACAATCAGCGTATCAACATACTGCTGAAGTTCCTGAATACCTTCATCCGCTACACGTGCGCGGCGCTTGCCTTCGTAGGCGAAAGGCTTGCTGACCACGCCAATGGTCAGAATGTTCCGCTCACGCGCCATGCGGGCAATAACTGGTGCTGCCCCTGTACCCGTGCCCCCACCCATGCCGGTGGTGATGAACACCATATGTGCGCCGTCCAGGTAGCGGGCAATTTCGTCCGCTGCTTCTTCCGCTGCGGCACGGCCCACTTCGGGCTTGGCGCCTGCGCCAAGGCCGTGGGTCAGGTGCGGGCCAAGCTGGATGCGGCTGTCGGCCAGACTTTTGGCCAGACTCTGCGCATCGGTGTTGGCTACAACAAACTCCACACCCTGCAGGTTGGAGGCAATCATGTTGTCAACCGCGTTCGTCCCCCCGCCGCCAACGCCTATAACGGTGATCTTGGGCGAAAAATCAGCATGAGTCTGGGGTGGAACGGTTAGGTTGAGTGTCATGTGTCTCTCCCGGACTGCGGCGGGTTAACAGGGGCGTTGTAGATAAGATTGCGAATAGTTTACCAACCTTTTGCGGGGCAAATCAAACCCTCTCACGAATAAAAGCAACCAGTTTTTGTAAAAAACCAGTTGGCGCGGCTTCGCGGAATTCCACATCACTGAACGGACGCTCCGCACTGGCCGCCCAGAACAGCAGGCCAGCAGCCGTGGCAAAGCCTGCTGCGGCTGCCGTATCTTCTGGCAGACCCGCAATATTCTTGGGCCTGCCCAGACGGACCGAGCGCGTAAAACCAGGGCCGGAATGACGGCCAACACTTACCGGCACCCCCAGAATACGCTCGGCCAGCGGGCGGATTCCATCCAGCAGGGAGCCTCCTCCGGTCAGCACAATGCGACCACTGGCGGCCATGCCAAGGCCCGCGCCATCCAGTTTTTCGCGCACCAGTTCCAGTGTTTCTTCCATACGGGGGCGAATGATGCGGCCAAGCTGGGCGCGGGAGATCTGCTCAAAATGAGGCACATCATTGCCCAGCAGTTCCACGGTCAGGATTTCGTCCTCCACGTCGGAGGAGAGGTCCGCACTGCCATACACGGTTTTCAGCCGCTCGGCATTGTCAAGCGATGTGCCAAGCCCGCGGGCTATGTCACGCGTAACATGCAGCCCGCCAACCCCGATCTGGGCGGTGTGCAGGATCTGGCCTTCACCAAACACGGCAAAGGATGTGGTGCCCCCGCCCATGTCCACAACCGTTGTGCCAAGGTCGCGTTCATCCCTGTCCAGCACGGACAGGCCGGATGCCAGCGGGGAGGATACAAGAGCCTCCATGCGCAGTTCGGCACGGCTCAGCACGGTTTCAAGGTTCAGCAGGGCGGTGGTGGCGGCATCAATAATATGCAGGCGCGCCTTGAGCGTTTCGCACAGGTGCCCCCGTGGGTCAGACACGCCCTCAGTATCATCCACCGTAAAGTCTATGGGCAGGGTGTGAATGACCTCGCGCCCCTGCACGGTGGCCTGCACGCGCCCTTCCGTAACCACGCGGCGGATGTCCGCCTCGGTTACGACCCGCCCGCCAATGGGCCAGCGCACATTGAACAAGCGGCTGGCCGGATGCCCGCAGGACAGGTTGACCACCACCTTGTCTATGGTGCGCTCGGCCATGTTCTCAGCCTGCGCTACGGTTGCGCGTATGGCGGCTTCGGCCTCCTGCAACTCGGTTATGGCGCCATTGCGCACACCAGCGGAGCGGCGCCAGCCAAAGCCCGCCACGCGCAGCATGCCGTTGGGCTCCCCCTTGCCAATAAGGCAGGTAATTTTGGTCGAGCCAATATCCAGCACCGCACTGTAGCCGTTGCGCCATGTGTGCGGGCGTTTGTTGCGCTCACTGGGGGGGAGCGGAAGGGATGCTTCCCCCCCGCTCATGCGCAGTGTGGGGGAGGCTGAAGAATGGCTCCGCTTTTTGTGCAGCCGGTCCGCCAGACTGAGTGCGGGGGAAGCAGGGGAGTGCGCGGCGTCATTCATCTCGGCTTTCCTCCGTGGGGGATCGGGTGGGCTGGGTGTGGTGGGGTGTGTGCTGCGGGCTGCTTTTTGCGCCATCCCCTGCCGGTGCGGAGGGGGCAGGGGGCGGTTCAGGAGGGCGTTCACGTATGGTCAGCCGGTCGGGCAGGCGCATGTCAATCAGTTCAACGGGGCGGTCAAGCAGCTGTGTTGTGGCGTTAATTCTGGCCAACCGGTGAATGGCCGGGGCTTCCTCCCCTTCGGGCAGGAGCACGGTTGCGCCATCTTTCAGGCTCAGGTTCCAGCGGCGGTCGCTTACCCGTACAGCGGCTGTTACGTGGGATTTTACGTCCGGTTCCTGTGCCAGCACGTCTATCAGGGCGGCGGCGTTTTCGTTCGCGCCGTCACCTACGACCAGTGGCAGTTTGGCAAAGGCGGTGGCGTCCTTGTCGTTCGCGCCCTGATCCGGCACTTTCTGCCCCTGCCGGTCGATCAGGATAAAATGGCCCTGATGCTGCCACACCGCATAAGGCGGGCGCTCGGTAATGTGCACGTCAATCTCGCCAGACAGGTGGCGCTCAACGCTTACATGGTCAATAAACGGCAGGGCGGTCAGGTTCTCACGCGCGCGGGTGACGTTGAAGTTGAGAACCGGGTCCCCCACGGCAATGTTCAGGGCGGTGTGAATGGCCTCGTCACTGGTCAGGTTGGCCCCTTCAACCCGGATACTGGTCACGCGCAGGGCGGAGGTGCCCAGTAATTTGTCCCGCAAGGGGGCAATCTGTTTTTGCAGGGCCGGAAGAGGCACCGCCAGATAAACAGCAGCCCCGGCCCCCGCCAGCAGCATAAGCCCGATAACGGGCCGCAGCAGGCGTTTTTGGCGCTTGAGGAATAATCCCGTGCGGGAGGGGCGGCTGGCGGGGCGCTTCATTGGCGGCAGGTGGCCTGCTCAACAAGCCAGTGGCACAATGCGGGGTAGCTAATGCCGCAATAGGCGGCCTGTTCGGGCAGGAGCGATGTTGCGGTCATGCCCGGCTGGGTGTTGACTTCCAGCAGGATCAGGCGCGGGTTGGCCGGGTCTGCATCATCCAGCCGGAAATCCGAGCGTGATGCCCCGGCACATCCCAGCGCCTTATGGGCTTCTACCGCCACGTCCAGTGCGCGCTGGGCAACATCGGGGGCAATGCGCGCGGGCAGTTCATGCCGTGAGCCGCCGGTATTGTATTTGGCGTCGTAATCGTAAAAATCGTGGCCGCTGCCGGTGGGGGTAATGTCTGTTATGGTCAGGGCGCGTTCGCCCATTACACCCACGGTAATTTCACGCCCGGGAATAAACTCTTCTACCAGCGCATGCGGGCCAAATGTCCAGTCCCGCACAATGCGTTCGCGCACATTGGCACCGGGCCGCACGATGGAGACACCAACGGACGAGCCTTCGCTAACGGGTTTAACCACGTAGGGGGCTGGCAGGGGGTCACCTTCGGCAAGTTCGGCAATATCAATGACCCGGCCTTCGGCCACGGGCAGGCCAGCGGAAACAAAAGCAGCGCGGGCGGCCGCCTTGTTCATGGCTGTGGCGGATGCCCGTACGCCAGAATGTGTATAGGCAAGGCCCATCCAGTCCAGAATGCCCTGAATACAGCCGTCCTCGCCAAATCGGCCATGGAGTGCGTTAAACACGACATCGGGTTTTTGTGCGCCCAGTTCGGCAACCAGCGCGCCCAGATCGGCCCCCGCATCAAGCGTGCTGACCGTATGGCCTAGACTGCGCAGGGCCTCGGCCACGCCCTGCCCGGAAGACAGGCTGACAGTCCGCTCGGACGATATGCCGCCCATAAGCACGGTAATCCGTTTGGAGGTGCTCATGCGCGGGCTCCCTGTGTGCGGCCAAGACGTTTGATTTCCCAGTGCAGTTGCACGCCCGAATGCTGGGCAACGCGCTGGCGCACGGTATCCCCCAGTGTTTCGAGGTCATGGGCGGTGGCATTGCCGAGGTTGATCAGGAAGTTGCAGTGTTTTTCGCTGACCTGGGCATCGCCCTGGCGCAGGCCACGGCAGCCAGCCTGATCAATCAGCTCCCACGCCTTGCGGGCGGAAACCTCGGGTTCGGGGTTGCGGAAGGTGGAGCCACCCGTGCGTGCGCGCACAGGCTGGGACTGCTCGCGCGCTGTGCGAATATCGCCAATGCGTGCGGCTATGTCCGCCGGGCTGGCAGGCATGCCGCGCAGGCGCGCACGCACCACCATGGCCCCTTCGGGCAGGCCGGAGCGGCGGTAGCCAAAGCGCAGGGCGGCGTTGCCAAGGCGGACCATATTGCCATCACGGGTCACAATTTCCGCCCAGTCCAGCACGCTGGCAATATCCGCTCCATAGGCTCCGGCGTTCATGCGCACGGCCCCCCCGATGGAGCCGGGAATACCTGCCAGAAACTCCAGCCCCGCAAGCCCGGCCTGTGCCGCGTGTTCGGCTACTGTGGCATCCAGGCATGCGCTGCCCACCACAAGCCCGTCCGCTTCCACAGCAATATCGGCAAAGCCGCGGGCCATGCGCACCACAATGCCGTCCAGCCCGCCATCGCGGATAATCACGTTGGAGCAGGCTCCAAGGGCAATAACGGGCAGTTCGGGGGAAAGGCGCTGGAGCATGCTTGCCAGATCATCCGCATCCCTGGGCTGGAACAGCCATTCCGCCGGACCACCAACGCGGAACCACGTACGCGCCCCCAGCGGGGCCTGCGCGGTAACGCGTCCATGCGTGCCGGCAAAGGCGTGGCGAACCATATCTTCCAGCGTGGTTGCGGGCGTGCTGTTCATGCCGCGCTTCCACCTTTCTGTTCAGCCTGCAAGGCGGCAAGCTGGGCAGGCAGAGCCTGCGCCCAGTTGGTAATGGTGCCCGCACCCAGACACACAACATAGTCCCCCGGCTTGGCAATGGCGTTGATCATTTCCGCCAGATGTTCAGGGCTGGAAAGCGGGACAACGGAGCGGTGGCCGCGTTCACGCAGCCCTTCTATCAGCCTGTCGCGGCTGGCATCGGGCAGGGGGTCTTCGCCTGCGGCGTACACGTCGGAGACAATAACCGTGTCGGCATCGTTCATGCAGGTGCAGAAATCGGCAAACAGGGTTCTCAGGCGGGAGTAGCGGTGCGGCTGCATGACCGCAATAACCCGGCTGGCTCCAGCCTGGCGGGCGGCCTTGAGCACGGCGGCAATTTCCACCGGGTGGTGCCCGTAATCATCAATCACGGTAATGCCACCGGCTTCCCCCGTACGGGTAAAGCGGCGCTTGACCCCCCGGAAGCTGGCCAGCCCGGAACGGATCACATCATCACTGATGTCCATTTCGGTTGCGACGGCAATGGCGGCAAGGGAGTTCTGCACATTATGCGCGCCCAGCATGGGCAGGCGGAAAGGCCCGGCCTTGCGGGTGCGGCGGGTAACGCGGTCTGTCAGCGTGACCTCAAACGTAGCGCCCAGCTTGTCGGTAATTACCTTTTCGGCCCGCACATCCGCCTGTGGGGAGAAGCCGTAGGTGACAATCCGGTGGTCAGACAGGCGCGGAATCATCTGCTGCACGGCAGGGTGGTCTATGCACAGGACCGCAAAGCCATAGAACGGTACGTTGGAGACAAACTGGTCATACGCTGCCTCCATGGCCTCGGCAGAACCCCAGTGGTCCAGATGCTCGGGGTCCATGTTGGTAACGACCGAAATAACGGAGGGCAGGCGCAGGAACGAGCCATCGCTTTCATCCGCTTCCACCACCATCCAGTCGCCCTTACCCATGCGGGTGTTGGTGCCGTAAGCCTCGATAATACCACCGTTGATAACGGTGGGGTCCAGCTTGGCGGCTTCCAGCACGGCAGCCACAAGGCTGGTGGTGGTGGTTTTGCCATGTGTGCCGCCAATGGCTACGGACCAGCGCAGGCGCATGAGTTCGGCCAGCATTTCCGCCCGGCGGACAACGGGAATCAGCTTGGCGCGGGCTGCAACAACTTCGGGGTTGTCACGCTTGACCGCGGTGGAAATGACCACAACCTGCGCATTGCCCAGATTGGCGGCGTCATGCCCGATTGTAACCGGAATGCCCGCAGCCCGCAGGCGTTTGACATTGGCGTTTTCCGCTATGTCCGAGCCCTGTACGGAGTAGCCCAGCAGGCACAGAACCTCTGCAATGCCGGACATGCCAATGCCGCCAATGCCGACAAAATGGATGGTTCCGATGGAAAGGGGCAGGGCTCTCATGTGCGTGTCTCCGTCTCGTGTGAGGGCGGATGGGCGGGTGAAGGAGAAAGTTGGAGGCATTCTTCTACTATATCAGCCAGACGGAGGGCGGCATCCGGGCGGGCCAGCGTGGCAGCGGCGGCTGCTGCGCGGGCCAGGTCGTCCGGGGCGGTGAAAAGGTCTTGCAGGCGGGCTGCCAGTGTTTGTGCGGTAAAGTCGGGCTGGCGGATCATCCAGCCTGCGCCCGCGTCGGTTATGGCGCGGGCGTTTTCGGTCTGCTCATCGGAGGCGGCAATAGGCAGGGGGACCATGACCGCAGGGCGGCCTGCGGTGGTAATTTCCGCCACCGAGGAGCCGCCTGCCCGCCCGATGACCAGATGGGCTGCGCGCAGGATGTCGGGCACATCGTTCAAAAACGGCTCCACACGGGCCTGTACGCCAATATCGGCATAGGCTTTGCGCACGGTGTCCACGTCATCCGCGCGGGCCTGCTGAGTAATGTGGATGCGTGCGCGCAGGGCGGCTGGCAGGCGGCCAATGGCTGCGGGCACCACCTGCGAAAAAATGCGCGCCCCCAGCGAGCCACCCCAGACCAGCAGGTTGATCGTCCCGTTCGGGGTGGGCCATGCTTCCCCCGCCAGCGCGGCAATGCCGGGGCGCACGGGCATGCCGGTCAGCACGGTTCTGGCCCCCATGGGCAGCTTGGCCACGGTGGGGAAGGAGGTGGCAATTACGTCAGCAAAGCGGGAGAGCACGGCATTGGCCTTGCCCAGAACGGCATTGCCTTCATGAATGATCAGCGCAGGGTGCCTGCGGCCCAGCAACCGCGCGCCCAGCAGGGGCGGAATGGAAGGGTAGCCGCCAAAACCGATGACCGCATCAGGCTGAAGAGTGTGCAGGATGCCCCGTGCCTTCCATGCGCTGGCCAGTAGCGTAACCCCTGCGCGCAGGGCGCGTACGGGGCCACGCCCGGCCACACCTGCACCGCGCAGCACAAACTGTGGTGCATTGGCAAAAACGCCGCTGGTGCGTTTGCCTGCGCGGGCATCGGTCATCAGCACAATGTGGTGGCCACGGGCAACCAGTGCGTCAGCCAGTGCTTCAGCGGGGAAAAAATGACCGCCAGTGCCCCCGGCCGCGATCACAATAGTCTGTGGCTTCATGCTGACCGCCATTGTCTGAGAGTGGAGATAAAGCCATTGCCCGAGCGCAGGCCCCCCGGTTGCTGCCGGGTCAGGGCCAGCACCATGCCAATAGCCAGAGCAACAGACATGGCCGAAGACCCCCCATAGGAAATGAATGGCAGCGTCATGCCCTTGGTGGGGATAAGATGCAAGGTGGAAGCCATGTTAACAAACGCCTGAAGGCCAAAACCCGTTAGCAGCCCGGTGGTGGCGATGACCACAAACGGGTCATCCTCGCGGATCAGGCGCAGCAGGGTCCGCACCACAATGGCGGCAAAAACGCAAATGATCAGCAGGCAGATGACAAGCCCGTATTCTTCCCCCGCCACGGCAAACACAAAGTCCGCATGGGCGTCGGGGAGCAGATCCTTGACCCGGCCTTCACCCGGCCCGCGGCCCATAAGCCCGCCATTGCCAAAGGCGCGCAGGGCCGTATCAATCTGGTAATGATCCCCCACATTGGGGTGCATGAACCGCTCCACGCGCGAGCGCACATGCGGGAAGATAAAAAACGCGGCAATGCCTGCCGCAATCATGCAGGCAAAACCAAACCCCACAAAAATCAGGTTCAGCCCGTCCACAAACAACTGGACCAGAAAAACAGCGGTAATAACCGTAAGCATGCCAATGTCTGGCTGGGATTTAAGCAGCAGCAGAATAAGCCCATATAGCCCGAATGCGATGAGCATCCCCGGAAAATAGCGCGAAATACGGCGCTGGGTCAGCAGCCACCCCGTGACCACGGCAAAGCAGGGCTTGAGAAACTCCGATGGCTGCAAAGACATGAGCGGCAGCGCAATCCAGCGCCGTGCCCCCTTGATCTCGATCCCGTGGACCAGCGTAAGCATGGTCGCACCCAGCATGAGCGCCCCCCCGATCAGGGAGAGCCGCAGCACCGTCCGGCGCGAGAGCATGGAAACCCCGGTGACAATAACCCCCGCCACGCTCAGGAACATGACCTGCTTGAAAATGAACATGTTGCGCGACGCACCAATGCGCACCGCAACCGCCGGGCTGGCCGCAAGCATGAGAATGTAGCCAAAGCCGATAAGAATGAAGGTGCAGACCAGCGTTGTCCGGTCCACGTTCCGCCACCAGCGGCCAAAAGGCGAATCATCAGTGCGGGAATAACCGGCCATGCTTGTCCTACTGCCCCGTCGTGCTCATCTGCTGCGTACGCACAGCATGGGCCAACGCCTGAAAATGCTGCCCGCGTGCCTCAAACCCGGCATACTGGTCAAAGCTCGCACAGGCGGGTGAGAGCAGGATAACGGGCGTATGGGTCTGCTGTGCAAGACTGTAGGCTTGGGGGACTGCTTTTTCCAGTGTCTCCACCACGGTATGGGGCACGTTGTGGCGCGTAAGGGTTGCTGCCAGTTCCGCTGCATCCCGCCCGATCAGGAAGGCATGGGTGATACGGCCAAAATATGGGCTCAGGCTTTCTATCCCGCCTTCCTTGGCTATTCCCCCTGCAATCCATACCAGCCGGTCATAGCACCCCAATGCGCGGGAGGAGGCATCGGCATTGGTGGCCTTGCTGTCGTCTATGAAGGCAATGTTGTTGCAGGTTTCAACCAGCTTCTGCCGGTGTGGCAGACCGGGGAAGGAGGCAATGGCCTGTGCTGCCATGGTATCCGCAATACCCAGAAAACGGGCCATGGCCAGTGCGGCGGCTGCATTCTGGGCATTATGCGCACCCGGCAGGGCGGGGGGCAGTGTGGCCAGTGCCGCGCTGTTGTGCCAGACCGCGCCATTCTGGCCGTAATAGCTGGCGGCAGGGTTGGTGCCGGACACGGTTATGCAGGGTGTGGCCGACTGGGCCAGATGCCCGGCAATGCGGGTGCATTCAGCATCGTCAATGCCAATCACGGCAATATCGTGTGCTGTCTGGCCCGCAAACACACGTTGCTTGGCCAGTGCATACCCGGCCATGCCTGCGTGGCGGTCCAGATGGTCCGGGGTCAGGTTGAGCAGGCAGGCGGCATCAAAATGCAGGGTATCCAGCCGTTCCAGCATGTAGGACGACATTTCCAGCACATACACGCCGTTATCGGGGAGCAGGGGCAGGGCCAGTGCTGCGGGACCAAGGTTGCCACCGGCTGCAACCGGCACACCGGCCTGTTCCAGAATATGGGCCAGCAGGGTGGTGGTGGTGGATTTGCCGTTGGTGCCGGTAATGCCCGCAAAGCGTGCCTTGCTGCCTGCGGCGCGGACTGCGCAATAAAGCAGTTCCGCATCGGACAGAATGGGCACACCCGCTGCAATGGCCAGTGCGGCAACCGGGTGCACACGCGGCAGGTGGTGCGGAATGCCGGGGGAGAGAACAAGCGCGTCAAACCCCGCCATATCCTCCAGCGGGGCGCAGGTAATGCGGGCAGCCTGCTCGGGGGGCATGTGGGCCAGCGCCTGGGTCAGGCCTTGGCGTCCGGCCTCTCCATCATCCCATGCCTGAACATGCGCGCCACATGCGGCCAATGCCTGCACGGCGGGCAGGCCATTGCGGCCAAGGCCCAGCACGGCAAAACGTTTCACGGCAAACACAGTGGGAGGGAAGGTGCTCATCGCAGTTTCAGCGTGGCCAGACCACACATGCCCAGCACGATGGAAACAATCCAGAACCGGATGACAATCTTGGGTTCAGCCCAGCCCTTTTTTTCAAAATGGTGGTGGATGGGCGCCATAAGGAACACGCGGCGGCCCGTGCGCTTGTACCAGAACACCTGAATGATGACCGAGAGCGTTTCAACCACAAACAGCCCACCAACAATGCACAGCACCAGTTCGTGCTTGATGGCAACGGCCAGCGAACCAAGTGCCCCACCGAGGGAGAGCGAGCCCGTATCCCCCATAAATACGGCGGCAGGTGGCGCGTTAAACCACAAAAAGCCTAGCCCGGCCCCAACAAGGGCTGCGCAGAACACTGCCAGTTCCCCCGTGCCGGGCACGGCATGGACCTGAAGGTAGTCTGCAAAAACATGGTTGCCCACTACGTAGGACAGAATGGCAAACACCAGTGCCGCCACCACCACGGGGCCAATGGCCAGCCCGTCCAGCCCATCGGTAAAGTTGACCGCATTGCCAAAGCCGGTAATCACGATCATGGCGAACACGGGGTAGAGCAGGCCGAGGGGGAGCAGCAACTCCTTGGCAAAAGGGAAGGCCAGATGGTTGGCCAGTTCAGGCGGCATCAGATACTGCAACCACCCCCCGCATATGAGCGATATGGCAAATTCCGAGCCAAGGCGCGCCCGTTTGGAAAGCCCATCCGTGTTGCGCCGTGCCAGTTTGCGGTAGTCATCGGCAAAGCCAATCAGGCCAAAACCCAGCGTGGTCAGCAACACGGCCCATACAAAACCGTTTTCCAGATTACCCCAGAGCAGCGTAGCCACCGTGAGTGCGATCAGGATAAGCATGCCGCCCATTGTGGGGGTTCCGGCTTTTTCAATAATATGCCGTTCAGGCCCAACCGTGCGGATGGGCTGCCCGTAACGCTGGATACGGCGCAGCATGGTAATGAGCGGCCTGCCCAGAAGCAGGCTGATCCCCAGTGCGGTCATGCAGGCACAACCCGCCCGGAAGGAAATGTAACGCAGCAGGTTGAGCAGCGTAATGTGCCCGTCATGCACCGCGTGAGAGACCAGTAGATACAGCATTCAGGTGGGCTCCACGGTGTTAAGGGTTTCAAGGGCTGCAATGACATCGCGCATGCGACTACCCAGACTGCCTTTGACCAGCACGGCATCTCCCCCGCGCAGGGCGGCACAGGCCAGAGGCGCAAGGGCGGCGGCGTTGTCCGCCCATGCGCCCTGTCTGGCGGGGGGCAGAGCATCGAAAAGGGTTTTCATGTAAGGTCCGCAGCAAAAAACAAGATCGGCCGAGGCAGCCGCTACTGGGGCAAGGGCTGCGTGTTCAGTTGTAGAGAATGTTCCCAGTTCGCGCATATCGCCCAGAATGGCAATGTGGCGGGAGGCAGGCAGGTGGTGCAGGACGTCCAATGCCGCGCGGATGGAGGCGGAAGAGGCATTATAGCTCTCGTCCAGCAGGGTTATGGCCCCTCCCGCAATGTGGCTGAGTGCCCCCCGGCCCTTACCGGGGGCAAAACCTTGCAGTGCCGTGGCTGCTTTGGGCAGGTCTGCCCCAAGGGCTGCGCAGGCGGCCAGTGCGGCCAGTGCGTTGCGGGCCAGATGCAGGCCGGGTGCTGGCACATGCACGGCTACCTCTACCCCGGCAATGCTGGCGGTAAACTGTGTGCCATCGGCCCCGGAGTGCACAGCGCCCATATGCGCGGTGCTGCCAGGGCTGGAGCCCGTGCGCCACAGGGTTGCGTTGGCCTGTTGTGCGGCCTGAACAAAAAAAGAAGCACCGTGCGCATCATCCGGCACCACAGCCACGCCATGGGCTGGCAGGGTGGTGATAATGGAGGCTTTTTCTGCCGCAATGGCGTCCAGGCTCCCCATATGGCCCAGATGGGCGGAGCCTATGGTGGTAATAACCGCCACATCGGGGCGAACCATGCGGGCAAGGGGCAGGATCTCGCCGGGGTGGTTCATCCCGATTTCACTAATGCAGAAGGCTGCATCTCGTGGCAGGCGGGCAAGGGTCAGGGGCACGCCCCAGTGGTTGTTATAGGAGGCCTCGGCCGCATGCGTCGGGCCATTGGCGCTCAGGCACAGGCGCAGCATTTCCTTGGTGGTGGTTTTGCCCACGCTGCCGGTTACGGCCACGACCTTGCCGGTAAAACGCGCACGTGCGGCTTGGGCAAGCTGTTGCAGGCCCACCATTGTATCGGCCACCACCAGCACACGCGGGTCGGCCAGCCCATCTGCCGCATGCACCATGGCGCAAGCGGCTCCCTTGTCCAGTGCAGCCTGAACATGGGCGTGGCCATCGCTGGTATCCCCCTTAAGGGCGATAAACAGATCACCGGCGGCAAGGGTGCGTGTGTCGATGGAAATGCCGGTTATGGCCTGCTCAGTCAGGTTTCTGGCAGAGGCTTCAGGCTGTGTGCCTAGGGGGGCGGAAGGGGCTGCTGCGGGCAGAAAATGCCCACCCGTTGCCTGTTCCAGTTCCGTGCGGGTCCATAAGGAGGTCATGGCTGCCCCACTACGGCGCGAATAACTGCGGCATCATCAAACGGCAGCACGGTTGTGCCTATAATCTGCCCCTGTTCATGGCCTTTACCTGCCACCACCAGCACATCCTTTGCTCCAAGCATGGACAGGGCCTCTGTTATGGCCTGCCTGCGATCCCCGATTTCCAGCGCATCGGGCGCGCCCGTGCGGACCTCCGCACGGATTTGTGCGGGGTCTTCCGAGCGGGGGTTATCATCTGTGATTATGGCAATATCAGCGCCATGTGCAGCCGCCTGTGCCATAAGGGGGCGTTTGCCCTTGTCGCGGTCTCCGCCTGCGCCAAAAACCACCACCAGTCGCCCCTGCGCATGTGGCCGCAGGGAGGAGAGCAGGCGGGCCAGTGCATCTGGCGTGTGGGCATAATCCACATAGGCACTGGCACCATTGGGTAATACGGCGGCCCGTTCCATGCGCCCGCGTACCCCGACCAGAGCGGGCAGCAGGTCCAGTGCTGCGGGCAAAGCGGCCTCGTCCTGCACAGCCAGAGTCAGAGCCAGCAGGGCGTTATCGACCTGAAAACGCCCGGGCAGAGGGAGCATGACAGTTTTAACCAGCCCGTTGCAGCTTATGCGCAGTTCCTGCCCGGCGGGAACGGCCTTGCAGTCCAGCAGGCGCAGGGTCGTGCCGTTGGTGCCGGTCAGGCGCAGGTGCAGGTTGCGGCTCTTGGCAATGCCGTGCAGTGCATCAAGCGTTGTGGCATCCATGTCCGCATTGGCGGCGGCAATGGCGCCTTGGGGGAGCAGGGTATCAAACAGCCGCAGCTTGGCCGTGCGGTAGGCGGCCATGGTGCCGTGGTAGTCCATGTGGTCACGGGTGAGGTTGGTAAATCCGGCGGCCTGAAGGTGCAGCCCATCCAGCCGCCCCTGCTCCAGCCCGTGGGATGATGCCTCCAGTGCTGCGTAATGCACCCCTGCGTGCTCCAGCGCGGCCAGCCCGTTGGCCAGTGCAACCGGGTCCGGTGTTGTCAGGGGGGGGAAGGTAACCCCCGTACCTTCGGCGCCGGTCAGCCCCAATGTGCCAATGCCCGCCGCCTTGTGGCCCTGTAATGCCCAGATCTGGCGCAGGAAGTCGGTTGTGCTGGTTTTGCCGTTGGTGCCGGTTACGGCAACCAGATGTGCTGGTTGTGGGCCAGCCAGCATGGAAGCCCAAAGGGCCAGCACGTGGCGCGGGTCGGGGCAGGTGACAAATGGCCGCTCTGGCACACCCTGCGGCCAGAGCGTGCCGGTTGGGGCCAGAATGGCCGCCGCCCCCTGTTGCACGGCTGCTGCAATATAGGTGCGGCCATCCACCCGCGTGCCGGGGAGTGCGGCAAACACAACGCCTGGACCTGCCTGCCTGCTATCGGCCGTAATGGCGCTCACATGCGGGTCGGTGGTGGTCGCGCTCAGGTTAAGGGTGCGCAGCAGGGTGGAAAGGAGTGTGCTCATTCGTCCATGTTCTCCCCTGCTGTTTTTTTGCGGATTGCCAGAGTATGTGCCGCCGTGGTGCGTGCCAGTTTTTCTGCCTGCCGGGTGGCGCGGTGTTCGGCCTCAAGCTTGCGGGGGTCTCCGGGGTCGTTCCCCGGGCCGAGCGGGCGAACCCCCCGTGGCACCGCCGGGTGCATGGGTATGGCCAACTGGGCATCAATCTGGGCCGCGTGCTCCACATCGGGGAAAATCTGCAACATGGGGCCAATGCGTGAGATCACGCGCGAGACTGTGGGGGCCGCGTTCCAGCCTGCTGTTGTCCAGCCGTGGGTCTGGGGGGTGGGCTGTGGGCTGTCCAGCATGACGTACACGGCGTAGCGCGGCGCATTCATGGGGAAAATACTGGTAAAGGCAGAAATATTGACGTGTTTGAGGTAGCCGCCATGCGGGCCGATTTTTTCTGCCGTGCCGGTTTTTCCGCCTACAAAATACCCGGGGGATTCAGCCGTTCGGCCCGTGCCCTGCGTCACGTCCAGCCGGAGCAGCCTGCGCAGCAGCGCCGAATTGCTTTCGGAAAGAACGCGCACGCCCTGCGGAATAACCGGGGCTTCGGGCATGGGGGCACCGGTGCCTGTTGGCAGGGTGGGTAATGTCTGCCGCAGGGCTGCACTTTGCACACCCTGCTCGAACTCCTCTGCGGGGGAGGCGTCTGGCGCGGGTGGGTCGGGGTCTTCTTGGTCCAGCAGGGTGGGTGTGACCAGAATGCCACCGTTAACCGTGGCCGCCGTGCCGCGTACAATAGCCAGTGGTGGTTCGGCCACACCGTGACCAAACCCTACGGTCATGGTTGTGGCAAGGCCCCACTGGCGGGGTACCAGCGGGCGGGCGGCTTCGGGCAGTTCCACCGGCACAGGGGCAAAAAAGCCCATGCCGCGCAGCCACTCGGCCTGCCGCTTGCCGCCCACATCCAGCGCGATATGTGCTGCCGCAGGGTTGGAGGAATAGGCCATGACCTCGGGCAGGGATAACCATGGAGCAAAATGGTCGTTCTTCATGTCCCGGATGGTAAAACGCCCGATTTTGAGCGGAACGGAAGAAAAACTGTCCCATATATGGATGGTGCCAGTCTCCAGCCCCATGGCGGTGGTTTGCAGCTTGAAGGTGGAGCCCGGCTCATACAGCCCGGTTACAGCGCGGTTGAACCGCTCATCGTTTGTGGCGTGGGAAAACTCGTTGGCATCATAATCGGGCAGGCTGACCATGGCGATAATTTCGCCCGTGCGCACGTCCATGACAATGCCGCATGCGCCAATGGCCTGGAATGTATCCTTGGCAGCAGCGACCTCTTCACGCACGGCGGACTGCACACGAATATCCAGTGAAAGCCGCAGGGGCTTGCGGTCCACCAGCAGGCGTTTGTTAAAAAAGCGCTCCACGCCGGCAATGCCGTTATCATCAATATCCACGGCCCCCATAATCTGGGCGGCCATGTGGCCCAGCGGGTAGTGCCGCTGTTCCCCCGGCTCAAAATAAATGCCGGGAATACCCAGATTGTTAATGGCCAGTTCCTGCTGGGGCGTAATGTTGCGTGCGATGTACACAAACTGCTTGTGCCGGGCCAGACGCTCGGCGGTTTCAGGCTCGTTCAGGTCATGCAGGACGGATTTGAGCTTGTGGGCAACATCAACCGGGTCGATCAGCTCCTGCGGGTTGGCGTAAACCTGCGCCACCGGCAGGGAAAGGGCGAGTGTCTGCCCGTTACGGTCCACAATGGAGGCCCGGTGGACCTGCGGCAGAACGTAATCCCCCGCCAGACTGCCCTTTGGGTCAATTTTGGGTATTTTTGGCACCTGTGGTGCAATCTGGCGCTGCTCGGGCACCATGGGGTGCAGCACTGTGGCAATTGTCAGCTTGATGGCAACGCAGGCAAATAGCGCGCAAAACCCGGCGGACACACACAGCAGCCGCACATGCATTGTTTCCCTGTGCGCGCGGGCGCGCAGGTCATCCCCCGTTACACCAATTGTGCGTGTTGTTTCGGAATCATGGCGTGGGGGGCCGACCATATCGTATCAGAAGGACTTTCAGCCAAAACAATCAGTTGGTTACGGGAACAGGGGCGGGCAGGGCGTCGCTACCGCGACTCAGCAGGGACCCGTTCGTATAACCGGAAGTTGCGCGGGCTTCCATATACCCCTCTGCTACGGGTGTTCTATGTGCGCGAACAGGGTGCCAGCTTGCTGCGGCCACCGGCAGGGGGTGGCGCACAGGCGTTATGTCATCACTGTTCTGGGCAAGGCGGCGTGGGGCCATGGCCTCCGCCCGGCTGGCAGCAGCCAGCGTTGCACGCCGGGAGGCTGAGGTATCCGCATCATCCGCGCTGGCTGTTGCAAGGTTCTGGTGCAGGCTGGGGCGGGGGGCATCAGCCACCTGCACGGGCTGGTGGCGGGGTGTCACCGCTACGCGGGCAATGGGGGCATCATGCTGCGCAACCGGCGGCGGCAGTGCTGCGGGTGCAACCAGAACATGCGGTGCCTGTGCCGGGCTTTCCATGGCAACAGTTACCGGGTGTGGGCGCACAGCGCGCACAGGCAGCGGACGCGGGGGCGTGGGGGCTGCATCGGCTACAGCCAGAGTGTGTTCACGCTCGGGCTGCGGCGGGGGCAGATGCGCCGTGGTGCTGCTGGCAACCGCCACGGGGGCTGCGGGCTGGGCTGCGGTTTTGCTGCCCTGTGCAACCTGTGCGGGTGCGCTGGCCTGCGTTACGGCCACGGGTTCGTGGACCACATTGGGCAGGTGCTGCACAAGGTCTGCCATCCGCACGAACTGGGCCGGGTCCATGGACTGGAGGTAAGCCGCGTGTTTGACAACAAGAGCCGCCAGTCGCTCCGGCTGGTTTTCCAGCGCCCATTCCGTGCGGAGCATGGCGGTCTGCCCGCGCACGTGTTCGGTTTCGCTGACAATGGCGGAAATCTGCTGGTCCAGCAGGGTTGTCTGGTGCTTCTTTGTATAAAGGAAGAACCCCGATGCAATCGCCAGAACAGCGCAGCAGCATGTAAATGGGCGGGGGATCATGCACTCAATCCTTTAGTCAAAGAAGCGGATGGAGAAGGACGTTTCATCATGGCGCGCAGGCGTGCGCTGCGGGCACGGGGGTTGGCCCGGCATTCGGCATCGCTTGGGCGAATGGCCTTGCTGGTCAGGCCCACAAAAGCAGCCGGGGCCGCCGGGGCAAGCGATGCACGCGGGTCATGGCGGGAAAAGCTGACATCCTTGCCCAGAGCGCGCTGCATGGCGCGCTTGACCAGACGATCTTCCAGCGAGTGGAAAGAGACAACAACAAGCCGTCCGCCGTCATTTAACAGGGTCAGGGCCTGTTCCAGACCACGTTCGATTTCGCCCAGTTCATCATTCACGGCAATCCGCAGGCCCTGAAAGCTGCGGGTTGCGGAGTCAATGCCCGAGCGGTCCTGCGGCACCACGCTCCGGATGACCTCTGCCAGTTGCAATGTGGTGTGGAGCGGGGTTTCTGCCCGCGCGGCCACAACGGCGCGGGCTACGCGGCGGGCGTGGCGTTCTTCCCCATAAAAATGGAAAATATCGGCCAGTTCCGCCTCTGGGGCAGTGTTGATGATGTCGGCTGCACTGCGGCCCTGTCTGGCCATGCGCATGTCCAGCGGCCCGTCAAACCGGAAGGAGAAGCCACGCTCGGCCTCATCAATCTGGAAGGAGGACACGCCAAGGTCCATGACAATGCCATCAAAACGGGGGGCATGGGCCTGCTCCGCCAGTTCGGCCATGTGGCCAAAACTGCCTGCCAGCATATGCAGGCGTGAGCGGCCTTCCACTTTTTCCATTTCGGCGCACAGCACCTGCCCACGGGCTATGGCGTCCGGGTCGCGGTCTATGGCCCACACGTTGCATTCCGCCGTGTTTAAAATGGCGCAGCTATAGCTGCCCCCGCCAAAGGTGCAGTCCAGAATGGCCTCACCACGGGTGGGAGCCAGATAATGCAGCACCTCATCAAGCATGACGGGCACATGTCCGCTGCTGGGGGGCTTGATGGCGGAGGGAAGTGGGAGCGCGTTCATGGCCTAGTCTTCCCTCTGGCTGGTCTGCGATGCCGCGGGAATGGTGACACGGCGGGACTTCTGGCGTGCTTCGGCCCGGCGCAGGCGCGCAGCCTCGGGTTCCCAGATCTGAAAGATGCGGCCAACCCCCATGAATGCGGCGGTAGAGACATCATGCAACCCGGCATGTTCGCGCAGGAAGTCGGGTAGCATCAGGCGGCCTTCACGGTCAGGGTCCATGGGGTAGGCATCGGCGTAAATGGCGGCGGCAAGGTCGTCATGCTCGTCAGAGAACATGTCCAGCCGGTCCAGTGGCTCGGTCAGGCGGGCAAAGGCCACGGCTGGCCATGCCTCAATGCAGGGCAGCGTATGGGAGGGGCGGAGAATCACCAGCGCATCGCCTTCCTTTTGCTGTGACTTGAGAACGGAGCGGAACCCAGCAGGAATCGAGACGCGTCCTTTTGCGTCGAATCGATTTTCATGCGTGCCGAGGAACACACTCACGAAGTTCAGAAGTCCTTTTGAGCCAATGGTTTCTGTTCCTGGGAGGGGCGGGGAACATGGGACCGCAACCACTTTTATGGTCTGCCGTGGGATAGCATGGGATAGCATGGGACGCAAATTAAAAGCGAAGAAAAAACAGCAGAAAACAGCCGTTTATAAAGTATTCATACTTTGTTGGAGAGTCGCATGAATGTATTGATCGCGTAGAATCGAACTTGGGAAAGACATTATTTGTTCATGTTATGTTCTTTTGCAGTAAAAAGGGCATGCAAAAGCCCATGCGTGCCCAGCTTCATGCGCGGAAAAAAAGAGGGGCAAAAAATGCCAGACGGTCTGTAAGCCGGGTTCTGTCTAGCCCAAAAGGGCCTGGACGATCATTCCTCTGGGACATGTCTTGCAACATGCCTCACGCGACCAACCCGAACGACGGGGCGGGAGAACCCCCGAAACCCTAAGGTTTCTGCCGTTCCTATTCGGTCTTGCTCCCGGTGGGGTTTGCCGTGCCTCCCCTGTTACCAGCGGAGCGGTGCGCTCTTACCGCACCGTTTCACCCTTACCTTCAGCCCGTCCCATGGTTTCCCATGGCATGGAACCCGGAAGGCGGTCTGTTTTCTGTGGCACTTTCCCTAAGGTCACCCTCGCCGGTCGTTAACCGGCACCGTTCTTCCCGTGGAGCCCGGACTTTCCTCCATCATACGCAAAAACGCACAACAGCGACCGTCCGACCGTCTGGCCCGCGCACCCTGCGTTGGCGGCTGGCGCAGGTCAAGGGCTTTGTGTTGGAAAAGCGCTCTTGGCAGGAGCGGGCAAGAGCGCACATCATGCACATATGTCTGATTTTATGGTCCCCACCTCCGTTTCAACCCCACTCCGGCCCAACCTGCCCTCTCGCGTGCTGCTTGGGCTGATCCGCTGGCAGGAGCGCCGTAAAAAACGCTTACCCAAAAAAGGGGCAGGGCAGGGCAACACTGCGCAGGGTCAGGGCGGGGCACAGGTACAGGCACAGCCTGCGGCGGCACTGCCAGAGCAGCAGCATTTTCTAAAAATACTGCGCAAGGCAATGGATACGCCCTCTTTTCCCCAGCGTCTGTCCGCCCTGCCGCTGCGCAGGGTGGTGCGTGTGCAGGTGCCGGGGGCAACGGGGCCATTGGCGGCACGGCTTTACATTCCGCATGGGCGGGTACGTGGGGCAGTGCTGTACCTGCATGGGGGTGGGTTTGTGCATTGCGGCCTTAACTCCCACCACGGCATATGCTGCCGCCTTGCGCGGGCATCGGGTGCGGCGGTGCTGCTGCCCGATTACGCACTGGCGCCCGAAAACCCTTTTCCCGCAGCGGTGGAGGATTCCCGTGCGGCACTGGTCTGGCTGGCGGGGGCCTCCGCCCGGCACTGGCGCGGGCAGGTGGCGGTTGCGGGGGATAGCGCAGGGGGGAACATTGCCGCCGTACTGGCGCAGAACGGCCGGGCAGGCCTGTGCCCTAACCCGGCCCTGCAACTGCTGTATTACCCATCACTTTACGGGCGTAATAACCTACCGTCGCAGTCTACATACGAGGAAGGGTATTTTCTCTCCCGCCGCTCCATGGAGTGGTATGCTGCCCAATACATCCAGCGGGAGGAGGACTGGACACACCCGCACTTTGTGCCCGGCCACACGGCTGATCTGGGCGGGCTGGCCCCGGCCGTTATTGTTACGGCAGCATGTGACCCCATGCGGGATGAAGGGCAGGCCTATGCCTCAGCCCTCAAACGGGCCGGGGTGCCGGTGCTGTACCGCTGCTACCCCGGAACCCTGCATGCGTTCCTTAATTTTTACGCGCTTATGCCCCATGGCAAGGCAGCACTCCGCCTTGGGGGGCGCGCCTTACGCAAGGCTTTTGCGGCCAGCGCGTAAGGCGCGGTGCAGGGGCGCAGGGAGCGCTCTGCTCAGGGAATAGGGTGGAACTGGCCGGGGGAGCCTTGGTCGGAGAGGACAATCCGGTTCATGCGGTCCACTTTGAGTGTGAACAGCTTGGGCAGTTCACCCTTGGGGGCTGGGCATGTGCCGGTGCTTTTTTCCATCACGTCAATGCGTGATGCGGTGGGCTGGTCGTTCCCGTTGACAACAAACAGCAGGCAGTCTGGCCTGTCATGCGTCATGCCGTTCTGGGTGACCTTGAGCCGCAGGTGCTGGACCAGAGCCGTATCATCGTACCAGCTCTGGGCCGAAAACGTGTACCGGTCCACCAGGCGTTCCAGTATGCCGCTTTTGGCCAGAACGATCATGAGCAGCGTAAGCGGCAGCACCAGTGCCAGCCTGCGCAGGACATGCTGGCGCAGCGTCCGCTGGGCAAAGGGGCCACGTTTGGATTTGGGGGTAGGTGTGTTGGTGTCTGTCATGTCAGCATATCTTCGTGCCACAGGGCGCCATCGCGGGCCAGCAGGGAGCGGGTGGAGGCGGGGCCCCAGCTTCCCGCCGGGTAGGGTTCCAGCGGGGTCATGGCGTGCCGCCATGAGTTGAGAATGGGTTCAATCCACTGCCAGGAGGCTTCAACCTCGTCCCGGCGGATGAACAGGGCGGGGTCCCCGCGCACGGCATCGAGCAGAAGGCGCTCGTACGAATCCTGATACGTGACCGAAAAGGCATTTTCGTAAGACATGCCCAGCGTGGCATTGCGCACGCGGAACCCGCCTGCACCGGGGTCACGCACCGCCATGACAAATGAGAGTTCCTCATGCGGGGCAATGCGGATAACCAGCCGCCCCGGAGAGGGCATGTTGGTAAAGATCGGCCACACCTGCGGGCGGAACTGGATGACAATTTCGGTGGTTTTGGTGGCCAGCCGCTTGCCGGTCCGCAGGTAGAAGGGGGTATGCCCCCAGCGCGCGGTACGGATTTTGGTGCGGATGGCAACAAAGGTTTCCGTATTGCTGGCACGTCCGGTGCCCAGATCCTCGTTATAGCCGGGTACGTCCTGACGTTTGATCTCGCCTGCCACGTACTGCCCGCGAATAACGTTGCGGCGCACCATGTCCGGTGTCATGGGGCGCAGGGCGTTGAGCACTTTCAGCTTTTCGTTGCGCAGATCATCGGAGCCGAGGGAGGCCGGGGCATCCATGGCCACCATGCACAGGACCTGCAACAGGTGGTTTTGCACCATGTCGCGCAGAGCGCCCGATTCATCGTAATAGGAACCACGGCTGCCCACCCCTACGGTTTCTGCCGCAGTAATCTGCACATGGGCTATGGCCTCGGACGACCACAGTTTTTCCAGTGCGGGGTTGGCAAAGCGCAGGGCCAGAATGTTCTGCACCCCTTCCTTACCCAGATAATGGTCAATCCGGTAAATGGATGCTTCGGGGAAGAACTGCCCCACCCCCTGATTGATGGCGCGTGCGGTTTCCAGATTAACGCCAATGGGCTTTTCCAGCACCACGCGGGAGTGCTGGTTAATCAGGTTATGCCGGGCCAGTGCCTCGCAGAGCGGGGAGTAGAGTGCTGGTGCGGTAGCCAGATAAAAAACACGGGGGCGGTCGTTAGCGCTCAGCAGGGTATCAAGCGTCTGCCAGTCCCCACCGGGTTTGAGCGCGTCGAGCGTAATATAGGTCAGCAGGCCCAGAAAATGGCGCAGGGTCTGTTCGTCCTGTGCGGTTTCGGGGGCGAACTCGCGCAGGGCGGCCTCGGTCTGCTCACGGAACTGCTCCGTGTTCAGTTCCGTGCGGGCAATGCAGATGATCTGCGCATCGTCACTGAACTCCTGCGCATGGAAGCGGCGCAAAAAGGCAGGGAGCAGCTTGCGGCGCGACAGGTCGCCCGTTGCGCCAAAAATAACAAAGTCAAAAGGTCCCGTGTGATTGACCAGAGCCATGGAAAAAACATTCCCGCAAGGGTGGTGGGCAGGGCCGCCGTCAATAAAGGCGTTTGCAGGCGCTGTTACGCCACAGCGCACAAAGGCTGCTCCGCTTATGGAAGGCTCAGGACGTGTTTGCAAGGGTTAGAATGGTGTGTGATCATTGACCCCGTGCACACAGCACGATAAGCCCGCGCCTTTGGCAAGCAGCAGGATACGGGTTTTTGGTCTTCCGTATTCCTGCGCCTGAGATACGATGCGCAACTAAAGGGAGCCGAACATGGATGGCGAACAAGAAGACGCAGCAGTAGGCGGCATTGCCGCAGACCGTCTGAGAAGCATTATCGAACGGGTTGAACGGCTCGAAGAAGAGCGCAAGGCGCTGGCAGGCGACATAAAGGACATTTTTACCGAGGCCAAATCCGCCGGGTTTGATGTCAAGGTCATTCGCCAGATTATCCGCCAGCGCAAACAGGAACCTTCGGAAGTGGAAGAGCAGGAAACCCTGCTGGACATCTACCGCCGTGCGCTGGGCATGTAAGATCATCCACGCAGGCGCAACACAGGGTCGGGGCGGCTTTTGATGATGACATTGTCTTTTCCCGAATGGGTACCGCTATGGGGCCAGTTGCTGGTTCTGGCGGTGGGCATTGTGTTCGGGCTTGCGTTCATGATGATGCCTTTTGCCGTTTTTGGCGTCAAAGGCAGGCTGGCTGAACTCTCCCTCCAGCTGGAGGAACTTCAGGCAGAACTGCGCGCGCGCGCCATGCAGGGCAACAGGGTGCCGGAAGGGTATGCGGGGCATGGGGCGGAACCCCCACTCCCCTTTACCCGCCGCGCAGAGAGCGAGAGCCGGCCCGTGGTGGAGGAAGTACGCCCCCCCGTGGTGGAAAAACCAGCCACCCCACGGGGTGTGCCCGTTTTTGCGGAACTGCGCGCACCAAGGGTGTCCGACGCCTACGAGGCCCGGCAGGAAGCTCCTCCGGCGCCTTCCATGGAATCCGACCCCTACAAGTCTGCTCCGGTCAGGCGCATGCCCTGGCATGAGGAGGAAGACGAACAGCCGGAAAAAAGTGCCGAGGCCCAGCGCCGGCAAAAAGCGCCGGATGCCAACCAGGAAGCCTACCGTCCCGATTTCTCGCGTGAAGGGGGGCAGCCCCGTTCTGGCACAACGAGTGGGCGGTACGATGATTATATGGGCCGGGCCGAGCCCGTGCTGCATTTTCCCTCCCGCAACAAACCTTAACATTGGGTGTTGCGGGGGTTAGTTCCGTGGTGGCTTTGGGGCTGCTGTGTCAGACCATCACAAGGTCATCACGGTGGATGATCTCATCACGCCCCTGCCAGCCCAGAATACTGGCGGTCTCGCTTGAATGGTGCCCGGCTATGCGGCGTGCATCGTCCGCATCATAGGCGGCAAGGCCGTGGGCCAGTATGCGCCCGCTGGCATCCACCACCTCCACCAGATCACCCTGCGTAAAGTTGCCCTGTACGTGCAGAACGCCCGCAGGGAGCAGGGAGCCTCCTTTGCGCAGAGCTTCGGCTGCCCCCGCATCCACCTTGATTTCCCCCGTGGGGTTCAGGCTGCCGGCAATCCACTGCTTGCGGCCCGTATGCCCGTTGCTCTGGGGCAGGAACCATGAGCAGCGCGCGCCATCCATAAGAGCCTGCAGCGGGTGCATGGTTTTGCCAATGGCAATGGCCATGGCGCAGCCCGAGCGTGTGGCAATGTTGGCCGCCAGCAGTTTGGTGCGCATGCCGCCCGAGGAGTAGCCCGGTGGCGGCTCACCCCCCATGGCCTCGATTTCGGGCGTCAGGGCCTCAATAACCGGCAGGTGCTGCGCGTTGGGGTTGGTGCGTGGGTCGGCTGTGTACAGCCCGTCAATATCGGAGAGCAGCACAAGCTGGTCCGCATCGGTCATCTGCGCTACGCGGGCGGCCAGCCGGTCGTTATCTCCAAAGCGGATCTCGGCTGTGGCAATGGTGTCGTTCTCGTTAATCACCGGCACACACCCCAGTTCCAGTAGGGTATTCAAGGTGGCGCGGGCGTTCAGGTAGCGCTTGCGGTCTTCTGTGTCTTCGGGGGTTAGCAGCAGTTGGGCGGCTGTCAGCCCGTGGGCGGAAAGGGCATTGCTCCATGCCTGGGCAAGGCTGATCTGGCCTACGGCTGCTGCGGCCTGTTTTTCCGCCAGCCGCAGTGGCCCACCCGCAAGCCCCAGCGTATGCCGTGCCAGTGCTATGGCCCCGGAGGACACCACACTCACCGCCACGCCCTGTTTGCGTAAAACCGCTATATCTGCGGCAACGCTGGCCAGCCACTCCTGCCGTGGAGCGGCTTTTTGCGGGTCCACAACCAGAGCACTGCCGATTTTGATAACCAGCCGTTTTGCATGCAGGAGTGAGGGGCGGGGGCTGTCTGTGGTCATGGGCTCATCCGTTGGGGGACAAGGCCCCCTCCAGCTATGGCATTGCGGGTTGGTGGGTCAGGACTGGTCCTGCGCGTCCTTGCGGGAGGCCGTTACTTTATCCTGCAACAGGCGCAACAGTTCCGGTACACCCTGCCGTGTTGCCGCGGAGATCAGCAGCACAGGAGCACCACTGGCTTTTTGCAGTGCCGCCCGGCGGGCAGATGCCTCACGTGGGGTCATGGCGTCTGTCTTGTTCAGGGCAATAATTTCCGGCTTTTCTGCCAGACCGCCCCCATAGGCCGCCAGTTCGTGGCGGATGGTGCGCCATGTGTCCACCACGTTGCCTGCGGCACCATCAATCAGGTGCAACAGCACGGCGCAGCGTTCCACGTGGCCCAGAAAGCGGTCGCCCAGCCCCGTGCCTTCATGGGCCCCTTCGATCAGCCCGGGAATGTCTGCCACCACAAATTCTTCGGTCATGGACAGGCGCACAACGCCCAGTTGGGGGTGCAGGGTGGTAAAGGGGTAGTCGGCAATTTTGGGGCGCGCTGCGGAGACAACGGACAGGAAGGTGGATTTGCCAGCATTGGGCAGGCCCACAAGGCCGACATCCGCAATCAGTTTAAGGCGCAGCCATACCCAGCGCTCTTCGCCCGGCCAGCCCTTGTCCGAGCGGCGGGGGGCGCGGTTGGTGCTGCTTTTGTAGTTGGCATTGCCAAACCCGCCATCCCCCCCACGGCACAGGGTCACGCGCTTGCCGGCTTCGTCCAGATCGGCAAGCAGGGTTTCGCGGTCATCATCCATGATCTGGGTGCCAATAGGCACCTTGATGACAACAGCGGGGGAGGCCGCACCCGTGCGGTCCGAGCCAGCACCATTGCCACCCTTGCGGGCGCGGAAATGCTGGGTGTACCGAAAATCGATCAGCGTGTTCAGGTTGGGCACGGCTTCGAATATGATGTCCCCACCACGGCCGCCATTGCCGCCATCGGGGCCACCGAATTCGATGTATTTTTCCCGACGGAAGGCTGTCACACCATCTCCACCGTCGCCTGAGCGAACGTAGATTTTAGCCTGATCTAGAAACTTCATGACATACCTTCCGGCCCGGAACACGAAAAAGGGCCGAACCTTCCGGCCCGGCCCTGTTTTGCGTTCCAGCTACGCTAAAACGTAGGCTGGAAAAACCCAGCCTGCTTATTCGGCTGCGAGGGGCAGCGCATCAACAGAAACGTGGACGCGGCCTTCTGCACGGCGTTCAAAACGCACATTGCCGGGAACCAGAGCAAACAGCGTGTGGTCGCGGCCAACGCCAACGTTCACGCCAGCCTTTACCTTTGTGCCACGCTGGCGAATGATGATGTTGCCAGCAAGAACCTGCTCGCCACCAAACTTTTTTACACCAAGGCGGCGTCCGGCGCTATCGCGCCCGTTACGGGATGAACCGCCAGCTTTTTTTTGTGCCATGACCTAAGTCCTCCGTGGTCTAACCGGCCTGTTGTTTCCCCAAAGGGAAATCAGGCGGCGTTAATTTCCTGAATGCGCAGAACGGTAACCGGCTGACGGTGGCCGTTTTTGCGGCGGCTGTTCTGCCGACGGCGCTTCTTGAAGATGATGACCTTCTTGAGGCGGTCCTGAGCGACAACGGTAGCCGTTACCTTTGCGCCAGCAACTGTGGGAGCGCCAATGGTCGTGCCGCTCTCGCCACCAACGGCCAGAACGTCATCAAAGGTGATGGTGGAGCCGGCTTCGACTTCCAGCTTTTCAACCTTCAGCACCATGTTGGGCTCAACCCGGTACTGTTTGCCGCCAGTGCGGATAACTGCGAACATAAACTGTCTCTCTTTCCGATCTCTTGACCCTCGCGGCACCTTGGGCACAGGCGAAAAATCAGCTCGCTTTTTATTCTTTGGCCGCGACTTTGCACGGCATGCTTCCATCTGCGTGGATTAGCGGGGCTTTTACTGGCAGACTCGCTGCCACGTCAATCAATAACTTGCGCTTTGGCGTAATTTTGGCGGTGAACCGGGGGTATGGCCCTGTTACGCCCCTTTGGGGTGGAAAAGTCTGGCACCAAGCTGCCTGACCTCACGCCATGCCTGCAAACCAATACCGTAGGCGGAAAGGTCCGTATATTTTGCATCAATCAGTGTAACGGGGCCAACTCCGGCCAGCGTATGCATGCCTTCTGTATAAGGAGCAAAACTGTCGTTCTGGCCGATGGCGGCCCCGGCGTGGGTTACAACCCGGTCGGGGGTCAGGGTGTCAAAGGTCAGGGGGCGGATTGCCCCACCATATGTATGTGTGCAGTCCTGCACCGGGAGCACCAGCTTGCCGTTGTGCACGCAGGGTGTGCCGCCGGGGCGGGTGCTTGCATTGTCCAGCCGGACAGGGTTTGCGTGGTGGCGCTGCCACGGGCCAAGCAGGCTGGAGGCATATGCCAGATGCAACGCGCCTACGGCTGCGGTGCGGCTGGTGGCGGGCATATAAAACAGCCACCACAGACCATCATGAAAAAAGGGTGTGGCGTCTATGGCAATGTCATCACCCAGATCAATTACCGTGGCTTCCTCCCACTGATCGGGGAAGTGCCTGCAACGGTAAAGTGTTAGTTTGCCCGAGCGAAAAGCCTCGGGCAGCATCCATGTATGGCCATCGGCTTCAAAAACATATGGGTAGGAGAGGTGCCACGGAGTCTGCAACACCTTGCGCTGCTCCAGCAGATGCAGGGATTTATCGTAGATCAGGACATCTATGGAGCCTACGCGTACGCGGTAGTCATAGTCCTCGACAAACACGTAAAGCCTGTCATCGCGCCACAGGCCAAACGGGTCTGCACGAAAGCAGAACCGGCGCATGGGAGGGGTCCAGACAACGGGCAGCCCTTCAAGCGTGCCCTGTGCCAGAATATGCTGGAGCGGGCTGTTTACAATGCCCACACGCCAGATGTCTTTGCGCAATCCCATGGTCAAGAAAATCCCTGTTTTGTGCCGCCGGACTGAGGGGAGGCCGGGTTACCCCCTGTGTCTCAAATCATTCTTGAAAAGCCATATCCCCACAAAGCGGGAGAGCAGAACCCCGGCGCTGGACAGTACGGTGGCAATGCAGGCACCGTAAAGTCCCATCTGGCTGGTAAAAATGTATAAAACCGGAAAATACAGTACCGTAATAACGGTGCGGTTAAGGGTTAAAAAGCGCACGCGGTTCATAACAGTCAATAACGGGTCTAGCGGTACAAGCAGCAGGTTGCAGGCAGTGGCAACCAGCATCATGGAAATATACAGGGATGAGTTTTCAATTGTTTCATGAAACATAAAGGAAAATATTTTCCCGCCGGAAAAAAATGAAAGAACAATAAGCGCGGAAGACAGCAGAAATAGAGCTGAAAACATGATGAAGGTCAGCTTTTTTAAGCCGCGCCAGTTGTTCTGATCCCGCATTTTAATCAGTTCCGGGTAAAGCACCGGGGTCAGCAGTTGTGCCGGCGTGGCTATGCCATCGGCAATCTGCCGCGATACCCGGAAAATAGCCGCGTCCGCCGGGCCAAGATGGCCACCAATAATAAGCGTTGCAATCTGCCCAGAAACAGAGCCGAGTGTCTGGTTCAGGGTCACATTGCGTGTGAAATCCCACATTCCCGGCAGCTTCCATTTGCGATTGTGGAAGGCATGCGCGTAGATTTTAAAAATATTCATTTTAATGGAGGAAAGTGCGAAGCACACAGAGCCAGCGTAATCAATAACCCGCGTAAGCCCCCAGATCAGCAGGAAGTAACCCAGAGTATAGTGGAGCTTGTAGCCAACAAATGTTGCGGATGTCTGAAATGTTGAGCACAGAAAATCTATGATCGGGGCAACGTGGAATTTGCCAGACAGGCGCAATATGCCATTGGACCACCCGGTGTACATAAACGGACTGCAAAAAGCATAAAGCAGAGCTAGCGTTATAATATGCTGGGGCCAGCTGGCGAGGGTGCCATAAATCAGAACCAGCACAATGCCCAGACTTAGGGCAATTGCAGCGGATAGCGTGTCCAGACGTATGGAAAACCCGATAACCTGCTTGATAAGGGGGATATCCTTGCGGGCGAATGCCTCGCTCCCAAAGTGGATGAGCGTCTGCCATGATTGCATGCGTGAAACCATGGAGGCGGCGGAAGCAAGGGAATGAATGAGAATGAGCAGGCCAAAGTCCGCCAGCCCCAGAGTACGCACGGCAAGGGAAATGTAGATAAAACTGCAAAGCGCATTGCCAATGCGTCCTGCGGTCAAAAAACCTACATTGCGGAATATGCTGTTAAAGAGTGATTTATCGCTGGCCATGAGGGTGTCGAACACAAACTTGCGGATTTGTCCATGACCTGAACCCCCGATGTCTGGGAATGATCCCGGCCATGCTCCGTATGGACAATAAAAGCCATTATTCCGCCAGCCTTTAATGTTCCCACAGGCAAAGTGTGCTCAGGTCGGGGCCAGATAATGCATGATGGCCTCGGCCCCACGTTGCGAAGCACCAAGCAGGGGGGCGCAGAAGGCGTCCTGGAAAAATTTTTCCTGCGCAGGGCGGTACAGGGCGTGGCGCTTTGCCGCATTGGCTATGGTGGGCATGAGGTCGTGCAGGTTTTCTACGACGTCGCCCAAGGTCCAGTATACAAAGTGCGGGTCATTCTTCCATGCGATTTTGTTGGGGTTTAAAAAAACGCAGGGGCGGGGAATGGCAAGGAACTCGTAAATCTGGCTACTGACATCCCCAATATAAAGAGCAGCCTGAGATGTGTATGTCATGTCCAGCATTGCAGGTGAGCCGGTATCAACCAGAATACCCGGCCCTTCCTGCCGTTTTAAGGCGCGCGCCTTAAAACCGAACCCCTTGTGAAACATTTTGATATGGGGGGCCACCACCAGATTATACCCCTCGGGTTTGTCCAGTTGTGCCCGAAATCCCTTGATAAGCGGCATCATCCATCTGGAGGCGGATGTCAGGGATCGCTGGCAATGGGGGTTGTAAAGGGCAAAAGGGTGGCCGTTGGCAAAATGAATCGGCTTTTCGTGGCGCATGGCGGCAAAAACATCGAACTTCGGATAGCCGATAATTTTGCTGGCATGGTTTTGCAGCAGCCCATGGCTTTTGAAAAAAGTTTCTTCCTTGGGGCCGGACAGTAAGGTCAGGTCAAACTGGTCTATCAGGTTCTGGTCTTTTACGTAACGTCCTGCGGCCCCATGCATGAGTAGAATGAGCTTTGGTTTATTCAGCCCCATCTGCTTTAAAATGCCGGCTGAATACTCTGTTGCAATGACCGCATCATACGTATTCAGCTCGTCAACATTTTCTTTCAGAACAAGGGTACGTTCCTGATCAAGGCGTCTGGCGCGCTTGAGTGCCTTTGCCCTCCATGATTTGGGGAAGGGCTTAAGGGGCAGGTCTGGTAAATCGAGCGAACGCCTGATGCGTTGCAGATGTAATGGTGTGTCGGGGAAGCTGTAATACTCAGTTACCTGATTACCCGGCATTGCCGCCAGCGCGCTCGCCACGGTTGCCGTGTGGTAGCACTGATATGGCTCGGCAATGTAGATAAAGGCAATTTTCACGACTAGTCTTTCTGGTCAGATTTACAAAGTGCTGAAATTTCAGGTTCTAAAATTGACAGGGTTTTATGGCATAAGAATGCAATCTTCAGGGCAGGATCAGGCCGTTGTGGTTTTTATGTTATGGGCCACAATCTGCTCAACGCGGGCCAGAATGTCCCGGCCGATCCGGTCAAAATGCTGCGCGCCAAAACGGGCCAGTACTGTAGCGCGGGCATGTTGGCCCATATCTGCCAGATGCTGGGGCTGTTTGAGCAGGTCTTCCAGCGCACTGGCAAGGGCCGCACTATCCTGCGGTGGCACAATGCGGCCGGTTTGCGGGGTAATGGAAGACGGGATTTCCCCCGCGTTGGAGGCAACAACCGGCAGGGATGCCAGCATGGCCTCATGCGCGGCCAGGCAGAAACCTTCCCACAGGGAGGGTTGGACATAAAGGTGCAGCCGGGACAGAAAAACCGATGGGTCTTTAATATGGCCAAGGATCTGTATGGGGAGCTGGCCTTTGGCAATCAGTGCCTCAAGGTGGGGGCGTTCTTCCCCTTCACCACCGATCAGGACTTCAAATGGGGGGAGGTCAGGGCGGTTTTGCAGCAGGGCAACGGCCGCGCATAGCGTGTCATACCCCTTGACCGGGTGCAGCCGCCCTAGTGTGCCAATGCGTACAGGCGTGCCCGGTTGCCAGGGGGATGCGGTAGGAACATCGGGGTCCGCCCTGAAGATGGGCCATTCCACAAGCCTGTCGGGTGTAACACCCAGTGTGCGGCGTGTCTGTTCTGCCACACAGGAGGAATCGGCCACCCACAGGGCGCTTCTGTTTTTAAAGCGGCGTAACAGGGCTGCGTTCAGGGGTTTGAGGCGCGCGGAATGCTGCCAGCTTACAACGGGAATATGTTGCCATTGTCCAACCATCTGCCCCAGTAATGTGGCCCGGCTGAGCGATGTCCAGATAACATCGGGTTTATAGGCGCGCATTTGCTTGTGCAGCCAGCGCAGGGCAGGGAGGTGGTCCTTGCGTGTGCCGGGGCGGATATGGAGTGTAAGCCCGGCATTTTCCAGCGGTTCAATAGCCAGACCGTTGCGCCGGGTCAGGGCAAAAACCTCAACATGGTGCCCGGCGTTCCGCATGACCTTTGTAATGGCCGGAACGGGTAGCGCCGCGCCACCGCTTTCCACGGAGTTTATAATATATGCGATTTTCATCGGCGCGATTTTTGCACGGATCAGACCAATAGGCGAGGGACAAGCACGCTGGGCATGCTTGCAGGAGCAGGGAGGGACTTAGACCTTTTTTTGCAAAAAGCGCATGATGGCATCCGCCGCTCCGGGGGATGTCGGGCTTTTGTCCTGATGTTCAAAGGTTTCAGCAACATAAGCGCGCTGCCTGCCTTCAAACTCATCCTGACGGGTAAAGGCAACGGAAAGTGCGTGGCCCAGTTCATCGGGGGTGTCGATGACCTGCCCCAGTGTCCAGAACCGGTAGTCCTTGTTGTTCTGCCAGTGCGCGTGATGCGCATTGAGGAAAATGCACGGTCTGGGCCGGATCAGGAACTCGGCAACCTGACTGCTGACATCCCCCAGATAAAGGTCCGCCGCCATGGTGTAGGTCATGTCTATGCTGCGGGTGCTGCCGGTATCGATCAAGATATTGGGGTATTTGGCAAAGCGCTTGACCAGTGCTTCGGCCTGTTTTTTGTGGCCGTTGAACAGGCGGTAATGCGGTGCGCAGATCAGGTTATAATGATCCTGATTGGCAAAGTAGTTCAGGATTGTCTCGCCAAACTGGTACCATGATGTCAGCCCGCGTGAAAAATGCGGGTTGTACAACACAACGGGTTTGTCGTTATCAAACAGTCTGGCCTGCTGCTTGTGCAGACGCTCCACAATGTCGAACTTGGCATAGGTGCCCATGTGGTATTCGCCGGGGGTTATAAGGCCCCGTTCAAGCAGCCTCTGTTCCACTTTTTTGCCCGAAAGAAGCACAAAGTCGAACTGCTTGATGTCATCAGCAAACCCGATGGCCCGGTCGCCTGCACCGTGGCGGGTCCAGATGTACAGGGGTTTGGTCACGCCCATGCGCTTGAGGTAGAGCGATGTCCGCTCCGGTACCACAATGGCCTGAAACTGATTGAAGTAATGGCGGCTGAAAAACAGGGAAGCCAGCCGCTCGAGCGGGCCGTGGCCATTACGCTCGACCAGTCTGCCAAGCCATGCGGGAATGGGGAGCAGGTCGTAGATGACCTTTGCCGTCGGGTAGAGCCGGCCGAGCGAGCGGGCGTAATCCAGATGGTTCTGGGTCGGGCAGGCCACATGCACTTCCGCATTGGGGTGGCGGGCTGCCATTTCAAAGGCGATGGGGAGCGAGTGGAGCGTCTGGTGCGGCTGGGCAATCAGCAGGAAAACCACTTTCAGCGTTTTAAGGGCGCTTTGTGGCGGTGTCTGTAGTGCCGACACGCCATGAGGACCGCGCCCCAGACTCTGAAGGTGTTTCTGCTGGTCTGTCATATCGAAAAAAAATGGCTGCACAGGCACATAGGTCAAGCTACGGCTCTTTCCTCTTGGGAAGCGGGCACCATAACCCGGCTACCACAAATACACCTCAATTCTATTCAGCGTTTGGTAAGGACATGTATAGTGCACGCTGACTTGCACCAGATAGCGCACAGCGTCAAGACGCAAACACATGCGGTAAGGGCCTGAACATACACATAAACCCTCACTTAATATGGATGTTTGACACATATCTTGACCACCCTGCGCGCAGGGTATGCCAGAGCAGCCATAATATGGCCAATGGCGGCGGGGGGTGCGCGCGGCTGGTTCGGCCACAAGCCTTGGGGATATGGTGCAGGAAGCCAGTACATGTTCCTGCGGATAGCACTTGCGTATTTGTGCCAGCGCACCTATAACGCATCCCCACGGAGAGGTGCCAGAGCGGTCGAATGGGGCGGTCTCGAAAACCGTTGTGCGAGCAATCGTACCTAGGGTTCGAATCCCTATCTCTCCGCCATTCCTTAATTCTTATAAAAATATGCTGGGTATCAAACAGCCTGTTCCTTTCGGCTGTTGAGTTGGCACCCGTTCGGGCATGAGCCGCTATTGGTGCAGCGTAACAGATGCCTGTGCCATCACCCTCCTATAGGGCTGTGCTCTGCCTGATATGTTGTGGTTTTTCATGTTTATAAAACAGGAAAACGTATGAATATATAATGCATATTCCGGAAATAATTTTTATTACCGCTTAATGTGATGCGTACATATTAATTTTGTTTTTATATCAATAAAATTTTTTCTAACAGATTTTTGAATAAAAAATTCCTAGCTTCAGGCCAATCCCAACCACAATCCATCGAGAACTGGGAACGCATGAATGCTATCGTCATAACCGCATTGAAACGGCCCTATACTTTTGTGGTCCTTTCTCTGCTCATTCTCGCATTTGGCGTCATGTCCGTACTGCGTGCGCCAACCGACGTGTTTCCCAACATCAAGCTGCCTGTCGTGTCTGTTGTATGGACATATGGCGGCATGCTGCCAGAGGAGTTTGCCGGACGCATAACCTATAATTACGAACTGGCCGTGACCTCCACCGTGGAGGGCATAGAACACATGGAGAGCAGTTCGTATTACGGTCGCAGTATCGTCAATATCTACTTCCAGCCCGGAACGGATATTGGTGAGGCGGAAGCCGAAGTTACGGCTATTTCCCAGACTGTTATCAAACAGCTGCCAGACAATATTCCCGCCCCCATGGTCATGCGGCTGGATGCGTCCTCAGTGCCGGTTCTGGCCTTGCAGGTCACATCGGACAAGCAGACCCCCTCAGACCTGTTCAAGATCGCAATGACGCGCATCCGCCCCATTCTTGTTACCGTGCCGGGCTCGGTTCTGCCGCAGGCGTACGGGGGGATGGACAGCTTTATTATGGTTGCGCTCAACCAGACACAGCTTCAGGCGCACCATCTTTCCGCCATGGACGTGCAGAACGCCCTGCGCAAGCAGAACATTGTTCTGCCCGCCGGGGATCAGAAAATAGACCGCACGGACTGGATGGTTCAGACCAACGCCACCCCGCGCTCCATGCAGGAACTGGGGGATATTCCCGTCAAGCGCGTAGGCAATTCGGTCATTTATGTGCATGACGTTGCCAACGTGTACCGTGGCGGCCACCCGCAGACCAACCTAGTGCTGGTAAAAGGCAAACAGGGTGTTGAGGTCATTGTCATGAAAAGTGGTGATGCCTCAACGCTGGATGTCGTTTCCAGAACCAAGGAGCTGTTGCCGCGTATCCAGCAGCTTGTGCCGCCGGATGTGCATATTTCGGTCCTGAGTGATGCATCGGTTTTTGTGAAGGACGCCATCCGGGACGTCGTGCGCGAAATGCTGACAGCCGCAGTGCTGACTGGCCTGGTTGTGCTGCTGTTCCTTGGCTCGTGGCGCTCCACCATTATTATCGCCACGTCCATTCCCCTGTGCATTCTGGCCGCCATTATCTGCCTGCTATGGGCTGGCCAGACCATTAACGTGATGACACTGGGTGGCCTTGCTCTGGCTGTGGGTATTCTGGTGGACGATGCGACCGTCATGATCGAGAATATCGATACCCATCTGGAAATGGGCAAGGATCTGGAAACAGCGATTATCGATGCTGCCAACCAGATCGTTATTCCCACGCTGGTTGCCACCTTGTGCATCTGCATTGTGTGGACCCCGCTGTTCCGCCTGAGTGGTGTTGCAGGGTGGCTGTTCATGCCCATGGCCGAAGCCATTGTTTTTGCCATGCTGGCATCGTTTATCCTGTCGCGCACACTGGTGCCGACCATGGCCAAATATCTGCTGGCAGGGCAGGTGCATCCCGGTTTGCATGGGGATGAACATGAGGCCCTGCCCAAAGGTGTTTTTGGCCGGTTCCAGAACAGGTTTGAACATGCTTTCCATGCCTTCAAGCTCCGCTACGGGCGGGTGCTGGAACGTGTGGTAACCCGGCGTCACAGGTTTGTGGCTGTGTTTTTGGGTGTGTCTGTTCTCTCCCTCGCCCTGTTTGCGGTGGTGGGGCAGGACTTCTTCCCCGAGGTTAAATCCGGTGCGTTGCAGATGCACATGCGCGTGCCCCTTGGTACCCGGATTGAAACCACAGGGCGCATAGCCAGTCTGGTGGATGACCGTATCGAGCAGCTTCTGCCCGGTCAGGTGGAAGGGGTGATCAACAACTGCGGTCTGCCGGAAGGTCCGCATAATCAGGCGTTTATTCCAACACCCACAATTGGCACGCAGGATTGCGATCTGAGCATCACGCTCAAGAACGAGCTTTCCCCCGTATGGGATGAGCGCGCTCTGCTGCGGCGTGAGCTTTCGGCCAGTTTTCCCGGCACGGTCTTTACATTCCAGCCTGCGGACCTGACGGAAAAAATCCTTAACTTTGGCTCCCCCGCCCCGGTTGATATTCAGGTATCAGGCCCGAATATCCGGGATAACTACCGCTATGCCCGCCTGCTGGTGAACCGCCTGCGGCACATACCCGGCGCGGTGGATACGACAATCCAGCAGACCATGGCCACGCCAACGCTGTTTGTGCAGGGGAACCGCACATTTGGTCAGGCCACGGGCATGACCGAAGGGGATATTGCCAGTAACGAACTCATGACTCTCTCGGGCAGTCAGACAGTCGACCCACAATACTGGCTTGACCCCAAAACCGGTATTACCTTCCCGCTCAATGTCTATGTCTCCCAGGACCAGCTTACACATTACAACAACCTGCTGACCATTCCGGTGGATAAGGGGGACAACGACCCCGAAGGCAAGGATATGCAGTTGCTGGGTAGCATCAGCACCATCACGCCCATCGGCACGCCGGGGCAGGTGTCTCATTATAACTCTATGCCTGATATAGATATTTACGTTTCCACCGAGTTTACCGACCTTGGCTCTGTTCTAAGTCAGGTCAAGCAGGAAATCGCTGCAACACAAAGCGATCTGCCACGCGGTGTGGCGGTGGACATCCGCGGGCAGGCCACCACCATGCATAGCGCTTATGTGGAGCTTATTGCCGGTCTCGTTGTGTCGGTCCTGCTGATTTATATGCTGATTGTGATCAACTTCCAGTCCTGGATTGATCCTTTCATTATCATCTCGGCATTGCCGGGGGCTCTGGCGGGCATTGCGTGGAGCCTGTTCCTGACCCATACGCGCCTTTCCGTGCCTGCGCTCACAGGTGCGATCATGTGCATGGGAACAGCCACGGCCAATTCCATTCTGGTCGTGTCCTTTGCCAAGGAGCGCTTTGCCATGCACCGCAGTGCCGCGACCGCAGCAATTGAAGCCGGTATTGGCCGTATCCGCCCGGTTATTATGACAGCTTCGGCCATGATCATCGGCATGGTGCCAATGGCCATCAGTAATTCCCAGAATGCGCCACTCGGTAAGGCGGTTATTGGCGGGCTGGTGGTGGCTACGGTTTCCACCCTGCTTTTTGTCCCCTGTGTTTATGCAATTTTCCACCATCGTCCGGCCCGGCCATCCAGCACGGATGCCGCTAACCAGCAGGAGACTGTCTGATGTTTGTTGCTAGCAAAGGCAGAATTGTCATTATTTTCTTCGCGGCTGTCATGATGGCGGATATTGCGTATCTGCTGGTCCAGCGCGCCCATAATACCGTGCGCATCCAGCAGGACGCCGCCTATGACCGGGTGCCCGATGTTGCGCTGGTCAAGCCCACCCCCGCACCACCAACAGTGACCATGTCCTTACCGGGTACAATCAGCGCATGGTACGAAGCGCCCATGTATGCGCAGGTCTCTGGCTATGTAAAAATGTGGTACCGCGATTACGGCGCAGTCGTTAAAAAGGGTGATCTGCTGGCCGAAATCAATACGCCCCGGCTGGATGCGGAATACGCACAGGCGCAGGCGGACCTGAAGGTAGCGCAGACCAAATACGGCCTTGCTGCCATAACCGCCACCCGCTGGCGGTCCATGGGCCAGTCGCAGGCTGTATCTGGCCAGTCTGTTTCCGTGCAGAACGCCAATGAACAGTCCGCCAAGGCAGAGCTGGAAGCCGCTGAACACAAGGTGGCCCAGTATCAGGCCATGATCCACTTCAAGAGCATTGAAGCACCGTTTGATGGTGTGGTCATCGCGCGTAACATCAACGTGGGGGATTATGTGGGGGCCGGGAGCGGCAGCATGAATGCAAACGGCACAGCCAGCGAGCTGTTTACCGTGGCGGACACCCATGCCATGCGCCTGTTTGTATCCGTGCCGGAAACATTTTCCTCCATCCTCCAGCCCGGACTGGTGGCAAAGGTGTCCGTTCCACAGTTCCCCAATGCCGTGTTCGAAGCAAAGTTCCTGACAATTGCTAAAGGTTTTGACCCCAATACCCGTACGGTCATTACGGAGTTTTCCATCGACAATGCGGAACAAAAACTATGGCCGGGCAGTTTTGCTTCCGTCACCCTGACCGCTCCGGCCCGCAAGGGGGTTTATACCATTCCCACTGGCGCACTGGTGTTTCAGGAACACGGTATGCAGGTTGCCACGGTCAATGCGCAGCAGATTACGCATTACCAGAACATAACCGTGGGGCGCATGTCGGATGCCTATACGGAGGTCAGTGCAGGTCTTGCCCCCGATGACCGGATTATCAACAACCCGCCCGCCGATCTGATGGAAGGGGGCAAGGTCAGGCCCGTGGAGCCGGAGCAGGGCTACCTCAGCACACCCAACGCAACGGCGGAAACAAAGGGGGATGATGACGAATGAAACATATATCTGCATATTTTCGTCCTCTGCCTGTACGCACTCTGGCGGCGCGGGCGGGTCTGCTGCTCTCCCTGAGTGCGCTGAGTGCGTGCGATCTGGCCCCCCGTTATGCGCCGCCACATTATGTTGTGCCGGCCTCCTGGCACGGGCAGGGGCCTTTTAAGGATGCGGCCCCCAGCACCGTGGCGCTGAAACCAGACTGGTGGACCCTGTTTGATGATACCGTGCTCAACGGGCTTGAGCAGGAAGCACTGGCCAACAATGCTGACCTTCAGGCTGCTGCGGAGCGTTTTTCGCAATCCCGCGCTATTGTTATGGAAGCGCGCTCCGACCTTTTGCCGCATTTTGGCATGGCGTTTGGTTCAAGCGACAATAAAAGCTCGGCAGACAGGCTGTTCCGCTACAAAGGCCCGATTACTGCAACGGATGAGTTCTATTCCGGCCTTGCAAGCTGGGAGCCGGATATCTGGTCTGGTATTCGTAACCGGGTCAGGGTGCAGAAATACTATGCGCAGGAACAGGCGGCAGACTATGCCGCCGCACGGCTCAGCTTGCAGGCGGAACTGGCAACGGATTATTTTGCCCTGCGGGGGCTGGATGCCCAGCACGCCATTTATACCCAGTCCATTGCCTATTATCAGCAGGCGTTACACGTTACCCAGACACGGCTGGATAACCAGAATGCCACCGGTATTGATGTCGCCCGCGCGCAGAACCAGCTGTACATGACACAGGCCCGCCTGCTGGACGTGCAGGCCCAGCGGGACGTGCTGGAACACGGTATTGCCGTGCTGGTCAATGAGCAGCCATCCACCTTTCATATCCAGCCGGTGGATGATCTGAGCAATGCAGAACCTAATGTTCCTGCGGGTCTGCCGTCTGACCTGCTGGAACGCAGGCCCGATATTGCCGCGTCGGAAAGGCGTATGGCACAGGCAAACCGGGCTATTGGTATTGCCCGTGCGGCGTTTTATCCACATGTGTTTTTTAGCGCCAATGGCGGGTTTGATTCCAATGGCTTCAACCTGGCTAATCTGGCCAACAGCATGTGGTCTTACGGGGCGTCTGTTTCCATGCCTCTGTTTGAGGGCGGGTTGCGCCGTGCCCAGTTGCAGCATTCCTGGTCCGTTTACCGTGAAACGCTGGATCATTACCGCATGACCGTGCTCTCCGCTTTTGCGGATGTAGAGAACGGGTTTTCCATGACCAACCGACTGCGGGCAGAAACCGAGCGTCTGGGCCAAGCGGTAGGGACGGCGGAAAAAGCCCAGACCCTGACCATGACTTTGTATAAAGGTGGTGCTGACAATTACCTTGATGCATTGATTGCTCAGGTCAACACACTGGATGCACGGATTGACCGGGTGCAGGTGCAGGCCCGCGCCTTGCAAAGCACAGTCGGGCTGATCCGTGCTCTGGGTGGGGGCTGGCGGCAGAAAGACCTCCCTACGCCAGATGCCACGATGACATTTGGTGTCATGCAGTATTCAGGCCTGCAAACACCATCGGATACGCTTCAGCAGCTTAATAAATACTAAGGACTTTTCTTTCTGAAACTTATTAGTATTTTTCATAAGTTTTTGAAACCATGACCATGCGGCTGTTTATGTGGCGTCTGGTCATGAAAGCGCATGATGGGGGCATACGCAGGCATGAGAGTATAGGTGGGTGATCCTTGCTCTCATGCCTATTCTGCCGCTGTCTTTTGTTGCCAGAGCATCAAAGGGCAGGCTCTCTTAACTTTTTTGCGCAAGCCCTGCGGGTTTTGTGCGTAAAAGCCGCAGGGCGTTCAGGGTGACAAGAACAGTGGCGCCGGTATCGGCCATAATGGCAAGCCACAGGCCCGTCATGCCAATAATGGTTGTTACCAGAAAAATTCCTTTCAGCCCGAGTGCGATGGATACATTCTGCCGGATGTTGCCCATGGTGGAGCGGGCAAGGCGAATAAGGGCCGGAATGTCTGTAATACAGTTACGCAGTATGGCGGCGTCCGCAGTTTCCAGCGCAACATCTGTTCCCGATCCTATGGCAACACCAACGGTTGCCTGTTTAAGGGCAGGGGCATCGTTAATACCGTCCCCCACCATCATAACCGGGCCATGTGCTGCCAGTTCGCGGATGGTCTGCTGTTTCTGTTCCGGCAGCAGTTCGGCTTCGTAATCCACATGCAGCAGGGCTGCAATGGCTGCGGCTGTGCGTTGGTTATCCCCTGTCAGGATAAGGGGTGTAACCCCAAGGCTGCGGAGCTGCTGTATTGTTTCCTGCGCATCCTGCCTTGGTTCATCCCGCAATCCGATCAGTGCCAGAGCCGTGCTGGTGTAAAGGACAACAACCGTTTTGCCCTCACTTTCCATGGCAGTGGCCTGTGCTGCGGCGGTGCTGGACAACGCGCCATCCTGCATTGCATGCCGGAGGCTGGCGATTGTTATGATCTGCCCATCAAACACGGCAGACACACCCTTGCCCGGAATAGCGCGGCTATCCTGCACAGGTGGCAGCGCCATGCCTGCCGCCTTGCGTACAATGGCCTGAGCCAGCGGGTGGTTGGAAGCTTTTTCCACTGCTGCGGCAAGAGCAAGAACTTCGGCCGTGGAGTGCTGATCCAGGCAGAGAATATCCGTTACCTCGGGCTGGCCCATGGTCAGGGTGCCTGTTTTATCCAGTGCAACCGTTTTGATCGCCGCCGTGGCTTCAATAACGGCACCACCCTTCATAAGCAGGCCATGCCGTGCCCCAGCGCATAGAGCCGATGCAATGGCAGCTGGGACCGAGATAACCAGAGCGCACGGGCACCCAATAAGCAGCAGAGACAGGCCACGATAGACCCAGACCGACCACGCCTGCCCAAAAAACAGGGGCGGGATAGCCACAACCAGCGCAGACAGACCCACAATGGCGGGCATGTACCAACGGCTGAAGCGGTCAATAAACCGCTGTGTTGGTGCGCGTGAATCTTCCGCCTGCTCAACCAGCCGGATAATCCGGGCAATGGTATTGTCTGCTGCTGCGCGCGTTACCTGTACCCGCAGGGCTGTTTCGTTATTAATTGCCCCTGCAAATACCGGGTCGCCCGGCCCACGCGTTACGGGCATGCTCTCACCCGTTACGGGGCTTTCATCCACACCGCCGGTGCCTGAAATAATTTTGCCATCGGCAGGAATACGGTCCCCCGGCCGCACAATAACAACATCGCCGGGTACGAGCTCTGCTGCCGCGACGTCTTCCATCATGTCGTTTTTTTCGCGTAGGGCCGTTTTGGGTACCAGCGTGCTTAACGCCCGAATGCCATCGCGCGCATGGCTTACGGCAACGCCTTCAAGCAGTTCGCCCACGGCAAACAGGAAGACAACCAGAGCCGCTTCCTGCGCCGCACCAATAAACAGCGCACCAGTTGCGGCAATGGTCATCAGTGCTTCAATGGAAAAAGGCTGCCCTGCACGGATGGCGGCAAAAGCCCGTAAGGCGATGGGTATAAGGCCCGCAAGGCACGCCACAATAAAAGGCCAGTTCCCGGAAGCTGGCAGCAGAAGTGCCAGCCCCCATGCTACCACAAGCAAGGTTGCGGTGAGCAGAACCAGATGCCCTTTTCCCGTTCGGTACCAAGGGGCATCGGTTTGTGTGGTGTGCTCGTCAGCCCCAGTGTGCGGGTTAGGTGCGCTGCCTGCCTGTGCAATGGCTTCAATACCGTAGCCAAGGCTTTTTACCCGATTTTCAATATCTGCCGGGGGAGTGGCATGCGCCGTTGCCGTAACCCTGAGTTTTCGGGACATGACAGATATTTCAACCGCTTCAATACCGGGTAGCTGGGCTACGGCTCCTTTTATTTTTGCAGCGCAGGATGGGCAGTCCATCCCTGTTACGAGCCATTCATGTGTATCCGGCATTTTATCCTCCTGTCCCGACGCGAGAGAATGAGATAGCTACATCCTCTAGTGACTAGAGGTTCAAGGGGATTCTGCATGTTGAGTATCGGAAAACTGTCTGGGCTGACTGGTGTAAAAGTGCCAACCATCCGGTACTACGAGCAGATCGGGCTGCTCCCCAAGCCGGAACGGAATGAAGGCGGGCAGAGGATTTACAATAATACCAGCCGCGAACGCCTGAACTTTATCCGCCATGCGCGCGAACTGGGTTTTCCGCTGGACGATATTCGGGAATTGCTGGCCCTGTCGGATGACCCCGACCAGAGCTGTGAGGCCATTGATGCCATTGCAAAGCGCCAGTTGGCGGAGGTGGAACACCGCCTTGTAAGGCTGAATGCCCTGCATAGAGAACTTGAGCGTATGGTCGCGCAATGCACCTGTGGCACAGTGCAGACGTGCCGGGTTATTCAGGTTCTGGGGGATCATGGCCTATGCGCGGCTGATCATCAGAAAATCGTGTCTCATGATATTGACCAGTAATGTCGCAAATAGCTGGTTGCTTGGAGTGCCCTGCCAAACTTCATTTTACGGTATAAATATCAGGCGTGACTATGGCCTGATTTATCAGGATTATTGTGAATAAAACTCAGCAATATAGTTCTATGAAATGCATATTATTCATGAAAAAATACTCAGGACTGAGAGCGCTAGGCCGTAACACAGGCCGGGCCGGAATGATGATCTGATCAAACCTGCCAAGTCTAATGCAGGCGCTCTCGTGCTGATCGTTTTGGGAGAGAGTGCGTGTCAAAACCGGACAAGAACACACTGCGTCTTATTTTTCCGCAATGGCAGGGTGGGGATAACCCACCATATTATCTGGGGTCCAGATTGCTGGCATGGCTGGCACCCCCATCCCACGGACCGGTTGAGGAAGTACCTGTTGATGCCCCGACAGATACCCCATTGCCGCTGGAAAACGACATGCGCGGGCGCAGTGTTCTTGTAAAACAGATCAAGGCGGCACAGGCAATTATTGCGCGCCACCAGCCCCGCTCCATTGCTGTGCTGGGTGGGGACTGTCTGGTATCCCTTGCTCCGTTTGCCTGGCTGGCTGAACAATACGGGGATAAGCTGGGTGTTCTGTGGATTGATACACACCCGGACGTGCAGACCCCCGAACAGTATAAAAACGCGCATGCGCATGTGCTGGGTGCCCTTATGGGCCATGGTGACCCTGACCTGACCAACGCGGTCAAGCAGCCCATAGCGGCCAAAAATGTCATGATCGCGGGTATTCATGATCCACTGCCGTATGAGGCCCGGTTTATTGCCGAGCACGGCATTCGCACATGCTCACCCCAGCAGGTGCGGGAGGGTGCTCAACCCGTTATGCAATGGCTCAACGATAGCGGGATTGAGGTTCTGGCCATTCATCTGGACCTGGATGTGCTGGACCCGCACAACTTCCGCTCCCTGCTGTTTGCAAAGCCCGGCCGTGGCAAACACGATTTTGGTGATGTGGCGGAAGGAAAGCTCAATATTCCAGATGTGTTGAAGCTGGTCGGGGAGGTCATGACCGAAAAGCAGGTGGTGGGCATGACAATTGCCGAGCATATGCCGTGGGATGCGCTGAATTTACAGCAGATGATGCAACAGCTCCCCCTGCTAGGGGCGTAAGCGGCTGTGTATATGCAAGGGTATGCGGGGTTTACGCATGCCCTTGCGTGGCATCATGCCAGTTTCATTTCTTCGATAAAAAGAGCCAGCGGCATGGAATACTGGTTATGCCGTGGGTAAAAAAGATGGAACCCCACATGGGTAGGGCAGATTTTTTCCAGCGCAGGAACAAGCTCGCCTGATGCAATATGGCTTTCCACCACAACCCTTGGCAGGTACGCAAGCCCTATGCCATCCAGGCAGGCATCCCGCGCAGAAAACACATTATTGCAAATAAACTGCCCACTTGGCTGGAATTTAACGTCTTTTCCATTCTGCCGGAAAAGCCATTTATAAAGCTTTCCGTACGTTGGTAGCCTAACACCAATACAATTGTGCTCAGTCAGGTTATTGGGCTTTTTGGGGGCCGGATGTTCCCTGAAGTAGCTGGGAGCTCCAATAACCACAAACTCAATGGCAGGGGAAACAGGGACGGACATCATACCCTGTGCAACCATCTCGCCCAGCCTGATCCCTGCATCAAAGGATTCATCAACAATATCGACAAGTTTCATGTCGGTTGAAACTTCTATGGCAATATCAGGGTATTTTTTAAGAAAATTGGCTAGTTTGGGGCGTAGAAAATACGTCAGGGCTTCATCTGTCGCGGTAATTCTCAGTTCACCTCTCGGTGCGCTACGAAACTCATCCAGACTGGCAATTTTATTTTCAATTTCGTCAAATAACGGCTGAATGTTGCTCAGCAGGTATTCCCCTGCACTTGTGGGAACAACCCGCCGGGTTGTTCTGGTCAGCAGTGTAACTCCCAGCCTTTCTTCCAGCAGCCGCATGGTATGGCTTAAGGCCGAGGGCGTTACGCCTCGCCGTGCAGCAGCACGTGTAAAGCTTCTTTCCTGAGCAACCGCAAGAAAGGAAAGAAGTTCATTAAAATTCTCACGGGACATTCTAAAACCCTGACACTTGCGGTTGTCTTTTAACATACAACATATTTTTGCAGCGCATCAGGGCCAGGCCATGCAAAATGTTCTGTGCGGCAGAATGCTGTTTTTACAGGTTCAGGCACGCGCCATTCGCACCCCGTCACGAAAGTTGATGCCAAGGAGTGCAAGGTTTACGGCTCCTGCCAGAAGTTCGAGTAATTGCACACCATAAAACAGTCCGTCGAATGTTTGTGCAGATGCGCGCAAGGCGAGAAAAAACGCGCAGGGAACCAGCACACAAAGACCATTGGCCCCAATGACCCGCATGCGCCTGAATTTGGCCAGTGCCAGCCCGCGCGGTGCCCCGCCTGCCATCTGGTAGCCAGAAAAATTAGTGAGTGCGAGGCAGGGAGCCAGCACAAGCAGCCCCCACAGAATGGCCAATCCCCCCGCCAGAGGGTGGATGTGGCGGAGAACCGTCTGCATGCTATCGTCCTTGCATGAATGAAGCTGAGAGATCAAATATAGCTAGCCATGAACATAGATAGCAAGCCATATAAATGGCAGCCCCGGGAACAGTCCCTTGGTTATATGATCAATTGGGCCGCACGGCTTTTTGCGCGGGAGATGGATGATGCTCTGCGGCCGTTCGGGCTTATGTCGGGGCAGTTGCCGGTATTTTTTGCTCTGGCGGATGGCAAACCACTGGCACAGCGCGACCTGGTACAGCTTGCCGCAGTAGAGCAGTCCACCATGGCCAAGACCCTCGCCCGTATGGAACGGGATGGGCTGATCCAACGCACACCAGACCCGAAGGACCGGCGCAGTGCGTTTATATCGTTATCGCCTTTGGCGGAGGAAAGACTGCCAGATATTGCGGCGGCCGTTGCGGCAATCAATGCCAGAAGTCACGCGGCTCTGGCGGGGGAAGACAGCGCACATCTGCTGGAACTGCTACGCCGCGTGATTAATGGGCTAACAGATGCCGCATGAGTCATGCGGGCAAGGGTAAAAGCAGCCCGCCCGGCGTTGATGCCTTAATTTTTTGTGGTGTATTGGCTCTGCCCCCGGGCTGCCTGCGCAAAAGGCGGGGGCAGAGTGGTCTGACTTAAGTGGTCTTGTTGCTTTTTCTGTAGTGTGCACGGCGGGATTTGGCCCATGCCGTCATCAATGGCAGGCAAAGGCGCAGGAAGCCAGGCGACCAGAGGAAAAGACTGCAAAACAGCCTGTCAAAGCTGGACGGAAAGTTCTCAACATGTTTGCGCACATGGGGGGAAAGAATCCAGGCCGCAATGGCTTCTGGCTCCTGCGGGGCAGACATGAAGTTGAGGACCGACCCGCCACGCTCCATTTCCGTCGCCAGCATGGACGTATTGACGCTGCCGGGGAATACGGAGGACACCCGGATATGGCGTGGCTTGAGCTCCTGCTCCAGTGCCAGTGCAAAACCGCGCAGGCCAAATTTGGAGGCCGTATAGGCGCTGCTGCCCGCCAGAGGAAAAATGCCCGCCATGGAGTTGGCGTAAATAATGTGGGAGTCTTTTGCCATTATTGGCAGAATGGCATTGGTCAGCAGCATAACGCCGAGCAGATTGGTCTGGATCTGCTCAATAACCGGAGCATGCTCCAAGGTCGCCACAGACTGTGGGGAAATAACACCGGCACAGAATATAAAGAGATCAACGCTGGCACTGGTCTGCCCGATTGTGCGGGCAGTTTCATTGATGGAGTGTGAATCGGTCAGGTCGCATGCCAGCATGCAGTCAACATAAGCTGTATCGGCTGCCGCAGCGTTCTGGCGTGACAGGCCAATGACCCGGTACCCACGCTGGCGCAACTGAAGGCACAAAGCACGCCCAATGCCGCCGGATGCACCGCTGACGACAGCTACTTTCTGAGGAGTTTCCTTGTTTTTTCTAAACAAAACAATTGCCTATCTCAACAATTCCCAATCCGACTTACATGCGGCAGGCCATGATGATGCCGCCAGCAATTGTGTTTTTCGTCTAACATACCTTATCAGCCTTGTCTTGCATGATCGCACGTCGCGCTAATCCAACATAGATTAGAATAACGCATGATTTATGCCCTCATAAGCGTGACAAAGTTAAGGCTAAAGGGCTTTTATCTTCAATACTGCAAAGCGTTCTGGCGCAAAGCGGAAATTATTTTTTAATTCTTTAACATTTAATCGCCATTGCGGCGGATGTCATAACCCACATCTGAGCAGGGCTTGGAGGCATGACGAGTGCCAAAGGCGGAAGGCGGCTCCCGTGTTGGGGGAGGAAGGCGTGATAAGCACTATAAGAGCACGCGCCCCCGTGGTGGAGGGCGCGTGTGCCTGTGTACTGTATGGCTTAAAAGCCGATCACTGCGTCACCACCAAAGGTGAACATGCCGTTGTTGCGGCCACCGTTAAAGGGTGAGGTGCTGTTGAGAGCGCGGTCAAACCGGATTTCAGGACGTAGCTGGAAAACGCGGATATGGTGGCCCAGATCAGGGCGATAGGCAACGTTAAGCGAGAGGTCGCCATAGGTGGTACCGTGCCCGCTTGCGCCGGTCATGGTGGTGTAGGAGCGCCCTGCAATGGCATTCATGTAAGAGTTGTTGCCGGTAAAGGTTGCCACCATCGAGTTATTGTTGTCGCGGTAGATTTCGCCACGATAGTTGAAGGTGAAGTCCTTGTTGATCTTGTAGCTGAGGAAGCTGACAAAGCTTTCGGCATCCGTGCCGGCAAACTGCCCGCGTGCACCAATACCGCGTATGCCCTCGTCATGCAGGTAGTTGAATTCGGCTGTCAGGCTTAGCTTGTCGTTAACCTGATAGGTCGCGTTAATATCGTTCCAGAAGCGCTGTGCGTGGTCTGCCTCGTAATGCCCGACACTCTGCCAGACATTCTCCGGCCCTACGCGGCTGAGTTCCACAATACGGAGTTTACCACCCAGCAGGTTGTTCAGGTTAAAGCCAAAATACCCGGCGGGACGGCTGTTGTTGTCCGATGCGCCAAAGGTGGTCTGGTTACCCGTATCAATCCCGAATGTTACGTCCAGAATAGGCGTAACATGCCAGTTGAACATGGCGCCCATATGCTGGAATGGTACGGAATATTCAGATGTATAGGCCAGCGTGTAGAATGCGCGGGAGGCGGGGTCCAGCCCCTCCACACCCATGGGGGCCTGTAGAATACCGGCCTGCATGTCCAGCCCGCCAGAGGTCAGCCAGGGCAGGTGTACATCCACATGGGCCTGTGCGGGAATAAGCTGGTAGCGGGCCTTCCATTCCTGATCGGAGATGCCGACCAGATGGTAGTAACGGGCATCCGAGCCATAAAGACCTTCCAGCGTAAAGCCGACCTGATAGGTGTTTTTGCTGGGGTCGATAGCTTTGGAGAGAGTAAACTCCGCCTGATTCAACTGGACCTGGTTGGCATGGTCGGCCAGAAAGTCGCCAAAGTTGTAACCGGAGTTGGGGCGGGCCGGGTTGGCCATGATGCCGCCTTCAATCTGACCGATCAGGGTAACGTCCGACAGCCAGTGCGACAGGTCGGAACTACCACTGGAAAAAGCTGAAAAAGGGTGAACCTGCGCCTTTGCCGATTTAAGGGGAACGGCTGCCAGAACCGATGCGACACTTAGGGCAACGGCAAGACCTGTTTTTTTTCCGGACAGATTCATTACTCAGATTCCCGCACTTTAAGTATTATATTTATATGTGCTGCTAAGGTGATTGACTACTCCGATAGGTAACATTCCGGTTTCATAATGAAACTGGAAAAACGACAAGCGGGTATCACTCTTCCGTGATACCCGCTGACCATGCGGCAGTTTTATTTATCTTTTTTAAGAATAGACTGCCTGCGCACAACTTTGTGCCGCATGAATGGATTTTTCATGCAAATTGTTCTGTAATTTCGGCAATGCGCGCACCAAATGCTGCGGCTGTGTCCAGCCCACCTTGGGGGATTTCGTCCACGCTGGCATCAGACGGGCTTTGGACGAGCAGGCCAGTGGAACCGCCCAGAGCGTTCAGGTCCGTGTTCTTGGCGGCTTTTGTGTTGGAAGGCAGCATGCCAAGGCTGATCCATATGCCGCCGTGCTGGCCTGCTAGGGTTTGCAGCCATGCCAGTGTCAGCCCTTTGTCCCCCACAGGGCTTGCGCTGTTGGTAAAGCCCGCAAACAGCTTGTTCTGCCAGCCGCGCATGAACCAGATTTTGGAAGTGGCATCGGCGAATTTTTTAAACTGCCAGCTTGCGTTGCCCATATAGGTCGGTGCGCCAAAGACAATGGTTTTGGCTTCGGCCAGCTTGTCCCAGGCGCTTTCGGGCAGCTCCCCATTGTCATCAATGGCAATCAGTTCGGCCTTGGCGCCGCGCGCAAGGTATTCGGCCACTTTGCGGGTGTGGCCATAACCTGAGTGATAAACAACAACAATTCCCGACATATCAGCAACTCCCTGTGGGTTGGGCCGGGCTGGAGCAGACCGGCTTTGAGCAAGCCGAGCATGGCGCAGTCCGCTATGGCTGATAAGTTGCTTTTGGGCAAAAGCATCTCACACTACGGGTGTGAGGCTTGCCGGGGGTATGCCCGGTAAAAACCCCGCCAGACACAGGCTGGCGGGGGAGAAGGTCAGATCTGTTCTATGGTGGAAAAGTCGAAATTTTCCCCCTTGGGGTTTTCCCCCAGCCTGATCACGGTGGCGGAAGGCATGACATAAGGTGGCACGGGCAGGTTGTACGGAGCGGGAGCACCTTTTTGCACCCGCCCTGCCAGATCAAACTTGGAGCCATGGCAGGGGCAGCCGTACCCGCCAGATGCCTCCGGCCCGGACCCCTGTGGAGGAGTGTAGGCAGGTACGCAGCCCAGATGCGTGCAGATGCCCACATAAACCCCGTATTCGGGCACAATGGAGCGGTGCCAGTTGCGGGCATAACCGGGCTGCTGGTTGGCTGTGGAGTTGGCATCCTTGAGCAGGGCACTCAATTCCGCATTCTGCAGGCTTGCCAGTTCTTCGGGTGTGCGGCGGATAATAAAGATGGGCTTGCCCTGCCATACAGCCACTATCTGCTGGCCGGGGGCCAGATGGGCAATATCCACATCAACCGGCAGGTGTGCGGCGGCGCTGTCCTGTGGTTGCAGGCTTTCCACAAACGGAATGGCGCAGGCCGCAATGCCTGTGACCGTGCCAGCCGTGGTGACCATGCCCAGAAAGTCACGGCGGCCGGGGGCCTGTTCGGGAGCTGGGGTGGTGTCAGTCTCGCGTGTCATGGTTCTTGCGTGCTTTCTGTTCTTCACTGCGTTTTCAGGCGTTTCCAGATTTTGCGCTTCCATGCAATGGCCAGCACAAGCAGCACAGCCAGATAGGCCATAACGGCCTTGCCAATGCTGTGGCGGTCATTGCGGTGCGGATCGGATGCCCAGACCAGAAAAGTGGTTATATCGCGGGCCTGCTGTTCCACCGTGGCAGGGGTGCCATCGGGGTACTGGATCATGCCGTTCATGAGCGGAGGGGGCATGCCAATCATGTGGCCTGCGGCCCAGTCATTATAAAACTTGCCGGGGACCATGGGCGCATCGGCTGGCGGGGGCATGCGGTAGCCGGTCAGGAACGCGTACAGCCAGTCCGGCCCGCCCGGATGGGTCATGGCAAGGCGGGACTGATCAGGCGGGGCTACGCCGCCCATCATGGCCGCAGCCGCCGCATCGCTGGGGAAAGGGGAGTTCAGGTGGTCATCGGGCAGCCCCGGGCGCGTGGTGGGCTGGCCCATGGCGTCCGGTGTGCCGGGCTGCGGTTTGGCTTTTGCGGTTTCTTCAATCTGCTGGCGGGTCAGGCCAATGCCTGCCAGGTCGTTATAGGTCAGGTTGCGCATGCCGTGGCATGTGGAACACACGCGCTGGAATACCAGAAAACCACGTTGCAGGCTGGGCTGGTCATACTGGCCCAATGGCCCTTCAAAGCTCCATGCCTGATGGGGTGGTGCTTTGTCTGGTTCGTGTGCCAGTGCAACACCGGACAGGCCGAGCGCCAGCAGCAGGCCAGCGGCAGGACGGGAAAAAGAACCCTGCATTACTGATCTCCTTCCGCAGCGGCTATGGAGGTGGGGAGGGGGCGTGTTTTTTCCTTGCGTGAGGCAAGGGGAAGCAGCACTACAAAGTAGCTGAAGTAATAAATACCCGCCAGACGCGCCACAATCAGCCAGCCGCCCTGTGCGTGGTGCTTGCCTGCAACCGCCAGCAGAATAAATGCGGCTACCAGCCCGAACAGGCCAATACGGCAGAGCGGGCGGAAGCGCATGGAGCGCACGGGGGAGCGGTCCAGCCATGGCAGGGCAAACAGGATCAGCAGCGATGCGGCGGAAGCCAGCAGGCCGCCAAATTTGGAGGGCACGGACTGGAGCAGGCCGTAAAATGGCAGAAAATACCATTCCGGCTCAATATCAGCCGGTGTGTGCATGGGGTCGGCGGGGGTGTAGTTGTCCGCCTCGATCAGCAGATTGGGCCAGAAGAACATGAGCGCGGCAAACACCATGGCGAACACAATAAGCCCCACCAGATCCTTGCTGATATAGTAGGGGTAGAACGGTACGGTGTCGCGCGGAGTGCGCGGTTCAATGCCCAGCGGGTTGTTGGAACCATTGACGTGCACAATGGTCACATGCAGCCCCACAACCCCAACGACCAGAAAAGCAAGCAGGAAGTGCAGCACAAAAAAGCGGTGCACAAAAACATCGCCCAGATGGTCGCCCCCGGCCATAATATGTTCAAGGCTCGGACCAATGCCCGGTACGGCACCCACGGCCTTGGTAATCACGTCCGCACCCCAGTAGGACATCTGGCCCCACGGTAGCATGTAACCGGCAAAGGCCGTGGCCATGACCATAACCAGCAGCACAAGCCCGCTCAGCCACAGCAGTTCACGCGGGGTTTTGTAGGAGCCGTAATACAATCCACGGAAAAGATGCACATAGAGTGCGGCCAAAAACAGGTTGGCCCCGGTCATATGCATGGCCCGCAGCAGCCACCCGCCGGCAAGCTGGCGGTCTATTGCCTCGACCGACAAAAAAGCCCCTGCATTGGTCGGGGTGTAGTTCATGGCCAGAAAAATGCCGGTAGCCAGCATAAGCAGCAGAACAACGGTCAGGATGGCCCCAAAATTCCACAGCCCGTTCAGGTTACGGGGCAGGCGGAAGTCTATGTATTCTGCCCGGAAGGCAGAAATAACAGGCAGGCGTGCTTCTACCCATCCGGCAAGGCCGGTCATGGCTGCGGGAGGGGGCGTGGTCTGGGGTGCCGGGTCTGGCTGGGTCATGGCTGGTCCATGGGGGTTAAAAAAACTCCAATATACAGTGCATATGCACCCGCAGGGCAGGCACTACAGGGTGCGTAAGCGTGCACCAACTGCTCCCGCAGGTTGCAAAAAGCGGCCCGGCTGGTCCGTGTCCGGGGCCAAGGCTGCCTGTCCTCTCTCATAACAGTAACGGAATGTTAGGCAAGGGGGGCGGCTTTTGGGGCCGGTCCGGAGCAAACATTAAGCAGATGTGAAAAGTTTTATCCTTGCAACACACGGGGGTTGGGGCCATCATATTAACAGAGCACCCGTTTTGTGCGGGTGTGACGTTCTCAGGGCAGGGTGTAATTCCCTACCGGCGGTAAAGGGGTGGTGCGCTACCCCAAGCCCGCGAGCGCCTGCTTCGGCAGGGTCAGCAGATCCGGTGTAACTCCGGAGCCGACGGTTATAGTCCGGATGAAAGAGAACGAGAAAGAGAGACTCGTTTTTTGTCCGTTAAGCCGGAGTCCGGCTTGCGTGCATAAAGCGTGTAACCCTTTTTGACGCCCTGGGTCCGTCTGTCATGAGCAGGTATGGACTAAAAGAGACACCAGGGTGAACAGTATTTCTCAACCTTTCCCCCACACTATGCCAGAGCATGTTGGTGCGGCCTTTGATATGGCTGTGTCCGAAGCATGGCGTTTTGCCGGGCAGACCGCGCCAAACCCCGCTGTGGGGTGTGTGCTGCTGGATGCACGGGGGGAAGTGCTGGTTATTGCCGCCCACCACAAGGCAGGCGCATTGCATGCCGAGCGTCTGGCCGTGGAGCAGGCGCTCGCACTGGGTGTGGTGGAGCGGATTCATACCGCTGTGGTTACGCTGGAGCCGTGCAATCACACCGGCCGCACCCCGCCATGCACGGAAGCGCTTTTATCCACGCCCGTACAGACGGTGTGGATTGGCTGCGCGGACCCCAACCCCCATGTGCCCGGTGGCGGTGCTGCATATTTGCAGGCCAAAGGGCTGGATGTGCGGTGGCTGGCCCATGCCGCCAACGGTGGTGCCTGTCTGGCGCGCTGCAAGGCTCTGCTGGCCCCGTTTGCATGGCGCATGGTGCATGGGCGGCCGTGGATTACGGTCAAACAGGCGGTTAATGCACAGGGCAACATGGTGCCGCCGGTTGGCAGCACAACGTTTACAACCCGGCAATCGCTCGAGTTTGCCCACGCGCTGCGGCGCGTAACCGATGGTATTGTCACAGGCACAGGCACAATACAGGCCGACCTGCCCGCCTTTACCGTGCGGCATGTGCCAGACCACGCCAACAGGCGGCGGGTGCTGGTGGTGTGTGGTGCGCCCAACAAGGTGCCCGCACACTGGCAGGAGCAGGCACAGGCACGCTTTGATGTTCTGTTCTGCCCCGACTGCGCCGATCTGCCCGCAGTGCTGGCCAGCACGCCCGCCTTGTGGGTCATGGTCGAGGCTGGTCCCACCCTGCTGCGTGCGATCAGCGCGCAGGGGTTGTGGGATGACTGGCTGCATATCCGGCAGGATGCGCAGGGCTGCGACCACTTTTCTGTTTCAACCCGACACGACATCTCCCCCCTTTCCCTTTTTCCGCAATGGGCGCGATGCACGCAGGAGCAGGCATGTTTTCCGGTATTATAGAATCTCTCGGTCAGGTCCTTGCAGTCGAGCAGGGTGCGCGCTCCCTTATGCTGGAAGTGCAGACCGGCCTGACCGACGTGGCCGAGGGCGAGAGCATTGCCGTCAATGGTGTCTGCCTGACAGCCGTGGCCCCGGCGCAGAATATGCCCGTACGCTTTTTTGTCAGCAGTGAAACACTGGACCGCACCATGCTGGGCTCCCTTGCGGCCGGGTCGCGGGTTAATCTGGAACGTGCGGTAACGCCGTCCACCCGCCTGTCCGGCCATATTGTGCAGGGGCATGTGGATGGGCTGGGCAGGTTTGTCGGGGCTACACCTTCGGGCGATGCCCGGCGCGTGGAGTTTGATATTCCCGCAGAACTGCGCCGCTACATGGTGGAAAAAGGCTCGGTCGCGCTGGACGGGATCAGCCTGACCCTGAACGAAGTGGGGCCGGTGCAGGACGGTAAGTTCCGCATCGCCCTCATGATCATTCCGCACACATGGGACCACACCACACTGGGTACGCTCAGGGTGGGGGATGCCGTGAATGTGGAAGTGGATATCATTGCAAAATATGTGGAGGCACAATGTCAGGCAAAATGACACAGGGGCAGACCGCACCGCTCCAGCCTTCCGAGCGTCTGCTGCGTGCGCTGGATGCCGTGCGGGCGGGCCGCATGGTTGTGATGGTGGATGATGAGGACCGCGAAAACGAGGGCGACCTTGTTATGGCGGCACAGTTCATGACCCCGCAGGCCATGAACTTCATGATCACCCATGCCCGTGGGCTGGTTTGCCTGCCCCTGACCGCCGAGCGCGTAGAGCAGCTTGAACTGCCCATGATGGTGCGGCAGAGCGACAACACCGCGCAGTATGGCACGGCGTTTACCGTGTCGATCGAGGCGCGTGAGGGGGTCAGTACCGGTATTTCCGCCGCCGATCGTGCCCAGACCGTGCTGGTTGCCACGGCAGATGAGGCGACGCCGGCAGATATTGCCTCTCCGGGGCATATCTTCCCCCTGCGGGCCGAACCCGGTGGCGTGCTGGCGCGTATTGGCCATACCGAAGGCTCGATTGACCTGCTGCGCCTTGCCGGGCTCAAGCCCGCCGCCGTGATCTGCGAAATTCTGAACGAGGACGGCACAATGGCCCGCCGCCCTCAGCTGGATGTGTTTGCCCGGCAGCATGACATGCCCATTATTTCCATTGCCGAACTGGTGGCATGGATTGGCGCGCATGGTCTGGCACCGCTGGAGCCACAGCCCGCACAGGCCGCAGCCCCCGCGGCGGAAGACGTTGTGCCCGATCTGGCCAAGGCCGCCCTGCCTAGCGTGTATGGTGGGAATGAGCTGGTTATTCACGCCTTCCGGGACGAAAAAGGTGTGGAGCATGTTGCGCTGGTTAAGGGGGATGTCCGCCCCAACGGCCCGGTGCCGGTGGTGCGCCTGCATTCCGAATGTGTGACCGGCGATGCGCTCGGCTCCCTGCGGTGCGATTGCGGGTCCCAGCTTCAGGCAGCGTTGCAGGCCATCGGGCAGGCCGAGTGCGGCGTGCTGGTTTACGTGCGTGGGCATGAAGGGCGCGGCATTGGCCTTGTGAACAAGATACGCGCCTACGAATTGCAAGATGCCGGGCTGGATACGGTTGAAGCCAACCACAGGCTCGGTTTTGCAACCGATGCGCGCGACTGGCGTGCAGCGGCAGGCATACTGCGCAGCCTTGGTGTGGGCCAGCTCGACCTGCTGACCAACAACCCCGAGAAGGTCCGGGCACTGGAAAGCCGGGGCTTTGTGGTGCGTAAAAGACTGGGGCTGGAAATTCCGGCCAACATGTTCAACCGTGCCTACCTGCATGCCAAACGCAAACGCATGGGCCACCACCTGAGCTGCGATGCACCGTCCCCCGTTGTGCACAAGGTTCCTGCCTGAGCTGTCTGTATTCAAGACGCAGTGATTCAAAAGGATAATACGACTTATGGGTACACGTTCCCCCGTTACTCTGCCTGACCTCAAGGCCCTTTCCCCCGCACCCCGTCTGGCACTGGTTGTCAGCCGGTTTAATGAGACGGTGACAGGTGGCCTGCGGGATGGCGCCATTGCATGGCTGGGCGAACACGGCATTGCCGTGGCTGAAGGCGATGTGTTTGCAGCCCCCGGCGCGTTTGAAATGCCGCTGCTGGCGCAGGCACTGGCCAAGACCGGGCGGTATGAAGGGGTGATCTGCCTTGGCTGCGTGGTCAAGGGCGATACCGCGCATTTTGAATTTATCAGCCTTGGGGCCACTCTGGGCATTGTGCAGGCCAGCCTTGCAACCGAGGTGCCGGTGGCCTTTGGTATTCTCACAACCTACACAGAAGAACAGGCAACTGTGCGTTCTGCGGATGATGTGCATAATAAAGGGCGTGAAGCCGCCGCCGCCTGTGTGGAATCTCTTGCCCTCCTGCGTCAGATCAGGGAGGGATAAAAGGAGCGGCATGCCGGAGTAAGCGCCAGCTCTGGCATGAAATGGGGAGACTGCATGAAGCGCATCACTCTTGTGGCCGGCATTCTGGGGCTTGGCCTGACATTATGGATGCTCTCGCGCTTTGGCGCGCAGGCCATTTTTGCGCTTGTCATGACTGGCGGCTGGGGAATCCTTGCCGCCATTGTCTTTCATGCCGTTCAGGTGTCTCTCTCCGCTCAGGCATGGCGCATTATTGCGCGCCGTGACCTGCCGCCCCATCTGCCCCTGCGTGATTTTTTCATGCTCCGCTGTGTGCGGGAGGGGGTAAACAACCTGCTCCCCGTGGCGCAGGTTGGTGGGGAGGTGGTGGCCAGCCGCCTGTTATCCCGGCGGGGGCTGGGTTTGCGCCGCGCGGCAGCGGCGACAATCTGTGACCTTACGATTGAACTGCTCAGTCAGGTTCTGTTTACGGTAGCGGGGCTGCTTTTGCTGCTTGTTCTGGTCCAGCGTTCGGCTGTGACCGACAGGCTGCTTGAAAGTGCCCTTGTTCTTGCCGTGATTGGCATAGCCGTATTTGCCAGCCAGTGGCTTGGTGCCGTTGCTCTGGTGGAAAAACTGCTGGAGCGGATTGCCGCCCATCTGGGTTGGGGCGGGGTTGAGGGTATTCGCGGGATTCATCAGGAAGTACTGGGCCTGTACAAGACCCGCAACAATGCCGTGACCAGCCTGATCCTCCAGTTTGCCGCATGGGCGCTGGGGGCGGTGGAGGTCTGCCTGATCCTGCATTTTATGGGCCATGACTGCTCTTTGGCGACCGGCTTTGTTATTGAAGGTGTGGGGGAAGCCGCCAAATCCGCAGGGTTTGCTGTGCCCGGAGCACTGGGTGTGTCGGAAGGGGGCTATATGGTGGTCGGCGGGCTGTTTGGTATTGCCCCACCCGTTGCCATTGCGCTCTCGCTGATCAAGCGCCTGCGCGAAATTGCTTGGGGCGTGCCTGCACTGGTGCTGTGGCAATGGCTGGAACACACATGGTCGGACCACCGGAATGGCCCGGAAAAATCCCATTTTCCGCATTCCGGGCGGTAAAAGAAGGGTGGCTTGCGTAGATAGTCACTTGCATCGTGCGAAGCGGTTAGGCAAACCAAGGCGGTTTTGTGCCTGACGCCATGACTTTTCTAGGATCCTGTCGTTTATCATGCTCTTTGCACCCATAGGTCGTTTTATCACCCTTTGTGCGCGCCATGCGTGGCTGGTCGTGGCACTCTTTTGCGTGCTGTCAGGCGCTGGCGTTTATGCGGGCATGACCCAGCTTGGCGTGACCACGGATACGAGCAAAATGCTCTCCCCCCGTTTGCAGTGGAAGCAGCGCTCGGATGAAATGGCCCGCCTGTTCCCGCAAAAAGAGAATCTTCTGGTCGCGGTGGTGGAAGCCGACCTGCCAGAAGAAGGGCAGGAAACAGCACGCAAACTGGCCGAAGCGCTGGCAGCGGATCACAAACACTTTGCCTTTGCCAACCGGCCGGATGCCAACCCGTACCTTGAGCGCAACGGGCTTATGTTTCTGGAGCCCAAACCGCTTGCGGGCATCCTGAACGACACGATTGCCGCGCAGCCCTTCCTGTCCGCCCTTGCGCAGGACCCTTCCGCTCGTGGGCTTTTTGGTGCGCTCTCCCTGATTGCAGAAGGGGTCAAGACCGGGCAGGCCAATCTGGCCGGTTTTCAGACACCGCTGACCGGCTTTGCCAATACGCTGGAAAAAGCGGTGGATGGTCAGGCATCCCCCCTCTCGTGGCAGCGTCTGCTTGGGGGGCAGTTGTCTGACCTTGCCGGGCGCTACCAGTTTGTCATGACCCAGCCCATTCTGGACTATGGCTCCTTCCAGCCCGGGGGGGAGGCCACGGACGCCATGCGTGCCGTAATCAAGGACCTTGAGTTCGTACGCAGCGGCCATGCCAAGGTCCACCTGACCGGGCAGGTCCAGCTGGATGATGAAGAGTTCGCAACCGTGGCCGAGGGCATGGTGGCCGGGCTTGTGGGCTCTTTGCTGCTGGTAACGCTGTGGCTTACGCTTGCCGTGCGCTCCTGGCGTGTGGTGCTGCCTATTGTGGTTACGCTGGTTGTGGGGCTGCTGCTGACCACGGGCTTTGCCGCCGTGGCGGTTGGCACGCTTAACCTGATTTCGGTCGCATTCGCCATTCTGTTTGTGGGGATTGCGGTGGATTTTGCCATCCAGTTTTCTGTCCGTTTCCGTGCACAGATCCCCACGGCCACCGGCAAGGAAGGCATGTACGAAGCCCTGCGCATGACAGGGGAGGAAACGGGGCATCAGATTCTGGTTGCTTCCCTTGCGACCTCCGCAGGCTTTCTGGCGTTTACGCCCACCGCTTTTCTGGGTGTGGCCCAGCTGGGGCTTATTGCGGGTATTGGCATGCTGGTGGCTTTTGTCTGCACCACCACCTTGCTGCCTGCGCTGCTTTGCATCTGCCACCCGCCGCTTAACTGCCCCAGCATGGGGTATGTGTGGATGAAGCCGGTGGACACCAAAATCCGCCAGCATCGCAAATGGCTGCTGGCCTTTTTTGGTGTGGTGGCCGTTATCGGGTTGGCGCTGGTGCCGGCCCTGCAGTTTGATGGCGACCCGCTGCACACCAAAAACCCCAATTCCGAAGGGATGCGCGCCCTCAGCCTGCTGATTGATAACCCGCAGACATCCCCCTACAGCGCGGAACTGCTGGTGAAGTCTCTGGATGACGCCGCAAAACAGGCCGATCGTCTGGATGAACTGCCCGATGTGCATGATGTCATGTGGCTCGGCTCATATGTGCCTACGCAACAGCCTGAAAAACTGGCCCTTATTCAGGATGCCGCATCCCTGCTGCTGCCAACGCTGATTGTGCCAAACCCCAAACCTGCGCCAGATGCCGCCGCCCTGCGTGCAGCAGCGGCCAGCACTGCAAAAGCCTTGGCCGAAGTGCAGGACAAGCTGCCTGGCAATGACCCGCTGCGCAGGATTCAGGCAGCTCTGGCCCGTCTGGCGACTGCCCCCGATGCCACGGTGGAGGCCGCCAATACTGCTCTGGTGCGGTTTTTGCCACCGGAGCTGGACCAATTGCGGACCATGCTACAGGCCGGGCCTGTTACCATGCATGACGTGCCCCCAAGCATTGCGAACGACTATCTGCTCCCCGATGGTCGCGCTCTTGTGGAAGTACACCCCAAAGGGGTGATGAGCAGCTCAGGCGCATTGCGCAAGTTTGTCGGGTCCTTGCAGAAGGTTGAGCCCGATATGGCCGGTACGGCGGTGGATATTGTGGAAAGCGCGCGCTCCATTGTGCGTGCGTTCGAACAGGCCGCCGGGGCAGCCGTGGTCATGATCGCCATTATCCTCATGATCGCTCTGCGCCGGATCAAGGATATGGCGCTTGTGCTGGCCCCGCTGCTGCTGTCTGCGCTGATGACGGTTATTCTGGTCGTGCTGCTGCCAGAAACACTCAACTTCGCCAACATTATTGCATTGCCGCTGCTGCTGGGTGTGGGCGTATCCTTCAACATCTATTTTGTCATGAACTGGCGCGATGGAGTTAAATTCCCGCTGGCATCCCCCACCGCACGAGCCGTGCTGTTTTCTGCCCTGACCACGGGCACGGCCTTTGGCTCGCTTGCCCTCTCGCACCATCCGGGCACGGCCAGCATGGGGCGCTTGCTGCTGCTCTCTCTGGCCTGCACGCTTCTGGGGACTTTGGTGTTTGTGCCAGCTCTGCTCCCCAAACGCGCTATTGATGAGGAGTGAGCCGGAAGCATTTCGGCCACATATGGCAGTTGCCCCTAGGGCATAAAAAAACCTCCCCGTAACTGGGGAGGTTTTTTTTATGGGCTTATTCACACTCTCTGCCCCACGGGTTGGAACCCGGTGGGGCAGGGGGAGATAAGTATTCAGTCCTTGGACCATTCCGGGTGGTGCGGCATTTCAATGTCGCGGCCCTTGAGCATCATGTCCCAGTAAACATGGGGGAACACGGTGGTTTTGAGGAACCATGCAAACCGGCTGGGCTTGCGCTGGTCGTAGGGGAAGCTCGGAGCAGGTTTGCCACCGTACAGGAACTCGGCCAGCACGATCTTGCCGTAAGCCACGGTCAGCGGGCATGCGCCGTACCCGTCATATTGCCCGCTCAGTGGGCGACCATCCAGAGAAGCCAGAACGTTGCGGACGACCACAGGGGTCTGTGCACGTGCGGCTGCCATGGTTTTGGCGTTGGAGGTGTTCATGACATCCCCAATACCAAAGATGGTGGGGTATTTGGCGTGCTGGAGTGTTGTGGCGTTCACATCCAGCCAGCCGGCAGCATCGGCCAGCGGGCTTTTTTTAACGAAGTCAGGCGCGCTCTGGGGCGGGGTGACGTGGAGCATGTCAAACTCACGCACCACTTTTGTCACCTTGCCATCGGGGCCGGTAACCGCAAAGGTTGCCTTGCGCTCGGGGCCGTTTACGGCAATCAGATTATGTTTGTACTGCAGGTTGATGCCGTAATAATCCACCGCCTGCTGTAGCGCGGGGCGGAAATAGGCCACGCCAAACAGCGCATCGCCCGCAAGGCAGAAGTCCACGTTTGTGCGGTTCAGTGTACCCTGCTTGCGCCAGTGATCTGCGGCCAGATAGGCAATTTTCTGCGGAGCACCAGCGCATTTGATCGGCATGGGGGGCTGGGTGAACAGGGCGGTGCCCCCGGCAAGGGACTGGATGCAGGTCCAGGTATATTCCACCGTGTCTTTGGAATAGTTGGAGCATACGCCATTGCGGCCCAGTGTTTCGCTCAGGCCTTCAATCTTGTCCCAGTCAAGCTGCAGGCCGGGGCAGACAACCAGACGGCCATAGGCAACGGTGCGTCCGTCGGCCAGGGTCAGGGTGTTGCTCTCGGGCTCAAAGGTGCTTACGGCAGCACGCAGCCATGTGCAGCCTTTGGGAATAAGCCCGCCTTCCTGCTCCAGCGTGTCGCGCAGCTTCATGACCCCGGCACCAACCAGTGTCCAGCCGGGCTGGTAGGCGTGGGTTGTCGCGGGGTCAATAATGGCCACGTCCAGCGCGGGGCGCTCACGCAGCAGCTTGGCTGCAACGGCAATGCCAGCGGACCCGCCGCCAACAATAACAATGGTGTGCCGGAGATCGGCTTCCGTGCTGGGTGCTGTCTGGGTCATGGCATGGTGTTCCTTCTGGTCTGCCTTGAACTATGCGTGACACTATTCCAAACACTGACAATTAAATAAAGTATTTAATTGTCAGTGTGCCATGTGCTGGCGGAAGGTCAGTCCTTAAGCCAGACCTCAACCGGGCCATTCAGCTTCATGGTCAGGGCGTTGCCACGGCGGTCCACGGTTTTGCCAACGGCAACGCGTACCCAGCCTTCGCTCACGCAGTATTCTTCAACATTGGTTTTTTCCACGCCTTTGAACCGCACGCCAACGCCGCGCTCAAGCAGGGCTTCGTTATAGAACTCGCTGTTGGGGTTGACGGAAAGACGGTCAGGCATTGCATCGGACATAATGGACACTTCCTTGGTAAAACGGTTGTTCAAACGGTGTTTTAAAAGCTTTTGAGCAGAAAGGCCATGCAATGCCCGCCGTGTTATGGCGCAGTATTGGGGCGGGTGCCTGCCCAGCCAGCCAGTTTGCGCTGGAGCCATGTTGCGGCTCTGCGGACAAAAGCTGCCAGCCGGTGCATGAGCAGATACACAACAGGGGTGGAATACAGGGTAAGCAACTGGCTGGTTGCCAGCCCGCCCAGAATGGCAACGCCAAGGGGCAGGCGCAGTTCCGCCCCATAACCGCGCCCTATAATCATGGGTATGGCGGCAAAGGCTGCGGCCATGGTGGTCATGAGAATGGGGCGGAAGCGGGTCAGGCAGGCTGTTTTTATGGCCTCATGCGGGGGCAGGTTCTGGGTTCGCTCGGCATGCAGGGCAAAGTCGATCATTAAGATGGCATTTTTTTTAACAATGCCTACGAGCATGATCACCGCAATCATGCTGATGAGCGAGAACGGTTGCCCGCACAGCCAGAGCGTAAGCACAGCCCCAAAGGCGGCCGAAGGCAGGGTGGAAAGAATGGTCAGGGGCTGAATGTAGCTTTCGTACAGAATACCCAGTGTGATGTACATGGTGGCAATGGCGGCAACAAACACCAGAGCTTCGTTGACCAGGTCTTTGTGCAGATCGCCCGCCTCGCCTGAAAAATCACCTTTCAGGCTTTCGGGGGCATGCAGGTTGCGCATGGTCTGGCGGATTTCGGCCTCTGCCTCGCTCAGCGAGTGGCCGGCAGCAAGGTCGAAGGAGAGTGCACCAGAGACAAAACCGTTTTCGTGGCTGACCTGTAGCGGTGTGGGGGCGCTGGCTATGCGTGCAACCGTGGGCAGGGGCACCATGGTTTCGGATGTTGCGGAAACGGCCGAACCGTTGGAAGCCCCGGCCCCACCCCCTGCCAGCCTGTTGGCAATGGCGTTGCGGAAGGACTGTTCGGAAAGGCTGTCGCTGCGGGCGGCAGGGGCATCGGCAGGTTTGCGTACCCGAATGGTGTTGGAGGCCACAGCGCCCGATGCCGTGCCACCAGCGGTGGATACCCACAAGGTTTTCAGCATTTCCGGGTTGTCACGGAACTGCTTCTGCACCTCCATGATCACGTAATAAGTGGTGAGCGGGGTGGAAATGCTGGATGCCGTGCGTTGGCCATACGCATCGTACAGGGCATTGCCAATAAGCTGGGGGGTAATCTGGTAGCGGGCGGCATTGTCGCGGTTGATCAGCACATGCAGTGCCATGCCATGCCCCACCGTATGGCTGCTAACCCCGCTTAAAACCGCACTGTTGCGCAGGGCTTCGGTTACGCGGGGCACCCACTGGTCAATATCGGCCTCGTTTTCGCTGCGGAAGACAAAGCTGTATGCGCCTTCATGCACGCGCTGGCCGCCGCCGTTAATATCACCCGCATTGGAAATGCTGGCCGTAAGCCCCGGTATGGTGCGCACGGCCTGCTGTATGGCGTCGGCAATAGCTTCTGGCGTTTGCGTCCGCTGGTTTTTGGGCTTGAGCTGGGCATAGACCTCTGCTTCGTTTGCGGCGTCTTCGCCCGTAAAGCCGATGACACCCTCCACGCCCGGAGCTGCCTGCATGGCATCAAGCACCGTGCGGGTCTTGTGCGACATGGCGGAAAAGGAGGAGGTCTGGTCCACGCTCAGATACCCCTGCAAAAGAGCAATATCCTCCGCAGGCAGAACGGTTTTGGGGATGATGAAGATCAGCCCGATGGTTGCCACAAAGCTGAGCGGGAGCGAGAGCAGCGTCAGCCACGGGTGGCGCAGGGCAACGTCCAGCGTGGAGCGGTAGAGCCGCATCATCCATGCCATGGCGTGGTCCGTGGCGTCGGCCAGCAGATGGGCGGCCCGCACAAACGGGTTGGCAGAACGCTGCGCTGGAGCCTGTGGGCCGGGGGCCACGTCCAGAAACCGCGCACACATCATGGGGGTGAGCGAGACCGCCAGAAAAAACGAGACCGAGACAGCAATGGTCAGGGTCATGGCGAATTCAAAAAATATCTTGCCCGCAATGCCTCCCATCAGCAGCAGGGGCAGAAACACCGCGATAAGGGAAATGGTGATGGACAGAATGGTAAAACCGATTTCCTGCGCACCTTGTAAGGTGGCCTGCATGCGGTCCATGCCCTCTTCCATGTGGCGGGCAATGTTTTCCACCACCACAATGGCATCATCCACCACAAAGCCGGTGGCAATGGTCAGCGCCATGAGTGAGAGCGTATCGAGTGAGAAGCCCAGCAGGTGCATGAAGGCCAGAGACCCCGCGAGCGAGACCGGCACTGTAACGGCGGGAATAAAAGTGGAGCGCCAGCTCCGCAAAAATGCCAGCACGACCAGAACTACCAGCAGGACGGAACCAAGCAGGGTTTCCTGCGTGTCCTCCAGAGCGCCACGGATGGATACGGAGCGGTCCGAGACCAGTGTAAACGCAACATCCGCAGGCAGGGCATTGCGCAGCAGGACCGCGCGCGCGCGAATGGCGTCGGTGACTTCAATAACATTTGTGCCCGGCTGTGCGCGGATAATGGCCAGCACGGCAGGCTGCTTGTTGTACCAGCCCGCCGTGCGTTCATTCTGCGGGCCGGAGCGCACTGTTGCCACGCTGCTCAGCCGCACGGGTCGGTTATTGCGGTAGCCGATTACCAGATCACGGTACTGCTCGGGGCTGTGGGCCTGATCATTGGTCTGGAGTGTTAGCCGCTGGCCCCCGGTTTCTATGAACCCTTTGGGTGTATTGGCGTTGGCTGATGCAAGGGCCGAGCGCACATCCTCAAACCCGATCCCATACTGGTAGAGGAGCTGGGGGTTAACTTCCACACGGATGGCGGGCTTGTCCGAGCCCACAACATCGACCCAGCCAACCCCCTTAACCCCGGCCAGCATGGGTTTGAGGTGTGTCTCCCCCAGATCCCGCAGGGCCGTGGCGTTGCGTGTGGCCGATGTAAGGGCCGCAACCATGATCGGGCTATCCGATGGATTGGCTTTGTAATACTGCGGCTGGTCGAGCAGCGTGTGGGGCATGTCCGCCCTTGCCGCGCGCAGGGCGGCCTCCACGTCCCGCGCGGCACCATTGATGTCACGGTTATTGTCAAAGAACAGCAGGATAAATGCGCTGGAATCCGTTGTGTCCGAGCGCATGCTGCTTACGCCCGCAATCTGGCCAAGCCTGCGCTCCAGCGGGGTGGTTACCGCACTGGCCAACTGCTGGGGAGAACTGCCGGGCTGGGAGGCAATAACGTATATGACCGGAACGGAAATATTGGGCAGGTCCGCTACCGGCATGGCGCGGTAGGCAAAAAGACCCGCCACCATAAACGCAACCGCCATAAGGGTTGTGCCAACGGGGCGCATGATGAACAGCCGACTAAAAGACACCGGCAGGGCTCCTCTGGCTTTGCGGGGTAGTTAAGGTGTGTGTTGACCCGGTCGTGCTAGTTCTGCTGCGTGGGGGAGGCATCGGGTAAGTTGACATCAATCCGCCCCTTGCCATCACGCTCCGTTGCCACGGTGCCGGTGGCTTTGTGGACACTGATGTTGCCACTTCCCTGCACATGCAGGGCGGCAACACCCGTGGTGCCGCCAAAACTGGCATTGCCCTTGCCAGCGTTGTTGATGTCCAGCGCCTTGAGTGTTCCCGCAGGTGCGCTCAGGCTGGCTGTGCCGGCCAGATAGACGGCCAGAGCCGGAGCCTTGACCTGGCGGATGGTAATGGGGGCGGAGGTGGTGGAGCGCAGGCGCGCCGAGCCTGCCAGTGTGTCAATGCGGATAGGCCCTGAGGAGTCCGATGCCAGATCAATCGGCCCGGTCCGGCCCAGCTCAATCCCCCCCGAGCCGGACTGGATGGACATGGAGCCTTTACGGCCGTCAATAACAATGCGGGTTGCCTGCGGGCTGTCTATGGCCAGCGGCATGGCCGATGGTGTGTGCAGTTCAAGGCTCTGCCCGCTGGCGCAGTCCATCTGTGTCAGGGTGATGGTGCCATCTGCCGCGGTGGAGCTTTGCAGGCCTGCGGGCCATGCCCCCGGAATGTCCACTCCGTCAGACAGGGTGTTGTCGGTTACAACATGCAGGGTGCTCAGGCAGGGAGCACTGACCTGTACGCGCTGGCCGGGTATGGTCCGCGCCTGTGCGCCCGCGCTCAGGCACAGGGCAAGGGCGCAGAACATGGCAGTACGGCAGGGCAGGGCAAAGGAATGGTACATGCCTGCGTTTGTGCCAGCATGGGGGGCGGGCGTCCATACTCTATCCTAATGCCGTGCGCCGTTCCCGCCTGTGCCGCCCATAAGGGCATCATGCAGCCTGTCCAGTGCTTCGGTCAGGGAATCATGGGCACGTTTACCCTTGCTGCCAACAATGGTGACTGTGGTGGTCATGCCTGCGGCAAGCTGGGTGCCGGGGGGGATGCTGTCGATCTGCACACGGACGGGAATACGCTGTGCCAGCCGCACCCAGGTATAAACCGGGTCCACCGATGGCAGGCCCTGTGTGGAGGGTGTTGCATTGGGGGTGGCAATCCCGCGGGTAATGCTGGTGATATGCCCCCACATGGGCTGGCGGTAGCCCATAAGGTCCAGCCGGGCGCGGTCACCAATATGGATGGAGCGGATTTTGGTTTCCTCAAAATATCCGTCCACCCAGTAGGAGGAAGCATCAATGACCTGAATGTTCGCCTTGCCTGCGGTGGCATAGTCCCCCACACGCATGATCAGGTTGTTGACGTAGCCGGTTACGGTGCTGCGCACATGGGTTCGGTCAAGGTTGATATTGGCCTGCGAAAGAGCCGCCATGGCCGAGGCATACTGTGCCTTGGCAACTTCCGCCGTGGCCTGGAACACCTGTTTTTCCTCGCGGGAGGCTGCGGCGTCGGTCAGGTTGTTGCGCCTGTATTCCTGCGCGTTTTTGAGCACCATATCCGCCTGCCGCTCATTCACCAGAGCGGTAGCGGAGGCCACATCCACCTTAAAGTCAAAGGGATCAATGTCGTACAGAACATCGCCCGCATGGACAAACTGGTTGTCGCGCACCTTTATGTCTATGATCTGCCCCGAAACACGCGGCGCAATGTCGGCCACCTGCACGCGCACCTGCCCGTTACGGGTCCAGGGCGCTGCGGTGTAGTAATCCCACAGGACAAAGCAGACCACGGCTGCAATAGCCAGAATAATGCCGGTCGTAACAAATTGCAGAAGGCGGCGCGCACGTTCAAACACGGCGGAAAAGCCCTTTCACAAAAGGATGGTGTAAAGGCCGATAAGGCCGATCAGAATACCAAATTCGGCCAAGGGCAGGTTCCATACCACGCGGCGGGCGCGCACCTTGGCCAAAAGCGGGTTAAGCGCCAGCAGGGTGGCAATGGCCAGCCCCGCATGCACCACAAAGGAGGACACCAGCAGGCCCCCAATATCCAAAACAGGTTGGAGCTGCATGTTAGCGGGCCTTCCACTGCTGGTCCGGCACGGGCAGCAGGTCATACAGGTGCAGGGCGGAGCGGTTGTGTTCAAGCAGGCGGATTGCACCCACCATGGCAGAAACCGCAGCAAGGGCAGTGGCCATCTGCCCATGGGGCAGGCCTATGGCATGGTCGAGCAGAATGCGGGCCTTGTGCCGCATACGCACCAGAGCGGCATCCACGTTGTAGATAATGGTGGCGCGGTAGGCGGATTCCGCATCCAGCCGGATAGCGGGAATGGTGGCGGCGCGTTGCAGGTGGCGGCGTGCGCGGGCCAGCTCAAGGTTGAGGGTATCCAGGCTGGCAAGGCGGGCAAAAACACGTTGGCGTGCTTTGTTGGCGGGTAGGTAACGGTTCCATTCCAGAATACGGCACAGCCGGTCGTAGTGGCGGCTGATCAGGGCGGAGCCTGCCTGTTCACCATGCCCTTCAAACTGGAGCAGCAGATCATGCCCGATGGTAATGCCCACCCTGAACCGCCTGCGGGAGGCGGAGGGCGGTAGCAGCAGCACGAGCGAGATAAAGATCATGATCGCGGCAAACAGGTACAGCACATTGCGGTCAATAAAAGCGGATGGCTCGTAATTCTGCTGGTCAGCGACCCCAAGAATAACAAAAAAGAACACCCCGGCGTTAAACCCGACCGTGGCTGTTCTGGGGTGCATGAGCAGCAGGCAGCCGCCAAAAATAACGGGAATGATGGCCATGGCCAGAAAAGGCATGTCCGCCCCGTGGGGGAGTATGCCAAAATTCAGCACCGCGGCCACAATAATGGCCAGTGGCGTGCCCAGCAGTGCCCCCATGCCAAAGCCGCGCACATTGTAGGTTGTGGCGGCAAGGGTCAGGATAATGGCCACCTGCGACAGTGCTGAATACGTTGCCGGAATATCGGAAATAATGCACAGCCCGGCAGCGACGGAAAAGCCGATAAGCGTGCGCAGGCCGTTGAGCAGTGCAGCAATTACGTCATCATGCTGTTCAATCTTGAGCTCTGGGGCCTGTGTGCGTGCGCGCTGGCCGTGCTCAAACGCATCTATGCCATCCACCGCCCAGCGTGCATCGGACAGCAGAGCCATGGAGCGTTCAATCAGCCAGGCTTCATCCAGCGTTGGGCCGAGGCTGAGCTCGTTTTTATGCGCCTCGCGCGCAAGGTCTTCCAGATCATGCACTGCCTGTGCGGGGGAATCGACTGGCGTACCATCACCAAAGGAATCACGGATGTGCTTGAGCACCGTGGCCGAAACCTCGCCCTTGCGCAGCACAAGGGCAATGGCCTGGCTGCACGAGAGCATTTCCAGCAGCGCCACCATGGCCGAATGTGCGCCTGCAAGCCGCAGCCGTGCATCGGGCAGTTCGGTCTTAGCGAAAGAGATCTGCGATGTCAGGGCAATAATTTCCCCCGCAAGGCCTGCGCAGGCCATGCTGTCGGGAATGCTGTGGCCAGCCAGTGCATCCTTGGCAATGCGGCGCACCATGTCCGATGTGCGGCGCAGGTTGGCGGTCAGTTTTTCAAACGCGGTGGGGGAGCCAAAAATGTCATTGATTGCGGCGGTGGAGGCAATGCCCACCACAATGCAGGACACGCGGTTAACCGTAACGTCAAAAATGCCTGCCGGGTTATCAATGCAGCTGATCCCCACAATGGCAACCGTATAGCCCGAGAGCATGGCCGCATAAGCCCGGAAGTCGCGCTCCAGTGTGCCCACAATGGTGCAAAGGGTTAGCCACAACGCCACATCACCCAGAAAAACCCCGCGTTCCTGATTAAAGCAGGCGGTCAGGAAAAGGGCGACAAACGCACCGATAATGGTGCCCGCCAGACGGTAAAGTGCCTTGGAAAGAACCTGCCCACGCAACGGCTGAGCCAGGATCATGACCGTAACCGCTGCCGTGCCGGGGGAGGAAAGCTGGAGCCAGAACGCCGTGCTCAATGCCAGCACGGCAGATAGCCACGTACGCAGGCAGAACAGGAACCAGCCGGGAGAAAACACGGAGGGCGGGAGCTGGAGGAACCAGCCCTTCCACCCAGGTCTGTGCATGAAAGCTGTTTTCTCAGCGGTCATTTGGGTCTGCTTTTGTTGTGGCCACTGAGGAAGGATTGCACCCGAATCCGTATTGTCAGGCGCATATTAAAATAAAATATAATGTTTGAGGGAAGTTCTGCCCATAGTCTGGCATTGCGTTCAACGCGCAGCAGACCTGAAGCATAAGCCTGCAAACTATAATGGGGCTAATCAACTCTGGGTCAGGTGCGTACAGGGCTGTTTCCGGCCGCAGGACTATGCTGGCCGTCATGCCATATTCTGTCTTGTCGAGCTATTGGTGGTGCGGGCACAACTGTGTGTATGAAAATTGTTCATACCTCCGACTGGCAGATAGGCCGGACCTTCAGCTTTGTGGATGATGATGCACTGGGCGCGCTTCAGGCCGAGCGGCTGAATGTGATCGAGCGCATAGGCATGCTTGCACGGGCGCAAGGGGCCGCCCATGTGCTGGTCGCAGGCGATGTGTATGAACACGAAACCCCATCGGGGCATACTTTGCGGCAGCCTATGGAGCGCATGCGCCAGTTTGCGGATATAAGCTGGCACCTTATTCCCGGTAACCACGATGCCCATACCCCTCAGGGCGTATGGACCCGTCTGCAACGTGATAACGCAGTGCCTGCCAATGTTAAGCTCCACCTTGCCTCCGCACCGGTTGAGCTGGATGGCACGCACAATGCCTGGCTGCTGCCTGCCGTTTTGCAGCGGCGGCACACCCTGTCGGACCTGACGGCTTACATGGATGATGCCCCCACCCCCGAAGGGGCTTTGCGCATAGGGGTTGCGCACGGCTCGGTCGTGGGGTTCGGGAATGAGGGAGAAGCCCAGAACAACCCCATAGCCATTGACCGGGCCGCCCGGGCGGGGCTCGCCTATCTGGCGTTGGGGGACTGGCACGGTTTTAACAGGATCAATGACCGCACGGTGTACGCTGGCACGCCGGAGGTGGACCGGTTTGGCACCGGGGGTAATGGTGGGGGGGAATGCGTTGTGGTGGCGTTTGATGGCCCCACAGCCCCACCACGGCTGAGCACGCACAGAACAGGCCGCTTTACGTGGTGCAAGTTTGAAAACGTGGTGCTGACCAGCAGTGCGGACATCCATGCGCTGGAAAGCCGCGTGCGTGCCATAGCCCCCGAGCAGCCCCATACCATCCTGGCATGGCTGGAGGTTAGCGGTATGCTGGGGGTGGAAGATCTGGCACTTTATGAAAGTCTGATCGACCACCGCCTGCATAGTGCACTGGCCTGCCTGCGGCTGAGTGGTGCCCCCAGCCTTGCCGCCGGGGCGGATGATCTGGATATGCTTGGCACATCCGGGCCAGTGCGTGCGGCAGCAGCTGCCCTGCTGGAACAGGTGAATGCCGGTGGGGCTGAGGCCAGTGTTGCACAGGAGGCGCTGCAAAGGCTCTTCCTGCTCTGGGGTGAAGTGCGGAGGGCAACGTCATGATCCTGACAGACATCCAGATCGAGGCCGTGCGCCGTTTTGCCTCCCCCGTGCGGGTTGAGGGGCTGGGCGCTGGACTGAATATTCTGGCCGCCCCCAATGAGGCCGGTAAATCCACCGTGCTCAAGGCGCTGCGGACCGCGCTGACCCTGCGGCACACCTCCAAAGCCCAGCCGTTCAAGGACCTGCTGCCTTATGGTGGAGGTTCACCCCATATTGGCGTGGCCTTTACATGGAAAAGCCAGTCCTGCTGGCTGGAAAAAAAGTTTGGCAGCAGCAGTCTCGCCCGGCTGGATCTGGGCGCTGAACGGTTTGATGGGGAGGAGGCGGAGGAACGCCTGCAAGCCCTGTTCGAACTGGAAAAGGTCAGTAAGTCCGAAGCGGCAGGGCTGTGGAACGCCCTGCTGGTGGAGCAGGGTGAAAGCTTTGCCCAGCCTGCGCTGCAAGGGGCCGGGCGGGCCAGCCTTCAGGCCTGTCTGCAACAGAACATACAGGGCGTAACCGGCACGGCCGAGGCCAGCGCCATGCTGGCTCTGGTCAGCAAACGGCTGGCCCAGTACCAGACTGCAACGGGCAAAACCAGCCAGCGCATGCGCCAGATACAGGAGGAGGGCGAGCAGGCCCGTGCTCTGGTGGCCACCCTTCTGGCCCGCAAGGAAGCTTTGCAGGAGGATATAAGCGGGCTGGAGCAGATCCGGCGCACGCTGGCCCAGTACAACAACCCCGAACGGCGCAGGCAGGACGAGGCAAAACTTGTGGCCTTGCGGCAGACGCGTGACCAGTTGCGCGGGCTTGTGGCGCAGGAGCAGGCAGCACAGGCGCAACTCAGTGCGGCCGAGCAAAACGTGCAGTATATTCAGGCCGAGCAGGACCGCCGCCAGACCCGCCGGGCAGATATTGCCCGGCTGGAGCAGGTTCTGGCCGATGCCCAAAGCGGGCATACCCAGCTCAGCCTTGCTGCGGGGGAGGCAGACCAGAAACTGGCTCATGCACAGGCCAGCCATAAAGCCGCTTTAAGTCGGCACCAGCAAGCCCGTACCATGGTGTCGCGCGTTATGCACAAGGCTGCTCTGGCGCATAACCAGCAGGCCATAGCGCAGGAGCGTGCCGCGTTCGAGCGGGCGAACGCCGCCTGTGCAAGGCTGGAAAAAGCACAGGCGGCCCTGCGCATCATGCCTGTGGATGCAGCTTTTATGCGCCGTCTGGCCAAGGCCGTGCAGGCGGTGCATCAGGCACAGGCCAGCATGCAGGCGCAGGCCACACGGTTTGAGGCAACCCTGCTCCCGGATGCAGCAGGCACGGTATGGCTGAATGGCAACCCCTGCCCAGTTGGCCCCCAGTCCCTGACCGATGTGAGTGAACTGGTGGTGGACGGTGTGGGCCGCTTTACCATAACCCCCTCAACCCAGCAGAGTGACGCGCTGCATGCAGCCCTTGCTACAGCCCAAAGCGCGCTGGACAGTCTGTTGCAAGAGGTCGGTTGCCACAGTGTGGAGCAGGCTGAAAGCCAGCACGAGGCCCGCAGGCAGGCCGAGCGGGAAGTGGAGCAGGCCAGTGCCGAGTGTATGGCGCTATTATGTGTACCCAAGCCCAGCGATATTACCGCTGCTCTGGACGCACTGCGCCAGAAGCTGAACGAGCGGGAAGCCCTTTTTGCCAAGGAGCAGGCCGCTCAGGCGGATTGGCCCGAAGATGAAGGCACGCCGCTGGATGTAGAGCAGGCCCGCGCGCAGGAGCAGGATGCACTTATGGCGGTGGAAGCCGCCCGAGCGCAGGAGCAGGACGAGCTTACCCTGCACCGCATGGCCCATACCCGGCTGGAGCAGGCTCTTGCCCAGTTTGCACAGCAGCAGCAGGCGCTCCAGCGCGACCGGCGTGAACTGGACGTATGGGTTGAGCGCGAGCCCGACCCGGCTTTGCAGACCCGCGCCACAAGCAGTGAGCAGGACAGGCAGCGCGCACAGGCCGAACTGGCCCGGATTGCCCATATACGCCAGCAGGAGGAACCGCTGAGCGTGGTGGAGCAGGGTATTCTCCGCCGCGAACAGGCTATGGAACACGTGCACGAGCAGATTACACGCCTGTCCGTGGACCAGACGGAGCGTGAAACACGGATCCGTCAGGCAGAAGGGGATGGGCTGGATGAACAGCTTGCCAGTGCGGAACGCCACGCAGCACAGGTGCAGGGGGAGTTGGAGGCATGGGAGCGCGAGCGTGCAGCCCTTGCGTTGCTGGAGGCTACGCTGCTTCAGGCCGAAACCACACAGACCGAGCGGTATCTGGCCCCGCTGGTGCAGGCCATGCAGCCCGCTTTTTCTGCCCTGTTCCGCGGGGCAACACTGGAGGTGGATACGCAGTTCGCCCTGACCGGCCTGACGCGCCAGCGCGCGGAGGAGGTAAAGGACCTGTCGGATGGTACAAGGGAACAGATAGCCGTGCTGGTCAGGCTCGGGTTTGCAGAATTGCTGCACAAACGCGGGGCCCCAGCCATTCTGGTGCTGGATGACGCGCTGAGTTTTTCAGACTCCCAGCGGCTGGAAACCCTGTTTGACGTGTTGTCCGATGCCGCAACGCGTTTGCAGGTCATACTACTGACCTGCCACGCGGAGCAGTTTACTCCCCTGCAGGGCAGGATGCTCAGCCTGCGCCCGATGGAGCGGTTTGTGGTTCCGAACTGATTACAGAACCGCGTTGAACTGAAGCCCCATAACGGCCGCATCGTGGAATACGGTACTGCCACCGGGGCGGTTGATGTACTGGAAGTCCGGCTGCAGTGAAATGCCGGGCGCTACGTGCGCGTTATAGAACACTTCATAAATGTTCTCGTGCGACTGAATGCCCCATACGGTACCCCACTGGTTGGAGGGGAAGGGCACACCGGCCATGCTTGCGGCTTCCTGCTGCAAGGTAGAGGCGCGGCTCATCAGCTCCCACTGGTACATGGCCCCCACGCTATCCATCGGGCGGCCCCATTTGGCCCCGGTTTCCACCATACCAGCCCAGATATGGTGAGACATGGCGGTAGTGTGCCCATCGGCCCACATCCAGCCAGCCAGAGCGATCAGGCCGTTGGTTGGGCCATCCCCATTGCGGACCAGCATCTGGTCGGCCATGACCCATGCGCTGGCACGGCCTGCGCGGTAGCGTTTGGGCATACCGGTTTCGATCCAGGCATTGCCGTGTATGTCATCGCGCAGGTCGGGGTAGCTGGAATTGTCATAGCCAAAACCGGCTTTGTAGTGCCCGTTCAGGTGGTCTTTGCCAAATTTGGGCAGCCAGCCTACTTCCACGGGGGAGGAGAACTTGCCCAGACCGTCCTGCGCCCATGCCCAGCCGGAAATACCGCCGTTAAACGCATGGGGGGAAACAGCAAACAGCCCACCCATGATATAGGTATCGCTTGTGGGCATCACGCGTGCCACAAATCCAAGGTTACCCGATGGCCAGTCACGCGCGCCTTCGGTGTATTTGGTGGGGGCGGGGTTACCGCACATGGCCACGTTCATGTACATACAGAACAGGGGGGATGCGGCAAAAAAGCTGCCCGGCGGGATCCAGCCAGCACTGATGTCCACATGGTTATGGAAAAACGAATGCTCGGCATACAGGTAAACAAGGTGGGCCACCACGTTACCACGCGCGCCATAAATCTGCTGCACGCCGCCAATGGAGTCCCCGATGTAGTCCGTGCTCAGGTTCCGCCCATGGCCGTTCACAACCATCATGTGGGTCCAGAGGTTCTTGAACAGGTCCGTATTGGTCAGCTTGCCCCAGTCCACGTCCAGTTCAACACCAACCTGCCCCGCATTGGTCACGCCCTGCTTGCGACCCCCACGGAAGTTGCCTGCCAGTTCCTCATGCACATCGGCCAGAATGTGAATACCGTGGTTGAGCAGCCATGGCTGCGCACCACCCCAGTCACCAAAAAAATGGTCCTTGCCATAGGGGGCAGAAAACAGGGGGCCGGGGTCTTCGACCAGATTGGCCTCGTTATCAACTTCCAGACTGGGTAAAAGACCAATAGAACTGTTGCCACCGGGCAGGAGTTGCGCCCGCGCGGGAAGGGCCGTGGCCAGAAGGGGGAAAAGGAAGGCAAAAAGCCAGAACGTGCGAAAAGGAAAAAAAATACGTTTGGTCATGATCCCAATTTTGTTGTCTTTGGATTGGTCTTGCGCGTGAGCGAAAAGATCAATCATGGTTTATCGGGGTGTAACAACCCCAATCCCTAAATGTTTTTTAGGGCCGATGCAGGCAAAAGGTTGCCTTTGAGGGCTTATTTTCTGCCTCAGACAGCTATTATTCATTCCCCTGATGCGTTTTTGCATCATACTTGCGGAGATATAACAGTCAGCCATGTCCAAGATAGATACGAACCGACCGTTTTTGCCTGTGCGTATTGCTGTTATGACTGTTTCGGATTCGCGCACACTGGAGACGGACACCTCCGGCGCAGCCCTTGTGGCGCGGGTTGAGGCCGCAGGGCACACCGTAGCAGCACGCACCATTGTTTCGGATGATACCGACCTGATCGCAGCGCAGCTGAGCGCCTGGATTGCAGACCCGCTGGTGGATGTGGTCATCACCAATGGTGGCACCGGTGTAACCGGCCGGGATGTGACACCAGAAGCATTCGAGCGCGTTATGGAAAAGCGCATAGAAGGCTTTGGCGAGCTGTTCCGTATGCTGTCTTACCAGAAAATCGGCACATCCACCATTCAGTCACGCGCCGTGGCGGGTGTTGCAGGCGGGACCTACCTGTTTGCGCTCCCCGGCTCCACGGGTGCGGTCAAGGATGGATGGGACGATATTCTGGTGTTCCAGCTCGATAGCCGCCACCGTCCGTGTAATTTTGTGGAACTGATGCCCCGCCTGCGCGAAGGGCTGAAGGAGACTTCTCACCATGACTGATGATGTAAAACTGCTGATGCTGGCAGGGGACTACGTAGAGGACTATGAGATTATGGTCCCGTATCAGGCCCTTTCCATGCTGGGATATACAGTGGATGTGGTCTGCCCGGACAAAAAAGCGGGGGACAAGGTTCTGACCGCCATCCATGATTTTGAAGGGGCGCAGACCTACAGCGAAAAACCCGGCCATGCCTTTACGCTGACTGCGGATTTTGATGCGATCGACACGGATGATTATCTGGGTCTTATCGTCCCCGGTGGCAGAGCGCCTGAGTATCTGCGGCTTAACCCAAGAGTGCTTGAGATTGTGCGCGCCTTTGCGGACCGGCCTCTGGCAGCGATCTGCCACGGTGCGCAGTTGCTGGCAGCGGCTGGGGTTATTAAGGGGCGCAAGGTTTCGGCCTACCCGGCATGCAAGCCGGAAGTGGAATTGGCTGGCGGTATTTATGCCGATATTGCCGTAACAGACGCCGTAACCGATGGTGAGCTGGTCAGTGCTCCCGCATGGCCTGCCCACCCGGCATGGCTGGCCCAGTTCCTGAAGGTGCTTGGCGCAAATATCAGCATTTAAGCCACGCAGCGCATGACCTGACCTGAGTTATGGGAGTGCGCTGGTCTGGCCTGCGCAGGCCCCCGGTCCCGTATGGGGTGCCGGGGGTGCTGGCAGTTTAGTAGCCGTTGACGGCGGGGCGGTTGAGAATTGCCATCAGCTCACGCCGGGTATCGGAATTGTCACGGAACACGCCCAGCATGGTGCTGGTGACCATGGACACGCCGGGCTTGTGCACGCCGCGTGTGGTCATGCACTCATGCGCGGATTCAATAATCACGGCCACGCCTTGGGGCTCAAGCACGTCATTAATGGTGTTGGCGATCTGGGCGGTCATGCGTTCCTGAATCTGGAGGCGGCGGGCATAGGCGTCCACCACGCGGGCCAGTTTGGAAATACCGACAACCCGCTGGCGCGGCAGGTAGGCAACATGGGCCCGGCCAACAATAGGGGCCAGATGGTGCTCACAGTGGCTTTCAAAGCGAATGTCACGGAGCAGAACAATCTCGTCATACCCATCGACTTCGGAAAAAGTCCGGCGGAGCAGGTTGGCCGGGTCAATGGCATAGCCTGAAAAAAAGTCGGTATAGGCACGGGCAACGCGGGCGGGTGTGTCCAGCAGACCTTCACGCGTTGGGTCATCGCCAGCCCAGCGCAGCAGAGTGCGCACTGCCTGTTCGGCTTCCTGTTGGGTGGGGCGGTCTGTGTTGTGCTCAGGCACGCTCATGCCGGTCTCCTGCTTTGGTTATTGGAGCTGGTGGTTCTGGAAAGGGCTATCCAGGCTGAAGGCGGGAATGGTCACGTCAAACCGGGTGCGGTCCGTGGTGGCTTGCAGCAGGTAGGACCCGCGCATGAACCCCCCGGGCGTGGAAAGAGACGCGCCAGATGTATATTCGTAAAGCGTACCGGGCTGGATAATGGGCTGCTCCCCTACAACACCCTGCCCATGCACATGCTCCGTGCGGCCGGATGTGTCGGTAATATGCCATGTCCGCTCAAGCAGTTGCACCGGTCTGTTGCTGTCGTTGCCAATGCGGATACGGTACACCCAGCAGTAACTGTGCTCATCCGGCTCGGACTGGTCAGACAGCCAGAAGACCTGCACCAGCACACGAATGCCATCGGTCACGGCTTCGTACACAGGGAGGGGGGAGAACAGTTCGTTCAGAGCTTCTTCCGGGGATTGTGGAAGGGGGGCAACGGCCCAGTCGGCCATGGGTCTCCATGCTCCTGCAAAATGGAAAGGGGTTCGGCCCTGATCAGCCGTTCCGTGTGCTAGGTCCGCATTGGGTGCGAGAGCGTGCCAGTATCATGAACATGGGGGTTGTGCAAAGCTGCATCCAGTACGGGGAGTGCAGGCCATGCCCCTCTGGCCATGGCCTTTGCCCCTAGGTGGATGGGGGCAGGCCATGGCCGGGCAGGCGTGTGGCGTGCTTACAGCGCCTTGAGTGCGGCAACGCCGCGCGCCAGATCGTCTATCAGGTCCGCGCTGTCTTCAAGGCCGACGGAAAAGCGGATGGCGCCATCCGTAATGCCAAGGGCTGCGCGTTCTTCGGGGCTGATCTTGGAGTGCGTGGTGGTGGCCGGGTGGGTCACCAGCGAGCGGGAATCCCCCAGATTGTTGGAAATGGCGATCAGTTGCAGAGCGTTCATGAACGCAAAGGCTTCTTTTTGTCCGCCTTCCACTGCAAAGGCGACAAGTGTGCCGTTGCCGCTCATCTGGCGCTGGGCCAGTTCGTATTGCGGGTGGTCCTTGCGGCCGGGGTAGCGCACCATCTTGATCCCCGGAGCCGATGCCAGATAATCCGCCACTGCAGCGGCATTGCGGGCCATGGCTTCCACACGCAGGGACAGGGTTTCCAGCCCCTTGAGCATGACCCATGCGTTAAAGGGAGAAAGTGCATTGCCGGTGTTGCGCGTAAAGGGCTGGAGGGTTTCGGTTATCCAGTCCTTGCGGCCCAGCACGGCGCCACCCAGCACACGGCCCTGACCATCAATGTGCTTGGTACAGGAATAAACCACCACATCCGCGCCCAGTTCGAGCGGTTTCTGGAAGATGGGGGAGGCAAACACATTGTCCACAACCACAATTGCACCCGCCTTGTGGGCACGCTCGGAAATGGCCGCAATGTCGAGAATATCGAGCATGGGGTTGGAGGGGCTTTCCAGCAGCACCGCATCCGTGGGGACAGACAGGGCCTCGTCCCATTCCGCCAGATTGCCACCATCCACAAACACGGTTTCCACGCCGTAGCGGGGCAGCAGGTGGTTTACAATCCAGTGGCAGGAGCCAAACAGCGCGCGGGAGGCCACAACACGCCCACCCGCCGTAACGTGGGAGAGCAGGGCGGAGGAAACAGCCCCCATGCCCGTTGCCGTGGTTACGCAGGCTTCTGCCCCTTCCAGATCCGCCAGACGGGCTTCAAGTGCAGCGGTGGTGGGGTTGCCAAAACGGCTGTACTGGTAGTGCGTAACCTCACCCGTAAAGGTTTTGGCAGCCTGTTCGGCGTTGTCATACACAAAGCCGGAGGTCAGGAAGAGGGCTTCGCTGGTTTCACCATATTCGGTGCGCTCCAGACCGGCATGGAGCTGGCGTGTGGCAGGGCGCCACGCCTTGGAAGGGGATGTCTGGTTATCACTCATGGGACTTGTATCCGGTTCTTTCGTGTCTGATCCACACCTTGGGGCAGGCGCAGGGCATGCGTCCATCCGCGGGGGTGCATCTCTCAAATTGACCGTGGAAACCATGACGTCGGGTTATGCGCGCCGTCAAAGCCTCTTTAGCGCGTTTCTTTTACCTCGCCGCAAGCCGGCCTAACAAATCACGAGGGAAGGTTTCGTGCAGAAACATTCTGCCTTCTGGTTAGTCCCGCTCCTTATCATTCGTCAAGAATGTATTTTAGCGTTTTTCCGCTTTATTCCACAAATCAGAGCTGTGGTTTTGGCTAGAGCAGGGCTTGCAGCAGGGGAATAAACGGCAGATCGGCCTCGGGCATGGCGTAGCTGCGCAGATCAGCCGGGGCCACCCACGCCAGTTTTTGCCCCTCACGCGCGGTGGGGGTGCCATGCCAGCGGCGGCAGATATATAGCGGCATCAGCAGGTCAAAGCCGGGGTAGGCGTGCGAGGCAAATGTAAAGGGTGCCAGGCATGCGCGCGACATATCCAGCCCCAGTTCCTCGTGCAGTTCGCGCACAAGGGCGGCCTCTGGTGTTTCTCCCGCTTCCACCTTGCCGCCGGGGAACTCCCATAGACCGGCCATGCTTTTGCCCTCCGGCCTGCGGGCGAGCAGAATACGGCCCTGTGCATCTATTAGCGCGGCGGCGGAAACCAGCACCAGCTTGCGCTGTGTGGTGGTGGGGGCTGTGCTCATGTCCAGATCAGTCCGGTTGGCTTCCATCATGGCAACAGGCAGTTCCGTGCCACGGGCGGTAAACATCTGCCGGTCAGTGCCACAATGGCGGAAGCCTGCGTGTTCAAGAACGCGGATGGAGGCAGGGTTATCCTGTGCTGCCGTTGCGCGCAGGGCGGTAATATCCAGATGGGCCAGTGCCCAACGCGTCATGCGGGTGGCGGCATGGGTGGCAATGCCCTGCCCCCAGTAGGGGCGGCCAACCCAGTAGCCCAGAATACCCACACGCCCCACCTGCGGCATGGTGTGAATGCGCACCCCAATGCAGCCCATAAAAGCCCCGTCGGGTGCGGTTATGGCAAAATGGTAGCCTTCGCCACTGGCCTGCATCTGGCAGGTGGAGGCGATCCAGCTATCTGCCAGATCCCGGGGGTAGGGGAAGGGCAGGCGGCTGAGCATACGCACCACCTCCCAGTCATTGACCAGGTGGTGCAGGGTTGTTGCATCATCAGGGTGGAGTGGGCGCAGGCGGCATGGACCCGCATCCAGTAACAGTGGTCCGGTATCAGGCATGAGACTCGCTGGCAGGGGGAATGCCACATTCAACCAGCAAAGCCCGGAGCGCGTTAATTACGGGGAAGACCTCCACATTGTGGTCCCCGCCCAGTTCGCGCCATGCGTTCTGCTCCAGTTCTACAATCTCGCGGTCTTCGGCAAAAATCCGCTCGGTAAACGCAACAAGCAACGGCCATGCCATATCCAGAATACCGGGGATTTTGGGGCGTTTGACCGAGAGCAGGCCAAAGGTCCGGTTGGTCAGTTCATCAGCACTCTGGGGGGTGTACACAATCCACAGGTCCATTACCGGGTCTTCATCCCCGGTCTGGATGCGCAGGGTCTGGTAGGGGTATTCCGTGCGGATGGTCATGACATCGCGGTGCTGGAATTTTTCTGATACGTCACGCCGCTCGCCAAAAATCAGGGCTTCGCCAAAGGGCTGTTTGCCCCCTGTGCGCGCAAAGCTGTAGCGGGCTTCCACCAGACCGGGCTCGCGCTTCTGGCCCAAAAAGCGGGGCTTCATCTGGCCCATCTGTTTGGAGTGCATGAACTGGTGGTTCATATCCATCAGGTTTTCATGCATGAAGCTGTAGTGGCAGCCAACGGTGCGGCCAAAATAGCGGGTTTTGTAGGCGGGGCTATCCGCCCTTGCCAACTGCGGGGCCAAGGGCACGCTATCGGCTTTTTCCGGGTCGCCGGGAAAAACAAAGATCATGCCGTTCTGTTCGCGGCAGGGGTAGGTACGTACCCCGTTGGGCAGCTTGCCCTTGCCCAGATAAGGTACGTCAATGCACCGGCCGGAGCGGCCATAGGCCCAGCCGTGGTAGCAGCATTTGACTGAACTGCCCGCAACAACCCCTTTGCTGAGCGGCACCTGCCGGTGGGCGCAGCGGTCTTCCAGCGCAAAAATGGGGCCGTCCACCGGGCGGACCAATGCTATGGGCTGGCCAGCGTAACGTGTGCCTATGGTTTTTCCGGGTTTGAGTTCGCGCGACCATGCAACCGGGTACCAGTAGTCCGGGTTGGAGCGTACCCTGCGTATGTCCGTTGTGTTCGGGCGTGTTTCGGCCCCAAAGGACGTATCATCAGAATTGGGCGGTACTGTCTGGTTCATGTCGCCTCGAATCAGGGGAACCCCCACGGCATCGGGCCGATGCCGCCATTTGCGAACGCTATCTCAACTCATACCCATGTTGGATGCAAGACCATTGGGGCCGGTTGCGCAAATTAATGCGCCGCCAGCTCGGCTGTCAGGGCCTCTATGAACTGGTATGCCACACGGCCCGAGCGGCTGCCACGGGTAATGGCCCATTCATTGGCGCGGGCCAGCAGCACATCGGCGGAAATAGGCAGGTTGCGCGCCTGAGCATAGGTCTGGACCATATCGGTATAGGTATCCTGCTCGCAGGCATGGAACCCAAGCCACAGGCCAAACCGGTCGGAGAGGGAGACTTTTTCTTCCGTGGCTTCGGAGGGGTTGATGGCGGTTGAGCGCTCGTTTTCTATCATGTCACGCGGCATCAGGTGGCGGCGGTTGGATGTGGCGTAGAACAGCACATTTTCCGGCCGCCCGGCAATGCCGCCATCCAGCACGGATTTGAGGGCTTTGTAATCCCGGTCTTCTTTTTCAAACGACAGGTCATCACAGAACAGAATGAAGCGGCGGTGGTTCTCACGCAGCAGGCTGAGCAGCAGGGGCAGGCTTGTCAGGTCCTCACGCTGGATTTCTATGAGTGCTACCAGCCCCTTGCCCGGCGTGCAGGGTTTGCCGTCCACCTGATTGACCAGCGCATGCGCCCCCTTGACCAGCGAGGACTTGCCCATACCGCGTGCCCCCCACAGCATGGCATTGTTGGCGGGCAGGCCGTGGGCAAAATGGCGCGTGTTTTCCAGCAGAATGCGCCGTTGCAGGTCTATGCCCTGCAACAGGTCCACGCGGACATGGGCCACATGGGGGATGGGCAGCAGCCGCCCGCGTTCTGGCAGCCAGACAAAAGCATCCGCCGTATCCACCCCTTCCAGCGTTGCGGGGGGAGGGGAAAGGCGCTCCAGAGCCGCGGCAATACGGTCCAATGCTGGCAGCAGGGTCTGGTCCATCGGCTTTTATTCCTTATTAAAGGTCTTTCTGGCGGTCTTTCGTCAGCATGGGAGCTTGACGCGGGAGGATTGAAAATTATGGTCACTTCTTCTGTTTTCGCAACCAGCCATTGTTGAAGGTCTGTACCCTTATGTCCAATTTTCTTATCCCCGCTGCTTATGCCCAGACAGCCGGAGGCTCTGGCGGTGCTTCGGGCATTATGTCCTTTTTGCCGTTCGTGGCTGTTTTTGCCATCATGTACTTTCTGCTCATCCGCCCCCAGCAGCAGCGCCAGAAGCAGCTTAAATCCGAGCTCAAGGCCCTGCGCCGTGGTGACCGGATTGTAACAGCCGGTGGTGTTATTGGTGTTGTGCAGCGCACCAAGGAAGAGTCGAACGAAGTGGAAGTGGAAATCGCACCCAACGTGCGCGTTATGGTCATGCGCGAAACCATTTCCACCGTGCTGACCAGCACAGCCAAACCCGCCAACGACTAAGCCCCAGCCGGGGCTGGTGACCGTTACAGGAACGAGACGGGGTCTATATCCACCTCAACACGCACGTGCCTGTCCAGTGGAACCAGCCCCAGCCAGCGGTGCAGAATAGGTTGCACCGCAATGCTGCGCCATGTGCGGAGCAGCAACCGGCGGCGGTGCCGCCCACGTAGGATGGCAAGCGGGGCCGGAGCTGGCCCCAGTACCTGAATACCCTCCCCATACGGGGCGGTGCGGCCAAAGCGGGCTGCGGCATCATCCGCCGCCTGAGGTGTGTCCGCGCTGATGATCAACGCCGCCAGCCGCCCATAAGGCGGCCAGAAGCCGGGGCGGCGCTGTTCGGCCTCCTGCTCCATGAACTGGTCAAAATCGCCCGAAAGCAGGGCCTGCATAACCGGGTGTTCGGGCGTGTAGCTTTGCAGCACCACGCGCCCCGGTGCGCTGGCGCGGCCCGCGCGGCCTGCAACCTGATGCAAAAGCTGGATCGTGCGCTCCCCGGCCCGCAGGTCCGCCCCCCCAAGCCCCAGATCGGCATCCACAATGCCAACCAGTGTCAGATGGGGGAAGTGCCAGCCCTTGGCCACAATCTGGGTGCCAATAATCAGGTCCACTTCACGGCGGGCAATTTTGGCAACTGCTTCTGCGGTGGCGGCAGGCCCCCCAAGCGTATCGCTCGACATGACAAGAATACGCGCATTGGGGAAGCTCTGGCGCGCCTCCTCGGTTATGCGCTCAATCCCCGGGCCAATGGCGGTCAGGCTGTGTTCGGTTTTGCAGTTCGGGCATACGGGGGGCATGGGCTCCGTATGGTCGCAGTAGTGGCAGCTAAGCACCTGCCGGTTGCGGTGTTCCACCAGCCATGCGGTACAGTGCGGGCATTCCATGCGGTGGCCACAGCTGCGGCACAGCGTAAGGGGGGCGTACCCCCGGCGGTTAAGGAACAGCATGGCCTGCTCCTCCCGCCCTAATGTGGCGGCGATGTCTTCCACCAGTCTGGGGGAGAGGAACAGCCCGCGTTCAGGCGGGGCCTCCCGCATGTCCAGCAGGTGGGTTTGCGGCAGGGATGCGCCGCCGTGGCGGGTGGGCAGCACAAGGCGCTGGTAGCGCCCGGCCTGTGCATTGGCCAGAGTTTCCAGGCTGGGGGTGGCGGACACCACTACAGCGGCAAACCCCGCCAGCCTTGCACGCACCACGGCCATGTCCCGCGCGTTGTAGATTACGCCTTCTTCCTGCTTGAACAGGGATTCGTGCTCTTCATCCACAATAATCAGGCCGAGGTTGCAAAAAGGCAGGAACAGCGCCGAGCGCGCGCCCACAACCACCGTGGCGGACCCATCGGCCGTTCCCAGCCAGGTCTGGCGGCGGGCCTTCTGCCCGATTTCGGAGTGCCAGACAGCGGGGCGCACGCCAAAGCGGCGGGTAAACCGGTCCATCCACTGGGCGGACAAGGCAATTTCGGGCAGGAGCACAAGGGCCTGTTGCCCCTGTTCCAGACAGGCGGCTATGGCTTCGAGGTAGATTTCGGTCTTGCCCGAGCCTGTTACCCCTTCGAGCAGGGTTACGGAAAATTTTTTGTCCTGCACGCTGTGGTGCAGGGCTGTAGCGGCTTCTTTTTGTGCCCCTTCCAGCACAGGTGGGTGGTGCAGCGGGTCGGGCTGAGCAAAGGGACTGGCAGGTTCAAGCAGAACCGGACGGAGTGCTCCTGCATCTGCCAGCCCTTTGACCACACCGGCACTGACCTCTGCCGCACTGGCAATATCGGTTGTGGTGCGGGGGCGGCCATCCGCCATAAGGGCCAGCACCTTCTGCCGTGCGGGGGTTATGCGCAGTTCTTCCGGTGGGGTGGGGGGAGCGATCCAGCCCATGGCGGGGGCAGGTGTGGCCCCTTTCATGTGCAGGCGCAGGGTCATGGCCAGCACCATGCCGGGGGGGGAGAGCGTATAGGCAGCCACCCAGTCCACAAACCGGCGGAGTTCGGCATTAAGCGGAGGAAGCTCCAGCCGTTCGGCCACGGCGCGCAGGCGGTTATCTGCCACTGTTTTGGCGGGCGTGGGGTGGGCAAGGTCTGCTGGCAGGGTGGTGTGTGTGTCCCAGACCACGCCGGTCTGGCGGCGGTTGCCCAAGGGTACGCTCACAATATCGCCCGGCTTGAGCGCCATGCTGGCAGGGGCTTTGTAGTCAAACGGGCCAGTAAACGGCATGGGCAGCAGGACGGGCACGCGCAGCCCACCCATTGTGGGCTGGTCCGCGCCGGAGGCATGCGTAGAAGAAGGGGGAGGAGCCACTGCCATGTCCTTATGTTTAAGCGCGCAGCAGCGCAAAGAACAGGGGTTGTCTGTTGGGCTTTTTGCCCGAACGTAGGATAGAAGGGAGCAGAAGGCAGGAGGCACATGGGCATGACGGCCGAAGACGCAGTGCAAAAATTTCTGGCATGGATGGCGGTGGAAAAACGGGCCTCCCTTTTGACCATAGATGCCTATCGGGGGGATCTGGCCCGTTTTCTGGCTTTTATGACCACACATCTGGGTGGGCCACCGGCCATGAGCGGGCTGGCCAGCATAACCCTGCGCGACCTCCGGGCATGGCTTGCGCACGAGGTGGCACAGGCGCAGGAGCAGGCCAGCCGCCCCCATGCGCGCCGGAGTACGCCAGACCAGGCTGCCCGCACCCGAGCACGCCGGGTTTCTGCCCTGCGGTCATTTTTTAAATATCTGGCACGTAGGGAAGGGGTGGAGAATCCGGCTGTCTCGCTGTTACGCCTGCCCCGTACCAAAAAAACACTGCCCCGCCCTCTGGCGCGCGAAGATGCACTGGCCGCCCCGGATGATATTGCCAGTATGGCCCACACCCCCATGGAGGAGCAGCGGAACGCCACCCTGTTCCTGCTGCTATATGGCTGTGGACTGCGGATTTCTGAAGCGCTGAACCTGAATATTGCTGACCTGCACACCATGGAAGGCAGTGGCGTCCTGCGTATTCACGGCAAAGGGGGCAAGGAGCGGCTGGTGCCCGTACTCCCTGCCGTGTGCAAGGCGCTGGAAGCATGGCGCAAACGCCACCCCGCCCCCGCGCCGGACAGCCCGTTATTTGTCGGGGTTCGTGGGGGGCGCCTGCAACCTGCTATTGCCCAGAAGGCCATGCGGGAATGGCGGGTCAGCAACGGGCTGCCCGAGCACGTAACCCCCCATGCCCTGCGCCACTCCTTTGCCACCCATTTAATGGAAGGGGGGGCAGACCTGCGCGTTATTCAGGAACTGCTGGGCCATGCCAGCCTGTCCACAACACAACGTTACACACTGGCGGATGAGGCACGGCTGCTGGATGTCTGGACGCGTGCGCATCCACGTGCGCAAATGGAGTATAACGCCCATAAAAAAGAAGGTTGAGGGTTATGATCACCACAGCACACCGCACCCCGTGGCCGGAAATAGAACCCTACGCGCAGGGGTATCTGGATACTGGAGAGGGGCATCAGGTTTACTGGGAGCAGTGTGGTAACCCCGATGGTATTCCGGTTGTGTTCCTGCATGGTGGGCCCGGTGGTGGGTGTTCGGCTGCGCAACGCCAGATGTTTGACCCAGCCCGCTACCGCATTGTGCTGTTTGACCAGCGCGGGTGTGGGCGCTCGCGCCCGCATGCCTCGCTTGAGGCCAATACAACATGGCATCTGGTGGCCGATATTGAACGCCTGCGGACCCTGTTCGGGCTGGAAAAATGGGCTGTTTTTGGCGGATCATGGGGGTCCACGCTGGCTCTGGCCTACGCCCAGACCCACCCCGAGCGCGTGAGTGCTCTTATGCTGCGCGGCATTTTTACCCTGCGTAAGGCCGAACTGCTCTGGTATTATCAGGAAGGAGCATCCTGGCTGTTCCCCGATAAATGGGAGGATTTTGTAGCCCCCATCCCTCCCGAAGAGCGGGGAGACATGATGGGCGCTTACCGCAAACGCCTGATTTCGGACAATGTTGAGGAACGGCTGGCCGCCGCGCGGGCGTGGAGCCTGTGGGAAGGGCGAACCCTGACCCTGCTCCCCTGCCCGGAAATGGAACACCAGCATGATGAAGCCGATTACGCACTGGCTTTCTCACGCATAGAAAACCATTACTTTGTTCACGGTGGCTGGCTTGAGGAAGGTCAGCTTATCGCCAATGTGGCGCGTATCCGCCATATTCCCACCGTGATCGTGCAGGGGCGGTACGATATGGCAACCCCGGTGCGCACGGCATGGGACCTGCACAGGGCATGGCCCGAGGCGGATTTTCAGCTGGTCGATGCCGCAGGTCACGCCTTGTTTGAACCCGGTATTCTTACCGCCCTGCTCAACGCCACGGACCGTTTTGCACAGGAACTGGCATGACACATCGGCACGGCAGGCATAAGAACCCGCGGGGGTGGCAGTACTGTGCCACCGTTGCGGCTGTTGTTGTGGGTATGGGGGCAGGGGCTCATGCCGCCAGTGCCCAGTCCTGCCATAAGCTGATGGCGCGTGTGGCCTTGCGCAATGATCTGGGTTTTTTGAATAGTCCGGTCAGCCTGAACGGCCATGCCGCACGCATGATTGTGGATACAGGCTCGGAAGGGAGCCTGCTCTCGCCCGAGGCCGCAGCTTTGTTTGATACGCAACTGGACCGCTCCATGCACACCATGGTGCATGGCACGGGTGGGGCTGGGCGTATTGTGCCCAATGCGGTGGTGCGGTCCTTTAAAATGGGCGGGCTGGAGTTTGGCCCTGTCTCCATCCCCGTGGATGCACTGCCTGCTGTGCCGCGCACGGAACCCGCGGTGGAAGGGCTGGTGGGGGGGGACCTGCTTTCACGCTATGATGTGGAGTTTGATGTAGCACAGGGCACGCTCTCTTTCTGGTCCGCAAGCACGGCCGGTTGTTCCGGGCCGGAGGGGTGGCGCTACATCTACCGTGCGGTTCCGTTGCAGAACGCGGGGGAGCGGGTTATTGCCCGCGTGGAACTGGATGGCCATGCCTTGCAGGCGCTGGTGGATAGTGGGGCGCGCTCGTGCATTGTCTCAACCCAGGCGGCGGAGCGTATGGGCGTAAGCGAGCACACGCTGGCTACAGACCCCGGCGGGCTGACAACCGGCGTGGACGGCCACCAGCAAACCTACCACTGGCATAAATTTGGCATGATGCAGATTGGACAGGAGCAGGAAAAATCTCCCGTGCTCACAGTTGCTCCGGTGCAGGACACGGTCGATATGCTGCTGGGGGCGGACTGGTTTGCCGCCCATAAGGTATGGATTTCATACCGCACGCATATGCTCTACGTCATGCCCGTAACAGGGCGTACCCGCTAGAGCGCCGGTCTGGCGCGTTGATCATCAGGGGCTTTGGGCGGGCAGGCTGTTATAGGCCGCCGTCAGTGTTGGGGGGATTTCTTCCCCAACACTGAACGGGGTTTGGAGGGCGTTATTCGCCCTTGAGACGCTTGTTGCAGACGCTGTAATAACCGCCGCCTTTTTCAATCCACTTCAGCCCGCCATTGGCGTTGCTGGCCTTATTGGCGTTGTACTGGTCAAGGCAGGTCTGCATACGGGCCTTGCCAGCGCTGAGCTTGGCGTATTGCGGCGCAACTGCGCTAGGCAGGGTTGCGTTGGAAGGGGCGACTTCCGTGGCGGCTACGCTTTTGGCAGGTTTGGGCGCTTCAGCACTGGCAGGTGTTGCCGGTGTGGCGGCTTTGGGGGCGGCACTTGCCGCAGTGGTGGCAACATCGCACGAACTGGCCTTGAATTCCTTGAAGGACTGTCCCTTGAGCGTGTTGGCGGTTTTGGCCTCCTTGAACTTCTCGTGGCACTCCTTCACCGTCATGGCGTGGGCGCTGGGGAGGGAAAGGGCTGTGGCACAGCCAAGCAGCAAAGCGGCCAGTCCGGTGCGGGCTACAACAGTCATGAATAGACCTCATGCAAGGAGGATAATAGCGCGGCAGCCCCATGCTGCCAGCGTTCCATCAGTATCATGAAAAATCATGCGCAAGAAATGCAAGCCTTAAGGCTTTTTGTGCGTAGCAGAAAATTAATATCAAAATGTGCTGGTGCTGGTGCTGGTGCTGGTGCTGGTGCTGGTGCTGGTGCTGGTGCTGGGTAGCCCGTGTTTGGCGCACTTGCCCGGCCAGAATGCGTGTTTAGTCCTCAAACCGGGCAGAGCGAGTGCGCTTTATGCTGGCGCGGTGGGCTTTGCCGTCCAGCCTGCGCTGGCGTGCGGCCCGGCCCGGGCGCGTGGCAACCCTGAAGGCAGGGCGGTGGGCGGCCTCGCGGATCAGGGCTACCAGCCGTTCTATGGCATCCTCACGGTTGCGTATCTGTGTTCTGAAGCGTCGGGCGGTTATGACAATAACGCCCTCCCGTGTCGCGCGGGTTCCAGCCAGTTCCAGCAGCCGCACACGGATCCGCTCGGGGAGGGAAGGGGAGCGTGCGGCATCAAAGCGTAATTGTGCAGCTGTTGCGACCTTGTTCACGTTCTGCCCGCCGGGGCCGGATGCCAGAATATAACTGACCTCCAGTTCGGATTCAGGCAGGGAAAGTGCGGGAAGGATCGGAATGGCCATAAGCGGGGCATAGCATGGTTTGCCTGCCGATGTGTGCCCTGTACCCATAAAAAAAGCCCCCATGCCAGAGCATGGAGGCTTTTTGCCCAAAAGGCGGAGAGGTTAACGGATCAGTTGTTAATCCGCTCACCATGCAAGGACATATCCAGCCCTTCCAGTTCCTGATCCGCGGTGACGCGCAGACCCATGACCAGATCAATGGCCTTGAGGATGATGAAGGAGGCAAAAGCACACCAGACAATGGTCACCAGCACCGCTTCGCTCTGCACAACAAGCTGGTGCAGTGAGCCAACAATACCCGAGGGGTTGGCATCGGTTGCGGAAAGCGGGCCATAGGCCAGCACGCCGGTCAGCAGCGCACCAACAATGCCGCCCACACCATGCACGCCAAAGGCATCCAGGCTGTCGTCATACCCCATCATGTGCTTGAGGGAGGTTGCACCCCAGTAGCAGACAACACCCGTGATCAGGCCGATAACCAGTGCGCTGCCCGGCAGCACAAAGCCAGCTGCGGGGGTAATGGCAACCAGACCGCCAACAGCGCCGGAGATTACGCCCAGAACAGTCGGTTTGCCCGAACGCAGCCACTCCGCCAGCATCCACGATACGCCAGCACCAGCGGCGGCAATCTGGGTTGCAGCCATGGCCATGCCTGCACGGCCGTTGGCACCAACAGCGGAACCTGCGTTAAAGCCAAACCAGCCAACCCACAGCAGGGCAGCACCAATGACAGCGTAGGTCAGGTTGAAGGGAGAAAGATCGTCCTGCCCGTAACCCTTGCGGCGACCAAGCACCAGAGCGCAGACCAGACCGGCAACACCGGCGTTGATATGGACAACCGTGCCACCTGCAAAGTCAGCCGTACCAAGGCCAGCCAGCCAGCCGATCGGGCTCCAGACCCAGTGCGCAATGGGGGCATACACCACCAGAGACCACAGGATGGAGAACACGCACATGGCGCTGAACTTCATGCGTTCTGCGTAAGCGCCGGAGATCAGCGCGGGGGTGATAATGGCAAAGGTCATCTGGAACATCATGAAGATGCTCTCAGGAATGGTCATGGTGGTGGCGTTGGGGCTATCCGCACCCAGTGTAAAGCCAACATCCGCACCATTATGGATATGCGCGCCAATACCGTTGAGCAGCACGCGGGAGAAGCCACCAATCCACGGAGACCCGGTTGTAAAGGCGAGGGAATACCCCGCGACCATCCATACGATGGACATGATGCAACACAGGGCAAAGGACTGCATGAGCGTTGCCAGCACGTTTTTCTTACGCACCATGCCGGCATAGAACAGGGCAAGACCGGGGATGGTCATCATAAGCACCAGTGCGGTGCTGGTGAGCATCCATGCCGTATCCCCCGTATCTATGGGTGGGGGGGCGTCTGCGGCATAAGCCTGGGAGCAGCCAAGGGCTGCTACAAGACAGGCCGACAGAACAGCCGTGGTCTTGCGAATAACTGGACCTCTCGCCGGATTGACAGCTTGGAAGGGTCGCGCTGACATGATGATGCGTTCTCCTTAAAATACGCAGCCATTGACGCTCGCCAGATTCGTGTAAGGAGCGATGGGCCTAATCTTATTGTATCTATTCCGGAATGACCGGGGTGGCAATCCAGTTTGATACCGAATTGTTTCACAATCTGATTTATGGCTGAAAAAAGCCACAAAAAAAGAGGTCGCTGCTGCGGCCAGCTCAAATAAAAAAAGGCGTGCAAACCATAATGGTCTGCACGCCCTTATACCTGTTCTGGGGGATAATGGAGGCACTGGACGGGCCAGTACCTCCAAAACCCTTAAAAACCGGTTTGGGTAACTTAGAAGTCCATGCCACCCATGCCGCCCATGTCAGGACCGCCAGCAGGGGCTGCCTTCTTTTCGGGGCGTTCAGCAACCATGGCTTCCGTGGTGATCAGCAGGCCAGCAACGGAGGCTGCATCCTGCAGAGCGGTACGGACAACCTTGGCCGGGTCAATAATACCGGCTTCAACCAGGTTCTTGTATTCGCCAGCCTGTGCGTCGAACCCGAAGTTGTAGTCAGCGTTTTCGAGCACCTTGTTGGCGACAACCGCACCATCTTCACCCGCGTTGAGGGCGATCTGGCGCAGAGGAGCCTGCAGGGCGCTGAGGATGATGTTGCCACCAACGCGCTGGTCGTCGTTGTGGTAGTGCAGGTTGGCAAGAGCCTTGGTTGCGCGGGCCAGAGCCGTACCACCACCGGGAACAATGCCTTCTTCAACTGCTGCGCGGGTTGCGTGCAGGGCGTCGTCCACGCGGTCCTTGCGTTCCTTCACTTCGATTTCCGTGGAGCCACCAACGCGGATCACGGCAACACCGCCAGCCAGTTTGGCCAGACGTTCCTGCAGCTTTTCACGGTCGTAGTCAGAGGAGGTTTCCTCGATCTGCGCACGGATCTGCTTGACGCGGCCCTTGATGTCGTCGCCGTTGCCAGCACCGTCAACAATGGTCGTGTTTTCTTTGTCGATGTGAACCTTCTTGGCGGTGCCAAGCATGTTCAGCGTAACCGTTTCGAGCTTGATGCCGAGGTCTTCGCTGATAACCTGACCACCGGTCAGGATCGCGATGTCTTCCAGCATGGCCTTGCGGCGGTCACCGAAGCCAGGAGCCTTGACAGCAGCAATCTTGAGGCCACCGCGCAGCTTGTTGACAACCAGGGTTGCCAGCGCTTCGCCATCAACATCTTCGGCAATGATCAGCAGCGGACGGCCGGACTGAACAACAGATTCCAGCAGCGGCAGGATCGGCTGAAGAGAAGAGAGCTTCTTTTCATGGATCAGGATGTAGGGGTTTTCCAGATCGGCCGTCATCTTTTCCGGGTTCGTCACGAAGTACGGAGAGATGTAGCCACGGTCGAACTGCATGCCTTCAACCACGTCCAGTTCGGTCTGGAAGTGCTTGGCTTCTTCAACGGTAATAACGCCTTCAGAGCCAACTTTCTGCATGGCTTCGGAGATCATCTTGCCGATTTCGGATTCACCGTTGGCAGAGATGGTGCCGACCTGAGCGGTTTCCGCCGGGGTGGTAACTTTTTTGGCGTTCTTCTTCAGCTCTTCAACAACCACGGCAACGGCTTTGTCCACACCGCGCTTGAGGTCCATCGGGTTCATGCCAGCGGCAACGGCCTTCAGGCCTTCGCGCACAATGGCCTGAGCCAGAACGGTTGCAGTGGTCGTGCCGTCACCAGCAACGTCGTTGGTCTTGGATGCTACTTCACGCAGCATCTGTGCACCCATGTTTTCGAACTTGTCAGCCAGTTCGATTTCCTTGGCGACGGAAACGCCGTCCTTGGTAATGCGGGGTGCGCCGAAGCTCTTGTCCAGAACAACGTTACGGCCTTTGGGGCCCAGCGTTACCTTTACGGCATCAGCCAGAATGTCCACGCCGCGCAGCATGCGCTGGCGTGCGTCTGCACCAAACTTTACGTCTTTGGCAGCCATTGAATTTCTCCTGTGAAGATCTTTTGTAAGTTTACGGTCGGATCAGTGCGGATCAGGCTGCAACAATGCCCAGAATGTCGCTTTCCTTCATGATCAGCAGCTCTTCGCCGTCGATCTTCACTTCCGTGCCGGACCACTTGCCGAACAGAACGCGGTCACCGGCCTTGACATCAAGCGCCACAATCTGACCCTGCTCGTTGCGCGCACCCGCGCCAACAGCAACCACTTCGCCTTCCATAGGCTTTTCTTTGGCCGTGTCGGGGATGATGATGCCACCGGCGGTCTTCTGTTCGCCTTCAAGGCGCCGTACAACTACCCGGTCGTGTAAGGGACGAAACTTCGTCATTATGGATCACTCCACATTCATTTGCTGTGATGACGCCCTTTGTCAGAAAGCAGCGCCACCCGTTTGAACCGCGCGTAACATAACGCCGCGTCGCGTTAGCACTCCACCATCAGGAGTGCCAAGGCAGAAAGTAGGTACGCCCCAGAGGGGAGTCAAGGAATGGGGTAAAGTTTCTTTTTGTTTTAACGTCATTCCAGACAAGGAGATTGAACATGGGACAGATACGCACATTGGAAGCCGCCGATGGCCACCAGTTTACCGCGTGGGAGACCGAGCGCGGCACACACCCCTACGCTCTGGTGGTGTTGCAGGAAATTTTTGGCGTAAACCACCACATCCGCACGGTATGCGAGCGGTTTGCCCAGGCGGGTTTTCACGTGATTGCCCCCGCGTTGTTTGACCGCGCAGAACGTGGCGTGGAACTGGAATACACAACAGATGGCGTGCAGAAGGGCCTTGCCCTGCGTGCGCAGATACCCACCGCCAAAACTCTGCTGGACGTACAGGCCGCAGCCCGTGCGCTGAAGGTCCGCAAGGTCGGGGTGATCGGGTATTGTTGGGGTGGCACTCTGGCGTGGGATGCGGCAACGGGCACGGATGATTTTGCCGCGGCCGTAAGCTGGTACGGCGGGGGCATAGCCGCCCATAGGGAGGAGACTCCACGCTGCCCCGTGCAATTACATTTTGGTGAGCGAGATACGAGTATTCCCCATGCCGACATAGCCGCCATCCGGGCTGCTCAGCCCAACGTTGAACTTTATGTTTATGACGATGCAGAACACGGTTTTGGCTGTGAGGAGCGCGCATCTTACAATGCGCAGGCCTTTGTACAGGCACAGGAACGCAGCCTTGCCTTCCTCAAAAGTACGCTCAATCCGTAAGGTGTCCGGGCGAAAGGAATTGGGGTGCGGGTTGAATTGTGATTGACAAGCGCCCCCGGTCGTGGGGGAGAATGTCATCTCTCCTCGCGGCACGTCGTGTGCAGGAGGAGTAACTGGCCGAAATAAGGATGACTTCGCTCATGTCGACAGGTACCGTTAAATGGTTCAACGCCACCAAAGGGTTTGGTTTTATTGCCCCCGATGATGGAGGGAAAGACGTGTTTGTGCATATTACCGCTGTACAGGCAGCCGGTCTGCGCGCGTTGAATGATGGACAGAAACTGTCCTACGACATGGTGGAGGAACGCGGCAAGCAGGCGGCCACCAACCTTAAGCCGCTCTAATCAGGCGGTCTGGGGCGGGCTGGTCAGTTTTGTCCGGCCTGCTCCGCCAGAAAAGCGGTGATCTGGCGTGCCGTTTGTGCAAGGCCACACCGCTCGACGGCAACCCCGTTGGGGAAGGCGCTTAAAAGCCTTGTGGGTGTGCGCCGGTCCAGCAGGACAAACACCCCACGGTCTGACTGCCGGCGAATCAGCCGCCCAAAGGCCTGCCGTAGCCTAAGCCGGGCTATGCGGTCATCAAACCCTTTTGGGTCTCCACCAGACAAATGAATCCGCCGCTCACGGTGCAGAATATCTGGCCGGGGCCAAGGCACGCGCTCAAACACAACCAGACGCAGGGCATTGCCCGGAACATCCACCCCATCCCGCATGGCATCCGTGCCGAGCAGGCAGGCATGTTCCTCGGTCCGGAAAATATCAACCAGCGTGTTGTTGTCCATGGCATCCACATGCTGGGCGTAAATGGGCAGGCCTTCTTCCTCCAGCGTGGGGGCTATGCGGTCATACACACCGCGCAGGCGGGAGATGGCGGTAAACAGACCAAGCCCGCCGCCGCCAGAGGACTGGAAAAGAGTACGAAACGCGGCAGACAGGTCCACAAGGCTGTTATTGTCCACGTCCGTTACAATAAAGGCGCGGGTCTGGCGGGCATAATCAAACGGACTGGCCAGACTGGCCCGCAGGGCAGGGGAGGGGAAATGATTGGCCCCGGTGCGGGCTTCGGCAGCCTCCCACGCGGTTTCAGCCTCGTCACTCTCGGTTCCACCGCCTTGCTGGTCACGTAGGGTGGCGGATGTCATGAGCATACCTTGCGCGGGCATGGCCATAATGCCCGCAAAGGGAATGGTCGGGTCCAGCCAGTGGCGGTAAAGCCCCACGTCCTGTTCGTTCATGCGCTGCTTGTCGCGCCGTTCAAGGCGAATGAAGTGGATATGCGCAGGTGTGCTGCCCGGCTCTGGTGGCTGGTCCAGTGCGGCCAGCATGGTAATCCATGCATCCAGCCGGGATATGGCGCGGCGGCGCAGGGCGCGGGTCATGGCCTCTATGCGGCCACGGGTTGTGGTGTCCAGCGTGTCTGCATCTTCTTCCAGCCGGGCTTGCAGGCGTTCGCTTAGTGTGCGCAGGGGCTCTACAATCCGGCTGAGCGTGCGGGCCAGTTGCTGGCCTGCCTCGGCCATGTCGGGCACAAGCGGGTGCAGGTCGCATTCCATGGCTGTGTGGATGGACTGTTTGCCCCCCTCGGCCGCACGGGCCATGGCCTGCTGGCGCAACAGGCGCAAAAAGGCTTCTGTCGGGTTTTCCATAATCGGCTGGTCTGCCGGAGGTTCGGGCGGGAACAGGGTATTCAGTTCCATGGGCTCCGGGGGCGGGGGTGTGTTTGCCGCCTCTGGCGCCAGACGTGTGGACCAGCCCGGTGCCGGTAGGGCCGTGGCCGCCAGCAAGGCGGCATCCAGCGGGTTTTCAAGCTTGGGGTGGCCGACAACCAGATCATCCAGCCTGCGCTTGAGCCCCCTTGCGCGTGAGCGTCGGCCTTCCGCCCCCAGCAGCCAGCGCCGCAGTTCGGCCGTTTCCAACCCCGAAAGCTCGGCGGAAAAAGCACTGTCTGCCGCATCGGCCAGATGGTGGCCTTCATCAAACACATAGCGTGTGGGAATGTTACCCTGTTCGCCTGCCTCGTCATCATCACTCATGCCCGCCTGAGCGTAGGCGGCCTGTGTCATGACCAGAGCGTGGTTGGCAATGACCAGTGCGGCATCGTGCGCACGGCGTATGGAGTGTTCAACAAAGCAGCGCTGATAATGCGCGCAGGCTCCGTGGATGCACTCCCCCCTGCGGTCAGCGACACCGGCAAGGTTGCCGTGGCCGAACAGGTCCCCAAACCAGCCGGGTAGGTCCCCGCCAAACAGGTCTCCGTCTGCTGTGGCCATGGCCCAGCGTGCGAGCATACACAGGGCAATGGTAATGCCTGCGGGGCGGGAGGCTGCAGAGTTGACGGCTTCCTCCATGTTCAGCAGGCACAGGTAGTTTTCACGCCCTTTGCGCAGCACCACCTTCTGGCGGTGTGTTGTGGGGTCGGGGTAGAGGCGTTTTGTTTCCTGCTCGATCTGGCGTTGCAGGTGGCGTGTATAGGTGCTGAGCCACACCGCACCGTCGTTCCGCTCTGCCCACAGGCTGGCCGGGGCTATGTAGCCCAGTGTTTTGCCGGTGCCTGTTCCGGCTTCGGCCAGCACAATGGCGGGATCACCGCGCATGGTGCGGGGGGCAAATGCCTCGGTTGAGACACTGGCAAAATCTGCCTGCCCGGACCGGACCTCAGCATCGCTCCCCAGAATGTTGACCAGCCGCTCCCGCGCTTCCGCCGGGCTGATGGGGTGGGAGGCAGGAGGAGGGCGTTGCGCGCTTTCCTCCCATTTGGGCAGGTGCCGCCATACACGCAGGGCATCTGCCGGCTGGGTGGCTTCTTCCGCCAGCCTGCCGTTGTTGGTGAGCCGGCTGTGCAGGTCTATGGTTTCCGCCACAGTGCCGGTCCATATCCAGCCAGCCTGCCCCAGCCGGACCGTAAAGGCCGCCAGAAGTTCAATCTGCCCGCTTCTGGCCTGCCGTGCCAGCTCACCTAGCAGGATGGACAAAAGGTTGGGCAGCAGGTCTGCTTCTGCCCGGTCAATATTCTGCTCGTCCAGCCCAAGGGCCAGAGCAAGGCCGCGGGGGGTGGGGGCCACCGGGCGGGCGGGATACACGAATGTAAAAAGTTCCAGCAGGTCCAGCCAGGGGGAGGGCTGGCCTGTGGGGGGGAGGTCCAGCTTACGGGCCAGTGCCGGGGCATGCACCACCAGTGGGCACGGCATGGCGTGCAGTCGCTCGCGTACCTCGGCGGCACTCAGGCTGAGCAGTTCGCCATCTTCTGTCAGGAGCGAAAACCGCCCCTGATGGGGAACAAGGGCTGGGGCTTCGTGGGCAGAGGGGAAGGATGGCTGCATGGTTTACTTTACATGAGCTATTCTTGCGGCAAATGCCAGAGCCGAGCCGTAATGGTGTGGGTCAGGAACTCTTGCGCCGGAAAATGACCGAGTGGGCTGGCGTACGGCTTTTCATGGTTTTGTGCAGGGTAAAGCCGTAGCGTTCAAAAATCAGGCAGAGATTGCGGTGGTTGAAAAACTGCAAATGTTCGGGCGGGCAAATATCCGTCCAGGAGGGAAGGTCCTGTGGCACGGCAGGGTGCCCTATATCTGGGGCCGAAATATAGACAAAGCCATTGGGGCGGGTAATTGCGGCCAGTGTCTGCATAAACTCGTTTGGCCCGGCCACATGCTCCAGCACCTCGGAGCTGAATACAAAGTCAAACGTCAGGCCACGCTGGCGGAAGGTGGTTGAATCTTCGCAGTAGAATGTGGCCTGCGGGAAGTGGCGCTTGGCGTAGGCAATGCTGTTCTGGCTGATGTCCAGACCCGCAGCGCGCGCACCCAGCCTGCTGAATGCCTCGGCCATAAAGCCGCCGCCACACCCAAAATCCAGAACATCCTTGCGCCAGACATAAGGCAGGAACTGGAGGCTCCGCCACAACGCACGCCAGCGGCGGCTGGAAGCCTTGGGATAAAAGTTGGCCGATGCACCGCGATACGTCGTTTCGTAAAACGCACGGAGTGTGGCGGCATCCGGGTAGGGATGCACGAACAGAAAATCACAGTCGGGGCAGCGGAACAGGTCGTAGCCATTTTTGCTGAATGCAAAAGCGGCCCCCTGTGCGCGGCAAAGTGGGCATTCTGTTGGGATATGGGCGGATGCCAAACCGGACTCTGGACCCGCCGAGATTGTGTGGGGAGGTAAATGCGTAGTCATGCAGTGTTACTCTCCCCAGCTCAGGTGCGGTCCGGAGGCTGGTCGGCGGGGTGTTATTCCGGGTTTTTCAGGCTGTCGGCAACAATGTCGAGCAGCTTGCCGTGCATGTTGCCATTGCCAGCAACAATCATCACATCGTCGGGCAGGTCATCCAGTTCCGTGCCGTCGGGGGCTGTAACCTGACCGCCCGCTTCACGCACGATCAGAATACCTGCGGCACAATCCCACGGCTTGATGCCGAATTCCCAATACCCTTCGTAACGGCCTGCCGCGACCCATGCGAGGTCCAGCGAAGCCGCGCCAAAGCGGCGCACGCCAGCCACGCGGGGCATAAGGTTGCCCAGCACGCGTGCAAAAGGCAGGCGCTGGCGGGCAGGCACCTTGGCAAAGGGAATGCCTGTGGCAAACAGGGATTCGGGCATTTCCCGTCGGGCGGACACACGAATGCGCCGCTCGTTCAGGAATGCGCCATTCCCCTTTTCGGCCCAGAACATTTCACCCGCTGCGGGGTTGTAGATCAGGGCCGCGGCCAGTTCCACCTTGCCATCGGGCAGGCGGCGCTGGAGACCAATGGAAATGGCCCAGTGCGGAATGCCGTGCAGGAAGTTGGAGGTGCCGTCGAGCGGGTCAACAATCCAGCGCCATGTCCAGTTATCGCTACCCGATTCCCCGGATTCTTCCATAAGGAAGGCATAGCCCGGACGGGCCCGTTCCAGTTCTTCGCGCAGGGTCTGTTCTGCACGGAGGTCCGCCTGGGAAACAAAGTCACCCGGCCCCTTGATGCTTACCTGAAGCTGCTCGACTTCGTTAAAATCGCGCAGGAGACGCTTGGCCGCCTTCTGGGCTGCGGTTTGCATCACCATCATGACGGGGGAGAGACGCATGGCCACTGTAATTAAGTCCTGCTCTGGAGAGAAAAAAACTGAAAAAATCAGTCCTTGGCGCGTTCGACGTAAGACCCGTCTTCCGTGCGGACCACAATGCGTTCACCCGCTTCAATAAACGGCGGGACCATGGTTTTGACACCATTGGACAGCATGGCGGGCTTGTAGGAGGAGCTGGCAGTCTGGCCTTTGACAACCGGATCAGCTTCAACCACTTCCAGCGTAACATGCGGGGGCAGGTCAATGCCAACCGGGTCCCCTTCAACCAGATGCAGGTTGATGGTCATGTTGTCCTGAATGAAGGGAGCCTGATCGCCCAGCAGATCGGTGGGGACGGAAAGCTGCTCAAAGGTTTCGGGGTCCATCAGAACCAGCAGTTCGCCATCTGTATAGGAATACAGATATTCACGGTCTTCGGTCATCAGCCGTTCGACCGTATCAGCCGTGCGCCAGCGTTCGTTGGTTTTGTTGCCGGTCTTGAGGTCGCGCATTTCAACCTGAATGAACGCACCGCCCTTACCCGGGGTAATAATCTGCTGTTTTAAGACCGTCCAGCGACGGCCATCATGCTCAATCACCTGACCGGCGCGGATCAGGTTTGCCTGCTGTTTCATACTTGGTTCCTGAGAGGAATGGCTATTCTGTTTGGGGCTTGTACAGTTCCAAGGCAGGAAGGGCAAGCGCTACGCGGTGAACTCCCCCGCTTTGTCCCGCTGGACAGAACCGTTGCATCCTGTTTATAAGGCTGCACCTGAACAGGTTAAGGAAGGGTGGCCGAGCGGTTTAAGGCACCGGTCTTGAAAACCGGCGTGCGTGAGAGCGTACCGTGGGTTCGAATCCCACCCCTTCCGCCATGACAGCAAATACCCGGTAGCTGTTTTGCTCAGTCTGTGGTTTTCTTGTGCCGAATGCTAAAATTACTTCCAGAGATGGCTCCCGGGGGGCGTTTGTTATGGGAGTGGTAAAGCGCGATGAAAATCAAACAATCCTTGACTATTGTTTTTTTCAACGGGTTAGATGAATTTCTCTAAGCGGAAAAATGAGGTTTAGAGTTCTGTAATTTATGCTGTTAAACCTATTGAAAATTCAACATACACCAATTCAGTCCGAGCTTGTTCCTATAAAAACCAAAGAAAAATTATTTCTTACAAATAAAAAAGAAAAATCCCAAAAAACAGGATAGTATGGATGGCCATCCTTGATGCAAAAAGAGTAATTTTCTGTAGATGAAGAAATTATTTTGGTTAGTGAGATTGTTAGGTCCCTAAGCAATGATTTGAATTTATGTGAGTTTATATTCTCTTTTGAAGGGCCTGATCCTTCGTCTCCAGCGTACATTAAAGATGACATGACCGTATGTAAAATTTCCTGTTTTTCTACGGAATGCATTTCATAAAAAGAGACATTGCTGTTTAGAGCCTTACATATAATATCTTCATTAGTGAGTGATTTTTTATGCTGTGACGTAAAAACTCCGAGAGATACAGAGTAATTGAGAGAATTTTCGTGTAATGTTTCCGCAATTTCATTAAGTAATTCTTGTTTCATTTTTAATTATCCAATTACATGAAGTGGTATTTTATAAAAAACGGCCACTTCAGGCTGGAGTGCGTTCTGTTACAAACCGCACGCCAAGCCCCATGAAGGTTATTCCGGCACAGCGGTCAATCCAGCGCCGATTCTTCAGAAAAATTGCTGAAACGCGATCAAGGCTCAAAAGCATTGCAACGCATGCGAACCAGGCAATCGCGATCATGAACATGGAGGCAACACAGGCCAGCCCCAGATAGATGGGGGCATGTTGTGGCATTGAGGCAGCAAACAGGCTGGACGTAAAAATGGGTGCCTTTGGGTTAGCCAGATTGGTGAGCAGGCCAGCAAAAAAGCTGTTGGAGCGTTGTTCCGCATGCGGTGTGGTTGCGTCTGCAGTTGCTTCCTTTTTCCAGCTGTTGATCAACAGCTTTGCACCAATGGTTATCAGGTAAAGCCCGCCACCGATTTTAAGCGTGAGATACAGCCATGGGGCGGCAATAAAGAGTGTGCGAATACCAAAAAAACCCGCAATGCCCCAAGCGGCTACGCCTGTTGCAATCCCAAGGGTTGCCTGTAGGGCAACGGCTCGCCCCTTCATGACCGCCAGACGTGTGACGAGCATAAAGTCCAGCCCCGGTACCATCATGGCGATTAACCAGAAGGCGGAGATTGCGGTAATGACGGATAAATCCTGTGTCAGATTCATAAGAATATATTTTCTCAAAAATTAAAAGACGTAACTATACTTTTCCGTATTGTTCTTATTTTTATGCCACATCTTGCGCAATAAAAAACAGGTGATCTGCCGGTTTTTCTGTCATGCTGTCTCTGAAGCATCTGCCTTGGTAAGGCGGCGGGTTATGCGATGGTATGCGCAATACCCGTAGTGACCCCAAACCAAATATCTTTTGGACGAGCAGGTTACTAACCGCCCAAAAGAGCGCTTAGTCTGTTCGCCGTTGCTCTGTAGCAAGGCAGCCATGCCGCATGCATTTGCGGTGCTGGAATTCTCCGCTACCATCCCATGACCGCTGGCGCTGCCATGGTCCCCATTTATGCCCGAGAATGCGGCAGATCATGCTTGTTGCAAACCATCTCATGGGTTTTTCTTAACCGCTTTTTTCGTGAAAAGTCCAGAGAGTCAGCTTTTCCATTCCCCGCCTGTTTGCGTGCGCAGTTTGCGCTGTGGTTATTGTCCGCTCAGGGGCGGGCTCATCTGATCTACGGTTTCCAGAGCATTCCGTATGCTCTGGAGGTCGGTATCGGCTGGGGCGTCTGTTTTCTTCTGGTGGTGCCTGTTTGCGGGTAGCAGTGCTTTAATCTGTGCTGCTAACCCCCGTACCGATTGTGCAAAGTCCTGATCTTCGCTGTTTTTTGTGTTTGTTGCGTTGGTGGGTGAGGTCTCGGCCGGTGCGCTATCCGGCGTGGTGCTGCTTTGGTCCGTAGCGGCATTGGTCTGTTGTGTTTGCGTGGTCGCGTTGTTTTGCTCAGGGGCATCCTGTGTGTTGGACGGTTCTTGCGCTGTGCCTTGTGGGGTTGCCAGCAAGGCATTGCCCATGGCGGCAGCGCTGCCGCCACTTTGCGTATATTGGGCAACGGCAGCAGCCAGTTGCCGTGCAAGCTGTGCCAGAGCCTGCGCCAGTGCTTTGGGCGACATGAATGCTTTAAACTGCATCAGCAGGCGTATCTGCGCCTTGAGAATATTAACCTGATCTTCTGCCTGCTTTTTGGCGGAAGCGTGGCTTGATTTGGCAAGCTGATCCAGCCTGCTCAGTGCCTCCTGTGCGGAGGCGAGATACGCGCTGGTGGCAGAGGATGAGTTTGCTAAAAAATCAATGCCAGCCTGAGATAATGTTATTTGCACAGGGTCTTCTACGCCCGACTGCCCTGCCGTGCTGGTGGGGGTAGCGTCTGCGGCGGTGGTGGAGACTGCACTGCTCGTGTTGAGTGCCGCATTGTAGGACCCAGCCGTGTAGGAGAAGCCCATATGAGCAGTCTGGGCTGTGTTGAGAGTTGTCATGGAAAGGTCCTGCCATACGTCAATGTCGTACAGCATGGGCAGAAGGGATTATTAAAAAGTTAAAAGCGTTGGGTGAAGTTGGCAGGGGAGTTCGGGCAACGGTCACGTTGTTCTGGCTGGGGGCGTGATTGCAGGAATATGGTGGTGGTTATCGTACTGGTTTTTCTTGCCAGCACATTCACGGGTCTTTCCTGTTGAGGGACAGAATAATGTTGAGCGCTATGGCGCTCAGGCAGCCCGTAACAACGGGAGATTGCAGGATGGGTTGAGCCCACTGGGGCATGAAAATAAAAAAATCCGGCTTGAGCACAATAGTCATGGCCAGAACAATACTGACCGAAGCAACAATAAAAGGTCTGTTCCCCGGCTGTAGTTTTTGCGTGCCCAATATCTGTATGCCAACCATCATCAACGTGCCAAAAATCATCAGCCCCGCACCTCCTGCAACGGCAGGGGGAATGGCCGCAACTGCTGTTGCCAGAAAGGGGGAAAGTCCCAGACCAAACAGCAAAGCTCCGGCCAGAGCCACAATCCAACGGCTACGCACCCCTGTAATGCCCAGCAGGGCCACGTTTTCAGAAAAAGCGGTATAGGGGAACGACCCCATAATCCCGCCCAGAAGCGTTGCCACCCCATCGGCCCGCAACAGCCTGCTGATCAAGCCCGGCGTAGCAGGGCGTCCGGTCATGGTGCCGACAACAACTGCATCGCCAATAGATTCAACCCATGTAATGGCAACAATAACGATCATGCTCAGTGAGGGCATGATATGAAAAATCGGCCACCCTAGCGGGAAGGGCGGCACAGGTGCCAGCAGTGGGGGCATGTTGCCCAGATGTGGTGTTATCTGGCCCATGGCAAAGGCCACAGCCAGCCCCACACTCACGCCAATAATAACCGCAAGGTTTTTAAATACACTATGCCCTGCAATGGATAAACCAATTGCGCAGGCAAAGACGCTCATGGCGACAAGCATGTTTTTTCCCGCCTGTAAGCCTGTGCCCGCGGCTATTTCGTTCACCGCCACAGGCAGGAGGCTAAGCCCCATAATGGTCAGGGCGGTGCCAACCACAAGGGGAGGGAAAAGGCGCATGACGTACCGCCCCAGAGGGGCTGCAAGGATAGCGGTCAAACCTGCAATAATCACCGCGCCATAAACCGTGCGCAGGCCTTCGTTTTGCTGGCTGTGAGCAAAAGCGGGGGAGGAGGCAATGCCCACCACGCAGGACACCGTTGCAAACGAGACGCCCTGCATAAGGGGGAGGCGTGCGCCCAGCCAGCGTGTGCCAATTGTTTGCAGCAGAGTTGCAATACCGCTGGTGAGCAGGTCCGCCTGAATCAGAATTGCCGTTTGTGCCGCAGGTAATGCCAGCACACGCCCGATAACAAGGGGGACCGTAATAGCCCCCATATACATGACCATAACGTGCTGCACGGCCAAAGGCAGCATACGTGTGATGGGCAGAACCTCATCCACGCCGGTTGGGGCAGGGTGTTGGGGCTTCTGGGGTGTGGTGGCGTGGGGCATGTTTTTACCAGAACCCTTCATGCACATGGGCAATTCTGGCTTCCATGTCCTGCACCGGGCCAACCACCACCACCTTGCGTTGTCCTGCGTTCAATACTTGTGTGCAGGGCATGTCCATGGTCAGGTTTTCGGGGTTGTTCCCTGTCAGGCTGGCCAGACGTTTTTCGGTCATGCCGTAAACAAGCCGCCCGATCCCGGCCCAGTACAGGCCGCCTGCGCACATGCAGCATGGCTCCACGGATGTGACCAGCGTGCAGGTGGACAGGGCCTCTGCCGTAAACAGGCTTGCTGCCTTGCGGGCCACGTTCAGTTCCGCATGGCCGGTGCCACGGTCCGTGGCGGCGGTATTCCCTGATTCCAGCAGGATTTTTCCATCAGCCGTGGCCAGCAGGGCACCAAACGGATGGTTGCCGGTTTTACGGCTTTCTTCTGAAATCTGTATGGTTCTTTCAAGCAATGCCCGGTCTGTGGCGGTCAGGTCGGGTGGCAGTAAGGTATTTTTTGGCAAGGGCGCGCTCCCTTAAAAACGTGGCAAGGAAGCCTGAACATTAGACATTGTCTTTTTGTTATTGTAGCGCAATGAGTTGTTAACGGTGTTCTGATTTTTTATACACAAGGGGGAAACAGGAAGAATGTCCGCCTTCTCGCGCGAGTTGCTCTCTTTTGTGGAAATCAGCCGCCACAACTCGGTCCGTCGGGCCGCAGAAGTGCTGAATGTTGCGCCCTCCGCGCTCATCCGGCAAATGCAAATGCTCGAACGCGCCTTTGGGGCCCCGTTAATGGCCCGCACGCCCCAAGGCTCCAGCTTGACCGATGCCGGTAAAAAACTGCTCGAACAGGCAACACGCTGGATTGATGCGGAGCGTGAACTGCGTGCCGTTATCTCGCGCCCCAATGCCACAGGCATGCGCGTGGGTATTATGGAATGCCTGCTACCATTTGTTATGGCCCAACCGGAACTGCGTACCGGCACACTGATCCTGAAAATTATTGTGTCGGATACCAGCACCCTTTTGCAACAGCTCCGCTCGGGGGAGCTTGATGTGGTTATTGCCTTTAACGTGCTGGATGATCCGGACATCCATATTCATAAAAAGCGTGAATATGACATTGGTTTGATCACGGCCCCGGGGTTCGCTCCTGCTGGGGGCACGGAGGCCGATCTATTATCCGCTTGTGCAGATTTGCCTTTGTGCCTGCCAGATGGCTCGCTTTCCATCTGGCCAAGGCTGGAGGGCGCGTTTACGCGCATGCGTGTGCAACCCAGAGTAATGATGGATACAAATTCGGTCCGGCTTATCCGTGATTACATAAAGCAAGGTGAGTGCATGGGTTTTCTGACATGGCTGGATGTTGTGCAGGATGTGTCATCGGGGGATTTATCGTTCCATGCTCTGGATAACCTGCGGTTGAACGAAACATTGTGCCTGTGCACGCGGCATGTGGCGGGGGAGGTTATGCCTGTCATGGCAACCCTTGCACGCATGTTTGATGCACTGCCGCAAACGGGCACGCTCATGCCCGGCTGAGCGGGAAGCCCCTTATGGTATGCGTCATGCGGGCTTGTGCCGGTTTTGCGGGGTGCATACATGCTTTGTGCGCCAGTGGGGCCCTGCGGTTAGGTAGGTCATGGCCGGGTATGGTAGTATCAGCAGCCATGTGCCCATGGGGCAGGAATATGGAAGGCACGGACCATGCGTAAACAGCTTATAAGTCTTGTTCTGGGCGGTGTGCTTGCCGTGTGCTCGGTTCCTGCCATGGCGCAGGATAATGAGGAGGACGGGGACTATAAGGCGTTGATGCAGAAGACGACCAATAACGCCAACGGGATTTGTATAGATTACCTCAACTCCGAGCATGAAGATTATTCAGGCGATAAAATGAGTGAGTCCCGCCCGCCGGATGAGGTTACAAAAGGCCTGTCCAAAGCCATAAGGGACGAATGCCAGAAACACCCCAAGGAGCGGGTGGGCAAGGCCGTTACCAATGTTAAAACAGCCTATGCGCACGAACTTGCGCAAATTATTAAAAAAATGAAAATCAATGATGACCCGATTAACACCAATGGCGGGTCATAACTCCTCCCATTTGTGGGGGAATACCCCCCCTGACCAGAATGGCGCAGGAGGGGAGGGGCCGTCAGATGTGCGAGAAGATGGCTTTTTCAGGCAGGCGGGATTTGGGGAGCTTGGCATTGAAGTCAGCATCCGAATGGTAGCCAAGAGCCACAATAACGGCTGGTGACAGGTCTTTTTCCGCTAGACCCAGTTCTTTGCTCAGAATGGCAGCATCAAAGCCTTCCATCGGGGTGGCGTCCACGCCAAGGAGTGCCGCAGACAAAAGCAGAAAACCCTGAGCAATATAGGTCTGTTTTTGTGTCCATGTGGCAACATCCCCGGCCTGTTCATGCAACCCTACAAACCCGGAGCGCCCTTTGTGCGCCAGCGCGCGGGCATCTGCATCGGCGTAGCGGCCATCGGCCTGTTCCTGGTCTGCAAGGGTTTGCAGGTATTCTGGTGGCAGCGTGTTGCGCGCACTCAGCACAATAACGTGCGAGGCATTCAGAACCCGGGGGGCATTAAAGGCAAAGGTGCCGCTGGTGGATTTGGCAATACGGGCTTTGCCCTCGGCCGTATCGGCCACAAAAAAGTGCCATGGCTGGGAGTTAACGGAGGAGGGGCTGTAACGCAGGGCTTCCAGCAATTGTGCGACGACTGGGGCCGGTATCTTGCGCTCGCTGTCATATGCCTTGGTTGTATGGCGGTGTTTGAGAGTGTGCAGAAGGTCCATGATTCTGTCCTACGTTCCCCGGTATTATCCTGCGCATGCATGGCCCGCGGCGTGGCAACGGGTGCTGCCTTGCGCAGGGCGCTCTGGTGCGTCAGGCGGTATGTTGCTCCCACCTAGAGTGGGTCGGATCGCGCGGGAGATCAAGAGGGAGGGGGAGGTGCGTTCTGGCGTTGCTACATTTGTGCCAGCTTTCAGCCGACAACAATACGGTCCCGCCCGTCCTTTTTGGCCTGATACAGCGCGGCATCCGCCTTGCGGATAATGGCGGTTGTTTCCGTCGGTAAGGATTTGTCCCACATGGCCACACCGAACGACATGGTGGTTTTGCCCAGAACGCGGCCATTGTAATGCAATTCCAGCCGGGACAGGCTCGCCCGCAGGTTTTCCACCCGTTGGATAAGCGTGTTCAGCGGGTGGGAGGTTGTGATGATCAGGAACTCCTCCCCACCAAAGCGGCAAACAATGTCATTACTTCTGAAGGAGTTCTGGATTTCATTGGCAATGGTGCGCAGGACCATGTCCCCCGCATCATGCCCGAATTCATCGTTAATGTGCTTGAAATGGTCAATATCGGCCATAATCAGGCCCAGTGCAGTGTTGTTCCGGCTGGCGGTGGCAATTTCGGCGTTCAGGGTTTCTTCCATGTAACGGCGGTTGTACAGGCCGGTCAGCGGGTCATGGATTGTTTGTTCCAGCAGGTCTTTCTGCAGGTTCTGGTTGACCAGAGCAGAGGCAATGTTTTCCACCAGTGCAACAAGGCGGACGCGGTTTTCCTCCGCGACATGGCTTTGCAGGTACAAAAGCCCCACAACCTCGCCACTCGCAAACAGGGGTTCGCAATGATAAATGCTGACATTGCTATCCACATGCTGGCAGCTTACATCCCCGCCGGGGGTGTTGACGGAGTGGCTCTGCCCCAGCCGCAGCGCCCAGCAGGAGGAAGGATGTAACCCCTCGCAGCCAACAGGTGTGCTGCTGCCCCAGTGTGCAATACGCTCAAGCTGGTTTGTGGTGTGGTTATGTGTGTATAGCGCGCCGGGTATGCCGGGCAGCACGCGGGGCACAAAAGCGCAGATAATGGCCGAAAGTTCATCGCTGGTGCGGGCCGCTTGCAGGCGATGTGCCATTTCCCCCAGCAGTTCCATGGCCTCGTTGTTGCGTTTGAGTTCGGTATTGGCCTTGAGCAGTTTATAGTCGCTGGCTTCTTGCGCCTGCATGGCGGCGTCCAGGCGTTCGGCCATGGTGTTGTAGCCTTGGGCCAGCATATCAAATTCGGTACAGCCCATCTGGTCATCTACACGCACAGTGCGGTTGCCGTTCCCGAAGTCGGACATGGCCCGTACAATCTGGCTGACGGAACGGCGCATGCCGTTGAGCACAAAATACAGAAGCCCATTGACCAGCAGAACAATAATCAGGCACCCGCCGATAACCAGATTTCTGTTCCATGTGACATGCGCCCTTGCCGTGGCTTCCCGCGCAATGAGCAGTTCCTGCTCTGTCTGGCGGATTTCATCAGCTTTTTGGGCAATAATGGCCATGTTCACCCGGCCCTGACCAATAATAACCCGCGAGCGGGCCTCATCAAACCGGCCCTGCCGGGCCAGTGCGATCTGCTTGGTCAGGGTGTCCAGCCGTTCGTTGGTAGCAATTTGCAGGCTTTGTGCCCGTTCGTGCTGGATGGGGTTATCCTGCACCAGTTGTTCAAGCATGTTGACCTTGGCAAGGGCAGACGCAACGCGGTCGTCAAAATCTTTGGCAAAGGAGGGGTCCGTGGTCAGCAGGTAGCCGCGTTCCTCGGCCTGGGCCTCGCGCAGGTCGGACAGGGTTTCAGAGACAATTTCGGTAATTTTCTGCCTGTGGGCGTTCCATTCAAAGCTGGAGATCATGCTGTTGGAAGCGGAAAGCAGCAACCCGGAAAGACAGACCAGATTAACACTGACGATGGAGCCGACAAAGACGATCCGGGATGTAAGGGAATGGAGCAAAATAATCTCTTTTAATTCTAAGATTTTGCGCAAAATATAGAAGATATTTTGGTTTTTCAATTACGTTTTGGCAATTTTGCAAGAATGTCATGCAGTTATACGTCATGATTTCATTCATTATTGCAGATCAGATAAAGCAGATGCGTATAGATGTCTGCCGCACCGCCGCCTATGTGCGAAGGAGAGGGGGTAAAAGAGGGCTAATTGATATTGAGTTGCATATGCGGTATTGGGGCTGCATCGTCAGTCTCCCAGAGTTCCTAGGCTTATGCGGTCCAACGCGTTTACCCTGTCTCAACTCCTGATTTCCCAGCGTTCCGTGTTTGTCCGCATGGTCAAACAGATCGTGGGAAGCCGCCCGGAGGCCGAGGATGTGGTGCAGGGGTTGTGGATCAAGCTGCAGGGCGTGGAGGACGACCGCTCCATAGAAAACCCGCAACCCTATCTTGTTCGGCTTGCGCTTAATTCTGCCAAAACGCACAAGATGCGGCTGAAACGCCACGATCAGGCCAAGCAGGACGCGCAGGACCTGCTGCATGGCAGCCGGGAGAGTTTTTCCCCCGAGCGGGTAACAATGGGGCGCGAAGATATTGAGCATATGGATAACGTGATAAGGGCCTTGCCCGAACGCACACGCTATATTCTTTACTTGAACAGAATTCAGGGCGTGCCCCAGCAGCGCATTGCGGTGGAGCTGGGTATTTCCACCACATCGGTAGAGCGGCATATGCGCCGTGCGCTGGATATTATTGCCCTGAGCCGGGACGCCGGACCTTCCTGAGAGCTATTGTTCAGGAAAATGCAGCATTTTTATAAAACCATGCTGTCAATATATATTGGTATTAAGAAATAGGTCTGTTGCGTGTCCGCTCAAAGTTCTCAGTCTCCAGCACGAATCAAGGCCCGCGAATGGGTGATTGTGCTGGCGTCTGGCCATACGTCCCCCCAGAGCGTTGCTGCCGTAAAGGCATGGCTGGCCGAAGCGGAGGAGCACAGGCAGGCGTTTGATGCAGAGCGGCAGCTCTGGCAGGAACTACATCTGTTTGAACAGGTTCTGGCTCAGGCGGAACCCCAGCCCCAGTGCAGGCCCGTTCAGCCCCGAAGGGCATGGAAGCCCGCAAAACGCTGGGCGTTTGCGTTGCCTGTCATGGCCGCATTGGGAGTGGCACTGTTTTTTGCCCCCGATATTATGCTGCATCTGCGCGCGGATTACCTGACCCATGCGGGGGAGGTAACAACCTATACCCTGCCCGATGGCACCAGTCTGGCGCTGGATGCGCAATCTGCCGTTGCCCTGCATTTTTCCCCCACGGAACGCAGGGTGGAACTGCTGGCAGGCCGGTTGTGGGTGGATGTGCAACATCAGGATACAAGGCCCTTCCGGGTTGTGGCGGCCGATGGTGTTACGCAGGATGTGGGCACGGCTTTTTTTGTCGGGCAGGATAAAAACCGGGTGGATATTGCGGTTACTCAGGGCCGCGTGCTGGTGGGCAAGCAGGGTGCAGCCATGCAAACGGACCTGCAGGTAGGGCAGGCAGCGCATTACCTGCGTGGCGGCGCCGTCATGCGTGACCCCGCAGTGGACCCCGAAGATATAGCCGCTTGGCGGTATGGTGAACTGGTTATACGGAACCAGAGCGTGGCCGATGCCTTGCGGCTTATTGCGCGTTACCGCCGCGGGCCAACATGGGTCTGGGCCAATACCGCCGGAATGGACCGGGTGGATGCCGTGCTACGGAATGACCACCCGGATGATGCCATTTTATCCCTTATTAACGGGCGGGGGTTAAAGCTGACCCACCTGCCGGGCAACGGGTTGCTTATTACATCTGGCTCTCGCTGATTTTTTTTGCGTTCAGGGGGTGGGTAAATACGCCCGACGTGAGTCTTACCTCTGTATGCAGGGAGTTGCGAATGCATCTCACTGTCGGTTCTGGCTGTTCCTGCCATAGCCCGATGGTTGTTTGTCAGGTGAAAGATGCATCACATTTTGTTTGGTCGCCGCTTAAAAAACGTGTCTGTTGGCTGGTACGCTCTGGGTGGGTTGCTGTGCAGCGCTACGGCAAGTCTGCCCGCCATGGCGCAGACAGCGCCCCTGCCCGGAGTGGGAGTGCATACGTTCCATATTGCATCCCAGCCTCTGGCTGCGGCCATCCGCCAGTTTTCACGCCAGTCGGGTGTGCAGGTTTCTGTGCCCACATCCCTTGTGCGCAATCTGGTCTCGGGGGAGGTGTCCGGCACATTGAGCGCGCCTGATGCGCTGGGCAAAATGCTGGCAGGCACGGGGCTAAGCTTCAAAAGCACGGCTCCAACCTCTGTAGCACTTGTGCAGGGGGGCACTGCGGCGGCTCCAGTAGGCCGGGCAAAGAGCGAGAGTGTGGATGTTGTCGGCCGTGCGCGTACAGCCAGCACCATGGCGTCCTCCGGCACCAAAACAAATACGCCGCTGGTTAATACGGCGCAGTCCATAACGGTGATCAGCCGGCGCGAAATGGATAACCGTGGCGTATTAAGCCTTAATCAGGCCATACGCTACATTGCCGGTGTGCTGCCCGACCAACGTGGCGCAACCGCATCGCGCTATGACCAGTTTACCCTGCGTGGCTTTACGGTTCCCACCTTTCTGGACGGGCTTAAGGAGCAGGCCAGCCCCACCGGCTATGCAACGGCCCAGACCGATACCTCGCGGCTGGACCGCATAGAGGTGCTCAAAGGCCCGTCTTCCGCTCTTTATGGGCAGTCCAGCCCCGGCGGGCTGGTTGCCCTGTCCAGCAAACTGGCCACGGCAGACAAGTTTTATGGCAGCCTGACAGCAACCGGCGGCAGTTTTGACCTGTACCGTGTGGATGGAGACATAGGCGGGTGGGCCACAAAAGACGGTTTTGTGCGCTACCGCCTGTATGGCACGGTTAATGGTTCGGACAGCCAGCTCAGCCAGACCGTTAACCGGCGCTACAGCATAAGCCCGACGGTAACATTTGGGGGGGATGGCCCAACAACCTTTACGCTGCTGGGCAATTACCAGTACGACCCCAAAAGTGGGGCTTATGGATCAGTGCCGCTGCAGGGGTCTTTGAAAAAAGCTGCTTTTGGCTACATTCCCCGCAATTTTTATGATGGGGAACGTTCTTACGAGGAGTTCGACCGTAACCACGGGGCCATTACCTATATCTTCAACCACGAGTTCAACAAAAACTGGAGTGTTGCATCGCGCGGGCGGTATGATGACATCCAGACAAAATACAAAAGCGTCTATAACAAGGGCGTTTATATGGACAGTGGCTACACCCGGCATATGGACCTTGAACAGTTGGGTGACTTCTCCCGCGGGATGATCTTTGCCAACGAGCGGATGCAAAATCTTGCATTCGATAGCCAGGTCAAGGGGCGGTTCAACACGTCCATTCTGCACCATCAGCTCATGGTCGGGTTTGATTACCAGCAAAGCCACGCAACCGAGGTGGATGGCTGGGGCGATGCACCGGGCATTAACGTGCTGCACCCGCTTTACGGGCAGCCGCTTACAAACCCGCCCGTTGCCAGTAATTACGTCACCAACCAGCACCAGATCGGGCTATATGCACAGGACCAGATCCGGATTGAAAACCTGTATCTGACCGGCAGCCTGCGTAATGACTGGTACCATAGCGAGCAGAATGAGCGGGTCAGCAACCAGCGCACAACAGAAAGCCCGGGACAGATCACCTTCCGCGCATCTGGCCTGTATCATTTTGACTTCGGGCTTTCGCCTTACATTTCATACGCCACGTCTTTTGAACCGCAGGCCGGTCTGGTCTCCAATGATGGAGGGATTCACAAGCATCAGGCTGACCCCAGCATGGGCAAACAGCTTGAAGGCGGGTTAAAATACCAGATTCCCGGCCTGCCGGTTCTGCTCTCTGCTGCGGCATTCCATATTGAGCAGACAGGTGTTCTGGTCTCTGTCCCCAGCAGTGACTATTCCACCCAGAGCGGCAAAGTGCATTCGGATGGCTTTGAATTTGAAGCGCATGTGGAGGCCTATAAGGGGCTGGACGTGACAGCCGCCGTAAGCACGCAGCGCGTCAAAGACGATTCAACTGGGCGGCCACTTATTGGCGCGAACCGGGGCAATGCATCGCTGTTTGCATTTTACACCATGCAGTCCGGCCGCCTTAAGGGGTTTGGCTTTGGGGGCGGGGTGCGCCATGTGGCCTCCTCCTACGGTGGCACGGCGTCCTATGGTGCGGTTACGGTGCCGTCCTATACGCTGTTTGATGGGTCGATCAGTTACGATATGTCTAACCTTGGGTCGTCATTTAAGGGCTGGACGTTGCAGGCCAGCGTGCACAACCTCTTTAACAAGCGCTTTGTCTCCAGCTGCTATGCTGGGGCACCGTATTCTGAATGGTGCTGGTATGGAGAGCAGCGTAATGCGCAGGCCAGCGTAGGTTACACCTGGTAAAACCCGGAAAGGGCGGGGGCTGCCCGGCCCCCAACCGGCCTGTAGGCTCTACGTTATCCACAGATTCTGAGGATGCTTGCGTGGGTAAGCCTGTGGATGAAAAGCGGATAAACACAGGGTTGCAATCTTGCCCGGCACTTGGTAGGCATCGCGCAGTCCTTGGGGAGTAGTTACCCTCAGTTTTGAGGGGCCTTCATCAACACACTTGGCCTTTTGGCCATGGTGGAGGCAGCGTTTTGCAAAAAACGCCAGGCAAGACCAACGGCAGAGGAAGCCCCAGTTGTGGCCGGGGGATTTCTGTCTGCTGTTTGTGTTTCTTGCGGCCCGTGGAATCTTCATGACCGGTTTTTTCACGCTGGGTGTTCTGGGGCTCAGCCTGTCGGTGGATGCTTTTGCTGCGGCTGTTGGCAAAGGGGCAAGCGAGCAGACTGCCCGTTTGAACGATGCCGTGCGCATAGGCGCGGTCTTTGGTTTTTTTGAAGCCATAACACCAGTCATCGGCTGGGTTCTGGGGTTGGCACTCAGCACATGGATTGCAGCGGTTGACCACTGGATTGCCTTTGGCCTGCTGCTGGCCATTGGGGGCAACATGATCCGCCTTGCCGTGCGGGGGGAAGAGCAGACACAGCCAGATCAGGTTGTGGATCAGGCATCGCCGCGGCGTGGGGTGCTTGGTCTGGTCACAACCGCACTGGCTACCAGCATAGATGCAACGGCTGTGGGGGTTAGCCTTGGTGTCATGCAGGTGAATATTCTGTCCGCCTGCCTGATTATAGGCGGCATCACAACCGTTGTGGCCACAATGGGGGTCATCATTGGCCGGCATGCCAGTGTATGGATTGGCCGTTACGCAGAAATTCTGGGCGGGTGTGCGCTGATCGGCATAGGCTGTTCCATTCTTTATACGCATCTCAGCGCGCCATAAGGTGGGTATGGGCGGGGCAGGGCATGGGTGCATGCCTGCCCCGGGGCTGCTTTGCCTGCAGGTTGGCGCTTTAATTTCAAGTCATAATTGTTATGTTATACTGTAACGTATATACCGAAGGGAGTATGCCGCAACAATAAGGTTCTCCCATGCCCGACAGGCTGCCCGTTACCGTTTTGTCCGGTTTTCTTGGTGCCGGAAAAACAACCTTGCTCAATTACATTCTGAATAACCGCACAGGCCGCAAGGTCGCGGTCATTGTGAATGACATGAGCGATGTGAACATAGATGCCGATCTGGTGCGCGATGGGAGCAACCTCTCCCGCACGGATGAAAAACTGGTGGAAATGAGCAACGGCTGCATCTGCTGCACCTTGCGTGATGACCTGTTGCAGGAAGTACGCAGGCTGGCCGAAGATGGCCGGTTTGATTACCTTTTGGTGGAATCAACTGGTATTGCGGAACCCCTGCCCATTGCCGCCACGTTTGAGTTCCGTGATGAAGCCGGTGCCAGTCTGGCGGACATAGCCCGGCTGGATACCATGGTAACCGTTGTGGACGCGGTTAATCTTCTTAATGATTACGGCTCAACCGATTTTCTCAAGGATCGGGGGGAAATCGCGGGGGAGGATGATGAACGCGCTCTGGTTTCCCTGCTGGTGGAGCAGATTGAATTTGCAGATGTTGTTGTGCTCAACAAGGTTTCCAGCGCCACGTCCGAACAGCGCGTAGCAGCGCGCCAGATTATTATGAGCCTGAACCCAGACGCCGATATTGTGGAAACAGACAATTCCGTGGTGCCGTTGGACAGGGTTTTGAATACGCACCGCTTTGATTACGAAAAAGCTCACAAAAACCCATTATGGTACAAAGAGCTTTATGGGTTTGCAGACCATGTGCCCGAAACGGATGAATACGGTATCAGCAGTTTTGTTTTTAGGGCGCGTCGCCCATTTGTTCCCGAAAAATTCAAGGCTTTTATAGATCATGCCTGGCCGGGTGTTGTGCGTGGCAAGGGGTATTTCTGGCTGGCGACCAGACCCATGTGGGTGGGGGAGCTGGGGCAGGCTGGAGCACTGGTGCAAACGCAGGCCGCCGGGCACTGGTGGGTTGCCATTCCTCCCGAACACTGGCCGGAAGATACGGAATGGCAGGATATGCTGGTTTCCAGATGGGACCGGGTTTATGGCGACCGCAGGCAGGAACTGGTGTTTATCGGCACGGCCGATATGGATGAAGCCGCTATTCGCGCCGCATTGAACGCCTGCCTTGTGCCAGATACCGGGCAAACTCTTTTTGATGGAAGCATGTTTGCAAACCTGCCAGATCCGTTCCCCGCGTGGCAGATGGAGCCCGTGGAGCCATGACCCGCGCGCCAGCCCCCAGCAACGAACGCACCCTGCGCCACGAGGTCTGGCGCAGGTATGACGGCAACGACTGGCAGGCGTTTGATGCCTTGCCCCCCAGCATACGCCAGCGCGTAACCCAGCATAGTTACGATGCATGGTCCGTGAATGTGCTTATGCTCTGGCGGCATTACAAACGGAGTTATGGCCGCACGGCGCGGGCCGAAAAAGCACTGATCCGCTACCTGGATTATTGTGAGCGGCTGGAGCGCGATGTGTTTGCCACGCGGTATGGGGAGCAATATGGCATGCCGCTCCCCCATATGGCGGCAGGATGCACCGTACAACGGTAACGGCATGTGTATTGGTTGCGTGCATTATCGCCTTTGCCAGCGGCTGCATATATGATAGAACAAACAAAGAACATATTGCAGATGGAAAGCTAACATGGCGGTAGCAGAGCGGATCGTGTTTCAGCCATTTGTGTGGCAGGGGGCGGTATTGCGGGCGGGAGCACCCATTGTGTGCCCGAACGTGGAAGATGCACGCAGGCGCGTGGACAAAATCCGGGCCGGTATCCTGCATGTTGCCGGGGCCGTGGTCGTGCGCATGGATGTAGATGAAGACATAGGCGATTACGGGGAGCCCGAATACCTGGAACGGATTGGTGATACCCCCGGTGGGGAAGACGAGGACTAATCCGCCTCCAGCAATAGTCACAGCCAGTTGCTATGCCGCTCCGGTTTTTGCCGGGCATGACAAAGGGGTGATTGCGGGTGCGCAACACTCTGTAGGAACTGGCGCATCTTCCTGCTAAAGAGGGCGCATAAAGGCGGGGGGCAACCCGGCCTGCGGCGTGATTGTTAAAGGATGGTGTTTATGGCTGTGCATTATGCCACGGTAACATGGGAGCAACTGCATAGGGATGCACGGGCGCTGGCGGCGGCCCTTATGCCCAGAATGCCCTTTAAAGGTATTGTGGCGGTTACCCGTGGCGGGTTAATTCCCGCAGCCATTGCCGCCCGGGAACTGGGGTGCCGGTTGATCGAGACCATTTCCGTCGTGACCTATGACGAAGAAGAAATGGGCCAGCCCCAGATTATCAAAGCCCCGGAAGCGGCAGGGGATGGCGAAGGGTTCCTGATCATTGATGATCTGGTCGATTCCGGCGTGACCGCGCGCTTTGTGCGTGAATGTCTGCCCAAAGCCTATTTTGCCTGCCTGTATGCCAAACCTGCCGGTAAACCCTTGACCGATCTGTTTATTACGGAAGTTCCGCAGGATACGTGGGTTCTTTTTCCGTGGGATACGGCTCCGCTGTTCGTGCCGCCACTGGTCAGCAACAAAAAAGAGTGTGCGGAGTAATTTTTTTAGCGCAACAGGGTTGCCAGTTTATAATTAGACGCCTAGTTTCCCGCTTGTTCGGGGCGTGGCGCAGCCTGGTAGCGCGCGTGTTTTGGGTACACGAGGCCCCCGGTTCGAGTCCGGGCGCCCCGACCATAAATAAAGCGGGAGGCACATAATGCCAGCGCGTATTTATCAGCAGTCCAAGCCAGTAGGTCAGTCCGGTCTGGCAGGCACCCGCAAATGGGTGTTTGAATACGGTCAGGGCGCTCCACGCAAGCAGGATGCCCTTATGGGGTGGACCGGCAGCGCGGATACCCGTTCACAGCTCCGCCTTCTGTTTGACAGCCGCGAGGCCGCCGAGGCTTACGCCCAGCATGAGCAGATTGCTTATGAGGTTGAACAGCCAGCCCAGCGGCACCGTCGTCCCAAGGTTTATGCCGATAACTTCGGCTACAACCGGATCCAGAACTGGACGCACTGAATTTTAGCCTCCACTCCCTGTGCGGGACGGGAGGCTTTTCGCGCCCTTAGCTCAGTTGGATAGAGCAACAGCCTTCTAAGCTGTGGGTCATTGGTTCGAATCCAATAGGGCGCGCCAGTTTTTATCTGTAAAATCCTGTCAGGGTGGAGGATCAGGCTCCGCCCTTTTTTGTGTCCGCTCTGCGCCGGACTGTCTGGTGTCGTATTGTGCCACGGGGCTGGGTAAAAAGCGTTGGGCCAGCCGTGAGTTGGGTAAGGTATATGGGGGCAGGGCCGTAGTGCGCGCCCCCATGCTCTGGGTGTCAGATAATGTAATCAATAGGGGGGAGTGTCTGGTCCATGTTCAGGGCGGGCATACCCTTGTGGCGCACACCGACCTTGCGGGCGGGGTTGCCGACCACGGTGGTAAAGGGGGGCACGGGCTCAAGTACAATGGAGCCAGCGCCAATTTTGGCACCTTCACCAATTTCAATATTACCAAGAACTTTGGCGCCTGCGCCAATCAGCACGCCCCGGCGCACCTTGGGGTGGCGGTCCCCGCAATGTTTACCCGTGCCACCAAGGGTCACATTTTGCAGAATGGAAACATCGTCTTCAATAATGGACGTCTCCCCCACTACAATGCCTGTGCCGTGGTCAAACAGAATGCGGCGGCCAAGCTGTGCGGCTGGGTGAATGTCCACCCCGAACAGTTCTGATGCACGGCTTTGCAGATGCAGGGCCAGATGCCGCCGTTCAGACAGCCAGAGCCAGCGCGCCACCCGGTAGGTCTGCACCGCATGATAACCTTTGAAGAACAGGAACGGAGTTACAAAATCCGGGCAGGCCGGGTCCCGCTCCCGGATGGCCAGCAGGTCGGCTGCTGCTGCGCAAACCAGATCAGGCTCCGCGTCAAAACTTTCCTTCACCAATTCGGAAAGCGCATCGGCGGCAACGGAACGGTCCCCCAGTTTGCGGCCAATCAGGGCCGCCAGAGCAGATGCAAAGCTGGAATGGCTCCGCACACCGGTTGCCAGCAGGCCGCGCACCAGTGGGTCATGGCAGCTGCATGCTTCCTGCGTCATCTGCCGCCACAGCACGGTCAGCTGTGGCGCGCACAGCATGCTGCTTTCTTCAAAATGACTGGAACTGACTGAGGCAACGTTACCGTCCTGCATCCCGGCTACTCCGCAACTACAAACCCATGGCGTGCTTTACAAAAGCTTTCCGCAGGGCCGGAAAGCGATGCACGCCCGCAATACCCAGATCACGCGCCAGACGGAGGACCGGGTTGTTGTTACTGAACAGCCTGTCCAGCGCATCTGTTGCTGCCAGCATGAGCATATTGGCCGGGCGGCACAAGGCCTGATAACGCGCAAGCACAGCAGGAGCACCAGGGTCCTTGCCCTGCGCATGGATGTCCAGCAGCAATGGGCTCAGGTGAATGACATCCCGGTAGCCAAGGTTAAGCCCCTGGCCTGCAATGGGGTGAATCCCGTGTGCGGCATCACCTACCAGCAGGAGCCGTGTATCTGTATAGCGTGCGGCATACTGGGCGGAGAGCGGGTAAGTCCAGCGGCGGCCCACGGGTGTTACGCGGCCAAGGCGGGTATTGCCCATGCGGCGTTCCACCTGCTTGGCAAAAGCATCATCGGGCAGGGCGGCAAAGCGTTCGGCTATGCCGTCCTTGTCGCTCCACACAATGGCGGACATGTAGGGGTGTTCGTCCGTGCCTGTCATGGGGAGCTGCGCAAACGGGCCAGCGGGCAGGAAGTGCTCCAGTGCGCTGTTGTCGTGCGGGAACTCGTGGGCAATGGCGCACACAATGGCGGTCTGCCCATAGGGCAGGCGGGTCAGGGGAATACCGGCTTCGGAGCGCAGGCGGCTGCGGCGGCCATCGGCGGCTACAATCAGGCGGGCGTTAAAGCTGCGGCCATCCTGTAGCTGCACATGCGCATTTTGCGCCGTGCGGGTAATTTTTGCTTCCGCGGGGGCCAGAACGGTCACGCCCGGTGTGGTGCTCAGGCATTTGTTCAGCGCCACGCGCAGGGCGCGGGCTTCCACCATCCAGCCAAAAGGCTGCGAGGCATCGGCTCGTGTGAACTCGAGAAAAAGGGAGGATGCGGGCTCCCCCGGCCTGCCATCGGTGACCAGAATTTCTTCAATCGGGCAGGAGGTGGCGGGGAGCAGGTCCCACACTCCGGCACTTTCCAAAAACTCCTTGGGGCCTGCGGCAATGGCGTAGGCGCGCCCGTCCAGATCCGGGTGTTCCATGGGGGGCAGGGCCGCCTTGTCCACTACGGCCACCCGCATGCCGCCACGCGCCAGACGGCACGCCAGAGCGGCACCAACTGGCCCCGCTCCGATAATGCACACATCCACGTCCGCCACATGCGGGTGGTGGGTGCTGGCGTGTTCTGCCGTGGCATCGGGGGAGATTGGGCTCATGCGGTTTTTTCCTTAACATTCACACATCTGGCAGGCGGCACGCCCGGAAAGCCGCACAGGCTGTTGCGGATCATGCCCCTATATGCGCCCTCCTTTGCGACAAAACCAGCCGTCTTGCCTTGAGGTGCATCAAAGCTCTTGGCAATTGGTGTTTAACTGTGCCAACATCGTAACGTCATGGAAATGTTTTGCAGCAGGGAGTTGCAGGCAGTATGAAGCTGATTACCGCCATTATAAAGCCCTTTAAACTCGATGATGTCCGCGAAGCGCTTGCGCCGCTGGGTGTTCAGGGGATTACTGTCTCGGAAGTCAAGGGGTTTGGTCGCCAGAAAGGGCAGACGGAAATTTACCGTGGAGCTGAATACCGGATCAGCTTCCTGCCCAAGATCAAGGTGGAAGTCGCTGTAAGCGATGCCCTGCTTGACCAGGTGCTGGAAGCGATTCTGGATGCAGCGCATACGGGCAAGATCGGGGATGGCAAGATTTTTGTCAGCGATCTTACCCGTGTCATCCGCATCCGCACGCGTGAGACCGGGGATGCAGCCCTTTAACGGGTAGGCCGGTCTGGCGGTAGGGTAGGTTTGCGCAACTTCGGGTCTGGCACCTGCCCTTGCGGCCATTAGGGCGGCAACCCCGCGTGTGGGGGCTGCCGTAAACCTGCATTTTGTGCAAGGTTGCTGGCGGTGTGCGCCAGTGTGCAGGGTGCTGCCCGTTGCACGGTAAGAACCGTGTTAAACGGGATGCCTCTCTTTCCCATTTTCAGGCTTGACGGGGCAGGGGTGTGGCCTCATTGCTTCGGACATGCGAGTAGCTGCCATTCTACTGGCTGCCGGTACAGGCAGCCGCTATGCCGCCACCACGGGGTGTGCCACGCCCAAGCAGTATGTGCTGCTTGCTGGCCAGCCTGTTATCCGACACGCCGCAGAGGCTCTTCTGCCGCATGTCTCCTCTATTCAGCCGGTGGGGGACCCTTCCTCCCTGAATGACGCATTGCAGGGGCTGGCTGTTCTGCCACCCGTGCAGGGTGGTCAAACCCGGCAGGCCAGCGTGCGCGCCGGGCTGGAGGCGCTGGACGCCCTGCCACCGGAGCAAAAGCCCGATCTGGTTCTGGTGCATGATGGTGCCCGCCCTTATGTTACCGGGCAACTGGTGGCCAATGTTGTGGCGGCTCTGGCGGAACACCCCGGTGCTATTCCCGCCGTGCCCGTGGCCGATACCCTCAAGCGTGAAAAAGACGGCGTGATTGATGGCACCGTCTCGCGCGAGCATCTGTTTCGTGCGCAAACCCCTCAGGGCTTCCGTTTTGGCCTGTTTTTGGACCTGCACCGCGCAGCCGCCTCGCTCAATGCCACGGATGACGCCAAACTGCTTGAGGAGTCCGGCTTTAGCGTGGCGCTTGTGCCGGGTGATGAAGATAATATCAAACTGACATACGAGGCTGATCTGGTGCGTCTTGAAAGGCTGATTGGCCCCACATTGCTGCCGCGTGTGGGCCTTGGGTACGATGTGCATGCCTTTGAGGAAGGGCGCCCGCTGATCATGTGCGGGATTACCATTCCCCACACGCATGGTCTGGCTGGTCATTCCGATGCCGATGTGGGTATCCACGCGCTGTGTGATGCCATTTATGGCGCACTGGCCGAAGGTGACATCGGCAGGCATTTCCCTCCCAGCCAGAATGAATGGAAGGATGCGGATAGCGCGCGCTTCCTCATCCATGCTGGGCAGCGTATTCGCGAGCGGGGGGGTATGCTGGTCAATGCCGACCTGACCCTGATTTGCGAACGCCCCAAAATTGGCCCCCATGCGCAGGCCATGCGGGAGCGCCTTGCTGCGCTGCTGGAAGTGGATGTGGACCGTATTTCGGTCAAGGCCACAACGTCTGAACGGCTGGGCTTTACCGGGCGGGAAGAAGGCATTGCCTGTGCGGCTACCGTCAGCGTTCTGGTGCCGTAAAACCGCACCGCGTAGCTGACGGCGAAAAAACATTGCACAGGGGCGCGTGGACCGGTATTTCTGCCTAATTCGTAGGCAAATGGAAATGACTGTGCAAACGCAACCTCTGCTGCGTCCGATTGATCTGGGCGGTGTTGTTCTTGATACGCCAGTAATTCTGGCGCCCATGTCCGGCGTGACCGACCTGCCATTCCGGCGGTTGGTCCGCAGGCTTGGGGCTGGCCTTGTTGTTTCCGAAATGATTGCCTCATGGGCAATGGTGCGTGAGAACGATACCACCCTGCGCATGGCCGAAGTGGCCGATGCCGGTGGCCCCAATGCCGTGCAGCTGGCCGGGTGCGACCCGCAGGCCATGGCCGAAGCCGCCCGTATTGCCGTGGACCGTGGGGCGGACCTGATCGACATTAATTTTGGCTGCCCGGTTAAAAAGGTTGCCGTGGGGCAGATGGCAGGCTCCGCCCTGATGCGGGACGAGGCCGCAGCACAGCGGATGCTGCAAACGGTGGTCAAGGCCGTGTCTGTGCCTGTCACGCTCAAAATGCGCATGGGCTGGGACCATGAGCACCTTAACGCCCCCGTGCTGGCCCGTATTGCGCAGGACGCGGGTATTCGCATGATTACGGTGCACGGGCGCACCCGCCAGCAGTTTTATAACGGCACGGCGGACTGGGCGTTTGTGCGCAATGTTAAAAACGCGGTGGACCTGCCCGTTATTGTAAACGGGGACATCCTGACCACGGCCGATGCCCGCAACGCACTGGCCCAGTCCGGCGCTGATGGGGTGATGATCGGGCGTGGCTGCTACGGGCGACCGTGGTTTCTGGCGCAGGTTGCCCATGCCCTGCGTACGGGGGAGGAGATGCCCGACCCTGCGCTGGAACAAGAAAAAGCCATTGTGCTGGAGCATTATAACATGATGCTGGAGCATTTTGGCCCACGCCCCGGCCTGCGGCTGGCCCGCAAGCATGTGTCCTGGTATTCGGCCGGGCTGCCTGCTTCGGCTGCATTCCGTGCCGTCTTCAACAAGGTGGAAACGCCCGATGAGGCCATAGCCCGGATTGCCGAGTTTTATGACCAGCAGATTGCCGCCGGTGCACAGCGGGAGCCGCGTGCCTCCCGCCAGGAAGCCGCACGCCAGCACGAACAGGCTCACGCGGCGTGAGCACACAAGCGCCAGACAGGGCAGAGCCTGACGCGGCGCTTCTACTGGACAGCCTGCCTGTTCCGTTGCTTGAGGTCGGGGCAGGGAATGCCGTTCTGGCGCTCAATATGGCGGCAGAGGAGTTTTTTGGTATGTCCCGCCAGCAGATCAAGGCTGGCGGTATGGCCGAAATTGCACCACCTGATCACCCGATTTATCTGCTGCTTGCCCATCTGCGCCAGCGCGGGGGGAGTGTGACCGAGCATGACCTCCTGTTCAGTTCCCCCCGCTTCCACCACGAGGGGGTGAGTGTGCAGGGGGCGGAGGTGCTGGACCATCCGGGGCACCTGCTGCTCACATTCCACCAGCCATCCACCGCGCGGGTGCTGGACCAGCAGCAGGTCTATCGCTCGGCGGCGCGGAGTGTGTCGGGCATGGCGGCCATGCTGGCGCATGAGGTGCGCAACCCGCTTTCAGGCATCAAGGGGGCGGCCCAATTGCTGGAGCAGGCCGTGGGGGATGCAGACCGTGATCTGGCTACCCTGATCTGTGATGAAGTGGACCGCATAGATGCGCTGGTCGAGCGCATGGGCATGTTTGGCGAGGCGCAGATGGACTACCGCGCCCTGAACATCCACCGCCTGCTCGAGCACGTAAAGCTGCTGGCCAGCAACGGTTTTGCCAAGGACCTGCGGATTATAGAGCAGTATGACCCCTCGCTCCCCCACGTATGGGGGGATCGGGACAGACTAGTGCAGGTGCTGCTCAATCTGGTCAAGAACGCGGCGGAAGCGCTGCATGAGACCGGCAAAAAGGGGGATATTACCCTGATGACCAGTTACCGACCGGGTATTCGCGTGACCGCTCCGGGCACCACCCAATGGCGGCACCTGCCGCTGGTGGTGACCATAAGGGACACAGGGCCCGGTATTTCGGAAACAGTCAGGCCGCATCTGTTTGAACCCTTTGTTTCTACCAAGGTCAACGGTAGCGGGCTGGGGCTGGCGCTGGTGGGTAAGGTGATGGATGACCATGGCGGAGTGATGGAAGTTGAAAGCCGACCGGGCAGAACGGAGATCAGTCTTTTCCTTCCGCTGGCGGAAGAAAGGGCCGGACTGTCTTGACCTTGGGGTTACCCGCGCCTGATAAGCCTCTCCCTGTTGTTATTCCTCTGGTTCCAAACGCATGACACCACTGCCCACCATTCTTGTTGCTGATGATGACCGGTCCATCCGTACCGTGCTGGGGCAGGCACTTGGTCGCGCGGGTTATCAGGTTCAGGTCACGCCCTATGCGTCCACCCTGTGGCAGTGGGTGCAGGAAGGGGAGGGCGATCTGGTTATTACCGATGTGGCCATGCCCGATGGCAACGGGCTGGAACTGGTAACGCGCATCCGCCAGATCCGGCCGGACCTGCGGGTTATTGTTATGAGCGCCCAGTCCACGCTGACAACCGCCGTAAAGGCCACGCAGCGCGGTGCGTTTGAATATCTGGCCAAGCCGTTTGACCTGAAGGAACTGCTCGCAGTGGTGGCGCGTGCGCTGACCACCCCGGTACAGGAGGCGGAAAAACCCGCATCCCCCCAGACACCGGAGGAACGGTTGCCGCTGATCGGGCAATCCGTGGTTATGCAGGGCATCTACCGCAGCATTGCCAGACTGACGACCTCGGACCTGACTGTGATGATCACGGGGGAGAGCGGCACCGGCAAGGAGCTGGTGGCCCGTGCCCTGCACGAATATGGTCGCCGCCGCAGTGGTCCGTTTATTGCCGTCAACATGGCCGCCATCCCGCGTGAGCAGATCGAGAGTGAACTGTTCGGCTACGAGCGCGGCGGCAATCTGGGCCGCATGCCCGGCCGGTTTGAGCAGGCATCGGGTGGCACGCTGTTCCTTGATGAGATCGGGGATATGCCACAGGAAGCCCAGACCCGCCTGTTGCGCGTGTTGCAGGAAGGGGAGTTTACAACCGTAGGAGGCTCCACCCCCCTGCATGCCGATGTGCGGATTGTGGCCGCAACCCACAGGGACTTACGGCAGGCCATACAGGCCGGTACCTTCCGTGAGGACCTGTATTACCGGCTGAACGTGGTGCCCCTGCGCCTGCCCCCCCTGCGTGAACGACGGGAGGACATTCCCCTCCTTGCCCGCCACTTTCTGGCCCAGTGCCGCGAGGCAGGGGGTGGCTACCGGACGCTGGATGAGGAAGCCATGACCCGCCTGCAGGCATGGCGCTGGCCGGGCAATGTGCGGGAGCTGGAAAACCTGATCCGCCGCATTGTGGCCCTGTATTCGCAGGAAACCATTACGGCCGAACTGGTGGACGCGGAACTGGCGGACCCACTGGAGAATGATTTTGTGCCAGATTGCCGGCAGGTGGCCGAACCACTGGTCGCTTCAGTCTCGCGCCATATTGCCCGTTATCTGGAAGCAGGGCGGGAGGGTATGCCGTTGCATGATCTGCACGCCCGTATTATTGCTGAGGTGGAACGTCCTCTGATCCAGATGACGTTGACGGAAACACGGGGCAACCAGATCAAGGCCGCCGCCATGTTGGGGTTGAACAGAAACACCTTGCGTAAGAAAATACGCGACCTTGAGATTCCCGTCGTGCGTGGCGTAGTCTAGCCACGGGTATGACAAACGCGCCACGGTTCTCCTTTTCCCACCTGTTTTCACGCGCAGGCCTGCAATGGCTGCTGCGTGCGCTTGAGCGCAGGAGCGTTGCCGTAACGCTTGTGGCTCTGGCGCTATGCCTTGTGTTTGCAACATTTGTGGTGCTTTCGGGCGGTATGTCTTTTGGGCATTACGCCGTGGTCGAGCCGCTGGTGCTGGTTGTTAACGGGCTGGTGCTGTTGCTGCTGCTGCTCGCCATGGGGGTGCGTGGCTGGCCTATTCTGGTGGAGTATCGCAAAGGGCTGGCGGGCACGCGCCTGCATGTGCGCCTTGTTACCTTGTTTGGCATTGTGGCCGTTGCCCCTACGGTGGTGGTGGGTGTGTTTGCCACCCTGTTTTTCCATTACGGAATACAGATCTGGTTTTCTGATAGGGTCAACACGGCACTGAACGAGGCCTTGCAGGCATCACGCGGATATTTGCAGGAGCATAACGCCAATATCCGCACAGATGCGTTCTCGATGTCCAATTACATCATGAGCGCGCAGAACGAACTGGCTGCCAGCGGCATGGAGCTGTTGCAGGACCATGATGCCCTGTCCCAGATGCTCGACAGTCAGGCGACCATCCGCGGGCTGACCGAGGCCTTGGTATACGACCCCATTACCAACAGAGTTGTGGCGGCTGGCGGGCTGATGAGCCGGACAGGCTACCTGCAGGACCTGCCTCCGCCTGCGGCCACGCTCATGGCGCGCTCCAATGATGTAGCTATTCTGGACTCCCCGGACGAGCGCACGGTGCGGGCTGTTGTGGAACTGTCGCAAACGCCTACGCTCATGCTGGTGATTACCCGGCTGGTTGACCCGTCCATTCTGGAGCACATGCACCGGACGGAAAACGTGGTGGCGGACTACAAGCACCTCAACAGCAACAAAGCCAAGATCCAGCTCACCTTTGTTATGATCTTTGTGCTGGTGGCGCTGCTGGTGCTGGCTGTTGCCGCCCTGATCGGCTTTGCACTAGCCAACCAGATTGCCCGCCCGTTGGGCCTGTTGAGCATGGCCGCCCGCAGGGTGAGTGAGGGTGATCTGCGCGTCCACGTGCCTGAAACCGACCGGGATGATGAAGTGGCAAGCCTGTCCCGCGCCTTTAACCGCATGACGGAGGAACTGGACAGCCAGCGTTCGGAGCTGATGCTGGCGTATGGGCAGATCAATGAGCGCAGGCGCTTTACCGAGGCTGTTCTGTCAGGCGTGTCCGCAGGGGTGATCGGGCTGGACGTGGAACAGCGGATTGAGCTGCCAAACCGTGCGGCCAGTGTGCTGCTCCAGACCAATCTGGCGGATGCCACGGGTGAGCCGCTGGCAACACGCGTGCCGGAGTTTGCCGGGCTGCTTGAAGAGATCACCCTCTCGCCCGAGACCGTCTTCACGCGTGAAATCCAGATTGGCCATGCCACCAGCCAGCGTACCCTGCTGGTGCGCGTGGGGGCGGAGCTGCGCGGCACCGTAACCGAAGGGTATGTCATGACATTTGATGACATTACAGCCCTGCAACAGGCCCAGCGCAAGGCAGCATGGGCGGATGTGGCCCGCCGCATCGCGCATGAGATCAAGAATCCGCTTACCCCCATCCAGCTTGCGGCCGAGCGGCTCAAACGCCGTTTTTTGAAGGAAATCACCTCCGACCCCGACACGTTTGCCCAATGCGCGGATACAATTGTGCGTCAGGTGGCGGACATCGGGCGCATGGTGGACGAATTTTCGGCTTTTGCCCGCATGCCACAACCAATTATGAAGGATGAGAACCTTTCCCGTATTGCGCAGGAGGTGCTCATCCTGCAACGTAACGCTCATCATGAGATTTCGTACCACCTTGATCTGCCGCAGCACGGACCACTGGTTCGGTGTGACCGGCGGCTTATCAGCCAGGCTTTGATCAATCTGCTGCAAAATGCGGCCGACGCCATTGCCATGGTCCCCCGGCAGGCAGACGCATCCGGGCAGGAGGTGGCTCCCAAGGGGGAGGTATGGGTGCGTATTGCGCAGGAGGGGGAAAACATTGCTATTGTCGTGGCCGACAATGGGGTGGGGCTTCCCAAGGATGACAGGAACCGCCTGACCGAGCCTTACGTAACGCACAAAGCCAAAGGAACAGGGCTGGGATTGGCTATTGTGAAAAAAATCATGGAAGATCATGGTGGAACGGTCCGTCTGGAAGACAGAGCAGGAGAGAAGGGAACTGTGGCTACTCTGGTTTTGCCGGTGAAAGACGACCATGGCGCATGAAATCCTGATCGTTGATGACGAACCCGACATTCGGATGCTGATTGAAGGCATTCTGTGTGATGAAGGGTACGAGGCCCGTGTTGCCTCCAGTTCCGAGGCAGCTCTGGCGGCTTTTAGGGCACGCAGGCCGTCTCTGGTCATTCTGGACGTGTGGTTGCAGGGCTCGGATATGGACGGGCTGGAAATCCTGCAGGCCATGAAGGCGGAGGAAGCCTCCGTGCCCGTGGTCATGATTTCAGGCCATGGCACAATCGAAACCGCCGTGGCGGCTTTGCAGCACGGTGCTTACGATTTTATTGAAAAACCGTTTCAGGCCGACCGGCTGCTGGTTATTGTCCGCCGTGCCCTTGAAGCATCGCGCCTTGCGCGTGAAAACGAGGAACTGCGCCTGCGCGCCGGGCAGGATGCAGACCTTTACGGTAACAGCGCCCAGATCGTGGCTATCCGCAACCAGATAGAAAAGGTGGCCCCCACCGGCTCACGCGTGCTGATAAGCGGCGGTCCGGGTTCAGGCAAGGAGGTGGCTGCCCGCATGATCCATGCCCGCTCCCGCCGGACGGATGGGCCTTTTGTGGCACTCAACTGCGCCACGCTGGCTCCGGGCCGGTTTGAGGAGGAGCTGTTCGGGCTGGAAGGCGGGGTGGATGGTGTTGGCCGCCGGACGGGCGTGCTCGAACGCGCCCATGGTGGCACCCTGTTGCTGGATGAGGTGGCGGACATGCCGCTGGAAACGCAGGGCAAGATTGTTCGTGCCCTGCAGGACCAGACCTTTGAGCGGCTGGGTGGTGGCTCCCGTGTTAAGGTGGATGTGCGCGTACTGGCCACCACCAACCGCGACCTTCAGGCCGAAATTGTAGGTGGGCGCTTCCGCGAGGACCTGTATTACCGTCTGGCGGTTGTGCCCCTGCGGATGCCAGCCCTTAAGGAACGGCGGGACGATATTCCCGGTCTGGCAACGCTGTTCCTGCACCGTGCGGCGGAAATGGCAGGCCTCCCCTCACGCGATCTGTCGCCCGATGCCGTGGCCGTTCTGCAGGCGTATGACTGGCCGGGCAATGTGCGTGAGTTGCGGAACCTGATGGAACGGGTGCTGATCATGCAGCCCGGCAGCAGCCAGGACCTGATCCGCGCAGACATGCTGCCTTCCACAATTGGGGAGAACGCGCCGGGGCTGTTAAAGTTTGATGCTTCGACCGATGTCATGAGCCTGCCACTGCGCGAGGCGCGGGACCTGTTTGAAACCCAGTACCTTCAGGCACAATTATTACGATTTGGAGGGAACATAAGCCGCACAGCGCTGTTTGTGGGCATGGAGCGGAGCGCTTTGCATCGTAAACTCAAGCAGCTTGGTGTAACATCGGACGAACGGAACACTGGCTGAGCAGTGAGTTGTTACGAGTCAGGGCAGGCGTTGGATCTGGCTCCCAAGAAAAAAAGAAAATGGAATAGGGTCGCACACAGTGGAAAAAGAGAGTGCACACAATGTGCAGGACGCATTTTTAGGCCAGATTCGCCGTTCCCGGGCAGCCGTGACCGTATTTTTGGTCAATGGTGTCAAACTTCAGGGTTTTATTACGTGGTTTGATGATCAGGTAGTGCTTCTCCGGCGTGATGAGCAGACCCAGCTTATTTACAAACATGCCATCAGCACTGTTATGCCCAGCATTCCCGTAGATATTGCAGACTCCACCGGAGCGGGCGCAAAGGCGGACAAGGAACCATCTCTTGGCGACGAGTTTTACTGAGAAAAAACAAACGGTTGCAACGCGTGCTGCCGTTATTCTGCCGTGGGAGCGCTCAGCCCACGGGCAGGACGTAAGGGCCGCAGAGGCCCGGCTGGAAGAAGCCGTTGGCCTCACGGCCTCCATTGGTCTGGTTATTGTCCGTAAAGCCGTTCTTTTGCTGCGTATGCGCCGCTCGGCCACATTGCTGGGCAAGGGGCAGATCGATTCCCTTCGAATAGCGGTCAAGGCCGACAATATTGACGTGCTGGTGGTGGATACCAAACTGACCCCCGCCCAGCAGCGTAACCTGGAAACCGAGTTTGGCTGCAAGGTCATCGACCGAACCGGCCTTATTCTGGATATTTTTGGTGCCCGTGCTGCCACGCGGGAAGGGACATTGCAGGTCGAACTGGCGCATCTGGAATATCAGCGTTCGCGCCTTGTGCGGTTGTGGACCCACCTTGAGCGCCAGCGCGGTGGCTTTGGCTTCTTGGGTGGTCCGGGTGAAACCCAGATCGAAGCTGACCGCCGCATGATTGGCGAGCGCATTGTGCGCCTTAAAAAGGATCTGGAGCAGGTGCGCCGCACACGCGGGTTGCACAGGCAGGCCCGCAAGCGTGTGCCGTTCCCCGTTGTGGCTCTTGTGGGTTACACCAATGCGGGTAAGTCCACCCTGTTCAACGCCCTGACCGGGGCCACCGTTTACGCACAGGACCAGTTGTTTGCAACGCTGGACCCGACCATGCGCGCCATAGAGCTGCCATCGGGGCGGCAGGTTATTCTATCGGACACGGTGGGTTTTATCAGCGACCTGCCAACGGAGCTGATTGCCGCCTTCCGCGCCACGCTGGAAGAAGTGGCCGAAGCCGACATTATCCTGCATGTGCGTGACATTGCTCACCCCGATAGCGCGACCCAGAAAAAAGACGTGCTGGGTGTTTTGCAAAGCATGGCCAAGGACAACATGCTTGAGCAGGACTGGCCAAGCCGTGTGATTGAAGTGCTGAACAAGGTGGACCTGCTAGGCGAGCACGCAGCAGCCCTGCAGGGGGATGAAAGCGTTGCCATTTCCGCCATTACGGGGGATGGGCTGGACCGGCTTCTGGCCCGTATTGACCAGCGCATTACATCGGGGATGGAAATGGTGCGTTATGCTCTGCCACTGGCCGATGGTGCCGCGCTGGCATGGCTGTACCAGCATGGCGAGGTTATCGGTCGTAACGACCGGGAGGAAGAGGCGGATATTACCGTGCGCCTGCTGGCAGAAGACCGTGCGCGCTTTGAGCGGCAGTTCCGGCACATTACGCCCCAGATCGCGTAACGCGTTACGTGGGGCTCCATGCCCGGCGGATCAGTCAGCCTGATCTACCGGGCATGCGCTTTTTAATCAGTCAAACTCGGTTGGCAGGCTCAGATCAGCGTGGTGCGCAAACAGCCGGTCGATCTGATGGCGTGAGATACGCCCGGTTGAGAGGTCGTGCGGGATCTCGTTGCGCGCAAAAAACCGGACTTCGCTGGTTTCAATGCTGGTGGTGGGAGCCCCGCCGGTAAGTTCTCCCAGAAAAAACAGTTTGGTGATGGAAAAAGCCTCTGGCGGTTCATGCCCCTGTTTTGCCCGGTCCAGCACCATGGCAAGGCGGGTCATGCGCACCGTGTAGCCGGTTTCTTCCCATACTTCCTTGGCGGCGGATTCCGAGGCACTCAGGTTTACATCCGCCCAGCCGCCCGGCACGGTCCAGCGGTTCTGGTCCAGCACTTCACGCACCATGAGCAGGCGGTTCTGGGCGTCAAACACCCCGGTACGCACTTCCAGCTTGGGGGTGGCGTAGCCGGTCTGCTGGGTAAACAGGTTTTCTATCTGCTGGATGGGGGCACCACTGCCACGGGCCATAACCTTGGCAGCCAGCGTGCGCAGCATTTCATAGCGTTCGCGGTCAAACGGGTCTTTGGCAAAGGTCAGTCCGGTTTGGGCAATGGCCTGAACCTCTCTGGCCCAGATAAGCCATTCAGGCTCGGACATGGTTGTGCTCCTCTCTTCTTCAACAAAAAACGGGAAGGCATGCGCCCTCCCGTTTTTTATGTGCCGCTAACAGGCCGGGGTATCCGGGTTAGTAGGCAGGTTCAGGCTCTGTGGCGGCCTGACCGTTAATCAGCAGGCCATCCCCGTTGGCAGAAATATTGACGGTTTCGCCGTCATGGATCGTGCCTTCAAGTAGCTGCCCGGCCAGCGGGTTTTGCAGGTTGCGCTGGATAACCCTTTTAAGGGGGCGCGCACCATAAACCGGGTCGTACCCTTCATTCGCCAGCCAGGTTTCGGCCAGATTATCCAGATGCAGGCCAATCTTGCGGTCTTCGAGCAGTTTTTGCAGGCGGCTGATCTGAATATCCACAATTTTGGTCATATCCACCCGCTGGAGGCGCGAGAAGAGAATAACCTCATCCAGACGGTTCAGGAACTCGGGGCGGAAGTGCTCACGCACCACCTTCATAACCTGTGCCTGCACCATGGCTGGGGTATCCCCATCCGGCTGGTTGGCCAGATATTCGGAGCCGAGGTTGCTGGTCAGGATGATCAGCGTATTGCGGAAGTCCACCGTGCGGCCCTGACCATCGGTCAGGCGGCCATCATCAAGCACTTGCAGCAGAATGTTGAATACATCCTCATGCGCCTTTTCCACCTCATCAAACAGGATGACCTGATAAGGGCGGCGGCGCACGGCTTCGGTCAGCACGCCACCTTCTTCATACCCCACATAGCCCGGAGGTGCGCCGACCAGACGGGCCACGGCGTGCTTTTCCATGAACTCGCTCATGTCAATGCGCAGCAGGGCTTTGTCATCGTCAAACAGGAAGCGGGCGAGTGCTTTGGTCAGCTCCGTTTTGCCAACACCCGTCGGACCGAGGAACAGGAACGACCCGATCGGGCGGTTGGGGTCCTGCAAACCGGCGCGGGCACGGCGTACGGCGTTGGCAACCGCACGCAGGGCGGGTTCCTGCCCTACAACGGATTTGCGCAACTCGTCTTCCATCCGCAGCAGTTTGGCGCGTTCGCCTTCCAGCATCCGGTCCACGGGCACACCCGTCCAGCGTGAGACAACCGAGGCAATGCCCTGATCCGTCACCGCTTCAGAGACAAGGTTCGCGCTTTTTGCTTCCTGTTCCTCCGTCTGCTGGGCGCTGGCAATCTGGCTTTGCAGGTTGGGGATAACGCCATACATCAGCTCGGAGGCGCGTTGCAGGTCGCCCTTGCGCTGAGCCACTTCCACATCGGAGCGGGCCTGATCAAGCTGTTCCTGCAATTTCTGCACCGCATGCACGCGGTCTTTTTCCGCATGCCATGTGGCGCTGAGCGTGTTGGATTTTTCTTCCAGATCAGCCAGTTCGGCCTCAACAGATTCCAGCCGGTCCTTGCTTGCGGTGTCGTCTTCCTTGCGCAGTGCTTCCCGCTCGATCTTGAGCTGGATAATGCGGCGGTCCAGTTCGTCCAGCTCTTCGGGTTTGCTGTCGATCTGCATACGCAGCCGGCTTGCGGCTTCGTCTATCAGGTCGATGGCCTTGTCGGGCAGAAAGCGGTCCGTGATGTAGCGGTTGGACAGGGTTGCCGCGGCGACCAGTGCGCCATCGGTAATGCGCACACCATGGTGCAGCTCGTATTTTTCCTTGATCCCGCGCAGGATGGAAATGGTATCAGCCACGGAAGGCTCGCCCACATAAACGGGCTGGAAGCGGCGTGCGAGCGCTGCGTCTTTTTCAATATACTTACGGTATTCATCTAGCGTGGTGGCACCAATGCAGTGCAGCGTGCCGCGCGCCAGTTCAGGCTTGATCAGGTTGGAGGCATCCATGGCGCCATCGGTCCGGCCTGCGCCGACCAGCGTGTGCATTTCATCAATGAACAGGATGACCTGCCCTTCTGCGGACTCAATTTCCTTGAGCACGGCTTTCAGGCGTTCTTCAAACTCACCACGATATTTGGCACCGGCCACCAGCGCGCCCATGTCGAGGGAGAGGAGTTTTTTGTTTTTAAGCGCTTCGGGCACATCGCCATTAACAATGCGTTGGGCCAGACCTTCCACAATGGCGGTCTTACCCACCCCGGGTTCGCCAATCAGCACAGGGTTGTTCTTGCTGCGGCGGGCCAGAACCTGAATGGCGCGGCGGATTTCCTCATCCCGGCCAATAACCGGGTCCAGCTTGCCCTGCTGGGCAACTTCGGTCACGTCCCGCGCATATTTCTTTAGCGCGTCAAAATTGGCTTCAGCGTTTTCGCTGGTCACTGTGCGTCCCTTGCGGATGGTGGCTATGGCTTTTTCCAGCGCATCGGGGGTGGCGCCGTTGGTTTTGAGCGCCTCACCCGCCGCGCTGCTGGTTGCGGCAAGGGCTACCAGCAGGCGGTCCTGCGCGACAAAGCTGTCGCCTGCTTTCTGGGCGATCTGTTCGGCGGAATCCAGTGCGCGCACCAGGTCCGGAGTGGCCGCTGGCTGGCCAGCGCCCCCACCCTGTACCTTGGGCAGTTTGGCCAGTGCCTGCTCGTTGGCAGCACGGACCGCATCGGGGTTGCCACCGGCTGCACGGATCAGGGCCGATGCAGCGCCTTCCTCATCATCAAGCATGGCTTTGAGCAGGTGCTCGGGCGTAAGCTGCTGGTTAAAATCGCGCAGGGCAATGGTCTGTGCTGCCTGCAGAAAACCGCGCGAGCGTTCGGTAAATTTTGCAATATCCATAATATCCCTCTTGTCCCTTTATCGTAGGCGACTGAAGGCCTTGCCCCATCCCGCTTTGCGGCAACGGAAGGCAGGGTCTGTCGTGTTGACACCTCTAAGATTGGAAGGCCCAACAGCACAATCAAGGGGGATGTGTGCATATGTCGCACACCCTATGGAATGGCCGATATGAAAAAAGGCGGAGCCCCATGGGAGCCCCGCCTTTTTTACACCAGACCGGCTTGGAGCCGGTGGTTTTGCACTCAGGCCGCGTTCAGCTGGGCTTCGGCAAATTCATAGTTTGCCAGCTTGTCCAGGAAGTTGGTGATGTAGTCCGGGCGACGGTTGCGGAAGTCCAGGTAGTAGGAGTGTTCCCACACGTCGGCCGTCAGCAGTGCCGTGCCCTGACCTTCGGCCAGCGGGTTGGTGCCGTTGGGGGTTTTGGTAATGGCCAGCTTGCCGTCCTTGCCCAGCACCAGCCAAGCCCAGCCAGACCCGAACTGGGAGATGGCGGCCTTGCGGAATTCTTCCTTGAAGGTGTCGATGCTGCCAAAGTCTGCGGTAATTTTGGCCCCAAGCTTTTCGGGCATGGCACCGCCAGAGGTGGACAGGCTGTTCCAGAAGAACGAGTGGTTCCAATGCTGGCCAGCATTGTTGAACAGGCCGGTCAGGTCAGCCTTGCCGTGTGCGGCCAGAATAATGTCTTCCAAAGACTTGCCAGCAAGGTCGGGCTTGCCTTCGAGCAGCGTGTTCAGGGTGTTTACGTAAGCCAGATGGTGCTTGCCGTGGTGGAACTCAAGCGTTTCCTGGCACATGCCGCGTGCGGCAAGGGCATTGGGGGCGAAGGGGAGGGTTGGCAGTTCAAAAGCCATGACATAACTCCGTCGTATCAAGCAGGGCGTGTCAAAAACGCGCCTGTCCAGAGCTATGGGCGTGCCATATGGCACAGAGCCAGCGGGTGGTGGCCCGATGTCTCTTTTCCCTTGCTCACGGAAACTTGCCCTGCTGGTGGGGGTGGGGTGGCGCGGCAGTCCGTAAGGAAAGCTATATGTGCATTACGCATGAAACAGCATGAATTTGCAACATGCCACCGGGTAAGAGAAGTAGGATACAGCCATGAACACCCCTCCATCACACACCGATATGCAGGCATTGGCGGGGCTTGCAGCGGGGGATGCGGACAGGCTGCTCTGTGCGCGTTTTCTGCCCGCATCTGCACAGCCGGGCGGGCTTGTGCTGCTGGCGTTCCATAACGAGCTGATTCGCGTGCTGGCCCCGGCCCGCTCGGCTGCGGTAGCCGGGCCCATGGCCGGGCTGATCCGCCTGCAATGGTGGCGCGAGGTGCTGGAAAAGACCCGCCCCCCCGAGCACATTCTGGCCCCTTTTCTGCTTGGGATGATGGCATGCGGGCAGGCCCGGCTGGCCACACTGCTCCGCCTTGTTCACTCTTGCGAGATGGAACTGACCGGCGCGCGTGATCAACCGGCATGGGAGGGCATGATGCGTGATGGCCCCGGAGCACTGCAGCGCGCAACAGGCGAACTGCTGGGGGTGGAAGACCCCGCCATCCTGCTCAGGCTGGAAGCCTGTGGTATGGCTTATGGGGCAGGGGCCATGCTGCGGCACTGGCCCGTGCTCCAGCAGTCAGGGCGGTTTGTATGGCCTGCCCGGCAGGAGGCGCTCAGGTTACAGGGGCAGGCATGGCTGGCGGCGCTGGACTGGCCCCATCTGCCCGCGCCTTTTCGCCTTGCGGCTCTGCCTGCCATACTCGCCAAGCGGGACCTTGCAGGGACCGCCCGGCAGGCCGGGCAGCCCCGTGGGCTGGGGGACCGCGCCGCACTCATGTGGCAGGGTGTTAAGGCCCTGCGTGCGTTTGAGCGCGACTGAACGGCTTGGAGTGCCGTAAAACCCTTACGGGTCGTTGGCCACAATGTTTTCCAGTACCCCGATCAGGGCGGAATAGTCTGCATCTGCTGCGGCGCGGCGGGTCAGGGAGAGTTCCTGCGTGACTGCGGCCATGGTGGGTACCGGCACGGCCAGACGGGCACAGGCATCAAGCAGCAGGCGCATGTCCTTCTGCATGAGCCGGGTGGGGAACTGGGGCGAAAAATCCCCTTCCTTGGCCATTTTGATCTTGCGTTTGTGGTGGGGGGAGATCACGGCCATGTTATCCAGCGCATCAAACAGCATGGTGCGGTCGAGCCCTGCGGCCAGACCATAGGCAATGCCTTCGGCCACGGCGGCCAGCCCGGCTCCCATAATCCCGTTAATAACCAGCTTGAGCCGTGCGCCACTGCCTGCCGGGCCTGCATGAATGGTCAGGCGGCCAATGGCGTCAAACACCGGTTTGGCGCGGGCCATGTCATCCTCACTGCCGCCAGCAAGCACCACCAGATTGGCGCTGTCCGCCTCGGGCGTGCTGCCAGAAACCGGACAGTCCACAACGCTGACTTTCAGCTTCTGGCCCGCATCCAGCAAGGTTTGTGCGGCTTCGGGGGAGACGGAGCTTGTGTTTAGTAACAGCCCGCCCTCTGGCATGCCGGCCAGCGCGCCCTGTGGGCCGTACATGCTGGCGCTCAAGGCCTCGTCATCCGGGACGCACACAAGAACAATATCAGCCGTTTTGGCAACATCTGCCGGGCTGGGCAGGAAGGCAGTGTTTTCGTCCCCCCCTTTGCCGGAGGGCGTGTAAGCCACGGCTGCAAACCCTGCTTTTTTCAGGTTTGCGGCCATGCGGCTGGCCATTGCGCCAAACCCGATAAAACCGATTGTCTTTGCTGTGCTCATGGTATCAGAGACTCCTGCATGTTCTTGCGTATTATGGACATAACGCACAAACTCCTTTCAAGGTTAAGGCGCATGGCCTGAATGCGCTGTCAGGCACCCCGGAAGAATAAAGGCTGATCATGGCTCCACCTGTTGCCGGTCGCGCGCGGCGCAAAAACCTGTCGCCACTGGCACGGCAGGTTCTGCTTTACGGCCTGTTCCTGCTCCCCGCCGTGTTTGATCTGGTGGAAGGGTGGCTGGGCTGGCTGGGGCCAAGGCCTTACCGCGAATGCCTGCATGACTTTGGGCGTTATGCGTTCCGCTTCCTGCTGGTTTCGCTCATGGTGACACCCTTGCGGCGGTTTACCAGAATTAACCTCATCCTCTACCGCAGGCCGCTGGGGTTGCTGGCCTTTACCTATGCGGCCCTGCACGTCACACTCTACCTGACATGGGCGCGCGGGCTGAACCCGGCCCTGATCTGGACGGATTTTACCACCCGCCCGTTCCTCAGCTTTGGTCTGCTGGCTTTTGTTATCCTGTGCGTGCTGGCGGTTACCTCCACGCGCAAGTCCATTATGCGGCTGGGCAAGCGGTGGGCACCGCTGCACAGAACGGTTTACGTGGCTATGGTGCTGGCCTGCGTGCACTACAGCATTGCCTTTAAGGTCTGGCACGTTGAGCCATTTATTTACGCAGCCATAGCGGCGGCCGTGCTGGCAACGCGCCTGCTCCCCAAAGCACAAAAAAGCCGCCCGACCCCGGTTTAGGGGCGGGGCAGCTTTGGGCCGTGCCGGGCTGTGTGGCGCTGGCTTTTGTGCGTTCAGGCCAGCAGGTTGGGGTGCCCCAGTGTTGCCAGCAGTTTTGCCGCGCGTGCATCGGCATGGAGAATGGTAACGGTTTTGCCGCGCCCTTCCAGCCGGGTGGCGGTTTTTTCCAGCGTGTCTGCCGCACTGATGTCCCATAGCTGGGCGTCGGCCAGATCAATCACCACGTTTTTTGCGGGGGCCTGAAAATCCACGGCATCGGTCAGCACGCTGGTTGAAGCAAAAAAGAGCTGGCCGCGCACATGGTAGGTGCGGGTTGTGCCATCGGGCGTATCCTCCGCTCTGACCTGCACCAGCTTCATGACCTGAAACGAGAAGAACAGACCGTTCAGCAACACGCCGCAGCCAACACCAGCGGCCAGATCATGTGTCAGCACAACCACCACAACGGTTGCCAGCATAACGGTGGAGGACAGCTTGGGGTGGGCTACCAGCTCGCGCAGGGATGACCACGAAAATGTGCTGATGGATACCATGATCATGATAGCCACAAGTGCTGCCACCGGCACCTGAGCAACAAAGCGGTGCATGGCGACAAGCAACAGCAGCAGAAAAGCCCCTGCCGTAAAGGTGGACAGGCGGCCCCGGCCACCGTAGCGCAGGTTGCCCACGGTCTGGCCGATCATGCCGCAACCGGCCATGCCGCCAAACAGGCCCACAAAAATATTGGAAATACCCAGCCCCGTGCACTCCATGCGCTTGCTGGAATGGGTGTCGGTCAACTCATCCACCACCGTTGCAGTCATGAGCGATTCCAAAAGCCCGACCATGGCCATGGCAAAGGCATAGGGCAGTACAATCTGGAATGTGCTCCAGGTCAGGGGTACCTGCGGCCATGTCAGGTGTGGCAGCCCCGTGGGGAGCGCCCCAAGGTCGGCCACAACATGAATGGGCATGGGAACGGCAAGGCTGATCCCGGTCAGCACCAGAATGCAGATAAGGGGGGAGGGAACAGCCGTGCTCAGCCGAGGCAGCAGGTAAACAATGGCCAGCCCAAGGGCGATCAGGGCGTAGGTGTGCCACGTCACATGCAGCATCTGCGGGATCTGGGCAGAAAAAATAAGAATGGCCAGCGCGTTGACAAAACCCGTCGCCACCTCGCGCGAGACAAAGCGCATCATGCTTTGCAGCCGCAACAGCCCGAACAGCACCTGCATACCCCCGGCCAGCAGGGTTGCCAGCAGCAGGTACTGCAACCCATGCCCGTGCACCAGATCCGCCGCAACCAGCGCGACCGATCCAGCGGCCCCCGAGATCATGCCCGGCCTGCCGCCCGTTATGGCAATGGCAATGCTGATAACGAACGAGGCAAAAAGCCCCACTTCCGGCGCAACCCCCGCCACGTAGGAAAAAGCGATAACTTCGGGGATAAGGGCAAAGGTGCCGACCATGCCGGCCAGAACGTTACGGACGGGTTGTTCCGTCCATTCACGCACATACTGCTGAACACTCACGAGGCAGAAAATATCCTGTAAACTAGGGTGGATGGTTTGGTGCTCCCAGCCATAAACCGGACTTTTTATGTGCGGAAAGGTTTTTCTTTGCGGATCATGGCTTGCACATTCCCTGTTTGGCCGGAATGGTGGTGTGCCTGCGTTGTGTTTTTGGTGCGTGAAGATGCTTGAACTGCCCCCTCCATCCCCCCTTGTATGGATCCTTGCCGGAGAGGCGAGCGGGGATGTGCTGGGTGCCCGGCTGATGCACGCACTCCGCGCGCGTAACCCGCATATCCGCTTTGCCGGAGTAGGGGGTACGCGCATGGCGCAGGAAGGGCTTGCCAGCCTTTTTCCCATGCGGGATCTGGCGGTTATGGGGCTGGTGGAAATCCTGCCTCGCGTGCGCCAGCTTTCGCGCAGGCTTAATCAGGCTGTGGCGGATATTGCAGCCCAAAAACCCGATCTGGTGATTACCATAGACAGCCCCGGCTTTGCCCTGCGCCTGCTCCGGCGGATTGCGGGCATGGGTATGCTGCGCGTGCATTACGTGGCCCCGCAGGTATGGGCATGGCGGCAGAAAAGGGTGCGCAAGTTCCCTGGTCTTTGGGACGAACTGCTATGCCTGCTCCCGTTTGAGGAAGAATTTTTTGGCAGGCACGGCCTGAAAACCCGCTTTGTGGGCCACCCCGTTCTGCAATCCGGTGCGCAGGAAGGCAATGCCGCCCGGTTCAGGGCACGGCACGGACTGGCGGATAACGCACGAGTGCTGGTGCTGATGCCCGGCAGCCGCCGCTCGGAAGTACCAAGGCTGCTGCCCGTATTCGGGCAGATGCTGGCCCTGCTCCGTACCAGCATGCCCGATGTGGTGCCGGTTGTGCCGGTATCCCCCGTGGTGGCGGCTACTGTTGAGCAGGCCGTGCATGACTGGCCCGTCCGCCCGATTGTGGTGACAGATGTGGACGACAAGCATGACGCATTTGCCGCAGCCGGGGCGGCTTTGACCAAATCAGGCACCTCCACGCTGGAACTGGCATTGGCTGGTGTGCCCATGGCGGTAACATACCGGGTTAACCCCCTTACGGCGTTTATGGCGCGCAGGCTTATCCGGGTGCCCTATGTGGCTATGGTCAACCTGCTTGCAGGCCGGGCCGTTGTGCCCGAACTGTTGCAGGAAAACTGCGCGCCAGACGTGCTGTCGCGCGAGGTGCAGACACTGTTTGAAAACCCCACCGTGGCTCAGGCCCAGAAGGCGGCCTTTGCCTCGGTCCTGCACGGGTTGGAGGGGCCGGGGGGGAGCCTGCCGGCAGACGCCGCGGCATCTGCCGTGCTGGACCTGCTGGCCACGCGGGGGCAGCCGTAAGGGGCTACCCTTCAGGCGTGGGTGTGGCCGTGGGTTTTATAAAGCTCGGCGGGGTCAATTTCAGGCTTGGTCAGTTCAAGCAGCCCGGTGGGGGAGAATGCGCGGTAAAAGCAGTTTCTGCGCCCGGTGTGGCAGGCAACGCCAATCTGGTTGACTAGCAGCAGAACGGCGTCTGCATCACAGTCCAGCCGTGCTTCGTGCAGGTGCTGGACCTGGCCGGATGTCTCGCCTTTACGCCACAGTTTTTTGCGGCTGCGCGAGTAGTAGCAGACGCGCCCGCTCAGCAGTGTTTCACGCAGGGCTTCGGCATTCATCCATGCAATCATCAGCACTTCGCCCGTGTCATGCTGCTGGGCAATGGCGGCAATCAGGCCGGAAGCATCGTATTTGACTGTGCTGAGCATGGCATCAAGCACTGCGGCATCGGGTGCGGTGTAGGTCATGGTTTGTCCGGTGTGGTGGCGGAGGGTTCTGGTGGTGTGCCAAGGGCTGGTAGCAGCCACGCGGGGGGGCGGGCAACCACGTTATGGTCAAGGCAGGTCAGGGGTTTGTCGGCCATGTCCACCTTGAGCAGCGCCAGCCCGATATGATCGCGCGAGGAGCGCAGGGTGCCAACCTCCTGCCCGTTATGCAGGATGGCGGTGCCCGGCGCGGGCAGGGGGGCGATGGCGGCAATGGGTACAAGGCGGCGTTTGAGCAGCGTGCGGTAGTGCATGCGGGCTGTGACTTCCTGCCCCATGTAGCACCCCTTTTTCCAGGCAATGCCGCCAAGCAGGTCCATGTTGGCCTCGGCTGCCAGTGTGCGGCCCTGTTCGCAGTCCTGTACGCCATCCGGCAGGCCAAGGGCCAGGCGGTGCAGGTCATAGTCCAGCTGGGTGGCGGTCTGCTCCGTAGTGGCAGGTGGGTCTATCAGCCGCCAGCCTGCGGCGGGCAGTCTGGGGTCTGCAACGCTTATTGCGTTTTCCAGCAAGGTGGCCTCGGGCCTGTTACCCCATGCGGCATAAACGGGGAGTGCCGTCAGTTCCATCTGCACATCCGAGCGGAGCCGAAAGCGCATGAGCTGTGTGCGCAGGGCTTCGGCCTGCTCGGTGGCGCAGTCCAGTAGCAGGCAGGTATCATCCGGGTCGGGTATGGCAAAAAAATCTGCCTGCCAGCGGCCCTGTGGGGTCAGGCATGCGGCCCATGCGGCCTGAGCCGGTTGCAGGGCTTCAATATCTGCCGTGACCAGCCCTTGCAGAAACCGCACACGGTCCGCGCCGGAAAGCTTGAGAACAGTCCGGCCCTCAAGCCGGGTGATATGGGATGGGGCGGGTAATGGCATGGTGTGGTGTCCTTTTATGCAAGGATGCAGGCCGTTGGTGCAAACTCTAGACCGGGCGGGGCAATGGGGCCATAGGCAGGCTGTTCACGTCCGGCTTTGCCGCAAAAGTGCCAGAGCCGCATGGGCGACGCGCTCCACACTTAACCCCGCAATGGGGGCTAGCCCTTCCGGCCCCGGTGCCTCTACCCAGTGCGTCATGGCGCCGGTGGGGGCATATTCCGATGCGCGGGACGGGCCGAACAGCCCCAGTGTGGGCGTGCCTGCCGCAGCGGCCAGATGCATTAACCCGGAATCGTTACCAATATACAAAGCACAACGGGCCAGCATGGCGGCGGTTTCGGTCAGGGCAAACCGTCCTCCGGCATCTATGGCGTGGGGCAGGGCGTGCAGCACGGGGCGGGCCAGTTCCGCCTCCTGCGGGCCGGGGCCATAAAAAATGGCAGGGCGGGCCTGGGGGTACGTGGCGGCAAGCTGCTGCCACAGGGGCAGGTAGTGCTCTGTGGGCCAGATTTTGCCGTGCCAGTTGGCCGTGGGGCCAAGGGCAATAACCGGTGCATCCGGCGTGTGTGGCGGTATAACCTGCGCGGCAGCCTGCTGGTCGGCATTGTTGAGCCACACCGTAGGGTGCGGAGCGGGGGAAAGGCCGAGCAGGGCACCCAGATGCCCCACCCGCCTGCCGGGCCTGCGCCCCCCACGCATGACAAACCGCCGCCCCGAGCGCAGGGCAAAACTGATGATTGAGCCGCGCAGGTCCACGGTCATGTCCCAGCGGGTGGGGGCGCAGGTTTTCCACAAATCCAGCCAGTGCAGGTCGTAGCGGCGTTTGTGCATGACCAGAACCCGCTCGAGTCCGGGCATGTGGCTGAACAGCCCGGCTGCAACAGGCCCGCAGGCAACGGTTATGCGCGCATTGGGCCATTGCTGTATTAATGTGTTGAGAATACCGGTGGAAAGCACCGCATCCCCCAGACGGGTGGCCGTAATAAAAAGAATGCGCATGCAATCAGGCTATACTGTCTCTTTGTCTCTTTTCCAAGCAGAGCAGATATGGACATTTGCGCGGCATATGCCAGAAGATGGAGCGTTACAGCGCAGGCTGGCCTGCTCCAGTGGGGCAGGTCGCCCGCGTAGGTCCACTGTCTGGGCAATAAGGGTGTTTTGGCAATGTTGCAGAAAGGTTTTTTGCTGGCTTCCGTCGGGGGGCTGGTGGCTATGGTTGCATGTGTTCCCGCCCATGCGGCCGAGCGGGCGTGGGTGCCCTCCACCTGTGGTGCGGAACCGCAGGCCCCTGCGGTCGATGTTTCCAGTGTGGAAAAATATAATGCCAGCGTGGACAAGGTCAGCGCTTACGAAAAAGCCGCCCGGACCTATAACGCCTGTGTCTCCAAGACTGCGGTGAAGGAAGAAACCGCAATCAGCAACGACGCGCGGGATAAAATTGCCTATATTCATGATGGCAGCACCGCTGTGCAGCAGCGCATCGGGGCTAATTTCACCCAGCTGACAACCGCGCTCAAAGCGGGTGGCACCAAGCTGCAGAAAGCAGCGCACTAAGCGCTTTTGGGCTTTTGCCGTGCAGCCTGTTGGGCCGTAAGGCAGTATAACAGGCGCACAACAAACACGCTGCGCCTTGTGTGATGCGTCCGGCTGGGGCAGATATGCCATAATACGGACAGGCATGTATTGGCAGGAACAGGAACGGGCCGGATCGTGGCAGAGGATATTTACCGGGAAGTTGACGAAGAGCTGAAGGCTGAACGCATGCGTGCGGTTGCCCGGCGTTATGCCGGTGTGGCTGTTGCCGCTGTGGTGGCCGTTGTGGCTGGCGCGGGCCTGTGGTCGTGGAAGCTTGCACAGCACAAGGCTCTGGATCAGGCAGCGACAGGCACGTATCTGGCCGCCTTGCGCCAGACCGATCACCTGCCCGATCAGGTGGGCAGCAGCCCCATAACCCTTGTCGGCAAAGCGCAGAGTGGTCTGGAAGCCCTGCAAAAGCTGGCAACATCGGGTGATCAGGGTGTGGCCACATTGGCCCGGATGCAGGAAGCCGCCGTGCAGGCCGCCCGGGGTGATGCCCCCGCCGCACTGGCCGCATGGAACGCCGTGCAGGATAACCCCGCAGCCGACCCGGCCCTGCGCAGCATTGCAACCCTGCTATGGTGCCAGCATCAGCTTGATACGGGGGATATTCCGACCCTGCGCTCGCGCCTTTCCCTGCTGACCGGGCCGGGCAAGGCCTGGAACGGCCTTGCCGTGGAGGCGCTGGCTGTTCTGGATGTGCGCGAAGGGCATAGGGATGATGCCCGCAAAAAACTGTCTGCCCTTGTGGATTCGGGCGAAACACCGGCAGGTGTACGCAACCGCGCACAGGATATGATGCAGGCCCTTGATCCGTCAGCAGGATAAAACCATGAGCAGCAAAACATATACGGGCGGCGCAGCCCGCTCCGGCCTTACCCGCAGGAGCCTGCTGGCCGGGGCAGCCCTTGCCCCCACACTGGCCGCTTGTGGTGATGACGACGATAAAAAACCCCTGCTGGCCGGGCACCGTACGGATGTCCTGTCATCAGGTGCAGGGCTGATGGTGGATAAGGAAGACCGGACAGCCATTACGCTGCCTGCACCTGTTACGGTTTCCGAGTGGCCGATCAGTGGCCGCGTGCCGGAGCATACGGGCAGTAACTACGCGTGGGGCGGGCTTAAGCGCCGCTGGAAGCATAGCGTTGGTGCGGGTATTTCCGAGCCGGACTTTATGGCATGGGCAGCCCTTGGCTCGCTGGGGCGGGGTATGCTGTCCTGCCCGCCGGTTATCCATAACGGCCGTTTGTTTATTATGGATGCGCAAGGCGTTATCCGTGCCTTTACATGGCCTGCCATGCGGCATGTGTGGACTTTTAACCCGCGCCCCAAGCAGTCGCGTTCGAGCAACACTGGTGGTGGCATCGGGGTTGATGGGGACGTGCTGTATATTGTGGATGGCATTTCGCAGGCTGTTGCCGTTTATGCCGCAACAGGCAAGGTCAAGTGGCGGACCGATGTTGGAACGCCCGGTCGTTCCGCCCCGACCATTGCCGAAGGCCGGGTTTATTTTGGCACGATTGATGAGCGCTTTTTTGCGCTCGATGCCGCGACCGGCCATCAGGTCTGGACATATGCTGCCACGGCGGCCGAAACCACGGTGTTTGGTCAGGCCGCTCCTGCCTACGCCAATGGCGTTGTGGTGGCAGGCTTTGGCGGAGGCGACCTGATTGCCTTCCGCGCCGAAAGTGGTGAGGTCGTGTGGAGCGAAATGCTCGGCAATGTTGGCTCACAGGCCAGCACACTCAACCTGAACTGCGTGCGTGGCCTGCCGGTTATTGTGGGCAGCGTTGTGTATGCGATCAGCATGGCGCAGGTGCTGGCTGCGGTGGATATCCGCACCGGCCGCCGTGTGTGGGAGCGTTCCGTTGCCAGCCAGAACAGCATTCTGTGCGTGGGGGAATGGCTGTATGTTGTCTCCCTCGACCAGCAGATCGCCTGTATTGACCGGCTTTCGGGCCATGTGCGCTGGATCACCCAGCTCCGCCGCTTCCGCAAGATCAAGGAAAGCAAGGACATTGTCACATGGTTTGGCCCCATTATGGCGGGTGGCCAGCTTGTGTGCCTGAGCACCCTGCCAGAAAACGGCATGATCCGTATTAACCCGGTAACCGGCGCAATTATCTCTATCGATGCCATGGAGGCCATCTCCTTCGTGCCTCCTATTGTTGTGGACAATCAAATGCTTATCGTAACTAATGACGGAAACCTGATCTCCTATGGTTGAACGTCGCAAGTCCATGCGCCCCCTCCCGCCGATACCGACGGGGGACCTGCCGGTTGTTGTTATTGCCGGACGCCCCAATGTGGGCAAATCCACCCTGTTCAACCGCCTTGTGGGGCGCAGGCAGGCACTGGTGGCCGATACCCCCGGTGTAACCCGTGACCGCAAGGAAGGGGTTGCCCTTGTCCGCGGTCGCCACATACGCCTGATTGATACCGCCGGGCTGGAAGAAGCCGCGCCAGATACACTGTTTGGCCGCATGCGCGCCTCGTCCGAAAGTGCGGTGCAGGAAGCGGACCTTATTCTGTTCTGCATAGATGCACGCGCAGGCATTACCCCTGCTGACGAGCATTTTGCCCAGTGGATCCGCCGCCAGAACCGGCCCGTGCTGCTGATCGCCAACAAGGCGGAAGGGCGGCAGGGCACAGCCGCTGCGCTGGAAGCTTACGCACTGGGGCTGGGCGACCCGCTGGGCCTGTCCGCCGAGCACGGCGAAGGCGTGACCGACCTGATGTGGGAAATTGCCGAGCGCCTGCCTGCTGACAAGGTGGAGGATGAAGAGGACGAATGGGCCCCCGAACCCGACCTGTCGGAAGAGGATGAAGAGGAGATTCGCCCCAAGGGGCCGCTCAAGGTTGCCATTGTCGGGCGGCCTAATGCGGGCAAGTCCACGCTGCTGAACACCCTGCTGGGTGAAGAGCGCATGATCACCGGCCCCGAACCGGGCCTTACGCGTGATTCCATTGCCGTAACCCTGCATGACGGGGATGACACGTTCGAGATTGTTGATACAGCAGGCCTGCGTAAAAAGGCCCGTATTGATGAAGCCTTGGAAAAAATGTCTGTCTCGGCCTCCATTGAAGCCCTGAAAATGGCGGAAGTGGCCGTGCTGGTGCTGGATGCGACCCTTGGTGTGCATGAGCAGGACCTCCAGATTGCCCGCCTGATCGAGCGGGAAGGACGGGCCTGTGTGCTCGCACTGAACAAGTGGGACGCGGTGGAAGACCGTACGGCCACACGCAAGGCTATTCTGGACCGGCTGAGCATTTCTCTGGCCCAGATGCGTGGCGTGCCGGTTGTAACCTTTTCTGCCCTGACCGGTTCGGCAGTGCACAAGCTGCTCCCCGCCGTGCGTGAAGCCTGGACCGTCTGGAACGCCCGCGTTCCCACAGGTGCGCTCAACCGCTGGTTTGAGGAAATGCTTGAACGCCACCAGCCTCCGCTGGTGGATGGCAGGCGGCTTAAACTGCGTTACATGACGCAGGTTAAATCCCGCCCGCCAACCTTTGTCGTTTTTGGCACCCGAGCCGAGCAGATGCCCGATGATTACAAGCGGTATCTGGTCAATGGCCTGCGTGAAGCGTTTGACCTGCCGGGGGTGCCCATTCGGCTGCAAACGCGTGGTACCAAAAACCCGTACGCAAATACCTGACCCCAACGGGTCAGGTTGCGCGCAAAAGGGGTATCCGCTGCGGCTTTGTCATGGGCTGACAGCTCTGCCACAGGCAGTGTGCTGCCCCCAGTAAGGAGCCAGAACCAGCATGACGCCCCCCCAGCAGACCACGCCCCGCCAGCCACCTCCCTCCGATGGTTTGCATGGCTCGGCCAGAAACTGGGCCATGCTGGCGGTTTCTCTTTCGGTTTTTCTGGCGCTGCTCGACTACGCCATTGCCAATGTGGCCCTGCCAGACATTGCGCGAGACCTCAGGGCGTCTTCTTCCTCCTCCATCTGGATCGTCAATGCCTACCAGATGGCCAGTCTGGTTTCCCTGCTGCCGCTGGCTGCCCTTGGTAGCCGGGTGGGGTTTGCGCGGCTGTGCCGGGCGGGCATTCTGCTCTTTATGGTGGCTTCACTCCTGTGCGCCATGGCAACCAGCCTGCCGGTACTGGCCGGTGCGCGGGTGTTGCAGGGCATAGGGGGGGCTTGCATCATGAGCGTGAACATCGCTCTGGTGCGCTTTATTTACCCTTCGGCAGAAATCGGGCGCGGCATGGCCCTTAACGGGCTGGTGGTAGCTCTTGGGGTGGCGTTAGGGCCTACAGCTGCTGCGGGTATTCTTACCTTTGCATCCTGGCCGTGGCTGTTCTGGATCAACCTGCCTTTGGGGGCTGCGGCTCTGGGTATGGCGTTTTACGCCCTGCCCAACACGCCACGCGCGCCCCATATGCCCGACATGACCGGCAGCCTGCTGTGCGTTGTGGCCTTTGGGGCCTGCATTATGGGGGGCGATGGTCTGGCCCATGCGCAGGGCTGGGTTGGCTCTTTGCTGCTGCTGTTATGTGGGCTTATGGCTGGCGTGTGGTTGGTGCGGCGTGAGGTCGGGCTGGCACAGCCGATCCTGCCGGTTGACCTTTTGCGCCGCCCCGATTTTGCCGTGGCGTTTACCACCGGGTTCTGCGGTTTTATCGCGTCCAATTTTTATATCGTTTCCATGCCCTTTACCCTGCATGACGCGCTGGGCCTTAGCTCCGCCCAGACCGGGCTGCTCATTACTCCGTGGCCTATTGGTATTATGCTCTCGGCCCCGGTTATTCGCCGGGTGGCGGACCGTATTTCGGCCGGGGTTCTATCTTCCATCGGGCTGGGGCTTACGGCTTCGGGGTTTTTCCTGCTCTGGCAACTGCCTGCCCACCCTGCATTGTGGGACATCGCTTGGCGCACGGCCCTTGCCGGGTGGGGGTTTGGGTGTTTTCAGCCCCCCAACAACCGGGCGATGATGGTTGCTGCCCCCCTGCACAGGGCCGGGGGTGCCAGCGGCATGGTGCAGGTGGCCCGTCAGGCTGGGCAGACGGTTGGGGCTATGGGGGTTGCTGCCTTTTTTACCCTCTGGGCAGATGCTGCCAACCGTGAATGCCTGCTGGCTGCGGGGTGTGTGGCTTTGTTTGCTGCACTGCTGAGTGCCAGCCGCCTGCTGGGCGGGCGCTCTGCATAATGCCCTATTGCGTGGCAACAGCTCAGGGGATGGCAGCATGAGAACATGTCTTGTGTACAGGGATCGGCTTCTGCCCGCATCCGAGCATGCCTTCATGCGCAGGCAGTACATGGCCTTCAGCCAGTTGCGGCCTTACTGGGTTGGTTGCCACCGAGATAACCCTCCGGCGGATATGGCCACCACCTTGCGCATTCTTGGCGAAGGCCGTGTGTTAGGGGGGCTGCGGCGGCTGGCGTTTAAACAACTGGGGTGGGGGGCAGGTCGTGCCGTGGCTGATCTGGCCCCTGTGGTGGTCCATGCCCAGTTTGGGCGGGGGGGCGCGTTGGCTCTGCCCATTGCCCGGCAACTGGGCCTGCCACTGGTTGTGACATTCCACGGAGGCGATGCCTTTAAGGACAAGCATTACGCAAACCGCTTTCCGCCCCCTGTTTTTCAGCGCCGGTGGCAAAGTCTGCTGGATTACAGCGCCATGTTTGTGTGCGTGTCCGACGGGGTACGGGACAGACTATTGGAGCGCGGTGTGCCTGCCCACAAGCTTGAGGTGCTGAACATTGGCACCGAGGATGTGGCACCCGCTCGGGGGCCGTTTGACCGTTTGGTTTTTGCCGGACGGTTTGTGGAAAAAAAAGGACTGCCTGTTCTGCTGGATGCCCTGCGTATTCTGGCTGGGCAGGGGTTAACGCCCCCTGTGGTGCTGGCGGGCGACGGGCCAATGCGCGCGGCCATGGAGCAGTATGCCGCAGGGCTTGAGCATGTCTGTTTTGCTGGCTGGTTAAGTGCCGGGCAGCTCCGCCAGCAGCTTGAACACGCGGTAGCACTGGTCGTGCCCAGTGTGCGGGCCACAGGCGGAGACCGGGAGGGCCTGCCTAGTGTGGCGGCTGAAGCCATGATGTATGGCGTGCCGGTTGTGGCCTCCAGCGAGGCCGGGCTGGAGACAACACTGCTTGATGGAGGGGGGCTGGTGGTGCCAGCGGGGGATGCGCAGGCACTGGCGCAGGCACTGGCCCATGTTCTTCAGGCGGGTGTACGCACTGGCATGGGGCAGGCGGCGCGCAGGGTGGCGCGGGAGCAGCTTAGGGCGTCGGTCCAGTCTGCCCGGCTGGAACAACGCCTTTTGTCTGTTTTGTAATCAGATTTCGCTTTCAAGGAAAATGCGCGAGGCATCACCCATCCACGGGCCGTAATAGCGTTCCAGCCAGTGTTCGGCCTGTGTGGGGGCACCTGCGGCAAGGGCTGTGAGCGGGGCCAGATAGACCCATTCGCTCGTCTGGCTCTGTTCGTCCACCATATCCCGGTTTTGCAGGCCATCCATGGAAATGGAGAGCATATGGGCGGCAAGGTCACGCACTGTGCCTTCACCCCAAGGGGTGTCCAGCCCCATCATGGGTACCAGTTCACGTAGCTTCACGTAGTCTTCCCACGGGCGGGCGCGCACCAGTTCCCATGCGGCTTCCAGTGCGGAGTCATCATACAGCAGGCCGGTCCACAGGGCGGGCAGGGCCATCATCATTTCGGGCGATCCGGCATCGGCCCCGCGCATTTCCAGAAACTGTTTGAGCCGCACATCGGGGAAGGCGGTTGTCAGGTGGTCTTCAAAATCACCCAGTGTGGGGGTAAAGCCTTCCAGCCCATCCTGCCGTTCACCATTCAGCCATGCGCGGAAGGAGCGGCCAGCCACGTTGTGCATCCGGCCCTCACGCATGATGAAGTACATGGGCACGTCCAGCGCCCAGTCCACATAGCGTTCAAAGCCAAAGTCTTTTTCAAACACACAGGCAGGCATGCCCGAGCGGGCATTGTCCGTATCGGTCCAGACCCGTGCACGGTTGGAAAGGAAGTTGTTGGGCTTGCCCTCCACAAAGGGAGAGTTGGCGAACAGGGCCGTGGCTACGGGTTGCAGCGCCATGGAAACCTGCATCTTGCGCACCATGTCCTGCTCGGAGCCGAAGTCCAGATTAACCTGCACGGTGCAGGTGCGCTGCATCATGTCCAGCCCCATGGTGCCGACCTTGGGCATGTAGTCGCGCATGATGCCGTAGCGTGTTTTGGGCATCCATGGCTGGTCAGCACGGGTTGCGGTGGGGTGGAAGCCCAGCGGCGCAAAGCCCAGCCCCAGCTTGCGTGCCAGCGGGCGCACGGCGTCAAAATGGTTGCTCAGTTCTTCCGCCGTGTCATGCAGGGTGCGCAAGGGCGCGCCGGAAAGTTCGAACTGCCCGGCCGGTTCGAGCGATATGGCAGCCCCCGCAGCCTCCCCCTGACCTTTGAGCCCGATAATGCGTCCGTCATCCAGCACGGAGGTCCAGTCATCGGGTTCGGATTTGTGGAGGTTCCGCAGCAGGGTTTCTATGCCCTGTGGGGCATAGGGGGGTGTTGCGTAGGCTGTGTTGCCAGCCTGGGGTGCGTCTGCGCCCACGGTGGCTTCTGGGCGCACAAAGCCGAATTTTTCATGCTCGGTGCCTATGCGCCACGCATCACGCGGTTTGCAGCCCTGCGCAAGCAGTTCGGCCAACTGCGCAATGGAATGGATGGGCGTTGTGTCGGAAGCACCGGGGTTGGACATGAGGTTTTCTGTATCCCAAAAACAGCCTTGCGGTCGCACGGCAAGACAGGAGCAATTGCCTTATTGTGATGAAACAGGGGCAGAGCGCAAGCCATTGCCCAGCAGCGCAAGCCCCGCCACCACCGCAGTATCGGCCCGCAGCACCAGTGAACCAAGGGAAATTGGGGCAACAAAAGGGCGCTTGAGCAGGGTCTGGCACTCACCATCGCTCAACCCGCCTTCCGGCCCGATCAGGAGTCCATCTCCCTCCTGCACCAGTCGCGGGGTGGGGTGGGGTGTGCTCTCGCGCTCGTCCAGCCGTTCTATTGCGGCAAACAGGCTTGTCTGCTGCGGCCAGCTCCCCAGCAAGGCGGGCAGGGTCTGCACCTGCGCTATGGCCGGTATGTCCAGCCTTTCGCATTGTTCGGCGGCTTCCACGGCTATGGCGTGCAGGCGCTCGGGGTTGATGCGGTGGGTGTTGGTGCGTTCGGTGACAAGTGGCAGAAATTCCGTCACGCCCAGTTCGGTGCCCATGCGCAGGACCAGATCGGTGGCATCGCGCTTGAGCAGGGCAAAGGCCAGCCGCAGGGGCGGGCAGGGCTGTGGGGCGCGTAGCTGGCGCTCAAGGGTCAGGCTGCCCCGGTCCTTGCGGATTTCGGCTATGCTGGCCAGCCATTCCCCCATGCCTGCATGGAACACACGCACCTGTTCCCCAGCCTTTTTGCGCAGGACAGTGCCAAGGTAGCGTGCCTGCTCGGGGGCAATCGGGCAGGGAGCGCCCTCCTGCGCCGTGGGCACAAGGGCGGGGTCCATATACAGGCGGGGGAGGCGGGAGAGGCCATTCATGCCGGTCATTTATCCTGCATCTGCTCGGGTGAGGGAGGAACAGGCCCGGTTTACGCACGAAATACCCTGTTTTGCAAAGGAGGTGGTGGGGGGAGGTTATGGTCCGCACCAGTTTGTGGCATAGGGAAGGGCGCAAAACGGTGCCCGTTGTTCCTGACCAGAGGCCTTATCAGAATCGTGTCTGCTTCCACCAGCCATACCGACATCCGGGTTACGGGATGGATTGCCCGCCTCCCTCCCTCCCTGCAGGCTTATGCCCTGCTGGCCCGGCTGGACCGGCCGGTGGGAACATGGCTTTTGTGGCTGCCCGGTGTGTGGGGCATTCTGCTCCCCCAGGGCGTGGCCCCCATGGAACGGGTCAGGCTGATTGTGCTGTTTGGCATTGGCAGTCTGGTCATGCGTGCGGCGGGCTGTGTTGTAAACGACATGTGGGACCGCGATATTGACCGCCAGGTTGCGCGTACGGCGGGACGGCCACTGGCGTCCGGCGCGCTGGGCATGCGGCAGGCCACGGCCTTTCTGGCGTTGTTGCTGGTTATGGGGCTTGGGGTGCTGGTGCAGCTTAACCCCCTTTCATGGATGCTGGGGGTGTCCTCCCTTGTGCTGGTGGGGCTTTACCCTCTGGCCAAGCGGTTCACATGGTGGCCGCAGCTTGTCATGGGGTTTACGTTCGGCTTTGGCGCACCCATGGGGTATGCGGCGGCTGCGGGGCAGCTGGCATGGGCGCAGGCCGCCCTTTATGCTGCCACGATTGTCTGGCAGCTTGGGTTTGATACGATCTATGGCTTTCAGGACATGGAGGATGATGCGCGGATTGGCGTTAAATCCACCTCGCGCCTTATGGCCGGGCGGGCACGGGCGTTTATTGGCGTGTGCTATGGGCTGACCCTTGTGCTGCTGGCGGGGGCTGGCCTGCTGGCCGGTGCTGGCTGGCTGTTCTGGCCCGCGCTGCTGCTGCCCGGTGTGCTGTTCTGGCGGCAGGCTGTAGCGGTTAACCCGGCCCGGCCGGCTTTGTGCCTTGCGCAGTTTTATGCCAACCGCAAAATTGGGCTGACCATTGCGCTGGCTCTGGCGCTCGGGTTGCTGGTGGTTTGAGAGTATCTGCGTTTTTTGCTGGCGGTAATGGCTGGCTGTAATAGCTGGCAGTCAAAGTGAGATGCCCTGTTCATGATAAGAGTTTTTCGTGCTGTTGCGCCATTATGTGCCGGTCTGCTCCTGCTGGCGGGGGCTGCCCATGCGCAGGATGCCGAAGGTAGTGCAGATACCGCAGCCGCCAGCACCGTGCAGCCCGCACGCCTGAGTGCTGCGGACAAGGTATGGGTTGCCCGGATTGAGCAGGAGCTTAACCATGCGCTCACCTTCAAGGCTCGCATCCAGCAGATAGATGCGGAGGGCAAACGCACAACCGGCACGGTGTGGATGAAGCGCCCCGGCCAGATGCGTCTGGCCTACGACCCGCCATCCCCTTTGCTGCTGGTTGCCAATCAGGGCAAGGTCGTGTTCCGCGACAGCCAGCTGGACCAGACAACGGTCATACCCATGGACCGGACCCCGCTTGGGCTTCTGCTGGCCCAGCATGTCAGCCTGTCTGACGGGGTTACATTGACCGCCTTCCGCCACGAGGCCGGGCTGCTTGCGGTCAAGCTGGTGCGCACGGCCTCGCCCGGAGATGGCAGCCTGACACTGGTGTTTTATGAAACCCCGCTGGCCCTGCGCTCATGGAGTGTGCTGGATGCACAGGGGCATGAGACCCGCGTGACCCTGTTTGACGTGCATCCGGGTGCGGATATTCCGGCCAGTACGTTCGACCTGCCCGCCCAGCCGGAAGAATAATATCGTCCCCGACGGGGCCGGCCCAGCACGGCCCGGTTTGTGCAGCTACTGGAAAAACAGGCCGCGCATGGCGATATATACGGCGCACAGGACAGATTTTGAGACTGAAGGTATGAACGCCATGACCACACGGCACGCAGCACCATGACGGGAGAAGACCTGTTTGGCGGGGCCTCCCCCACGCCGGGTGCCGATGCCGCTCCGGCGCGCACGGGGGGCAGGCCCGCTCCAACCCAACCACTGGCGGACCGCCTGCGCCCGGCCTGTCTGGCCGATGTGGTGGGGCAGGGGCACCTGCTGGGGCCGGAGGGCACGCTTACGCTCATGCTTGAGCGCGGCACCCTGCCCAGCCTGATCCTGTGGGGTGGCCCGGGGGTGGGTAAAACCACCATAGCCCGCCTGCTGGCACAGGCTGCGGGGTTGCGGTTCATGCAGATTTCGGCCGTGTTTTCCGGGGTGGCGGACCTGAAAAAAGCGTTCGACGCCGCGCGCAAGCTGGCGGCTGGGGGCGTGGGCACACTTTTGTTTGTGGACGAGATCCATCGCTTCAACCGCGCGCAGCAGGACGGCTTTCTGCCCGTGGTGGAGGACGGAACCGTGGTGCTGGTAGGGGCCACGACCGAGAACCCTTCCTTCGCCCTGAACTCGGCCCTGCTCTCGCGCTGTCAGGTTATGGTGCTTAACCGGCTGGATGACCCGGCACTGGAAGCGCTGCTGGCCCGCGCGGAGGAGGAGACAGGCCACCCCCTGCCGCTTACGGAGGACGGGCGCGCCACCCTGCGCGCCATGGCCGATGGGGATGGGCGCTACCTGCTGAATATGGTTGAGCAGGTTTTAAGCCTGAAAAACACAAAACCGCTGGATGCGCAGGCTCTGGCCCGGTTGCTGGCCAAAAGAGCCATTCTGTATGACCGGGACCGGGAGGAGCATTACAACCTTATTTCCGCCCTGCACAAATCACTCCGTGGCTCGGACCCCGACGCCGCGCTGTACTGGTTTGCGCGTATGCTCGAAGGGGGCGAGGATCCGCGTTATCTGGCCCGCCGCCTGACCCGCTTTGCCACCGAGGATGTGGGCATGGCCGACCCCAATGCCCTGCCTCTGGCCGTGGCTGCGTGGGAGACATATGAGCGGCTTGGCTCGCCCGAGGGTGAGCTGGCTCTGGCACAGCTTGTGGTGCATCTGGCGACAGCCCCCAAATCCAACGCGGCCTACAAGGCGTATGGGGCTGCACGTCGCGCCGCCAAGGCCACTGGCAGCCTTATCCCGCCCGCGCATATCCTGAACGCGCCCACGCGGCTGATGCAGGATATTGGCTACGGCAAGGGGTATGAATACGACCACGACGCGGAGGAAGGTTTTTCGGGGCAGAATTATTTCCCCGATGGTATGCGCCGCCAGACCTTTTATAATCCAACGGGTAGAGGCTACGAACGGGAGGTCAAACACAGGCTGGAAACATGGTCCCGCTTGCGGGAACGGCGCCAGTCGTGAATATCAGCGCATGAGTGTTGTCAATCTTACCGTGAGCGAGGACGAGGCCGGTATCCGCCTCGACCGTTATTTCCGTCGCCATTACCCGCATCTGACCCAGGGCGCGCTGCAAAAACTGTGCCGCACAGGCCAGATTCGCGTTGAGGGCAAAAGGGTGGAGGCTTCCACCCGGCTCGAGCCGGGGCAGAGCGTGCGCGTGCCGCCCATTCCCATGGCTGCCAAGCCCGCACGTGATGTGCCGCGCCCGCTGGACGACAAGCTGGTGCGCGAAATCCAGCGTATGGTCGTTTATCAGGACAAGCACCTGATTGTGCTGAACAAACCCTCCGGCCTGGCCGTGCAGGGTGGTCCGGGCATTACCCGCCATGTGGACATGATGCTCGATGGCCTGCGCGAAAACCCCGATGACCCGCGCCCGAGGCTGGTCCACCGGATTGACCGCGATACATCGGGCCTGCTGCTGCTGGCCAGAACCCCCGGCGTGGCTGCCAAACTTGCGGCCTCCTTCCGTGGGCGGGACGTTAAAAAGACTTACTGGGCTGTTGTTGTGGGCAGGCCAGACCCGCTCTCTGGCGAGATCGACCAGCCGCTTGCCCGTCTGGGTGCCGGGCCGGGGGCCATTACCGTTGCCGCCGACCGTAAGGATGAGGATGCCCAGTCCGCCCGTACTGTGTACGAAGTGCTGGATTCGGCAGCCCGCAAGTTCTCATGGCTTGGGCTTTCCCCCCTTACGGGGCGCACGCACCAGTTGCGCGTGCATTGCGAATCCCTTGGCACCCCCATTCTGGGTGATCCCAAATATGGTGGGGCCACAGCGCACCCCTCCGGCTTTACGGACCAGTTGCACCTGCATGCGCGGGAGCTGGACATGCCCCACCCCGCAGGTGGCCGCCTTGTTGTAAGCGCTGAACTCCCCGCGCATATGCGTGAGACCTTCCGTGCTCTTGGCTTTACACCCGGAACAACGCCGCCCCCTGCGCGCAAGGGCGGCTGAGCGGCAACCGACCTCGCGCGGGAGAAAACGTGACAATGCGGTTTAAGTGGAAAATTGGCCTGCTTGCGGGTGTTGTGGCTGTGGTCGCGGGTGGCGGGACAATTTTTTCCGCAACGCAGGATGCCACATGGCTGAAAACCCGGCTGAGTGATGCGGTGGAACAGGGCACGGGGCGGCACCTGAGCATTGGCACGCTGCATGTGTGGGTGCTGCCCTTCCCTTGGGTGGAGGCGCAGAATGTGCGCCTTTCCGGCGTGGAGGATGGTGGCCCGGACGTGCTGGCGGTCAAGCAAGTGCGGGCACGGCTCTCCATCACGCCGCTGTTTTCCCACCGCATTGCGTTCCGAGATGTGAGCATTATTGCCCCCAAAATCACCCTGCGCCGCCTGAGCGATGGCCGGGCGGACTGGTTGCTGACCCCACCAGCCGCCACGGAGCAGGCTGCGGGCCCTGCACCTGCGGTGCGGATGCACTGGAATGTCAGCGCATCGGACCTGAATATCGTGCAGGCAGATGTGGTGTGGGATGACGCCCTTACCCATTATTCGGGCACGTTTGGCCTGCGCAAGGCCACGTTGCGTGGGCTGGATGGCACGGCCCCCGATCTGGACATACAGGGCCAGAAGGGCTCCGCCAGCTTCAGCCTGACCGGGCAGACAGGCCCGTTCTGGCCCCTTGGTGCGCAACTGCCCCTGCAACTCCGCCTGAGTTTGAACAATGGCGGGCATTCCATAGGCCTTGCGCATGTGGATGGCGTGATCAACGCACCGCAGGCCGAGCGTGTGTATAACCTGCATATGGGCGGCTCTGTCGGGCAGTTACAGGACCTGAATACCTTTTTCCCTCATGCCAATCTGCCTGATGGGCAAAACCTCTCGGTGGATCTGAGCGTGGCGGGGAGTGGTGATGCCCCGCAGGTCCAGAGCCTGCATATTCGCATGGGACGTGTGGATCTGGGGCGCTGGCTGCCACAGGCAGCACTTGTCCGTGCTGTGGTGGATGCGCCCACACCCGCAGACCCGCTCAGCCTGCATGTAGAAGGGCAACTGGGTAGCCAGCCTGTGGGTCTTAACGGGTCCGCAGGCACTCTGGCGCAACTTGTGCAGATGCAGGAGCAAACCCCTGCACCCGTGGATCTGGCGCTTACGCAAGGGCAGTCATCCGTGCAGGTCAAGGGTGCGCTCAGTGCTGCCCATTCCGCGCTGGATGTGCAGGGTACGCTGGAGCATCTGGCGTTTGGCACGCAATGGCCGGATGCTACTGGGCTGACAGTTACCGGGCATGTTGAAACCGACAAAACGGCATTTTTATACAAAAATCACGCGGTTGCGGACGTCATGCACAACCTTGCGCTGGCGGGGGATATGCAGGTGCAGGCCGTAAGCTGGCAGGGTGTTGCCTGGTCGCAGGTGCAAACGCATGTGGCACTTGCCAATGCCCGTCTGGTGCTGGACCCCATCCATGCCGTGGGGAATGGCCAGCAGCAGGTTGCCCGGTTTGTGTATGACCTGTCTGGCCCGCAGCCACAGGTGGAGGCTTCCGCCCGCTCGGTTTTCCTGCCTCTGGCGGTTGTACAGGCATGGATGCAGGTTGCGCCGGACATGCAGGGCACGGTCCAGCTTGTGGGTGCGCTCTCTGCGCAGGGTGATACGGCGGCTGCGCGCAGTAGTTCCCTTGCAGGGCATCTGGGTGCGTCCGTGGTGGACGGGAGCGTGGGCGGCGGGCTGATACGCCGTTTGCTGGGGCCGCAGGTGCCGGTCAAGGGGCAGATGCCTGTGCGCTGTTTTGGCGTGCATACACAGTTTGCCAACGGCGTGGCCCATATTGATCAGGTCGGGCTGGAAAGCGCCTTTTTGCACCTGCGCGGGCAGGGAACGGTTACTCTGGATACGCATGAGCTCAACATGGAGCTGGCACCGCAGGTGCTGCTGGGTGGGGCTTCGGCGTCGTCCTCCCTGCGTGTCACGGGGCCATGGAATAACCCGCAGGTGAGCATGGCTGCCGCGCAGGATGGGCGCGTTGGCATTACCATTGGTGGGGAAGGGGAGGAGGCTACCTCCTGCGCGCCACTTCTGGCGACTGCGCGTGAAGGAGCCGATGGTCCAAGCCCGACCGTGGTGACAAAAAAAGCCAGCAAGGAGGAAAAGATCATGAACATGCTGCATGGTCTGGGGCTGTTCCGGTGAGCGCGAACGCAACGGGTCTGCCCGGGCGTACCCCGGCAGGGCGCAAACGGTTCTGGAAGCAGGTCCAGCTTGTCCCGCATGATGGGGGATTTGCTGTTCATCTGGACGGGCGCAGCGTACGTCTACCGGGTAAAACGGTCTTGTGTGTGCCATCCCGCGCGCTGGCCGAGGCACTGGTGGCCGAATGGCAGGCTGCCGGGCAAACCGCAGAGGGGTATTTTACCCCCGATGACCTGCCATTAACCGGCATTGCAGGCTCCATGCTTGAGCGCATTCCGCAGGCGCGGGACGGGGTAGTGCAAAGCCTTCTGGCTTATGCCAACAGCGACCTGATCTGTTACCGCGACGGCGCGGGCGGCAAGCTGGCGCAACAGCAGGCAACCCTGTGGGACCCGTGGCTGGCATGGCTTGATAAAACCTACGGTGCAACCTTCCGGACCACACTCGGGGTTATGCCTATCTGCCAGTCCGATCAGGCCTTGCAGGCGCTTGGTGCGGTTATGGAGAGCATGACAGACGCGCAGCTTGCCGTGCTGGGGGTAGCCGTTCCGGCACTGGGGAGTCTGGTGCTGGGGCTGGCCTTGCTTGGTGGCGCGCCGGTGGAGGAGCTGGTTGCCTGCGCTACGGTGGATGAGCGTCAGCAGATGGCGGTCTGGGGGCAGGATACAGAAGTTACGGACCGCATTGCCCGTATGCAGATGGAGCTGGAAACAGCCGCCCGGTTTGAAGCGTTAATGCATCAGGCCTGAGCGCTGGCTGCCCATGCTCCGCTAAGGCAGGGTGTGGGGTGTTTGCGCACGGGGCGTTTTGGTGTTTTTGTGGTCACTGTCAAACAGTGGCATCTGTTTTTGCAGGGGAGTATTTCAGGTCATGAAGATCAGCAACGGTGTCTTGGCTGCGGCAATGGTCGCGGGGCTTTCTCTCTCTGGTCTGTCGGCGCATGCGGCGGGGCCGGGTGGCTGGGGTGGTGGCATGGGTGTTGGCTCCACCTTTGGCGGTCCGGGCGGTAATGCGCTGGACGGGCTGGACCTGACCCGCAAGCAGCGCAACCAGATCACAACCATCCTCAAGGAAGCGCATGATCAGGATCAGGCGCAGGACACGCAGGAAGAGTTTGAAAACCTGCACGAGCAGATACAGGACCTGCTGAGTGTGCCCGGCCCGCTGGATCAGAACCAGATTGCGCAGGTACAGCAGAAAATGGCAGCCCTGCGTGCAGAGCGCGAGGCACGGCACCTCCAGACCGCCAGCCGGATTCATGACGTGCTGACGCCTGAGCAACTGACCCAGATGCGTGAGCGGCAGCGCAAGATCCATGACCTGCTGAGCCAGCTGAATGCCTTGCAGCATCCCGCCCAGCAGATTTCTTCCGATAACCAGAAGAAGTAAAAACCAGAAGTTCCTTGACTCAGGGCCCGGTCGTACCGTAAGCCCTGCAACAAATCAGGACCGCCACTCCGCGAGTGTTCGCGCAGTGGCGCGTCTCGTTATGGGGTGTGTTGCACTTGTTCGAAGCTCTTTCAGGCAAGCTTTCCGGGGTTTTTGATGGTCTCGCCAAACGTGGCGCGCTGTCTGAAGCCGATGTGATGGAGGCCATGCGCGAAGTCCGTCTGGCCATGCTGGATGCGGACGTCGCGCTGCCCGTTGTTAAGGACTTTGTTAACAAGGTTAAGGAACGCGCGGTTGGGCAGGAGGTGCTGGAAAGCATTTCTCCCGGTCAGGCCGTTGCAAAAATTGTTAACGATGCGCTGATCGACGCGCTCGGCGGTGCAGGTGTTGCCCCCCTTAACCTGAATGCCACCCCACCCGTGCCGGTGCTTATGGTCGGGCTTCAGGGTTCGGGTAAAACCACCACATCGGGCAAGCTGGCCCTGCGCCTTGCTGCGCGCGAGCGTAAAAAAGTGCTGCTGGCCTCGCTCGATACGCAGCGCCCGGCCGCCCAGTTGCAGTTGGCCCAGCTTGCCCAGCAGGCTGGTGTAACGTCCCTGCCCATTATTGCGGGGCAGACGCCAGTTGGGATTGCCCAGCGCGCGCTCGAAGTTGGGCGCAAGGAAGGGTATGACGTCGTTATCCTCGATACGGCGGGTCGTCTGTCCATTGACGAAGCGCTGATGGAGGAAGTCCGCCAGATCAGGGACGTAACACACCCGGCGGAAACGCTGCTGGTTGTGGACGCCATGACCGGGCAGGACGCGGTCAATACCGCCAAGGCGTTTAACGAGGCCGTGGGTGTGACCGGTGTTGTCATGACCCGTATGGATGGTGATGCGCGCGGTGGTGCGGCCCTGTCCATGAAGGCCATTACCGGCGCGCCCATCAAGCTGACAGGCTCGGGCGAAAAGCTGGACGCGCTGGATGAGTTCCATCCCGAGCGTGTGGCAGGCCGTATTCTGGGCCTGGGTGATATTGCCGGTCTTGTGGAAAAAGCAGCGGATACGCTGGACCACGAGGAAGGTGAGCGTCTGGCCCAGCGCATGATGGCTGGCAAGTTTGATCTGGATGACTATGCATCCCAGATCCGCCAGATCAACAAGCTTGGTTCCATTTCCGGTATTCTGGGAATGTTGCCGGGTATGGGTAAGGTCAAGGAAGCGCTGGGGGACAAGGACCTTGATACGTCCGTCCTTAAAAAGCACCTTGCCATTATCGGTTCCATGACCCGGGGCGAACGTCGTGCGCCGGGGATTATCAAGGCCTCGCGCAAAAAACGGATTGCCGCAGGGTCTGGAACAACAGTTCAGGACGTCAACAAGCTGCTCAAGCAGTTCGACATGATGTCCACCATGATGAAGCGTTTTAACAAACTGGGCGTGAAAGGTCTCATGCGCCAGGGAATGTCTGCGCTCATGCCTAAGGGAATGGGTGGAGGCCCGCCGGGTGGTCCTGGCGGTTCTCCCTTCCGCTGATGCGGCCTGTTTCTGCCTAAGTTTTCCGGGTTTTGTTTTTCGGTCTGGAGTATTCCGAATGAGTGTTAAAATTCGTCTTGCCCGCGCTGGTGCCAAGAAGCGTCCTTACTACCACATCGTTGTGGCAGACAGCCGCAGCCCGCGTGATGGCCGCTTTATTGAAAAAGTGGGTGCCTACAACCCGATGCTGCCTTCCGACCACGCTGAACGCGTGCGTCTGGTAAACGAACGCATCACGCACTGGCTTTCCCAGGGTGCGCAGCCGACCGATCGTGTTGCCCGCTTCCTGGGTAACGCCGGCCTGATCGCCAAGCCGAGCTTTAACGAGCAGCCCAAGCAGTCTGCTCCGAAGAAGAAGGCACAGGAACGTGCAGCCGCTGCCGCCAAAGCAGCAGAAGCCGCAGCCTGAGCTAAGCCGAGCCAGCTATGCAGCCTGACCTGATCCTTGTTGGTGTTGTGGGTAAACCGCATGGAGTGCGCGGCCTTGTGCGCGTGCATTCCTATGCGGCGGATGCCGCAACGCTGGAGGATTATGCGGTTCTGCAGGATGCGCAGGGGCGTAAATGGTCCTTGCGCTGGTGCGGTGCGGATAGCGTTGCCGAGCTTAAAGACGCAGATGGCAAGCCACTGGCGGATCGGACTGCGGCACAGGCGCTGGTGAATACCCGCCTGTATGTGCCGCGCTCCTGCCTGCCGGAGCCAGAGGAAGAAGAATTCTACCATGCTGACCTGATCGGCATGGAAGCGTTTGAAAAAGGTCTTTCTCTGGGGCGCGTCCTCATGGTTCACGATTACGGTGCCGGTGCCAGCCTTGAACTGGGTGATGGCTCGCTTGTTCCCTTTACCAAGGCCTGTGTGCCTGAGGTCAAGCTGGATGAGCGTACCATAACCATTGTTCGTCCCGACGAAGTTTCGGGGGAAGAAGGGCGTGGTGTTGGCAAGCGGCAGGCGGGGGCGCCAGCATGAGCTGGCAGGCCACCGTTGTAACACTCTTCCCGGAAATGTTTCCGGGGCCTTTGGGGCAGTCCCTTGCAGGGCGTGCGCTGGAGAACGGGGTGTGGTCCTGCCGTACCGAAGACCTGCGTGAGCATGGTCTTGGTCGCCATCGTGCTGTTGATGATACGCCGTTTGGTGGTGGCGCAGGCATGGTTATCCGCCCGGACGTGGCCGATGCGGCACTTGCCGCAACGCAGGCTGACGCCAATATTCCGTGTGTGTATCTTACGCCACGGGGGCGTCCGCTTACACAGGCGGATGTACGGCGTTACGCGGCAGGTCCAGGCGTTATGCTGCTGTGTGGCCGGTTTGAAGGGGTGGACGAGCGCTTTTTGCAGGCAAGGGGTGTCGAGCAGGTTTCCATCGGGGATTATGTTCTCTCGGGTGGGGAAACTGCAGCTCTGGTTCTGCTGGATGCGTGTGTTCGTCTGCTCCCCGGTGTAATGGGGAGTGAACAGAGCGGTGTGGAGGAAAGTTTTTCCGACGGGCTGCTCGAATACCCACATTATACCCGCCCGGCTGTATGGGATGGGCATGAGGTACCCGAGGTTCTGCTTTCGGGTAACCATGCTGCAATAGCGCAGTGGCGGCAGGCTAAGGCTGAAGAGACAACGCGGGAAAGAAGGCCGGATCTGTGGTCTGCCTGGCTGGCTCGCAAGAATGAAAACAGGACTGCAGCTGTGGGCGGGGCCGCACAGGCAGACCTTAGGGGTTTGAGAAGGATACCGACATGAACATTATCCAGCAGTACGAAGCTGCCGAAATTGAACGTCTGACCGCTGCGCGCGCAGTGCCCGTATTTGATGCCGGTGACACCGTGCGTGTTTCCGTGCAGGTCAAGGAAGGCGAGCGCGTTCGTCTTCAGGCGTTTGAAGGCGTTGTGATCGCCCGTTCCAACAAGGGCCTGAACAGCAACTTCACCGTGCGCAAGATCTCCAACGGTGAAGGCGTGGAACGTGTGTTCCCGCTGTATGCTCCGACTGTGGCCGAAATCAAGGTCGTGCGTCGTGGTAAGGTGCGTCGCGCAAAGCTGTATTACCTGCGTGGCCGTAGCGGCAAGTCTGCACGTATTGCAGAACGCCCGCGTGAAGTTGTTGCTCCGGCAGCAGCAGGCTAAAAGCCACAAGGCTTTTGGGCACGACGCCAGACATGGCTTGTGTGAACCCGACTGGCCTGTGGCCAGTCGGGTCTTTGTGATAAAACAGGGTGTGTGCAGCGCTCATTCAAGGCTGTTCACACGGATATAAAGGTAAGGAGGATGCGCATGGCTGCGCGTACGTTGTTCGACAAGATCTGGGATGATCATGTCGTGGAAACCCTTCCGGACGGCACCTCCATTCTTTATATCGACCGCCACCTCGTCCATGAGGTGACCAGTCCGCAGGCGTTCGAAGGCCTGCGTCTGGCCGGGCGCAAGCTGCGCCACCCGGAAAGAACCGTGGCTGTTGTGGACCATAACGTGCCCACATCCGACCGGAGCCAGCCGATCGAGGAAGCGGACAGCCGCAACCAGATTGAAACGCTCGAACGCAACGTCAAGGAATTTGGCGTTCCCTATTTTCCGCTTCTGTCTGCCAATCAGGGGATTGTGCATGTGGTTGGGCCGGAACAGGGGATTTCCCTGCCGGGCATGACCATTGTGTGCGGTGATTCGCATACCTCCACGCATGGAGCACTTGGCTCGCTGGCGTTTGGTATTGGCACGTCCGAAGTTGAACATGTCATGGCCACGCAGACCATTCTGCAACGCCCTGCCAAAAACATGCGTGTCAATGTGGAAGGGACCCCCGGAGCGGGTGTTTCCGCCAAGGACATCATGCTGGCCATTATCGGGCATATCGGCACCGCCGGTGGCACGGGGCATGTGATCGAATTTGCCGGGTCCGCCATTCGTGGGCTGGACATGGCTGGCCGCATGACCATCTGCAACATGGCGATCGAGGCCGGTGCCCGCGCAGGGCTTGTTGCCCCGGATGAGACCACGTTCGAGTACGTGCGCAACCGCCCGTTTGCCCCCAAGGGTGAAGGGTTTGAGCAGGCCGTTGCCTACTGGAAAACCCTTGCGTCGGACGACGGTGCGCATTTTGACCGCGAAGTAACCCTGCGCGCTGAGGACATTGGCCCGACCCTGACATGGGGCACAAGCCCCGAAACAGTTCTGGCCATTACCGATACCGTGCCCGACCCGGCACAGGAAACCGACGAGGCCGTAAAAGCCCAGTTGCAGCGCATGCTGGATTATATGGGCCTTGAAGCCGGGCAGAAAATTGCTGGTACCCCGGTGGATGTGGTCTTTATTGGCTCATGCACCAACAGCCGGATTGAAGACCTGCGTATGGCTGCTCAGGTTGCCGCCGGGCGTAAGGTTGCTCCGGGCGTGCGCGCCATGATTGTTCCCGGTTCGGGCAACGTCAAACGGCAGGCTGAGGAAGAAGGTCTGGACCGTATTTTTCTGGATGCCGGTTTTGAATGGCGTGAGGCCGGGTGCTCCATGTGCCTTGGCATGAACCCCGACCGCCTGACCCCCGGCCAGCGTTGCGCATCCACCTCCAACCGTAATTTTGAAGGGCGGCAGGGGCCGGGTGGGCGCACACATCTGCTTTCTCCCGCCATGGCTGCTGCTGCTGCGGTCACGGGCTGCCTGACTGATGTGAGGGAACTGGCATAATGGAAAAGTTCGTCACGCTGTCCGCCATTGCAGCGGCTCTGCCGCAGGCCAATATTGATACGGACAAGATTATTCCGGCGCGGTTTTTGAAAACCACTCAGCGTACCGGCCTTGGCAAGCACGCGTTTGATGCCATGCGCTACCTGCCCGATGGTGCCGAAAACCCGGATTTTGTGCTCAATCAGCAGCCCTGGCGCAAAGCCGAAATCCTGATCACGTATGACAATCTGGGTTGTGGTTCCTCGCGCGAGCATGCGCCGTGGGCTTTGCTGGATTTTGGTATCCGCTGCGTTATTGCGCCCTCTTTTGCCGATATTTTCTTCAACAACTGCTTCAAGAACGGCATTCTGCCCATCCGCCTCCCGCGTGAGGTGTGTGATGAGCTGATGGGGGACGCACAGATGGGCAGCAATGCCCGCCTGACGGTGGACCTGCCGCGTCAGGTTGTTATTCGCCCCAATGGGGAAGAAGTCCCGTTCGAGATTGATGCCTTCCGCAAGCATCTCCTGCTCGAAGGGCTGGATGACATCGGCCAGACTCTCAAGCACGAAGCAACAATTACAACATACGAAAAACGGCAGGACCGGGATAAATCCTGGCTGCCCACCATTCATTTTGACTGAACAGATCCCTACGGAGCACCGCGATGACAGACCCCAAGCAGCCCGTTAAACTTCTTGTCCTGCCCGGAGATGGGATCGGCCCCGAAGTTGTGCGCGAAGTCGGCCGGATTATTGCATGGCTGGAAAAAAAGCGCGGCCTGACATTTGAACTGACCGAAGACCTTGTGGGTGGTGCCTCTCTGGCGGAATACGGCGTGCCGATCCGTGATGAGGTGATCGAGAAGGCCTGGGCCGCCGATGCTGTTCTGTTCGGCTCGGTGGGGGACCCCAAATGGGGGCATGTCAGCTTTGACAAGCGGCCGGAAGTGGCCATTCTCAAGTTGCGGCAGGAACTGGGGCTGTTTGCCAACCTGCGTCCCGCCAAGGTGTTTGATGCGCTGGTCGATAGCAGTACGCTCAAGCCCGATGTCGTGCGTGGTCTGGATATCATGATCGTGCGTGAAACAGTGGGCGGCATTTATTTTGGTGACCCGCGCGGGATCGAAACCCTGCCCGATGGCTCCAAGCGCGGCATTAACACCGAGGTTTACACCACATCGGAAATCCAGCGCGTGGCACGCGTTGCGTTCGATCTGGCCCGCAAGCGCGATAACCGCGTGTGCTCGGTGGAAAAATGCAACGTGATGGAAAGCGGCCTGCTGTGGAAAGAGGTCGTGACCGATGTGCACGCCCGCGAGTTCCCCGATGTGACGCTGTCGCACATGCTGGCCGACAATTGCGCCATGCAGCTGGTGCGCAACCCGCGTCAGTTTGACGTGCTGGTAACCGGCAACCTGTTTGGCGATATTCTGTCCGACCTCGCCTCCATGCTGACAGGTAGCCTTGGCATGCTGCCATCTGCCACGCTGGGGGCGGAACAGGCCGATGGTCGTCGCCCGGCGCTGTATGAGCCCATCCATGGTAGCGCGCCTGACATTGCAGGGCAGGGTATTGCCAACCCGATTGCCCAGATTCTCTCGTTTGCCATGCTGCTGCGGTATTCGCTCAACCTCCAGACCGAAGCAGATATGATCGAGCAGGCGGTTTCCAACGTTCTGGCCAGTGGTCTGCGTACGGCGGATATTATGGCCGAAGGCATGGCCCGCGTTGGTACGTCCGTTATGGGCGAAGCCATTGTGCGCGAACTGGACAAGCTCCAGAACAGCTAAAGCTGGAGCATACGCTCACAAAAAAGCCGCCCACAGTATTGTGGGCGGCTTTTTTGTTTGTAGCTTCAAGCAGGCTCTGGCTTGCATCCGGGCAAACAAAAAGGCCGGAGCCCGTGGGGGCAACCGACCTTTAATGCCTGCAAAACAGGAGGAGGCTGGCTTAGAAGCCTTCGCGTTCCAGACGCTTCCGTTCCATTTTGCGTGCGCGACGTACGGCTTCTGCCGCTTCACGCGCTTTGCGTTCGGACGGCTTTTCAAAGTGCCGACGCAGTTTCATTTCACGGAAGATGCCTTCGCGCTGCATTTTTTTCTTGAGCGCTTTAAGAGCCTGATCGACATTGTTGTCACGGACTAGAACGTGCACTTGGTCACTAACCCCTGTTCAAAAAAATCCGGCAAACCGGTTTTTGGGAAGCCATTATGGAAGGAGATCTGCGTTACCCTTCCGGGCTGCCGATTCCACTGTTGGCGGTCTCTATAACACGGCCTTAAGACAAGATACAATTCGTTCTTGCGTATCAGACCCGCACTTCCGTGTGTTTTATTGTGGATGTGCAAAAAAACAGGACAACAAAAAGCATGTCGGTTCTTGCTATTGCCCGTATGGGCCACCCGGTTCTGCTGCAACGCGCGGTTGAGGTGGAAGATATCAGTGCTCCCCAGATCAGGGAACTGCTGCAGAATATGCGAGAAACCATGACCGAAAGTGGCGGTGTGGGTCTGGCGGCACCGCAGGTGCATGTACCGCTCCGGCTGTTCCTGTATTCGGTACCCCCAACGCGCAGCGAAGGGGAGGATGACCCGCCACGCCCGGTACAGGCCCTGATTAACCCGGTTATCGAACCGGATGGGCCGGATATGATGCCGCGGCTTGAAGGATGCCTGTCCATTCCCGGCTTCAGGGGGGAGGTGCCGCGTTACCGCCGTGTGCGCTATAGTGGTTGGGACGAGCACGGCGCGCGGGTGGAGGGCATAGCCTCGGGCTTTTGCGCCAATGTCATGCAGCATGAAATGGATCATCTGGACGGAATCCTCTATCCCATGCGTATGAAGGATATGGCCCGCTTTGGTTTTGAGGCGGAAATCACACGGTATGGGATACAGGCATGAGCATGCTGCCGGGAAAAATGGAACAGGCCTTGTCTTTGGCGGTGGCAACACTGGCTGCGGGCGTTATGCCCGCCCCCATGGAGCGGGATGCGGACCGGGATGCCGCCTTGCGCAAGCTGGCATCCGTTGCCGGGGAGCGCGGGTGGAGCATGGCCACACTCAGATCCGTGGCAGGGGCCGATGCAGACCTGCTTTTTCCCGCAGGGGTGGTGGAAATGGTGGAAGCTTGGTCCGACCTGTGTGACCGCGCCATGGTGGACGCCATGCAGGACACGCAGGAACCCCGGCTGAGCCAGCGGGTGCGTCAGGCTATTCTGCTACGTCTGCCGCCCGATGAGCAGCGCCGCACGGCTGCCCTGCGGGGGATGCGTGTCTTTTTATCCTGCGGGGGGCAAAAGGCTTTCCGCCGCGCATGGCTGCGCACGGTTAATGCCATATGGCAGGCTGCGCAGGACGATGCGACAGGCCTGACCTATGTGAGCAAACGGCTGACTCTGGGCGGGCTGTATGCCTCGGTCTTTCTGTTCTGGCTGAGCCGTGGGCAGGATGAAGCAGCATTCGAAGCGTTTGTAGACAGGCGTCTGGCCGATGTGCTGCGCATAGGCCGCTTTAAGGCCCGCTTTGGCGTACAGGCAGGCACCCCGGCACCAGCCGCAGGGTAAACACACGCATGGTCATGCCACCTCCCCATGAGCGCGCAGGCTCAGACCTGCTCTTTTTGCGTGAAGAAAGTTTAAGACTGGCACAGACTCTCATGTTTTTGGCCGCGCGGGACATGGCCGAGGCTGTGGCCCCCGTGCTGGAGGAGGATGGGCTGGGTCGCGCGCATTACCGTGTGCTGCAGGTGCTGGCGTTTAGTCCGGGTATTCCTGTTAGCCGGTTGCAGGACATTCTGGGTGTGACCAAGCAAAGCCTTGGCCGCACACTGCACGAGCTGGATGCGCGGGCATACCTGCAAAGCAAAGTCGGGCGGCAGGACAGGCGGCAGAAACTGCTGTTTTTAAGCCCGACTGGCAAAGCTGCTGAGGCCCGTCTGTTTGCCGTTATCCGGCAAAGGCTGGTTGCCGCCTACCGCGAGGCCGGGGGCGCTGCGGTGGAAGGTTTCCGCCGTGTTATCAATGGTATGCTGTCCGAGCATAGTCGTGCCTTGCTGAGCGAAGAGAGCGCAGGGCGAAGGGAAGGGCGTTAACATGTCTGAGCAGATAACAACAGCCGAAGGAGACGTGGCCGCCCACGTAATGGTGGTGGATGACGACCCGCGCCTGCGCCGTCTGTTGCAGCGTTACCTGTTTGAGCATGGGTTCCGCGTGAGTGTTGCCGCCAATGCGACCGAGGCACGGCACACGCTGGAAGGTATCCAGCCCGATGCGCTAGTGCTGGACGTGACCATGCCGGGGGAGAACGGGCTGGAATTAACCCGGTCCCTGCGAGATGCCGGGCAGGACTTGCCCATTCTGCTCCTGACCGCGCGCGGGGAGCCGGAGGACCGTATTACCGGCCTGGAAGCGGGAGCAGATGATTACCTGGGGAAACCTTTTGAACCGCGCGAGCTTTTGTTGCGGCTCAAGGCGCATCTCCGCCGGCATCAGCCCCCACCGCCAACAGACAACCTGCGGATTGTCCGACTGGGGGATAAGGAGTTCGATCCGGTCAGGCTTCTGCTCAGCGGGCCGGATGGCAATATCCACCTGACCGGGGGGGAGGCGGCCCTGCTGTGCGTTCTGGCCCGCAGACCCAATGAAACCTTCACGCGCGAGGACATCGCCAAGGCCATGGACATGACCGAAATTGGCGAGCGCGCGGTTGACGTGCAGGTAACACGCCTGCGTCGTTGCATAGAACCAGACCCGCGTGAGCCGCGCTTTTTGCATACGGTGCGCGGGCGCGGATATGTGCTTAAGCCGGGTTTATAGAGCGTATGATGGGCCGCAAGGGATTCCGCCTTTTCCCACGTGGGGGGTGGCCCGCGCTCAAGGTGGAAAAATCGGTCAGGCGCATGTTGCCGCGCTCCCTGCTGGGGCGTTCTTTGCTGATTGTTCTGTTCCCGCTGCTGATCACGCAGGGAATCGCGCTTGAACTTTATTACGGCAATTTTCTCAAGGTGGTATCCCGGCGGTTGACCGGGTCGGTCACGGCGGAAATTGTTTTGTCCCTTAACGCGCTGGAACGGCTTAAAAACCCGGCGGACAAGGAATGGTTTGTTGCGCAGGCGCGTGAGCAGCTCCAGCTCATAGAAATCTGGCGACCGGGGGAAAAACTCTCCCGCGTGGGGTCCACCCATGTTCTGGGCCCTATGGATGATGACCTTGTGCATGCGCTGCGGGAGGCCATTGATTACCCGTTCTTTGTCAAATGGCGGCATTTCCATCATGCTGTGCGTATTTACATCCAGCTTCCCGATGGCGTGCTGGAAATAGATACCCCGCGCAAACGGCTGGATATGGGGCAGATCTGGCTGTTTGTGGCATGGACCGTGGGCAGCACGTTTTTGCTGTTCATTATTGCGGGGCTGTTCATGCGCAATCAGGTGCGCGCCATCCGGCAACTGGCTCAGGCGGCGGAGCAGTTTGGCATGGGGCGCGATATTGGCCCTATTCGCCCCGCAGGCGCGCAGGAGGTGCGTAAGGCTGCCGTGGCCTTTAACCGCATGCAGGACAGGATAACCCGCTTTGTGGCGCAGCGTACGGGCGTTCTGGCCGGGGTTTCGCACGATCTGCGTACCCCACTGACCCGCCTGCGGCTGTCTCTGGCCATGATGCCGCGTGAAGGCAGCATATGCGCCAAGGCCATGACCGAAGATATTGATGAAATGATCGGCGACATTGCCGAAATGGAACACATGATCGACAGCTACCTTTCCTTTGCGCGGGGGGAAGGGTCGGAGAGTGTCCAGCAGGTCGAGATGCTGCCGTTTCTGGAGGATGTGGTGGCCGCTGCAAGGCGGGCAAGTGTGCATATTCGTGCACTTGTGGTGGAGCCGGGGTTGCGTGCGCATATGCGCCCCGATGCCATGCGCCGTGCCTTAGGTAACCTGTTTGATAACGCCCGCAGGCACGACGCAAGCGTGGTGCTGAGTGCGCGCCGCGTAGGCGGTGGGGTGAGTATTCTGGTGGATGATGACGGGCCGGGTATTCCGCCAGACCGCCGTGCCCAGGTGCTACGTGCGTTCGAGAGCGGGCAGGATGGTGGCACCGGGCTGGGCCTGACCATCGCGCGTGATATTATTCGTGCACATGGGGGGGAAATGGCGCTGGAACAGGCGCCAGAAGGCGGGCTGCGCGTCCGGCTGTATCTACCAAACTAGCAACGCGCTGCCGGGAAAAGGTATTTTACAGCGAGTTACCCGAACCGAAGTGACCGGGGCCGGAGCTGTTGTTGAACATTCCGCCCTGTCCGCCCGCAGCGCCTGAGCCCATCATGTTCTGCATGGGGTTATAACGGCCTACATTGCCCAGAATCTGCTGGAGTGCGTTAATCTTGGTGCCCGGCGTTGGCGTGATCTCGTTGATCATGGCCACGTGTTTGGCGTCCTTGATGTTGAGCGTGCGCATGCTTTCCAGCGTGCCTGCGCTGTTGAACTTGAGCACAACAAGGTCCTGCTTCATCACACCGGGGAAATCCATGGGCACCAGATGGGTGGTCATGGAAATGTAGATCCAGATATTATCGTCAAACGCGCCCTTGGTGGTGGGGGAGCCCATCAGGTCAATGGCGTCTGCGCGGGTGCTGGTGCCGGGTTCAAGCTGGCTGTATTCTTCAGGCTCAAGCAGGGAGCCTCTGGGCGTGGGGGTGGGGCCAAAAGCCTGACAGCCGGACAGCACAAGAACCGTGGCGAGTGCCCCACAGGCACTTTTAAGGCGCGATGTCTTGTTCTTGCGTGGCGGCGTCATCTGGTCAGGGTGTCCCAAGCGTAAGATTGTGATCCATGATCGTCATCCAACTGGCAACGGCCATGTCTGTCCGATGCCCCAACACTCGCGGGGCGTCAATTGCTGAATGGCAAAAAGAGCACGCTTTATGCGGCTCAGGCCCGGACATTACTCCATAAAGTTCCGCTTGTGTGGTAGATTGTTCAGGCGGTGGTCAGAAAGCTTTGTCCCGAGCGCATCCCGCCTGCTTGTTTCAGCGTTACTTCAGGAGACTTCCATGACCGAAAAGCCAGAATTCTATCGCCCTCTGGCCGTGCGCCGAATCGGAATGCTGGGAACGGATATGACCGTGGAAGCCACGCCGGATGAGTGTAAAAAAGTGGCCCGGCGTCTGGGCCTGCAGGATGTGGCCCTGCTGCGCTGCCGTTACCGGCTCAAGGATGACGGGCGCGGTGTTGTGACGGCCGAAGGCGCGCTGGCTGTCCGTTTTACGCAGACCTGTGTTGTGAGCATGGAGGCGTTTGAGGATATGATGGCGGGATCGTTCGTTGTCCGCTTTGTTCCGGCCAGCCAGTTTGTGGAAGGCGACGCGCCGGATATGGACGCGATTGATGAAATTCCGTATGAGGGGCAGGACGTTGATCTGGGCGAGGCTGTTGTTGAACAGTTTGCTCTGGATCTGGAGCCTTATCCGCATGCGCCGGATGTTGTTCTCCCTCCCGGCCTGATCATGGATGAGGATGAGGCTGAACAACACGGTCTTGAGGAAGAGCCTGAGAAAAAGGCCAGTCCTTTTGCTGGTCTGGCTCGCTGGCGGGGCGGAAACGCGTAATTGCCCAAGTGTGGGTGTGGGGTTTTCTTGTAGGATTGCTTGCGAAAACGCTTGCTGTCTGCTAGAGGCCGCGGCTCAGTGCTGGTGATAAACCTGTTTTGGCGTCTGGCTGCGTTAACGCGTGACCGGGCGTGTTGTTCTAACCATTTTTATGAGAAGGGGCTGGGCTTATGGCTGTACCCAAAAAGAAAACCTCGCCTTCACGTCGTGGCATGCGTCGCAGCCATGAAGCTCTGCGTGCAGAAGCTCATGCTGAATGCTCCAACTGTGGCGAACTGAAGCGTCCTCACAATGTCTGCAGTCACTGCGGTCATTACGACGGCCGTGAAGTGATTGCCGCAGGCAAGGCACTCAAGGTCGCCGTTCGCGCCTGATTTTTCAGGCGTGAAAACGCGTGCTGCATCCGTAGCACGCGGGGTAATGGGGGTAAGGCATCTGCGGCATGGCAGAGAAGCAGGCATGAGCAAGACCGAGATTCCAGAAAGTTTTCCTTCCGACCCTAACGAGGTGTTCAACCTCGCCGTGGACGGAATGGGGGGCGATGGGGCTCCAGAAGTGGTTGTTGCCGGGCTTGCCATTGCTGCCGAACGGCACCGCAATATCAAGGTGCTGCTGATCGGGGATGAGGCGCGCCTGCTGCCTTTGCTGGCGAAGTATCCCAAGGCTGCGTCCATATGCACGGTGTGGCATACGGATGTGTCTGTTTCTATGGACATGAAGCCAACATCCGCTTTGCGGATGCGTCAGTCCTCCATGCGGCTTGCCATGGACGCCGTAGCCAGTGGACGTGCCCAGGGGGTTGTGTCCGCCGGGAACAGTGGTGCCATGCTGGCTCTGGCCAAGATTGTGGTCAAAACCCTGCCGGGTATTTCCCGCCCGGCCATGGCGGCCATCAGTCCCACCATCAAAGGCGACGTGGTCATGCTTGACCTTGGCGCCAACGTTGCGTGCGACTGGCGTAATCTGGTCGAGTTCGCCGTTATGGGCGAAGCCTTTGCCAAATCTGTTCTGGGGTTGCCCGCACCAACCATTGGCCTGCTCAATATTGGCGCGGAAGAACTCAAAGGGGACGAAAAACTGCGCGTAGCGGCTGAAACCCTGCGTGAGAGTCCTCTGGCTGCCCAGTTCCACGGTTTTGTGGAAGGGCATGATATTACCGCGGGCACCACGGATGTGGTTGTAACTGACGGGTTTACCGGAAATGTTGCGCTTAAAACCGGCGAAGGTGTGCTTAAAATGGCCACCACCCTTTTGCGCCGTGTTTTCCAGCGTGGGATCATCTCCCGCCTTGGCTACCTGCTTGTTCGCCCCGGTCTGGAGCGGATGAAGGAGTGGCTGGACCCACGCCGTTATAATGGCGCTGTTTTTGTGGGCCTGAACGGTGTGGTGGTAAAATCCCATGGCGGCACAGATGCCGAGGGCTTTGCCGCCGCAGTCGATGTGGCCATGGATATGGTCACGCATGGTTTTAACGAAAGCATTCGTGAGCGTCTTTCTCATATGGGGGCGTTGTTAATGCGCCCGCAGACGGAGGAGGAATGTGAACCAGCCCTCCCGGTGACCTGAGTAAACGGGACGAATGTGTTGCGCGTGTAAGCCTTTGAGCTGCCTGCGCTGGCGGATAATGAAAGAACGGTCATGGCGAAACGTTCGCTTCTGGTAGGTTTTGGTGGATTTCTGCCAGAAAGAGTTGTCACGAACGAAGAGCTGGCAACCCGGCTTGCGACATCGGATGACTGGATCAGAACCCGCACCGGTATTACCCGCCGCCATATTGCTGGCCCCGATGACAGCGCAACCAGCATGGGGGCGGAAGCCGCACGCAGGGCGCTGGATTATGCGGGCCTGAGCGCTGATGATATTGATGTTGTTCTGGTCGCAACATCCACCCCTGATCAGGCTTTTCCCGCAACGGCAGTTCGGATTCAGGCTGCTTTGGGCATGACCCACGGGTTTGGCTTTGACGTTGCAGCAGCCTGTTCCGGTTTTATTTTTGCTCTGGCAACAGCGGATTCCTTTATCCGTTCCGGGCAGGTGCGTAATGCCCTGGTGATCGGGAGCGAGGTTTATTCCCGTATTGTGGACTGGGAAGACCGCGGTACATGCGTCCTGTTCGGGGATGGTGCCGGGGCTGTTGTCTTGTCTGCATCAGAGAGCGAATCCGATGCACGCGGTATTCTGTCCACCCATCTGCATTCCGATGGCACAACAGGCGACCTGCTGTATGTGGATGGCGCCGTGGGGCAGCCCGATAAAACCGGACATTTGAAAATGAGCGGGCGTGACGTGTTCCGCCATGCCGTGGCCAAGTTGTCGTCTTCTGTGGATGAAGCGCTGGAAGCCGAAGGGCTGACCTACGCGGATGTGGACTGGCTTGTGCCGCATCAGGCCAATATCCGGATTATTGAAGGTGTGGCCAAAAAGCTTGCACTTCCGGCTGATCGCGTAGTTGTGACCGTTGACCGGCACGCCAATACCTCTGCCGCTTCCATTCCTCTGGCACTGGATGAAGCCGTGCGGGATGGCCGGATTCAAAAAGGTGAACTGGTGCTGATGGAAGCACTGGGCGGCGGGCTGACATGGGGTTCGGTGCTGGTCCGTCTGTGATCGGGTGATAACAGACAAGTGACATCATTGTGAATGAATTGACGCGCCGCACAGGCGTGTTACCTTTCTGCGCATGGAAACTGTCACACGTGCATCTTTGATAGAGCAGATCTATCAGCAGGTAGGGTTGTCTCGTAAAGAGTCGTCTGTGCTCCTAGAAGATGTTCTGGAGACAGTCATGCAGGCGCTCGAACGAGGCGAAAGTGTCAAAATCAGCGGTTTTGGCACGTTCTCAGTCCGAAAAAAGGGGCAGCGCTGCGGGCGTAACCCCAAAACCGGGGAGGAAGTGCCTATTCTTCCCCGCTCCGTTCTGGTGTTCCGTTCCAGCCAGTTGCTGAGGGCGGAAGTCAACCATGAGGAGGCAGAGCCGGGAGTCGATTATGACGATTGATGGCACATTCCCCCACAATGACGCCGCGCCTGACGTGTCTGATGCCGATATGGATGTGTCGGAGTCGGGTTCTTTCGAAAAAGGCCCTCACGCTTTCCGCACAATTAGTGAAGTGGCGGATGAGCTGCATGTGCCCCAGCATACCCTGCGGTTGTGGGAGACTCAGTTCCATCAGGTCCGTCCCTTAAAAAGAGGTGGTGGGCGGCGGTATTACAGGCCGGAAGATGTGCTCCTCCTCGCCCGTATTGCGGACCTGCTCTATAATCAGGGTTATACTGTAAAAGGTGTGCAGCGCCTGTTGCAGGAAGGGGACGCATTACAGACAACCGCCCCCCAGTCCGTGGAAACTGTAAGGCCAGACGAAAACAGCGTGGCGGAAGCCGCGCTGGCGGAAGACGCTCAAACACAGGATGCACCATTGGTTGCAGACTACCAGCAGGTAGAAGCCGTTGTGGCCGAACTGCCCGCAGCGGTAGAGGCAGGGCTGGAACAGGCATTGGTGCAGGTTATGGGGCAAAACGTACGCCTGCGCTCGGATCTGGCCGATGTTCTGGTGGAGCTGGAAGCCATCCGGCGCAAGATTTTGGTCTGATTGAAAAAAAGATAAAAATAACGAGTAGAGTGGGTTGTGCTCTTCGCAAGGTATTGCTAAACACCACTCACACTTAACGGGCAGTAGCGCAGTCTGGTAGCGCATCAGTCTGGGGGACTGGGGGTCGTGGGTTCGAATCCCGCCTGCCCGATATTTTTTCCAAATGAAATTGCTAAATAACCCCACCCTCGGGGGGAAATGCAAAAGTCTTTTCAGACTTCTGCATTGTTTCCGTATGCCCAGCGCTGCCAGATCAGGTTGAGTGCGGCCATTGCGGCAGGCCCAATAAACAGGCCGATCAGCCCCCACATTTCTGCTCCACCCAGAATACCAAGCAGCACCCACAGGAAGGGGAGCTTTGTTGTGCCGCCAATCAGGGTCGGGCGTACAAAGTGGTCAGCCACAAAAATAACCGTGGCCCCAATGCAGAATGTGACAATGGCCGCTACCGACGCGCCTGAAACCAGAATCAGGAGCGAAACCAACCCAATTGCGATCATGGCGCAAAAAGGGATCATGGCTGCTACGGCAGTAATAACCCCAAACAGGGCGGGGTGTGGTGCATGGGCAAAAAGATAGACAAGCCCCATGAGCAGGCCTTCACCAATCCCCACCAGAACAAGCCCCTGCACGGAACCATGGATGGAGGCAACAATCTGGCGTGCAATGCTTTCCCCCCTGCGGCCGAAAGCCCGGCAGGATGCAACGCGGCACTGACGAATGACGGAAACCCCGTCCTTGTACAGAAAAAACAGGGTGAGAATGGAAAAGCAGAACAGTGTGCCCCTGTGTGCTATCTGGCTGCCAAGGGCACGTGTGACCATGACCCCCTTATTGTCCAGAGCACCCAGCAGGCCGGAAACATCGCGCGGGTTGGACAGGTGCGTTTCCCACAGATGCGCAATGCTTGCGGCGCCTACGGGTAATTGCTGGATAACATCAGGCACGGGAACGCCAAATTTACGGGCATGATCCAGCCATTCCAGCGCACTCTGGGCTTCTCCTATGGCTTCAAGCGTGATCAGTGTCAGCGGGATAACAAAGAGCAGCGCCATAACAACCGTAAACAGTAATGGTAACAGCGTGCCACGCGCCGCATTGGGCCACATACGGCATGCACGGCTGTAAAGGGGCCATGTGGCAATGGCAAACACGCCGCCCCAGGCCAGGGCGGGTAGAAAACCTTGTATGGTGTAAAGGGCTACGGCCACAATAAAGAGCGCAAGCAGACTGCGTGCCATTTCCTGTCCCCGCTTGGAGCGCTGGCTGGCCTTGATAAGGCCGCAACGCTGGTGAGCAGGCACTAACGAAGATGGAGGCGTATTGGGCATGCGCGAGGTGTCTTTCCAAAAGTTCTGCTTAATACAGGGCGCTCTTTCCGTGCTGTACACAGCATACTGTGTTGTGGGTGAATAATACAGCGCGCGAGGGGGCACGGAGTATGCACACAGCCCGGAATGGGGCGCATTGGCAGTATCTTTTTCTGAATTTATCTCTAGTGTTCCGCTGCCTGCCTGCACATTGAAGCGGATACCCCATGCTCAGAAATTTTCTGACGGTTGGTGGCTGGACCATGCTCAGCCGCATTCTTGGATTGATACGCGACCAGCTTCTGGCGGCCTTTATGGGGGCCGGGCCGTTACAGGATGCTTATCAGGTTGCGTTTCGCCTGCCCAACATGTTTCGCCGTCTGTTTGGGGAGGGTGCGTTTAATGCCGCCTTCGTGCCCATGTTCTCGAAAGTTATGGTGCAGGATGGGCGGGACGAAGCACGCCTGTTCGCCCGCCGTGCGCTTGGGGTTATGTTGGCATGGCTGGTGTTTTTGTGCGTGCTGGGCGAAGTGTTCATGCCGCAGGTGCTGCGCGTGATAGCGCCGGGTTTCCTGCAAAATGGGGACCGTTATGATCTGGCGGTCAGCCTGAGCCGCATTACCTTTCCCTATCTGGTCATGATTTGCGCTGCAGCATTGCTGGCTGGGGTGCTGAATGGCCTGCACCGCTTTGGTGTGGCGTCTGCTGCCTATCTGGCGTTCAACGTGGTGGGTATTCTGGCTATTGTTGGGGCTTCTCCCTTTTTCCCCAGTGTTGCCTATGCTGCGGCATGGGGGGTTACCGCCTCTGGCGTGGTGCAGTTGGGCTTGCTGGCATGGGCGTGCGAAAAAGCCGAGTTCGGGCTTATGCCGCTATGGCCTCAGTTAACGCCGCGCATCCGTCTTTTGCTGCGCCGCATGGTGCCGGGCCTGATTGGGAGCGGCGTTGGCCAGATCAATTTAACGGTGGATACCATTATTGGCACCCTGCTGCCCGCAGGCAGTGTGTCGCTCATGTATTTTGCAGACCGGATCAACCAGTTGCCGCTTGGTGTGCTGGGGGCAGCCGCCGGAACAACGCTACTGCCCGTGCTCACGAGGCATCTGAGTGCCGGGGATATACAGGGCGCGCACACGGCCCAGAACCGTTCTATTGAATATGTCGTGCTGCTGACCCTGCCTGCCGTTGCCGGGTTGCTGGTTCTGGCTGGCCCGATCATGATTGTGCTGTTCGGGCATGGCTCTTTTACCGAGCATGATGCGCTGTTATCCGCCCAGTCCTTACGGGCTTACGCGGTGGGGCTACCCGCTTTTATTCTGGTTAAAGTTCTCTCCCCTGCATTTTTTGCACGGGGCGATACCCGCACCCCCGTTTACGTTGGGGTTGGGGTGCTTGTACTCAATTTTATTCTCAACCTGCTGTTTATGAAGCCTCTGGCGCATATGGGGCCGCCGCTGGCCAGTAGCGTGACCGCCTGCGTGAATGTTGCTTTTCTGGTAGTGCTGCTGCTGCGTAAAAACGCGTTGCTCGTATACGGTTCAACCTTATCCCATATGGGGCGGGTTGGTGTTGCGGCCCTGCTTATGGGGCTGGGCCTGCTGGGGCTTGAAAGTTTTGTCTCTCTGCCCGCAATTTTTGTGACCCGGGCACTCTGGCTGGTTGGTATGGTTGTGGGGGGCGCTGTGTTTTATGCCGCGCTCCTGCATGCTCTTGGTGTGGTTAACCTGTCCGATGTGGTTGTGCGCATACGGGGGCGGCTGCGGCGCAAGATGGGGTAAGCAGGGGAGTGGCGCATGCCAGAGGTTGTTCTTGCGCATCAGGTCGATTTTGCAACTTGGCGGAAGGCGAGCAGCCATTTTGTGCGTGCTGGAGTGTTGCCGGAATCCATATTCTGGCAGGTAGCTCAGGCAGGGCAGGGGGCTGCGTGGTCTGCCGAGCCTGCGCAAAACCCACCAGAGCCCCCGCAAGGCCTTAACCTGTCCCGCCGTTTTGTGGGTGTGCTGGCCCAAGCATTGCAGGCGCATGATCCCGAACGGTTTACAATACTTTACCGTATTGTTTATCGCCTTGCGTATGCCGGACTGGCATTAACAGATACGACTGACCCGGACCTGCTGTGGCTCCGGCAGGCCTTGGCGGCTGTCAGGGCAGATACGCTGCATTTTCGTGAAGTTTTTTCCGCGTTTACGGCGCAGGGAACGAGTGACGTACTGCATTGCACGCCAGAGCATTATATTCTGGAAGCCAACTCCCATTACTGCATGGAGCGGAATGTAAGGCCGTGGCGGGTTGTAGCCCCGTACCGGCGGATGGAATGGGCCGGAGGCATACGCTTTGCTGCGGGAACAGATACGCAGGCGGATGATGCCGCAGTGCAATGGCAGGCCGATGGTACAGGCATCTGGCAGGGGTATGGCCTGAGCGTTTTGCCCCCGCAGCGTAAGGATGTGGAAGAAGCTTCCAACCTTGCCATGCTGGCAGCCCGTGCAATGGATTGCCGCGCCTGTGCGCTATGGCAGCCTGCTTCCCGCACGGTTTTTGGCGAAGGACCAGAGCATGCCCCCATTATGTTTGTGGGGGAACAGCCGGGGGATCAGGAGGACCTGCAGGGACGGCCTTTTGTGGGGCCAGCGGGCCAGCTTCTGGACCGCGCCTTGCAGGATGCCGGGTTGCACCGTGATCAGATTTACGTGACCAACGCCGTCAAACATTTCCATTTCACGTGGAACGGTACCCGCCGCCTGCATCATAAGCCCGAAGCCGAGCATGTAGCTGCCTGCCATGAGTGGCTGAATGCGGAGCGCCGGCTTGTTCGCCCGGCATTGCTGGTAATGTTGGGGGCAACGGCCGCGCAGAGCGTGCTGCAACAACCCGTTACAATTTCCCGCACCCGTTCACGCCTGTTCCCGCTGGAAGATCAGACACAGGGGCTGGTAACGGTTCACCCGTCCTATCTGCTACGGTTGCGTGATGAGGACAGCAAACAGCGCGAATATGCTCATTTTGTAGAAGATTTGCGACTGGCGGCCGACTATATGAGGCAGCACAGGAACGCAGAAGAAGGATAAAAAGGGGAGGGGTTAACCCGCATCCGCTTTATTCAGGCGTTGGTGAAGCTCTTTGCCTGTTTTGAAAAAAGGAACCAGCTTTTTGCTGACCTTGACCTGTTCCCCGGTCTTGGGGTTGCGGCCCAGGCGTGGCTCCCTTTCCTTGACGGAAAAAGCGCCAAACCCACGCAGCTCAACGCGGTTGCCTGCTGCCAGGCTGCTTGTAATGCCACCAAAAACCGTATTCACCAGCAGCGTAGCCTCTCTAAGCTGTAGGTGCGGGTTTTTCTCTATAAGAATGGCAATAAGTTCAGACCGCGTCATTGAGCCCCCTGCCGAATAGGGTAGAGAATTAAGGTCTGACTGAATCTGTGCCAGACAGATGCAAGCATTCCGTTCTCTATGGCTGAGCGTCAAGATAAAAAATGCGTGACGGCCAGGGCACAGGGCCAGACCGCCGTAGCATTCGGGATTATCTTAGGCGGTTGCTGCCTTTTTACCGCGCTTTGCACGGCCAGACGTATCGTCTTCATCACCAGCAGCGTGGATTTTGCGGCCAAGGCCGATTTCCCGTGCCAGCGTGGAACGACGTTCTGCATAGTTGGGGGCAACCATGGGGTAGTCCGCAGGCAGGTTCCAACGTTCACGGTACTGCTCGGGGGACATGCCATATGCGCTCTGAAGATGACGCTTGAGCATCTTCAGCTTTTTGCCGTCTTCGAGGCAAACGATATAGTCGGGGAAGACCGAGCGTTTGACAGGAACGGCTGGCTGCAGTTTTTCCGGTTCGCTCTGCGGCTGGTCAGCCGTTTTGAGAGCCTGAAAAACGTCCTTGATCAAAACCGGAATGACAGCAGGGTCCGTCGGGTTGTTGGAGACGTGTGCAGACACGATCTCGGATACAAGATCTAGGAGAGGCGAATAGTTCTGGATCTCACTCATGACAGGCCTAATTAAAAATTCAGTGTGAATAATAAGAACCATACTCAATTATTTAATCGTTGTGAACTACCAATATACAAAAAAGCAAAAATAAGGCCCGTCTGGTATAAAATGTTGGAATGTCCGATTGATTTTTTTAGTATTTGAAGGAATTCGTATAAATTATTCGTAATATTTTGTTTAATAATACTCAATGATTATACAGGTGTGCAGAGCGGCTTTGTCCTGTGCTCGGGTTCTGGTGGTTGTCTTGGTATTTTATGAAGTTTGATTGATAATATTATAATATTTCTGATAACGACCGCATTCGCAGGATGAGCGGACGGTAGAAAAGACAGTATTCCTATTTAGTATTGTCCTCTTGAGAATAAGGACTGCGTTTTTGGAATATCTGCAACGCTTTATAGGCGCGGTTGATTTTGGAACAAAAAAATCCCGGCTTTCCGTATGGAGGAAAGGCCGGGATTTTTAAAAACCGCGTATTCAGTCTTAACGAATACCGAGTTCGCTCATCAGAAAATCACGGAACACGGCAACACGCTTGGAACTGCGCAATTCCTCAGGATAGACAAAATAGGCGTCCACCGTTGGGGTCGTAATTTCCGGCAGGATCTGCACCAGATCAGGGAACTTGCTTGCGGCATAAGACGGAATGGACCCAATGCCCAGCCCGGCGGCAATGGCAGAGGCCATGGCGGCCATGCTGTTGACCTCCAGCCGCGCAGGACGAGCGTGGCTGCTGACCTGCCCGGCTTCGGCCAGCCAGTTGATATGGGCAACCGGGGGGTGGTGCTCACCGAACAGAACCAGCTGGTGGTTTTTAATGTCTTCCAGGCTGGAAGGCATGCCGTGGCGTTCAATATACTGTGGTGCGGCAAAAATGGGCAGGTTGAAGTCCGCCAGATGTCGCTGGATCAGATCCGGCTGGCGGGGGGCGTGCATTCGTACGGCCACATCCGCTTCACGCATGCCAAGGTCCAGATCGTTATCTTCCAGAATAAGGCAGATATCAATTTCGGGGTTGGCTTCCATAAACTTATGGAGTCGTGGCATAAGCCAGCAGTTACCAAAGCCTGTTGTGGTTGTAACCCGTAGGCGGCCTGCGGCTTTTTCCTTGCTCTCTGTCAGCAAGGTCTGTGTCATCTCCAGCTTGGAGAACACCTCCCGCACTGTTTTATGCAAGGTTTCCCCTTGCTCAGTCAGGATCAATCCACGCGCATGGCGGTGGAATAGGGGTACCTGAAGAACATCTTCCAGAGCAGAAATCTGTCTGGATACGGCAGACTGGCTTAGGTTAAGCACATCCCCCGCGTGGGTAAAGGAACCGGCTTCCGCTACGGCATGGAAAACCCGGAGTTTGTCCCAGTCCACGCACGCCTCCTGCTAAATTGACTGAAATTACAAAAGCACAATACCATGCTTTCAAAGTTACTACGTGCAGTAATTACTGCACGTGGTCAAGGTATGGGCAGCGTTACGTTTTGGGCAGTTCTGCCAAATACCGTTCCGCGTCCAGCGCCGCCATGCAGCCGGTGCCTGCGGCTGTAACAGCCTGACGGTATATTTTGTCCTGTACATCGCCCGCGGCAAATATACCGGGGACAGATGTGCGGGTCGTTCCGGGGGTGGTCTGAATATACCCTTCGGTATCGAGCGCGAGCTGGCCCTTGAAAATCCCGGTGGTGGGGGCATGGCCAATGGCAATGAACAGGCCATCAATTTCCAGCGTGGTTTCGCTCTGGTTCTTCAGGTTGCGCAGGCGCACAGCACTGACCACTTCTGGCGTTCCGGTGGAGAGAATATCTTCCACCTCGCTATCCCAGATGACCGAAATCTTGGGGTGGCTGAACAGCCGGTCCTGCAGGATTTTTTCAGCCCGCAGGGAGTCGCGGCGGTGGATCAGGGTCACGTGGGCTGCGTGGTGGGTCAGGTACAGCGCTTCTTCCACTGCGGTATTGCCACCACCAACCACAGCCACCTTTTTACCCCGGTAGAAAAAGCCATCGCAGGTGGCGCAGGCGGAAACACCACCGCCTTGCAGGCGTTTTTCGCTCGGCAGGCCAAGCCAGCGTGCCTGAGCACCTGTCGCAACAATAATGGCCTTGGCATTATAGATGGTGCCGGAATCCCCAACCAGCCGGAAGGGGGAACCCGTGCTGAAGTCCACCTCTGTAATAATGTCGTATTCAATGCGGGTGCCAACATTCAGGGCCTGCTCGGCCATCTGTTCCATCAGCCACGGGCCCTGCACGGCTTTGGCAAAGCCGGGGTAGTTTTCTACATCCGTTGTAATGGTCAGCTGCCCGCCGGGTTGCAGGCCAGCCACCAGAACGGGGGAGAGGTTGGCGCGGGCAGCGTAAATGGCCGCCGTGTAGCCTGCGGGGCCTGCGCCAATAACAAGCAGGTCGGTTGTGATGGTCTCAGTCATGCCAGAAGAGTTCCCCAAAGCAAGAAGTGCGGGTGCAGTTGTGCCGCGCAAGCATGGTCCAAAATGTGTTGGACAAAAGGATATGACGGGTGACTTGGCGTTGAGCAAGTGTTGAGAGATCAGTTTGCGGCATGGCGGGGAGCGTGGCATATACTCCCCACTCTTCATGGGAGTGGCATCTTGCACAGGATAGGTCGGATAAGGTGACGGATCTGGACGCTGTTGATCTTCGTATCGTAGCTGAATTGCAGGATGACGGTCGCATGACCAATGTCGAACTGGCGCGGCGTGTTGGTATTTCCGCTCCTCCCTGCCTCCGTCGTGTTCGGCGGCTGGAGGAGGAAGGCGTTATCCGTGGTTATCACGCCCAGCCGGATGCAACGGCCCTTGGCTGGCCAATCATCTTTTTTGCGCTGATCGGCCTGGATAGCCAGAAAGAAACCGTGCTCTCCGCCTTTGAACGCCAGCTTGCCGAATGGCCAGAAGTGCGTGAATGCCACATGATTCGCGGTGGGGGGGATTTTCTGGTCCGCCTGATCGCGCGTGACGCAGCACATGAAAATGCACTGACCCGGCAGTTGACCGAAGCCGCACACGTTATTCGGGTGCAGACATTGCAGACCATCCGCACCAGTCTGGAACGCAAGGGTGTGCCATTGCCCGGCCCGCGGGAAGGAACTGCGGAGTAATGCCAGCCACGGATGCGCCCGAGGGCGGTATGGCAGGTGGTCCCCAAATCAGCATTATTGTACCGTGTTATAATGAAGCCGCCAACGTGGCACCCCTTGTTGCCATGCTGGAATCCGTTATGGCCGGCCGCCGTTGGGAAGTGATTTTTGTCGATGACAATTCACCCGATGGCACAACAGCAACAATATGCACGCAGGCAAGGCACAAAAACTATGTGCGTGGCATCTGCCGTATTGGCCGCAGGGGGCTTTCCTCCGCGGTGATAGAAGGGGTTCTGTCCTCTTCCGCGCAGGTTGTCGCCATCATGGATGGTGACCTGCAGCATGATGAAAGCCGCCTGATCGCCCTGATAGACGCTGTATCCACGGGTGCGTGCGATATTGCCGTTGGCAGCCGCCATGTGGAAGGCGGTAGCAATGCGGGGCTTGCCAATGCGTGGCGGCATGCCTTGTCGGATAGCGGAATATGGCTGGCGCAGCGGTTTTTGCCGGTCAGGCTGACAGACCCCATGAGCGGCTTTTTTGCCTTGCGCCGGGATACGTTTGTGGCCATTGCGCCGTACCTGTCGGGGGCCGGGTTTAAAATCCTGCTTGATCTGCTGCTTTCATCCAAAAAGCCACTTACTGTGCGTGAGATAGATTGTGGCTTCAAACCCCGTGTGGCGGGGGAGAGTAAGCTGGATGCTCTGGTTATGCTCCAGTTTGCCGCTCTTCTGGTCGAAAAAGTCTCACGCGGGTTGGTGCCTTTGCGCTTTGTGGCCTTCTGCGCCGTGGGGCTGGCGGGGATTGTCGCCAATCTGGGGGTTATGCATCTGGTCTGGCTGTGCGGAGTGCATTTTTCCACCGCGCAGGCCATTGGTACCGTTGCCGCCATGGTTGTGAATTTTTCGCTGGATAATAACTTCACCTATCGGGACCGGCGTCTGCACGGCAGGCGCTGTGTGTGGGGGCTGGTCCTGTTTATGCTGGTCTGTTCCGTAGGAGCGCTGGCCGATGTGGGTGTGGCACATCTGATGTATGCGCAAAGCTACAGGGTGAATGAGGCCAGTCTGGCTGGGGCCGTGCTGGCCGTAGTCTGGAATTATGCCATGTCCTCCACAATTGTCTGGAGAACCCGGTAATCTTGCGCGGCGGTCTGGCACAGTACGGATACTGGGCGTGGGGGCTGGGTCTTGTTACCGTTTTGCGCCTTGTGCTGGCCGCGTACATCCCGCTTGCACCGGATGAGGCTTATTACCGCATATGGGCGCTGGCCCCAGCCGGGGGGTACCTGGACCACCCACCCATGGTGGCCGTTTGGGCGCGTGTGGGCATGTTCCTTGTAGGCGACACTCCCTTGGGTGTGCGCCTTATGGGGCCACTTTCCGCCTGTTTGGGCACGGTGCTGGTTGTTCAGGCCGCGTCCTGCTGGTTGCGCACCCAGCTTGCGCCGGAGCAGGCCCGCACGGGGGCTATTCGTGCAGGTGTTTTGCTGAATGGTACTCTGGGCATCGGGCTTGGCACTCTGGTCATGACCCCGGATACCCCTTTGCTTCTGTGCGTAGCGCTGATGCTCTGGGGTTTGGTGCATGCCTGTTTAGGGCGGCAGAACTGGATGTGGCTGGTTGTAGGGCTGGCAGCCGGGCTGGGGTTTGAGAGTAAATACACCATGCTGCTCCCGCTGGGCGGGCTTGTCGTGTGGCTGCTTGCTACCAAAGCGGGCAGGGCATGGCTGCGTACGCCGTGGCCGTTTGTGGGCGCGTGCGTGGCCGCTGTCTGCGTTGTTCCGGTAGTCTGGTGGAATGCGCAGCATGGCTGGGTCAGCTTTTTCAAGCAGGGCGGACGGCTGGGGGACTGGAACCCGACACGTGCGCTTGGCTTTATGGGCGAGTTGCTGGGCGGGCAGGTTGGGCTGGCAAGCCCACTGGTTTTTCTGTTTTTTGCAGGTGGTGTCTGGTTGCTCTGGCGACGGCGGGATAGTTTTTCCGTATTGCTGCTGTGCATGATCATGCTGCCCGTGGCCGTGTTTGTGCAGCATGCACTGGGTGCGCGGGTGCAGGCTAACTGGCCAGTCATGCTGTACCCTGCCTTGGCGCTTGCTGCTGCATGGGTGCTATGGCCGTGGTGGAAGGTGGCAGGTTTTCTGGGGCTGGGGCTTACGGGTATCGTTTGTGTGCAGGCGGCATTTATGCCACTACGCCTGTCTCCTCATCTGGATGTCACCTTGCGGCAGGTTGGGGGGTGGCCCGCTTTTGCGCGTGCTGTCTCGGCGCAGGTGCCGCAGGAGTTCCCGCTTGTTGCGGATGAATATGGTCTGGCGTCCGAGCTGGCATTTTATGCGCCGGAGCGGGTGGTTGCCGGGGTTGAACCGCGCTGGGCGCTATTTGCGCTCCCCCGGCCAGCATGTGGGGCGCAGGCCTACCTTGTTCTCAGCCACCGGCGGCAAGGGCCACCAGATACCCGTTTTTTTGAGGTGCTGGACGTATTACCAGAGCAGGTGCGCGCGCGCCGGGGTGTGGTGGCGGATATGTATTCCATCTTCCATGTAAGGCTGCGCTGTGCGGTGCCGGGTCTTATGCGTGATGCCGCTTTGCTTTCTGGCGGTGCGCGCTAGCAGGCGGCGTTTGCGTGTTGATGTGAAAAAAGGCAGGATGGCAGGCAATCGCTTCGCCAGCAGAAACAGGAACCCGAGTTTATGGCTTCTCCACGGCTTGTGGCGGTCCAGATGGACCCACTTGAGCATGTTAATATTGATGGGGATTCAACCTTTGCCCTGATGCTCGAAGCTCAGGCACGCGGGCATAGCCTGTTTGTGTACGAAGTGGGGTCCATGGCTCTGGATGAAGGTGTGCACGAAGCGCGTGGCGCAACCCGTACCGATGTCACGGCTCTAATGCGCCCAGTTACCGTGCGGCGGGAAAAAGGGCGGCACGCCACGTTTGGTGATGCCGAACGCCGCTCGCTGCGTACGATGGATGTGGTGCTCATGCGCCAGGACCCACCGTTTGACATGGCTTATATTACCGCCACGCATATGCTGGACCATATCCACGGCGTTGGTCCCGACCGCGCACTCGTGGTCAATGACCCGCGCTGGGTGCGTGACAGCCCGGAAAAACTGCTGGTCACGCATTTTCCCGAGCTGATGCCACCAACACTGGTGACATGGGACATCGAGCAGATTCGGGCATTTCGCGCCAAATGGAAGGACATAATTGTCAAACCCCTGTTTGGTAACGGCGGGAGTGGCGTTTTCCGGATTAAAGCGGATGACCAGAACCTGAACGCCCTGCTGGAAATGCACTTTGCCCGCTCGCGCGAACCTCTCATGATCCAGCGGTACGAACCCGCCGTAACCGCAGGGGACAAACGCATTATTCTGGTGGATGGTCAGCCGATTGGTGCGATCAACCGCGTGCCATCGGGGGATGACCACCGCTCCAACATGCATGTGGGGGGCGTGGCCTGCAAAGTGGAACTGAGTGCCCGTGATCGCGAGATTTGTGAGGCAATCGGACCGTTTCTTAAAGAACATGGCCTGATTTTTGTAGGCATTGATGTTATTGGGCAGTATCTGACGGAAATCAATGTGACATCCCCCACCGGTTTGCAGGAGCTGGAACGGTTTGATGGCACGAATGGTGCCGCCAGCATATGGGATTGTATTGAACGTAAGTTGTCTGTCCAATAAAAGCAGTCAGACCCTGTTGGGCGGTATCATGCCGGGCTGCCACACAAGGGTACTTTTGTGGTGTGTGCTGCAAGCAGGAAGGAAGAGAGTATAGTGGCTCTTGAAGAAATGTCCGCCAGCGGGCAGAGAGAGAACATGAGTGACGTTCTCCAAGAATACCCCTCCAGCGGAGGGGAAAGCCCCGTACCCCCTCCCTCGCGTTCTGCGCTTGATGCGGAGGCCGTCAAACAGGCCTATCGGCGTTGGGCCAATGTCTATGATCTGGGATTCGGCGGTATTTCGCGTTTCGGTCGCCTCAAGGCGGTCAATACGATCAATGCCCTGCCCGGCAAGGATGTGCTGGAAGTGGGTGTGGGGACCGGGCTTGCGCTCCCGCATTACAACCGCAGCAAGGTCATTACCGGCATCGACCTTTCAACCGACATGCTGGCCAAAGCGCGCGAACGCGTCAAACGCGATAACCTGAGCAATGTGACGGCCCTGCTGGAAATGGATGCAGAGGACACCACGTTCGAAGACAACTCGTTTGATGCAGCCGTTGCCATGTTTGTTGCATCCGTTGTGCCGCACCCGCGCAAGCTGCTGTGCGAGCTCAAGCGTGTTGTCCGTCCGGGCGGGCATATCCTGTTCATCAACCATTTTCTGGCCCCCGGTGGTATCCGCGGCGCAGTGGAACACGCTATGGCGCGCGCCTCCCACTCGCTTGGCTGGCACCCCGATTTTGCCATGGAATCGCTTCTCCCGCAGGCAGACATCGCGCGGGCGACTATTCAGCCAGTGCGGCCTTTTGGCCTTTTCACGCTGGTTACTCTGGAAAATCTGCCGGATTAATAAACATGTGCGCTCCAGTTTTGGCTGGGGCGCTAGACATGCGTGGCTTGGCAGAACGCTTTTGTGCCATAAAACACTAGAATATGGTCGTTTTTTGTCTAGCGGGTTTACTGTTCTCCATTACGGGCCTGCACAGAATATGGAACATGGAGCATGATCTCCGCTCACAGCCTGTCTCACCAGTATTCGGCTCCGGTGGGTAAAACTGCCAGCCAACGGCAGGATGCCGCCGCTGGAACAGCGTATCTGCTGCTTGCTGCTTCTGCCGCTCTTGTTGGGGGCGGTGTTTCCGTTCTGGCAGGTATGGGCATGTTGCCTGCAACGGGGCTGTGGGGCAGGCTTGCACAGGCCCATCCGGCCCTGATGCTCCTGTATGTTGTTGTTCCCGCACTGGTCAGTGGTTTTGGCACGCTCTGGCTGCCTCGTGCCCTTGGGCGGGGGAGCATGCTGCTGGGGCGGCTTAATCTGGCAGCCGTTGGTGTGTTTGCCCTGGCTGCGGTGCTGACCTGCACTCTGCCCGATGCACGTATTGCCCATATTCTGTGGTCACTGGGCGCGCTTATGTCCGCCATGGTCCTGTTGAGCACTATTTTTGACAGCTGCGCAGATAGTCTGGAGCAGACGTCTTTCTCCCCCTTCGTGTGGGGGGAAATGCTGTCTGCTGCCGTGCTGTTGCTGAGTGTTCCGGTTTTTGCGGCTTCTACGCTGCGGACATGGCTGTGGCCTGCGACCAACCCTGTGATCGGCGCTGAGTATTTTGCAGCCCCCATCGGGTTGATTGTCCTGCTGGCCGGGTTCGGGATCGTGTTTGAAATGGCCGCCCGCATCGGGCAGGTTAAAACACGCCCTGTTGCCTACATTATGGCGGCTACTGCGGCTTCGGGCGTTGTGGCATGGGCCAAAAGCAGTCTGGCGCATGGAGCCGATAGCCAGACGGCGCAAATGGTTGGCAACAGCCTGCTGGCGTTATGCTCCCTCTCCGCCGTGTGCCTTGCCGGTCTGTGGCTTGCGGGTACCTGGAAGGCACGGGTTTCATTGCGTACGCCGCTGCTGTGGGGCATGGGTTTTCTGGCTGTTGTGGCCGGTGGCTGGGTTGTCCAGCTTGTGCAGGGCACAGGCTTGCACCCGGCCTTGCAGCTTGGCGCGCTTTATGCCGTTTGCGGTGGTTTTTACCTCTGGCGGGGTGAGGCCTGTGGGTTCTGGTACCCACAAAAGCTGGCTCGCCTGCACTTTGTATTAACGGCGGCGGCAACGCTTTGCCTGTTTGTTTCTGGCATGCAGGTGCTGGGTTGTGCTCTGTTTGGCATGGCCGCACTGGTGTTTGTGCTGGCAGCAGTGATCAGCTTCCAGCGTGATATTCCAATGGTTACGGGTCATGCAAATGTGGCAGCCAGCGCTGCCGGAGGGTCTGCCCTATGAGCGAAGCCAGTCTTTCCCAGCCGCAGGCCAGACGGCCACGTTTTAAAACGGAGCAGGTTGGTACGCAGGCGCGTGACTGGCTGGCTCTGCTCAAGCCCCGGGTTATTTCACTGGTCGTGTTTACGGGTGCTGCGGGGATGTTCATGGCACCCGGGCACCTTGACCCGTTTGTGGGGCTGGTTACCATATTCTGCATCTGTCTGGCCTCGGGCGCTGCCGGGGCCATTAACATGTGGTACGACCGGGATATTGACGCGGTCATGCAGCGGACCATTACACGGCCAGTACCTTCAGGGCGTATTCCCCAGAACGAGGCTCTGGCTTACGGGGTAGGCCTTTCCTGCCTGTCCGTCTGCCTTATGTGGATTGCAACCAACACACTGGCTGCCGCTATTCTGGCGTTTTCCATCTTCTTCTATTCCGTTATTTACACCATGTGGCTCAAGCGCTCCACGCCGCAGAACATTGTTATTGGTGGGGCAGCGGGTGCCTTCCCCCCCATGATCGGCTGGGCGGCTGCTACGGGCCACATGGCACTTATGCCGGTGGTCATGTTCGGTATTGTGTTCTTCTGGACACCGCCGCATTTCTGGTCTTTGGCGCTCTACGCCTGCAAGGATTACGGGCGTGCGGGTATTCCCATGCTGCCGGTTGTGCGTGGCATGCGTCATACACGGTGGCAGATATTCTCCTACACACTGGTGCTGCTCGCTGTTTCGCTTATCCCGTCCTTTGTGGGGCAGAGCGGGCTGATCTACACGGTGACTGCCGTGGTGCTGGGGCTTGGGTTTGTTGCCTGTGCTGTGCGTGTACTTCTGGAACCGCAAGACGAAAACGGCGTCAGCCAGAAGGGGGATAAGGCTGCGCGGATCTCGTTCCGGTTTTCTCTGGCTTATCTGTTCTTTCTGTTCTGTGGCCTTCTTGGTGACCACTTCTTTCAGATATGGATGCACTCAGCATGACCACTCTCCCAATGGACCAGACCCCAGAACAGCTTGAACGGCAGAAGCGGCAGAGCCAGCGGGTACGGAGCATGCTTGTGTTCATGCTTGTTCTGGCTGGCATTATGTTTGGGCTGACATTGTTCCACCCGTAATGCCATGTCCGGTATGGGCCATTACCGGTACTTTTTGCAGTGAACGCATATAAAAACCCCGCCCTCCATAACGGAAGGCGGGGTTTTCTATTGCAGCTACAGTCTGGCCCGAGGTTTAGCGGGCCTGCTGAATAGCCGAAAGCAGCCAGCGCCCCCCGCGGGAAGGACGGACAAATGTCCAGACCTCGGTAATGGTTACGGGGGTGGTGGAACTGCCATCAATCACCTGACCGGTGGCGTTGGTTGTCAGGTCGATCAGGCTGTAACGCATGGCTACACTTGCGTAGTCCATGTTGTTCTCACGCCATGCTTCGGCCAGATCCCCCTGAAGGAAGCGCACATCCGAGACAACGTTGCGGGCACCCTGACTGGCCAGAGTTGCCAGCTGCTCATTGAAGTAGGAGACCATTTCCGGTGTGGCCATCTGCTGCATGGCCGGAATGTTCTGCTGGTTCCACGCACTCTGAATATCCATCAGCGTTTGCTGGAAAGACTGGTAATCCGCCGTGGTAATCTGCACGGGTGCCCCTCCTGCGGATGGCGCGGGGGAGGCAGGTGCTGCACCGGGCATACCGCGGGGGGAGGACATGCCAAACCCGTGAGTGCCCTGGCTGGAACGCCCGAACCGGCGGATCAGCCACAGGACGAGCATAACCACCAGCCCGATCTGGACCAGAAGCCCCAGAAAGCTGAAGAAGCCGTGCATCCCGCCCATAAAGCCATGGCCGCTCAACATACCAAACAGCCCGGCCCCCAGAAAACCACCGGCCAGACCGGTCAGGAATGGGTGGCGGTTGGGGTAGCCCATGGGGCGGGCAAAGGGAGCACCCATTTGCGGTGCGCCATAGCCGGGGGTGGGCGCAGTGCGCGGCGTAATGGAGCGGTCCATGGGAGCAGTGCTGTACGGCGTTGTGCGCGTAACAGGGGGCGCGCTCCATGTGCGGCTACCACGGCTCCCCATGGACCCACCCTGACCGGGCCGTGCATCGGCCTGTATGGCCAAGGGTCCGGCCAGCAGGCTGGCAGCCAGCAATGCATGAAGGGTCGATCGCAGCAGACGTGATTTCACGGGTTTTTGGTCTCCGGCTAACAGTTATGCCCCGGCAGTATTCAGGACATCTGTGCGTAATGTGGGAGCGTCGGTGCCAAAACGGAATACCAGATCATCCGCTAATGTGATGGAAGCAAAAATTTCCAGCAGATTCCCCGCAAGAGTAAAGCCCGCTACGGGCTCGGCTATCTGGCCATCACGGATCATGAAGCCCGAGGCGCCACGGCTGTAATCCCCGGTCAGCCCGTTAATGGAGGAGCCCATCATTTCCGTAATGTACAGCCCTTCCCGAATGTCGGCCATCAGGGCTGAGGGGGAAAGATGGCCGGGTTCAAAGAACAGGTTGCTTGCCGAGGGACCGGGCGGGCTGGCCGTGCCGCGGGCTGCGCGGGCATTGCTTTGCAGGCCAAGCTGGCGCGCGCTCCGGCTGTCCAGCACCCAGGTTTGCAAAACGCCACCCTGTACGAGCGAGAGCGGGGCGACGGCCATGCCTTCTCCGTCAAACGGGCGGGAGCGCAGGCCTTTTATGCGGGTCGGGTCATCGGTAATGCCAACCGAGTTGGCAAAAATGGCCTGCCCCATTTTGTCTTTAAGGAAGGATGTACCACGGGCAATGGCGGTGCCCGTAATGGCCCCCACAAAATGCCCCAGAAAGCTGCCAGCAACCCGTGGATCAAACACAACAGGGTAGCGCCCTGTTTTGGGGCGGCTCGGGTTCAGGCGTGCAACTGCTTTATGCCCGGCATTGCGGCCAAGTTCTGCCGCGTTCTTCAGGTCGTGCAGCCAGACTGTGCCGTGGTAGTCGTAATCACGCTGCATGCCATCCCCCGCACCTGCCAGAACACAGACGGAGTTGGAATGGCTGGTGCGGCTGTAAGTGCCCGCAAACCCGGCGGAGGTTGCCAGAGTAATGTCGGTGCGCCCCCAGGACGCACTGCTACCAGCGCTGTTGGTCACGCCTTTTATGGCCAGTGCAGCTTCTTCCCCCGCCTGAGCGCGTGCGAGCAGGGCGGCTGTATCGGGCTCGGCCGGGTCTGCCAGTTCCAGAGCATTGGTCTGGAATGTGCCTTGCATGGCGTTGGGCGCAAGGCCTGCGTACTGGTCGTCAGGGAGCACGCGGGCCATGGCCAGAGCCTGCTCGACCAGCGCGCCAAACTTGGCCCGGTCCGGAGTTGTGGTGGAGACAATGGCGTTTTTGTTGCCAACAAAAACCCTCAACCCCAGATCGGTTGTTTCCGAGCGTTCCAGTTCTTCTGTCACGCCATTGCGCACACCAGCGCCTACAGCGGTACTGCTGACAAAAACGGCATCGGCGGCATCCGCACCACTGGTGCGGGCAAGCTTAACCAGATTGGCAATAAGGTCGAGGGGCTGTTGCGTCATGCTGCCAGTGTCTCCTTGATGCTTTGCAGGGAAGGAATGTGGCCGATGGGGCCAAGGGCTGCAAGTGTTGGCGTTCCGGCAAAAATGCGGGCTGCCGCACGGCAGATGTCCTCCCGCGTGACGGCCTCGATCTTGGCGACGGTTTCATGCGTGGGGATGACGCGGCCAAAAATCTGGAGTTGCCGTGCAATCTGCTCGCACCGGCTGCCCGTGCTTTCGAGCGACATGAGCAGGGAGGATTTAAGCTGTGCGCGGGCACGCACCAGTTCGTCCATGCTCACTTCCAGCTGGACCTTGCGGAGCTCTTCCAGTGTTACGGGAATAAGCTCTGCGCATTCCTTTTCCCCCGTGCCGGCATAAATGCCAAACACGCCGCCGCCTTCAAACGGGGCGTTAAAGGAATAGACCGAGTACACCAGCCCGCGTTTTTCCCGGATTTCCTGAAAAAGACGTGAGGACATGCCCCCACCCAGCAGGGTGGAAAGCAGCAGGACTGCGTAATAGTCGGGGTCATGGTACCCGGTGGAGGGGAAGCCAAGCACAATATGCGCCTGATCCAGCTCCTTGATCTGGCGGAACTCGCCCCCGGCGTAGTGTGCGGCCTCCATGGCTGGGGCCTTGGTGGTGGGCAGGTGGGCAAAATGCTGCTCAACCTGCGCAACAACAGCCTGATGCTCCAGATTGCCAGCGGCGGCCACAATCATGTTCGCAGGGTTGTAGTGCGTGCGCATATACGAGGTAAGCGTATCGCGCTGCATGCCTTTGATCAGCGCCTCGGTGCCCAGGATGGGGCGTCCCATGGGCTGGTTGGGAAAAGCGGTTTCCTGAAAATGGTCAAAAACAACGTCATCCGGCGTATCGTTCGCCTGACCGATTTCTTGCAAGATCACGCCCCGCTCGCGTTCAAGCTCGGCGGCATCAAACGTGGAGTGGGTGAGAATATCGCCAATAATGTCGATCCCCAGCCCAAGATTTTCCTTGAGAAGCTTGACGTAAAAAACCGTCTGCTCGCGGGCGGTATAGGCGTTGATATGCCCGCCCACATTTTCAATCTCTTCGGCAATGCGCAGGGCAGAGCGGCTGGTTGTGCCTTTGAAGGCCATGTGTTCCAGAAAATGGGATACGCCATTTTCCGCCGCGGTTTCGTTCCGGGTGCCAGCGGAAATATAGGCTCCGAAGGAAACGGTTTCCACACGGTCCATGCGTTCGGTCACAACGGTCAGGCCGGAGGGCAGGCGGGTGAGCTGGATGGGGTCTGTCATTCTTGTCCTGAAAAACAGCAGGGCTGCCGCGTGGGCAGCCCTGCAAAGGGGGAGGGTGTGTTGTACTTAGCCTGCGTTGGAAAGAACCGCCGCGCGGACTGCATCCTTGATCGCGCCTTCGGTCGCGGGGACCGTGCGGTAACGTTCCTCCCGCTCGAACAGGTCCGCCAGATGCACGGGGAGCGCGGGGTGAATACCCGTTGCGGCCACCATGGCGTCGGGGAACTTGGCCGGGTGTGCCGTGGCTTCGGCCACCATGGGAATACCCGGCTGGCGGAAGCGGCGGCCAGCGGCAATACCAATGGCGGAGTGCGGGTCGGCCATATAACTGGACCGTTGGTGCAGGGTGCGGATCTCGGCCTCGGTCTGGGCATCATCCAGCGCCAGACCAGAGAACAGGGTGCGGGCGTTCTCCCAGACTTCGGCCGGTACGTCCATATGCCCCGTGCTGCGGAAGCCGGTCATGATCCGGGCGCAGGCCGGTGCATCCCGCCCGAGCAGTTCAAACAGCAGGCGTTCGAAGTTGGAAGAAACCTGAATGTCCATGGAGGGGGAGAGGCTGGGCACCACCCCTTTGATGGTCATGTCATTGGCGTTGAGGAAGCGGGTTAGAATGTCGTTACGGTTGGAGCCGACACAAAGCTGGCGGATGGGCAGGCCCATCTTGCGCGCAGCCCATGCTGCCAGAATATTGCCAAAGTTGCCCGTGGGCACGGCAAAGGAGACTTCACGCTCCGGCGCGCCCAGAGCAAGTGCGGCATGCACATAGTACGGGATTTGCGCGGCAATACGCGCCCAGTTGATGGAATTGACGGCAGAAAGGTGCATCTCCCGGCGGAAGGGAATATCCGCAAACAGGCTTTTTACCAGATCCTGACAATCATCAAACGTGCCTTCAACCGCAAGGTTGGTCACGTTGGGTTCACGCACGGTGGTCATCTGCCTGCGCTGCACTTCCGATGTGCGGCCCTTGGGGTGCAGGATGATCACGGACAGGCGCTTGCGGCCCCGGCAGGCTTCAATGGCAGCGGAGCCCGTATCCCCCGAGGTGGCGCCGACAATGGTGACGTGCTCGTTACGCTGGGTCAGAACATGCTCAAAAAGCTGGCCAAGCACCTGCATGGCCATGTCCTTGAAGGCAAGGGTCGGGCCGTGGAACAGTTCCTGCACGAACAGCCCGTCCTCCACCTGTGTCAGCGGCACAATGGCAGGGTGGTCAAAACCGGCATAGGCTTTGGCGCACAGGGTTTTGAGCGTGTCTTCGTCAATATCGGAGCCGGTAAAACGGGCCAGAATACGGGCGGCCAGCTCCGGGTAGGGTAGGGCACGCATGGCCTGCCACTCGGCTAGCGAGAATTCGGGCCATGTCTGTGGCAGATACAGCCCGCCATCTTCGGCAAGGCCACTCAGCAGGACATCGGAAAAAGAAAGAACGGGAGCATTCCCGCGTGTGGAAATGTAGCGCATGAGGGCGTTTATATCCTGAATGACGGATGCCGCGAAGTGGCTTGTACGATAATTTCGGCAGTGCCTAGCCCGGCGGGGGTGTTGTGGGCAGGGTCAGCTCGTAAATGGTGATCGGCCATGTAATGGTAGCCGAGGGCGCGCCAAAAGCCGTGCTGTGGTTGAGCTGGCTGGCGGAAACATACAGGTGCCCGTGCCCGTCCAGCCCCGGTGTGGTGGGCCATTGCAGGCGCGGGTCGGTTATCAGCCTGCGTGGCACTCGCCCGGTGGTGTAGCTGAGAATACTCGATGTTGTGATGTCGGCCCAGTAAAGCGTGCCGTCATTATCAATGGTCATGCCGCCGAGCGATGGGGTTTTGAACCACTGTGTCACGCTTTCTTCAAACGCGGCGGGGGTTATGTCGGGGTCGGTAAAAATGGCGGTGGACACGCGGGAGAGGTATTGCCCCGGAGCCTGCAGCACAATCCACGTGCCATCGGGGCTGACTGCAACCATGCTGGCATCCACGGCTGCGTAACGGCCTGTGTTGTCCCGCACCGGGCCGGTGGGCGTTACAATCGGGCGGCTGGCAATAAGGTCGGGGTGGTGGTCCAGAAAGCGCCGGGCTGTGGCGGTGGCAATGTCAATGACCAGCAGGCCCGCAACGCCTGAATCGGGCACGTAAGCCGTAGTGCCATGCACGGCAATGCCCGACAGAATGCTCCCCGGCCGCAAGGCGCTGGCCTGTACGGGTACCGTGCGGAGTACGGTATTGGTGCCAGGGTCAATTTCCACCAGTTTGGGGGGGGCTACGGGCGGGTTCTTGCGGTTTGTCACGCCGCTGTCGAGCACCCATATGTGGCCATCCGCGGTTCTGGTCAGCCCGCCAAGGGCTACAAACCGGGTTTGTGCATCCCCTTCGGGCGCGTTCCATGCAGCATTGGGCCATGCGGCCAGTTGCCCGTTTGTGTCCCGCACAAAAAGCTGCGGGCCGGTGTTGCCAACCCATGCCGGGGCTTCCAGCAGCATGCGCCCGTCAGGCAGGGGGAGCACTGCATCCCATATCTGGCTGCTGGACTGCATGAAGGGCTGGAGCGCACTGGCAGGCAGTTCCGCAACCTTGGGCATGTGCAGCGCCCATGCCGGGGCACTGGCCAGCGGGAGAGCAAACAACGCTGCCAGCAGGCCAAAAGTCGCGCGGCGATTGGGGGCGTAAGAGCGGGGGATAAGAACAGTCATGCGCGCGGGCACCCGGTTGGTGGAGAGTCAGGCATAAAAACGTGGGCAGGAGTTTCCGCCCCACAGGCGGGCCTTGCAAACGCCTTGTGTGCAGGGCCGGTTTGTTGTGGGTGTGGTGCGCTGCGCTGCCTTTTACGCATCGGGTGCGCGCTCAAGGTAACGGCGGCGGATATGGGTCAGGTAGGCCGTGGCGTCCAGCGGTTTGCCGGTGGCATCCTGTATGATCCGGGGCATGCTGGCACTGCGCGCGCGGCCATGAACATTCTGGCGCAGCCATGCCAGCAGGGGGGCAAAATCCCCTTGACCAATGGCGGGCAGAATGGCCGGGTTGGCTTTGCAGGCCGCGTTGCGCAACTGGGCTGCGGTCATGGCACCAAGGGCATAGCAGGGGAAGTAGCCGAACAGCCCCGCAGGCCAGTGAATATCCTGCAAACAGCCGCGCCGGTCATCTGGCACGCGCAGGCCCAGCAGGGCGTGCAGGCGGTCATTAAAGGCTCCAGGCAGGTCGGCCAGTGCCAGATCGCCCGAGATCAGGGCTTTTTCCAGCTCGTAGCGGACCAGAATATGGGCGGGGTATGTGACCTCATCCGCATCCACCCGAATAAAGCCGGGTTCAACATGCGTCAGGTGCCGGTGCAGGCTGGCTGCGTCCCATCCGGGGGTGTTGTCCGCCACGCCAAAACTGTTGCGCACCTGCGGAGCCAGCCAGTTTGCAAAGGTGAGGGAACGGCAGAACTGCATTTCCATCAGCAGGGACTGGCTTTCATGCAGGGTCATGCCGCCGGACTGGCCCACAGGCTGGCTGGCCCATTCGGCCGGGAGCCCCATTTCATACAGGGCATGGCCTGTTTCGTGCAGCACACCCATCATGGCGGGAATAAAATCCGCCTCCACGTAGCGGGTGGTCAGGCGTACGTCGTGGGTCGCACCACCGCAGAACGGGTGCGCGCTTACGTCCAGCCTGCCGCGTGTTATGTCAAACCCCATATGGTGCATCAGGCGGCGGCCCAGAGCTTCCTGCCGTGCAATGGAGAATGGACCTGCGGGGGGCTGAAGGGCTGGCAGGCTGGCCTGCTGTTCCAGCACGGAGCCGATCAGTTCAGGCAGTTCTGCGGCCAGAGACGTAAAAACAGGGTCAATGTCCGCCTGCCGTGTGCCGGGGTCAAAACTGTCGAGCAGGGCATCGTAGTCAGTCAGCCCCATGGCCTCGCCCGTGGCTACGGCGGTTGCACGGGTCAGGCGCAGCACTTCTGCCAGATGCGGCTCAAGGCTTTTAAAGTCACTTTCCTCACGCGCGGTACGCCATGCCATTTCGCACCGTGCCGTAGCCTGTGCGCTGGCTTCCACCAGTTCGCCCGGCAGGGCGGTGGCCTGAGTGTGCTGCCTGCGCATCTGCTCCAGATTGGCAGCGCGCCACGGATCATCCCCCGCATCGGCCTCGGCCAGCAGGTCCGCCATAACCGGAGCGGTCAGGATTTCGTGGCGCAGCCCTTCCAGCATGGCCAGATTATCCGCCCGGCGCTCGGCAGCGCCCGATGGCATCATAACTTCCTTGTCCCACCCCAAAATACCAAGGGCATCATTGAGGGAGGAAAGGCGCGCAAAGTGGCGTTCGAGGGAAAGATAGGCTTTGTTCATGCAGGGGATGCTACAGCATCATGCCCGCAAACAAAATGTGTCTGATCGGGCATATCCACCTTTCAGGCCGGGTTTGGCTGCAAAATTAAAGGGGCAGACCGCGTGAACGGGAAAAAAACGGATCAGGACCCTCCGCTGGCGCCGGCGGATATGGCGCTGGCCTGTCTGGCGCGGGGGGATGCCGAGCAGGCCGAATCCCTTTTGCGCGCGCATTTGCGCCTTAACCCAGCGGATGCACAGGGCTGGCACGCCATGGCCTGTATTGCCCGTGCCGGGGGGAATGCAGCGGCCGCAGTAGCCCTTGCGGGCAAGGCGGTGGAGCAGGCGGGGGAGCCGTTTTTTTATATCACACTGGGCTTGGCCCTGCTGGAACTGGGGCATGTGGAGCAGGCGCGGGCGGCGGCCAATGTGGCCGTGCTTGCAACCCCCGCAGACCCCCGCGCGCATGACGCCATGGGCCAGATACTGGAAAAGGCAGGCCGCCTGCCCGAGGCCGAGCAGGCCTTGAAAAAAGCACGCACCCTGCGCCCGCTGGAACCGGCGCGGCACATGGCGCTGGCGGCCTTTCTGGCCCGGCATGGGCGGGTGGAGGAGGCAATCAGCCTGTCCGCCCGGGCACTAAGGCTGGCGGGGGAGGATGTTGCCGCCCATAACCTGCATGCCATGCTGCTTGAGCGTGCCGGGCGCATGGGGGAGGCGGAACCGTATTTCCGGCATGTGGCGCAGGCCATGCCGGATAACCCGCAGGCTCTGGCAAACCACGGGGCAGCCCTGTTTGCCATACGGGATTATGGGGGGGCGGAGCAGGCCCTGCGCCTGTCAGCCGCACTGGTCCCGGATGTAGCGGAAACCCTGACAAATCTGGGGCTTGTGCTTATGGCGCAGTGCCGGTTGCGCAGTGCCGGGCAAGCGCTGGAAGCCGCCTACAGGCAGCGCCCGGATGATGCCCGGCTAGCACTTAATTATGGCACGGTGCTGATGGACCTTGGCCATACACAAACCGCGCGGGACCTGTTTACACAGGCCATGCAACGGGCCACCACGCTACAGGACCGGGCGCGTGCAACGCTGGACCTTGCCGGCCTTTGTCTGTCTGTCGGGGAGTTTGCGCAGGGGTGGGCTCTGTTTGAAGCACGCCGGGACCTGCTGGCACCCCCACATTGTGTAGCCAGCATGGCGCAGTGGGATGGGCGCGCCACAACAGGTGCCGTGCTGCTCTATGCCGAGCAGGGGCTGGGCGATGCCTTGCAGTTCCTGCGGTATGTGGGGCTGGCGGCCCAAAGGGCACGGGTTAGCCTGCTGGTGCCCCAGAGTATGCACGCGCTTGTGCGTTGCCTGCTCCCCCAATGGGGTGGGCGTGTGCAGCTTTGCCTGCCGGAACAGGCAAGCCAGGCGGAGGCATGTTGCAGCCTGTTAAGCCTGCCCCAAAGGCTTGGGGTGGCAAGCCCTTTTGCCTGGCAGCCTGACCTTGCATGTTTTGCAGGGCCAGTTACGCCATGTGTGGGGGAGGGGTTGCGGGTGGGGCTGTGCTGGTCGGGTAACCCCAGCTACCAGTTTGACCGCAGGCGCTCGCTTGCTCCGGCCCTGCTGGGCGGGCTGTCTGCTGTAAAAGGCGTGGGTTTTCAGGCTTTGCAGCCCTGTTCGCGGCTGGAGGATGTGCCGCTACCACTCAGCCCCCTGCCAGCGGGGGATCTGCTGGCCACGGCCCGGCTTATAACCGGGCTGGATGTGGTGGTGAGTGTGGACACCATGATTGTTCATCTGGCGGGGTTGCTGGGCAAACCCACCCTGTTGCTGAACCGGTATGCAGGGGACTGGCGCTGGGCTGCGGCCTCTACCCTTCCTGCAGGGGGCATGGTCTCCCCCGGTGCGCTGGAGCGCAGCGTGTGGTACCCTTCGGTCCGGATTGTCCGGCAGCCTGCCCCGGAGGGGGATGTTCCCAGTTGGCACCACCCGCTTGCAACGGCCGCACACTGGCTGGAGCAGGCAGTGCTATGCAAAGAGCAGGGCGGTTGCTCCCACGAATTGTAGCTTTATGATGCAGGCATGACACGTATCTCTCCTGATGGCGCTACGCCAGCCATGGCGCAGTGGTTTACGCTCAAGGCGGAAAATCCCGAAGCCCTTCTGTTCTTCCGCATGGGCGATTTTTACGAACTGTTTTTTGATGACGCCACGGCCGCCGCCGCCGCGCTGGATATTGCCCTGACCGCCCGTGGCAACCATGGGGGCGAGCCCATAGCCATGTGTGGCGTGCCCGTGGCTGCGGCCCCGGCCTATCTGTCTCGTTTAATCCGCCGGGGGTTCCGGGTTGCGGTGGCTGAACAGACGGAGGTGCCGCGCAAGGGGCGCCCCGCCAGCAAGGGGCCGCTGGCACGTGGCATTGTGCGGGTGGTAACGCCCGGAACGCTCACGGAGGATGAACTGCTGGAGCCCGGCCGCTCCAACCTGCTGCTCGCACTGGTCTGCCCCGCTGGGGCAGATAAAGGCAAACGCCGCAAGGATGCCCCGGCCGAAGGTGCAGGCCCGCTTGGCGCTGCGTGGATTGACGTATCCACCGGCCTGTTTGAGACAGCAAGCCTGCCCGCCACGGCCTTGCCCGCCCTGCTGGGGCGTTTGGACCCGGCGGAAATTCTGGCCAGTGCCGCCGTGGAACTGGGCGATTATGAAGCCCGGCGTGCGCCCGAGGCCACATTGCCCGCCCCCGGCAGTGCCCGCCAGCGCCTTGCTGCGGCCTTTGATGTGGCGAGCATTGAAGCCTTTGGCACTTTTTCGGACGAGGAGAGCGTGGCGGCTGCCATGGCGGTGGACTATGTGCGCCGCTCGCAGGCCGGCAAACTGCCACGGCTGGCTCACCCCATTGCACAAAGCCAGAATGGCGTGCTGGGTATAGACCCGGCCACCCGCGCCAGCTTGGATATTTTGCGCGCGCGCGATGGCGGGGTAGAACATACCCTGTTTACAGCCATTAACCGCACGGTCAGCGCTGCCGGGGCGCGCATGCTGGCGGAATGGCTGGCCTCCCCGCTGACGGAGGTAACAGCTATTGCCGCCCGGCAGGAGGGCTGGTGGTGGCTCAAGGACCACGCCGCCCGTTGTGCAGCACTGCGCGATGCGCTGAAAAAAGCGCCCGATATTGCCCGTGCGCTGGGCAGGCTCTCGCTCGGGCGGGGGCTCCCGCGTGATATGGCCGGCATACGCGATGGGCTGCATGCCGCGCGTGAGGCTGCCCGTATTCTGGCAGGGCCAGACGGAGGGGATGCCGCCCAGCTCCCCACGGTTCTGGCCCATGCCATGGGCTGGCTGGGTGCGGCCCGTGCGCTGGAGGCCGAGTTGCACACGGCACTGGCGGAGGAACTGCCCGCCCGGCTTGATGATGGTGGCGTGATTGCCGCAGGCTATGATGGGGAACTGGATGAACACCGCGCCCTGCGCGATAACTCGCGCCGCCTGATTGCCGCCTTGCAGGCGGAGTACGCAACCCGGTTTGGGGTTTCCAACCTTAAGATCCGCCATCACGCCCAGCTTGGCTACGTTATGGAAGTGCCTGTGGGGGCCAGTGCGCGGCTCAAGGATAATCCCGACCTTATTCTGCGGCAGGGCACGGCCAGTACGGCCCGCTTTGCCACGGAGGAGCTGGCCAGCCTGAACGTGCGCATTACCGAAGCGGCAGAAAAAGCCGCCCAGCGCGAAAAGCAGGTGTTTGCGGAGCTAACGGCCAAGGTGCTGGCCGAGCGGGAGCTGCCCGAACTGGCTCAGGCACTGGCGGTGCTGGATGTGTTGCAGTCCTGTGCGGCACTGGCCACGGGTGGAACATGGTGCAGGCCCGACGTGCGTGAGGATACGGCGTTTGACCTGCAAGGCTGCCGCCACCCTGTGGTGGAGGCGGCCCTGCCACGGGGGGCGCGTTTTACCCCCAATGGCTGCGTACTGGCCCCAGAGCGGCGCGTCATGCTGCTGACCGGGCCGAACATGGCCGGTAAGTCCACCTTTTTGCGGCAGACGGCGCTGGCGGTCATTCTGGCACAAGGGGGCTTTCCCGTGGCGGCGGATTCCGCACGCATCGGGGTGGTGGACCAGCTGTTCTCGCGCGTTGGCGCATCGGATGATCTGGCGCGCGGGCGCTCCACTTTTATGGTGGAAATGACCGAAACAGCCGCCATTCTCAATCAGGCGGGGCCGCGCTCGCTTGTGGTGGTGGATGAGATCGGGCGGGGGACCGCAACGCTGGACGGGCTGGCCATTGCATGGTCGGTGCTGGAGGCCCTGCATTCAACGGTGCGCTGTCGTGCAATTTTTGCAACCCACTTCCACGAACTCTCGCGGCTGGTCGATACGTTGCCTCGTTTGTGCCTGCATACAATGGCAGTGCGGGAGTGGCGCGGGCAGATCGTTTTTTTGCACGAAGTGCTTGCAGGATCAGCAAAAAAAAGCTGGGGTGTGCATGTGGCGCGGCTGGCTGGCGTGCCCGTGAGCGTGGTGGAGCGAGCCGGCCGCCTGCTGCGTGAACTTGAGCGTGCTGAAAATACCATACCCGAACCATTACCGCTTTTTGACACACAGAAGACATTACCCCCACCATGCGAAAATACGTTAAAGAAACGATTGATGGAGATTGACCCGGACAGTCTGACCCCAAGGGCCGCGCTGGATATGCTGTACGACCTGCGCAGGCTGGCCGGGCAGGATACAGACACATCTGCTGCCGGCTGATCCCCTCCAACCCCCGACCGTTCCCAGGAGCTGAACCCGTAACCCTATGCCCACCTCTTCCGCACAGGCTGCCGCCGGGCAGCAAACCGACATGTCCGTTCTGGCGACCCTGACGCCAGAAGCCCTTGCCGCATGCCTGACGCGGGAGTTGAGGGACGCCACACCAGATGATGCCGCCATCCCCCCAAGGGATGAGGCCGTGGCTATTTTCCGGCGGCATCTGGGGCGTTATCAGGCGGATGTTCGCAAACGGTTTGAGCAGTATGAACTCAAGGGGGCGGCAGCCGCCAAAACCCTTGCGACCTTTGCCGACGTTATGCTGCGCGCCATTGTGGACTTGGCCGTGCGGGCGACCACAGTGGACGAACCACCTGCCATGGGGGGGCGGTCGGGGTTTGCCGTGGCAGCAACAGGCGGGTACGGGCGCGGGCTGCTGGCACCGTTCAGTGATATTGACCTGCTGTTCCTGATCGCGCAGGGCGCGGGTGAGCGTGCTCACCCCGTAGTGGAATATGTGCTGTATTTTCTGTGGGATCTGGGGGTCAAGGTTGGCCACGCCACCCGCACGATAGATGAATGTATTGCCGAGGCATCCAAGGATACCACGGTCCGTACCGCCCTGCTGGACGCACGCCTGCTGGATGGGGATACAGCCCTGTTTGCCATGTTCGAGGCCCGCTACATCCTCTCCTGCGTGGAGGCGGGGGCTGCGGGCTTTATTCATGACAAACGGCGCGAGCGGCTGGAACGGCACCGCAAGTTTGGGGATAGCCCCTATCTGGTCGAACCCAACATAAAGGAAGGCCGGGGCGGGCTGCGGGACCTGCAGACCCTGTACTGGATGTGCCGCAACACCTTTGGCACCCGCCATGTGCGTGACCTGCTGGCCCCGGAATTTATATGGATGGGCCTGCTGACCGAGCAGGAAGCCGCCCGTGCCCGCCGGTCGTGGGATTTCCTGTGGACCGTGCGCCTGCACCTGCATTACGTGGCCGGGCGGGCGGAAGAACGCCTGACCTTTGACATGCAGCCCGTTATTGGCGCGCGTATGGGCTACACCCGCCACGGCCGCCAGAACGGGGTGGAGCGGTTTATGCGCCACTACTTCCTGACCGCACGGGAAGTCATGCGTCTGACCCATGTACTCGAACCCGCCGTACTGCGGCAGGCGCAGGGCCCGGTGGCCAATGCCGCCAAACCGGACGAAGCCATGCGTGAGGCAGGCTTTACCCTGCTGGATGGGCAGATCCTGCCCGATCGGGGCGTGTCCTTTGATCAGGACCCCATTAAAATGATGCAGATTCTGGACTGGGCGCGCCTGCGCCGCCGTCCACTGCACCCGCTGGCGCGGCACCAGCTTATCCGGTGGGAGCGCCGGGCCATTACCCTGCGGGACAACCCCGAGGCCGCGCGCATCTTCCTCGACCTGTTGTGTGGAGACACGGCAGAGGAGGAGCAGCGCCCGCGCAGGCGTGGGGCGGCCCTGCCGCCACCAGCTCCTACGGAGGAGAACTCACCGGTTTATTCCGCCGCGTATGGCAGCCATCCGCCATCGGGCCATTCCTACTGGCTCCATATCCTGAACGAGACCGGGATTTTTGGCCGCCTTATTCCCGACTGGGCCCGTATTGTCGGGCAGATGCAGTTTGACACCTACCATGTGTTCACGGTGGATGAGCATACGGTAGAAGCTATTCGTATTCTGGACGAAGTGGCCGCCGGGCGCATGGCGGACGAAATTCCCATTGCATATGAGCTGATCAAGGGCCTGCATTCGCGCCGCGCGCTGTATATGGCCGTGCTCCTGCATGACGTGGCCAAGGGGCGTGGCGGGGATCATTCGGAAATCGGGGCTGAAATTGCCGCCGAACTCTGCCCCCGTCTTGGCATGTCGGGGGAGGAGACGGAAACAGTCTCATGGCTGGTTCTGCACCACCTCCTGCTCAGCCATACCGCCTTCCAGCGTGATATTGACGACCCCAAAACCATTCTGGACGTTGCAGATATTGTGCAGTCCCCCGAGCGGTTGCGTCTGCTGCTGTTGCTGACCATTGTGGACATGCGTGCGGTAAGCTCGCGCGTGTGGAACGCGTGGAAGGCAACCTTGCTGCGGGAGCTGTACCTGCGTGTGGCGGAAGTTCTGGCTGGTGGCCTTTCCACCACCGAGCGCGACGTGCGCGTGCGCCACGCCAAGGATGTAACAGCCGAAATTCTGGGTGAAGAAGGTGTGCCCCAGCGTGACATCGAGCACTTTCTGGGGCTGGGTTATGCAGGGTACTGGCTGTCGTTTGATTACGAGACCCACAGCCGCCATGCCCGCCTGATCCGTGATGCCGATGCGCGTAGTGCCCCCCTTACGGTGGAGGTTCTGCCCCTGCCAGCGCGGGGTGTGACCGAGGTTACCGTCTATACGGTGGACGTACCGGGCCTGTTTTCCAAGATTGCAGGGGCGCTGGCGTTGGCCGGGGCCTCCATTGTGGATGCGCGCATCCATACCATGACCCACGGCATGGCGCTCGATACGTTCTGGATTCAGGACACATCAGGCCAGGCGTATGAAGAAACACACCGTCTGGCGCGCCTGACATCCCTGATCGAGCAGGGGTTGAGCGGGCAGCTTGATATTGGGGCCGAAATTGCACGGGCAGGCTTTGGCCATATGCCGCTGCGCATGCGGGCCATCCATGTGCCCCCACGGGTGGTGGTGGATAATGGCGTGTCCAACACTTACACGGTTATCGAGGTTAACGGTCGCGACCGCCCCGGCCTGCTGCATGACGTTACCGCAGCCATGAGCCGGGAGAACCTCCAGATCGCCTCTGCCCATATTACCACCTACGGCGTGCGGGCGGTGGACGTGTTTTACGTCAAGGACCTGTTCGGCCTGAAGATTACGGACAAGAAGCGGCTGGAGGAAATCCGTGAACGTCTGCTGGCAGGGTTGAAGGAGGCGGAGGCCGAGGCATCCGCCTGTGCTAACGCCCGCTACTCAGCCTGAAGTTACGCTCTGGCCCGGGCTGACAGGTGATAGCCCTTTGTCCAGCCCGGCACGCAGTTCCATGCCCTGCGGGCTGGTAGGGTTAATCAGCCCGGTGCGCAGGAACAGGTCGATCAGCACCAGATTGACGTTGAACTTGAACTCATCCGTATCCCGCACAATGCGGTAAGCCTCGCTCAGCGGGATCAGGGCAAAGCTTTCTACCTCGCCATCGGCGGCGGTTGGCTCAAAGCTTTCGGGTAGGTACAGGTCATAGCAGTATAAAATATCACGCCGCAGCCCTTCGGGGCGGTTCAGGGCATAGACCAGCCGCCCGGCCTGCACGGCCTGCTCCGCCAGTGGGCCGGGTATGCTGGCTTCTTCTGCGGCTTCCTTGATCAGTGCCTCACGCGGGGTGTGGCCTGCGGGCATGCCGCCTGCCACCAGATGGTCCAGTTTGGAAGGGTCCAGCCGTTTGTCGGCTGCCCGCCGCCCGGTCCACAGGTGCAACCCATCTGCCTTGCGGACAAGGCCGTTCATATGCACACCCGTTGCCACAAACCCGAACAGGGGCAGTGCTCCGCGGTCTATGCGGCCTACAACGGGCTGGTCAATGTCGGGATAAACATCAAACAGTTCGTGGTGGGATTTGTAAAATCCTTCTCTGGCAAGCTCTTCCCCCAGTGCTTCAAGCCCCTTGGGGTGGGGAATGTTAAAGCCTTTGTCTGGCGTGCCAAAGCCAGCCTGCTCCATACGGGTGAACAATTCGGGCGCCAGCCAGCCAGAAGGCGTGCCGCCAAGGGCAAGGGGGGCGCGCCCACCCGGAAGAGTAGCCGTGTTGCAGTCCGTCAGATGGCGGAGGAACGGGTTGGCATGGGAAGGCATAAGGGCAAAGGTCCTGTTCTTGCTGTGCCAGACACGAATGCTGTTATCGGGGCATAAAACGGGCATGGCAAGGTGGCAGGGGGTTGCAAAAACTGCCTGACGTGCCACATCCGGGGGCATGTCCCCCCGTAGAGCAGTGTCTGGCCCACTCAATAGGCCGGTTTCCTATACTTTTGCCCGTTTGTTGCCTTATCTGTGGCCGCAGGAGAACAAGGCCCTACGCTGGCGTATGGCGCTGGTGCTGGTTGTTCTTGTGGCCGGAGAGCTGGCTACGCTGTCTGTGCCCATTGTGTATAGCAAGGTGGTGGACAGGTTTGTGCACCCCAACAGTCTGGCCATGGCACCGGCACTGCTTATCCTGTGCTACGGGCTGGTGCGCCTTGTGTCCGGCGCGTTGACCAACCTGCGGGATTCCCTGTTCGCCCCCGTGCGCTTCCGTGTGGCACGGCAGGCGGCCTATCGCAGCTTTGCGCATATGCATAAGCTTTCCCTGCGCTTCCATCTGGACAGGCGCACAGGGGGTGTTACGCGCGCCATAGAGCGTGGCACGGAGGCGGTGGAAACGCTTTTGCGCATGCTCATGTCCCTCTCGCCCACCATTTTGCAGGCCTTGCTGGTGATGGGGGTGATCTGGCGGCTGTTCAACTGGACCTATGTGCTCATGATCGCGCTCATGATCACGGCCTATATTGTGTTTACGGTCCGCTTCACCTCGTGGCGGCTGGGTATCCGCCGCCGTATGAACGACACCAACACCGAGGCATCTGGTCGGGCGCTGGACAGCCTGCTCAATTACGAAACCGTAAAATATTTTGGCAACGAGGAGCATGAGGCCCGGCGGTACGACAACGCACAGGCCCGCTACGAAAAAGCGGCCATGAAAACCCAGTACTCGCTAGGGGTGCTCAACTTCGGTCAGGCTGCCATTATTGCCATATCCCTTGCCGCAATCATGCTGCTGGGCGGGCATGATGTGGAGGTGGGGCGTATTACGGTGGGTGAGTTTGTTATGGTCAACACCTACCTGCTCCAGCTTTACGGCCCGCTTAATTTTCTGGGTTCCGTGTATTCGGGTATCCGCACCGCTCTGGTTGATCTGGAACATATGCTCAGCCTGACGGAAGAGGTGGTGGAAGTGGCAGACCCGGCCAGTCCGCTCCCCATTGCCACGCGTCTGGCGGACTCTGCCCCAGCGCAGGTGGCGTTCCGTGATGTGCACTTTGGCTACCGCCCCGAGCGGGAGATCCTGCACGGCGTCAGTTTTGATGTGCAGCCGGGGCACAAGGTGGCCATTGTGGGGAGCACGGGGGCAGGTAAATCCACCATAAGCCGCCTGCTGTTCCGTTTTTACGATACATGGTCCGGCGCGGTCCTGGTGGATGGGTATGACGTGCGCTCATACCGTCAGGCGGACCTGCGTGCGGCCATAGGCGTTGTCCCGCAGGATACCGTGCTGTTCAATGACAGCATAGGTTACAACATCGCCTACGGGCGTCTGGGGGCTACGCCTGAACAGGTGGAGGAAGCCGCCCGACTGGCCCAGATACATGATTTTATCATGACCCTGCCCGAAGGGTACGAAACACAGGTGGGCGAGCGTGGCCTCAAGCTCTCCGGTGGGGAAAAACAGCGCGTGGCCATAGCCCGCACGATTTTGAAAGACCCACGCGTTCTTGTGCTTGACGAGGCCACCAGCGCGTTGGACACACATACGGAAAAAGAAATTCAGGCAGCGCTTAAAACCGTTTCCGCCCACCGGACAACCCTTGTGATCGCTCACCGGCTCTCCACTATTGTGGATGCGGACGAAATTCTGGTCATGGGGCAGGGGCTGGTTGTGGAGCGTGGCACGCATGCGCAGTTGCTGGCGGCACAGGGCCAGTACGCAGCCATGTGGGCTGCACAGGCCACGGGGGAGGGCTGACCTGCTGATTGTTGCCATCCCGCCGAATCCGGCAGATGCTGCACAGAACGTAAGGAGTAAAAACATGGCGGATAACCACGCACACGCCACGACTGGGGCGGAAAATGCAGCACATGCCGGGCAGCGCCCCGAAGTGCCCGAAGACCTTGCTCGCTGCGCAATGGTGATCGAACACGCCATTGACCATTTGCGGAATGAGAAGTTCCCGCCACTGGCTGTGGCCTCGGCATTGCTTGGCGGATCGCTGGGTGTGATGGCCCGCAGCATGGACAAGGAAACCATCCTGCGTATTCTCGACTCTGCCGCGCAAAGCGTGCGTTTGGGTGATGTTCACGCCTCCGTTCTGGCCGATGGTGGTGAGGAAAGCGAGAAAGCCTGAGCTTCAACCCTTGACTGAGGGCGACGGCTAATGTCATAAGCCGCGCCAATCCTGAATGTGGTCGCCGGGCGTTTGTCTCGGCCCTCTAGTTCCTTTTTTGTTTAAGACAAGGATGAGACAATGTCCCGTCGTTGCCAGATCACCGGCAAAGGCGTGCTGACCGGAAACAACGTCAGTCATGCCAACAACAAATCCCGTCGTCGCTTTCTGCCCAACCTGCAGGAAGCTTCCCTGACGTCCGAAATTCTGGGCTCCGCCGTTCGCATGCGCGTTAGCGCACGTGGCCTGCGCACCATTGAACACAATGGTGGTCTGGATTCCTTCCTGCTGAGCACGCCTAACCGCAAGCTCCCCACGGAAGCACAGGTCATCAAGCGTCGCGTTCTGCGCGTGCAGGCCAAGAAGCAGGCTGCCGCAGGCGTCTGATTCAGGGCTTTGTCTATTCCGTAGGAACCGGGGTCTGCCACATTAGGTGACAGAACCCGGTTTCTGCGGTTCAGGCGCCTGCCACTCCTTGTCAGGCGCTTTTGTCTATCGGCCGGTGTCCGGCAGCCAGCTTTCTGAAAGCAATAATTTTCAGGGGGCGTTCAAGGCGTTCGGCGGCCACAGGCGCGAAGGTTTGTTCCTGTCGCGCCTTACCTGTTTTCTGGAGGTTTTCGTGTCCGCCACAACTGATCTGTCCAAGATCCGTAATATCGGTATCACCGCGCACATTGACGCGGGTAAGACAACCACGACCGAACGCATTCTGTACTACACCGGCGTGTCCCACAAGATTGGTGAAGTGCACGAAGGTAACACCACCACAGACTACATGGCCCAGGAACGTGAGCGTGGTATTACCATCACCTCCGCCGCCGTGACCTGTGACTGGAAAGATCACCGGATCAACATCATCGACACCCCCGGACACATCGACTTCAACATCGAAGTGAACCGCTCGCTGCGCGTGCTCGATGGTGCCGTGTTCATCATCGAAGGTGTTGCCGGTGTTCAGCCGCAGTCTGAAACCAACTGGCGTCTGGCTGACCGTTACAACGTTCCGCGCATCATCTTCATCAACAAGCTCGACCGTACCGGCGCAGACTTCTACCGTGCATTCGACACGCTGAAGGAAAAGCTGGACATCGTTGCTATCCCCCTTCAGCTGCCCATCGGTGCGGAAGACCAGTTCCTCGGCGTTGTCGATCTGGTGGAAATGAAGGCCATCATCTGGGAAGGTGGTGAACTGGGTGCGAAGTTCCACGACGAAGAAATTCCTGCCGACCTGAAGGAAAAGGCTGCCGAAGCACGCCAGAACCTGCTGGACACGGCCTTGGCTGTTGATGAAACCGCCATGGAAGAATACTTCGAAAAGGGCGACGTTTCCGTTGAAACCCTGAAGCGCTGCATCAAAAAAGGCGCCATTTCGGGTGAATTCCGTCCGGTTCTGTGTGGTACGGCCTTCAAGAACAAGGGCGTGCAGCCCCTGCTCGACGGGATTGTTGACTACCTGCCCGCTCCTAACGACGTTGAAGGCATTCGTTGCGCTCCGCCGGAAGGTGAAGAAGAAAACGAAAGCGCACAGCCCATCCTGCCGGTTGACCCCGATGGCAAGTTTGCTGGTCTGGCGTTCAAGATCATCAACGACAAATACGGCACGCTGACCTTCGTGCGCGTCTACCGTGGCGTTCTCAAGACCGGTGATACCGTTCTGAACACCACCAAGGGCCACAAGGAACGTATTGGCCGCATCTATCAGATGCACGCTGACAAGCGCGTGGAACTGAGCGAAGTGCACGCTGGTGATATTGCTGCGTTCGTGGGTCTGAAAGACTCCCAGACGGGTGACACGCTGGCCGATCCTTCCGATCCGGTTGTTCTGGAACGTATGTCCTTCCCGGTTCCGGTTATCGACATCTCCGTTGAGCCGAAAACCAAGGACGCAGTGGAAAAGATGACACTGGCCCTGCAGAAGCTGGCTGGTGAAGATCCCTCCCTGCACCTCAAGACCGATCAGGAAACGGGCCAGATCATTCTGTCCGGCATGGGCGAGTTGCATCTGGACATCATCATCGACCGTCTGCGTCGTGAATATGGTGTGGATGCAAACGTGGGTGCGCCGCAGGTTGCATACCGCGAAACCATCTCCAAGCCGCACACGGAAACCTACACCCACAAGAAGCAGTCTGGTGGTTCGGGTCAGTTCGCAGAAGTGAAGATTTCCTTCGAGCCGGTTGAACGGAACGAAGGCATCTCGTTCGAGAACAAGGTTGTTGGTGGTACCGTGCCGAAGGAATACATTCCTGCGGTGGAAAAAGGTATCCGCATGCAGTCTTCCACAGGTGTTCTGGCTGGATTCCCCACGGTTGACTTCAAGTTCACCCTGCTTGACGGCAAATACCATGACGTTGACTCGTCTGCGCTGGCGTTTGAAATCGCTGCAAAGGCCTGCTTCCGTGAAGGTATGAAGAACGCCGGTCCGGTTATTCTGGAACCGATCATGGACGTGGAAATAACCACTCCGAACGATCACGTTGGTGACGTGGTGGGCGATCTTAACCGCCGCCGTGGTATGATCCAGAGCCAGGAAACCTCGGGCTCCACGGTTATGGTTCGTGCACATGTGCCGCTGAAGGAAATGTTCGGTTACATTTCTCACCTGCGTTCCATGACCAAGGGCCGTGCGTCCTTCACCATGCAGTTCCATCACTATGATCCGGTGCCCCGTAACGTGGCAGACGAAATCATGGCGCAGTCCCGCTAAGTTTTTCATCCTTCGGGTTGGAAAAACAACAAGGCCGCCTCCCTTCGGGGAGGCGGCTTTTTTGTTGCGTGCGCATCGGGACAGCACAAAGCCATACGCCGGGTTGAGTTCTGTATTTTGGAAGATGAAAAAGGGAAGGGAGCGCTGGCTCCAGTTCCCATTGTAGCAGCATCGGAGTGCCGCATGCTCCTCCCGGAGGAGGAGGTAGTCTGTGTGTTGGTCAGGCTCTGTGGCGGCAAACGGTGGTGCGCTTGCCGCCCGGATAGGAGCTGTTAGCCAAACTCACCAATATCATGCATGAGCGCTACGCTGATCTCGCGCAGGAGATCGAACATCTGGCCCATGGGGGTAAAGATGTCGCGGTGTTCGCGCACGTAAATGCCTTCTTCACGCGGGCCACGTGGCTCGTGGAAATCCAGATCGGACGGTCCGGTGCCTGTGGGGAAGATGAACTTCATTTCCTTCAGAACCGTAGGAATATCCAGACACAGGATATGCTGCATCATCATCTCGTGGTTGAAGCCACCACGCGGCATGAAGAAGGGGATGCGGCACGCCAGCAGCCAGATGCGCTCGATCAGCATGATCCGTATGGCATGGAGCAGACGAATGCGTGGCTCCGTGCGCGGGGCATGCTGCCATGCTTCACGCAGGGCCAGATGATCGGCCTGAATGCGGCGGAACATGGTATGCAGTTCCGCAGAGAGGTTCAGGCCTTCCAGCCCCCCCATAAGGGCCAGAAAAGCTTTCTGCCGTTTGGGAGATGTTTCCTCTGTTGCGCGGTCCAGCCAGAAGCCGGGGTCCAGCATACACACAACGCTCTTGAGCACCTTGTCATCCGAGCAGGCAAGGGCATGGCGGGCAAAGTCCAGCGCGCGGTGGAAGCGGGGGCTGGAGGTGTTGAGTGTTTCAAATGTTTCGGGGTGGCGCTGGGCGGCTGCCCCCAACCCCTGCAAGGTATTGGCGCACCAGCCAAGCTGCTGGAGAATGGCGTTGTTGGGGATGGCCCGCAACTGGCTGGGGTGCGTGATCCGGCTGCGGGTTGCTGCCTCCGCACTTTGCCGTGCGGGTGGGCGGGAGCCGGTGCGGTCAATCAGGGATGGGCCAAAAGCCCCCAGCAGGGCCGCGTAGCCGGGGTCAGCGACCAGCCCTTTCATGTTGTCGATCACGCTGGAGAAGAAGTCGGCCGAAAAGTCCGGATGGTCGTAAATGGGGTCACTTTTCTGCTGATCGCTCAGGAACAGGTTTTCCGCAATGGTTGCCATGGTGGCGGTGGCCAGTTCCGGGCTGCCGAACAGCAGGTAGCCATCCCCGCCCTGAAAAGCGGTTTCCTCGCGACAGTGGATGTTCGAGCTTTCAAAGCGCTTCCGCACATGGGCGGGGGAGAGGTAGTCCAGCCGGTCTGCCATGCGGAAGGGGTGCGCGCCACGGCCTATGCTTTCGCCGTGCGTGTCAAAGAATACGACTTCAACATCGCTCAGGTCCCAGCGTACCAGCAGGTCATGGATGTGTAGCCGCAGCCGTTCGATCTGGTAGGAAGCCGCAAGCTGGCCAATATAACGCCCGGAATCCGAATAGCCGAACTGGAAGCATATCCGCCCGACGCGGCGCACGTAATCGCGCCATGTGGGGGAGCGGAGCGCTTCCTCCACAATGTGTTCGCCTTTGACCAGAGCATCTTCTGTTTCAAACAGCGGCGAAATTTCAATACGGTCGGCAACTCCAAAATAGGTTGCAATCCAAAGGGCCGTCAGCAGGGTGTAACCGGTTTCGGTCTCGGCAATCAGGAAGCGGACGGGAGTATCGGAATCCACGTATTTGACAATCTGGGCGATTGTCATCATCAGCCGCCCGGCCGATGAGGGGTCGCTGAGCAGAGCGCCAAAGTCCACCGGTACGGGGGTTACGCTGTCCAGCGCATCGTTCACACGGTTGAGCAGGGCGCGGCGCTGGGCCGGGTTGGTCGGGTCGTCCAGCAGGTTCAGCTTCTGGCGGACAAAGTTATGGATCTGGCTGGCGTTCAGCCGGACATGGGTGTGTGCCAGCCCAAGGCCGTGGGCCATAAACCCGGCCCGTGCCACCGCAAGGGGGAGCTGGGCGGAAGGGGGAGCATTTTCAATAGCGGTCTGCAACAGCGCGTTCAGGTCGGATGCGCAGGTCAGTGCCGTTGTGCGGCCATTTACCAGCAGTTCGGCAAAACGGGCTACTGCCTGCCCATCCGTTGCACCGTTAGGGACTGCGCTAATCTGGGCTTTAACGCAGTCTATGGCTTTTTGGAGTGTCTCTGTCAGTTCGGGGGCCAGAACGCCCTCGTGGGTAATCTGGCGTTCGAGCCGCATGAGCTGGAACAGCTTCATGCGCAGGCGCAGGCGCAGGGTGTCCCACCAGCCTATGTCCGTGCGGCCATCCGTATCGTAGCCTACCCAGCTTGTGGCAATGACCGGGCGGGGGGAAAGGGTGGTCCACTCCTGCGGCCAGGTGTTTTTGGCGGTTGTGAGCAGGGCGGCGTTAAGCTGGTCTATGGCATCCCGCGCACGGGTAATGGCCTGCACGGCCAGCGTAAACTCTTCCTCCAGCGTTGGGTGAACGCTGCGGCGGTGGGTTGCAAAAAACGGTGCGGTTTCGGGCGGAATATCGTGCGAGGCACTCTGGGCCAGTGCTTCGTACACCGGGTTGCTCAGGGCAAAGGTCGGGTGAGCCGTAAACACAGCGGCAAAACGGATGGAGGAAACAAGCTGGCTATACGCCGCAAAGGAGGGCGTGGGCAGGCTGGTACAAAGCTGCTCGGCAACATGGCGCAGCTTGTCCTGTGCGGTATCAAGCGTGGCACCGCCCACATAGCGGTGCAGGTGGCGTGAGCGGTTTAGAAAAGCCTGATCGCGCAGGGTGCGCACCAGCTGGGTGACATCCTCAAACGTGATTGTCCCACTTTCCAGTGCATCACTGAGCCGCAGGGCCGTGCCCATAACGGGGTTGGTGCCTTCCGCCGGAGTGCCGGTAGAGGACATGTTGGCAATGGAGGCGAGCACGCTCCCGATGCGAGGGGGAAGGGTAGAAAAATCCGTGGTCATGGCGCGCTCTATATCCTTGCGGATTGAATCGGAAAAGAAACAAAACGTTCGGGCAACAATTTATTCGCCAGCTTTTCATGTCTGCTTTCTGTGCGCAACCGCCTCACGCACACTTGGGGTGGCGGTGGGGGAGTGCTATTCATGGTTCCATGACAGTGCATACCGACACGGAAGCAGACATTGCCGCCCGGCAGACACTCCGGCGATACCAGAATGCAGCCACAGGGCTGCTGGTTGCCATGGGGGGGATGACTGCTCTGGGCTATGCCGCCCCGGCTGCGGGCTGGGTAAAGGATGGTTTTTTTCTGGAAATGTTCCGCGCCGGTGCGCGGGCCGGTGTGGTCGGGGGGGTGGCCGACTGGTTTGCTGTTGTGGCCCTGTTCCGCCACCCGTTGGGGCTGCCTATTCCGCACACCGCCATTCTGCCCGCGCAAAAAGACCGTCTTGCCCGCGCCCTTGGGCGGTTTGTGGCCAGTCAGGTGTTTACCGCCAAGGAGGTCGAGCGTGTGCTGGCCAAGGTGGATGTGCCCGGCTTTATTGCCAATCTGCTGGAAGACCCCGCAACACAGGATGCGGTGGTAGGGGCCATGGCGCGCTCCATGCCGCAACTGCTGGACCGGCTGGAAGATGGCAGGGCCAGCAACGCCATAGGCCGGATTATGCCGGGCCTGCTGGGTGGGAGCGACCTGTCCCCCGTTATTGCCAAGGCGTTGCGCAGCCTGGTTGATGATGACCGGCATCAGGAGGTGCTCTCCTACTTCCTCAGTCAGCTCAAGGACGGGCTGAAGGCCAAGGAAGGCGCTCTGCGCGACATGATTGAAGACCGCGTGCGGGAGCAGGGGGGGCGTATTCTGGGCTGGGCCATTGGGGGTTCGATTGCCACCAAGGTGCTGAGTGCCGCCGCACAGGAACTGGACCGAATCGATCCGGAAAATTCCAGCCTGCGCGAAGGCTTTACAAGCTGGGTGAGACTCCAGATCGACCGGATAGAAACAGACCCAGAGCGTGGGCGGGAGTTTACGCAGGCCGTGACCTCCGTGCTGTCGCACGAAAGTGTTGTGGGCTGGTGGGGGGACATCTGGCTACGCTTCCGCCGCATGGTGGAGGCCGATGTGGAGGACCCGCAGGGGCGCATTGCCTGCCTGCTGCGCGATGCACTGGCGCGTATGGCCGGCCAGTTGCGGAATGACGAGGTATTGCGCCAGCGCATTGTGGAGCGTGTGGACAGCACAATTGGCAAGGCCCTGCCGTTTGTGCGCGACCAGATGGCCGAGTTTATTGCCCGCGTTGTATCGGGCTGGAACGCGGTGGAAATTGCAGAAAAGCTGGAGCTGCGTGTGGGCAAGGACCTCCAGTTCATTCGTTTTAACGGCACACTGGTCGGGTTTGCGGTGGGGGCGATGCTGTTTGCCATTCTCCGGCTGACATTCGGGATTAACGCGCAGTAAGTCCTGTTTTGTGTCTGACGGTTCAGGGCGAGGCAAAAGTTAGCCGCATGGCACTTGAGCGGATATGGAAAGGCTTGTGTCGCAGGGATAGGCGTAAGCTTGGATAAAGGCAGTTCTGCGGGGAACCGCAGATCACATATGCGTTGAAAGGCTGGAGTGGGCTGCCTGTAACAGGACGTTTTGGGTTGACGTTGGCAACGCTTGTCGCCATGTATCCGAAACAGGACCATTCAGGTCTTTAATTAGGTGAAAGCCGGATTATGCTGAAACTTTCCCGTCTGGCGGACTATGCGATCGTCATACTTGTTAAACTGGGGGAACAGGACGGTGTGGTGACATCCCCAGCCCTTGCCGCCATTACGGGTGTGCCTGAACCCACGGTTGCCAAGGTGCTCAAGGTTTTGTCAGCCCATGGTTTTGTGCTCTCCCAGCGTGGCGCAAAAGGTGGTTATCGTCTGGCCCGGTCCCTGGCGGATATGTCTGTTGCCAGTGTGATTGCCGCAGTTGATGGCCAGATCGCCCTGACCGCCTGTGTTGGCGGGCGTGAGTGCGATACCGGTCTGTCCTGCGGTTTGTGTGGTAGCTGGGACGTTATCAACACGGCAATACGCTCAACACTGGAGGGAATCTCGCTGGAAAGCATGCGCCCCAAGGAGGCATGCTCCACGGTTCTCTCCCAGATCAACAAGCTCAACGCGACCCACACAGTACGGGAAGGGGCCTGAACAATGCCAGCAGTGACACAAACGCGCGAAGCCGTAGAGAAGCTGGGCCAGTCCACGTACAAATGGGGCTTTGAAACCGACATAGAAATGGACATGGCTCCCAAAGGGCTGAATGAGGACATTATCCGTCTGATTTCCAGCCGTAAGGAAGAGCCGGAATGGATGCTGGAATGGCGTCTGGCCGCCTATAAAACATGGCAGGCCATGGAAGAGCCCAAATGGGCCAAGGTCGCTTTCCCTCCCATTGATTATCAGGATGCGCATTATTACGCGGCACCGCGTAAAAAGCCCGGCCCCAAGTCTTTGGACGAGGTGGACCCCGAGCTGCTGCGTACATACGAAAAGCTGGGTATTCCCCTGCACGAGCAGGCTCTGCTGGCCGGGGTGGAAGTACCCGAGGGCGAGCGCATGCCCGTGGCTGTGGATGCGGTGTTTGACAGTGTTTCCGTTGCCACCACCTTCCGCAAGACGCTGGAGGAAGCGGGGGTCATTTTCTGCCCGATCTCCGAGGCGGTCAAGGAACACCCTGATCTGGTGCGTAAGTATCTGGGTACGGTGGTGCCTGCGGGGGACAACTTCTTTTCCGCCCTCAATTCCGCCGTGTTTACGGATGGTTCATTTGTGTACGTGCCCAAGGGGGTACGCTGCCCCATGGAGCTGTCCACCTACTTCCGGATCAATGCCAAAAACACCGGGCAGTTTGAGCGGACACTGATTGTGGTGGAGGAGGGGGCTTCCGTTTCCTATCTTGAGGGCTGCACGGCCCCCATGCGTGATGAAAACCAGCTCCATGCCGCTGTGGTGGAACTGGTGGCCATGGATGATGCCTCCATCAAATATTCCACGGTGCAGAACTGGTATCCCGGCGATGAAAACGGGCGTGGCGGGATTTATAACTTTGTGACCAAGCGCGGCGCATGCCGTGGGGCACGTTCCAAAATATCCTGGACGCAGGTGGAAACCGGCTCGGCCATTACGTGGAAGTATCCCTCCTGCATTCTGCAGGGGGAAGGCTCGGTTGGCGAGTTCTACTCCGTGGCGGTCACCAATAACCACCAGCAGGCCGACACCGGCACCAAGATGATCCACCTTGGCCGCAACACGCGCTCCACCATTATTGCCAAGACCATTAGTGCCGGCCGTTCGGACAGCACGTATCGTGGTCTGGTGCGGGTGCAGCCCAAGGCTTCTGGTGCGCGCAACTTTACCCAGTGCGACAGCCTGCTGATTGGTGACCAGTGCGGGGCGCATACCGTGCCGTATATTGAAAGCCGCAACATGAATGCGCGCATCGAGCACGAAGCAACAACATCCAAGATTTCAGAAGACCAACTGTTTTACTGCCGCCAGCGTGGCCTGTCCGAGGAAGACGCCGTCGGCCTGATCGTAAACGGTTTCTGCCGTGACGTTCTGAAGGAACTGCCCATGGAATTTGCCGTGGAAGCGCAAAAACTGTTGCAGATCAGCCTTGAAGGCAGCGTGGGTTAAGGGAGAGCAGAGTATGAGCCAGTTTTTGGAAATTTCCGGCCTGTGCGCGCAGATTGATGCGGATGGGCAGAAAAAGCAGATTTTGCGTGGTGTGGACCTGAGCATCCCGCCGGGTGAAGTGCATGTGATCATGGGGCCAAACGGTTCGGGCAAATCCACGCTCTCCTACGTTCTGGCCGGGCGGGAGGAGTACGAGGTAACAGCCGGTACCGCCACCTTCCACGGGCAGGATCTGCTGGCCATGGAGCCGGAAGAGCGCGCTGCGGCGGGCCTGTTTCTGGCGTTCCAGTCCCCTATCGAGCTGCCCGGCGTTAACAATGCCAACTTCCTGCGCACCGCGGTTAATGCCGTGCGGCGCGCCCGCGGGCAGGACGAACTGGATGCCGTGGCGTTCCTGAAGATGGCGCGCGAGGCCGCCAAAGCCCTTTCCATGGCGCCGGACATGCTCAAGCGTAATGTGAATGTCGGCTTTTCGGGTGGTGAGAAAAAACGCAACGAAGTGTTGCAGATGACCCTGCTCCAGCCAACCTTTGCCATTCTGGATGAAACAGATAGCGGGCTGGACGTGGATGCCCTGCGCATTGTGGCAGAAGGTGTGAACCGCCTGCGCGCGCCTACCTTCTCGGCGCTGGTTATTACCCATCATCAGAAGCTGCTGGATTATCTGGTGCCAGACCGTATTCACGTTATGGCCCGTGGGCGGATCATCCTGTCCGGTGGGCCGGAACTGGCCCGTCAGATTGACCAGGAAGGCTACACCAAGTTTCTGGCGGAGGTGGCGTGAACGCACTCAGCAAAGATATGTCTGGCCCGTTAGCGCTCTTTGCAAACAGGCTGAACACCCTTGCCGGGGCAGAGCGGCAGTCTGCCGCCGGGGCTCTGGCCAGAACAGGCCTGCCCGACCGTAAGGTAGAGGCATGGCACTACACAACCCTGCGCGCTTTGGGCAAGCAGGACTATGCCGCTCCCCCCATGCAGGTGGAGGCCAGCACGGTCCGCTCCCTGCTGGACGGGGTCTTGCAGGCCCACTCCGCCATGGCAGCCCTGCCACGGGTGGTGTTTGTCAATGGTCGGCATGCGCCCGCCTTCAGTGCGCTGCCTGATGATGTTGATCTGTCCTTTTTTGCGGACGATCCCCAGTTTGGTCAGCAGGCCGCTCCCGACCGGGACCCGCTGGTAGCCCTGAACACCGCATTGGCGGAGGATGGTCTGGTACTGCGTGTACCCGCGGGGGTGGATGCGGGGCATGTCATGCTTATCTCCCTTGGCGTTGCAGGGGCGGACCCGCTTTCTTTCCACCCACGGCACACGGTTGTGGTGGAAAAGGAAGCCCATCTGCGGCTGATCTGCGTGCAGGCGGGGCAGGGTGCGTATTTCCATAACCCGGTTACGGATATTCAGGTCGAAGATGGCGCAACGCTGGAACACCTGACCTTGCAGACCGAAGGCGCGCAGGCTGTCAGCCTTGGCACCCTGTATGCCCATGTTGGCCAGCAGAGCGTGTATGACAGCTTTGTGCTGGGGCTTGGTGGCCAGCTTGTGCGGCACGAGGTACATGCCCGTCTGGCGGCAACCCGTGGTGTTGTGCATGTGAATGGCGCACAGCGTCTGGCCGGGCAGCAGGTGGGGGATATTACCAGCGTTATTACCCACGCGGCATCGGACTGCACATCGCGCCAGACGGTACGCAATGTGCTGGATGGCCATGCGCGCGGTGTTTTTCAGGGCAAGGTGCTGGTCGAGCGCATCGCCCAGAAGACCGATGGCTACCAGATGAATCAGGCTCTGCTGCTCTCCCCCGAAGCGGAAATAGACGCCAAGCCTGAACTCGAAATCTATGCTGATGATGTGCGGTGCAGCCACGGTGCGACTGTTGGTGCACTGGATGATGACCAGCTTTTTTATCTGCGCAGCCGTGGCATTCCCGAGCAGGAAGCCCGCCAGATGCTGATTGATGCTTTTCTGGACGAGGCCATTGCTCTTGTGGAAGACGCAACGGCACAGACCTTCTGCCGTGCGGTTATGGCAGCGCGGTTTGCAGGTAAGGGAGAAAGCGCATGAGCACGCATACCCCCACAACCCACGCGCACGCACAGCTGGACGTGCAGGCCATTCGCCAGCAGTTCCCCATTCTGGGGGAAAAGGTGCATGACCGCCCGCTGGTTTTTCTCGATAGTGCGGCTTCGGCCCAAAAGCCCAATGCGGTGATCGATAGCATGGCCAGCACCATGCGGCACCAATATGCGAACATCCACCGTGGCCTGCACTGGATGAGCGAACGCACGACCGAGGCGTATGAAGGTGTGCGTGATCTGGTGGCCGACTTCCTCAATGCGCCCTCGCGCGAGGAAATCGTGTTTACCCGCAACAGCACCGAAGCCATCAATCTGGTGGCTCATTCCTTTGGTGCGCTGCTTAAACCCGGTCAGGCGGTTCTGATCTCCCAGATGGAGCATCACGCCAACCTTGTGCCCTGGCAGATGCTCCGTGACCGGGCCGGTATTGACCTGCGCGTTGCTCCGATCACCGATGACGGTGATCTGGATATGGACGCGTACAAGGCCCTGCTGGCAGATGGCAAGGTTGCCCTTGTGTCCATTACCCACATGTCCAATGTGCTGGGCACCATAACGCCAGCAAAGCAGATAGCGGACATAGCCCATGCCGCTGGTGCGCTGGTGCTGTTTGATGGCAGCCAGTCCGTTGTGCACCACAAAACGGATGTGCAGGAACTGGGGGCGGATTTTTACACCTTTACCGGCCACAAGCTGTACGGGCCTACCGGCATTGGTGTTCTGTGGGCGCGGCGTGACCTGCTGGAGCAGATGCCGCCGTTCCTTGGTGGGGGGGATATGATCTCCACCGTCACGTTTGAACGTTCCACATGGGCCAATATTCCCCACAAATTTGAGGCGGGAACCCCGGCAATTGTGGAAACCATTGGTCTGGGCGCTGCCATAGACTGGGTGAGCAAGATCGGGTTTGACGCCATTGCCGCGCACGAGGCGGAACTGACCGCCCATGCCCTCACGCGGCTTGCGACTGTACCGGGCCTGAGCATTGTGGGGCGTCCGCGTGTGCGGGGTGGGGTGGTATCCTTCACCATGGCTGATGTGCACCCGCACGATATTGCCACCCTGCTGGACCGCAACGGCATTGCCATACGGGCCGGGCACCATTGCGCCGAACCGCTGATGCGCCGTCTGGACCTGAGTGCCACGGCCCGCGCCAGCTTTGGGATTTACACCCAGAAGGAAGAAATAGACGTGCTGGCGGATACACTGGTGCGGATACGGGACTTTTTTGTGTGAACACCACCACCGCAGAGCGTGACGCCCTGTATGACAGGCTGATTGTGGAGCGTGCCCGCGCTCCCCTTTACGCCGGTCGGCTGAGCGCGCCAGACGTGCAGGGTGATGGCCGTAACCCGCTATGCGGGGACAAAACACATCTGGATATTGCGCTTGACGGGCACCATATTCAGGACATCAGGCACAACACGCGGGGGTGCGCCATTTGTGCTGCCGCTGCGGACCTTATGGCCGAGCATGTGCGTGGGAACACCGTTGCTCAGGCACTTGCGGTGTCAGACCGTTTCAGGGCCATGCTGGTAGGCTCGCCATCGCTTCCGGTGGTGGAGGCCCAGCCAGCCCCTTTGGGCGCGCTGGAGGTTTTTGCTCCATTGCAGTCCCATAAAGCAAGAATACGCTGCGCAGAACTGCCTTGGATTGCGCTGAAGGAGGCTTTTTCTCATGTCGATGGTTGAAGAAGGCGTTCAGGCGCAAACACAAGCATCTGCTCCGCCGCAGGATATGCCGGTGGAAACTGTTCTGCACGCGGAGCATGATCAGGCCGCAGGCGCTACCGCAAAGGTGGAAGGCTGGACCCCTGATGGTGATGCCGCTCCCCAGGAGGGGGAGAGTAAAGTCACAGGCCCGGCATCCGAAGATGCCGTGATCGAAGCCATAGCCACGGTGCATGACCCGGAAATCCCGGTGAATATTTACGAGCTGGGGCTGATCTACGCCATTGACCTGTATGACGACGGGCGCGTGCGTATTGAAATGACACTGACTGCCCCCAACTGCCCCAGCGCACAGGAACTGCCCATTCAGGTCAAGGATGCGGTGGAAAAAGTGCCCGGCGTTAAATCAGCCGAAGTGGAAGTTGTATGGGATCCGCCATGGGATATGTCGCGTATGAGCGATGAGGCCCGGCTGGCCCTGAATATGTTCTAACGGAAAGGATGGAGTGTTATGTCCCAAACAGCGACCATTTCATCAACCAAAAGGGAACTTCCCCCTCTTATGCGGCTGACGGATACAGCCGCCACACGCCTGCGGCACCTGTACGCCACGGCGCATGCGGGTGAGCTGCTGCGTATTTCCGTTTCTACCAAAGGCTGCTCAGGCAAAGCCTATGACATGGAGTTTGTGACGCAGAGCGGGGAAGGGGACGAAGTTGTTAAAGACCACGGCCTGACCCTGCTGGTGGACCGCAAGGCCACCCTCTTCCTGATCGGTACACAGATGGATTACCGTGAAACCGATCTGGAGGAAGGGTTTGTGTTCATCAACCCTAATGAGAAAGGGCGTTGCGGCTGCGGCGAGAGCTTTCACGTTTAAAGCGGCACACGGCTTCGGTTTCGGGCGACCACAGGAACTGGTCAATGACCGAGACCGTCTCCAGCCTGTAACCGGCCTGTGCCAGCAGGCTTGCATCGTTGCTTAACGCGGCGGGGTTGCAGCTCACGTAAATCACGTAGTCTGGCTTGCCCAGAGCAATCTGGCGCATTTGCAGCTTTGCCCCCGCATGGGGTGGGTCCAGCACAACCACATCTGCCTTGCCTAAATCCTTGCCCATAATGGGTTGGCGGTTCAGGTCACGGCAGACAGGGGTAACGCGGGATTTGCCAACACTTTTAAGGGCCGCCAGAGCGGGTTCATACCCTTCGTAAGCCTGGACCTGGCACCGGTCCCCCAAAGGCAGGCTCAGCGTGCCGCACCCGGCATAGAGCTCAATCAGGCTGGCGCGCTTGCCAAGGCGTGCGGGTAAGGCGTCCAGCACAGCCTGCTGGATGGCGGTTTCGCTCTGGGCCGTTGCCTGCAAAAAAGCGCCGGGAGGGGGTGTAAGCTGGTGCCCGGCAATGGTCTGGTAAACAGGCGCACGCTGCACCGCAGTTTCATACGGGGTTGCAGCCTTCAGGCGCTGCCAGCTTATGCGTGGAATACCCAGTTCTTCCGCTAGCGCCGTCAGGCGTTGCCGGTCCGTGGCAATGAGCGGAGAATCGGTGCTGAGCAGAATATCCAGCCCCGAATCCAGCAGATTGATGTGCAGGTCAGCCGTTTTGTGCACAGCATTCAGGGTGCGCAGGGTGGTGCGTAATGCTGGCAGGCTGGACACAATTGCCGGGTGCAGCACTGCGCAACTGGTCATGTCTGTTACGTCCTGGCTGCCTTTGGCGTGCAGGCCAATGACAATACCCTGTTCCGTCCGGCGCACGGCCAGATCAGCCCTGCGGCGGCTGTTAGGCGGCACCTGAAAGCTGGTTATGTCCTGCGGGATGTCAAACCCGGCTTTTTCCAGTGCATGGCTTACCAGCCCGGTCTTCCACGCCAGAAGGGAGGGCTGGTCCATATACTGCAAGGTGCAGCCGCCACAACGCTCAAATAGCGGGCAGGGCGGGGTCGTTCTATGGGGGGAGGGTGTGACAATCTCAACCAGCTGGCCGCGCCCATTAGGCTGGATGCGGATGCGGACCTGCTCACCGGGGAGCGTCCCTGCAACAAAGACGGTATGTCCGTCAGGGAGCCGTGCGGCACCATCTCCCTGAGTTGCAAGATGGGAGATGGTGACTTCCTGTATGTCGGACACTAATTTTCCTTGGGTCAGGATGCCACGTCAGAGACGTGGGCGGTATCCTGCACTGTTTCTGCTTCAAGCACACCCGGTGTGGCCGGGCGTGAAGAATTGCGGCGTGGGAGCAGCATGAAGGCGGGCGTCTGGTCACCAAAGCCTGCAAATTCGCCTGCGGGTGCGGGCGGAATTTCATCACGCTGGTTGCGCCCACCTTTATGGGGCTGGGGCTTATTGGCAACAGGCTGAGCGGCCTGCTGCTGGGCAGGGCGCTGCTGTTCACGCTCACGGTTGGGCTCCCGGTCGCGCTCGCGGGTTGCTTCACGCGTGCGGTTGGGTTCACGCTCCCGCTGTGGGGCCGGTTTGTCCTTGCGGTTTTGCCCGCCACGGGACTGGCTGCCGCCGCGTGGGCGTTTTTCTTCCGACCATTCCAGTTGCTGCACGCCTTCTATGGAAAGGCGGGGAATGGGTTTGCCGGTCAGTTGTTCAATGGCTTCGGCCAGCGTCTTGTCATACGGCGTGGCAATGCTGAAGGCATGCCCTTCGCGCCCGGCGCGGCCAGTGCGGCCAATGCGGTGGACGTAGTCTTCCGCATGGAACGGCAGATCAAAGTTGAACACATGGGACAGGCCGCCAATATCAATGCCACGGGCGGCTACGTCCGAGCAGACCAGTACCTTGAGTTCGTTGTTCTTGAATTTTTCCAGAGTGGAAAAACGCACGGACTGGGGCAGGTCCCCGTGCAGGGCACCCACTGAAAAGCCGTGCTTCGTCAAGGATTTGGTGAGAACATCCACATCGCGCTTGCGGTTGCAGAACACAATGGCATTCTGGAGTTCCGGGTCCTTGAGCAGCAGACGCAGTGTTTCGCGCTTGCTGAATTCATCAACAATGACCAGCCCGGTTGTAATGGTTGTTGCCACGGAAGACTGGCGTGCAACCGTGATTTCCTTGGGGGAATGCAGGAACGCATCCGCCAGTTTGCGAATGGGCGGCGCCATTGTTGCCGAGAAGAACAGCGTCTGGCGGGAAGGGGGCAGCAGGCTGACAATTTTTTCAATGTCAGGAATGAACCCCATATCCAGCATCCGGTCTGCTTCATCAATGACCAGAATTTTGGTGTGGTTCAGCAGCAGGCCGCCGCGTTCAAACAGGTCGAGCAGACGGCCGGGGGTTGCTATCAGCACGTCCACGCCGCGGTTGAGCACTTCCTTCTGGTCAGCCATGCTCTCACCACCAATCAGCAGGGCATGGTTGAGCTTGAGGTGCTTGCCGTATTCCACAAAGTTTTCCGCGACCTGCAAGGCCAGCTCACGCGTGGGCTCCAGAATGAGCGAACGCGGCATGCGGGCACGAGCGCGGGAGTCGCTCAGGATTTCCAGCATGGGCAGCGTAAAGGATGCCGTTTTGCCGGTGCCGGTCTGGGCAACGCCCAGCACGTCGCGCGCCATGAGCACGGCGGGAATGGCCTGTGCCTGAATGGGGGTGGGGTGCTTGTACCCCATCTCGTCAATGGCCTCCAGAATGGGCTTGGAAAGCTCAAGGTCGGCAAAGGTTAGCGTTGGTTCTTCCGCAACGGGTTCCGCAGTTGCCGGTGTGGCAGGCTCAACCGGGGCGGGAGCAGCTTCTGGCGTAGGGGCAGCCGGCACCTGCAGTTCCACGGCAACGGGGGCTTCCACCTTTGTTGCAGGGGCAGATTTGGTGGCGGTGGCTGCCTTTGTGCGCCGTCTGGCCGGAGCGCGTGGTTTTTTGGGAGCCTCTTCGGCTACGGCGTCTGTGGTTGCGCCTTCATCTGCGGCTGCGTCCGCTACAGGCTTGGCAGCCGATTCGGCTTTGGCTGTACGGCGGCGGGGTGCACGCTTTTTGGGAGCGGGTTTTTCCTCAGCGGGAGCATCTGCATCGGCTGCGGGAGATGTGTTTTCCACCTCGGTATCCTGCACATCCAATGCGGTTGAACTGGCGGAAACCGCCGCCTTTTTCCGGCTGCGAGTTGTCGTCTTGCGGGGGCGGGCGGTTGTTTTGGCTGTCAATATGCTCTCGGAACTTAGGTCTGTCGTTGCTCAGCTTGCTGGTGGCTTTGTGCATGTCCGGCAAAGACTGTTTGCCAGTTATTCCATGGTATTACAAAGCCACTCAGGCGCTAGTTCCGATAAAGGTCTTTGGGCTTAAAATCAAGTTTTTGGCTGGGATACTTGCTATCTTCACACAAAAGGATGGCCAAGGCTGGCTGCCAGCACGGTAATGATTCCCAGAGCCACAATAACCAGCACCTGCTTGCGTACCGAGTCGAAACCCGATGCCTGCGGGCGGATGGCCCGGCGCAGCTTCTGGTAGGTGCCCATGTACATCCGTACAAACAGTGCCGCCATGATCAGGCCCAGCAGTTGCATGACGTTGGTTGTCCACGGTGCGTTGGCAAACCCGCCTTCGTGCAGCACCAGCAGCCAGCCGGTAATCAGCGTTGTGGGAATAGCGTGTGTCAGCCCCTTAAAAAAACGGGCCATGGTCTGCAGGTGCACGGAGTTGCGCTGTGTCTGGTCCAGAAGGCTCAGGCTGGGGCGCAGCACAACAGCCGCATAAGCGCCACCACCAATCCACATGATGATGCTGATGAGGTGGAGAGCGAGAACAAGGCTCCAGAGGATGGAATGTGGCATGGTGTCTCCGTGTTGGCACGGTTGGGGGTAGGGATGGGCGCGAAGGCTGTTATGCGCAGCATCATGCCCGGTGCGTATCTGCCTGCCTGATTGCCAAGGGGACGGGGCGGGTGCAAGGGGCTATTATGCCTGACAGTAGTCACACACACTGTGCGGAGCCAAGCATGCAACCTGCTTATCCTTCTTCCCTCAGCCTTTATACCCCTTTGCAAATGGGGGCGGTGGACCGGCAGAGTGCAGCCCATGTGCCTGTTGCCACGCTTATGGATAACGCAGGCCGGGCCGTTGCGCGCGCCATCCGCCGGTACGAGCGGCCTGCGCGCGTGCTCGTGTTGTGCGGGCCGGGGAATAATGGGGGTGATGGGTACGTAGCCGCCCGGTATCTGGCAGGTATGGGCTGGCCGGTTGCCGTGGCGGAACTGGCTCCCCCTCGGGCGGATACGGATGCAGGGCGCGCCAGTGCTGCCTATGAAGGGCCGCGTGTTCCTTTTGCTCCGGCGGAAGCTGCGCGGGCTGAACTGGTGGTGGATGCCGTATTTGGTGCAGGGCTAAGCCGTGATGTGGGTGGCCTAGTGGCCGAAACACTGGCCGCAGCCCGCCGGATTGTGGCGGTGGACACGCCTTCGGGGGTGGATGGAGCCACAGGGCAGGTGCGCGGTTATGCGCCGCAGGCTGCCATGACTGTTACGTTCTGCCGGTTCAAACCCGGCCATCTGCTTTACCCGGCGCGGGGGCTGCTTGGGCGTCTGGTTCTGGCGGATATTGGTGTGCCCGACACTGTGCTGGCGGCTGTGCCTGCTAACACGTGGCACAACAGCCCCGGATTGTGGGTGCTGCCCGTGCTGGGTGGGGAGAGCAATAAATACACCCGAGGTGTGGTGAGTATTTGTGCCGGGCAATCCATGCCCGGTGCCGCGCGGCTGTGTGCCTCTGGTGCGCGCTCCGTGGGGGCGGGGCTTGTGCGCGTGGCGGCTGGGGCTGGGGCTCCGGCATACCGTCTGGGGCAGCCGGGCCTGATTGTGGATGATGTCCCGCTGGCACAATTGCTGGAGGACAAGCGCAGGCATGTATGGGTCTGCGGTCCGGGGTTGGCAGAGGCGGAGGTGGAGGCAGCCCTGCCCATGCTGCTGGACTCGGGGCGGAGTGTGCTGGCTGATGCTGGCGCACTAAGTGCCTGCGCCGGGCAGCCGGAAAAACTGCGCGGTGTTTCCGTGATTACTCCCCATACGGGCGAATTTGCGCGGGTGTTCGGCCCTGTGGGGGATAACCCGCCCGAGCAGGTGCGGGAGGCCGCCCGACAGATTAATGCTGTGGTCGTGCTCAAGGGGGCTTCCACCATGATCGCGGCCCCCGATGGGCGGCTGGCAATTAACACGCATGCTACGGCAGCATTGGGTACGGCAGGGTCCGGGGATACGCTCTCGGGCGTGATTGCGGCCTTGCTGGCGGCAGGTATGCCTGCGTGGCAGGCGGCGTGTGCGGGTGTCTGGCTCCATGGGGAGGCCGGTTTGCAGGCCGGTCCGTGGCCTGTGGCGGAGGATCTGGACCGCTATCTGGGGCTTGCCCGGCAGAAGGCGGAGCAGGCGCAGGGGCACTAGCATGTGCAAAATCCGTTTCGGTGTCTTGCCGTGCCCGGCACTTTGAGCTAAGTCCACGCATCTTGCCGACGGTGAGTATATTGAGTGTGCGCGGGCGTGGTGGAATTGGTAGACACGCCAGATTTAGGTTCTGGTGACGCAAGTTGTGGGGGTTCAAGTCCCTCCGCCCGTACCAATAAATTTTCATGCTCCCGTCCGCAGTCCGCCGCCGCCTTTTGGCGTTAGTGCAGCGGGTGACTGATTTTTTGTACCGAGAGGAAGGCCTGGCCGATGCAGGTTACCGAGACCCTTTCTGAAGGGCTGAAGCGTGGTTTCACAGTTACAGTTCCGGCCGCGGAACTTGAGGCTAAGCGTGATGCGCGCCTTAAGGAAGTTGCTGGCAATCTGAACCTGCCGGGCTTCCGTCCGGGCAAGGTGCCTGTCTCTCTGGCACGCCAGCGTTATGGCGATGCCATCTGGGGCGAAGTGCTTGAACAGGCCGTGAGCGATGCCATTCGCACCGTGTTTGAAGAGCGTGGCCTGCGCCCCGCTGGCCAGCCCAAGGTTGATCTGGTTTCCGGCCAGGAAGACAAGGGCGCGGATCTGGAATTCAAGGTGGAAAGCGAAATCCTGCCAGAAATTGCTGTGCCGGATCTTTCCGACCTCGCGCTGACCCGCCTGAAAACCCCGGTTTCTGACGAAGCGATCAACAAGGTGCTCGAAGATATTGCCAAGCGTGGCCGTACCTTTGAAGTGATCGAGGAAGTGCGTCCCGCAGGCAAGGGCGATGTTGTCGCCATTGACTTTGTTGGTAAGCAGGACGGCGTTGCCTTTGATGGCGGTACCGCTCAGGACGTGAATGTTGAGATCGGTGGCGAAGGCTTTATTCCGGGCTTTGCCGAACAGATCGAAGGCATGAAGCCGGGTGAAGAAAAAGTCATTACCGTGACTTTCCCCGCTGATTACGGCGCAGAAGAGCTGGCAGGCAAGGAAGCAACCTTTGACATCAAGGTGAACCAGCTCAAAAAAGCTGTGGACGCCCCGGTGGACGAAGAGCTGGCCAAGAACATGGGCTTTGAAAGCCTTGAACAGCTCAAGGATCTGGTGCGCAAGCAGATCGAAGGCGAATACGACCAGATGTCCCGCCTGCGTATCAAGCGTGACCTGCTCGATATCCTTTCCAGCAAGGCAGATTTTGCTGCCCCTGAAGGTATGGTGGAAGCCGAGTTCCAGCAGATCTGGAATCGGGTGGAAGCCGACCGCAAGGCTGGTCAGCTTGATGACGAAGACAAGGACAAGGACGAAGACACTCTTCGCGCTGACTACCGCAAAATTGCGGAACGTCGCGTGCGGCTGGGTCTGCTCCTTGCTGAAATCGGCCGCAAGAACGGTATTTCCGTCAGTGCGGAAGAACTTGGGCGGGCTGTGCGGGCAGAAGCCATGCGCTACTCCGGTCAGGAAAAAGAGGTCTTTGAATTCTTCCAGAAGAATCCGCAGGCCGCTGAATCCCTGCGCGGACCGATTTTTGAAAACAAGGTTGTCGATTACCTGATTGAGCTCGCCAAGGTCACGGACAAGGACGTGAGTCTGGAAGAACTATCAGATATTCCCCCAGCTAATATCTGATAAAACGGCTCTGTCCCGCCAGTGTGAACTGGCGGGACATTCTTTTTGGGGCTGTTTTTCGTTTCTGGGGTGGCATATTGCCACTTTATCTCTATCTTGAATCAGTGTGCCTGACCCTGGTTCTGTCCATGGCAGAGGCAGGGAGGGGCGTTTAAGTTTTTTGTACGGGAATGAGTGGTATGAGGGATCGTGATCCCGTTGAGATCTTCAGCAATGCACTGGTGCCGATGGTGGTCGAACAGACCTCTCGCGGTGAACGGGCTTTTGATATCTATTCCCGCCTTTTGCAGGAACGGATCATCTTCCTGACCGGGCCTGTCTATGATCAGGTTGCTTCGCTTATTTCCGCGCAGCTTCTGTATCTGGAAAGTGTGAACCCGACCAAGGAAATCTCCTTTTACATCAACAGCCCCGGTGGTGTTGTGTCGGCCGGTCTGGCTATTTACGACACCATGCAATACATCCGCAGCCCCGTAAGCACGGTGTGCATCGGTCAGGCGGCCTCCATGGGCTCCCTGCTGCTGGCTGGCGGTGAAAAAGGGCGCAGGTTTGCGCTGCCTAACGCGCGCGTCATGGTGCATCAGCCTTCTGGCGGTGCACAGGGGCAGGCGAGCGATATTGAAATTCAGGCCAAGGAAATTCTGATTATCCGGCAGCGCCTGAACGAAATCTACCGTGAACATACTGGCCGCACGCTGGAAGAAATCGAGCAGAAGCTTGAGCGTGATAGCTACATGTCCGCAGCCGAAGCCCAGTCTTTTGGTATTGTGGATGAAGTGATCAGCCACCACAAAGCGGCCGAAGCAGGTAAAAAGGATAAAGGTCATCCTTAATCTGGCATACTTTAAGCCTCCTGTTACAATAAGGGGGTCGTCTGTTCCTGGGCATGCAGAAAAGGCCCAGGGCTTGGCTCCGGGTTCCGTGGAGTCCGGAGTGATCGGGGGAGTGGGCTGATGAGTACAAAGTCCGGAGAGTCCAAGAACACGCTGTATTGCTCGTTCTGTGGCAAATCACAGCATGAAGTGCGCAAGCTTATTGCTGGCCCCACCGTGTTTATCTGCGATGAATGCGTTGAACTCTGCATGGATATCATCCGTGAAGAGAACAAGACCTTGCAGGTCAAGTCGCGCGAGGGTGTTCCTACCCCCAAGGAAATCTGCAAGGTTCTGGATGACTACGTTATTGGTCAGATGCAGGCTAAAAAGGTGCTCTCCGTAGCGGTGCATAACCACTACAAGCGCCTGTCGCAGGTGACCAAGGCAGGCGATGTGGAAATTGCCAAGTCCAATATCCTGCTCATCGGGCCTACGGGTTCGGGTAAAACACTGCTGGCCCAGACTCTGGCGCGTATTCTGGACGTGCCCTTTACAATGGCTGATGCCACAACCCTGACAGAAGCCGGGTATGTGGGGGAAGATGTCGAGAACATCATCCTCAAGCTGTTGCAGGCATCCGATTACAATGTGGAACGCGCCCAGCGCGGGATTGTCTATATTGACGAAATCGACAAGATTTCCAAAAAATCGGATAACCCCTCCATCACGCGTGACGTGAGTGGGGAAGGTGTGCAGCAGGCTCTGCTCAAGCTGATGGAAGGCACTGTTGCCTCTGTTCCCCCGCAGGGAGGTCGCAAGCATCCGCAGCAGGAATTCCTGCAGGTGGATACGACCAACATGCTCTTTATCTGCGGTGGGGCTTTTGCCGGGCTGGACAAGATTATCTCTGCACGTGGCAAGGGCACGGGCATTGGCTTTGGGGCTGATGTACGTTCGCTCGATGACCGCCGGATGGGGGAAATCCTGCACGACGTTGAGCCTGAAGATCTGATGAAGTTTGGCCTTATCCCCGAATTTATCGGGCGTCTGCCTGTTCTGGCAACGCTGGGTGATCTGGACGAGGCCGCACTGATCAAGATTCTGACCGAGCCTAAAAACGCTTTGGTCAAACAGTACCAGCGCCTCTTCCAGATGGAAGATGTCCAGTTGTCCTTTACGGATGATGCGCTCAAGGCCATTGCGGACCGCGCCATTGTTCGCAAGACCGGGGCCCGTGGGTTGCGTTCCATTCTGGAGAGCATCCTCATGGCGACCATGTTTGACCTGCCGGGGCTTGATACGGTCGAGGAGGTGGTTGTCAACCGCGAGGTGGCGGATGGCAAGGCCAGCCCGGTCTATGTTTACGGCAAGAAGAAAGACGTGCCAGCAGAGCAATCCGCCTGAGGCAGGTTAGAGTTTTAGCGTAAGCAGCACGAGCGGGTCACCTGTTCGTGCTGTTCTTGCCTCTGCCCTATTGTTCCGGGTTGTGGGCATAACAACATAAGAGAAACACGGGGGTGTTCCCTTTCGGGGGTACCTTCTTCAGTGCAGGGGTATGCCGCTTGGCGGGTGCCCGGCACCGATCGTCCTTATCGGGAGGTCATGACGATGGCTGATAACGAAAAACCGGCACCACGGCGTAGGCGCAAGAGCGATCAGGCAGTTTCGGCCGTGCCCGAACAGTCTGTTCCTGCGGTTGATGCAACTGTCGTGGAAGCCCATACCAAGAATACCCACGTGGCTGTTCTGCCGCTGCGCGATATTGTGGTTTTCCCCCACATGATTGTTCCGCTGTTTGTCGGGCGGGAAAAATCTGTACGGGCTCTGGACTCGGTTACAAAAGACGACCGGCACATTCTGCTGGTAGCCCAGAAAGACGCAGCACAGGACGACCCCACGCCTGACGATATTTATCGGGTTGGCACGCTGTCCACCATTCTGCAGTTGCTCAAGCTGCCCGATGGTACGGTTAAGGTGCTGGTTGAAGGGGTTCGCCGTGTGCGCGTTAAGGCGCTGCATGAGGTGAATGGCCACTTCGAAGCCGATATTGAGGAAATGCCAGCCGAGGCGGCTATTGGGCCGGAAGCCGAGGCTCTGGGCCGCTCCATCGTGTCGCAGTTTGAGCAGTATATGAAGCTCAACAAGAAAATTGCGTCCGAGGTTCTGGTCTCGCTTAACCAGATCAATGATCTGTCCAAGCTTGCAGATACGGTGACGAGTCACCTCTCGCTCAAGATTTCCGAAAAGCAGGAAATTCTGGAGGCCCCCACCGTGCAGGGGCAGCTGGAAAAGGTTTTCGGCCACATTGAAGCAGAAATAGATGTGCTTCAGGTGGAAAAGAAAATCCGCAACCGTGTCAAACGCCAGATGGAAAAGACACAGCGCGAGTACTATCTGAACGAGCAGCTCAAAGCCATTCAGAAAGAACTTGGCGAAGGTGAGGACGGCAAGGACGAAACGGCCGAAATTGAAGAGCGGATCGCCAAGACCAAGCTCTCCAAGGAAGCGCGCGAAAAAGCTCTGAGCGAGCTGAAGAAGCTGCGCGGCATGAGCATGATGTCCGCCGAGTCCGGGGTTGTGCGGAACTACCTCGACTGGATTTTGAGCATTCCGTGGAAAAAGCGGACCAAAGTGCGTCATGATCTGGTTGAAGCAGAGGAGGTTCTGGACGCCGATCATTACGGGCTGGAAAAAGTCAAGGAACGCATTCTGGAGTATCTGGCGGTTCAGAGCCGCTCGCAAAAGCTCAAAGGGCCGATTCTGTGCCTTGTCGGGCCTCCGGGTGTGGGCAAGACCTCCCTCGCACGTTCCATCGCCAAGGCAACGGGGCGGCATTATGTACGCATGTCCCTGGGTGGCGTGCGGGATGAAGCCGAAATTCGTGGGCACCGCCGCACCTATATCGGTTCCATGCCCGGCAAGATCATTCAGGGCATGAAAAAGGCGAAGGTATCCAACCCGCTCTTCCTGCTTGATGAAATTGACAAGCTGGGATCCGACTGGCGGGGTGATCCGGCATCGGCTCTGCTGGAAGTGCTGGACCCTGAGCAGAACGGCACGTTCGCTGACCATTATCTGGAGGTCGATTACGACCTGTCCGATGTCATGTTCGTGACAACGGCCAACAGTCTGGATATGCCCCAGCCGCTGCTGGACCGCATGGAGGTCATTCGCCTCTCCGGTTACACGGAGGATGAAAAGGTCGAGATCGCCAAGCGCCACCTTATTAACAAGCAGATCGAGGCGCATAACCTTAAGCCGGGTGAATGGTCGATCAATGAGGACGCTCTGCGTGACGTTATCCGGTATTACACGCGTGAGGCCGGTGTGCGTAATCTTGAGCGTGAACTGGCCAAGCTTGCCCGTAAGGCGGTGAAGGAGATTGTGACCGGTAAGGCCAAAAAGGTCGCGGTTACGGCGCGTAATCTGGAAAAATACGCAGGCGTTCAGCGCTTCCGCTACGGTGAGACCGAAGCGGAGGACATGGTCGGTGTTGTGACCGGGCTGGCCTGGACCGAAGTGGGCGGGGAAATCCTGACCATTGAGAGCGTTATGGTGCCGGGCAAAGGTGGCATTGTTGAAACCGGCAAGCTGGGCGACGTCATGAAGGAGAGCATCTCTGCTGCGTTCTCTTTTGTGCGGAGTCGGGCGGCCAGTTTTGGAATCGTGCCAACAATCTTCGACAAGCGCAGCTTCCATGTGCATGTGCCTGAAGGTGCGACTCCTAAGGACGGTCCTTCTGCAGGGGTTGCCATGGTGACATCTCTGGTAAGTGTTCTGACCGGTATTCCCGTCTGTCGTGACGTTGCCATGACGGGTGAAATAACGCTCAGGGGGCGTGTTCTGGCGATTGGGGGGCTGAAGGAAAAGCTTCTGGCGGCTGTTCGTTCAGGTATTCGCACGGTGTTTATTCCGCAGGAAAACGAGAAGGATCTGGCGGAAATTCCTGACAGCGTGAAGAAGAATCTGGAAATTGTACCCGTTTCGCATGTGGACGAAGTTTTGGCCCGTGCACTGGTCAGCCAGCCTCAGCCGATTCACTGGGAAGAGGTGCCCGAAACAGTGCCCGCCAACGGTGCACAGGCAGTTGCTTCGGTGCTGCCGCATTAACCAAAATGCATGAGAAGCCCGAAGTTTGCGTTTGCTTGGTTGACGTAGGAAAAAACGGCTTCATAGTGCGTTCAGGCAGCGGAGAGGCGGACGAAACCCGCCCGCCGCTCCTATGAATTGAAAGAAAGTGAAAGGCGTAAGATGGAGAAGCCGCTTAACAAGCAGGAGCTCGTCTCAGCAGTAGCAGAGGCCGTTGACCTGCCGAAGGCTAAGGCCGGAGAAGTGGTCGACGCCGTATTCGGTGCGATTGAAAAAGCTCTGTCCACAAAGCAGGAAGTACGTCTGGTGGGCTTTGGCACGTTTGTGACCGCAACCCGCAAGGCTGCCAAAGGCCGTAACCCCCGTACCGGCGAGGAAATTGATATTCCGGCTTCTACCTCTGTCCGCTTCAAGCCGGGCAAGGCACTGAAGGACGCCGTTAGCAAATAATCCTCCTTCGGATTTTATTTCAGACCGGCCGGCAATTTCTTTGAAAAAAGGGGTTGCCGGCCGTTTTGTTTTATGACACATAGGGCGCGGGCGATTAGCTTAGCGGTAGAGCATCTCGTTTACACCGAGAGGGTCGGCGGTTCGATCCCGTCATCGCCCACCATTCCCAACATTGTGTGTTGTGGAGCAGAATAATTTATTCTGCTAATGGCTTCCTCCTCCGGGCAGGGAGCCTTTTTTTTCGCCAATCCATTTTATTCACAACAAAGTGGCCGCGACCATACGCGTTCGTGCATGGCCGTCTGCATTTTGCGGGTCTAGGGTGACTGCATCAAACGGCTTATTACAAGCCTTTCATGCGTGCGGGAATTTTCCATGCAGTCTGTTCTAGGCGATTATGCCCCGGTTCTGATTTTTGGTTGCGTATCGGTTGTTATCGCGGCCGCAATGCTCGGTATGGCTCTGTTGAGCGGGCACCAAAAACCATATCCTGAGAAGCTCACGGCGTATGAGTGCGGGTTTGGCCCTTTTGATGATGCCCGGCGCCGCTTTGACGTGCGGTTTTACCTGGTGGCCATTCTGTTCATTATTTTCGATCTGGAGGTCGCGTTTCTGTTCCCCTGGGCTATCAGCCTGGGGCGGATCGGGCTGTTCGGCTTTTTGTCCATGCTTGGCTTTTTGGCCGTGCTGGGGATCGGCTTTTTGTATGAATGGCGCAAAGGCGCGCTGGACTGGGATTGAGAGAGGACGCCAGCATGACCACACATCACGACGAAAACGCCATTATGTGGAACAGGGAGGCTCTGCCGCCGGGGCCTGAGCAGGATGCGGTGGTGCGCGGCATTACCGGCGTTCTGGCTGAAAAGGGCTTTGTGGTTGCAAGCCTGGATAAGCTGGTCAACTGGGGGCGCACGGGTAGCCTGTGGCCCATGTCCTTCGGGCTGGCATGCTGCGCGGTGGAGATGATCCACGCGTATATGCCGCGTTATGACCTGGACCGTATGGGTATTATTCCACGCGGGTCGCCCCGTCAGTCTGATGTGATGATTGTGGCAGGGACACTCACCAACAAGATGGCCCCGGTATTGCGCCGCCTGTACGAGCAGATGGCCGAGCCGCGCTGGGTTATTTCCATGGGGTCATGCGCCAATGGTGGGGGGTATTACCATTACTCCTACTCAGTTGTGCGTGGGTGTGACCGCATTGTTCCCGTGGATGTGTATGTGCCGGGCTGCCCGCCAACGGCCGAAGCGCTCATTTACGGCATTATGCTGCTCCAGAAAAAAATTCGGCGGACAGGGACAATTCTCCGTGGCTGATATTTCAGTAAATCCAAGGCAGGCCCGGCTGGAAGGACAGTTGTCCTCTCTGGCATTTACGTTCCTTGCCTCCCAGCCCCATGTGTCTTACGCGGCGGTAGAGAAGGGCGAACTGGTGGTGCACACAACGCGTGAGCATCTGGTGCCGTTCCTTACCCTTTTGCGTGATGACCCGCGTTACAGGTTCGAACAGTTGATGGACCTGTGCGGTGTGGATTTTCCTGCGCGTGCCCAGCGGTTCGAGGTGGTCTATAACCTGCTGTCGGTTACCTATAACCGCCGGATCAGGGTTGTGGTCTGCACGGATGAATACGCGGCAGTGCCATCGGTGCATCATCTCTGGCCATGTGCGACATGGTGGGAGCGTGAGTGCTATGACCTGTTTGGCGTGCTGTTCTCCGGCCAGCCCGACCTGCGCCGTATTCTGACCGATAACGGGTTTGAGGGGCATCCGCTTCGCAAGGACTTCCCACTGACCGGGTATGAAGAGGTCCGTTATGACGCGGAGCGCAGGCAGGTTGTTAAAGAGCCTGTTTCGTTAACGCAGGATTTCCGTGATTTCGATTTTGTTTCTCCGTGGGAAGGTATGCTGACCTTACCGGGAGATGAAAAAGCGCACGAAGTCCGGCAGGGTATGAAGAGGTCCTCCTGATGACAAAACAGGATAACACCGAATCTCTCACGTTTGCGCAGACGATCCTGCGCGAAGATATTCCTCAAAGCCTTTTGCCAGATGAAAAAGCTTTGGAAATTGAGAAGAAGGTTGTCGAAATTGACTCCCATGCTCTCAATTTTGGCCCCCAGCATCCGTCTGCACATGGTGTGTTGCGTCTGGTGCTGGAAATGGAAGGGGAGCTTGTTGCCCGCGCCGTGCCGCATATCGGCCTTTTGCACCGTGGCACGGAAAAGCTGATTGAATACAAGACGTATCAAAAAGCCCTGCCGTATTTTGACCGTCTGGATTACGTCTCCCCCATGTGCGAGGAGCAGGCGTTTGCTCTGGCCACGGAAAAACTGCTGGGTATTGATATTCCAGAACGCGCCAAGTGGCTGCGCGTCATGTTTGCGGAAATTACCCGTATTTTAAACCATATTCTCAATCTGACTGCTATGGGTCTGGACTGCGGTGCGGTAACCCCGGCTTTGTGGGGATATGAAGAGCGCGAGAAACTTCTGGAGTTTTACGAAGCCGCGTCCGGCGCGCGCTTCCATGCCAATTACTTCCGTCCCGGTGGTGTTGCGCGGGATATTTCGGCAAGTCTGGAAGACCGGATTGGGGTGTGGGCCAAGGAATTTCCCGCCTGGATTGATGAGCTGGAAGGCCTGCTGACCGAAAACCGGATATGGAAACAGCGCACGGTTGGTATTGGCGTTTTTACAACCGAGCAGGCTCTGGCCTGGGGGTTTAGTGGTCCGTGCCTGCGTGCATCTGGCGTGCCGTGGGACCTCAGGCGCAACCAGCCTTATGATAACTACCATAAGGTGGATTTTAATGTGCCCGTGACCCGGCAGGGTGATTCGTACGACCGCTATCTGGTGCGCGTTGCCGAGATGCGTGAAAGCGTCAAAATTATCGAGCAATGCCTGAGCCAGATGCAGCCGGGTGACATTAAAATACAGGACCCCAAGTTCAGCCCGCCCCCCAGAGCGGACATGAAGCGCTCCATGGAGGCCCTGATCCATCACTTCAAGCTGTTCAGCGAAGGCTACCATGTGCCTGCAGGCTCCACCTACACGGCGGTGGAAAGCCCCAAAGGGGAGTTTGGGGTCTATCTGGTGGCTGATGGCAGCAACCGGCCGTATCGGTGCAAAATCCGGCCAACGGGTTTTGCGCATCTGCAGGCCATAGATGAACTCTCACGCCGCGGTATGCTGGCTGACATGGTGGCCATTATCGGGTCGCTTGATCTTGTGTTTGGGGAAGTTGATCGATGAGCACAGCCTGGACACCGGCAGAACAGCCGGACAGCTTTGTATTCGATTCTGCATCGGAGGCGGAAATTGCTGGTGTTCTCAGCAAGTATCCGGAGGAGCGCAAGGCAAGCGCTGTTATGCCCCTGCTCTATATTGCGCAGCGGCAGATGGGGCGGGTAACCGGGAGCGCCTGGGTGCCCGTGGTGGCCATGGATGTTATTGCCCAGCGTCTGGGTATGGCGGCCATGCGGGTTTACGAAGTGGCGTCTTTTTACACCATGTTCAACACGCGTCCCATCGGGCGTTACCATTTACAGGTCTGCACCACCACACCGTGCTGGCTGCGTGGTTCTGATGATGTGGTGGAAGCCTGCCAGAAAGCGACAGGCATCCAGCATTTTGGAGAAACCAGTGCAGATGGCCTGTTTACCATGACAGAAGTGGAATGCCTTGGTGCCTGCGCCAACGCGCCAATTCTGCAGGTTGATGATGATTTTTATGAAGATATGAACGCCGAACGCACGGCGCAGGTCATAGCCGAGTTGCGGGCAGGGCGCAGGCCCACGCCCGGCCCCATGATCGACCGTAATGTTTCGGCCCCCGAGGGTGGTCGCAAAACGTTGCTATCATCCTCCACGGCGGATCAGGAATAGGAGAGACGGCCATGCTGGCTGACAAGGACCGGATCTTCACCAATCTTTACGGGCAGAATGACTGGCGGCTGGAGGCAGCCCGCAAGCGGGGTGACTGGGCTAACACGGCAGATATTCTTGCCAAGGGCCGGGACGTCATTATTGCGGAAATGAAGGCCTCTGGCCTGCGTGGCCGCGGTGGGGCGGGTTTTCCTACCGGGTTAAAATGGTCTTTCATGCCCAAGCAGTCCGACGGGCGGCCGCATTATCTGGTTATCAATGGAGATGAATCCGAACCCGGCACCTGCAAGGACCGGGAGGTTATGCGCCATGAGCCGCATAAGCTGATAGAAAGTGCTCTGATCGCATCTTTTGCGATGGGGGCGCATGCGTCCTACATTTACATCCGTGGGGAGTTCTGCCGCGAGGCCGAGCGTCTGCAGGCTGCTATTGATGAAGCCTATGCCGCAGGGCTGCTTGGCAAAAATGCAGCAGGCAGCGGCTGGGATTTTGATTTCCGTATCCACAGAGGGGCAGGTGCCTATATCTGTGGTGAAGAAACCGCCTTGCTGGAAAGTCTGGAAGGTAAAAAAGGCCAGCCCCGCATGAAGCCGCCATTCCCCGCAGGGGTAGGACTTTATGGTTGCCCGACCACAGTCAATAATGTGGAAAGTATTGCGGTTACGTCCACCATCATGCGGCGTGGGGCAGCCTGGTTTGCCGGGCTTGGACGCCCGAATAACGCGGGTTCCAAGCTCATGGCTATTTCCGGCCACGTCAATACACCTTGCGTGTTTGAGGAAGAGCTGGGTGTGCCGCTCAAGGACATCATAGAAAAGCACGGCGGTGGTGTGCGTGGAGGGTGGGATAACCTTCTGGCGGTTATTCCCGGTGGCTGTTCTGTGCCGCTGCTGCCCAAATCGGTCTGTGAAACCGTTCTGATGGATTACGACAGCCTGCGTGCCGAGCGTTCCGGCCTTGGTACGGCCTGCATGATTGTTATGGACAAATCGACCGATATTATAAAAGCCATTGCAAGGTTCTCAAAGTTTTTCAAACACGAGAGTTGTGGTCAGTGCACCCCCTGCCGCGAAGGCACGGGCTGGATGATGCGCATGATGGACCGGATGGTGCAGGGGCGTGCGGATATTGAAGAAATTGATCTGCTTGAACAGGTCACGCGGCAGGTTGAAGGGCATACGATCTGTGCGCTCGGTGATGCCGCAGCATGGCCCATACAGGGGCTGATCCGGCATTTTCGTCCGGAAATGGAGGAACGGATCCGCCAGTACAAAGCCGCATATGGCAGTACCGGGCTGGTGCAGGTTCCCGCCGGTGGCGTTCCGGCAGCAGTGGAGTAACGGCAATGGTCAGGGTAATTGTTGATGGTACGCCAGTAGATGTACCTCCCGGTTCCAGCGCGTTGCAGGCCTGTGAGGCCGCAGGCAAGGAAATCCCGCGGTTCTGCTACCACGAGCGCCTGTCTGTTGCGGGTAACTGCCGTATGTGTCTGGTGGAAGTGGCGCGAGCGCCCAAACCCGTTGCTTCTTGCGGGTTCCCCGTTGCGGATGGCATGCAGATTTTTACGGACACCGAAGTGGTGCGCCGTGCCCGCCGGGCCGTTATGGAATTTCTGCTGATCAACCACCCGCTTGACTGCCCGATCTGTGATCAGGGTGGGGAGTGTGATCTACAGGATCAGGCTTACGGTTATGGCTCTGGTGTTTCGCGCTACAAGGAAGACAAGCGCGCCGTAACGGACAAGGATCTGGGGCCGCTGGTTAAAACGGTTATGACCCGTTGCATCCAGTGCACGCGGTGTGTGCGCTTTAGCACCGAAGTGGCCGGTACCCCCGAACTAGGTCTGGTCTCACGCGGGGAAAATGCCGAAATCACCACATATGTGGAAAAAGCCCTGACCTCCGAACTCTCGGGTAACCTGATTGATGTCTGCCCGGTTGGGGCGCTCACAGCCAAGCCTTCGGCTTTTCATGCCCGCTCATGGGAATACAAGAAGACTGACAGTATTGATGTCATGGATGCGCTGGGCACCAATATTCAGGTGCAGGCCCGTGGCGGAGAAGTCATGCGGATTGTCCCGCGTGTGAATGATGATGTGAACGAAGAATGGCTGTCTGATAAAGGTCGTTTTTCCATCGATGGTCTCAAGCGTAAACGGCTGGACAGGCCTTGGGTGCGGGTTCATGGAAAAATTTCTTCTGTTTCATGGAAAGATGCACTCATAGCCCTTGCGCGCCGGTTTGATGGCGTGCCGGGTGACAGGATTGGCGCCATAGCTGGTGATCTGTGTGATGCGGAAAGCCTGTGTGCCATAAAGGACCTTTTGCAGAGCCTTGGCTCTTCCAATCTGGATTGCAGGCAGGATGGTGCCTGGTACGATACCAGCGCGCGTGCGGGCTACCTGTTTAACAGTGACATCAGTGGGATAGATCAGGCCGATGCATTGTTGCTTGTCGGCACCATGCCCCGGCATGAAGCCCCGGTGCTGAATGCGCGTATTCGCAAACGCTTTGTAGATGCTGGCCGGGGTGGTTTTCCCATTGGCATGATCGGCACGCCCTCGGCGGACATGACATATGACGTGACCGTTCTGGGGAATGGGCCGGATGTGCTGGCGGATATTCTAAGCGGGAAGAATGCGTTTGCCGAAGTTCTGCAAAACGCCAAAAACCCCATGATTATTGTCGGCCACTCTGCCCTGACCCGGCGTGATGCCCCCGCAATCTATGCCGCCTGCCGCGAACTGGCTCATGCCTGTGGTGCTGTAACGCCTGAATGGCAGGGGCTGAACATTCTGCACACGGCGGCGTCCCGCGTTGGGGCGCTGGATCTTGGGTTCCTGCCCGGCCCGCATGGGTGCGATGCGGCCAGCATGCTCCGTGGTGGGGTAGAAATTTTGTGGCTGTTGGGTGCGGATGATGTGCAGCTTGATCGCATCCCGCCGGAAACATTTGTCGTGTATCTGGGCCACCATGGGGACGCCGCCGCACAACGGGCGGATATTATACTCCCCGGCGCAGCCTATACCGAAAAACCGGGCACATATGTGAACACGGCAGGGCGGGTGCAACGTGCTTTCCGCGCCGTGTTCGCTCCGGGGGAAGCGCGGGAAGACTGGCGGATTATTCGGGCTTTTTCCGAAGTGCTGGGCCACACCCTGCCTTACGACACGCTGGAACAGTTGCGGGCGCATATGGCGCAGGTCAACCCGGTTTTTGCCATGAACGGTGGCAGTGTGCAGCGTCTGGCGGGCACAACGGGCGGACAGGCCGCGCCAGCCAGCGGGCAGGCGGGTGAACTTATGCCAGCTCCGTTCCGCCCTGTTATTCAGGATTATTACCAGACCAACGTCATAAGCCGCGCCAGCCAGACCATGGCTGAATGTTCAAAGGTTTATGGCGTGGCGCCTGCGGTTGCAGCGGAGTAAGGGCAATGGCACATTTTTTCTACCAAACCCTTGTGGGCCAGATCCTGCTGATGCTGCTGGAAACACTGGCGGTACTGGTGCCGTTGCTGATTGGTGTTGCCTACCTTACGCTGATGGAGCGCAAGGTTATGGCCGCCATGCAGCGCCGCCGGGGGCCAAACGTGAACGGTGCCTTTGGTCTGTTGCAGGCCTTTGCCGATGCGATCAAGATGATTGTGAAGGAAACGGTTATTCCCGCAGGGGCCAACCGTGTGCTGTTCCTGTTTGCACCTTTCCTGACCTTTTCGCTCGCCATGGCTGCCTGGGCGGTTATTCCGACAGGGAACGGGCTGGCGGTTGCCAACATCAATGTGGGTATCCTTTACCTGCTCGCCATGTCCTCCCTTGGGGTTTACGGCATGCTTATTGCGGGGTGGGCCTCCAATTCGCGCTATGCGTTTCTGGGGGGCTTACGCTCTGCCGCGCAGATGGTTTCTTACGAGGTGTCCATCGGGCTGGTGATTGTGTCTGTCCTGCTGGCGGTGGGGAGCCTGAACCTGAACGATATTGTGCTGGCGCAACGGCATATCTGGTTCTGCGTGCCCATGTTCCCCATGTTTATCGTGTTCTTTATTTCTGCTCTGGCGGAAACCAACCGAGCCCCGTTCGACCTGCCCGAAGGGGAGAGTGAACTGGTTGCGGGCTTTTTTGTGGAATATTCGTCGCTCGCCTTTGGCCTGTTCTTTCTGGGCGAATACGCGAACATGATCCTCATGTCTTCCATGGTCAGTATTCTGTTCCTTGGTGGCTGGCTGCCGCCTCTGGGCATTGCACCGCTGACATGGGTACCCGGTCCGCTCTGGCTGATTTTTAAAATCCTGTTCTGCCTGTTTGTCTTTATCTGGGTACGCGCCACGTTCCCGCGCTATCGCTACGACCAGCTTATGCGGCTGGGGTGGAAGGTGTTCCTGCCTTTCTCGCTGCTGTGGATGATCGGCACGGCCGGGTTCCTTATGGCAACAGGCCTGCTGCCTCACATGGGAGGGGTAAATTCATGAGCGCTCTTGGCACCACATTGCGGTCTTTTCTGCTCAAGGAACTGGCCGCGGGCATGGTCTCCACCTTCCGTATGATGTTCCAGCCCAAAGTCACGCTGAACTACCCGTACGAAAAAGGGCCTCTGTCCCACCGTTTCCGGGGGGAGCATGCCTTGCGGCGCTACCCCAATGGGGAGGAGCGCTGCATTGCCTGCAAACTGTGCGAAGCCACATGCCCGGCAGAGGCCATTACCATTGAAGCCGAACAGCGTGACGATGGCTCCCGCCGGACCACGCGCTACGACATTGACATGACAAAATGCATCTACTGCGGCCTGTGCGAAGAAGCCTGCCCGGTGGATGCGATTGTTGAAGGCCCGAACTATGAGTTCGCCACGGAAACCCGTGAAGAGCTGATGTACGACAAGGGCAAGCTGTTAGCGAATGGGGACCGCTGGGAATCCCTGCTCGCACGGAGGCTGGAACTCGATGCACCGTATCGTTGAGCAGATGCAGACCACGCCAGGGCAGGAGGTTGGCCAATGATGGCACAGCTCGTTTTTTACGTTTTTGCGGCGGTATTGCTGCTTTCGGCCTCCATGGTCATCAGCGCACGCAACCCGGTTCATGCGGTTTTGTTCCTGATCCTCGGCTTTTTTAACGCGGCGGGGCTGTTTCTGGTCGCTGGTGCCGAGTTTCTGGCCATGCTGCTGGTCATTGTTTACGTGGGGGCGGTGGCGGTTCTCTTCCTGTTTGTGGTGATGATGCTGGACATAGATTTCAGCCGCCTACGTGAAGGGTTCCAGCGTTATGCCCCTCTGGGGCTGTGCATTGGGGGTGTGCTGCTGGCCGAACTGGTCATGGCCTTCAGTAACTGGCGCATGGCCCCTGCGGGTGTGGTCGCACCTTTGGCCGTGCAGCCGGGGCTAACCAATACTGCGGCCTTGGGCACGGTTATTTACACGCATTATGTGCTGCTGTTTCAGGCCTGCGGGCTGGTTCTGCTGGTCGCCATGATTGGCGCCATTGTGCTGACCCTGCGTGAGACGGCTACAGGCCGCCGCCAGAATATTGGCCGCCAGCATGCACGCACACGTGAAGAAACGCTGGAGCTTGTTAATCTGCCACTTGGCGAAAACGTGTTTGAGCAGGGAGGTTTCCTGCGGCCCAAAGGCTCCTATTACGAAATTGCGGTTCCCGGCTCCTATGGCGCGGGTGAGCCGGAAAAGACGGAAACTGAGGAGAAAGGCGCATGAATACGGCAATCGCGTCTGTAGGGCTGGGGCCTTACCTGTTTGTCAGTGCGGCCCTTCTGGTTCTGGGGGTGTTCGGGATTTTTCTGAACCGCAAGAACATTATTGTTCTGCTCATGTCCATGGAACTGATCCTGCTTTCCGCAAACCTCAATCTGGTTGCGTTTTCCTCGGCTCATGGGGACCTGTCGGGGCAGGTCATGGTGCTGTTCGTGCTGACCATTGCTGCGGCCGAAGCCGCCATTGGTCTGGCTATTGTTACGGTTTACTTCCGTAACCGCGGCTCCATCCAGGTCGAAGACGTGACGATGATGAAGGGATGAGCAGCGTTATGCAAACAGAACTCACTCTGTTTTCCGTTGCCGTGCTAACGCCTCTGGCGGGGGCGGTTGTGGCGGGCCTTGGTGGCCGCTTTATGGGGGATACTCTCGCCAAGGTTGTAACCATTGCCTGTATGGCGGTTGCTGCCCTGTGTAGTGTGGGTGCGCTGTGTGCGGCATGGCTTGGGGGTTTCCCCCACGCTGCTGTTCCGCTGGCGCAGTGGGTGCATGCCGGGGGCTTTGATGCAACATGGACCTTACGGTTTGACACACTCTCCGTGACCATGACCGCCATGGTGCTTGTGGTGTCGCTGCTCGTGCATTGCTACAGCATTGGCTACATGAGCCATGAGAGCATGCCGACCTACCGGTTTTTCTCCTACCTTTCGCTCTTCACCTTTGCCATGCTCATGCTGGTCTCTTCCAATGACCTGATCCAGCTTTTCTTTGGCTGGGAAGGTGTAGGCTTGGCCAGTTACCTGCTGATTGGCTACTGGTATGACCGCCCGGCCGCTACGGCTGCGGCTATCAAAGCCTTTGTGGTCAACCGTGTGGCGGATCTGTTTTTTATTGTTGGCATTGGCCTGATTTACGTTCTGTTCCACTCGGTGCAGTACGATACCATTTTTGCTGCCGTGCCTGCGGTGCTCAACACCCCTTACACGCTCTGTGGTGTTTCCTTCCGTATGCTGGAAGTCATCTGCTTCCTGCTGTTTGTCGGGGCTATGGGCAAGTCGGCCCAGTTGTTCCTGCACACATGGTTGCCCGACGCCATGGAAGGCCCCACACCTGTTTCCGCCCTTATTCATGCGGCTACCATGGTTACGGCGGGTGTGTTCCTTATGGCGCGTATGTCGCCATTGCTTGAGTTTGCGCCGGGTACACGCACCTTTGTTATTCTGATCGGGGCAACAACCTGCTTTTTTGCCGCAACCGTTGGCATGGTGCAGCCTGACATTAAGCGGACTATTGCCTATTCTACCTGCTCGCAGCTTGGCTACATGTTTGCAGCCGTTGGGGTGGGGGCGTATCAGGCGGCGGTATTCCACCTGACCACACATGCGTTTTTTAAAGCACTGCTGTTCCTTGCCGCTGGTTCGGTCATTCATGCCATGCATGATGAGCAGAACATGTTCCGTATGGGCGGCCTGTGGAAAAAACTGCCCGTGACCTACGTGGTCATGTGGCTGGGCAGTCTGGCGCTGGCCGGGGTTTATCCGTTTGCCGGGTATTGGTCCAAGGATGCCATTCTCAACGCGCTCTGGGCGTCCGATGCCTCTTACAGCCATTACGCATGGGCCATGGGTAGCATTACTGCGTTCCTGACCGCGTTTTATAGCTGGCGGCTCCTGTTTCTGGTCTTTCATGGCAAACCGCATGATGAGCATGCCCGTGATCATGCGCATGAAAGTCCGGCGGTTATGAGCGTGCCGCTGCTGGTGCTGTCCATTGGTGCGGTTGTGGCCGGTGTGACGCTGGCACCGTTCTATATTGGCGCGCATCAGAGTGCGTTCTGGAACGGGGCGATTGTGAACGCGCCTGCCAACCACATTATGGAGGCGTTCGAGCACGTGCCTGCGCTTATTGCGCTGCTCCCCAGCCTTGCAGGGCTTGCGGGTATTGCGCTGGCGTTTGTGCTGTATGTGAGCGCACCGCATGTGCCGGCCACACTGGCCCGGAGCTTTGGGCCGATTTACCGGTTCCTGCTCAACAAATGGTATTTTGACGAACTGTACGACAGGATTTTCGTGCGCCCATATGCCGCACTGGCCCGTGTGCTGTGGAAAGGTGCGGATGAAGGGGTCGTGGAAGGTCTGCCGCTTGATATCGTGCGTGCCACACGGGATGGCGCGTTGCAGGCGGCCCGGCTCCAGAGCGGTTCCATCGCCATTTATGCCTTTACCATGCTGGCAGGACTTGTGGTGCTGCTGACAGTTGCGCTGTGCGGGTGATTTAGCATGACCAACGCCATTCCGACCCAATCCTCTTCCTATCCTCTGCGGAGTGCGCAGCGATGAGTGTGACAGTGTTCAACTGGACCGTAGCCCTGCCTGAAATTGTGCTTGCCCTGTCGGGTATTGTCATTCTGGTGGCCGGGGTGCTCCAGCGGAAAGGGGAAGGGTTTTTCCCCGCCGCCATACTCAGTCTGCCAGCCTTTCTGGTCTGTGGTTTTCTGGTTGTGCTGTCTCCTTCGGGGGCGGGGTATGCCGGAACCTTTGTGAATGATGGCTTTGCCCGGTTCATGAAGGTGCTCATTCTGGCCGGTGGTTTTGTGGCCGTGGCGCTGAGCGTAAGTTACCGCACTGCCGACCGGCGGCCCCTGCCGTTTGAAACCCCGGTGCTCATGCTGTTTTCCACGCTGGGGGCCATGCTTATGGCATCCTCAGCCAATTTGATGACACTGTTTGTCGGGCTGGAACTCTCCTCCCTGTCCATTTACATCCTGTGTGCTCTGGAACGGGATAATGTTCTCTCGTCCGAAGCAGGGATGAAGTATTTTATCCTCGGTTCTCTGGCGTCGGGCCTGCTGCTGTATGGCATCTCGCTCGTGTATGGGTATGCGGGCACCATGGAATATGCCGGACTGGTGGATGCGGTCCGGGCCGCAGCCATGCCTCCCATGGGGCTGGTCGTGGGGATTGTCTTTATCGTTGTCGGCCTGTGCTTCAAGCTCTCTGCCGTGCCGTTCCATATGTGGACGCCCGATGTGTATCAGGGTGCGCCAACACCCGTTACGGCATATATGGCTGGGGCCCCTAAATTTGCAGCCTTTGCCCTGTTCCTGCGTGTTATGGCCGGGCCGTTTGGCTCTGTTGCTCCCCGCTGGCAGATACTAGTGGAAGCGGTCTCTGTCCTGTCCATGGTTTACGGGGCTTTTGCGGCTATTCCGCAGACCAATATCAAGCGGCTCATGGCTTATTCCTCCATCGGGCACATGGGCTATGCCATGATGGGGCTGGCGGCGGCCTCCACAGCCGGTACGCAGGCCACGCTTATTTATCTGGCCGCCTATTTTGTTATGAATGCTGGTGTTTTTGCAGGCATTACGGCCATGCGCCGCAACGGGCGGGAAGTAAACTCCATTGCGGATCTGGCGGGCCTTGGGCGCTCGGACCCGGCTATGGCGCTTGCTCTGGCCGTGTTCATGTTCAGCATGGTCGGCGCGCCACCTCTGGCTGGCTTTTTTGGCAAGTTCATGGTTTTTGCAGCAGCGTGGCAATCCGGCCTTTACGTGCTGGTGTGCATTGGCGCATTGTCCAGCATTGTCGGAGCCTATTATTATCTGCGGGTTGTAAAAGTTATGTATTTTGATGCGCCAGCCCATGCGCTGGACCGCCCCGCACCCAGCCTTCTGTTTGTTTCGGGCGGGATGGGTGTTGCAACTGTTGTTTTTGCTGTTGTGCTTGGGCCAATCATGTCTGTGGCGCATCAGGCCGCACTTGCTCTGGCTGGATGAGCGGGCAGGGTAATTTCTGGCGGCTCACCTGTTTTGATGAGCTGCCATCGACCTCCGATTATTGCCTGAACGCCTGCCGTTCGGGCGACCCTGTAGCCGGGCTTGCAGTTTTGGCCCGGCGGCAGACCAAAGGCCGGGGTAGCCGCGGCCGTACATGGCTGGATGGTGGGCAGGGGCTTGCACTCAGTGTTGTGCTGGACGGCACGCAGGCCGGGCCGGAAGCGCTGGGAGGCTGGCCTTTTGTGGCGTCCCTCGGGTTTTATGATGGGCTTTTGCGTGCGCAGCCCGCGGCCCGGCCCCACCTCATGATCAAATGGCCGAACGATATTCTGCTGGATGGGCGCAAGATGGGGGGTATCCTCATCGAGCGGGAGGGGCCTTACGTTCTTGTCGGCCTTGGAGCCAATCTGGTCTCGGCTCCTGACCCGGATGTGCTGGAGCGCACGGTGGCCTGTCTTGCACAATGTGGCTCTGTCCCGGATGTGGAAGCTGTGGCCCGGTATGTGCTGGACGGGCTTACATTCTGGTCTGAGCAATGGCGGCAAAAAGGCTTTGCCAGCATTCGCGCAGCCTGGCTGGAAAGGGCGCATCCTGTGGGGACCCCCCTTGTCGTTCAGGGCGGGACTACTTATGAGAAGGGGCTCTTTGCAGGCTTGGCACCAGATGGCCGCCTGCTGCTGGACACGGAAGGTGGCATGAAGACAATCGCAACAGGGGATATTCTGCTTATGGAAAAGGGCGCATAGGAGTGCTACTTGTCATTGATGCAGGGAATACCAATGTTGTGTTTGCTGTACACGACGGCGAAAAATGGCGTGGTGTATGGCGGATTACCATGCAGCCCCAGCGGACTTCGGATGAATATGGGGTGTGGCTGCAAGCGCTGCTGAAAACGCAGGGTCTGACCTCTGATGATATTGAAGGGGCTGTTATAGGCACGGTGGTGCCTGCGGCCCTTTACCATTTGCGTACTTTATGCCGCCAGTGGTTTGCTGTAGAGCCACTGCTGGCCTCCGCCCGGCTGGACTGGGGGTTTGCCATCAAGATGGATAACCCGGATGAAGTCGGGGTGGACCGTCTGCTCAATGGTCTGGCCGCTCATTACACCTATGGTGGCCCGTTGACGGTTATAGATTTTGGCACAGCCACCACGTTTGATGTGGTGGATCAGGAGGGAAGTTACTGCGGCGGTGTTATTGCGCCCGGCATCAATCTGTCGGTCGAGGCATTGCATCAGGCTGCGGCAAGGCTCCCCCGTATTGGTATTGGTCGCCCCGTAGGGGAGTCCGCTATTGGGCGGAATACAGTTGCAGCCATGCGCTCAGGCGTGTTCTGGGGGTATGTAGGGTTGATCGAGGGGATCGTTGAGAGGATCCGCCGTGAAGTGGGGCCTTCCATGAAGGTGCTCGCAACAGGCGGTCTGGCTCCGCTCTTCTCGGAGGGGACAACGGTCTTTGACCATGTGGATTCAATGCTGACCCTTAACGGGTTGCGCTTGCTGGCGGGGCGAAACCCCCTGCCGAAACTGACAGTAGAACGAGATTTTTTGGCTGAAGGATAATCGGATAATATGACTGAACAGAACGGCGATCTGGCCTTTCTGCCCTTGGGCGGAACGGGTGAGATCGGCATGAACCTCAACCTGTATCGTCAGGGCGATACATGGTTGGCGATTGATTGCGGCATTGGCTTTAGCGGGAACGATACCCCCGAAGCAGAAATTCTGGTGCCCGACCCCGCCTTTATTGTCGAGCGGCGGAACCAGTTGGCCGGGCTGGTTATTACCCATGCGCACGAAGACCATATTGGTGCCGTGGCGCATGTGTGGCCCATGCTGCAATGCCCCATTTACGTTACGCCGTTTGCAAGTGCCGTACTGCGCCGCAAGCTGGCCGAAGCCCGCCTGATGGATGTGCCGATCCGCGTGATCATGCCCGGTGCGCGCTTTAATGTGGGCCCGTTTGATATTGAGTTCGTGCCGGTTACGCATTCCGTGCCCGAAGCCCAGTCCATGGTCCTGCGTACTCCGGCAGGGATTGTGGTTCACACAGGCGACTGGAAGTTTGACCCCGAACCGCTGGTTGGCCCCGCAACAGACCTGAACCGCCTTGCCGAAATTGGTGAGGAGGGCGTTCTTGCACTGGTGTGCGACAGCACGAACGTGATGAAGCCCGGCCCTTCGCGCTCCGAGTCCGAAGTGCGCGTGAGCATGACCGAACTGGTGGCAAGCCTTAAGGGGCGCATTGCCGTGACCTGCTTTGCCTCCAACGTGGCGCGGGTGGAAACCATTGCCATGGCCGCACAGGCCGCTGGCCGCACGGTTGTGCTGGTCGGGCGTTCGCTGCGTAACCTGGATACGGCTGCGCGTGAGTGTGGTTATTTGTCTGGTGTTCTGCCGTTCCTGAGTGAGCAGGACGTGAACGATGTGCCTGATGACCAGCTGCTCATGATCATCACGGGCAGCCAGGGCGAGCCGCGCTCGGCTCTGTCGCGTATTTCCATGGACGTGCATCCCAATATTTCCCTCGGGGAAGGGGATACGGTCATTTATTCCAGCCGCATGATTCCGGGTAATGAGCGGGCGATCATGGCGGTGCAGGATAATCTGGCAAAGCGTGGCGTTAAGGTTATTACCGACCGTGAACACTTTGTGCATGTTTCGGGCCATGCCACGGGTGGTGACGTGCAGAAGATGTACGAACTGCTCAAGCCCCAGCATGTGGTGCCGGTGCATGGCGAATGGCGGCACCTGACCGCACAGGCCGCTCTGGCGCAGGAAATGGGTATTGCTCCCATTCTGCTGGAGGACGGGGATATTCTACGTCTTTCCCCGGGTAAGCTGGAAGTGGTGGATACCGCCCCCACAGGCCGCCTCGCGCTGGACGGCAACCGCCTGCTGCCCATGAATGGTGGCGTGCTGGCAGCCCGCCGCAAAATGCTGTTTAACGGCATTGTCATTGGCAGTTTTGCTGTGGATGACGAAGGCTTTGTTATTGGCGACCCCAAGGTGAGCGCGCCCGGCCTGCTGGACCCGGATGATCTGGAAAGTGTGCGTGTGCGCGAGGAATTCGCCAACGCGCTGGACGTAATCCCCGATGAACTGCGCAACGAGGATGGAGCCTTCCGCGAGGCCGCCAAAACCGCCCTGCGCCGCGCTCTTGGCCGCAAGCTGCAAAAGCGCCCGCTGGTGGATGTGCACGTGCTGCGCGTATAAGGCGTTTTAGATACCGACGAACAAGAAAGCCCGGTCCTGCCGGGTTTTCTTTCGTTCAGGGCTGTTTTACAGCTTGATAACAGATAACACAGGCATGCCTCTCCTTTTGCCGGAGGTACGCCCCATACAAGGCTGAATGCACATGCGTCTTTCGCGCAGCTTTCTTCCCACCCTCAAGGAAAATCCGGCAGAGGCGCAGATCGTCTCTCACAGGCTCATGCTGCGCGCGGGGCTGATCCGCCAGACGGCTTCGGGCATTTATGCCTGGCTGCCAGCCGGGCTTAAGGTGCTGCGCAACATCAGCCAGATTGTGCGTGAAGAGCAGGACCGGGTGGATGCGCAGGAAGTGCTTATGCCTACCTTGCAGTCCGCAGACCTGTGGCGCCGCTCCGGCCGTTACGATGCGTACGGGCCGGAAATGCTGCGTATTCAGGACCGCCACAAGCGCGAACTGCTGTACGGGCCAACCAATGAGGAAATGGTGACAGACCTGTTCGGTCAGTCAGTAAAATCCTATAAGGACCTGCCGCAGGTTCTGTACCACATTCAGTGGAAATTCCGCGATGAAATGCGTCCTCGCTTTGGCGTGATGCGTGGCCGCGAATTTCTGATGAAGGACGCCTACAGCTTTGATGTGGATTACGCATCTGCCGTAGCCACCTACCGGCGCATGATGCTGGCTTACCTGCGCACCTTCCAGCGTCTGGGTGTGCGGGCTGTTCCCATGCGGGCCGATACAGGGCCAATCGGTGGGGAACTGAGCCACGAATTCCTTATTCTCGCCCCAACGGGGGAAAGTGGGGTGTTCTATGATGCCGCACTGGAAGATCAGGACTGGCTGGACGAACCCGTGGACACCAGCAGCCCCGAAGCGCTGGAAGCCTTCTTCAACCGTGTGACTACGCCTTATGCCGCCACGGATGAAATGCATGATACTGCAGCATGGGACGCAGTGCCCGACGCCCAGAAGCGTGAAGGCCGCGGTGTTGAGGTCGGTCATATTTTCTACTTTGGTACCAAATACACGGAATCCATGGGGGTGAGTGTTAGTGGTGCCGATGGTGCGCAGTTCTTCCCCGAAATGGGGTCCTACGGCATTGGGGTCTCCCGCCTTGCCGGGGCTATTATTGAAGCCTGCCACGATGAAAACGGCATTATCTGGCCCGATTCCGTAGCTCCTTTCCGCGCTGCTATCCTGAACCTGAAGTCCGGTGATGCGCTGTGTGATGAGGTGTGCGAGCAGATTTACGCAAAAGCGCCAGAAGCATTCCTGTATGATGACCGGTCCGAACGGGCTGGCGTAAAATTTGCCGATGCCGATCTGATGGGTCATCCGTGGCAGATCGTGGTTGGTCCCCGTAGCGCCAAGGAAGGCCGGGTGGAACTCAAGCGCCGCGCCACAGGGGAACGGCAGGAGCTGAGCGTGGATGAAGCGCTGGCTCTGGTTCTGGCGGGCTGAGCACCATGTTCGGTCCCTTCGAGCGTGCGGTAGCTGGCCGTTATCTCCGCGCGCGGCGTGGGGAGCGGTTTGTTTCCATCATCGCCATATTTTCTCTGGTTGGTATTGCGCTGGGTGTTGCAACGCTGATCATTGTCATGGCGGTGATGAACGGTTTTCAGGCCGATCTTATGGGCCGTATTCTGGGCCTGAACGGGGACCTGAGCATTTATGGCGCAGGGCGTACCATCTCCCAATATGAAGATGTGGCGCAGGAAGTCCGCTCTGTTCCTGATGTGCTGAGTGCCACACCCATTATAGAAGGGCAGGTGCTGCTCAGTGCCGGGTCTTACAGTGCCGGTGGTGTGGTGCACGGCATTACGGCACAGGGCCTGCACGACCTTACGGCGGTCAGTTCCTCCCTTGTCGCGGGGTCTCTGGACCAGTTTGGTCAGGGGGATGACTCCATTGTGGTTGGTGTAACCATGGCCGAGCGGGCAGGGCTGTCTATTGGTTCGCGCCTGACGCTGGTTTCGCCCGAAGGGGCGGCCACTGCTTTTGGCACGGTACCGCGTGTGCGCTCATACCGTGTGAGCGCGATTTTTGACGCCGGGGTGAATGACTATAATTCCAGCGTTGTGTTCCTGCCTATGCACGCCGCTCAGGTATATTTCCAGATGCCAGGCAAGGTGACGCAGATTCAGGTCGCCACAAAGGATGCGCAGCATGTGCGCCCGGTTACTATGGCCATTGTCAGGGCTGTGGATGACCCGGGTTTGCGGGTGCTGGACTGGACAACGGCCAATAACGCATTGTTCGGGGCCGTGCAGGTGGAACAGAACGTAATGTTCCTGATCCTGACCCTGATTATTGTTGTGGCGGCGTTCAATGTCATTTCCTCCCTGATCATGATGGTCAAGGACAAAACGGCCGACATTGCCGTGCTGCGCACCATTGGGGCCAGTCGTGGCGCCATTATGCGTATTTTTTTGATGTGTGGGGCATCGGTGGGTGTTACCGGCACGGTGGCGGGGACGGCACTGGGCATTGTGTTCTGCATGAATATCGAGCGTATCAGGCAGTTGTTGCAAAGCCTGACGGGCACAAACCTGTTTAACCCGGAGGTGTATTACCTTGAACACCTGCCAGCCAAGCTGGATTGGGGGCAGGTTGGCGAGGTAATTGGCATGGCGCTCCTGCTTTCGCTTCTGGCAACATTGTATCCAGCCTGGCGCGCAGCCAGAACAGACCCGGTCGAGGCGCTACGTCATGAATGATACTGCGGTGCTCCGCCTGAACGGCGTTCAAAAAACCTATCGCAGTGGGGAGCATGACGTGCTGCCCATTTTGCAGGGGGCGGATTTTACCCTCAATGCGGGGGAAATCGTGGCGCTGGTTGCGCCATCGGGCACGGGTAAGTCCACGCTTTTGCATCTGGCAGGTCTGCTGGATACGCCAGATGCGGGGGACATTATTATTCGTGGTCAATCGACCAGCACCATGGCCGATGCCGGGCGCACAGCCCTGCGGCGGGATGAAATCGGGTTTGTGTACCAGTTCCACCACCTGCTGGGGGAATTTACCGCGCGGGAAAATGTGGTTCTGCCGCAAATGATCGCAGGTGTGCCCAAGCGGGTAGCCCGGAAGGAAGCTGAGCGCCTGCTGGAGATGTTTGGCCTTGCCCACAGGGTGGACCATCTGCCGGGCAAGCTTTCTGGTGGGGAGCAGCAGCGTGTGGCTATTGCGCGCGCGCTGGCTAATGCCCCCTCCCTGCTGCTGGCGGATGAACCTACTGGCAACCTGGACGTGCATACGGCAGACGCGGTGTTTACCGAACTGCTGGAAGCCGTGCGCAAGCGCGGTCTGGCCGCACTGGTTGCAACCCATAATGAGGAACTTCTGCCGCGCATGGACCGGGTTGTAACCCTGCGCGATGGCAAGCTTGTTACGCGTTAGAAGGCACACGGCATAAGGCGGCATTCCTTAGCACTAGGGGGAATGCCGCTTTTTTTTATGTTCGCTGGGGTTATACCGCGGGTAGCAAAGCCCGTTCGACCGCATTGCGCACGCGGGCGGAGGTGGGTGGCGTTATGGAAGAAAACCATGCAACCGGCTGGCCGTTACGCCCGATCAGGTATTTGAAGAAATTCCATCTGGGGCGTGCCAGAAAGCCCAGCTCTGCATCCAGCCATTTAAACAGCGGTATGGCGTTCTGGCCTTTGACAACGCTGCGGGCTGCCATGGGGAAAGCAACGCCGTAGTTCTTCTGGCAGAATGTTGCGATGTCTTCCGATGTGCCGGGCTCCTGCTGACCAAAGTCATTGCTGGGAACGCCAATAACCACCAGCCCGGCTTTGTGGAACTGTGTCCATAAAGCCTGCAATCCCTCATATTGTGGGGTAAACCCACATTTGGAGGCGGTGTTCACGATCAGGATGGGTTGGCCCCTGTAGGCACTCAGATCAATGCTGCTGCCATCGAGTGCGGGTAGGGTAAAATCGTATATGCTTGTTGCCAAGGTGCTGCCCTTTTGCTGCTTTTGTGGCAGGTAAGGCATCCTGTGTAGCGCACCACAAGAGAAGGAGCGAGATGTTATGCTGTCTGCAAGTAGTGGGTGGAAGCCTGCTGCCCTGTTCCGGGTTCTTGTGCCAGACTTCCACCACATCTTGTGCGCGGCAAGATCGTGTTCTGCTTTTTGTTGTTCATTATGTTGAACTCGATCCCGTATGTGGAATATGAAGATATGAGCCTCTCCTGTCAACATGGAAAATAAGAATAACATGTCCAAATCGCAGGATACGGTTCCCGCTCTACGCAGGGCCGTTCGTATACTTGATATGGTCAAGGATGCCGCCAAACCGCCTTTGGCGGCAGATGTAGCCCGTCAGCTCGATTTGCCGCGCAGCACGGCCCATGGTCTGCTGGCGGTTATGCAGGAGCTGGGCCTGCTGGAAAAAACAGTCACGCAGGGGTACCGGCTGGGAACACGTCTGCTTGATTGGGCCGGCGACGTTACGGAAAAGCGGGATCTGGTGAGTGAGTTCTACCACGTGCTGGAGACTCGCACGGATCTGGAGGCCTTTACCGTTACCCTCACCATGCTGGAGGGGGCGGAGGTTGTGTATGTGGCCTGCCGTAACAGCGCGACCGTGCTGGGGGCGTCCTTCAGGGTAGGGATGCGCCTGCCTGCCATATTTACGGCCACAGGTAATGCCATGCTGGCGGGTATGGATGATGCCTCCTTCCGGGAATGGCTGGCCCTGCACCCTGTTACAACCTGGCCCCAGCCTCTGACGCCTAATGGCATATGCTCGGTTACAACGCTGGTGCGCGAAATTGCCGAAATCAAGGATCGTGGATATGCGGTGGATGACGAGCAGGTGCATGACGGGCTGTGGTGCTTTGGCGCGGCTGTCAAAGACCATTCAGGGTGTGCACTGGCCGGAATCGGGATCAGCCTGCCGCAGGCGGAGCTGGGGCGGTACAGCGTTGCGCGTCTGGGGGGTGTTGCATCCCGTCTGGCAGAGGCGGTTTCCTTCCGGCTTGGTTATCGCGCAGGATAAGGTTTTGCCTGCGGGCGGAATGGAACAGAACATGCGTCTTGCTGCTATGCGGGCTGGAATAATGAACCGGAAAAACACATGCCGCCGCCATATGCGCGGCATTGCCATGGGCCTGCTCCTTGGCATGCTGCCGTTGGCCTTTTACCCCGCTGTGCAGCAGGCCCGTGCGGAAGGGGGGCTCATGCAGACCTCTGCGCGGTATCTGATCAATGTGCATGGCCTGCATGTGTTAACAGCCAATGTCGGGTACAGGCTGGGGATCAATGCCTATAGCGGCATTGCGCAGGTTCAGACTGCAGGTTTTTTTGGTCTGTTCGTACAGACCGATATGCGTATGCAGGGCTCTGGTCAGTTTTTGGCCAGCGGGCAGCCTGAACCCGCGCAGTATGACAGCGCAGGCACCTATAATCATGAGCAGAGCCACCTGCACATGACGTATCAGGCTGGTGTGCCGCAGATTACGGTGCAGGAGCCTCCCATAGGCACCCGGGAAAAGGTAACCCCCGAAGAACGGGCTGGCGCGCAGGATATTGTTGCCCTGCTGGTTGGGCTGGTGCACCAGATGCAAACCCATAATCGTTGTGATGAAGCCCCCCAGAAGCTGTTTGATGGCTTGCGCCTGAGCGTGCTGAGCCTGCGCAATACGGGGGTGGAGCGCCCACCCTCCAGCGCATCCCATGCGTGGGGGAGCGAGTCCGTGACCTGCAATTTTGTTTTGCAGCAGGTTAAGGGATTTACGGCCAATGGGCAGTTCAGCAAACTCAGGCAGCCGCAGATCGGCCGGGTCTGGTTTGAGAATATTCCCAACATAGGTATGTCGGTTGTCAGGCTGGAAGTGGAGCACCCCAAAATGGGGCATGTTGTCATGCGGCTGGACGAAACACCCAAGCAAACGCCCTGAACCGCAAAAGCAAGGGCTGGCTCCCTGATAATAAAGGAGCCAGCTTTTGAGGTATGGTTATTCCACCGTTACCGATTTTGCCAGATTACGCGGCTGGTCAACATCCGTGCCCTTGAGCACGGCAACCTCGTACGCCAGCATCTGCACCGGAATGGTTTGCAGGATCGGTGCGACAAAATCATGCACACGCGGGAGCACCACAATCTGTTCGGCAATGGCGGAAACGCGGTCTGCTCCCTGTGTGTCGGTAAAGACCAGCAGGCGGCCGCCACGGGCTTTTGCTTCCTGCAGGTTGGACAGGGTTTTGTCGAACAGTGGTGTGGAGGGCACACTGGCAACAATGGGTACGGTGCGGTCAATCAGGGAAATGGGGCCGTGCTTCATTTCCCCCGCCGCATAGGCTTCGGCATGGATGTAGGAAATTTCTTTCAGCTTGAGCGCGCCTTCCATGGCTACGGGGAACATGCTGCCCCGGCCGAGGTAGAGGACGTCTCGCGCTTCGGCCACAATGGCCGCCATTTGCCGAATGGCATTCCCCTGGTTGAACACTTCCGCCGCACGGCTTGGTAGGTCCATGAGTGCGGCGACCAGCTCTTCTTCCCCCATGGGGTCTAGCGTGCCGCGGGCACGGGCGGTGGCAATAGTCAGGCAGGCCAGTACGGTCAGCTGCGCAGTAAAGGCTTTGGTGGAGGCGACCGAAATTTCCGGGCCTGCCACGGTTCCCAGCATCACATCGCTCTCACGCGCCATGGTGCTGTGTTCCACATTAAGAACAGAGAGAATATGGATGGCCTTTTCACGCAGGCTGCGCAGGGCTGCCAGTGTGTCTGCCGTCTCCCCGGACTGGGAGATCAGCAGGCCAAGGGAGCCTGCGCTCAGCGGCGGGTCGCGGTAGCGCATCTCGCTCGCCACATCAATATCAACCGGCAGGCGGGCAATTTCTTCCAGCCAGTAGCGGCCAACCATTCCGGCGTAAAAAGCCGAGCCACAGGCGGTTATGACCGCACGGGGCACGGTGGCAAGGTCAAACGGCAGGTCTGGCAGCACAACCTTGCGCGTTGCCGGGTCGATCATGCGCTGGAGGGTCTGCCCGATAACCAGCGGGTGTTCGTGCAGTTCCTTTTCCATGTAATGGCGGTAGCCATCCTTGCCAATGGAGCCTGCGGTCAGGGCGGTAATCTGCACCGGGCGCTCAAGGGGCGTGCCATCAAAGGTCATGAACTCGGCACCCTGCGGGGTGATCACCACGCAGTCGCCATTTTCCATATAGGTGATGCGGCGGGTCAGGGGAGCCAGTGCGAGGGAATCCGAACCAAGGAACAGTTCATCATCCCCAAAACCCACGGCGAGGGGTGCGTTGTTGCACGCCCCGATCATGAGCCCTTCATGGCCTGCAAAAATCATGGCAACGGCGTATGCGCCATCCAGACGTTTGAGCGCTTTAAGGGCTGCCTCCTTGGGGGGCAGGCCCTGTTGCAGGTGGTAGTCCACCAGCAGGGCAATGCTTTCGCTGTCGGTTTCGGTTTCAAACACCTGCCCGGCGGCTTCAAGCTCCTGGCGCAGGGTTTCAAAGTTTTCAATAATGCCGTTATGCACAATGGCCACGCGGGCTGTGCCGTGTGGGTGCGCATTGCAGGTGGTGGGGGCACCGTGGGTGGCCCAGCGGGTGTGGCCAATGCCGGTTTTGCCCGCAAGGGGTTCCTGCTCCAGCAGTTTGGCCAGATTATCCAGCTTGCCAGCCGCCCGGCGGCGCTCTACGCGCCCATCTACCAGAGTGGCAATGCCTGCGGAATCATACCCACGGTACTCCAGCCTGCGCAGGCCTTCGAGCACAATGGGGGTTGCATGGCGTAACCCGACAACGCCGCATATTCCGCACATCAGCCGTTTTCCTTTTTTGCCTTCAGGGCATCTTTGAACAGTTTGCCGCGTTCCGGTTTGGTGGTCTGGCGCGCACGCCCCAGAGCCAGCGCATCCTGCGGCACATTGTTTGTAATGGTACTGCCTGCTGCGATCAGGGCGTTATCACCGATCTCGACAGGGGCAACCAGTACGGAGTTGGAGCCGACAAACGTATTTTTGCCGATGGATGTGGTGTGTTTGAACACCCCATCATAGTTGCACACAATGGTCCCGGCCCCAATGTTGGAGTGCGCGCCAACCTGTGCATTTCCTATATAGGACAGATGGTTGACTTTAACACCCGCACCCAGCTCGGCACTTTTGAGTTCAACAAAATTGCCAACCCGCGCGCTGGCACCAATTGTGGTTTCTGGCCGCAGGCGGGCATATGGGCCAATCACTGCGCCAGAATGTACCTCGCACCCTTCAAGGTGGCTGAAGGCGCGAATAACAGCACCTTCATGCACAACAACGCCGGGGCCAAAGACAACATTGGGCTCAACCAGCACATCGGCGGCCAGTTGGGTGTCTGTTGCCAAAAAGACTGTCTCGGGGGCAACCAGCGTTACCCCGTTGTCCATGGCGTTCTGGCGGAGGCGCTTTTGCAGGGCGGCTTCGGCCTGAGCCAACTCGCTGCGGGAGTTCACACCACGTAGTTCATCCTCTGCGGCCTCAACCGCACGGACCTGCGCATGCTCGGCCACAGCCAGGTCCACCACATCGGTCAGGTAGAACTCACCTTTGGCGTTGTCATTGCCCACGGCTTCCAGCCAGCGGCGGAAGTCTGCGGCATCGGCACAGAGAACACCTGCGTTGCACAGGTCTATGGCGCGTTCCTCGGGGGTTGCATCCGACCATTCCACAATGCGTTCCACATTGCCGGCGTGGGTCACCACACGGCCGTAGCGGGCTGGGTCTGCCGGGCGCATGGCCAGCAGGGCCAGACCCACATCGGGTTTACGCCGCTCCTCCAGCAGGGCGGTCAAGGTCTGGGCAGAAATAAGCGGGTTATCTGCGTACAGGACTGCCACATCGCCATCACCAAACCACTGTGCTGCCTGCAGGGCCGCATGGGCCGTGCCAAGCCGCTCATGCTGGATGACCACGGGGTAAGGGGCAGCAACTTCCGCCACATCTGCCATTTCCGGCCCGATGACCACAACCAGACGATCAAAGACCTCGGCTGCGTTGCGTAGCAGGTGGGCCAGCATGGGGCCGCCCGCAAGGTGCTGCAGGGCTTTGGGGCGGGAGGATTTCATGCGGGTGCCTAGCCCTGCGGCCAGAAGAACCGCTGTGGCAGGACGGAATGCGGGATCAGACGTCATAAATGATGCGGTAAGCCAAGCTCCGGCGTGTGTCAAACGTCTCGCTTATGGAAAAACTCCATGCCAATATCATAAAAGTTTTCTAATATTTACGAGGCGGAGGAACGGAATGTCTGCTTTGCGTCTGGCCGTGTTCGATATGGACGGCACTTTGCTGGATTCCTTGCCGGATCTGGCGGAATGCTGCCGCGAAATTCTGGCCCAATGTGGCTTGCCATTGCTGTCCGATACACAGGTGCGCGGCATGATAGGCAATGGCGTGCAGGCACTGGTGGAGCGGGCCCTGCACGCCAGCGTGGAGCAAAAAGCAAAAGAAAGCGGGACCGCTCCAGCCATACCATTTTCCACGGAGGAGGCGGTCAGCCGTTTTATGGCGGCTTACACACCCCGTGCCACCCGGTTGTCCCGCCTGTTCCCCGGTACGGAGGAGGCTTTGCACCGCCTGCGGGCACAAGGGTGGCTGCTTGCAGTCTGCACGAACAAGCCGGAAAAAGCGGCACGCCGTATTCTTGCGGATTTTGAGCTGACCTCCGTTTTCGCTGCCGTGGGCGGTGGGGATAGCTTTGCTGCCCGCAAGCCGGATGCGCGGCACCTGCTGGGCACGATTGCGCAGGCCGGAGGGAGTGCGGCAAGCAGTGTGATGGTGGGGGATATGCCGCCGGATTATCTGGCGGCCGAAGGGGCGGATTGCCCCTTTGTATTTGCAGGCTGGGGGTACGGTGCACCCGAACTTGCCAGCAGGGCCAAGGCTTCTGCCCCCTGCATGCAGGACATTCCGGCCCTGCTGGAACAGCTTATGCCAGCCTGAAGGTACGAGCCGGGGCTGTTCCAGCACCCGGCCGGGTTGGGTTAATGCCCGTATTGCGCCTTTAACACCGGTGCAAGTTGCTGGGCGAGAAGGATGTCGGCTTCCTTGTCCACATCCACCGCCGCGCGCCCATCTGATAGGGGAACCAGCTCGGCCTGTGCGCTGGTAAGGGCATAAATGCGGGCATACAGGGCCTGCGTGGATAGCCGCCCTGTTACTGCGCGAAGCAGAACGCCCAAGCCCAGAGTCCATGCGACCCGCAGCGGGTGTTTGCGGTTTTTTTCCACACTGCGCCACAGATCGGCTACCCGGGCCGAAACAGAGGTTTTGAAGTAAAACAGATTGCAGCCGGAAAAAACCATGTCCGTCAGGCGGATATAGGTGCGCTTGGTCTGGGGTACACTTTGCTGGATGCTGCTCTGGGTGGCAACGCCAACGGCAATATCGGTTTTATCGGCAGCAGTGCGGAGCAGTTCCTCCACCCATTCAGGCTGGAGCAGGGCATTGTCTGCTGTGGTCACCAGCAGCGGGGTGCCAAAATGTGCAAGACTGTCCAGCACGCTGGCACTTGGCCCTTCGGGGCGGGATGCCACAACCTGCACATCGTCTGGTAAAATCCCGGCCAGAATAGCCGGGTCTTCCAGACAGACGACAATACGGGTAACGGCGGGCACGGCCTGCAGGGCGTGAACCACCCGCACAACCATTGGAACCCCATCAATGGGCAGAAGTGCCTTGTGCGAGACACCACCTGCAACCGCAACGGGGTCCGGCTTGCCGGGGCGTGTTCCGGCAAGCACCAGAGCGGTAATGGCGGGAGCCGTGCTCATGCCGCGCGTTTCTGGTCCGGGCGTGCGCCATCGGGCCGGTCGCGCGGGGGAGCGCCGGTCAGTTCCATAACCCAAGGGTAGCGCGAGGCCTGTTCAACATCATACCCCAAATTGAACACGGTCGGGCTGCGCGGGCGTGCTTTGGCATCCACGTAGTAGGAGCCCAGAACCCGGTCCACCACAAAGCTGGTAATGCCAAAATTACCATCTTCATCATGGAAGTGGTGCAGCACATGGCGGGCTTTCATGCGCTGGATCCATGCTGAACGGGGTTTGTAGTTCAGGTGCTGGATGCAGTGGAAAAACTCGTAAATGCAGGTAATGGCAATGCCTGTGCCCAAAGCCGCGGCTGCCGTGGCAACGCCACCGATCAGGTAGCCAATGGGCAGGGTGATTACGGCAATGGTGGGCAGGGTTGTAACCGGCGCGCCAAACAGAACATCCAGCAGGTGTGGGTCCTGATGGTGGTCAAAATGGATGCGCTTCCACAGTCCGGCGGTCCATTTGTTTTTATAAAGCAGGTGCCCGTGCAGAACGTAGCGGTGCAGCATGTACCACACTATGGGGTAGACAAACACCACGGCCAGTATGGCGCTGAGTGTTTTTGGCCAGCCTGCAAAAAAATGGGCAGAGACAAACGCACTGGCAAGGGCAAGGGCAAAGTACAGCAGAATGGTTGGATACGTCAGATAGGCGATCCACAGCTGCCGGAGATCCATTTTACCCAGGTCAAAACTGCGACCAGTCTTGAGGGAGGGGTTGTTCAGAGTTCCGCTCATCGTGTTTCGTTCCTCAGGAGCACAGTCAGTGCCCCCAATGTAAAGATGATCAACGTGGGAACTGTTGCAACCGGAGGCGGGAGCAGACCGGCATTACCCATAGCCCGCAGCAGTCCCTGTACAACAATAAACAGCAGCCCAGCGCCCAGACACCATACTGGCAACCAACTGCGTGTCCCCGTTCGTGGAGGGATATAGATTACTGGCATTGCGATCAACAGCAGAACCAGCAGAGACGCCGGGCGAAGGAACCGCTCGATCAGCCCCGCCCGGAGGAAACCCGGGCTGGAATCCGAGGCAAGCTGCCCGCGTAGCATGCCAATAATGGTTGCGGTGGACAGCGGCGCATTGCCCGAAGACAGGCGAATAAAATCCCGCGGCGCCAGAGTCGTGTGCCATGGCATGTCGGCCTGATGTTTCAGACGGTCCACCTTCTGGTCCCTGAGGTCCACGTCCAGCCCTTCCACGTTGTAAAGGGTCCAGCCGTGTGCGCCGGTGTAATGGGCCGTTTGTGCGTGCAGGGTTTTGTTCAGCATCCGGTTGGCATCGCGCATGTACACGTCAACCGTGCCCAGTATGTTGCCACCGTCGGCCACGTGGCCAATATGGGTCAGGCTGGAGCCTTCATGGAACCAGAAGGAATGCCCATCCTCGGGGGTGGGGTCGGTGCGATTCCACCATGCGGCCAGAGCCTGCTCGGAGCGGGGGGTTACCTGATCATCTAACACAATGCCTGCCAGCCCGATCAGTAACGTTGCGGGCACCAGATATTTGTATAACCCGAGCGTGGATAAGCCTGCTGCACGAAGAATGGCTATTTCGCTGGCAAGGGTCATTTGCGTCAGCATAAGCAGCGCGCCAATGAGCGTGCTGAGCGGGAGCGCGCCAGACAGCAGGAAGGGTAGGCGCATGCAGGCGTAATTGAAAATCCCCAGAATACCCAGATGCCGCTGCAGAATGGGGGTTGTCTGTTCCAGCAGTGCCAGAATTTCCAGCAGGCTGACCAGCACGCAACTGCAGAACACCACGCGAAAAAGCAGTGCCCCGGACAGGTAGCGCAGCAGAACATAACGCGGGTTGGGTGAAGGCTTGCTCATATGCGGTTTTCTTTATGCCTGCCGGGTTCTGGCTGGCTGTGCCCAGCGGGCACGCCAGAGGAGGAATGTGCCCGAGCGGTAAAGGAGCAACGCCACGCACAGAACGATAAACACAAGTGCTGGTGCCCATATGACCAGTACAGAGAGCTGCCGGGTTGCAACCATGCTGTGCCCGAACTGCAGGATATGGTCGAAACCGATCATGAGGATAAAGGCAATGGGCAGGCCCGCATTATTGCGCTGGCGCTTGCGGGCCATGGCCAGTGCGGTTGCAAGGAGCGGAATAAAGGGAATGGTCAGGCTGCGGGCAAGGCGGAAGTGCAGCTCCGACCACATATGCGGCCGCGAGATACTGCCGTCCTGGCGAACAATCTTGCTGATCAGTTCGGGGGATGTGAGCTCGCGCTCATCGTCCCCACGTTCGCGGAAGGGCGTGGTCTGGGAGGCATGGGTCAGGTAGCGGGTGGAGTGCTGGAATGTTGTCAGGCTGGGAGGTTTGTCACCCGAGTCCGAGACAATGATGCCATCCTCCAGATCCAGTTGCACGGTGCTGCCATCCGAGGCGATGCGGATGTGGCCCTTGCGGGCGGTAATGTTCCGTTCCTGATGGTCTGACGTATCGTGAATAAAGACGTTTTTCAGCTCAGACCCACTTTGGGTTACGTCCTCGGCAACAAGGGTGAGGTCGGAGGAGGGGCGGGCAAACATGCGTGGTTGCAGGCGCGGGGACCAGCCGGTGTGGCTGGCAAAATAGAACGCGGCCCGGAAGTCATACCGTGCATGGGGCTGGATAAACCCGTAAAGCAGGAAGGAAATAACACCCAGCACCAGCCCCAGATGGATATAGGGCCGCGTGATTCGCAAAAGGGAGAGGCCGCTGCTGTTGGCGGCGTCAATTTCCTCATTCTGGCTCATGCGGCGCATGACGGCAAAAACCGACACGCAAAGAGCGGCCGGTATGGCCAGCCCCAGATAATGGGGGAGCAGGGTGGTCAGCAGCTCAACAAACGTGCGTAGATTGTTGTTGCCTTCCGCCAGCAGGTTAAACAGAACCAGCAAACGCTCAAGCAGAAGCGCCGTCATGACCACGGCCAGAGCAATGGTAAATGGCGGAATAACCTGATTGATCAGGTAACGATCAAGCGTTGTGGGCCGGAACCGCTGGAAAAAGCGGCGGATGGCGGGCGCGTTCAGCATGAAAAATGTCATACTGCGGTTTTTGGTAAATGGCGATGCCGTGAGTAAACTCTGCCTGCCTCACTGTCGTGCATAAAACCATCCGTACCAAGTGCCCTGCGTTGCACGGTAATATCCCATGTGGTGGGCTGGGCGGTAATGGTTATTTGGTTCCAGCCAGCGGCTTTCTGGGGGCTGCTGGCAATATGGGATGCAGACGTCGTGCCAATTACAGGAATGGAGGTGCCCGGAATGGTGCAGGCCGTGGCACGGTGGGAGTGCCCATGCAACACCAGTTCCGCGCCTTCGCGGCGCAGGATGTCCTGTAGCATGTGCAGGTCCGTCAGGCCCTTGCGGTTCTGGACCAGATGGGCGACCGGCGGGTGATGGAGCAGCACAACGCGGCATAACCCGGACTCGCCGAGTGTTCTGAGTGTCTTGCCCAAAAGTTCCAGTTGCTGGTCCCCCGTTCTGCCTGTTGCCATGAAGGGGAGGGAGGGCACTGCCGTATTTACCCCGATCAGGGCGACATGGTTCTGAACAAGAACAGAGGGAGCCTTGCTGTTCTCCCCCATATGGAGCCACGGTGCCCACAGGGCGCGTTTTTCCTGATTTTTTTCCCGCACCAGAGCCTCATGGTTGCCCGGCACAAGCAGCGTGGGGGGGAGGTTCTGCTCCTTTAACCAGCGTTCCGCCGCACGGAATTCGGACAGGAGGCCAAGATTGGTCATATCCCCTGTAATGGCGACCAGCGTGGGGTGTGCCTGCTCAATGTCCTGCATGACCTGCAACAGGGGGGCCGGAGCATGCAGGTGCCTGCGGCGGTAAAACCAGCTCAACAGGCTTAATACGCGTTTAAAACGCCATTCCCGCCAGGTGGGTAGGCCCGCCAGAGGCAGGTGCGGGTCGGAAAAATGGGCAAGAAGAACGCTGGCCAAGAAAATTAGGTCTCCAGTCGGGGGCGTTGCCAGCGTACAGTATGTGACAAGCGCGCTCTGGCTCTTTATACCACTGAGCCGAGCCGGGGCAAAAGCACCGACCTGTAACTTGTGCATTATAGAGTACGTGAGTGCCCGATCATCTAGCCCTTATTTATAATCCGTTCAGCCGTAAAAACCTGAAGAACGGCCCGGACTATCTCCAGAGTATCCAGGCGTTGCCCAATGTCCTGTTTTACGCACCAGATACACACGCCGCATTGCAGGGTGTTGTGGAGGATCTGCGTACGCGTAGCCTCTCCTGCATTGTGGTGGATGGCGGGGATGGTACGGTTGGCAAGGTGCTGAGCGTTCTGCATGCCTCTGGCTGGCCGCCGGAGGAGTGGCCACCTGTTGCGGTTATTCCATCGGGCAATACCAACCTGATTGCGGCGGATGTGGGGTACGGCAAACGCGGAGCGGAGGCGTTGCGTTGCCTGCAAACCGAACTACGGTCCGGGCAGGCCATGCGTAAGGTCAAGCAGCGCCATCCGCTGGTTGTGCTGCGCACGGGGTACGAGGGGGCTGCGGTCCTCGGCTTTTTTGGGGGTATGGGGGCTTTTGGCAGGGGCATAAGCATTGCCCACCAGCCTGCGGTGCTCAAACGTTATGCGCACGACATGGCGGTTATAGCGACTTTTGTCATGACAGTTATGCAGCTTTTGCTTCCTCGCCAGCGGGATGGTTGGCTGGCAGGGGCCGCAGCCCAGCTGACATACGATGGCAAAGCCAGTAGCGTGAACAACCATTTTATGGTGCTTTGCACGGCGTTGAACACCCTGCCCTATGGTGTCTGGCCGTTCTGGCGTGCCGGTGGTGCGCCGTGCAATGGCATGCATTATCTGGACGTGGCGGCATATCCGCCGTCTCTCATGCGGGCTGTGTGGACCTTGCTGCGTGGCAAGGCTCCGGAGTGGCTACGCCGCTCATCTGCTTACCAGAGTGGTGCCGTGCAAACCCTTCAGATGCAGACAAACGAAAATTTTGTGCTGGATGGCGAGATTCTGGAGCCGGGCGACAAGACGGATTTTACCATTCAGGCAGGCCCGCCCGTTTCCTTCCTTTATGCGTAATGGCTGACACACATGGCTAATACCGAGCAGACAACCCGCAGGCAGGCCGTTGGCCAGATCACACATATGCTGGCGCAGGAGCTGGCTCTTCCCGTCGCTCCGGAAGTGACCCGGTTTGTGGAGCAGATGCTGGGTCATGTGAGACCTCTGGGCGTTCTGTTTTATGGGTCGGGGCTGCGTGCTGGTATTGATGAAGACACGCTGCTCGATTTCTACATTATTGTCAGCCGGCAGTCAGACTGGCCGCGCTCCGCTCTGGCCTGCATGGCCAATGCGGTATTGCCACCCAATGTGGAGTATCAGGAACTCAGGGTGGCAGGCCGTGCCATGCGCGCCAAAATTGCCATTCTTACCCTGGCACAACTGCATGAGCTGACCGGATTTTCCACGTTGAATACCACGGTCTGGGCGCGGTTCTCCCAGCCTGTCAGGCTGGTCTGGAGTAACAACGCACAGGCTGCGCAGGCCATTACCCACTGCATTGTGCGCGCCAATGTAACGGCAGCAAAATGGGCGGCCCTTCTTGGTCCACTCAAGGCTCCATACAGAGCATTCTGGGATGCTCTGTATGCCAGTACCTACAAAGCAGAATTGCGTGTTGAAAACGGGCAGCGGAGCAGCAGTCTGGTTGATGCCAATCTGGAGCGGTATGAGCATAGTCTCCTCCCGTGCTGGCAGGCTGCGGGCATTCCGTTTGAAGCTGAGGGGGGGGAGGTTTTGCCCTTGCTCACTGCTGAACAGAAAAACAAGGCCCAGTGCCAATGGCGGCTCAGGGCGCGGTTGGGGCGTCCGCTGAACATCCTGCGTCTGATCAAGGCGGTTTATACATTTAAAGGAAGTGCCCGCTACGCCGCGTGGAAAGTTCGGCGGCATAGCGGAATAAACATTCCCCTTAGCCCATTTGCGGAAAAACATCCGCTACTGGCTGCTCCACCAGTGCTGTGGAAGCTCTGGCGGCAAGGGGCCTTTAGGCAGGGTGCGTAATGTTACGCGGCTTCTGGCTGGAGCGGTACACCACATTCCACGGCAGCCTGACCAAAAATGGCAAGGGCCTGGTCAATCTGTGCCGCTGTATGCGTTGCCATAACGGAGCAGCGCAGCAGCGGGCGTGAATCCGGCGTTGCCGGAGGCAGGCTGAGATTGACGTAAACTCCAAGTTCAAGCAGTCGGTTCCACATGGGAATGGCCTGCTCAACCGTTTCCAGCGTTACGGCAATAACCGGGCTGACCCGCTTGCTGGCGTTAAGGCCAAGCTTGGTAAAGCCCGCATGCAGTTGAGCGGCATTGTCCATAAGCTGGCGGCGTAGCTCTGGCTGGGCAATCATGTCCTCAAGGGCTGCCCCTGTTGCTGCAATCACTTCCGGGGGGAGTGAGGCAGTAAACATGTAAGGGCGGCAGTTCAGGCGCACGAGTTCCAGCTCAGGGTGGTCAGATACGCAGTAACCGCCAACCGTGCCCAGACTTTTGGAAAAAGTGCCAACAATAAAGTCAACATCTGCTTCCACGCCTTCGGCTTCAGCCGCACCGCGTCCATGCTCGCCCAACACCCCAAAGGAGTGGGCTTCGTCCACCATAAGGTATGCGCCGGTTTCACGCTTGACGGCGGCAAACTCGGCCATAGGGGCCACGTTGCCGGTCATGGAGTAAATGCCCTCCACAACAATCAGCTTGGCGCTATTGGGCGCATCCAGCCGCTTGAGGCGCTTGTACAGATCGTCCGGGCTGTTATGGCGGAAGCGGATAACCTGCGCTGCACTCAGGCGGCTGCCATCATAGATACTGGCATGGCTGTCGGCATCCAGAATCAGATAATCGTCTTTTCCAGCCAGAGCGGAGATCATGCCAAGGTTGGCCTGATACCCGGTGGAGAACACCATGGCGTCCCGCCGTTTGAAAAAGTCGGCTATCTTGCGTTCCAGGTGGCGATGGAGCGACTGTGTTCCATTGGCAATGCGGGAGCCGGTTGTGCCAACACCGCAGGTTTCTGCTGCTGCCTGCGCGGCCTTGATGGCGCGCTCGGACTGGCTGAGACCCAGATAGTTGTTGGTGCCAAAGAGCAGGGTTTCACGCCCCTCTATAATCCCAACAGTGGAGGAAACCGGCTTTTCAATGACAACGGCAAACGGATTGCGCCCGCCAGCCGCGACAACAGAGCCCAGAGCGCCCGCAAGGCCCTCGAATTTGGAAAACAGTGACGTCATCCACGCTTACCCTTTGTTCTTCAGGTCAACAATGCAGGCGGCCAGATCATTGATCGTGCGAATATCCGCCAGTTTGTCGAGCGGAACAGAGACGTCCAGACTATCTTCCACTTCCATGACAAAGTTCATGACTGCGAGAGAGTCAAATGCCAGATCTTCCATGATCTTGCAGTTGCCGTCGATGTCGCGCGGGACTTTGGGATTGGCAAGAAGCTTTTGGATGATCAGCGCGGAAACGCTTTCAACGGTTTCGCTCATGTCGGGTCCTTCATCCTTTATGGCATTTATATCAAGCCGAGCTTCCGCCCGCTGTGGCCGCCTTATGAGAGAAAAAACCAGATTTGACTAGCCTCTCACTCACAGGCGACTTTTCTCCCGTGCTTCAGGCGACTTCGGGCTGCTGGGCAAAAGCGCCGTTCACATACATTGTGCGGGCTTTGGCGCGGGTCAGCTTGCCAGAAGAGGTCTGGGGCAGCGTATGAGGGGGAACCAGCACAACCATAACATCAACCCCATGCAGCCTGCGGAACAGGCTCGCCGTTTCGGCGCGCAGGGCTTCACGGGCTTCGGGGTTGGTGGTGCGGCACTGGATCAGCGCCACGATTTCTTCATGGTTGTCTTTTTCAAGGGAAAAAACAGCCACGTCGCGGCTACGCAGGGTGGGAATGTGGGTTTCTGCCGACCATTCCAGATCCTGCGGCCAGATGTTGCGGCCGTTGATGATAATCAGGTCCTTGGCGCGTCCTGTGACCACAACCTGACCATTGAGCATGTAGCCCAGATCACCCGTGTTCAGCCACTTATCCTGATCCAGCACCTGCGAGGTTTCTTCCGGCATGCGGAAGTAGCCGGACATAAGGCTCGGACCACGGACGTAAATGGTGCCAACCTCACGGTCTTTCAGCACAACGCCATCGGGGTTGCGAACTTCCATGGCATGCTTGGGCAGCACTTTGCCGCATACAACAAAGGTGCGCGACGGTGTGCTGGAATTTGCCGGAGCCTGCGCAATTCCTTTGCTTTCCAGCAGGGGCAGGTCAACCGTATCTGTTTCAATCCCGGTGTCGAGCGGGACAAAGCTGATGGCAAGCGTTGCTTCGGCCATGCCGTAACTGGCAACAAAAGCTTTGGCGTTGAACCCGGCAGGGGCAAAGCGCTCGGCAAATTCCTGCAGGATATGGGCGCGGATCATATCGCCACCAATACCTGCAACCCGCCAGCGGGACAGGTCCAGTCCGGGAGCGGCAGGGCGGCGGGCGCACAGCTCGTACCCAAAGGATGGGCTGTAGGCGATGGTGCCGTGGTTACGGCTGATCAGATCAAGCCAGACATGGGGGCGGCGCGCAAACTCACGCGTCGGCAGCAGGTCAACAGTGAGCTGGCATGTCATGGGGGTCAGGAAAAAGCCCACCAGCCCCATGTCATGGTAAAGCGGCAGCCACGAAACGCAGCGATCTCCGGTTTCGCGGACCTGCAGCCCGTCATGCGCAATGGCAGCCACATTGGCCATACCCGAACGCTGGGAGACACAAACCCCCATGGGGAAACGGGTGCTGCCAGAAGAGAACTGAAGGTAGGAAAGCGCATCGGGGTCCACCGTGCCCAATTCCATATCCGGCACGGGGCGGGCCATCAGTTCGCTGGGGGAGCCAGCAAAAACCAGACCAAGACCTTCTACAATGTCATCCGTCCAGCCTTCGATAATGGCCGGAATAACGACCGCGCTGGCCTGCGCACTGGTGATCATACCACGCAGGGTGGTCAGGTAAGCATCCTTACCACCAAACGCGACGGGCAGGGGGAGGGGCGCTGCAACAAGGCCAGCATACTGGCAGCCAAAAAAGATGCGGGCGAAGTCGCCATCGCTTTCCGCAACAATCGCTACGCGGTCACCGGCCTGTAGCCCCATACCAAGCAGGCGCTTTGCGGTTTCAATAGCCTGTGTCCGCAGCACGCTGTAGGGCAGGGCTTCAAGCAGCACACCTTTGCCCGAATAGATATTAAACCCGGCCGTGCCTTGTGCGGCGTAATCCAGCGCATCTGGAAAAGTCGCAAAATCACCGTAACGGCGCAGTTGTCCAGACGCGGAGGGAAGCGGCTGGAGTGTTGCTTCCGTGGTGGGTGCAGAGGCTGGGTTCATAAGGTTCATCAGTTGGCCATTCGAAGAAAATCAAAAATTGCGGCGGCGCCAACCGGCGCAGTAAGTCCGTCCCCCAGAAAGGTCGAACGTCAGGCGTATATAGTCTTTTTGTGGATTTATGAAAGTATCATGAGAGCGGGAAAGCCGATTGCTCCCCGCTGCAGGCACATTCACCACTCATTATGGCGGGAGTTTGCCTTGAAGGAGCAGGGCGAACCTATGGCACTATATAGAGCATGACGACATTCACGCTATGTGGCGACCTCAAAGACATATTCCGCAGTAAATTCAGTGCGTTGCAAAACGCGCCATAAGGCAGAACGCGTTGGGGCGTGCTCTTTTGCTTGATCCACGGGGAGTTGCCAAAATAAGGAGCCTCGAGGCCAGAAACGCCAGGAACCATAAGGACCGCTAGGGCGTTACTATGGCAGCATTGTCCGGATATGGGCGGCTTTTCTAGGTGTTTTAGGCCGGGGCAATTATGCTGAGGCTGCTGAAAAGCTTTGGCTTCTATTCATGCTGGGCGATGGAAACGTAAAGTAACAAATTGTGTTGGTTTGCCGGGGCGGGAGCGGTCTGGTTTTAGTCAGTTAAGCAGCCTGTTTGCGATTCCTGTTTGGGCTATTTGCTTCGTCGCGCAGTGTGTCTTGGTTTGCTGACGAATGCAGGGGCCGAACATGAGCTGGCAAGCATACGTCGTTTTGCTTCAGGGGGATGGGCAAAAGTGCCCCTGAAAGAAAAATGTCATTTTTTTTGTTTTCTAGTGTTGACGGGTTAGTGTCTGGGGGTATAGAAGCTGCTTCACCGAGACGAGATGACCTTGGCGGTTTCGGAAGTTTCTGCTAAGGTTTTTGGCTCTTTTGGTCTTTGACAAGA